>CAWKNW010000015.1:0-124929 GCA_963851065.1 uncultured Thermoleophilia bacterium
CGATCCCGAACGCCGGGTCGTCCCAGCGCACGCCCGACGGCGGCCTCGGGAACGTAGGGGTCGGAGATCATGTAGAGGACCTCGGCTGCCGTCGACGAGCGTCTGGAACCCGTGCGCGAATCCCTTCGGGATGTACAGCGCGCGTCCCGGTCTCGGCGTGCAAGCTCGACGCCGACCCACATCGGTGAGCGTCGCGGAGCCCGGCCTCAGGTCGACGATCACGTCGAAGATCGCGCCGGCGGTGCAGCGGACGAGCTTCGCCTCCTCGTGGGGCGCGGTCTGGAAGTGCATGCCCGCGCAGCGTGCCCGCCTTGCTGTTGCGGGAGACGCTGCACTGGGACGAGCTCCGAGACCAGCCCGTGCTCGGCGAACTCGTCGCCGGACCACGTTCGCGCGAAGAAGCCGCGCTCGTCCTCGTGACGCTCCGGCTCGACCACGTAGGCGCCCTCGAGCTTCGTCGGCACGAACCTCACAGCGCGAGCACAGCCTTGCGCGCAGGTGAAGGCCTCGGCGAACCGCTCGGGCGCAACGGCCTCCATCCCGCGAAGGCGCATCAGGCCCGAGGAACGTCTCGCGGTCGAACCAGTGCTTGCCGGCCTGGCTCGGGAAGTGCTGCTCGAGCAGCGCGAGCTTCTCGCTCGACGACCTCCGGCGCGAGCGGGACGAACACGTTCGGCCGCCCGAGGTCGCCGTCGAACTTCGGGATCTCGTACTCGAGGATCAGGTGGTTGCGGAAGGTGTTCCACGTCAGCTCGCAGGCGAGCCGGTGATCCTGGTGGAAGTCGTAGCCGGCGTGCGTGAGGACGAGCTGCGGATCGACGCGCCGCTTCAGGTCCTCGAACACCTCCTTGACCTCGCCGCCGACGTAGGGCAGGAAGCCGTCTCGGAACTCGTGCACCTCGACGCGCGCCGCGGCGGCTCCCGCGAGGAACGCCTCCGCGCTCGCCCGTGCCTCCGCCGCGCGCTCGCCGGGCGCCGCGAGCACGACCCAGTCGACCTCGAGCTCCGGGTTCGACCGCGACGAGCGTGAGCAGCGTTCCGCCGCACCCGATCTCGATGTCGTCCGCGTGGCAGCCGATCGCGAGGACGCGGCGGAGCGGCTCAGCCGGTGACAGGCTCAGCATCGACCTGCGAGCGCGCTCCGGGGACGCCGTCGAGCCGAGATGCCGCCACGGCGCCTCGCCGGACTCGTGCAGCGTCTCCAGCGCGCTGGCGATCCTTGATCGTGTCCATCGGGCCGAAGAAGCCGTCGTAGCGGATAGGCGACGAGCTCGCTGCCGCGCGATCAGGCGCGCGAACGGTCTCCTCGACGAGCTCGTCGCCGGGCTCGATCCAGTCGATGATCTCGCGCTTGAAGACGAAGAAGCCGCCGTTGATCCGAATGTCGGAGCTGGCTCATGTCCTCCACTCCGAGTGACGATGCCGTCGTCGTCCGCGTCGAACGAGGTGCGCGTTGAACGGCGGTCGCACCGACAGGAACATTCGCCGTCTTCCGCTGACGCGTTGAAGGTCCTCGATCATGTCGTCGAGCGGCGCGTCGGTGAGCCCGTCGCCGTACGTCGCGAGGAAGGTCTCGTCGTCGCCGAGGTGGGACGCGACCGCCTTCAGCCGCTCGCCGATCGTCGAGTTCAGCCCGGTGTCGACGAACGTGATCCGCCACTCGTCGAGGTCGCGTGAGAGCAGCTCGAGCTTCGTGCTCGCCTGCGCTGCGATCGAGCACGAAGTCGTTGAACAGCGCGCCGTTGTACGACAGGAAGTACTGCTTGACGACCTCGCCCTTGTAGCCGAGGCAGAGGATGAACTCGTTGTGGCCCCACATCGAGTAGTAGCGCATGATGTGCCAGAGGATCGGCTTGCCGCCGATCTCGATCATCGGCTTCGGGATGCGCTGGGTCTCCTCGCCCATGCGCACGCCGAGCCCGCCGCAGAAGATCACGACCTTCACGACGCCGGTCCCGCCGAGATCGACATGCTCCACAGGAGTAAAGGCCTGCACCTCGAGGTCGTCAACCGGCGGCTCCGGACGGGCTCGAGGACGGTCGCGGTCGGAATCGGGACGATCAGCTGCGCTCCCCACTCCTGCGTATAGGCGAGCTGCGCGGCGATCTCCCGCGCGAGGTTCCAGGGCAGGATCACGATCGCGTCGGGCCGCGTCTCGGCGATCCGCTCCGGCGGCAAGATCGGGATGTGCGTGCCCGGGAGTGAACCGGCCGTGCTTGTACGGGTTGCGGTCGACCGTGTAGTCGAGGAAGTCGGTGCGGATCCCGCAGTAGTTGAGCAGCGTGTTGCCCTTGCCCGGCGCGCCGTAGCCGACGACCTGCTTGCCGGCGCGCCGGAGCTCGATCAGGAGGTCGAGCAGGGCCCGCTTCGATTCCTCGACCTCCTCGGCGAACCGCCGTACCGGCTCCGGATCGCGCAGGCCCTCCGCGTCCTCCCGCGGCGATGAGCTCCGCAACCGGCGGGACTGGCTTCACGGCCGTCCGCCGCGTGGGCGGCGTACACGCGGAGCGAGCCGCCGTGGCTCGGGAGCTCCTCGACGTCGACGACGCGCAAGCCCGTGCGCTGCGAAGATCCTCGCCGATCGTCGTCAGCGAGAAGTACGAGAAATGCTCGTGGTAGATCGTGTCGTACTGGAGCCCTTCGAGCAGCGTGCAGATGCGGGAACTCGAAGGTCGCCGTCCCGCCGGGAGCGAGCAGGATCGCGACGCCGCCGACGAAGTCGTTGAGGTCGGGGACCTGGGCGAGCACGTTGTTCCCGAGCACGAGGTCGGCCGGCGGCCCTCGCCGACCAGCCGCTCGGCGAGCTCGACGCCGAAGAACTCGACGAGCGTCGGAACGCCCCGCTCCTCGGCGGCGCGCGCGACGTTCGCAGCCGGGTCGATCCCGAGCACCGGGATGCCCTTCGGCAGGAAGTGCTGCAGCAGGTAGCCGTCGTTCGAGGCGAGCTCGACGACGAGGCTGTCGGGCGTGAGCTCGAGGCGGGCGCTGATCATGTCGACGTACGCGCGCGAGTGCTCGACCCACGAGTCCGAGTACGCCGAGAAGTAGGCGTACTCGTGGAAGATCTCGTCCGGCGCAACGAACGACGGGAGCTGCGCGAGCCAGCACTGCGTGCAGACGCGGACGTGGAGCGGGATAGAACGGCTCCATCGCCTCGAGCCGGTCGGCCGGCAGGAAGCTCTCGCAGAGCGGCGACTTGCCGAGGTCGACCATCGTCAGCTCGAGCGGCGCCTCGCAGAAGCGGCAGTGCGTTCCGCCGTGGATCACGGTGTGGCCAACTTAGCGCGGGGTCCCGTCAGAGCTCGGAGAGCCGATGGTAGTCGGGCGTCGTGGGCAGAAGCGCGAACGCCGTCGCCGCTCGACCCATGCGTGGGCGCCGAAGCGCGGCTGCGAGCGAACGCCGAGGACGAACGTGTTGTCGATCCCGCGCCGCGCCAGCATGCGGGTCAGAACGAGAGCTGTGACGAGGCAGCGCGAATCGACGGGAAGCGCACGGAGGGTGCGCTGCACCGCGTTGCCGAGGCGGATCCCCGCGGCATCCAACTCGCCGTCCGGCAAGCTGATCCGTGCGCTCGGCTGCACGTCCCGCGCCGCGGCGACCGCCTCGGGAAAGCTCAGGCGCATGATCCACCACCGCGCGGCGCAGTAGCTGGCGACAATCTCCCTCGCGATCCGGATCCGCTGTCCGGTACCGAGGCGCTCGTCGCCGGCCGGCGTCACCGCGGTGACCGGAAGCGCAACTCTCATGATCGAGACCTTGACAGCCAGGGGCTCGGCTCGACCTAGACATCGGGCTAGTTCCCCTGGCGCCCCCCGGGGGCTACCCACGGCCTGAACCGTGAACTACGCTGCGACGACTTCACGAATCCGCCTCGAGAACGCCACAGCCCAGCCACCAGATGAAGCTGCTCCGACTCAACGAAACCGCCGTCTCCTGGCGCGAGGTCGACGGGGAGATCATCGCGCTCCAGCATTCGTCCTCCGAGTACCTCTCGACGAACGGGACCGGGGCTCTCCTCTGGAAGTCACTGGCGAATGGAGCATCCCGGGAGCACCTGATCGGGCTGATCGTCAGCGAGTTCGGCGTCGACCAGGGCCGCGCGACAGCCGACACGGACGCGTTCCTCGACGCCCTCTGCGCGCAAGGGCTACTCGCGGTGTGAGCCGGCTCCGCCGCTCCGAAGGCGACGGGAGCGGCCGCCCGAGGCCGCTGAGCCCGCGACGAGGACCGGCCCGGCAACCGTCTTCGACTACCGTCCGCCCGACGATCGCGTCTCGCAGATCCGGCGCGTGCCGGGACTGACCTGGCTCGCCTTGCGCCTCGTCTGGGCGGCCGATCGGAAGCACCTGAGCGCGACCGTCCTCCTGCAGGTGGTCTCGGCGGCCGCGATCGCGGTCCAGCTGCTCGTCACGCGCCAGCTCCTGACGGCACTCGTCGGCGTCGGCAACGGAGGATCGGTGAGCGCGCTCTACCCGTGGCTCGGGGCACTCGCCGCTGATTACGGCCGTGCTCGGCGTGGTCGCCGCGTTCACCGCCTACGAGCAGAAGCTGCTCGTCGAGCTCGCCTCGCGTCACGCGTTCGACCGGATCATCGAGGTCTCGGTCGCGGTCGACTTCGAGGCGTTCGAGAACGCCGAGTTCTACGACCAGCTGCAGCGCGCGCGCAACTCGGGCCTCTTCCGCCTGATCGACATGGTGAACAGCGTCACCGCGCTCACGACGGGCGTGCTCACGAGCATCGGCATCGCGGTCGTCCTCTTCGTGCTGCAGCCGGTCCTGCTGGCGTTCGTCGCCGTCGCGGCCGTCTTCCCGCTGCTGGCGACGATTCTCAACAGCCGCGCCGCCTACGTCTTCGAGCACGGCCTCACCGCCGACGGTCGTGAGCGCCAGTACCTGATGGAGCTGCTCACGGAGCGCGAGCCCGCGAAGGAGATCCGCATCTTCGGGGCCGGCCCGTTCCTGCACCGGCGGTACGCGGCGCTGACCGACGACCGGGTGCGCCAGCTCCACACGTTCCTCCGCGGCCGTCTGAAGGTCGCGCTGCTCGGCAGCACCGGGGGGCTGCTCGGCACGATCGTTGCGTTGGGCGCGTTGATCGTGCTCCTCGACACGGGCCGGATGACGGCCGCGACGGCACTCACCGCGGCGCTTGCCATGCAGCAACTCGGCTCACGGATGACCGCGATCACGTCGAGCGCCGGACGACTGATCGAGTCGAGCATGTTCATCCACGACTTCCGGTCGTTCCTCGAGCTCGCCTCGCAGACGGAGATGACCGAGAAGAGCGCACAACGGAGGCAGGGTGCCCGCCCCGAATGTCAGCGCCCTCGAGGTGCAGAACGTCTCGTTCCGCTACCCGGGCAGCGACACGATCGTGCTGGATGACGTGTCGCTCGCGGTGGAGCCCGGCGAGATCGTCGCCCTCGTCGGCGAGAACGGCTCCGGGAAGACCACGCTCGTGAAGCTGATCTGCCAGCTCTACCGGCCCGACGCGGGCCTGATCCTGTGGAACGGCGCCGACTCGAGCGTCCTCTCGCCCGACGAGATACGCAACGAGATGACGGTGCTGTTCCAGGACTACGTCCAGTACCACCTCTCCGTCCGCGACAACATCCTCCTGGGCCGACCCGAACGCGAAGGGGACGAGTCCGCCATCGAGGCCGCGGCGGCCGCAGCAGGCGCCGACCGGTTCCTCTCGAATCTGCCCGACGGATACGAGACGAGGCTCGGCCGAGAGTTCTACGGAGGCTACGAGCTCTCGATCGGGCAGTGGCAGCGGCTCGCCCTCGCCCGTGCGTTCTTCCGAGGCGGCAGCTTCCTCGTCCTCGACGAGCCCACCGCGTCGCTCGACCCGCGCGCCGAAGCCGACCTCTTCGCGCAGATGCGCGAGCTCGCGCACGGCCGCTCCGTGCTGCTCGTCTCCCACCGCTTCTCGAGCGTCCGCTCGGCCGACCGGATCTACGTGCTCGAGGCAGGGCGCATGGTCGAGAACGGCGACCACGACTCGCTGATGGCCAACGACGGGCTGTACGCCGAGCTCTTCACGCTCCAGGCCGAGGCGTACCTCCGCGGGCGGGACCGCTCGGCGCCGCGCGGGTAGGCACCTCGTGACGTTCTGCCGCTCCCCGTTCGAGCTGAGCCCGCTCGAGCTCGCCTCCGGTCTCGTGTTCGGCAGCGAATCCCGGCCGGCTCCGGCGCCCGATCACGCCCAGGGCGACCCTGTCGACGCGCTCGGAGCTGCAGTTCTCCCTGCACTCGCACGGGGCCCCTGCTTCGTCAGCTTCTCGGGCGGCCGCGATTCGTCCGCGGTGCTGGCGGCGGCCGCGACCGTCGCGCGACGCGAAGGACTGCCGCCTCCGGTCCCGGTCACGAACGTCTTCCCCGATGCAGCCCGGTCGTCGGAGGCCGAATGGCAGGAGCTCGTCGTCGAGCATCTGGGCCTCACCGACTGGGTGCGGCTCGAGCTCCGCCACGAGCTCGACTGCGTCGGCCCGCTCGCGAGGGGGATCCTCGAGCGCCACGGGCTCCTCTGGCCGTTC
Source organism: uncultured Thermoleophilia bacterium (assembly GCA_963851065.1). Taxonomy (GTDB): domain Bacteria; phylum Actinomycetota; class Thermoleophilia; order Gaiellales; family Gaiellaceae; genus PALSA-600. The sequence continues at coordinate 6,541 of CAWKNW010000015.1, forward strand.
AACGCCCATTTCCACGCGCCGCTCCTCGAGATCGCGCGCGGTGGCACGCTGCTGACCGGCGTCGGCGGAGACGAGCTGCTCGGCACGTCGCACTGGGCCCGTGCGGCGGCCGTTCTCTGCGGGGCGACGCGGCCGCGACTGCGGGACGTCGCCCGCGTGGGCGTCGCGGTCGCGCCGCGATCGGTGCGGAGCGCGGTCCTTCGCACGCGCTATCCGGGCGACACGCGCCTCCCCTGGCTGACCGAGCGTGCGAACGGCGAGCTGCGGCGACGGTCCGCGGACGACCTCGCGAGCGAGCCACTGCGCTGGGCCGATCGCTGGCGCTGGTGGTACGAGCGCCGGGAGACCGAGATCGGCGTGCGTTCGCTCGAGCTGATCGCGCAGGACTGCGGCGCGCGGATCGAGCATCCACTGACGGACGCTGCCTTTGCATCATCGGTCGGCCGCCTCGCCGCGCGGCACCGGCTCCACGATCGCACCTCGGTGCTCCTGGGCGCCTTCTCCTCGATCCTCCCCGCCTCGGTGCTCGAGCGCGCCTCGAAGGCGGCGTTCGGCTCGGTCTTCTTCGGCCCGGCGAGCCGGGCGCTGGCGGAGGTCGCCATCGAAGAGCTCGACGGCCTCGAGCCGATCGAGCCGGCGGCACTTCGCGAGGAGTGGGCCGGGGAGTCACCGGACGCGCACTCGTTCCTCCTCCTGCAGGCCGCGCTGGTCCGGCGCGCGTCCGGGCGCTTGGATGCTTCGGCTGCTCCGAGGAACCTGGACTTCAGAACAGTTGCGAGCGAATGACCAGCTCCCTAGGGTTCGTCTACGCCCACGGAACAAGGGGAGGACAGCGTGGCAACGGGAGAATTGGGAGTCGGTGTGAGCGGTGCCCACTACGAGGCGCCCGAGCTCATCGAGATCGGGACGGTCAACGAACTGACGTTCGGGGACAAGAAGTACGGTGACTCGGACGGCTTCACGTTCATGGGCGTGCCGATCACCAACGCGTCGGCGTAACGGACTGGAGACCTAGCCGACACAATGCGGCACGGGCGCCTCTTCGCCGGGGTCGGGCAGGCCGCGGCCGGCCGGCTTCCGCGAATCGAGATGCACTAGCCATTCGGATGGGAACCAACGACCAGGGTCGCCTGGGGTCCAGGCACAGCGTGCGGCGCGTGGCGCGCAGCGCGGGCCCTCCTTCTCGTCGCGCTCCTTGCGATGTTCGTGTCGCGTCGGCTCCGTCGCGGCAGGCCACGGCCGCCACGCCGGGTTTGGTGGCGGCGTATGGGTTTGATGAGGGGTCGGGGACGACGGTCACCGACCAGTCCGGTAGCGGCCACACCGGCACGGTCGCGAACACGACCTGGGCGGCGACCGGCAAGTACGGCAAGGCGCTGCAGTTCAACGGGTCGAGCGCGCTGGTCACGATCCCCGACGCCGCCGCGCTGCACCTGACCACCGGCATGACCCTGGAGGCGTGGGTCAACCCCACGACCGTCAACGGCAACTGGCGCGACGTCATCTACAAGGGCAACGACAACTACTACCTCGAAGCCACCTCCACCAACGCCTCCAAACCCGACGCCGGCCTGATCGCCGGCGGCAGCTACGCCGACGCCTACGGCACCGCCGCCCTCACCGCCAACAGCTGGACGCTACCTGGCCGAAACCTACGACGGCACCAACGTCCGCCTGTACGTCAACGGCACCCAGGTCGCCTCGACCGCCCACACCGGCTCGATCAGCACCTCCACCAACCCGCTGCAGATCGGCGGCGACAGCCTCTACGGCCAAAACTTCGCCGGCATGATCGACGAAGTCCGCATCTACAACACCGCCCTCACCCCCACCCAAATCCAAACCGACCAAACCACACCGATCACCCCGACCGGGCCGACGTATTCGGTCGGCGGGTCGGTGTCGGGGTTGTCGGGGACGGTGGTGTTGCAGGACAACGGCGGCGACGATCTGAGCGTGAGCGCGAACGGCCCGTTCACGTTCGCGACCAAGTTGGCGTCCGGGGCGGCGTACGCGGTCACGGTGAAGACCAACCCGTCCGGCCAAACCTGCTCGGCCTCGAACGGGTCAGGGACGATCGGCCGCAGCCAACGTCACCACACGTCGCCGTCACCTGCCAGGGCCCACCTATCGGTCGGCGGGCTCGGCACCGCGCTACAGCTACCGCGTCCGCGCCACCGACGCCGCCGGCAACAACTCAGAGCCCCTACACACAACACCGCCACCGCGCACCACGCTCGACGCCCGACACGACAGTCCGCCGACGCAGCCCGGAACGCTGACCGCCAACGCGATCTCGCGCGGGCGAGGTCGACCTGGCCTGGGGCGCCTCGACCGACACCGTCGGCGTCACCGACTACCTGGTCGAGCGCTGCCTCACGGCGCCAACTGCAGCCTGCTTCGCCCAGATCGCGCCACCACCGGCAGGACAACGGCGGCGACGATCTGAGCGTGAGCGCGAACGGCCCGTTCACGTTCGCGACCAAGTGGCGTCCGGGGCGGCGTACGCGGTCACGGTGAAGACCAACCCGTCCGGCCAAACCTGCTCGGCCTCGAACGGCTCAGGGACGATCGGCTCCGCCAACGTCACCAACGCGCCGCACCTGCGGCGACCGCACCGTCGGGTCTGGTGGCGGCGTATGGGTTTGATGAGGGGTCGGGGACGACGGTCACCGACCAGTCCGGGAACGGCCACACCGGCACGGTCGCGAACACGACCTGGGCGGCGACCGGCAAGTACGGCAAGGCGCTGCAGTTCAACGGGCGAGCGCGCTGGTCACGATCCCCGACGCCGCCGCGCTGCACCTGACCACCGGCATGACCCTGGAGGCCTGGGTCAACCCGACGACCGTCAACGGCAACTGGCGCGACGTGATCTACAAGGGCAACGACAACTACTACCTCGAGGCCACCTCCACCAACGCCTCCAAACCCGACGCCGGCCTGATCGCCGGCGGCAGCTACGCCGACGCCTACGGCAGCGCCGCCCTCACCGCCAACAGCTGGAGCTACCTGGCCGAAACCTACGACGGCACCACCGTCCGCCTGTACGTCAACGGCACCCAGGTCGCCTCCACCGCCCACACCGGCTCGATCAGCACCTCCACCAACCCGCTGCAGATCGGCGGCGACAGCCTCTACGGCCAAAACTTCGCCGGCATGATCGACGAAGTCCGCATCTACAACACCGCCCTCACCCCCACCCAAATCCAAACCGACCAAACCACACCGATCACCCCGACCGGGCCGACGTATTCGGTCGCGCGGGTCGGTGTCGGGGTCTGTCGGGGACGGCTGGTGTTGCAGGACAACGGCGGCGACCGATCTGAGCGTGAGCGCGAACGGCCCGTTCACGTTCGCGACCAAGTTGGCGTCCGGGGCGGCGTACGCGGTCACGGTGAAGACCAACCCATCCGGCCAAACCTGCTCCGCGTCTCGAACGGCGTCGGGGACGATCGGCTCGGCCAACGTCACCAACGTCGCCGTCACCTGCGTCACACGTGCCCACCTATTCGGTCGGCGGGTCGGTGTCGGGGTTGTCGGGGACGGTGGTGTTGCAGGACAACGGCGGCGACGATCTGAGCGTGAGCGCGAACGGCCCGTTCACGTTCGCGACCAAGTTGGCGTCCGGGGCGGCGTACGCGGTCACGGTGAAGACCAACCCGTCCGGCCAAACCTGCTCGGTCTCGAACGGCTCAGGGACGATCGGCTCGGCCAACGTCACCAACGTCGCCGTCACCTGCGTCACAGTGCCCACCTATTCGGTCGGCGGGTCGGTGTCGGGGTTGTCGGGGACGGTGGTGTTGCAGGACAACGGCGGCGACGATCTGAGCGTGAGCGCGAACGGCCCGTTCACGTTCGCGACCAAGTTGGCGTCCGGGGCGGCGTACGCGGTCACGGTGAAGACCAACCCGTCCGGCCAAACCTGCTCGGTCTCGAACGGCGTCAGGGACGATCGGCTCGGCCAACGTCACCAACGTCGCCGTCACCGTCGGCGGCCACCGCACCGTCGGGTTTGGTGGCGGCGTATGGGTTTGATGAGGGGTCGGGGACGACGGTCACCGACCAGTCCGGGAACGGCCACAACGGGCACGGTCTCGAACACGACCTGGGCGGCGACCGGCAAGTACGGCAAGGCGCTGCAGTTCAACGGCACGAGCGCGCTCGTCACGATCCCCGACGCCGCCGCGCTGCACCTGACCACCGGCATGACCCTGGAGGCCTGGGTCAACCCCACGACCGTCAACGCGCAACTGGCGCGACGTGATCTACAAGGGCAACGACAACTACTACCTCGAGGCCACCTCCAGCCAACGCCTCCAAACCCGACGCCGGCCTGATCGCCGGCGGCAGCTACGCCGACGCCTACGGCACCGCCGCCCTCACCGCCAACAGCTGGAGCTACCTGGCCGAAACCTACGACGGCACCACCCTACGCCTCTACGTCAACGGCACCCAGGTCGCCTCCACCGCCCACACCGGCTCGATCAGCACCTCCACCAACCCGCTGCAGATCGGCGGCGACAGCATCTACGGCCAGAACTTCGCCGGCATGATCGACGAAGTCCGCATCTACAACACCGCCCTCACCGCCACCCAAATCCAGGCCGACCAGACCACACCCGTGAACTCGACGCTCCCTGTCGGCACCCGGGACCTTGAGCGCCAACGCGGTCAGCCCCACCGAGGTCGACCTCTCCTGGGGCGCGGCGACCGGCGGCGCGACCGGCTACCTGGTCGAGCGCTGCACCGGCGCGGGCTGCTCGAACTTCGCCCAGATCGGGACGAGCTCGACCACCACGCTTCAAGGACACCACCGTCACTGCGAACAACACCTACAGCTACCGCGTCCGCGCCACCGACGCCGCCGGCAACCTCGGCCCCTACACCAACACGGCGACGGCCACCACGGCGTTCACGGTGTCCCCGAACAACGCCGTGCTCACGTTCACGCGAACGCAGCAGTACACGGCTCAGGGGCCCGGGAGCGGAAGCGTCACCTGGCTCGTCGACGGCGTCGCCGGCGGAAGCAGCGGCTCAGGGACGATCACGTCCGGCGGTCTCTACACGCCGCCGAGCAGCGTCGGCACGCACACCATCTCGGCGACGACCGGGATCGCGACGGCGAGCGCCACGGTCTACGTCATCGAACTACGCCAGGCACGTTCACGTTCCACAACGACAACATGCGCGACGGCGAGAACCTCAACGAGACCGTGCTGACGCCTTCGAACGTCAACTCGACGACGTTCGGGAAGCTCTTCAGCTACCCGCTCGACGGGCTCACGCTCGCATCACCGCTGTACGTGCCAGAACGTGAACATTCCCGGGCAGGGGTTCCACAACATCGTGATCGTCGCGACCGAGCACGACAGCGTCTACGCGTTCGACGCCGACGGGCGAAGCAGCGCGCCGCTCTGGAAGGACTCGTTCATCAACCCGGCCGCGGGCGTCACGACCGTTCCGGCGGCCGACACCGGCGAGACCGGCGACATCCCCAACGAGATCGGGATCACCGGGACGCCGGTCGATCGATCCGACGACCGGACACGATGTACGTCGTCGCGGAGACGAAGGAGGTGAGTGGCGGCACGACGACCTACGTCAGCGCCTCCACGCGCTCGACATCGCAACCGGCGCCGAGAAGTTCGGCGGCCCGGTCGTGATTCAGGCGAGCGTTCCCGGCACCGGCGAACGGATCGTCAGGGCGGGACGCTCACGTTCAACTCCCTCCGCCAGAACCAGCGGACCGGCGCTCCTGCTCGCGAACGGCGTCGTGTACCTCGGCTTCTCGAGCCACGGCGACAACGAGCCGTTCCACGGCTGGGTGCTCGGCTACAACGCATCAACGCTCCAGCAGGTCATGGCGTTCTGCACCACCGCCAAACGGCGACGACGGCGGCGTCTGGATGGGCGGCGACGGCATCGCCGCCGACTCGACCGGGAGCCTGTACTTCATCACCGGCGACGGCACGTCGATGGACGCCGACACAGCGGCGGCGCGCGACTACGGCGACTCGTTCGCTCAAGCTTGACCCGAGCGGCACGGTGCACGACTACTTCTCACCCAAGCGTGCAAGGCGACCCTCGACAGCCGGCAACCTCGACCTCGGCGTCCGGCGGCGTCCTGCTGCTGCCCGACCAGCCCGGCGCCCATCCGCACGAGATGGTCAGCGCCGGCAAGAACGGCACGGTCTATCTCGTCGACCGCGACAACATGGGCCAGCTCACACAGCGAACGACGACCAGATCGTCCAGACGCTCATCGAACATCTTCCCGAACGACCGGCGGCTCGAGAGCGCGGCAACTTCAGCGCGCCCGTCTACTTCAACGGCATCGTCTACTTCGCGCCGGTGGCGGGCCAGGTGCAGGCGTTCCAGCTGACAAACGGCCTGCTCTCGACGAGACCGACCTCGCAATCGTCCGAGACCTACGACGGCACGACAAGCAAGTTCGACTCACGCGGCGGCACGATGGCGATCTCCGCCAACGGAGCAGCAACGGGATCCTCTGGGCGCTGCAGAGCAACGGCGACAGCTGCGCCGGGCACGCTGCACGCCTACGACGCCGAGCAACCTGGCGCACGAGTACTACACAGCGACCAGGCCGGCACACGCGACCAGCTGGACCCGTGGCTCAAGTTCACGATCCCGGTCGGTCGCCAACGGGCGAGGTGTACGTCGCCTCGGCAGGGCAGCTGACGGTCTTCGGCCTGCTCCCCTGAGCCTCGCATGCAGCTGAGGGCGTCAGCGAAGCGGACAGCCCTCTTGCTCCCGATCACGGCCGTGCTGCTCCTCATGCTCACTCGGTGGCGAGCGAGCGATGTCCGCGGAGGCGCAGTCCGGCAGCGAGCCCGAACGTGGCGTACCCGCTCAAGGTCGGCCCGACACGGCGCTACCTGGTCGACCAGCGCGGGCGGCCGTTCCTGATCGTCGGCGACTCGCCGCAGTCGATGATCGTCAACCTCTCGCTGCAAGACGCGAAGACGTACATCGCCGACCGGAAGGCGTTCGGCTTCAACGCGCTCTGGGTCAATCTGCTCTGCGACAAGTACACGGCCGGACGAGCCGACGGAAGCACCTACGACCACATCCAGCCGTTCCTGAAGCCGAACGACCTCTCGACCCCGAACCCGCGCTACTTCGCCCGCGTTGACGCCATGATCCGGCTCGCGAGCCAGTACGGAATGGTGGTGTTCCTCGATCCGATCGAGACCGGCGGCTGGCTCGGGACGCTTCAGGCGAACGGCGCCGCGAAGGCGTACGCCTACGGGCGCTACCTCGGGAAGCGCTACGCGAAGTTCCCGAACATCGTCTGGATGAGCGGAAACGACTTCCAGCAGTGGAGCGACGCGTCAGCCGACGCACTGGTGCTGGCCGTTGCGAAGGGGATCAGGAGCGCAGACCCGCACCATCTCCAGACGGTCGAGCTCAACTACACCGTGAGCAGTTCCTCGGACGACGCAAGGTGGCGACCGCTGCTCGGGCTCGACGCCGCATACACGTACAACCCGACGTACGCGGAGGTTCTCAAGGCCTACAACCGGAAGGGCTTCATCCCCGATCTTCATGGTCGAGGCCGGCTACGAGTTCGAGCAGAACAGCTCATCGATCTCATACGGTGATCCGGAGACACTGCGCCGGCAGGAGTACTGGAGCCTCCTCAGCGGCGCGTCCGGCCAGTTCTACGGGAACAAGTACACGTGGCAGTTCCTCCCGGACTGGAAGAGCAACCTCGACACGCCCGGCAGCCAGCAGATCGAGCTACCTGGTCAAGCTCTTCACCGGCCTTCCGTGGTACCGGCTCGTTCCGGACCAGAAGCACACGCTCCTCACCTCCGGCTACGGAACCTTCTCGTCGACCGGCAACGTCGAGTCGAGCGACTACGCCACCGCGGCGCGCACGCCGGACGGCAAGCTCGCGATCGCGTACCTGCCGACCGTGCGCACGATCACGATCGACGCGTCGAAGCTGGCGGCCAACGCGGTCTCGCGCTGGTACGACCCGACGGCCGGGACGTTCACACCGGCGGCGCCGCTGTCGCGCAACGGGAGCATCGAGACGTTCCGCCCGCCCGACAAGAACAGCGCGGGCGACGGCGACTGGCTGCTCGTCCTCACCGCCGGTTAAATCCCCGGCGTGCCCCGCACGCTCGCAGCCGCGCTGACGCCGCTCACCGACGGCGGATCGGCGCTCGACGAGCCCGCCGTCGCGCCGTACCTCGCGTTCCTCGCGGCCGGCGGTGTCGACGGGATCCTGCTCACCGGCACCACCGGCGAGGGAATGCTGCTGTCCGTCGAGGAGCGGATGCGCCTGCTCGAGCTGGCTGCGCGAGGGCCGCTCGACGTGATCGCCCACTGCGGCGCGCAGTCGACCGCGGCGACGGTCGCGCTGGCAGCGCACGCCGCGAAGCTCGGCGTGGCAGGGGTCGCGGTGATCGCGCCGCCGTACTTCCCGCTCGACGAGGACGAGCTGCTCGCGCACTTCGTCGCGGCGGCGCGCGCGTGCGCCCCGACCCCGTTCTACGCCTACGAGCTCGAGCGGGCCTCCGGCTACGCGATCCCGGTGGCGGTCGTCGAACGGCTCCGTGAGGCCGTCGACAACCTGGCCGGGATGAAGGTGAGCGACACCCCGTTCGCCAAGGTGCGGCCGTACATGCTCGACGGCCTCGAGGTGCTGATCGGCGCCGAGGCGCTGATCGGCGAAGGGCTCGCGGCCGGCGCCGGCGGCGCGGTCTCGGGGCTCGCATCGGCGTTCCCCGAGGTCGTCGTCGAGGCGGTGCGAAGCGGTGACTCGACCGCGGCCGGCGAGCTCCGGGCGAGCGTGGAGCGGTTCCCGCGGCTCGCCGCGCTGAAGGCCGTCGCCGTCGCCCGCGGCGTCCCGATGCGCGAGGACATGCGCCCGCCGCTCCGCACGCTCGGCGAGGCCGAACGGCGCGAGCTGCTCGGATCGGTCCCGCTCTAGGAGAGCTCGTCCATCGCCTGCCGGGCGCGCGCGTGCACGTCGGCGCGGCGCGCGTCGACGTCGGGATCCTCGACGACCGGCGGCTCGCTCGGCTCGGGCTCCTCGGCGCTCCGCGACTCGGCCAGCTTCGCCTTCAGGTCGTCCGCCGGCGTGGTCGCGGCGGGTGGCGGGGTCACGGCGCCACGCTCCCGCCGGCGCTTGAGCCACGCCGTCAGACCGAGCGCGCCGACCGCCAGCGCAAGGAGGCGCTTCACGGCGCCGATGCTACACTGCCGCCGCTTCTCGCCACGCCCGTCGCGCCGTTCGCCGAAGCGGCGCCAAGGAGGCGGGGCCGACTCAGTCCATGAGAAGGAGGAATTCGGCTTGAACGAGTACGAGATCATGCTGCTGCTGGACCCGGAGCTCCCGGAGGAGCGCGCCGACGAGATCATCCAGCGCGTCCGCGACGCCGTCGAAGGCGCGAGCGGCACCTGGGACGGACACGAGCCCTGGGGACGCCGGCATCTCGCCTACGAGATCGACCACAAGGGCGAGGCGGTCTACCACCTGCTCCTCTTCACGACGACCCCCGAGGCGCTCGCCGAGATCACGCGCGTCCTGAAGATCACCGACGGCGTCGTGCGCCACCTGGCCGTTCGCCGGGTCAAGGGCGGCCATCTGAAGCCGCCGTCGGCGCCGCCTCCCCCGCCCCCCTCCGCGCGAGCCGCGTCCGCGCCCGCCGGTGACAGCGACGAGGCGTCCGAGTAGCCTGGACTCCGTCTAGGGAGAGGAGCGAAGGAACCATGGCAAACATCAACCGCGTCGTCCTGGTCGGCAACCTGACCCGCGACCCGGAGCTCCGGCAGACGCCTTCCGGAACATCGGTCTGCGGCCTCCGCATCGCAGTCAACACGCGCCGTAAGGACAGCTCCGGCCAGTGGACGGAGAAGCCGAACTACTTCGACATCACCGTCTGGGGCCAGCAGGGCGAGAACTGCGCGCAGTACCTCGCGAAGGGCCGGCCGGTCGCGATCGACGGGCGCCTCGAGTGGCGCGAGTGGGACGCGCAGGACGGAACCAAGCGCCAGGCGGTCGAGGTGATCGCCGACACCGTGCAGTTCCTGGGCAGCCGCGGCGAGGGATCCGGCGACGGCGGCAACCAGTTCGTGCCCGCCGGCGCGCAGAGCAGCGCCGACGCCGACTTCCAGGCAGCCGACGACGACATCCCGTTCTAAGGAGACGCTGTGGCAGCACCGAAATCCGAACGCACCGGTAACAGGACGAAGCGGGGGGCCCCGACCGGGGGCGGCCGCCGCAAGTCGTGCTTCTTCTGCAAGTCGAAGGTCGACGAGATCGACTACAAGAACGTGAACGAGCTTCGCCGCTACGTCTCCGAGCGGGGCAAGATCCGCTCGCGCCGCATCAGCGGAGCGTGCCGCCGGCACCAGCGCCAGGTTGCGGTCGCCGTCAAGCGCGCCCGCGAGGTCGCCCTGCTCCCGTACGTCGGCGACCGGTAGGAGGACGTCGTGGAGGTGATCCTCAAGCAGGACGTCGACTCGCTCGGCCTGCGCGGCGAGGTCGTCAACGTCGCGCGCGGCTACGCCCGCAACTTCCTGCTGCCGCGCGGGCTCGCCCAGACCGCGACACCGGCACTCGTCCGCGAGCTCGAGAAGCGCGACGCACAGCGTGCGCGCCACGAGGCGAAGACGGTCGACGAGGCAAAGGCGATCGCCGACCGGATCGGCGCGCTCCAGTTCCGGTTCGACGTCAACGCGGGCCCGACCGGCTCGCTGTTCGGCTCGGTCACCGCGACGAACGTCGCCGACCGCCTCTGGGAGCAGGAGAAGATCCGCATCGACCGGCGCAAGCTCCAGATGGACACGATCAAGCGGATCGGCCGCTACACGGTTCCGGTCGAGCTGTTCGCGGACGTCACCGCCGAGCTGCACCTGGCAGTCGCGCCCGAGGGTCAGGAGCTTCCGAGCGAGGAGGAGCTCGCCGCGCTCGCGGCCGCCGAGGCCGAGGCTGCCCGCACGGCGGAGCAGGTCGCGGCGGACGAGCGCGCCGCGGAGGCAGAGGTGCTGCCAGAGCCGTCGGCCGAAGCCGAAGCGGACGTGATCGAGCTGGACGAGCCGGAGCTCCCGGCCGAGGCGGAGCCGGTCGAATAGCGGTTTTCCACAGGCTCTCCATCTGCCTGTGGACAGATCGTTTCCGAATCGCTACATCCGGCTTCGTCCACAGCACCGTCCACGGCCTGTGGAACGAGCGCGAAAGTCCGCGCTCGGAGCGACCTTTTGATCCACCTTGCATTGCGAACACCTGTTCTGATATCCCTGCACGTGATGTTGTTAGAGGAGTGTGAACGGCGTTTTGCACACCGTTGAGAACCCGGGCGGAGACGGCTTGACTAGGCGCCACATGGCAATGCCTGCCCAGGCGCTCGCGACCGCCCCGGTCCCGCCGCAGAACCTCGATGCCGAGGAGTCGGTGCTCGGCGCGATGATGCTCTCGCCGCTGGCGATCGGGGCGGTCACCGAGTCGACGAACCTCTCGGCGTCCGATTTCTACCGCGAGAGCCACGGGCTCGATCTACAAGGCGATCATCGCCCTCTACGCGAAGGGCGAGCCGGTCGACGCGATCACCGTCGTCGACGAGCTCGACCGCACCGGCGGACTGTCCGACGTCGGCGGGCCGGAGCGCGTGCACGAGCTGGCGGCACTCGTCCCCGCCGCCTCGAACGCCGCCCACTACGCCCGCATCGTCAGCGAGATGGCGACCCTGCGCGGGCTGATCCGCGCCGGCAACGACATCGCGCGGCTCGGCTTCGACCGCCCCGGTGAGACGATCGAGCTCGTCGACCGGGCCGAGCAGATCGTGTTCGACCTCTCGCAGCAGCGCGTCTCCAGCGAATTCGCGCACATCGACGACCTCCTCAAGGAGTCGTTCGAGACGATCACGAAGCTCTACGAGGCGGGCACGGACATCACGGGCACGCCCTCCGGCTTCCGCGACGTCGACCGGCTCACGTCCGGGTTCCAGCCCGGCAACCTCGTGATCGTCGCGGCCCGACCGTCGATGGGCAAGTCGGCCCTGGCGTTGTGCATGGCGGCGAACGTCGCCGTTCGACACGAGAAACCCGTTGCGCTGTTCACCCTCGAGATGTCGAAGGCCGAGGTCACACAGCGGCTGATGTGCTCGGAAGGCAAGGTCGAGTCGCAACGCCTCCGCACCGGCAAGCTCGCCGTCGACGACTGGCCGCGCCTGACGACGGCATGCGACAAGCTCGCCAAGGCACCGATCTACGTCGACGACACCGGCTCGATCACGATGATGGAGATCCGCTCGAAGCTTCGCCGGCTCAAGATGCGTGAGACCGACCTGTCGCTGGTCATCGTCGACTACCTCCAGCTGATGACGAGCGGTACGACCGTCGAGAACCGCGTGCAAGAGGTGTCGCAGATCTCGCGCGCGCTGAAGGTGCTGGCGCGCGACCTCGACGTGCCGATCCTGGCGCTCTCGCAGCTGTCACGCGCGGTCGAGCAACGACATGACAAGCGACCGATCCTGTCGGATCTGCGAGAGTCCGGCTGTCTGAGCGGCGAAACCCGTGTGTTCCTCCCCGACCAGGGCGTGTACCGCCCGATTCGCGAGCTCGTTGGCCGTGAAGGGTTCCGCGTCCTCGCGGTCGACACGGAGTCGTGGCAGCTCGAGCCTCGCTCCGTCACGCGCGCTTTCGCAACCGGCAGCAAACCCGTGCTCCGGCTGACGACCAGGCTCGGGCACACGATCAGGGCGACTGCGAACCACAAGTTCTTGGCGTTCGACGGCTGGCGCCGTCTCGACGACCTCGCGCCCGGCATGCGAATCTCGGTCCCCCGTGTCCTACCCGGACGGCGAGAGATCGTCGTCCCGGCGATGGCCGCGGCGGGTGCTGCCCTGGTGGCGGGCGTCGTCCGGTCAGAACGTCTGGCGGCGCTCTCGCGTCGAGTGCGGGCGTGTCGAGACGTCTACTGGGACGAGGTGGTGTCGATCGAGCCGGACGGCGAAGAGATGGTTTACGACCTGACGGTCGAGGGCCTGCATAACTTCGTCGCCGAGGACATGATCGTCCACAACAGCATCGAGCAGGACGCGGACCTGGTGATGTTCGTGTACCGCGACGAGTACTACAACCCCGAGGAAACCGACTCCGCCGGCGTTGCCGAGCTGATCCTGGCCAAGCATCGCAACGGCGCGACCGGCATCGAGAAGCTCGCCTTCCAGAAACGCTACGCCAAGTTCGCCGACCTGGCCGCGGCGGCATGATGACGACGGTCTGGCTCTCCCCCTCTGCGACCTCGTTCTCGTGCCTCTGTGAGCCGTGCCTCGAGGCGGCTCGGCGTAGTGGCGCGTTGTTCTCCGACGCCCTCCTAGCCGCGAGCGTTCGCGGCAACGTCGGGATGGACACCGCGCTCGGCGTGGTTCGCTGCGCCGCAGGGCATCAGATCGTCCTGCGGCGCGGCGAGCAGCCGCCCGGGCTCGCACGCCGGGACGATCGCCAGCTGCAGCTGACCTAGACTCCAGGGCGTGCCGTCGACCGTCGTCGTAGGCGCGCAGTGGGGCGACGAGGGCAAGGGCAAGATCGTCGACCTGCTCGCGCAGGACTCGGACATCGTCTGCCGCTACCAGGGCGGGCCGAACGCCGGCCACACGATCATCGTCGACGGCGAGACGTTCAAGATCCGGCAGACGCCGAGCGGTGTCATCTCGGGCAAGACGTCCGTGATCGGCGCCGGCTGCGTGGTCGACCCGAAGGTGCTCCTCGACGAGCTCGACGCGCTCGCGGCACGCGGCATCGACACGTCGGTCGTCGTCGTGTCGGGCAACGCGCACCTGATCATGCCGTGGCACGTCGCGATCGACCAGGCCTCGGAACGCCGGCTGGGATCGCTGCAGATCGGGACGACGAGACGCGGGATCGGGCCCGCCTATGCCGACAAGGCCTCGCGGATCGGCATTCGCGTCCAGGACGTGCTCGACGCGAAGATCCTCCGCCAGAAGCTCGAGGTCGCACTCGCCGAGAAGAACGTCTGGCTGTCGAAGGTCTACGACGTCGCGCCGTTCGACCTCGAGGAGGTGTGGGAGACGACGGCGGCGCTGGCCGAGCGGCTTGCGCCATACGTCGGAGACGCGTCGCTCCTCGTCGACCAGGCGCTCCGCGACGGAAAGCGCGTGCTCTTCGAGGGCGCGCAGGCGACGCTCCTCGACCTCGATCACGGCACCTACCCGTTCGTGACCTCGTCGAACCCGATCGCGTCGGGCGCCCCGACCGGGATCGGCATCGGGCCCACGCGGATCGATCGCGTCCTCGGTGTGTCGAAGGCCTACGTGACACGCGTCGGCGAAGGCCCGTTCCCGTCCGAGATCGCCGGGCCGGACCAGGAGCGCCTCCGCGAGCTCGGCGGCGAGTACGGAACGGTCACGGGACGCGAACGGCGCTGCGGGTGGCTCGATCTCGTGGCGCTGCGCTACGCCGTCCGGCTGAACGGCATGACGGCCCTCGCGTTGACGAAGCTCGACGTGCTGTCGGCGTTCGACGAGCTCCCCGTGTGCGTCGCGTATCGCCTGCCCGACGGGCGCGAAACGCGCGACTTCCCTGCACATCAGTCCGACTTCCACCACGCGGCGCCGGTGTGGCAGGTCCTCCGCGGCTGGCGCGAGCCCCTCGACGAGGCCACCAGCGTGCGCGAGCTGCCGGCAGCTGCCTGCGCGTACGTCGGGTTCGTGGCCGACGACCTCGGCATCCCGGTCGAGCTGGTCGGCGTCGGCGCCGCCCGCGAGCGCGTGCTCGCCTGACCCACGTGGTCGCGGCGAGCGGGAACGCGGCACTCGAGGTCGTGCTCATCCTGTCGGCCGTCGTGCCCGTCACCGTGACCGTCGTGCTCGCCTGGTACGTCCTGCGCGGCAAGCGCGACGATCCCGACGAGAAGCTGTGGCGGCTGCAGGACGCCGAGCGTCGCCGGTCCAGAGAACGCCGGAACCCTCCCGAGTAGGATCGGCGCGTGAACGTGCTGCTCGTCGGGGCGGGGGCGCGCGAGCATGCGCTCGCGTGGCGCCTTGCGCAGAGCCCGAGCCTCACCGAGCTGCACGCCGCCCCCGGCAACCCCGGGCATCGCGGCACTCGGGAGGTGCCATCCCGTCCGGGCGGACGACCGGGACGGGCTGCTCGGGCTCGCGCTCACGCTCGGGATCGAGCTTGCGGTCATCGGGCCCGAGGGACCGCTCGTGGCAGGCGTCGCCGACGAGCTGCGCCGGAACGGCATCGCGGTGTTCGGGCCGAGCGCCGCTGCGGCGCGCATCGAGGGCTCGAAGTCGTTCGCCAAGGACGTGTTGCGCGCTGCGGGCGTGCCGGCGGCGGAGGCGCTGTCGGTCGCGCGACCACCGTGCGTGGTGAAGGCGGACGGCCTCGCAGCGGGGAAGGGCGTGTTCGTCTGCCGGACGTCCGACGAGCTCGAGGTCGCGCTGCGAAGCGTCCAGGCCCTCGGCGGCGGCATGGTGATCGAGGAGCTGCTCGAAGGCCCGGAGGTCTCGGTCTTCGCGCTCTCGGACGGCCAGGAGGTCGTGCCGGTCGCCGCCGCGCAGGACTTCAAGCGGATCGGCGACGGCGACACCGGCCCGAACACGGGCGGCATGGGCGCCTACTCACCGGTGCCGTGGCTCGGCGACCTCGAATCCCTGACCGAGGCGGTGCATCGACCGGTGATCGCCGAGCTCTGGCGTCGCGGCACGCCGTTCGTCGGCTGCCTGTTCGCAGGACTGATGCTGACCGACGAGGGGCCGAAGGTGCTCGAGTTCAATGCGCGGTTCGGCGACCCGGAGACGCAGGTGCTGATGCCGCGCCTGCAGGGAGACCTGCTCGACGTGCTCGCGCACACCGCCCGCGGCGATCTCTCGCGCACCACGGTGGCTACCGACGAGTCGTCGGCGGTGACCGTCGTCCTCGCGTCGCCGGGCTATCCGGAATCGAGCGACTATGCCGGCGTGGCGATCCACGGCCTCGAAGCAGCGGCGGCAGACGGCGCACTCGTCTTCCAGGGCGGGACCGCCGTGCGTGACGGGCGCGTCGTCACGATGGGCGGCAGAATCGTCTCCGTGACCGGGACGGGAGCAACCGTGGCCGACGCACGCAGCAACGCCTATCGAGCCGTCGACCTCGTGTCCTTCGAGGGCGTCCGCTTCAGGCGCGACATCGCGGCGGCGGTCGATGGCTGAGCTCGCCGTCGGCATCCTCGTCGGATCGGAGTCGGACCGGGCGCGCATGCAACCGGCCGTCGACGAGCTCGATGCGCGTGGCATCGGATGGGAGCTCGAGGTTCGCTCGGCGCACCGCACGCCTGACGCCGTGGCCGACTATGCACGCTCCGCCGCGGGCCGCGGGCTGAAGGTGCTGATCTGCGGTGCCGGCCTTGCCGCGGCGCTGCCCGGGGTCGTGGCGGCTCACACCGAGCTCCCCGTGATCGGCGTTCCGCTGCGCTCGTCGCTCTCGGTCCTCGACGGCCTCGACGCGCTCCTGTCGATCGTGCAGATGCCCCCCGGGGTGCCGGTGGCGACGGTCGGCGTCGACAACGCGAAGAACGCCGCAGCACTCGCGGCGCGCATTCTCGCACTCACCTGAACGAGGGGCGCCGGCCTCGGCGCGCTCTACACTGCCCGGAGTGATCGCCCGCTATGCCCGTCCGGAGATGTCTCGCATCTGGTCGGACGAGGGCAAGCTCGAACGCTGGCTGGACGTCGAGCTGGCGGCACTCGACGGCTGGGCCGAGCTCGGCACGGTGCCGGCCGCGGACGTGGCCTCGATCCGTGGACGCGCGGTACCGCCGACGGTTGAGCGTGTCGCCGAGCTCGAGCGAACGACCGACCACGACGTCGCGGCGTTCGTCGACGCTGTCGCCGAGCAGCTCGGGCCGGAGGGCCGCTGGGTGCACTACGGCCTGACCTCCTCGGACGTCCTCGACACCGCACTGGCGCTGCAGATCCGAGACGGCGGCGCGCTGCTGCTGGCCGGGGTCGATCGGGCGTGCAGCGCGATCGTTCGGCGGGCCGAGGAACACCGACGGTCGATCTGCATCGGGCGCTCGCACGGAGTCCACGCGGAGCCGACGACGTTCGGGTGGAAGCTCGCGGGCTGGGCCTTCGAGCTCGACCGCACGCGCCGCCGCATCGAGCGGGCCCTGGAGACCTGCCGGGTCGGCCAGCTGTCGGGCACCGTCGGCACGTACGGCGCCATCGACCCACGCGTCGAGGAGATCGCCTGCAACCGTCTCGGGCTGGAGCCCGATCCGGTGTCGACGCAGGTGATCGCGCGAGACCGGCACGCCGAGCTGCTGTGCGCCCTCGCACTGTGCGCCGCCTCGCTCGACCGGTTCGCGACCGAGATCCGGCATCTCGCCCGCACCGAGGTGCGCGAGGTGGAAGAGCCGTTCGCGGCCGGGATGAAGGGCTCGTCGGCGATGCCGCACAAGCGCAACCCGAAGGTCGCCGAGCGTATCTCGGGCCTCGCGCGCGTCGTACGCGCCGCAGCTCCCGTCGGCCTCGAGAACGTCGTCCTCTGGCACGAGCGCGACATCTCCCACTCCTCCGCCGAGCGGGTTGTCATTCCCGACGCGTTCCTCGCGCTCGACTACATGCTCGACCGGTTCACCTGGCTCGTCGACGGGCTCGTCGTGCACACCGATCGCATGGAGCGGAACCTCTGGGCGTCGCATGGGCTCTTCTTCTCACACCGATTGCTCCTGGCGCTCGTGGAGCACGGCGTCGATCGAGGAGTGGCCTATCGCGCCGTGCAGCGAAGCGCGATGCGGTCGTGGGACGAGGAGCTCGACTTCGAAGAGCTCGTTCGCGCAGACCCCGAGATCACCGCGCACCTGTCCGACGCGGACCTCACGCAGGTCTTCGATCTCGACGCGACCATCGTCCACCTCGACGGCGCCTTCGACCGGCTGCGCCGTCTCGACCTCAAGGAGGTACCCGTTCATGCCTGAGGCCCTGCACGTCGGAAGCGGCAAGGTACGCGAGCTCTACGCCCTCGACGACGACCGGCTGCGCCTGGTCGCAAGCGATCGCATCTCGACGTTCGACGTCGTGCTTCCGACGGCGATCCCCGACAAGGGTCGCGTCCTCACCGGGCTGTCCGGCTTCTGGTTCGCCCGCACCCGCACGATCGTCGCGAATCACCTGCTCGGGCTCGGAGACGACGGCCGGACGACCGAGTGCCGACGACTGGAGATGCTGCCGATCGAGTGCGTCGTGCGTGGGTATCTGGCCGGCTCCGGGTGGAGCGACTATCGGGAGACCGGCGCCGTCTGCGGCCATCGACTCCCTGCAGGGCTGGCCGAGAGCGAGCAGCTCCCGGAGCCGATCGTGACGCCGGCGACGAAGGCGACGACGGGCCACGACGAGAACATCGACCGCGAGACGGCGGCGGAGCTCGTGGGCGTCGAGCGGTTCGACGAGGTCGAGGCGGCGGCCCTCGCCCTCTACGGCTTCGCTTCCGCGCACGCGCTCGAACGCGGGATCATCCTCGCCGACACGAAGCTCGAGTTCGGCGTCGACGAGACCGGCACGCTGGTGCTCGCGGACGAGGCGTTCACCCCCGACTCCTCGCGCTTCTGGCCCGCGGACGACTACCGGCCCGGGGGCGCACAGCCGTCGTTCGACAAGCAGTTCGTGCGCGACTACTGCGAGTCGCTGGGCTGGGACAAGACCGAGCCCGGCCCGGAGCTGCCGGACGAGGTCGTCGCGGGGACCAGGCTTCGCTATCTCGAGGCGTTCGAGCGCTCACCGGTGTCGAATTCGCGTCGTACGTCGCACGGCCGTCCGTGGTGCTCGAATGAAGGCGACCGTGCTCGTTCGCCCGAAGCCGGGGATCCTCGACCCGCAGGGCCAGGCCGTCTCGAACTCGCTCCGGCATCTCGGCTTCGACGTCGCGGACACGCGGATCGGCAAGGTGGTCGACGTCGAGCTCGCGACCGACGACCCCGTCGAGGCGCGCAGCCAGCTGGAGGCGATGTGCGCCCGCTTGCTCGCCAATCCCCTGATCGAGAGCTACGCGATCGAGCTCGGGGCCGAATGAGCAGCGCTCAGGACCGCCCGCTGGTCGCGGTCGTCGTCTTTCCCGGGTCGAACGACGACCGGGACGCGCAGCTTGCACTGGCGCGGCTCGGCGCCGACGCGCGCCGGGTTTGGCACACGGATCCGAGCCTCCCTGCGGGCACGCGCGCCGTCGTGCTCCCCGGGGGGTTCTCGTACGGCGACTATCTGCGCTGCGGAGCGCTCGCACGCTTCTCCCCGATCCTCGAGGCAGTCGGCGCCTTCGCCGGCGACGGCGGTCCCGTGCTCGGGATCTGCAACGGCTTCCAGATCCTGACCGAGGCCGGCCTGCTGCCGGGCGTTCTCCGGCCGAACGCGTCGCTTTCGTTCGTCTGCCGGGACGTCCCGGTGCTGGTCGAACGGGCCGAGACGCCGCTCCTCTCACGATGCCGGGCCGGGCAGGAGCTCTGGCTCCCCGTGAAGCACGGCGAGGGGTGCTGGTTCGCCGACGACGACCTGCTGGCGGAGCTCGAGGCGGCCGGCCAGATCGCTCTGCGCTACGGGCCGGGCTCGAACCCGAACGGCTCGGTCGCCGATGTCGCCGGCGTGATCAACGCCGAGGGGAATGTCCTCGGGTTGATGCCGCACCCCGAGCACGCGGTCGATGCGCTCCTCGGTTCCGTCGACGGCGCGCTGATCATGGGCTCGCTGATCGACGCCGCCCAGTTGTCGGTCTCCGCCCTCGTCTAGGCCTCACCGCGTCCCTCGAGCCACAGCAGCTCGCCGAGGGCGGGTCGACGTTCGAGCTCGGCGCGGAGCCGAGCGAGGTCACGCTCGCGCAGCGTGACCGGGCCGCGACGCACGACACCGTCGGTGGAGTACGCGAAGCGAACGAGCCGCTCGCCACGAGCCGTCTCCAGGAGCTCGAGCACGGACGAGAACCGCTTCTCGCCGGCGCGTTGAGGGAGTGCGAGCCGTTCGACCACGACAGCCGGTCCCCACGGAGTCGCCGCGCGTACCGCCTTCGCCCCGTTCGCTTGCCATGCAACGAACGTAGCGGCGCCGGCGTCACACGTGTGAAACGTGACTGTGACAAGTCTGTGCCGGTTGCCGGAGGCGGGCCGAGCCGACCACCGCGGGACCCGTCAGGCGTCGATCGGCACGTGCCCCGGCTCCGCGGCGACGCCCTCGAGCCAGGCCTGGATCGCCGGATAACCGGCGAGGTCGAATCCACCCTCGTGCGCGACATGGGTGTACGCATAGAGCGAGATGTCGGCGATCGTCATGCCGCTTCCGACGAGCCAGTCGCGCCCGGCGAGGTGCCGCTCCATCGCGTCGAGCGCCCTGTAACCGGCGGCGCGGCGGCTCTCCACACGGTCGGCGTACGCCTCCGGCTCCCCCGAATAGGCGAGCCAGAAGCGCACGACCGCGAGCGAGGGCTCGTGCTCGTACTGCTCGAAGAACTGCCATTGCAGAACCTGCGCACGCTCGTAGCGATCGGCCGGGACGAAGCGGGTGCCGTCACCGAAGTACCAGAGGATCGCGTTCGACTCGGCGAGCGGCCGACCGTCGTCGAGCACGAGCGTCGGCACCCGCAGCGCCGGGTTGAGCTCGCCGAGCAGCTCCGGTCGACGTGACCGGTCGACCACGTCGACCTCGCGCCGCTCGTAGGCGACGCCCAGGTGGGCCAGCAACAGGCGCACCTTGTAACAGTTGCCCGAGACCGGGCTGTCGTAGAGGACGAGCACCGTCTACCCTCGTCGATCATGACGGAAGAGTCGCTCGAAAGCGTGCGCACGCTGCTCGAGGGCCCCTCGCCGGCGGTGCTGACGACGTACCGCAAGGACGGGACGGCACTCGTGACGCCGGTCTGGTTTCGCTGGACCGGCGAGGCGTTCGAGGTCGTGATCGCGGAGGGCGACGTGAAGCTGGGTCACCTCGCCCGCAACCGGCAGTGCATTCTCGTCGTGTTCGAGGCGGTCCCACCGTTTCGCGGCGTCGAGGTGCGCGGTGCGGCGGATCTCGTCGAAGGCGACGTCACGTCCGCACGCGCGGAGATCGCGAGCCGGTATCTCGGAGCGGACAGCGGCGAGCGCTTCGCCGACGCTCGGCGATCGAGGCCCGGTGTGCTGCTCCGGCTCGTCCCGGACGCTCCACGCATCTGGAGCCTCTCCGGGATCCTGCCCACGTAACGCGCTCACGGCACGACGTTCGGCGGCAGGACGCCGTCGATCAAGAAGGACCGCAGCGCGGAAACCGCCAGGAGACCCATCGCCTCGCGCGTGTCGCGCGTGGCGCTTCCGAGATGCGGCGTGAGGACGACGTTTTCGAGCTCGAGCAGTTCCGGACTGACGGTGGGCTCGAATTCGAAGACGTCCAGTGCGGCTCCGGCGATCCGACCCGAGCGAAGCGCGCGGACGAGAGCAGCCTCGTCGACGATCGTTCCGCGCGCCGTGTTCACGAGCACGGCGGTTCGTTTCATCATCTCGAGAGCGTCCTCGTCGATCAGGTGACGATTCTCCGCTGTCGCGGGGACATGCAGGCTCACGATGTCGGCTCTCCCCAGCGCGTCGGCGAGCGAATCGCCTCGGCCGACCAAGACGACCGTCGCGCCGTGCGCTTCCGCCAGCCGAGCCGTCTCCCGGCCGATGCGGCCGGGACCGATGATCGCAACGGTCTTGCCGTCGAGGCTCTCGCCGAGCATGAACTCCACCGAGAACGTCCACTCGCAGCGTCGGCGAAGGAAACGATCTCCTTCGACGACCCGGCGGAGCAACGCAAGCGTCAACGCGATCGCCTGCTCGGCGGTCGCCTTCGTCAGCACGTCCGGGGTGTTCGCGATCACGATCCCACGTGCGCGCGCGGCACCGAGATCGATGTTGTCGACCCCGACGCCGTAGTTCGCGACGATCCGAAGACGGGGCCCCGCACGCGCGAGGAACTCGTCGTCGACCTTCGTCGGGATCAGCGAGAGGATGCCGTCGACGTCCACGGGCGAGTCGACGATGTCGAAGTCGGCCGCGAGGGCCGCCAGCACTCGATCGGGAATCTGCCCCGTGACGTTGACCCGCGGCCGATGGATGCTGTCGACGGCGATGGCTCTAGCGGTCTTCCAGGCCCTACGCGCCGGATTGGTCGATCAGCTCGATGCGGTAGTCGTCTGGGTCGCGTACGAAGCAGATCAACGACCCGCCCTCACGGACGCGATACGGCTCCCGCTCGGGGTCGATTCCCTGCCCGTGCAACTCGGCGAGCGTCGCCGCGAGGTCGTCGACGCCGACGGCGATGTGCCCGTAGCCGGTGCCGAGCTCATAGGTGCGACCGTCGTGGTTGAAGGTCAGCTCGAGCTCCTCGTCCTGGCCCGGGACGCCGAAGAAGTAGTTCGTCGCCTCGGTCTCCCCGCCGCGGACGATGTCCATCTCACGGCGAAACTCCAGGCCGAGCGCCTCGTAGAAATCCCGGCTGCGCGCCGGGTCGGTGATGCGATACATCGTGTGGAGGTAGCGGGTCATGCCGCCATCCTACGAGAGACTCAAAGAGAGGTCGCTGGCGATAGGCTCACGGCATGGCGCACTACTCCGCGTCGTTCTCGGTCACCCTCCGCGTCCGTCTCGACAACCGCCCGGGCACCTTCGCCGATCTCGCCCGCGCGATCGCCGACGCGGGCGGGCTGCTCGACGCGATCGATCTCGTCCGCGCCGAGGCGAACAGCAAGGTGCGCGACGTGTCCGTCCTCGCGACGGACGCGGACCATGCCGAGGCGATCGTCCGCGCCTGCCGCGCGGTCGACGGGGTCGAAGTCGAGCACGTCTCCGACCGAACGTTCCTGCTCCACCTCGGCGGGAAGATCCACATGAACTCGAACGCGCCGGTGAAGACCCGCGACGACCTGTCGATGGCCTACACGCCCGGCGTCGCGCGCGTCTGTCAGGCGATCGCCGCCGATCCGGACGCCGCCTGGAACCTGACGATCAAGCGCAACACCGTCGCCGTCGTCAGCGACGGCAGCGCGGTGCTCGGGCTGGGCAACATCGGCCCGGAGGCCGCGATGCCGGTGATGGAGGGAAAGGCACTCCTCTTCAAGGAGTTCGGCGGCGTGGACGCGTGGCCGATCTGCCTCTCGACCACCGACACCGACGGCATCGTCGCGGCGGTCGAGGCGATCGCGCCCGGCTTCGGCGGAATCAACCTCGAGGACATCTCGGCACCGCGCTGCTTCGAGGTCGAGCGCCGCCTGCGGGAGTCACTCGACATCCCTGTCTTCCACGACGACCAGCACGGGACCGCCGTCGTCGTGCTCGCCGCATTCCTCAACGCGCTGCGCGTCGTCGACAAGAAGGCGGAGGAAGTAAAGGTCGTGCTCACCGGTGTCGGCGCCGCAGGGGTGGCGGTGACAGCCACGTTGCGCGCAGCGGGGGTTCGTCGGATCGTCGGTTGCGACACGCAGGGCGCCGTCTACCGAGGCCGGCCGGGGCTCGACGGCGTGAAGGTGCAGTACGCGGAGGAGACGAACCCCGAGAACGAGCGTGGGAGCGCCGACGACGTCCTCGCGGGGGCCGACGTGTACATCGGGCTCTCGCAACCGCACGCAGTCACGGCTGCCGGCATCAGGCGGATGGCGTCCCACGCGATCGTGTTCGCGATGGCGAACCCGACACCCGAAGTCACACCCGAGGAGATCGACGACTTCGCGACGGTGATCGCGACGGGCCGGTCCGACTACCCGAACCAGATCAACAACGTGCTCGCTTTCCCGGGGATCTTCCGGGGCGCACTCGACGTCCACGCCTCGACGATCACGAAACGGATGGAGGTCGCAGCCGGTCACGCGATCGCGGCGACGATCTCGGAGGAGGAGCTCGCGCCCGACTACATCGTCCCGAGTGTCTTCAACCGCGAGGTCGTCACGGCCGTCGCCGCGGCGGTCGCGCGCGCGGCCGAGGAGGACGGCGTCGCGCGCCGCGGCAGCGAGCCGGCAGAGGTCACCGCGTCACCCTGACTCGCGTGAACGCGGTCGAACTGCACACCGTGTCCGACTCGACGGGCGAGACCGCGCAGCGCCTCGTCCAGGCGCTCGAGGCGCAGTTCCCGGAGCAGGAGTTTCGCGAGGTCCGCCACCCGCGCGTCGAGACGGCTGCCGACCTCCAGCTCGCCGTCGACCGCATGCGAGGACGCCGCGCGGTCGTCGTCTACACGCTCGTCGAGCCGGAGCTGCGTGAGACGATGCGGACGCTCTGTCGCCGGGCCAGGCTGCACTACTGCGATCTCCTCGGCCACCCGATCGAGGCGGTGGCGAAGGTGTCCGGCCAGGCGGCGCGGATGACGCCACGCGCCCGGCCACCCCTCGACGACGCGTACTTCAAGCGAATGTCGGCGATCGAGTTCGCCGTCAAGTACGACGACGGCGTTCCATCCGGGCTGGACGAGGCAGACGTCGTCCTCGTCGGCGTCTCGCGCACGTCGAAGACGCCGCTCTCCATCTACCTCGGCTATCTCGGCTGGAAGGCGGCGAACGTGCCGCTCGTGAAAGGCATCGACCCTCCGGCCGCGCTCTTCCAGGTCGAGACGGGCAAGGTCGTCGGGCTCACGATCGATGCGCAGCGCCTGTCCGAGATTCGCGGGGAGCGCATCCGCTGGATGCGTGGCGACCGGAAGTACGCGAGCCTCGTCGAGATCTACGCGGAGCTCGAGTACGCGGAGCAGGTGCACCGGCGGCTCGGCTGCCCGGTTCTCGAGGTGAGCGAGCTCTCGATCGAGGAGATCTCGCATCGCATCATCGGACTGGTCGAGCAGCGGAGATGAGAGCCGCCCGTCCCGCCTGGCATCGGATCCGCGGGCGTTAGGCTCGCGTCCCGCAATGGCAATTCGCTACGTCTTCGACTTCGACGAGCCGGCGGCCGGCGGTCGCGAGCTGCTCGGGGGCAAGGGCGTGGGTCTCGTCGAGATGACGCAGCTCGGGATCCCCGTCCCGCACGGCTTCACGATCACGACGGACGCGTGCCGCGCCTACCTCGAGACCGGGCGGTTGCCCGAGGGCCTCGAGGCCGAGGTGGACCAGCACGTCGGACGCCTCGAGGACGACGCGGGTCGACGCTTCGGCTCCAGCGACGACCCGTTGCTCGTCTCGGTCCGTTCGGGCGCAGCGGTCTCGATGCCGGGGATGATGGACACGATCCTCAACATCGGGCTCGGCGAAGCTGCAGCCGCCGGACTGGCTGCGCGGACGGGAAACCCTCGCTTCGCGTACGACTCGTACCGTCGGCTCGTCCACATGTTCGGCGAGGTGGTCGCCGGCGTCGATGCCCATCGCTTCGACAGCGCACTGGCCACGTTGAAGCGGGAACGCGGTGTGCAGCACGACACCGACCTCGACGCCGACGATCTCATCGCGCTGGTCGGGACGTTCCGGCAGATCTACCGCGAGGATGCAGGCGAGGAGTTTCCCGACGACGCGCGTGCACAGCTGCTGCGCGCAGTCGAGGCCGTGTTCCAGTCGTGGAACACCCCGCGCGCCCGGGTCTACCGCCGTGCGCACGAGATCCCGGACGACCTCGGCACAGCCGTCAGCGTCGTGCAGATGGTGTTCGGCAACAAGGGCGAGCGCTCCGGGACCGGCGTCGCGTTCACCCGGGACCCGTCGACCGGCGAGCCGGGGCCCTACGGGGAGTTCCTCGCGGACGCCCAGGGCGAGGACGTCGTCGCAGGCATCCGAACGCCGCAGCCGATCGAGGCGATGCGGGCACTGCTTCCCGGCCCCTACGCGCAGCTGATCGACACGATGGGCCGCCTCGAGCGCCATTACCGCGACATGCAGGACATCGAGTTCACGGTCGAGGACGATCGCCTGTTCCTGCTCCAGACGCGATCGGCGAAGCGCACGGCGGCAGCGGCGCTCAAGGCAGCCGTCGCGATGGTCGACGAAGGGCTGATCACGCGGGACGAGGCGATCATGCGACTCGACGCGGCGCAGCTCGACCAGCTCCTGCATCCGATGATCGATCCCGCTGCGGCCGTCGAGCCGGCCGGGAAGGGCCTGAATGCGTCGCCCGGGGCCGCAGGCGGCGGCATCGTCTTCGATGCCGACCGTGCAGTCGAGCGCGCCAAGTCGGGCCCGGTGCTGCTCGTCCGCTTCGAGACGACGCCGGACGACATCCACGGGATGATCGCCGCCCAGGGAATCCTGACCGTGCACGGCGGCATGACCTCGCACGCGGCGGTCGTCGCTCGCGGAATGGGCAAGCCGTGTGTCGCCGGATGCTCCGACCTGAACATCGACGAGGCAGCCCGGACGGCCACGATCGGGTCACACTCGCTCGTCGAAGGTGACTTCGTCACCATCGACGGCGGCACCGGAAGCGTCTTCATCGGCGCGGTGCCGCTCGTCCCGCCCCGGCCCAGCGAGGACTTCGAAACGGTGCTCGCATGGGCCGACGAACACCGACGGTTGCGCGTTCGGGCAAACGCCGACACGCCCGAGGATGCGGTGCGCGCCCGCGCGTTCGGCGCCGAGGGCATCGGCCTGGCCCGCACCGAGCACATGTTCTTCGGCGACGAGCGGCTGCCGGTCGTGCAGGAGATGATCCTCGCCGACAGCGAGGCCGGGACGGCGGGCAGCCCTGGAACGGCTGCTTCCCTTCCAGCAGTCCGACTTCGAGGGGATCTTCGAGGCGATGAGCGGGCTGCCGGTGACGATCCGGCTGCTCGATCCGCCGCTGCACGAGTTCCTGCCGCCGGAGGAGCAAGCGACGGACGAACGCATGCCGCGCCCGGATCCGCGCCTTGCGCGAGGCCAATCCGATGCTCGGCACGCGCGGCTGCCGGCTCGGCCTGATGTATCCCGGAGATCTACGAGATGCAGATCAGGGCGATCGCACGTGCGGCCGTCGGCCGTGCGCGCACGGACCGGTGAGGCACCGCTGGTCGAGGTGATGCACCCGCTCGTCGGGTTCCGCGAGGAGCTGGCCCGGCTCCGCGACCTCACCGAGAAGGTCTGGGCCGAAGAGGCCCCGGAGCTCGACCATCTCGTCGGCACGATGATCGAGGTGCCACGCGCAGCGTTGCGCGCCGACGAGATCGCCGAGGTCGCCGACTTCTTCTCGTTCGGGACGAACGACCTGACGCAGACGACGCTCGCCTTCTCGCGCGACGACGCCGAGGGCAACTTCCTCACCCGCTACCTCGAGGACGGCGTGCTCGCGAGCAACCCGTTCGAGACCATCGACATCGACGGCGTCGGCGATCTGATGCGCATCGCCGTCGAGCGCGGCAGGCCGCAGTGGCGCCGGGGCTGAAGCTCGGCATCTGCGGCGAGCACGGAGGCGACCCGCGCTCCATCGCCTTCTGCCACGGGCTCGGGCTCGACTACGTGAGCTGCTCGCCGTTCCGCGTGCCCCTCGCCCGCCTCGCCGCCGCACAGGCCGCCCTCGCCGAGACGGGGAGCGCAGCATACGCCGCCAGCGGCGGCTAGCTACGCCGCACGCGGCAGCTTTCCAGCGTCGCCCTCACCCCCTCGTTCTCCTTCTGACGAGACGAGAATACGATGCTCCGGCTCAGCGGGCTGCTGCAGGAGCGAGGCAGCCGAACCCGCAGATCGGGCGATTGGTTGGGCCGGACTCCGATCGGTCGAGGCGTCCGGAACTAGACTTGGGTTCGACTGTGCCTACGCTTCGGATGCAGGCCGGCCCGCTGGCCGGGCATCAGTTCGAGGTCGAGTCGGAACTCGTCGTCGGACGGACGAGCGCCGACATCGTGATCGACGACCCGGAGCTCTCACGCCAACACGCGATCGTGCGCCTGGTCGACGGCGTCCTCCAGATCGAGGATCTTCGTTCTCTGAACGGCACCTGGGTCAACGGCGAACGAATCAACGACGTCACGCCGCTCCATGCCGGGGACGTCGTCGCGGTCGGTGGAACGACGATCGTGGTGGAGCGTGACGCAGCCGTCTCGATGGAGACCGTGCTCGCCCCGCAACGAGGGCCCGGGCAACCGGCCGCGCCGCCTCCCTCGGCCGACGGGATCGAAATGGCAGCCGAACCGCAGGCTCAGCCCGTCTCGGCTTCCAACGAGACGCCAGTCGGGAGGCCCGCGCGACCTCGTCAGAGCCGCCTGCCCGATTCGGCCGCGGGGGACGAGCTTCGGCCGGTCACAGCGCTGTTCGCCGACATCGTCGGATCGACAGCGTTGGGGGAGCAGCTTTCGCCGGACGAGGTGAAGGTCGTGATCGGAGAGTGCGTGACGAGGATGTGCCAGGCAGTCGAGCAATTCGGCGGCAAGGTCCAGGCGCTCATGGGCGACGGGATCGCGGTCTACTTCGGGGTGCCGGTCGCGCACGAGGACGATCCCGAGCGCGCTGCTCGCGGCGCACTGCGCATCCTCGAAGTCGTCGCCGAGTACTCGTATGAGGTCGAGGCTGCGTGGGGAATCTCCGACTTCAACGCGCGCGTCGGCATCAACACCGGCGTCATGGCCGTTGGGCTCGTCGGAGCGTCAGACCCCCAGTCGGTATCGCTCGGCGACACGACAAACGTGGCGGCACGCCTGCAGTCCGCTGCGGAGCCCGGAACCGTTGTCGTCGGGGAGGCGACGGCGAAGAGCGTCCTCCCTCACTTCGTGCTCGAGGCACTCGGCGAATTCTCCGTCAAGGGACGCGTCCAGCCGGTGCCGGCGTGGCGCCTCGTCGGTGCCCAAGCAGCGACGGAGCCCTACCAGCGCGGCCCGCTCGTCGCGCGCGGGCCGGAGATGGCGAGGCTGACCTCGATCGTCGAGGAACTGACCGCCGGCCGCGGTCAACTCGCGTTGATCGTCGGCGATGCAGGCCTAGGAAAGACCCGACTGCTCGCCGAGGTTCGAGCGCTGGCGGCAGGCCGGGTCACGTGGCTCGAAGGCCAATGCCTCTCATACGGCGCCGAGCTTCTCTACGGCCCTTTCATCGAGATGCTCCGCAAATGGATCGGCGCTGAGGAAGGCCAGGCCGAGATCGCCGTTCGGACAAAACTGCGGGCGACACTCGGCTTGCTGCCGGCGTCGCAAGTCCAAGAGGTGCTCCCGTGCCTGGCACGGCTGCTGGGCGTCAAGCTCGACGAGGCCGACGACGAGCGTCTGGGACGCCTGCCGCCGGAGGACCTCGCCGCCGAGATCCACCACGCGTACGGCACGTGGTTGACGGCGCTTGCGGCCCGTGGACCCGTCGTGGTGGCGATCGAGGACTTCCATTGGATCGATCCGTCGTCGCGCGAGCTCGCCGAGGGTCTCTTGGGGCTCGCGGACGCGTCTCCGATCCTGTTCGTCGGAACGTCTCGGGTCGATCCGGAGTCAGAGGGGTGGAAGCTCCGGGTTCACGTCCTCGCGAACTTCGCGCATCGCACGGCCGAGCTCAACCTCAGCCCGCTCTCGGACGACGAGGCGCGGGACCTGCTCGCGTTGCACGCGCAGAGTGCCGCACTGAGCCAGATCGAGCTCGAGCAGATCGTCAGCGGCGCCGAGGGGAACCCGCTGTACCTCGAGGAGCTGCTCAGCGCCTTCAGTGATGGGAGGGCGTCCCCCCGGGGCGGAACCTGGGCGACGAAGACCGTTCGTGTCCTCACACCGACGCTCGAGAGCCTGCTCGTGGCCCGCATCGACCGCCTTCCGCTTGAGGCACGAAAGCTCGCCCAGATGGCCGCCATCGTCGGGCGCAGCTTTCCGCTCCGGATCCTGGAGCACGTGGCCGAGACCGAGAACCTGGAAGACGAGCTCGCCATCCTCCTACGCGCCGACATCGTCCGCGAGTTCAGCCGCTATCCCGAGCCGGAGTATGTGTTCCGCCACGGCCTGTTGCGCACTGCTTCGTTGTCGACGCTGACCCCGGCCAGGCGTCGGCTGCTCTACGGGACGGTCGGCCACGCGTTCGAGACGTTGTTCGCCGACTCGCTCGACGACCGACTCGAGGTGCTCGCGAACTACTTCGCGCGGAGCGACGATCTCTGGAAGGCGCTGGACTACCTCGAGCGCGCAGGGACACGCGCCGAGTCGCTGGACGCGATGGAGCGCGCCGTCGACTTGTGGCGCCAGGCTGAGGGACTCGCCGACAGGCTCGGCGACGTCGCAGCCCAGCAGCGTCTGCGGAGCCGTCTGGACAGCCTCGGCGGTCGAGTCGGATAGGCGGGAACCATGCGCCTCGGACTCATCGCAGACGTTCACGGCAACGCCCTCGCGCTCGACGCAGTGCTCCGCGACCTCGAGCAGGTCCGTGTCGACGAGATCGCCTGTCTTGGCGACATCGCTGTCGGCCCGCAGCCGGTGGAGTCGATGGAGCGTGTGCGAGGGCTTGGCTGCCCCACCGTCATGGGGAACTGGGACGCCTACTTCGTGCACGGCTTCCCGGCGCCCAGGACCGAGCTCGATCGACGGCTGGTAGAGCTCGGCGGCTGGTGGGCGGCTCAGCTCTCGCGTGGAGATCTCGCGTATCTCGGTGGACTGCAGACCACCGTCGAGCTGCCGCTGGGCGATGCCGTTCGCGTGTTCGCGGCGCACGGCTCACCGGCTTCCTTCGAGGACGAGATCCTGCCAACGACGCCCGACGACTTGGTCGACCAGATGCTCGGCGAACATCAGGCGCCGTTGATGGCGTTCGGCCACACACATTTCCAGATGGTGCGACGGCACGGGGATGCCCTCCTCGTCAACCCGGGGAGCGTGGGTCTCCCATTCATGCGACCGGCGCCGGTCATGCGGATTTGTCCGTGGGCGGAGTACGCCGTCGTGGAGATCGAGGACGGTCGCCTGTCCGTCGACGTCCGCCGAACGCCGTTCGACATCGCACAGTTCCTGACGGTGATGCGCGAGAGCGGAATGCCGCACGGCGACTGGTGGATCGGGCTCTGGGCCAGCGAGCTGTCGACGGCCGAGGGCGCAGCCGGCGCGGCGACGCTGCCCACGATGCGGGCGGCGTCTTGACTCATCCGGTTCGCTTCGGCGCCGGCCAGGCGCACCGGCTTTAGGAAAGCCCCCGAATTCGGCTTAGTATTGACGTCGTGAGCGCGTCGACTCGGATCGGCACCGAGATTGCCGGTTTCCGAATCGAGTCGGTGCTCGGACGCGGCGGAATGAGCGTCGTCTATCTCGCCGAGCAGACACGTCTGGGACGCAAGGTCGCCCTCAAGCTCCTGGCGCCGGAGATCTTGGGTCGGGACGACAGCTTTCGAGACCGGTTCATCCGCGAGTCGCACATGGCCGCTCAGCTGGACCATCCCAACAGCATCCCCATCTACGACGCAGGAGAAGCCGACGGGTACATGTACATCGCCATGCGCTACGTCGATGGACGCGATCTTGGACAGGTGATCGAAGACGGGGCGCTTGGGCTCGGGCGAACGCTCTACATCATCGAGCAGGTCGCGGGCGCACTCGATACCGCTCATGCCCATGACCTCGTGCACCGCGACGTGAAGCCGGCGAACATCCTCTTGGTCGGGGACTCCGACCGCGTCTACCTCACCGATTTCGGTGTCGCCAAGCCGTCCACCTCTGGCGGTCTGACACGGACCGGCTTCTTCATCGGCACGCCCGACTACTCGGCCCCGGAACAAATCGAGGCGCGCGAAGTAGATGCGCGGACGGACGTCTACGCGCTCGGAGCCGTGTTTTACGCGTGTCTGACGGGAATCGCGCCCTACGCCAGGGACACTGAGGTCGCGGTCCTCCAGGCACACCTGCTCGAGCCGCCGCCGAGAGTCACCGAACGCAGACCTGAGCTCCCCGGCGCGCTCGATCGCGTGATCGCGACCGCGATGGCCAAAGCGAAGGAGGACCGCTATCCGACGTGCGGCGATCTCGTCGCCGCTGCTCGGGCGGCTTCACTGGACCGGGCGACGGCGCCGTATCCGGCGGCGGAGACGGTACTCAGCTCGTCGCACGCCAACCCCCCACCGGCTCCGCCACAGGTCGGGGAGCCCCAACCCACCGCACCGGGCGAGATACCGCTGCCTGCCGCGACTGCGGCAGCCGTGTCGACCCCGCCGCCGACGACGGCCGCGCCGCCCCCCGGGCCGCCCGCGCCGCCGCCCGCCGAGGGCACGGCCGACGGAGCCGGGCCGTCGGGCCGACCCCGTCCGGCCGCCGCACGCACCTGCTCATCGGACTTCTCGCCGCGGCGGTGGTCGGGCTCGGCGCCGCGCTCGCGATCGTGCTCCTGACTCGCGGCTCCTCGTCGACGAGCACACCCGGCGGGACGAGCTTCTCGGTGCCGCTGGCGAGCTCCGCCGAAGTGCCGACGTCGATCGCAACGAGCTCGGGGACCGCCAAGGTCACGTTGAACGACACGAAGGTCTGCTGGACCTTCACGTTGAGCGGGGTCAGCCAGCCGGCCTTCGCACACATCCATATGGGCGGCGCGAGCGTCTCAGGCCCGATCGTCATCCCTCTGGGAAAGACGTACAAACCGTCCGGGTGCACGACCGCGAGCGCGGACACGATTCGGACGATCCTCGCGAACCCGAGCGGCTACTACGTCAACGTGCATTCGGTGAAGTTCCCGGACGGTGTCGTTCGCGGGCAGCTCGTGTCGAGCACGTCCTCCACGGGCACGCAGTCCGGCGGCACGCAGGCCGTCGGCCTCCAAGGCGTCGTTGCGCGCCCCATCTTCAAGAACTGCCGGGTCATCGCCAAGCCGGTCGCGGGTGCGATCCAGACTGCCGAGTGCCTCCCGCCGGCCGGACAGAGCAAGGTGTTCTTCCCGGATCACCTCCAGTTGTCGATCTTCGCAAACGCGAGTACAGCTACGGCTGCGTACAACGCCGCCAAGGGGGCGGCCGGCATCGGAACCAACTTCGGGCAATGCAACGGCACGTCCTGGCTCGGCGAAAGTAACTGGTTCCATGCGCCCAAAGCGGTCGGACAGCCCGGCAAGCTCGCAGGGCGGCGGTTCTGCTACTTCGACGGCAACGTCGCCGTCATCGTGTGGACGCACCACAAGTTCGGCCAATCGACCCACATCGACTTCATGGGCGTCGCTCGCGAGGCAGGCAGCGACCACCCGGATCTCTTCAGCTGGTGGAGGTTCTGGCATCATCGCCTCGGCAAGTGCACGCTGGAAGGCTGCACCGCCAAGCCGTAGACGTGAGTCGGCGCGAGGTTACTCGCCGCGCCGGCGTCCGACGGTGACGAAGTCCGAACGGCGGTCGACGAGCTCACGCCACGTGATCGCTTGGGGAAGGCCGAGCTCGATCGCGCGCTCGCGCAGCTCCTCCGGAAGGCCATAGTGCAGCACGCGGCCCTTGTCCTGAGCCCATTCCCGCCTCAGGCCGAGTCGCTCGGCGGCGTGGTGCAGTTCTTCGGCCGCTTCGGCGAATCGAGGGCAGGCGCAGAGCCTGCAGAATCCGTTCCCCCGCACACGACGAACTCGCAATCCTGCTCGAGTTCCTTGTAGGCGGCGAGGATGCGCTTTCGGAGCTCGTCGTAGTCGTCGATCGCGGCTGCCTCGTCGACCGTCAGCGCGAACATACGCGCGCCTGTCGGGCTCGGCGGATACGCCTCAGCGGCCGAGGAGCACTACACTCGAAATCGGTGGCGGAGACGGCGACGGAGGAGACCGGCAAGCTCGCGGAGCCCGAAGCCGAGCCCGAGAAGTCGGCCTCGGACCTGCTCGAGCAGGTCGGTCGCGACGCGGGCATGCTGGCGCTCCGCGAGCTCCAGCTGACGGCGTCGCGACACGACGAGGAGATTCGCCGCGCGTTGCGCAACCTCACCGTCGCGGCGCTCGCCGCGGTGGCGTTCGTGACGGCCTTCGTGATGGTCAACTGGGCGATCGTGCTGGCGCTCCAGGGGCCGCTTCCCGCCTGGCGGGCACCGCTCGTCGTCGGCGCCGTGTGGCTCGCCCTCGCAGTGGCCGGGGCGGTCTACCTCGCAACGCGCCCCGAGGGCGTGGCCGGGATCCGCGCAGCGCTCGCAGCAACGGGCAGCGACGACGCGAGCCTCGAGCACGCTCGCGATCGCGCCGAGGAGAAGATGCGCGCATCGATCATCGAGCTGTCGGGCGCCGTTGCGAGCGAGACCGGTGTGATCGTGGCCGCGGCGATCGTCCCGATCGCCGGCGGTGCGATGGACGCCGGGGAGAAGCTCCTCGACTCCGCGGACGAGGTCACCGACCGGCTCGAAGACTCCGGCATCCCCGGCGGCCGGATCGCCAATCAGGTCTTCGACGTCGCGCTGATCCCCGGACGGCTGTTCATCCGGGGCACGAGCGCGGCGTTCAAGATAAAACGCTAGTCGCTCGCCGGCTCGAGCTCATCGGCGAGGAGCGAGAAGAGCACCGCGTCCTGCCACTCGCCGTGCCGCAGGTACGCCTTGCGCTTGACGCCCTCCCGGACGAAACCCGAACGCTCCGCCTGCGCGATCGCGCGCTCGTTGAACCCGTAGCACGCGAGCTCGATGCGGTGGAAGCCGAGCTCGCCGAGGAGATAACGCTGCGCGAGCCGCGAGGCGTCGTCTGCAAGCCGGCGGCCGCGAAACTCGGGATGGACGGCAAGGCCCTCGAGCTGGACGATCCGGTGCGGCCCGCCCGCGTCGCTGTAGCCGAAGGCGCCCGCGCGCGCACCGTCCACGTCGATCAACATCCGGCCGTACGCCTCGGGCTCCTGCTGCGAGCGCTCGACCTCGGCCTCGATCGTCTCCCGATCGCGCGTTCTCCGACCGGAGAGGAAGGGCTCGACGTCATCCGACGTGTAGAGCTCGACCAGCCAGTCGACGTCGGCCGCCGTGGCCCGGCGAAGCGCGATCACGACGGTTCGGAGGGCGCGCTGGCGAACGACGGCTCGGGAACCGTCGGCGCCGGACGTCGAGCGCGACGGGAGAGCCCGGTGCCGAGCGCAACGCCGCCGAGGATGAGGACGAGCCCGCCGACGGCCGCTCCTCCGACGCTCTCGCCGAGGAAGATCGCGCCGTACGCGAGCGCCACCGGCGGCACGAGGTAGGTGACGAACGAGGCGTACGAGGCGCCGGCCCCGGCGATGATCGTGAAGAAGAGCAGGTACGCGAACGCGGTACCGACGATGCCGAGGAAGACGACCGAACCGATCGTCTTCCAGTCCGGCGTGTAACTCGGCGCCCGGGCGACCCCCGCGGGCAGGACGGCGATCGCCGCAACGGCCGAGGTCCCGAGCGCCACGATCGGCGGACGTGCCGCCGACAGGTGCCGGCGAATCAGCAGCCCGCCGGCCGCATAGCAGACCGCCATCCCCACCACCGCGACCGCCCCGAGGATCTTCCCCGCGGGCTGCGCTCCGACGAGCAGCGCCACGCCGACGAACCCGACGGCGACGCCCACCAGCCGGCTGCCGGTCACGCGCTGTTCGTGGAAGAAGCCGAACGCGAGCAGCACCGTGAAGATCGGCACGGACGCCTGGATGATCGACGCCGTCCCGGAGTCGATCCGGGTCTCCCCCCACGAGAGCAGCCAGAACGGCACGGCCGTGTTCAGGAGCCCGACCACCACGAGCGGGCGCCAGTGCTCGCGCAGCTCGACCAGCGCCGCGCGCGTGCCGGTCGAAAGTCCGACGTAGATCGCGAGCGTCACCGCGGCGAGCGCGATGCGCCCGAGAATCAGCGTGGCGGGATCGAGCTGGCGGTCGGCGACCTTGATGAACATGAAGGAGCTCCCCCAGACCAGGGAGAGCAGGAGGAGCATCGGGAGGTACCGCCCGTTGATGCTCTGGGTGCGAGCCACTCTTCTCCTTCAACGTTCGTCGCGGGTGAACTGTGAGATGCAACGGCAGGTGCCTCGGGGCCCTTCCCGTTGGCGTCGGAGGCCCCGGATACACTGGCTCCCTGAGCTCCGTCGCCGTACCGCTGCACCGTAGCCTCGGGCTGACCGACGGCGAGAACGAGCGTATCGAGGAGCTGCTCGGACGCGTGCCCAACGACTTCGAGCTGGCGGTGTTCTCGCTGCTCTGGTCGGAGCACTGCGGCTACAAGCACTCGGCTCCCCTGCTCGGGCGGCTGCCATCCGGCGGCGACCGGGTCCTGCAGGGGCCGGGCGGCAACGCCGGCGTGATCGACCTGGGCGGCGGCCTCGCCGTCGCGTTCAAGGTGGAGTCGCACAACCACCCATCCGCGGTCGAGCCGTTTCAGGGCGCCGCGACCGGCGTCGGCGGCATTCTCCGCGACATCGTGGCGATGGGCGCACGGCCGGTGGCCCTGCTCGACGGCCTGCGCTTCGGCGAGCCCGACTGGCACTTCCGGCAGGCCGTCGCCGGGATCGCGCACTACGGCAACTGCGTCGGCGTGCCCACCGTCGGCGGCGAATGCGCGTTCGACGCCGGCTACGCCGCCAATCCGCTCGTCAACGCGATGTGCGTCGGCCTCCTGCCTTCCGAGCGTGTGCTCCGGGCACAGGCGCAGGGTGTCGGGAACGCGCTCGTGCTCTTCGGGGCGCTGACCGGCCGCGACGGGATCGGCGGCGCCTCCGTGCTGGCATCGCAGGATCTCGAGGGCTCCGACGAGAAGCGGCCGTCGGTCCAGATCGGCGATCCGTTCCGTGGCAAGGCGCTGATCGAGGTCTCGCTCGAGCTCGTCGAGCGCAACCTGGTGGTCGCATTGCAGGACTGCGGCGCGGCCGGGCTCGCGTCGTCGCTGTCGGAGATGGCCTCGGACGGCTTCGGCGTGGACGTGTACCTCGATCGCGTGCCGCTGCGCGAGGCGGGTCTCGAGCCGTGGGAGAGTCATGATCTCCGAGTCGCAGGAGCGGATGGTCGCGGTCGTCGCTCCCGACCGCGTCGGGGACGTTCGCGCAGCCTGCGAACGCTGGGAGCTCCCGTGCACCGTGATCGGCGAGGTGGCCGACCACGGAGAGCTTCGCGCCTTCTTCGACGGCGACATCGTCGGCGCGATCCCGGCGGCGTACCTCACCGACCTCTGCCCGCGCTACGAGGTGGCGGCGAGCGCCCGGCCGACCGCGAACGCGGCCGTCGACCCGGTCAACGACGAGCCCAAGACGTGGGTGTTCGAGCAGTACGACCACCTGGTCGGGTCGAGCACCGTCCGTCGCCCGGGGCTCGACGCAGCGGTGCTGCGAATCGACGGCACCCGCGGTCTCGCCGTCTCGCTCGACGGCCCGCGTCTCGGCGAGCGCGACCCGTTCGCTGCCGGGTACGGGGCCGTCTACGACGCGGCGCTCAATGTCGCGTGTGCCGGCGGCGAGCCGCTGGCGCTGACCGACTGCCTGAACTTCGGCGATCCGGGGAAGCCGGAGATCGGCTGGGAGCTCGTGCAGGCGATCGAGGGCATCGCGACCGCCGCCGGGGAGCTCGGCATTCCCGTCGTCTCGGGGAACGTCTCGCTCTACAACGAGACGGGCGGACGCCCGATCCCGCCGACGCCGGTCGTCGGGTGCGTCGGCCTCGTCCGCGACGTCACACGCATCCCGAACCGGTGGCGCGCAGGCGACCGGGTCTTCCTGCTCCGCGGC
This sequence comes from uncultured Thermoleophilia bacterium, assembly GCA_963851065.1. Taxonomy (GTDB): domain Bacteria; phylum Actinomycetota; class Thermoleophilia; order Gaiellales; family Gaiellaceae; genus PALSA-600. The sequence continues at coordinate 43,996 of CAWKNW010000015.1, forward strand.
CACGGAGCCGCGCTGGTGCGCTTCGTGTGGCAGAACGCCGAGCGCTTCACGCTCGCCCACGACGTCTCCGACGGCGGCCTCGCCCTCACCCTCCGCGAGGCCGGCGAGTGGTCGCAGCTCGACCCCCCGCAAGTAACAGACTGCTACTTGCCGGACCTCGCGGTCGTCGTCGCGCTCCCGGCAGAAGCCGAGATGCCGGCGTGGGACGACGTGGTCGAGCTGGGGGTCGTCTAGCAATGTGCGGCGTCTTCGGCGTGCGGGCTCCCGGGCGCGACGTCGCCCGGCTGACCTACTTCGGCCTCTACGCGCTCCAGCACCGCGGGCAGGAGTCGGCCGGGATCGCCGTGAGCGAGAACGGCAGGCTGACGGCGCTCCGCGACCTCGGGCTCGTCCCCCAGGTCTTCAACGAGCAGAACCTCTCGGGCCTGCGAGGCGAGCTCGCGATCGGACACACGCGCTACTCGACGACCGGCTCGAACGCGTGGGCCAACGCGCAGCCGCTTCTCCACCACGGCCGCGCACGGACCGTCGCACTCGGGCACAACGGCAACCTCGTCAACGCTGCCGAGCTGCGCGCCGCCTCCGGCAAGCGCCTCGCATCGACCACCGACTCCGAGATGATCGCCGCCCTGATCGCCGACGATCCGCGTCCGCTGGGCGAGGCCGTTGCAGCGGCGATGGGGCAGCTCGAGGGCGCGGCGACGGTGGTCGGGCTGGCGGACGGCCAGCTGTTCGCCTTCCGCGACCCGCACGGGTTCCGGCCGCTCGTGCTCGGCCGGCTCGGCGACGACACCGTCGTCGCCTCCGAGTCGTGCGCACTCGACCTCGTCGGCGCCGATGCCGACCGCGAGGTACGCCCGGGTGAGCTGGTGCTGATCGGCGACGGGGGCGTGGAGTCGATCCAGGCCGTCGAGCCCACGTCACGCGGGAGCCTCTGCATCTTCGAGTTCTTCTACCTCGCCCGCCCCGACACCCGCCTGGCCGGCGTCGAGATTCACGGTGCGCGCGTGCGCATGGGCGAGCGACTCGCGGCCGAGGCCCCCGTGGATGCCGACCTGGTGCTGCCGATCCCCGACTCGGGGACACCCGCAGCGATCGGCTTCGCCCGCGCAACCGGAATCCCCTTCAGCGAGGGCCTGATCAAGAATCGCTACGTCGGGCGGACCTTCATCCAGCCGGAGCAAGGCATGCGCGAGCAGGGAATCCGCATGAAGTTCAACCCGCTCGCCGAGGTCGAGGGCAAGCGCCTGGTGGTCGTCGACGACTCGATCGTGCGCGGCTCGACGACGCGACAGATCGTCGCGATGCTCTTCGATGCCGGTGCGGCCGAGGTGCACATTCGTGTCTCCTCTCCACCCGTCGTGTCGCCGTGCTTCTACGGCATCGACCTCGCGTCAGAGGACGAGATGATCGCCTCGCACTCGACCGTCGAGGAAGTGCGGGCCGCGCTCGGCGCGACGAGCCTCGCCTACCTCTCGCTCGACGGCCTTCAGGCTGCGACGCGCAGGCCCGAGAGCGCGCTCTGCCGGGCGTGCCTCACGCGCGACTATCCGACGCGCGTTCCGTCCGATACGCGGAAGCTCCGCTTCGAGGCGACGACTTCGTGAGCTCGGCGGCACGGCCGTAGCGCACGGCGCGATTGACCTGCCGCGGATCGAAGCCTTGCTCGAGCAGCTGCTGCCGCGTCTCGCCCTCGGCCGCCATGCGCAGGAACAGCCACGACAGCGCCGCGAGCGTCACCAGCGATCCCTCGGCCATCATCACGATCCCTCCGAGGTTCTGGTCGTGCACCGGCGTCAGTCCCCACTCCGGCGCATGGCGATAGACCGAGTAGAACGCCGTGTTCGACCAGATGAACACGTTGCCGAGAACCGTCTCGATCAGGCGAACGGCGGCGATGTACCCCAGCTTCCAGCCCGTCCCGAACCACTCCGGTGCCGGCAGCGTCTCGACGACGGGCTCCCACATCAAGCAGCCGCATGCGAAGAACATGAAGTGCTCGAGGGCGTGGATCGAGTCGTGGTGAAGCGCGGCGTCGTACAGATACGGGATGTGCCACACGTAGAGGTTGACCGCCCACACGGGAAGAGCGACCAGCGGATGCGCGAGGATCCGCAGCCGCTCGACGGGACGCAGGGCGAGCACCGGGCGCAGCACCTGGCCGGTCAGCCCGAGCATGAAGAGCAAGGGCGCGAGGTCGCCGATCATCACGTGCTGCGTCATGTGCAGGAAGAAGAAGTGCTGCTCGCCGAGTGCATCGATCGGCGAGTTCAGGGCGAGCACGACGACGGCGATGCCGCACCAGAAGCACACCTGCCGCCACGTCGAGACCGGCCGGCCGCTCGAGGCAAGCGTGCGCGTCCGCCGCAGGTACAGGAGGGCGGCGAGCGCCGTCGGGAGCACCTGGAGCGGCTCGAGGCTCCATGGACCGAGAAGCGACGGCGACAGCACCGCCTGGAAGACTAGGGGCCGTGCGCCTCTTCCACTACCACCTCGTGACGGCCGAGATCATCAACTGCGAGGCCCGGTACGTCGGCAAGCTCGGCTTCCACCTGGTTGCCCGCTACGGGCGCGTCGACGACGAGCACGTCTCGGTCGAGGCGGGCGTCTCCTGGGAGCAGCTCGACCGCCGCGGCTTCAAGCTCAGGCTGACGGAGCTCGAGCGCGGTGCGGTCAACGTCGTCATCCAGCCGGGTCACTGGCGGCTGCCCCGCGTCGACCACATCGGCGTTGCGCTCGACGACGACGAGTACGAGTCGGTGCTCGGCCGCGCGATGCACGACCACCTCCGCGTCACCGAGCACGGCGGACGCCGCACGTTCGTCGCGACGAACGCCGGCTACCGGCTCGAGATCCACCCCCCGCGCGAATGGATCGAAGACCTGCTCGCAGCCGGGAACGACTGGCGTCTGACCGAGCTGCACCTTCGGACCGACGACGTGACCGCCAAGGCGGACGCGCTGGCGAGCCTGCTCGGCCTCGAGCGCAAGGGTGCGGAGGTCGACGTCGGCGGCACGCTCGTCCGCTTCGTCGACGGCGGCCCGGAGGGACGGCCGGAGCTGCACGGGGAGCGGTTCAACTGAGCGGCGGCAGCTACGCGGCGGCGGGAGTGTCGCTGGACACCGCCGGGAGCATCGTCGCGCGGCTTCGGGAAGCCGCCGAGTCGACCGGGGCCCGGGACTTCGGCGGCTTCGCCGGCCTGCATCCGCTCGACGGCGAGCGGATGCTGGCGGCGTCGACCGACGGCGTCGGCACGAAGCTGATCGTCGCGCGGCGCCGCGGGCGGCTGCGCGACTGCGGTGCCGATCTCGCCGCGCACTGCATCAACGACGTTGCAACGTGCGGTGCGGACCCGCTGATGCTCCTCGATTACGTCGCCGCGGGCGAGATCGTGCTCGAAGAGGTGGCCGAGCTGGTCGAGGGCGCCGCGGCCGTCTGTCGTGCGACGGGCGTCGCACTGGTCGGCGGGGAGACGGCGGAGCTCCCCGGCATCTACCGCGAGGGCGAGCTCGACTTCGCCGGCACCTGCGTCGGTGTCGTCGAGCGGAAGAACGTCGTCGACGGCACCGGCATTGCGCGCGACGACTACGTGATCGGCTTCGCATCCGCGGGCGTGCACGCGAACGGCTTCACGCTGATCCGCCGGGTGCTCGAGGCGGAGGACTACGACGGCGGCGACCTGCTCGCTCCGACCCGGTGCTACCTCGACGTCGCACGCTCGCTGCGCGGCCGCGCCCGTGGATTCGCACATGTGACCGGTGGCGGCATCCTCGGGAATCTCACTCGCGTGCTCCCGGACGGCCTGCACGCCGAGCTCGACTGGACCGCCTGGGCGCGGCCGCCGGTGTTCGCCTGGCTCGCCCGCCACGTCGACGAGGAGGAGCTGCGGCAGGTCTTCAACCTCGGCATCGGCTGGTGCGCCGTGGTCTCGGAGCCGCAGCCGGGCGAGCTCGTGATCGGGCGCATCGCATGATCGGCGTGCTCGTGTCGGGCGAAGGAACGAACCTCCAGGCGCTGATCGACAGCGGACTCCCGATCACGGCCGTCGCGTCGAACCGCCGCGACGCGCCCGCGTTGCTTCGCGCAAGGTCGGCCGGGATCCCCACGGCGACCTTCAGCCTCGACTGCCACGAAAGCCGCGAGGAACGCGACCTCGTGCTCGCGAGCTGGCTCGAGGAGCACGGCGTCGAGCTCGTCGTCCTGGCCGGGTACATGCAGCTCCTGACGCCACCGTTCCTGCGCCGCTTCCCGGATCGCGTCGTCAACGTCCATCCGTCGCTGCTGCCCCGCTTCCCCGGCGTCCATCCCATCGACGACGCGCTCGCGGCCGGTGTGGACGTGACGGGCGTGACCGTCCACTACGTCGACGAGGGCATCGACACCGGGCAGGTGATCGTCCAGGAAGAGGTACCGGTCGAGCCGCGGGCAACGCTCGTCGAGCGGATCCACGCCACGGAGCACCGGCTGCTCCCGGAGGTGGTGACGAGGCTGTGCGTCGCGCGCTCCTGAGCGTCTACGACAAGACGGGCATCGCAGAGTTCGCGCGCGAACTTGCGGCCCTCGGATTCGAGATCGTCTCGTCCGGGGGAACGGCTGCCTTCCTCGGCGAGCAGGGAATCGACGTCACGACCGTCGAGTCGGTCACGCAGGCCCCCGAGATGCTCGGCGGGCGCGTGAAGACGCTCCACCCACGCATCCATGCGGGCATCCTCGCGCGACGCGACCGAGAGGACGATCGCAGCACACTCGACGAGCACGACATCGAGCCGTTCGACGTCGTGTGCGTCAACCTCTACCCCTTCTCGTCGGCCGCTCACCGTCGCGACGCGACCGAGGACGACACGATCGAGCTGATCGACGTCGGCGGACCGTCGCTCCTGCGCGCCGCCGCGAAGAACTTCGCGCACGTCGCCGCCGTGTCGCGGCCGGACCAGTTCGAGACCGTGCTCCACGAGCTGCGCGAGCACGGAGAGACGACCCCGGAGACGAGAAGGGAGCTCGCCGCCGCGGCCTTTGCCGCGACCGCCGGGTACGACGCCGAGATCGCCGCCTGGTTCGCGGGCGCCGAGGGGCTGCCCGACAGCCTGACGATCAGCTTCGAGAAGGTCACCGACCTGGCGTACGGCGAGAACCCGCACCAGACGGCCGCCTACTACCGCGAGCGTGGTGCGCGCAGCCATCTGCTCTCGCGCGTCGAGCAGCTGGGTGGGCGCGAGCTGTCGTACAACAACCTTGCCGACCTCGAGGGTGCGCGCCGGCTGAGCGACGACTTCGATCGACCCGGCCGCGGTGATCGTCAAGCACGGCGGGCCCTGTGGGGTTGCCATCGGGGCGACGCTCGAGGAGGCCTGGGAACGCGCGCTCGCCGCCGATCCCGTCTCGGCCTTCGGCTGTGTCGCCGTGCTCAACCGACCGGTCGGCGCCGCGCTCGGCGAACGGATCGCGGAGCACTTCGTCGAAGTGCTCCTCGCACCGGCATTCGACGGCGGCGCACTCACGGCGCTGCGAGGGAAGAAACAGCTCCGCATCCTCGCCGACCGCGAGCGTCGCGCCGATACACCGGGCGAGCGCGACTACGCGCGCGTGCTCGGCGGCCTGCTGGTCCAGGACCGCGATGCCGACGTCGAGGAGCGGTCGACGATGGAGACCGTCTGCGGCGAGCTCACCGACGAACAGTGGATCGACGCGTTGTTCGCGTGGCGGGTGTGCCGGCACGTTCGCTCGAACGCGATCGTGATCGCGCGCGGGTTGCAGACGATCGGGATCGGCGCCGGGCAGATGAGCCGCGTGGACGCCGTCCGGATCGCGATCGACAAGGCGCGCGAGCTCGGGCACGACCTCGCAGGGTCGGTTCTCGCGAGCGACGCGTTCTTCCCGTTCGCCGACGGGCCGCAGCTCGCGCTCGACGCCGGCGTCGTCGCGATCGTGCAGCCCGGTGGCTCACGCCGCGACGACGAGGTCGTCGAGGCGGTACGTGCGGCCGGCGCCGCCATGGTCTTCACCGGCCGCCGGCACTTCCGCCACTGACACCGCCGCCACAGTTAGCATCGGACGCATGCCCGATCCGAATCGCTGGAAGGTGCTCGCGATCGTCTGCGCCGCGTTCTTCATGACCATTCTCGACGTGTCGATCGTCAACGTCGCGCTGCCGTCGATCGGCCGCTCGCTGAACTTCTCGCGCGACGGGCTGCAGTGGGTGATCACGGCCTATGCGATCACCTTCGGCGGCTTCCTGCTGCTCGGTGGTCGCGCTGCCGACTTCCTCGGCCGGCGCCGGATCTTCCTCGTCGGCGTCGTCATCTTCACCCTCGCGTCGTTCTTCTGCGGACTGGCCTGGTCCGACGGCGTGCTGATCGTGTCGCGGGCCGTCCAGGGCTTCGGTGCCGCGCTGATCACGCCGGCGGCACTTTCGATCATCACGACAGCGTTCGCGGAAGGGGCTGAGCGCAACAAGGCGCTCGGCATCTGGGGCGCGATCGGCGGGTCGGGCGCCGCGGTCGGGGTGCTCGCGGGCGGCATCCTGACGAAGTACGCCGGCTGGGAGTGGATCTTCTTCGTCAACGTGCCGGTCGGCGTGCTCGCGTTCGCGCTCGCGATCCGCTACGTGCACGAGAGCAAGGCGCAGCGCGTGCCGACACCGGACTGGGCGGGCGCAGTCACGGTGACCTCGGGCCTGGCCCTTCTCGTGTACGCGGTGTCGAATGCGCCGGCTCACGGCTGGGGCTCGGCGTGGACGATCTCGCGACTCGCCGCCGCCGCCGTGCTCTTGATCGCGTTCCTCGTGATCGAGGCGAGAGCAAAGGACCCGCTGATGCCGTTCCACATCTTCCGTGTGCGAACAGTGGCCGGGGCGAACGTCGCGGGCCTGCTGCTCGGCGCAATGGTGTTCGCGAACTTCTTCATCCTCACGCTGTATGTGCAAGACGTCCTCGGCTGGTCGGCGCTTCGTACCGGCGTGACGTTCATCGCAACGGCCGGATCGGCGATTCTGTGGGCCGGAGTGGCGCAGGCGCTGACGACGCGCATCGGCGCCAAGATCGTGATGGCAGTCGGGTTCGCAGCGATGATCGTCGCCCTCGTGCTGTACACGCAGATACCGGTTCACGGCGCGTACACGAGCAACCTGCTGCCGGGCTACCTGCTGATGGGATTCGGGCTGCCGTTCGCGTTCGTCCCGGTCTCGATCGCGGCACTCGCCGGTGTCGAAGCCGAGGAGGCGGGACTCGCGTCGGGGTTGATCAACACCGCGCAGCAGATCGGCGGCGCGATCGGCGTCGCGGTCGCATCGTCTGTGGCCATCAGCCACTTCAACCATCTCGTCTCGACGGGGACCTCGGCACCCGCAGCGCTGACGAGCGGCTACCAGTGGGCGTTCTGGGTGATGGTCGGGGTGGGCATCGTCGGGTTGATCGCCACGCTCGTCCTGATCCGCAGCGACCAGCTGCAGCCGGCGCCCGAGGCGATCAGAGCCACCGCTTAAGAACCCGAACCAGAATGAAGACTGTGCCGAGCGTCATTCCGGTTCGAGTTCTTAGCGATCACAACTGACCGGGCTGCGCGTACCGGTAGAAGTGCCGGCCCAGCCCGGCAGCGTTCAGCGCCATCATCAGCCCGATGTGATCCTCGAGCGCTCTCGCGTGCTCCAGCCCGCCCACGAACGCCGGCTCGTAGCCCGCATCGCGGATCAACTGCTCGGTGACCGAGCGCGCCTCGTCGTCGGCGGCGAACAGGTTGCTCGGCCGAACGCGCTCGGCTGCGATCCGATCGAAGAGAGCGGCGAAGTTGAGGTTGAAGGACTTGGCCGTCGGGCCGCCGACGATCGACTTGACCTGGTGCGCGAGCGACTCGAACTGCTCGTCGCGCGCGCCGAACGCGTTGGTCGCGTCGATCGTGACCTTGCCCGCGATCCCGGTGACCCCACCGAGCGCTTCCGCGATCATGCCGGACGGTACGGCGACGAGAATCGCGTCGGCGCCGGAGGCATCACCTCCCTCCCTGCCGAGCTCGGTGACGTCGTGACCGGCCGTACGCCACAACCCTGCGAGGCCGCCTCCGATATTGCCCCGGCCGATCGTCGTGACTTTCACGAGAGCCTCCTTGGTCGTTTCAACGAGCAAACGAGCGCGGCCCCCGGAGGCTTCCGCCCGGCGCGAGCTCGGGGCGCTTCAAGAGCCGATGGTGCGGAAGCAGCTGAACCATCGACCGGGGCCGGAGCGACCGCCGTCGTGACATGTGTGATCGGGATGAGGGGTAGAGGGCGCTGTGGCGGTCCAGCGAGGTTCCCGCGTGGGATCGAGCAGGACCGGTGACGTTCGCGGTTCGAGGGATCCGGCGTTCGGACGACCGTCCGGCCGCGGTCCGGTGGGACGTTGATCGAGGCTGGTCCTCGGATCCACGGACGATGCACGACGTGATCCGCTTCTACGTGCAAAACGTGACCGTCCGGGTGAGCCCGACGGGCTCTTCCATCCCCAACGATCCCTGTGACGGCTTCGCCGCGTCGCTGGTCGCACTCGCCGTCCTGCGCGACCCCTTGCTCACGGACGGCGAGCTGCCCGGGATCCCGGCGAGCCTGCGGGCCGGCGTCGACCCGTAGCGGGCGGCTCACGGCCGGCGACCGGAGTTCATAGACTCCCCCGCGTGCCGCGCGAGTACCCCTCCATCATCGACCTGGTCGGCTGGACGCCGATCGTTCGGCTCGACCGCGTGTCGGAGGACGTCCCCGGCACGATCCTCGGCAAGCTCGAGTTCCTGAACCCGGGCGGCTCGAACAAGGACCGCATCGGGCTGGCGATGATCGAGGCGGCCGAGCACGAGGGAAAGCTCCGGCCGGGCGGCACGATCGTCGAGCCGACGTCCGGCAACACCGGAGTCGGGCTCGCGATGGCCGCCGCGAAGAAGGGGTACCGCTGCATCTTCGTGATGCCGGACAAGATGAGCCAGGAGAAGATCTCGATGCTGCGCGCGTACGGCGCCGAGGTCGTGATCACACCGACTGCGGTCGAGCACGACTCGCCCGAGTCGTACTACTCGGTGTCGTCGCGGCTCGCGGAGGAGATCCCCGGGGGGTTCAAGCCCGACCAGTACTCGAACATGGCCAATCCAGAAGCGCATTACCTGTCGACAGGCCCCGAGATCTGGGAGCAGACGGGCGGCGAGATCGATGCGATCGTCATCTCGGTGGGCACCGGCGGCACGATCAGCGGCGTCGGCCGCTACTTCAAGGAGCGCAAGCCCGAGGTGCAGATCGTCGGCGTCGACCCGGAAGGGTCGGTGTACACCGCGAAGGAAGAGCGCGACCTCCACCCGTACTTCGTCGAGGGGATCGGCAAAGACACCTGGCCGGAGACGATGGACCCCGACATCGTCGACACGTGGATCCGCGTGTCGGACCGGGAGTCGTTCCTCGCTGCGCGCAGGATCGCGCGCGAGGAGGGCCTCCTGGTCGGCGGCTCGTCCGGCTCGACGATCGCCGGCGCGCTCGAGTACGCGGCGTCGCTCGGGCCGGAGTCGCGCGTACTGACGATCCTGCCGGACTCGGGGCGCTCGTACCTCTCGAAGTTCCTCGACGACAACTGGATGCTCGAGCACGGCTTCCTCGAGCGCACCGCACCTGCCCCGACGGTGCGAGAGCTGCTCCGCTCGAAGGCGGGCGAGACGCCGCCGCTCGTCACGATCTCCGCCCACCAGAAGGTCGCGGAGGCGATCGCCGTCATGGAGCGCTATTCGATCTCGCAGCTCCCGGTCGTGCGGGCGTAGGCTCGACGGAGCCGCCGAAGAGCGGAGGCACCGGCTCCGCCGGTGCCGGAGCGGGTCGACGGTGAGGTCGCCTCCCTCGCCGACGTGATCGGCTCGTTGCAGGATCGCGATCTGCTCGATCGGGTCTTCAAGAGCGCCGACGCGCTGCACGAGGATGTCGCGAGCGTGATGCAGGGGCCGCTCGGCGCGGTCGAGGCCGAAGCGTCGGTCGACGAGATCGTGACTGCGCTGACCGGCGGCTCGAACGCGGTCGTCGTCGCAGAGGCGGGACGGCCCGTCGGCGTCGTCACGCGCTCCGACCTGCTCGAGTACCTCGCCCATCGCTGACCAGATCGGTGCCTGGCACCATTCGCGGGACGACGAGCGGCGCTCCGTGCGTTGAGACCTACGTGTCGACTGCAACTCGCACCGTCACGCTCGCCGAGATCCGCCGCACGATCGTCTCCGCGCAGAGGTACGCGGCCCGCTTCAGACGCGCGGGCGCAAGCGACGTCGAGAATGCGATCCGCCGTCTGACCGCGGTGCAGCTGGACTCGATCTCCGCCGTCGACCGGGCGCACCGCCTCACGCTCGCAGCGCGCATCGGCGCCTTCGACCCGGAGGTCGTCCCGCATCTGCTTCGCGACGGGCGGGTCTTCGAGTACTGGGCGCACGAGGCGTCGTTGCTCCCGGTCGAGCTGTGGCCGCACTTTCGACGCGTGATGGACGGCGCAGGTCACTGGGGCACGCACGATCGCGCGCTGCGCGAGCACGCGGATCTCGTCGAGCCGATCCTCGCCCGCATCCGCGACGAGGGCCCGCTCGGCTCGCGCGAGTTCGAGGGCAACGGCGGCGGAGGCGGGATGTGGAACTGGAAGCCGGCGAAGATGGTGCTCGATGCACTCTGGGACCGCGGGCGGCTGGTGATCGCAGGTCGGAAGAGCTTCCAGCGCCTGTACGACCTCCCCGAGCGCGTGATCCCGAGGAACGTCCTGGACGCCCCGACGCCGACCGAGGACGAGTCCCTGCGTGCGCTCGCCCTGCTCGCGGTTCACGCGCGCGGGGCGCTGACCGAGCCGGCGATCCGCGAGCACTGGCGGCTCAGCGGCGGCAAGGCGCGCCTCCACCACCACCTCGTCGCGCTCGTCGACGAGGGCACATTGCGCGAGATCCAGCCCGACGACGGCGGCGCACCGTTCTTCGTCGGTGCGGAGACCGAGCTCGGCGGCGATGCGGCCCCGCCGGTGCTCGTCTGCCCGTTCGACAACCTGGTCTGGGACCGACCGCTGCTCGAGCGCGTCTTCGGCTTCAAGCACCTGATCGAGGTGTACAAACGCGAGCACGAGCGCGCCTACGGCTACTACGTCCTCCCGCTGCTCGCCGGCGACCGCTTCATCGGCCGCGCCGACCTGAAGGCCGACCGGGCCGAAGGGGTCCTGCGCATCCGCCGCTTCACGCCGGAGCCGAAGGTGCGCGGGAGCGTGGACGCGAAGCTCGAGCGCGCCGCACTCCGGCTGGCCCGCACGATCGGGCTCGAGCGGGTAGAACGCCTCGCGTGAGGCACGTGTCGATCGAGCAGGCGCGACGGATCGCCGTCCGCGCACAGCTGCTCGACGGGTCGGCGACCGGGATCCTCGACACGGTCAGACGGCTCGGCTTCCTCCAGCTCGACCCGATCTCGACGGTCGCGCCGCCGCAACACCTCGTCCTGTGGAGCCGCCTCGGTCCCTTCGACCGCGCGGAGCTGGACCGCCTGCTCTGGCACGAGCGGAAGCTCGTCGAGTGGAACGCCTATCTCTACCCGAGTGAGGACCTGCCGCTCCTGCGGGCGCGCATGCGGCGGCGTAACGGCGCCTGGGAGCGCCGCCTGACCGCATACCTGAAGGAGAACGCGGCCTTCCGCCGGTACGTCCTCCGGGAGCTCGACGCTCGCGGGCCGCTCCTGTCCCGCGAGATCGCCGACCACGCGAGCATGAATCGGGAGGACCACCGCTGGTGGGGCAGCCGCAAGATGGGCCTGATGCTGGAGGTGCTGAATGCGCGCGGCGAGGTCGCCGTCGTCGGTCGCCGCGGCGGCCAGCGCGTGTGGGACCTCGCCGCGCGCTGGTACCCCGAGTCGGAGAAGCTCACCTGGGCGCAGGCGGAACGGATCATCGAGGAGAGGCGGTTTCGCTCGCTCGGCGTGAAGCTGGTGAGGGGCAGGCTGGTCGCCCACCCGGATGCGACCGACGGCCCTGTCGACGAGCGCATCACGTTCCTCTCCCCCTTCGACCGGCTCGTGCACGACCGCGCGCGCACCGAGACGCTGTGGGACTTCTTCTACCGGCTCGAGATGTACGTTCCGAAAGCGAAGCGGGAGTACGGCTACTACGTCCTGCCGATTCTCGAGGGCGACAGGCTGATCGGGCGCATCGAGCCGGTGCACGACAGGAAGGCCGGCATCTTGCGGGTACAGGGCGTGTGGTGGGAGGCTGGAGTTCGGCCCGTGTCTCTCCAGGAGCCGCTCGAGCGTCTCGCGACGTTTCTGGGGGCATCACTAGAGTCTTAGCCATGGACTTCGAGACGCGAGCGATTCACGTCGGGCAGGAGCCCGACCCGGCCACCGGCGCGATCATCACGCCGATCTACCAGACGTCGACGTTCGTCCAGGACGCCGTCGGTGAGCACAAGGGCTACGACTACGCGCGCGTCGCGAACCCGACGCGGACCGCTCTGCAGATCGCACTCGCGAGCCTCGAGGACGCGAAGCACGGCGTCGCGTTCAGCTCGGGGCTCGGCGCGACGACGACGTTGATGCACCTTGTCGACCCGGGCCAGCGCGTGGTGCTGATCGCCGACGTCTACGGCGGCGTGTACCGCATGACGTCGCAGGTGTACGAGCCGAAGGGCTATCGCTTCACGTACGTCCCGGCGGCGGAGTTCGACGAGGATCTCGGCGCTCACCTCGATGAGTCCGTTCGGCTGGTGTGGCTCGAGACACCGTCGAACCCGCTGCTGAACATCGTCGACATCCGGCGGGCCGCAGACGCGGTGCACGCCGCCGGCGCGCTGCTCGTCGTCGACAACACGTTCGCCACCCCGTACCTGCAGCAGCCGCTCACGCTCGGCGCCGACCTCGTCGTCCACTCGACGACGAAGTACCTCGGCGGTCACAGCGACACGGTCGGCGGCTTCGTCGCGACGAACGACGACGCACTCGCGGAGCGCCTCTACTTCCTGCAGAAGTCGCTCGGCGCGGTGCCGGGGCCATTCGACAGCTGGCTCGTCCTCCGCGGGATCAAGACGCTCGCGCTCCGCATGCGGCAGCACAGCGAGAACGCGCGCCAGGTTGCTGCGTTTCTCGACGGGCACGAGGCGGTCGAGCAGGTGGTCTACCCGGGCCTCCCCTCGCATCCCGGTCACGAGACGGCGCGTGTGCAGATGCGCGACTTCGGCGGGATGGTGTCGTTTCTCGCGGCGTCCGAGGCCGAGGCGGTCGAGCTCGTGGCCCGCACGCGCATCTTCCAGCTCGCCGAGTCGCTGGGAGGCGTCGAGAGCCTGATCGAGCACCCAGCGCGAATGACGCACGCATCCACGGCGTCGGCGCCGTTTGCGCCGCCCGCGAACCTGGTGCGGCTCTCGGTCGGGATCGAGTCGATCGACGACCTGATCGCCGATCTCGAGACCGCACTGGTCAGGCGGTCAGCTCCGGCGCGGGCCTGACCAAGAAGCCCTGCCCGTCAGCTGAAGCAGACGACGCCCCGCAGCTGGACGATCCCCGGCAGCGAAGCCAGCTTCCTCGGGCTCACGGACATGACCACGTTTGTCCAGACAGGCGCAGAGGCGCTCGCGCTCTGCCTCCGGCAGCGTCACGTCGCGCCCGGCACCGACGTCGGCCAGCGCTGCGCCGGTCTCGGTGAGCCCTTCGTCGCCGTCGATCCGCTCGCGGAGCAATGACAATTCGGCGTCCGTGAGGCGAACGTCCGACCCTCCCGGCACGGTGATCGCCCCGTTCGCCATCGGTCAGTGATCCGCCGTGGCAAGGCCGACGCCGAACGCGATCAGGACGGCTCCGGAAACCCCTTCCATCGCCCGGCGGATCCGCCGCCGACGGAGCACGTCTCCTGCCTTTGCGACGAAGACGCCGTAGCCGACCAGCCAGACGAGCGTCATGACGCCCCGCCAGGCGACGCGCAGCGCCTGCACTCCGAGGAAGACGAGGTACACCGCACCCACGAGCTTCAAGGCGACGAACGCGGGCTCGGACTTCTGCAGCAGCGCGGCCACGCCCACGCTCGCCGCCACCGACCACACGGCCAGCCCGAGGGTGACTCCGACCGCCGTGAAGACCCCGAACCGGCGCCCCCCGAAGAGCGCGTTCCGCCCCACCAGCGCCATGTCCGGCCCGGGCACGACGATCACGACCGCCGACACGACTACGAACGGGAGCAGATTCACGAGAAACAGCCTAATGGGCCTGTTCACCGCCACCAACAGGTCGAGCCATGGAAGACTGCGGTCGTGCGTGAGGCGACCCGGTGAGCGGCCCGCAGGGCCCGATCGAGCCGATGCTCGCGGCCGAGCGGCCGATCGACCCGCACGTGCGGATCGGACACGTCCACTTGCGGACCGCGGACATCGACCGGGTGCGGGAGTTCTACGTCGGCATCATGGGCTTCGACGTCGTCTTCGAGGCGCGAGACGTTCCGGGCTGGGGTACGACGGGAGACCTGCTCTTCGTCTCCGCCGGCGGCTACCACCACCATCTCGGCTTCAACACGTGGAAGTCGGCGGGCGGGCCGGAGCAGCCGGACGGCGTCGCCGGCCTGCACCACGTCGCGCTCAACTTCTCGACGCGCGCCAAGCTCGCGGAGACGGTCGGCCGGCTCGTCGACGCCGGAGTTCCGCTGCGGCAGCTGACCGACCACGGCACCCACCTCGCGGTGTACCTCAGCGATCCGGACGGAAACGACCTGGAGCTCGCATGGGATCGGCCGTTCGACCAGTGGCCCCGGTACGGGTCGGAGGAGGCGCCGGCGATCGACGCGCCACTCGACCTCGACGAGCTGCTCTCGACCCGTTCGAGTTCTTAGGATCAGCGCCCGTCTTCGTCAACGCGTGAAAGGAGCCGCACATGCCGGGAAAGGTGCTCGTCAACCTCGCGACGGGGCTGGAGGACCCGGAACGAGTCATGGTCGCATTCCTCGTCGCGACCGCCGCGCTCGAGCAGGGAAAGGACGTCGTCGTGTGGACGACCAAGGACGCCGTCCGTCTCGGCCTTCCCGGCGAGGCAACCGGCGTGGCCTGCGACGGCTGCCCGCCCCTCGAGCGGCTCTTCGCCCAGTTCGCCGAAGGCGGCGGCGAGCTCTGGCTCTGCCCGATCTGTGTCAACGCCCGCGGAATGGCCGACCAGGAGACGGTCGGCAACGCGAAGGTCGCCGGCGCCACGCCTGTGTGGGAATGGATCGGGGACGACGCGGTCGTGTTCAGCTACTGAGGAAACGACCGTCACACGCGACACTCGCCTTGCGAGAAGATCAGACGGTGAACGAGCCTCGCCTTCTCGACCTGCATTTCGGCGGTCGCGAGCACGCGATCGGCGTCTACCTCGTCGACACCGACGACGGCCTCGCGCTCTTCGACTGCGGCCCGTCATCGACGCTGCCCACGCTGGAGGCGGGCCTTGCCGAGGAAGGGCTCGAGCTCTCCGACGTGCGTCATCTCCTCCTCTCGCACATCCACCTCGACCACGCGGGAGCTGCCGGCCCGCTGGTGCAAGCGAACGGGAACCTCACCGTCTGGGTCTCCGAGATCGGCGCGCCGCACCTCCTCGACCCGTCGCGGCTCGAGCGGTCGGCGCGCCGCCTGTACGGCGACCTGTTCGACCCACTGTGGGGCGAGCTGGCACCCGTGCCCGCAACGAACGTACGGATCGCAACCGGCGACGTACTCGGCTGGACGGCGTTTCCGACTCCCGGACACGCCTCGCACCACGTCAGCTACCTCCGCGACGGAACGCTGCTCGCGGGCGATGCGTGCGGTGTTCGGATGCCGGGCGCTTCGTACGTCCTCCCTGTCTCACCGCCGCCCGACGTCGACGTCGAAGCGTGGCACGCTTCGGCCGCGGAGATCCGTCGCCATGCCCCGGACCGACTCGCGTTGATCCACTTCGGCGTGCACGGGGACGTGAGCGTGCATCTCGACCGCCTCGAGGCCGAGCTCGACACGTGGGCGGCGCGGGTGGAGAGCGGCATGACCCAGGACGAGTTCGTCGCTGCGGCGCGGGCCGACGCAGGCGCGGACGCAGACGACTACGACCAGGTCGCGCCGCTCTGGCAGTCCTGGCACGGACTGCGCCGCTACTGGGACACGAGAAGCTAATTGCGGAGGACGTTGCCGCCCGACACCTGGGCGAGCGCCATGAGCACGATCTCGTCGACGTTCACATGCGGCGGCCGTGTGAGCGCGAACATGATGCAGTCGCAGACGTCCTCGGCGTGCAGCGGGCCGCCGAGCGCGACGTCTGCATAGACCTTCGCCGCCCGCTCACGGTCGCCGTGGAAGCGCACCTCCGAGAATTCCGTCTCGACGAGCCCGGGCGCGACATTCGTAATGCGCACGGGCTTCCCCTGAAGATCGTCGCGCAGGGCGCGCGTGTAGCCGTGCACCGCGAACTTGGAGGCGACGTACGACGAACCGTTCTGGTACGACCAGATCCCGGCGACCGACCCCATGTTGACGATGTGACCGCCGCCGTCGGCGACCAGGTGTGGCACACACAGCCGCGTGATCCGCATCAGGCCGAGCACATTCGTCTCGATCACCTCGCGCTCGTCCTGCTCGTCCGACTCCCAGACGGGGTCGCGACCGCGCGACAGTCCGGCGTTGTTGATCAGGATGTCGATCCCGCCGAACTCCTGGACGACCGCCTCGACGAAGCGGGCGCAGGAGTCGGGATCGCCGACATCGAGCGGCAGCGCCAACTCGGTCTCGAGGCGCTCGGTGCGGCGCGCACCGCCCGCCACACGGGCGCCGGCATCCGCCAGGGCGCGCGCGGTAACGGCGCCGATGCCGCTCGACGCGCCGGTGACGATCGCGCGCTTGCCGTCGAGCGCAGCCACGCGGCAACCCTACCCGCCGCGGATCGAACCAGATCTCCGGGATTACGTCTAAAACTCGCGAGATGGGGCCGTTCGGAGAGCCGAAGGGCCGGGGCGCCCGGCTGGCGCTCGTCGCCGGGGTCCTCCTCGTCCTGCTGGCGATCGTCGCGCTTGCGAGCAGGACCGGCTTCGGAGGCAACTCCAGGGCCGCACCGACCTCGAGCTACGCGAGCTATGCGTTCACGGTCTTCCTGATCCTGTTCGCGCTGATGATCCCGGTCGCCGCCTATGCCTTCCTGATCCAGATGCGCGAGACGGACCTGACGAAGCGCCCAAGCCTCCCCGCGCGGATGTTCCGCCAGATCGCGTTCCTGCTGCTCTTCGGCGCCATCGGCTTCGTGATCGTCTACATCAAGACGCATCACGGACACCTCTTCGGCATCCACGTGACGCCGCTCCAACGTCCGGGCAGCGCCGGCGGTTCGGGGTCATCCGGACCGCGTGCGACGTTCGAGCCGACCTTCGAGTGGACGGTGCTCTGGATCGCCGTCGTCCTCGCCGTCGTCGCGGCGGTCGGGTTGATCATCACTCGACGGCGCCGACCCAAAGGGCTACAACAGCTGCCCGCAACGCCGGAGGTCGGCGAAGAGCTGGTGGCGTCGATCAGCGATGCGATCGACGACCTGGAAGCCGAGCCCGACGCGCGGCGCGCGGTGATCGCCGCCTATGCGCGGATGGAGTCCGTCTTTGCCCGGCACGGGCTACGGCGCCGGCTGAGCGAGACGCCGGTCGAATACCTGCGGCGAATCCTGCTCGGCCTGACGGCACGCGCCGACGCGGTCGTTCGTCTCACCGACCTTTTCGAGCTCGCGAAGTTCAGCCGCCACGAGATCAGCGCATCGATGAAGCTCGATGCGATCGGCGCTCTGCGGGAGATTCGGGATGACCTCCAGGCGGCCCCGGCGTGAGACGACACCTCTTCGACCTCGTTGCACTGGGAGCCTTGGCGACCATCGGGGCCGGGTACGCCGCGTTGACGCACCCGGGCATTCGAACCACCGCCCTCCACGTCTATGTGCTCGTCATCGGCGGACTGGTGATGCTCGGCATCGTCGTCGCCGCGGACGATGCCGTCGCTCGAAGACATCGCTCACGCTTCGACGCCGCGCTCGCGGAGCCCAGCGAGCAGCCCACGCGACTCCCGGGGCTCGAGCGGATGGAGCGCGAGGTGACGCTTGCACGCCTCTCGAGCTTCGACCTGCACTTTCGGCTTCTTCCCCACCTGCGCGAGATCGCCCAGGCCCGGCTCGAGCGCGACGGCAAGGCGCCGTCGCCCGAGACGCTCGGGCGTTGGTGGGAGTTGCTCCGGCCGGACCGCCCCGCGCCGGACGACCGCTTCGCGCCCGGCATCTCGGAAACGGACCTGAGCGCGCTCGTCGCCGACCTGGAAAGGTTATAGCCGGTGCCTCTGCAGCTCTCCGACGTCGGCCGCGTGGCCGGCAGCCTCCTCGACGAGATCGAGAAAGCGGTCGTCGGCAAACGCGAAGCTCTCGAGCTCCTGATGCTCGGCGTGCTCGCCGACGGCCACGTGCTGATCGAGGACTACCCGGGCCTCGCCAAGACACTGATGGCCCGGTCGTTCGCGCAGGTGACGTCGATGGAGTTCTCGCGCATCCAGTTCACACCCGACCTGATGCCCTCCGACGTCACCGGGTCGTCGATCTACAACCAGCGCGAGGCGGACTTCGAGTTTCGCCCGGGCCCGATCTTCACGAACCTCCTACTCGCGGACGAGATCAACCGTGCCCCGCCGAAGACCCAGGCTGCCCTCCTCGAAGCGATGCAGGAGCGCCAGGTGACGAGCGAGGGGTCGACGCGACGGCTCGGCCCCCCGTTCCTCGTGCTCGCGACACAGAACCCGATCGAATACGAAGGCACCTATCCACTGCCGGAAGCGCAGCTCGACCGCTTCCTGCTCCGAATGTCGGTCGGCTATCCCGGCAGGGAGGACGAGTGGCAGGTGCTGGCAGAGCGAGCGGAACGCCGGCAGGACGAGGTCGTGCTGCAGCCGCTGGTCGAGATCTCGACGGTGCTCGACTTGCAGGCTGCCTGCGAGGAAGTGCACGTGTCGGAGTCGGTCGGCCTCTACATGGTGGACATCGTCACGGCGACACGAGACGCGCCGGCCGTGCAGGTCGGTGCCTCGCCGCGCGGATCCCTGGCGCTGCTGAAGCTTTCGCGCTGCCGTGCAGCGCTCGCGGGACGGGACTTCGTGACGCCCGACGACGTGAAGTCGGTGGCCGTGCCCGCGCTCGCGCACCGCCTGACCTTGCGGCCCGAGCTCTGGGTGCAACGAATCTCGGCCGAGGATGTCGTCCGCGAGCGGCTCGAGACGGTGCCGACGCCGACCGCAGAAGACCTCGCCGTCGCTCCACCCGCGTGACGAGATGGGCGACCCCGAAGCTCGCGTCGTACGCGAGCCTCTCGGCAGTCGGGCTCCTGACCGCGCTGGTCTTCGCGCGCCCCGAGCTGGTGGCGTTGACCGCGCCGTTCCTGGTCGCCCTGGCAGCCGGGCTCACTCTCGCCACAACGCCCCGGTTCACGGTCGACGTCGAGCTCGACGACACCCGAGCGCTCGAAGGAGACGAGGTTCCGGCACGGATCCGCCTCGAGGCAGGGACGCCGGTCGACCGGCTCGACGTCTACCTCCGGCTCCCCCGCGGCGTCCGGCCGGCCGACGGGCACACGCCGGTCGCCCTTCGTCTCGCAGCCGGTGAGCGTCGCGAGCTCGAGTTGACCCTGCTGGCCGCACACTGGGGCGGCCACGTCATCGGGCCGCTGTACCTGCGCTCGTTCGATCCTCTCGGTTTCCTGACCTGGGAGTCGACCGTCGCCGCGCAGCAGGAGCTTCGTGTCTATCCGCGAGAGGACGCGTTGCGTCGCGTTCTCTCGCCGAGAGAGACACAGCTCTCGAGCGGTGACGAGGTCTCCCGCCGGAAGGGCGAGGGGATCGAGTTCGCAGACCTGCGGCGCTGGACGTCCGGCGATCCGGTGCGTCGCGTCAACTGGCGGGCGAGCGCTCGCCGCGGTGAGCTCTGGGTCAGCGAGAGCCACCCCGAGCGCAACACGGATGTGATCCTGTTCGTCGACGCGTTCGCCGAGGCTCGGCGCGGAGATGAGGGGACGCTCGATCTGGCCGCGCGTGCGACGGCCGCCCTGGCGGGTGCCTACATCGGTCGCCGCGACCGCGTCGGACTGATCAGCTTCGGAGGCATCCTGCGCTGGCTTGCGCCCGACCTCGGGACGACCCAGCTCTACCGAGTCGTCGACGCGCTCATCGACACCCAGATCGTGCTCTCGTACTACTGGAAGGAGATCGACGTCATCCCGCGGCGCACGCTGCCACCGAACGCGCTCGTGATCGCGCTTTCACCGCTCCTCGACCAGCGCTCGGTCGGGGCGCTGCTCGACCTGCGCGCGCGCGGGCACGACCTCGCAGTGATCGAGGTGTCGCCGATTCCGTTCACGACCAGACCGGCGGGGGGAATCGACGCGATCGCGTACGACATCTGGGCGCTTCGTCGCAGCGCGCTTCGACACACCTTGCAGCGGTCGGGTGTCGCCGTCACCGAGTGGCGCGCGGGAACCCGATTGCAAGCCGTGCTCGAGGAGGTGAGGGCATTCAGGCGCAGCGCCCGTCACGTACCCGGCTGATCACCGGGCTCGGCGCACTGGTCGCCCTGCTCATCGCCGGCATCGACGCCGTCGTGCACGGCGGCAGCCTGAGGACGCCTGTCGCCGTGATCGCGGCCGGTGCGACGATGCTGTTGCTCTTCGGTCTCGTCCGGCGCCGACCGTTGGCGATCCCCTGGTCGGTGCTGCTGACGGCGGCTGCCTACATGATCGGCCGTGAGGGCAGTCCCGCCGTCGACGGAGGCGCCGCGATCGTCGGCGCGTTGCTCCTGCTCTCGGCGGAACTGGCGTCGTGGTCGATCGCCCACGACGCTCGGATCCAGGCCGAGCCGCGGCTCGTCGCGTGGCGCGCGGGCGTCATCGGCGTCCTCGTCCTGAGCGCGCTCCTCGTCAACTTCCTCCTGCTCGGGGCGGCGGCCGTCTCCGCGTCCACCGGGCTCGTGGTCGCCGCGTCCGGCGTCGTCGCGGCCGTCGCTGCGGTTGCAATCGTGCTGCGCCTCGTGCGTGCATGAGGCGCAGGCTCGACGGAGCCGTCGAAAGAGCGGCGGCAAGAGTGAGCCGTTACAACGCGACGAGCGTCGTGGTCCGCGTCTGCTGGTGCCCGTTCGGGTCGTTGGCCACGGTCGTGACCTTGTACGTGTGGCCCTTGACCGGGGCGAACTGCGCGACGAACGACAGCGATTGGTCTGGACCGAGCGGCGAGGCGGGCTGGCCGACGGCGACCGGCTTTGCCCCGTCGAAGATGCGATACGTCATGCCGACCGTCGTGCCCGGGCTGTCGTAGTACGCCAAGTACGGAACGAAGATCTTCACCGTCGGCGGCTTGCCGGCCTTGATCGTCTGGGTCGTGCCGTCGATCAGCCGAGCGAGCGACGAGAACGCAGCGTACGCCGGCTTCCGCGCGCCGGACGGGCTCTCGAGACCGCTCTGCCATGGGTTGCCGGCGCTGTCGCGGAACGTGAACCAGATGAACATCTGAACGTTCGGGTCCTGGCGGGCAACCGTGAGCGCCTGCTTCGCGTATGCGGCCTGCACGGCCGGGGTGACGCCCTTCGGCTCGCCCGGCTTCGTCTCGTGGCCGTACTCGGTGATCCAGACCGGCACGACTCGGTGGAACCAGGTCCTCAGGTCCTTCTCGAAGCGCGGCAACTGCGAGAGCGTGACGTTCGGATACCGGACCTGCTCGAGCGGCTTGGCATTCGGAGCGGTCGGATACGGGTGATGCGCCCACGCGTCGAACTTGACGTTCTGCTTGGCGAGCAGCTTCGCGAACGTTCCCGGGGCAACGGTCTGGCTCGCCCCCTTCAGCGGCTTGTCACGGCCCTGGGCGGAGGTCTCGCCCGCGGCGACGAGAGCCGTCGGGTTCGCCGACTTGATCGCTGCATATCCCGCCTTCAGCAGCTTCGCGTAGTTCGCGACGCTGACGATCGTGTTACCTCTGAACTGCGGGTACAGGAACTGCTGCAGGTTGGGCTCGTTCCAGATCGACCAGAGGGCGACCGAGCCCTTCGCGTTGCGGCCGTTGTACCGCGTCGCGAGCATCCGGACGAACGTGCCGAAGTCGGAGACTTTCTTCGGCATGTAGTTCGGGGTGTGACCACCGTTCGCCCACTTCGGGCTGCCCGTCACGTCGATCATCACGCGCAGGCCGTAACGGCCTGCCGAGCCGACGAGCTCGTCGAGGTCGGACAGCTGGTAGGCCGGATCGCTCGGATCCGAGGCATCGGCGGGCTTCGTCGGAGCGATCGCCGCCCAGTTCGCGGTCGTGTGGATGACGGATGCCCCCGTGGCAGCGGCCGAGGCGAGGTTCACCTGATGGTCGGGCGCGAAGCGGAAGCTGATGTCGTCGAAGAAGCCGACCGGCATCTGCTGCGCCGCCTGCGCGGTGGCGGCTGGAATCGCGGCAAGCGCGACGACGGCAAACACGGCGAAGCGAAGCAAAGCCCTTTGCACGATCAACAAACCTCCTCTGTCCGTCCCTGGGCGACCCGGCGCCACGGTAGCCACCCACTTTGAGGCGGGTGTTAAGACCCCTGCTCGCGGGCCTGATCGCGCGTCCAGTCGCGGAACGCCTCGAGAAGCGCCGCCTCGGCCTCGGGCGAGAGGTCGTCCGGCGTGACCCGGCCGACCGCCCTGATCGTGGCGCGCAGCTGTTCGAGGTAGTCCGTGCACTTGCCGCAGTCGGCGAGATGCTCCTCGAACCGCCGCAGGTCGGCCGCGTCGAGGGCGCCCTCGAGGTAGTCCGTGACGAGCTCGACGAGCTCCTGGCAGCTGATCGCATCTGCGACGGTCATTCGTTCTCCGGTGCGAGGTAGTCCTCGAGCGCGCGCCGCACCTTCGCACGCGCCCGGTGAAGCAGCACTCGTTGATTGACTTCTGTCAGGTCGAGGGCGTTACAGACATCCGCTGCATCCCAGCCGGAGACGTCGCGCAACGTGATCACGGCACGCTGGGCGGCGGGCAGCTCGTCGATCGCCGCCGCGATCACGTCACGCGTCTCGGCGGCGAGCAACCGCTCTTCCGGAAGCGCACGAGGCGGCGACGACCAGTGGCCCGGGTAGCGCTCGTGGTCGGCGTCGAGAAACCGATCCGCATCGACGGCAGGCTCGGGTACGCGGCCCGGATCGTTGAGCGCCGAGAACGGCACGATCCGACCCTCACGCTGGGCGCGCGTCTTCGCCGTGTTGACGAGAATGCGGAACACCCACGTCCGGAGGGACGAGCGACCCTCGAACCGATCGAGGGCGCCGAGCACGCGGAGCCAGGTCTCCTGGACGACCTCCTCGGCGACGGCGCGCGACGGCACGAAGATCTGGGCGACGCGGAGCAGCATCGGGTGCCATTCGACGACGACGCGCCGGAAGGCGTCCTCGTCCCCTGCTCGCAGCGCCGCCACCAGCTTCGCGTCTGCGGCATCCATGGGCGCGACCGTACCGAATGGGTCCGGCATCCCTCGAATGAGGCAAGCCGCAGGTCCCGCCGGAAACAGGCTGAACAGCCGGCGCGGCCGCTTCGGTGCCGTGTCATCGTCCGTTCACTTGGGAGGGCACATCGGACTCGAGGATGCGAGCAGCCGGGGCCGCCACCAGGTCGACGCCGACCACAGGGCCGCCAGGGGTGCGGCGCCTCGAGCGGGCTCGAGGCCGGCGTCGACTACCGGGTCTCATCAGACCTGGAGCGGATGGTCGCCGGCGCTCGCATCCGCGAGCTTGCGGGAAGCTCTACAGGTGCCGGAGCTCGTGCACGTTGAGGTAGGCGCGCGGCACGACCATCACGATCGCGCTGTGCTTCTTCGTCTTGCGCGCCTTCCTGCCCTTCCTCGCCTTGTGCACCTTCGGCGCGGCTGAGTCGGCGCGGACCCGCGTCGGGGGCGCGGTCACGGTCGTCGAAGCCGGGCTGGTCGTGGTCGTCGCGGTGGTGGTCGCCGGATGCGTGGTCGTCGGCGCGGTGGTCGTCGGACGCGTCGTCGTCGGCGCCGTGGTCGTCGGGTGCGTGGTCGTCGTCGAAGCGGTCGTCGTCGGCGGAGGCGGTGCGGTCGTCGTCGTCGGCGGCGGCGGCGGAGACGTCGTCGTGGGCGGCGGCGAGCCGCCGCTCGAGCCCTGGCCGAAGTCCTGTGTCCAGTAGTAGACGCCCTGCGAGTTCGCCGCGACGCCGATGCCGATCGACGTGTACGACGGGTTCTCGATGTTCGCCTTGTGGCCCGGGGAGTTGAGCCAGCCGTTCATCACGTCCGCGGGCGTCGAATAGCCGTAGGCGATGTTCTCGCCCCAGCCGAGGTTCGACGGCCAGCCGCAGGCGGCCAACCGCTGAGCGACGGTACGGCCGATCGGGTCGTCGTTGTGGTCGAAGTAGTTGAGGCCGGCCATGTTCATCGACTTCCACACGGCGGAGGCCGTGAGCGCGCCGTCGGTCGAGAGTTGACCGACGCCGATCGCGGCGCGGTGCTGGTTGACGAGCGTCAGCACCTGCGAGGCGTAGCTCGAGTTGACGGTTCCCCACGACGAGTCGGGAGTGCAGACGTTGTCCGCACGCGCTCGCGACGGGTGGCCCGGGAGCCCGGTCAGCAAGAGACCCGCGGCGAAGACCAGTGCGAGAGCGATCAGGCGTTGCGACGTCCGCCTCACGGACGGGATTATCGGCATGCGCGCGGGCGATCTGGAGCGACAACCGTTTTCGACAGAAATCGGTCGACGATTTCAGGAGATTTGCGGGGAATTTCGCGGCAGGAGCCCACGCCCCGATTTACGGGCCTTTTACATTGACGTAGCACCCCGCGTACGGTCCGCCCGGATCCTTCGACCCAAGGGTCACCCGAGACAGGAGGATTCATGCGCAGGCTGACGTTCATCGCTGCGGGCCTCGCAGCATTGCTCGCGACGAGCATCGCAGTCGCCCACGGAATCGACGGCGGGAAGAGCGCCAAGGCGGTCGCCGCGACGTTCACCGCCACCGGTTCGAGCATGTCCACCAGGACATGCACGACGACCGACGGCAAGTCGATCACGATCACCAACGGCCGCTACACCGGCACCGCTTCGGGTGATCCCGACCTGACCGGCGCAATCACATTGAGCGCGCGGAGCGTCATCAACACCACCGACAACGTCGGCGTGGTGGACGGTCAGTTCCGCATCGACGTGTCAGGAGGCCATGACACGTTCGCCAACTACTCGGCGGTCTATGCCGGCGGCAACATCGCAGGATTGGCATCGGGTGCCGCCCGGAACTCCGACGGCCGGCTGATCGCGAACCTCTCCGCCGGCTTCAGCGCGAGCGGCGGGTTCACGAGCGGCAAGCTCGGTGGAGGCACGTCCGGCGGAAGCGCGGTCGAGCTCGGCCCGGCGAAATGCGCGCCGACGACCTCGCCCAAGCCCGAGAAGAGCGAGGCGCACGGCACGATCTCCGCGCTCTCGGCCAACTCGATCACCGTCGCCGGACTTCAGTGCGCGATCGCCCCGAACGACTCGGCGGCCGTCAACGCGAAGTTCAAGATGAACGACCGTGTCGAGATCCACTGCTCGCTGCAGAACGGGGTCAACACGCTCGACCACATCAGCGGCCACGGCCACTGACAGGCACTAGCTCGGACGGCGGGGTGGCGTGCGCCGAGGGGGGCGCACCCCACCCCGCCGCTCCGCACCGCGAGCGTGCTACTGGCTCGTGTGCCAGCCGCTCGGCGTGAAGCTGTCGTACGGAAGCAAGCCGCTCGGCGCGTGGGTGAACGGCGGGCTCGCGGCCGAGAACGTCCAGTCGAACGAGGGCCAGGTGACGCCGTCGACGCTGTAATCCTCCGCCGCGGTCGAGAACGCCGTCGGAGCCTGGTCGAGCACGACCGACGCGATGAACTTGGCGTCGATCCAGATCCCCCAGGTGTTGCCGACGCCCTGCACGAGCATGAACGTATGCGTCGAGGGAACCGCGACGTTCGCGAGCCTGATCAGCTGGTAGCCGCTGCCGGCCGTCTGCCACTCGGCGTACAGGAAGGCCGAGCCGGTGTCGGGATCGAAGGGCGTGGCGCCGCGCCAGATCCCGCCCTGCAGCCAGCCGGCCGCGGAGCAGCCGTTCGCAGACAAGCCGTAGGCCACGGCGACGTAGGCCAGGCCATGGTCGCCGTCCGCCGGGTAGCTCGGCAACTGGTTGACCGTCACGGTCACGCTGACGGACGGTGAGGAGATCAGCTCTTTGATCACGCTGTAGCGGTAGCTCTGAGGGCCCTGCCCGCACGTCGACGTGGGCGGCGGCGGTGTGGTGGTCGTCGGCGGCGCAACCGTGGTCGTCGGCGGCGGCGTTGGTGCCGTCGTCGTCGTGGTCGGAGGCGGAGCCGGCGTCGTCGGCGTCGTCGGGGCGGCGGCGGAACCGGCGCGCTCGGTTTGGGCCGGACCACGACCTCGCAGTCGGAGGACACTCGATCGACCGCATCCGCGTGGACGATGTCGTGTCCGGCCCCACACGAGATCGTGTCCCTGCCCTCGCCGCCGTCGATTCTGTCGTTGCCGGGCCCGCCGAAGATCCGATCGACGCCCGGGCCGCCGTAGATTCTGTCGTTGCCGGTCCCGCCGTACAGCGTGTCGTTGCCCTGGAGGCCGTACAGCCGGTCCGGCCCGGCGCCGCCGAAGATCGTGTCGGCGCCCTTCGTGCCGCGCAGGAGTGTTCGCCGCCGCCGTCCCGCGGACGGTCGCGGTGTCGGCGGCGGCGCTCCATCCGAGCCAGAGCAGCGCCGCCCCCACGACGAGAACCGGGGCACGGGTGACGAGGCGCCTCGCGATCATCGCTCTCAGTATGGGCCGCAAGACGGCGCGCGATGAGTTTCGCCGGGATGCGAGGTCTGAATCATCGATGTTTCCCGTCCAGTGAAAACGGGAGAATGACCACAACACGATCCGGGAGGTAGACGCGACGTGCCGTCGACAATGCTGCTGGTCGGAACCCGCAAGGGCTGCTTCATTCTCGAGAACCCAGGCGATCGGAGGAACTGGTCTCTCCGAGGCCCGTACTGCGAGGGCTGGCCGATCTACCACGCCGTTTTCGATCCAGCGACGCGGACGATCTACGCCGCCGGTGCGAGCGAGTGGCACGGCTCGGCCGTCTGGCGGAGCCCCGACCTGGGCGAGACATGGTCGCTTTCGAGCGAGGGGATCTCGTATGGAGACGGTGCGCGGAAGCTGTCGAAGATCTCGTCGCTCGCCGTCGCGCCCGGCCGCGTGCTGGCCGGCGTCGAGGCACCGGGGATCTTCGAAAGTCGCGACGGCGGAGAGACCTGGGGTCTCCTGTCGACGCTCGCAGGCGAGCCTGGCAGCGAGGGCTGGGACGACCCGTCGAACCAGCCGCCGGGACACCTGGGGCTGTCGGCGCTGATGTTCGACACCGAGCAGGAGTCGCGCTTCTGGGCGATCGTTCAGGGAATCGGGCTCTTCGAGACGACCGACGACGGCAACTCGTGGACGCCGCGCAACAAGGGGCTCCGTGCCGACTGGCCGCGCGAGCACGAGGACGTGGGGTTCTGCGTCCACAAGCTCGTGCGGTCGGCTGCCGACCCGAACCGGATGTACCAGCAGAACCACTGCGGGATGCATCGCAGCGACGACGGCGGTGAATCGTGGACGGAGATCACGGACGGCTTGCCGACCGACTTCGGGTTCGCGGCGGCAGCGCACCCCCACGACCGCGACACGTTCTACGTCGTCCCGCTCGACGGGGGTCACGGCCGCTGCATGCCAGACGGCCGGGCGGCCGTCTGGCGCACGCGCGACGCGGGAGCGAGCTGGCAGCGGCTCGAGCGCGGCCTGCCGCAGCACGGCGCGCACATCGGGGTGCTCCGCGAAGGGATGGCGATCGACGCGCATGACGTGCCCGGGCTGTACTTCGGCACGAGCACCGGCCAGGTGTTCGCCAGCGCCGACGAGGGCGACAGCTGGTCGGAGATCGCCGGCTACCTGCCGGGGATCTCCTCCGTCGAGGTGGCCGTGCTCGACTGATGGCCGAACTGCACCTTCCGACGACGCTGATGCCGCTCTTCCCCGGTCTGCCCCGGCGCGTCGACCTCGATGCAACCTCTGTCGACGGCGCGATCGACGTTCTCGAGGAACGCTGGCCCGGCGTGCGTGACCGGCTGTGCGAGCCGGGGCCGGTGTTGCGCATGCACATCCACGTCTACGTCGATCGCGTCCGCGCGTCACTCGACACGCCGCTCCAGTCGACCTCGCGCGTCGACGTCGTCGCCGCGATCAGCGGGGGCTAGCTGCGGCGGCCGAAGATCGAGAGGAAGAACAGGAAGACGTTCAGGATGTCGAGGAAGATCGACGCCGCGAGCAGCGGCGCCACCTTGATGTCCTTCGCCTTCCGCAGACGCTGGAAGTCGATCATCGTGAACCCGGCGAAGACGACGAGGCCGAGGATCGCGTAGATCAGCTGGCCGTTCGGGATCCGGACGAAGATCGTGACGATCCCGAACACGATCAGTGCGAGGAGCGCCCAGAAGAGGACGCGCGCGAGCGGTTGGAGGTCGCGTCGAGTCGCATAGCCGACTGCTCCGAACCCGGCGATGAAGAGCGCGGTCGCTCCGCCGGCCTGCCACACCGCCTGCGGGTTCGTCGTCGCGTAGTAGGCGATCACCGGCGCAGTCCCGAGGCCGACGAGGACACCGAATGCGAACAGGAGGCCGATCGCGAGCTGCTCCGAGCGCCGGATCGCGAAGTTCAGGCCGAGCAGGCACACGAACGCGACGATGAACCAGAGGAAGCCTGCCCCCTGGGACATGTTCCGGCCGAGATAGGCGCCGACGGCGAACAGCCCTGCCGTGACGGCCACGAGGCCCATCGTCTGGCTGAACAGCACACGGGCTTCGTCGCGTGTCGCCCCGCGCTCGAGGGTCGTATCCGGATAGCTCATACGGCCGAGCTTATCGCCCAGTCTTGAGGATGCGGGCGGTCGGTGCCATGCTCGGCCGATGTGATGGCTGCCAAGCTGTCACCGGGGACGGTCGTCGCGGGGTTCCGTGTCGAGTCGTCGGTGGGCCGCGGCGCGATGGCCGAGGTGTACCGCGCCTGCGGCGAAGACGGGCACGTCGTCGCGCTGAAGCTCCTCGACGACTCCCTCGCGCACGACGAACGGTTCCGGCGGCGCTTCCTGCGTGAGTCACAGATCGCCGCCGGCCTGCACCACCCGAACATCGTCCCCACGCTCTCCTCCGGCGAGGACGACGGCCGCCTCTACCTCGCGATGCAGTACATCGACGGCGAAGACCTACGCGACCTCCTCCGCCGCGAAGGCCGCCTCGACCCGGAACGGGCAATCGACCTCGTCGCGCAGACCGCCGGCAGCCCTCGACACCGCCCACCACGCCGGCCTCGTCCACCGCGACGTCAAGCCCGGCAACATCCTCGCTCGAGCGCAGACCGGCGAGACAGGCCTACATCTGCGACTTCGGGCTCGCCCGCCACGTCGCCTCCGTCTCCAGCCTCACCGGCGACCGCGGCTTCGTCGGCACGATCGACTACGTCCCACCCGAACAGATCGAAGGCGGACAGATCGACGCCCGCGCCGACGAATACTCACTCGCCTGCGTCCTCTACGAATGCCTCGCCGGTGTACGCCCCTTCGACCGCGACTCCGAGCTGTCCGTCGTCTTCGCCCACCTCAACGAACCCCCACCCAAGCTCACCGACCAACGCCCCGACCTGCCCCAAGCCTTCGACAACCTCTTCGCCACCGCCCTCGCCAAAAACCCCGACGACCGCTACCAAACCTGCGGCGAACTCGCAGCCGCAGCACGAGCAGCACTCGCAGGCCAAATCCGCGCCCGCCGCAGGCCCCGCCGCCGGCTCGCCCTCGCGGTCGCAGTCGTGCCGCAATCGCCGCCGCCGCGGCCGCAACAGGCGTGTTGCTCTTCACCGGCAAGCACCAGCAGAAGAAGCTCCCCGTCACGATCACGCCGACGTCGATCGGCGGCGCGAAGCTGGGCGACTCGAACATCACACTGGAGCGGCTCTGGAACGGCGGCTCGAAACTCACGACCCAGTTCCCGGCGGACTACTCGCTGCTGAGACAGAGCCTCCTCGATGTCAGCGCCTACTTCGTCGGGCACGGTCGACAAGGCGGTCGAGCTGACGACCTGGAACGCGAACGACCGCACCGACGCCGGGGTGGGGCCCTGCTCGACTCTCGCGGAACTGAAGCGCGCGTACGGGAAGCGCCTGAAGCTCGTCCCGAACAATCACGGGTACGGGTATACGGTCGGCAAGCATCTCTTCTTCGCGATCGGGACGCCGCCCCACCCGAGGTTCGTGTCATCCGTCGCGGTCTACTCGAACGAGCTCACCAACGCGGGCGTCATCGCGCTCGACGAGGGCCCGTGCACCGGGCCGGCCTCGGCGATCGGCGACACCCGCGACGACACCGGCTGCACAGCCGAGCGTGAAACCCAAGCTCACGCAGACCTTCATCTCGCAGAGATTCAGGCCGCGCGTGACGGTTCGAGCTCCCTCCGGCTGGAGCGTGGGTTTCGACAACGGCCACGCGTTCGGGCTCACCTCGGCGGGGAGAACCCGGACCGCCGACCAGGTCGCCTTCTTCCTCGACCCCTATGCGTCGGCCGGCGACGGGCCGGCATCCCGACGGGGAGCCGCTCACCGGCGTCTCGAGGACACCCTCGGGACTCGTGGCCTGGTTGCGCGCGAACCCCGACCTGATCGCGACGCGGCCGAGCACGACACGATTCGGTCGGCCGGTCTTGTCGGCGCGGAGCATCGACATCGACCTGTCGGCGAAGGCGCCGAAGGAGGATCCGCACTGTCCCGGCCCTTGCATCTCCTATCTCGCGTTCCGCGGGCCGGGCTACAAGTTCCCGTACGGCACCGGCCGCGGCGAGCCCGCCCGCCTCTACTTCGCGTTGATCCGGATCGGCACCGAGGTGCACACGCTCGCGATCACGGTCGACTCGCCGTCGAAAGCTACGTTCAGGCAGGTGCTGCCTGCCGCGTCCGCGATGGTGAAGAGCCTCAGGATCGACGCGGTCCCCGTCGTGGAGCTCTCGGCGTTCAGCACGTATTGCACGCCGGTCTTCAACGGCACGTGCGTTGGCGAGCTGTCGGCCGGAACGCACTGGACATCGACGCTTCCGGCCGGCGTTGACGTACACCGTCCCGCTCGGATGGACGAACTTCACCGATCACCCGGGTATGTTCGGGCTCGTCCCGCCGGGTGGGGACTGGCAGGCTGTCGACACCGGGCAAGAGTGACGTACCTCGATCGTGATCACGAGCAGTCGCGACCGCGCGAGACGGCTGCGTGGATCGACCACGGCTTCCATCCAGTACGCCGGCGGGATAGTCGCAGTCGCTGGCTGCGACATGAGCCGGGCATCTGAAGGTGACCGACCGCACGGCGGTCACGATCGGCGGGCTGTCCGGTTCGTCGTCGATCTCCGTATGCGCAAGGACCTGGAAGAAGACATGCCCATGGTCGCACGGGATTCAGCCGCCCAACAGGCGACTCACCGGGTTGCCGCCAACGTTGAGCCAGCTCAACCACGCAATGATGCCACCCAGCCGATGGTGATGCGGCTGTACCTCCTGGAGTACAAGCACGGACGCTCGGGATCGAGATCGACGAGGTCAGCGGCGAGCTCGAAGCTCGACGCATACAGCGCCGTCGTCAAGACGTTTCGGTTCGGAGGCTAGGGCTCGAGCGACCAGGAGAAACGCGTGCGGCTCTCGCGCGGCGCGAGGCCGCCGGGCCGCGTGCCTCGGTGCACGAGCAGAACCGGCAGGCTTCCATCGCCGATGAGAGCTGTCCTGAGCTCGCCGAGCCCTTCGGCGCGCCAGCGCGTCGGAAAGCCCGTGACGACGACGGTCGCCGGGCGAACGGCAGCCAGGAGCGCGTCGGCAGTGGGGTCGGCGAGGAGCGGCTCGCCGGTGACACCGACGACGCGCTGAGTCGCGAGTGACGCGTCGGCGAGGAGCCGGCTCGCGTCGCGGCGGCCTCGCCTCGGATCGGCGGTCGTCCCGACGAGGCACAGCGGTGTGCTTGCTGCCGACGCGAGCCAGGCGCCCAGTTCGAGCGCGGCCCAGTCGTTGTCACCGCCACCGAACGGAACGAAGACGCCCGAACCGTGCCGCGAGTCGATCGCCGGGCCGGTCAGCACGGCCAGGTCGGCAGGAGAGCGCTCGGCGATCGCCGCGAGGTCGCCTGTGATCTCGTTCGCATCGAGGAGGACGAGCTCGACGTCGTAGTTCGTCGCCAAACGGACGACGTCGCGCGCGGGCTCCAGGGAGGTGAACACCGCTGTTCGAACCGGGACCTCGAGCGACTCCCGGCGCGCGCCGAGGGCGACGGCGGCAGGCGCGACCTCGCTCTCCTCCGCGAGCAGCCGTGCGATCAGCAGCGCCCGGTCCGGGAGCCGCGCGAGCGGCTCGGCGACCGACAGCAAGGGCTCGAGCCGATCTCCCGTCGAGGGAGTGACGAGCAGCGTGCGCTCCACCGGTCCGATCGGCCGCGGAGCAGAGCGCTGCAGCTCGAGCGAAGGATCCTGCGTCAGGATGCGGCGCTCGAGCTCGTGCAGCGAAGGCGACGGCTCGATGCCGAACTCCTCCACGAGCGACTCGCGCGTCCTGCGGTAGACGTCAAGCGCCTCGGCCTGGCGTCCCGCCCGGTAGAGCGCGAGCATCAACTGCCCACGGAGACCCTCGCGCAGCGGATGGTCCCACACGAGCGCTTCGAGCTCCGCCAGCACGGCAGCGTGGCGTCCGAGCGCAAGCTCCGCCTCGAAACGCTGCTCGAGCGCGGCGAGCCTCAGCTCCTCGAGCCGCGCGATCGCGGTCTGGGCGAACGACTCGTACGCGAGATCGGCGAGCGGTGCTCCACGCCAGAGCCCGAGTGCACGACCGAGCACGTCGGCGGCGGTCTGCGGGTCGGCGGCTTCGAGCGCCTGGGCCGCGTCATGCGTCCCGCGCTCGAAGCGGTCGAGGTCGAGGTGTCCGGGCTCGACGTGAAGGACGTAGCCAGGCGATCGCGTCTCGATCGCCTCCGCGCCGAGGGTTTTCCGCAGCTCCGAGACCTGGCGCTGAACCTGCGTCACCGCGGTGACCGGCGGCGCGCCCGCGTAGAGGTCGTCGGCGAGCCGCTCCACGGAGACGACCCGGTTTGCGCTCAGGAGCAGGATCGCAAGCGCGGCGCGCTGCTTCGGCCCACCGAGCCGGACCGGACGATCGCCGTCGAGAACTTCGAGCGGTCCGAGGAGACGGAACTCGAGCACCCGCGCAGACGCTAACCGGTAGCCGCCGGGTAGGGACCCGGTAGCGGCACTTCCGACGCTCACTCGTCATGAGACGAGTGGCGCTCGCACTGCTCGCGGCCGCAGCGCTCACGGCGAGCGCCCCGTCGTCGCGGGCTACGGAGCAGACGGGATGCGGGCCGCCGACGGTCAGCAGCGCGTACGTGAGCCGGATCCACCGCGTGCTCCGCGCCGGCCGCGACGTCTGGGGCGATCGTCTCCTCACTGCGAAGGACGGCCCGTCGCTGGCAGCCGCGAGCCACGCTCTACCGCCGCTCCTCTATGCGGCGGGGCACGGCGGCAGCCCGCTGACCGCGTCGGGCGTGTACTACCTCCCGTTCACGCTTCCGCTGAGCGTCGGCGGCGCGCGGAGCTTCGGGCTGCACGTCGCCGACGGGAGCCAGATCGTCGTCCGCCGCGTCGGCGGGCCGAGCCTCACGGTCGGCGTCGGTCCCGATGGCCGCGAGCGTTACGGCTCGTGCCTCGCGCGCCTACGCACTCCCGCCCTCGCCGACGGCTACCTGCCGATTCTCGAGGTCGGTTACACGGACAGCGCCGGCGTGCGCTACGCCGAGGAGTCGTTCGTCGGCCGGCTGCCGCACGCCCGCACGGTCGCGAGCTTCATCCGCATCACCGCCGATGCGAGGGATGCACGAGGAGCGACGGCGATCAGGCTCGTCACGTCTCGCGGCCAGATCGTTCGCGAGCCGGTTTCACCCGGCGAAGTCGTCGAGCTGGACGGTGCGTTCATCTTCGCAGGAGCGCGCGTCGAGGCAGTCGCCGGCGACGTCTACGCGGCCGCGCGAGCCTCGGTCGCGACGTTCTGGCAGCAGAGCCTCACCACCGCACCGAGCTTCACCGTTCCCGAGCAGAAGGTGCAGAACGCCGAACGGGCACTCGAGATCGAAGAGCTCGAGATGACCTGGCGTTACAGCGTCGGCAACGTCTATGAGGAGTTGTCGTATGCGGAGGCGCTCGACGTCGCCCAGGTGATGGCCGCCTACGGGCACGGCGATGTCTCGCGTCAGATCCTGCGCTACACGCTCAGGCGCCTCCCTGCGCGCTTCACCAACTGGCGCGCCGGCGAACGGCTGGTCGCAGGCGCGCAGTACTTCCGCCTCGCTCACGACAGACGCTACGTCGCCGAGGAGACACCGGGGCTGCGCGCCGCGGTCGACCGGCTCGCCCGCGAGCTCACCGACAGTCGAACGGGCCTGCTGCCGCGCGAGCGGTTCTCGTCCGACATGGCCGACGAGATCTACAGCCTGCAGGGGCAGACGCTCGTGTGGGAAGGGCTGCTGGCGATGGGGCGCGTCTGGACGGAGACCGGCTACACGGCGCTCGCCGAGCGCGCACGCACTGTCGCCGCGTCCCTCGAGCAAGGGCTTCGGCGCGCCGTCGGCGCATCCGAACGCCGCCTTGCCGACGGATCGCTGTTCGTTCCGGCGGCACTGCTCGACGGCGACACGCCGTTTGGCAACCTGA
This sequence comes from uncultured Thermoleophilia bacterium, assembly GCA_963851065.1. Taxonomy (GTDB): domain Bacteria; phylum Actinomycetota; class Thermoleophilia; order Gaiellales; family Gaiellaceae; genus PALSA-600. The sequence goes on from CAWKNW010000015.1 coordinate 78,760, forward strand.
CCGCGTCGCGCGACGGCACGTACTGGAACCTCGTGATGCCGTATGCACTTGCGTCGGGCTTCTTCGCCCCGCACGGGCCGGAGGCAGCCGGGCTGCTGCGCTATCTCCTGCTGCACGGCTCGCGACTGCTCGGCCTCGTGCGCGCCGGCGCCTACCGCCTGGCCGGCTCCGACAAGTCCGTCTCGGGGACGGACCAGGTCTACGGCATCAACGTCGCACGCTTCCTCGCCGACGAAGACGAGCCGGACCAACTCGTCCTCAGCCTCTACGGGACCCTGGCCGCGGCGCTGACACCGGGCACGTACGTCGGCGGCGAAGCGGCGTCGGTCACGCCGCTGCACGGCGCGTACTACCGGACGATGTACCTGCCGCCGAACAACGACGTCGCTGCGACGTTCCTCGAGACGTTTCGCCTGATGCTGGTGCACGAGTCGCGCGGCCCCGAAGGACTTCCCCTCGGGCTCGAGCTGGCGTTCGGCACACCCAGGACCTGGCTGCGCGACGGCGACAGGATCGCCGTCGAGCAGGCCCCGACGAGCTTCGGGCCTCTGAGCTACTCGATCGCGCGGAGCGGAGACGACGTGAGCATCGACGTCAGCCCACCGTCTTCACCCGCTCCGAGCTCGCTACGCCTCCGACTCAGGCTTCCGCCGGGCGAACGCATCACCGGCGTCGAACTGGCCGGACGTGCGGTTCCGTTCGACGCGAAGACCGGCACGATCGACCTCTCGGGGCGGCGGGGCGAGCTCGAGTTGACCGCCTACGTCGGCGACTGAGCCGCGGGCGCAACGGTCGCAAGTCGCACAGGACAGGCACAATGTGCCGAGTGCGTCGTGCGCTGACCTGGCTGCTCGCCTTGCCGTTGATCGTCGTCGGCTCGCAGGTCGCGCACGGGCTCGCCTACTGGTGGGCGTACCCGATCGCGAACGTCCGCGAGGCGATCCTCGCGCACACGGGGCACGGGTACCTGGGTTACGCGCCGGTGCTGCTCAGCTTCCTCGCCGGTCTCGAGCTGCTCGTCCTGCTCGTGCTCGTATGGGACGGCGTGCGTGGGAACGTCGATCGCGAGCTTCCCTCGTGGGTCTTCCTCTGGCTGCCGCTGGTCGGCTTCGTGCTGCAGGAGCACCTGGAGCGACTCATCGCGACCGGCGTGTTCCCCTGGTGGGCGGTCGAGACGCCGACGTTCTGGCGTGGGCTCGTGCTGCAGATCCCGCTCGGCCTGCTGGCCTACGGGGTCGCGCGAGCCCTGCGGCGGGCGGCGCACGCGGTTGCTGCAGTCATTGCCCGGCGCGGCCGGGGCCGCGTCGAAGGACGGCCTCGGTCGCACGCCTGGACGCCGGCGACGAGCGTGTTGCTGCCGCGACCGGCGCCTCTCGCGCTCGGCGCAGCCGGCCGGGCTCCTCCGTCTCCTCTGCGGTAGCCGACCGGGCGGTGCTGCGAGCTTCGCGGCGCCGCGATCCGTACGCCGAAGAGGAGAACGATCGAGATGAGGAATCTGAGGACCCAGGCCGGGTGCCTGGGTGTGGTCGCCGGGGCGGCGCTCGTGCTCGCGTCGTCGGCGTTCGCGCACGCGCGCGTCAGCCCGCCGGTTTCACTCGCGAAGGAACTGCAGCTGTACAGCCTCGCCGTCCCGACAGAGAAGGCGAACCTGACGACATCGAAGATCGTGCTGACCGTGCCCACGGGGTTCGGGATCGATTCGTTCGTCCCCGCGCCCGGCTGGACCCAGCAGCTGCAGCAGACCGGGTCCGGAGACAACGCGGTCATCCAGAAGGTGACGTGGACGGGCGGGCACACCCCGACGGGTGAGGATTCCCTGTTCCAGTTCCTCGCGCAGCCGGCCTCGGCCGGCACGTACACGTTCCAGGTTCAGCAGACGTACTCAGACGGATCGATCGTCGACTGGTCCGGCCCGGAATCGTCCGACGCGCCGGCGCCGACGATCGAGGCGAAGAGCTCGATCGGCGGCAGTAGCACGAGCACGCTGACGATCGTCGCGCTCGCGCTCGGAGCGATCGCACTGGTGGTCGCGATCGGCGCCCTCCTCTCCCGCGGCGGGAAGAGACCGATCGCATGACCGTCCGGGGGCGGGTCGGCTGGCTGCTGGCCGTCGCGGGCGTCGCGCTGGGGTTCGCCGGCGCAGCGTCGGCTCACGCGTACCTCGTCAAGACGGTGCCGCAGGCGAGCGTCGTCCTGACCGCCCCGCCCCCGGAAGTCGCTCTCACGTTCGACGAGGCGGTCGAGCCGCGCTTCGCCACGATCTCGGTCACCGACGCAGCCGCACACCAGCAGGCGACCGGGCCGCCGACCCGCTCGCCGTCGGACCCGGACACGCTCGTCGTGCCACTCAAGCCCCATATGGCCGAGGGGTGGTATCTCGTCTTCTGGCGCGCGATCTCCGTCGACGGACATCCAGTTCAGAGCGCGTTCACCTTCGCGATCGGCCCGAATCAGGGCCCGGCGCCGCAGTTCGTCGTGCCGAAGATCTCGCAGACGGCCACGACGCCGCGGCTCGTGATCGCCCGCTGGGCGATGTTCCTGACGGTGATGGCCGCCATCGGGCTCTTCGTGCTGCGGATCGTGATAGCGCGGCCGGTGGCGAAGCGCGTCGAAGGGTCGAGCCTGCGCAAGGTCTCGCTCGCGTTCGTGATCATGTCGATTCTCGGGTTGATCGCGATCCCGGTGTATCTGGACATCGCGACCTCCGTCGACTCGCTGCGCTCTGCATTCGCAGTCGGCGCGCTCGTGCCGCTCTTCCGCGTCACGGCATTCGGCCGCGCCTACGTCGACCTCGAGATCTGCTTCGCGCTGTTCTGCGCCGCGGCGTGGATCGCGATCTGGCTCGACCGGCCGAGCGAATCAGCAGCGCACGATCGCCGAGCTCGGGGCACTGGTCGGAGCGTTCCTCGCCGCAGCGGCGGTGCTGCTGATCCCGGGGGCCGCCGGACACGCGGCGCAGACGGCGCCCCGAGGGCTGTCACTCCTGCTCGACTGGCTCCATCTCGTCTCCGCCTCGGTCTGGATGGGCGGACTGATCGGACTGCTCGTCCTGTGGTGGGGCCTCGGCAAGTCGACCCGGGTCGCCGGGCTCGGCATCGCCGTTCCGCGCTTCTCGAACGTCGCGTTCGTCTCGGTGATGGTCCTGCTCGGCACCGGCATCGGCGCGACGATCATCCACATGCCGACACTCGCGTCGCTCTGGCAGACGTCCTACGGCAAGGCGATTCTCGTGAAGAGCGGATTGCTCGCGGTCGCGATGCTCGGCGGCGCCGTCAACCTGCTCGTCACCAAGCCACGGCTCGAAGCGGCGAAGGGCGATCCGAAGCGTGGCGCGCCGACCGCGCGCCTGTTGCGCAACACCGTGCGCATCGAGACGCTGCTCGTCGTCTCTGCGCTCTTCGCGGCAGCCGTGCTCTCGAGCCTCGCTCCGCCCGCGGCCGCGCTCGCCAAGGAAGGCTCGGCGCTCGCGCACGTCGGTCCCGGCAAGGTGGCGACGACGGTGCACCAGAACGGCTACACGCTCCAGGTGCTGGTGTCGCCCAACAAGGCCGTCGCGACGAACTCGTTCGCCCTGAAGCTGACGAAGAACGGTCAGCCCGTGCGGGGAGCAGACGTCACACTGGGGTTCGACATGCTCGACATGCAGATGGCGAACCAGGAGTACCAGCTCACCGAGACGACGCCCGGGATCTACTCGCATCCGGCGCCGGCGCTGGTGATGGTCGGACACTGGGGCCTCTCCTTCAACGTCACCCCGAAGAACGGTCCGCCGTTCACGGCGTTCATCGTGGACCACGCAACGGGATGAGCAAGGCGGCGCGGTTGAGAGAGGAGCGGCGTCGGGCCCAGACGCCGAAGCCGCCGGTGTCAGGGAAGCACGCGCCGCGCGGAGTCCGCAGCCTGCGACTCGTCTGGATCGCCACGGGCGTCCTGGCACTGGCCGTGGCGATCGTCGTCGTGGTGCTGGTCGCGACGAGCTCGTCGCCGAAGGTCGCCGCTCGCGTCCCGGCGACCGGGGCCGACCGGACGGCGTCACCGTCTCTCGTGACGGCTGCTGACGCAGTCGGCTTCCACCCCACGACCGAGCCGGGTATCGGTCAGATCGAGGGGCAGCCGGCGTCGGCTGCGGCGGCTCCGTCGAACCCCGGTCTTCTGGTCCCGGGAACGGCGGCGCCGAACTTCACGCTGACGACGCCGCAGGGTCAGCGCCTCAGTCTCGCCCAGTACCGTGGCCGGGCCGTTCTGCTCGAGTTCTTCGCCACGTGGTGCCCGCACTGCAACGCCGAGGCGCCGCACCTGCGCGCGATCGCGGAGTCGCTCCCGAAGGGGACCGCGATTCTCTCGGTCAACGCCGACGGCGAGACCGCACCTAGCGTGTTCGCCTTCCACCGCTACTACGGTCTGCCGTATCCCGCACTCGTCGATCCAAGCGCGCAGCCGGGCACCTTCGACAGCCCGGGCACTGCCGGTCCCGTCACGACGAAGTACAAGGTCGCGGCGTTCCCGACCTTTTACGTGATCGACCCGCAGGGCCGCATCACCTGGGCGGACGACGGCGAGCAGCCCGACGCCCTGCTCCGTCAAGAGCTTCGGCAGGCCGCCGCGCATTGACGAGATGGGTGCCGGTCTGCGGCCTGCTGATCCGCGTGGGAGCCGCCGCGGTATGGCTCGTCGCGGGCGCCACGAAGGTCACGAACCTCACCAGGTTCCACGCGCAGGTCGAGCAGTATCGCCTCCTGCCGCACGCGCTCGAGGCCCCGTTCGCATACGCGTTGCCGTTCGTCGAGCTGTTCGTCGGCGCCTATCTCCTCGTGGGTCTGCTCACGCGCTTCGCCGCCGTCGCGGCGTGCGTTCTGATCGTCGTGTTCGTGATCGCGCAGGCACAGGCATGGGCTCGAGGGCTCAGCCTCGACTGCGGCTGCTTCGGGACACTCACCCACGAGCACGTGGGGTTCTGGACGATCGTGCGCGACGTCGCCCTCGGACTCCCTTCGCTCGTGATGGCCCTCTACCCCGCACGTCTGCTGTCCGTCGACAGTGCTTTGCTCGGCCTGCCGGATCGATTCACGTTCCCGTCACGAGTCTGAGTCGCCGCACGCCAGGCTCTTCGGAGGCCGGATAGGGTCGAAGGCGACGAATGGGAAGCACGACCCTACGCTCGAAGCTCGAGGTGGCGGCCCCGATCCGCACCGTCGAGCTCTCGAAGGTCTACCGCGGCCGGGGAGATGCAATCCACGCCGTCGACGGGCTCGATCTGGAGATCGCGCGCGGGGAGTTCTTCGGCCTGCTCGGGCCGAACGGGGCCGGAAAGTCGACCACGATCGGAATGCTCACAACGACGGTGGTGCCGACCGGCGGCCGTGCGTACATCGAGGGAATCGACGTCGTACGCCACCCGGCAGCGGCGAAGCGGCGTCTCGGCGTCGTCTCGCAGACGAACACGCTCGACCGGCAGTTGACCGTTCGCGAGAACCTCTACTACCACGGTCGCTTCTTCGGGGTCTCGCGGAGCGAGGCTGGCCGCCGCAGCGACGAGCTGCTCGAGCAGTTCGCCCTGTCCGAGCGAGCCGATTCGATGGTGTTCGAGCTCTCAGGCGGCCTGGCGCAGAGACTGATGATCGCGCGCGCTCTCGTCCACCGGCCCGAGATCCTCTTCCTGGACGAGCCGACCTCGGGCATCGACCCGCAGACGCGGATCAACCTCTGGGGCATCCTGCGCGACCTGCACGCGTCCGGGGAGACGATCCTCCTGACTACGCATTACATGGAAGAAGCCGATTCACTGTGCGAGCGAATCGCGATCCTCGACCATGGCCGGATGCTCGCCCTTGGCAGCCCCGGCGAGCTGAAGGCGGGCTACGGTGCGGAGACCGTGATCGACGTCACCGTCGACGGCGAGGGCGAGCGCCTCGCCGCAGTGGCCGAGCAGCTCGCCAACGTCCGGCGTGCCGAGGCGGACGGCTCGACGGTCCGCGTGTTCGCGGATCCGCCGGACGGCGTGCTCGTCGCCCTGATCGAGCGGGCACATTCCGTCGGTCTCGCCGTCCGCGACGCGAGCAGCCAGCCGCCGAGCCTCGAGACCGTGTTTCTCTCACTGACGGGTCGGGAGTACCGCGAGTGAGCGCATCGGCTCCTTTCGCCGACGAGGCTCGCCCGCGCCTGCAACAGCTCGAGACGTTCGCGGCGATGCTCGCGCGCGACCTGAGGGTGCTCCGCCGCCAGTTCGGCCAATTCCTGTTGCGGACGATCATGCAGCCGCTGCTCTTCGTGTTCGTCTTCGCGTATGTCTTCCCGAAGATCGGCCAGGGCTTCAGCAGCGGACACGCCGCGTCGTTCACGACGATCCTCGTTCCCGGGCTGATCGCGGTCTCGATCAACTTCCAGGGAATCCAGTCGGTGGCGATCCCGCTCGTTCAGGAGTTCAGCGTCAGCAAGGAGATCGAGGATCGCGTACTCGCACCCGTCCCCGTCTGGGCGGTCGCGCTCGAGAAGATCGTCGCCGGCGCGCTCCAGGCGATCATCGCCGCCCTCGTCGTCTTCCCGATCGTCGATCTCGTCCACGCACGCGGCGCAGCACCGGTCATCCACGTTCACGACTGGGGACTGTTCGTGTTCGCGCTCGTGTTCTCGTCGCTGCTCGCGGCGTCGGGCGGTCTCCTCGTCGGCACGATGATCGAGCCCCGGAAGATCACGCTGCTCTTCAGCGTCATCGTGCTTCCGATCACCTTCCTCGGCTGCGTCTACTACCCGTGGGCGACGTTGTCGCCGATTCCGTGGCTCAAGTACCTGGTGCTGCTCAACCCGCTCGTCTACATGACCGAAGCGCTTCGCGCGAGCCTCACGCCGCAGCTTCCGCACATGCCGGTCTGGGCGTTCAGCCTCGCCCTGGTCGGGGGCAGCATCGGCCTCGGCCTCTTCGCTCTCCGCACGTTCCACCGCCGCGTCGTCACGTAGATCAGGTTGCGCACCCTCGGGGAACTGGCCGTCCGTGCACCGCGCCGGGTGCTCGCGGTGGTGGTCGTCTTCGCGGTGGTCGCCGCCGCGTTCGGCCACGCGACGCCGCGGCTCCTCGGCCGCGGCTCGAACGACTTCGTCGCACACGGCAGCGAGAGCCTCCGCGCCGAGCGCGCGGTCGAGGCGGCGTCAGGACTTTCGGCCGCACCGCAGCTGCTCGCGCTCGTGCGCCGTCCGACACCGGCGCGGCTCGAGGCAGCCGCCGCGGCGATCCGATCCGAGCCGACCTTCCCGGTGATCGCAGCCCCCCTCTTCTCGCGCGACGGCCGCGAGGTGTTGCTCGCCGCCTACGCTCGCTCCGACGTGTCGCAGCGTGTGTGGCGAGAGGCTGCCGATCGCGTCGACCGGCGCCTTGCGCCGATCGGCGGCGTCGCCGTGGGTGGAACCGCAGTTGCGACGTCCCAGGTCAACCGCCAGGTGCAGCACGACCTCACGTTTGCCGAGGAGCTCGCGTTCCCGTTGCTGTTCCTGCTCGCCTTCTGGGTCTTTCGCAGCGTGGTCGCCGGGCTTCTGCCGCTCGTCTGCGGCGCACTGACGATCCTGGGTGGATTGCTCGTGCTGCGCGTTCTCGACCTCGTAACGCCCGTCTCGACCTACGCGCTCAACATCGTCACCGGGATCGGGCTCGGGCTCGGGATCGACTACAGCCTGCTCCTCGTCTCCCGCTACCGCGAGGAGCTCGTGCGGCTCGGGCCGGGCCCCGATGCGGTCAGGCGGACGATCGCGACGGCGGGCAGGACCGTCGTCTTCAGTTCGGTGACGGTCGCGGCTGCGATCGCGACGCTCGCCCTGTTCCCGCTCGGCTTCCTGCGCTCGATGGGGATCGCGGGCGGCCTGGTCGCGCCGCTCGCGGGCCTGATCGCCCTGACAGTCCTGCCTGCGCTGTTCGTCCTGCTCGGCGAGCGGGTGAACGCGTTGTCCCCGCGCCGCTGGCGGCGTGCGGCGGAGCGGGCTGCGCGCGGAGAGCGAGGCGGCTGGTACCGGCTCGCGCACGCTCTGATGCGCCGGCCGGTACCCGTCGCGATCGGAGCGACCGCACTCCTGGTCGTGCTCGCCGTGCCGTTCCTCTCGATCCGTTTCACGGGACTCGACGCATCGGTCCTCCCGCCGAAGACCTCGTCCCGCATCGTCGACACGGCGCTCCGCCGCGACTTCGCGCCGACGGTCGTGAGCCCCGTCTACGCCGTTCTCACCGGCACCGCGACCGATGCGCGCTCGTACGCCGCTGCCGTCCGCGCGCCGCTCGTGCTGCCGCCGCGGCGGCTCGGGCCGCGGACGTGGGAGATCACCGCCTCCTCGGGCAAGTCGTTTCTCGACGAGGCGTCGCAGCGCCTCGTGCGTCAGATGCGCTCGCTGCCCGGCGGTGCGCTCGTGGGCGGAGCGACGGCGCAGTTCCTCGACCAGGAGCACGTCATCGGCTCGCACCTGCCGGCCGCCGCGGCGCTGCTCGCGGTGGTCACGTTCGTGCTGCTCTGGGCGGCAACCCGCTCGCTCGTCCTGCCGCTGAAGGCGCTCGTCATGAACCTGCTGACCCTGTCGGCGACCTTCGGGATCCTCGTCTTCGTCTTCCAGGACGGCCGACTGCAGGGGCTGCTCGACTACCGGAGCCAGGGCGCGATCGAACTGACCCAGCCGGTGATCCTCTTCGCAATCGCCTTCGGGCTCGCGACCGACTACGGCGTCTTCCTGCTCACGCGCATCAAGGAGGCCTGGGACGCCGGGCTCCCGAACCGGGAGGCGGTCGCGGTCGGTCTCGAGCGCACGGGCCGCATCATCACCGCCGCCGCGCTCCTCTTCTGCATCGCCGTCGGCGCGTTTGCGACATCTCAGATCATCATCGTCAAGGAGGTGGGGATCGGGATTGCCCTCGCGGTCCTCATCGACGCGACGATCGTGCGCGCGCTGCTCGTCCCCTCGCTGATGGCGATTCTCGGTCGCTGGAACTGGTGGCCGTCGACTCGATCGGGATGAGGGCGGGCTCCCCACCTTCGGGTGCGATCGGCTGTCGTCGTCTAGGGTGGATGACCAATCGAGCAGGGAGGCGAAGATGGCGATCGCACGCGTCGTGGCATTCGAGGGAGTCAGCAAGGATCGGATCGAGCAGCTGAAGCGGGAGATGGGCGAGGGCCCTCCGCCCGAGGGGCTGCCCGTGAAGGAGCTCCTCCTCCTCCACGACCCCGAGGCCGAACGGTCGCTCGCCATCCTCTTCTTCGAGAACGACGACGACTACCGCAAGGGCGACGCATTTCTGAACGCAATGCCTGCCGGCGACACACCCGGCAAGCGGCAGTCGGTCGCCCGCTACGACGTCGCGCTCCACGTCTCCGCCTGAGCGGCAGTGCCGGCCGAGCCGAGCCCCGAGCGGCCGCTCCACGGCTCGTGCCTCTGCGGCGCCGTGCGCTTCGAGGTGACTGCGCCCTTCCTCTGGGCCAACCACTGCCACTGCTCGCGTTGCCGGAAGCATTCGGGCGCCTTCGGCGGCACGCAGGGACGCGTGCCGCGCGAGGGCTTCCGGCTGCTCGCCGGCGAGGAGTCGATCAGCGTCTTCCGCCCGCCCGAGGGTCGCGTGAAGGCCTTCTGCTCCGTCTGCGGCTCGAGCCTGTTCGGTGGGGATTGGCCCGAGGGCGACGAGGTCGCCATCCGGCTGGGGTCGCTGGACGGCGACCCGGGCATCCGCCCGGAGTTCCACGTATTCGTGGCCTCGCGGGCACCCTGGGACGACCTTCCGGACGACGGCCTGCCGCGCTACGACGAGGCCTATTCGGGGCCCTGACGCCAGAGCGGGCTATCCCGGTCGCGGAGCCAGGGCCACCTTTGTGCGGACCTCTCTCTAGTAGATCGTCGGCAGTTCGTTGACCTTGGTCAGAGCCTCTTCGAGCGTCGAGGTCTGGTAGATCTCGACCGTGTTCCACTGGCCGAGCCTGCTTTGGAACGCGAACTCCCGCACCGAGCTCATGTCGTTCGCCTCGACGGCGGCGAAGACCATGTGGTTGTTCATCGGTACATAGGTCGCCAGCAGTTTGACGCCCAGCTTCTCGGCCAGGGCGGGTATCTGTTGGGCACCCTCCTGCGAGAGTGTCCGAACGGTCTTGTTGGCAGAGGGACACAGATCGGGCGGGTGCTGACCAACGATGAGGTACTGCATCGCGTCGCTGCTCCTTTCGTGAGGTGCCGCGACCCTACACCTCGGCCGAGCCTTTTTCGGCCAACGGCCGCCCGGCCTCCACGTCGCCGCGGAGGCCGTCGCTGCCGGTTGAACTCAGAGCTTCTTCAGCTTCGGCCCCGCATAGGTCGCGAGGGCGTAGATGATGATCAGGTCGGCGGCGAACATCGCCATCGACCAGAGCGGATAGGCCTGGATGAAGAACAGCTGGCCGATCCCGTTCAGACCCGCTGCGAGAATGCCGAACCAGCGGGCGAACTGGCTGCCGGAGAACACGCTGAACGCGGCGAGGAGCAGCAGCGCCCCCAGCCCCAGCACGATCCAGCCCCAGGTGTTCAGGTTGCTGAACACGAACGTGCTGTTGGCGACGAAGATCTTCGAGTTCGCGATCGCCGCGATCCCCTCGATGATCGCCCACGTGCCTGCGAGCCCCATCATGCACACCGCGAAGGTGAGCAGGCCGGCCCCAGGCGGCGACTTCTCCTCGTAGTAGAAGCCGGAGGACGTCGTGTCCTCGTGCGGCAACGTCTGCTTGACGACAGGATCCGTGGCCATGGAATCCCCCTTTCTGTCGGTTTCGCGCTTCACACGAAAGCACTCGAACAGCAGCGCTCAATCGGGGTTTCCACTGACACGCGATCCTGGTTGTTGCGCAACCGGGAAGAGCGCCAGCCCGCGGCCGAGCGATGTCCGATCTTCGTGGCCGCCGACACGTCAGACGTGCTCTGACGGCATCGTCACGTTCAGTCGAGCGGCCTCCAGAGCCGTTCGCTGGGATGGGAGTAGTGGACATGCGTGAACGGCCTGACCAACGCATAGACCGCAAACGCGACAACGGGGATGACAAACAACAGGATCACCGCGACGCCGATCATCTCAGCCTCCTTTGGCCGGTAGTCGCAAGTGTGCGTCCATCCGGGAGGGACGGCATCGGTAGCTGGCCGATCCCCGATGTGGGTTACTGCGCATTCGAGTGGCCGAGAGGTCGCGACGGAATCCGCTCAGGATCGTTCGGCGTATGACAGGCATGTACATCGCCCGGTTCATTCCGCTTCTGCTCCTCTTGCTCGCGGCAGGCCTTCTTCTGACTGCCTGCGGCAAGGGCGGCGGCTATTAGAGGCTGGCCGCAGTCGCGTTCGTGGGGTGGACGCTCGTGCGCCTCAATCCGTTCTGGCGACGCCGGCTCCCATACGGCGCATCTCTAGTAGCCGAGTGCGTCGAAGGCCGTGGGATACACGATGCGACCGGCGAGCCCGGGGTCGTATCCGGGCAGCCTCTTGACCATGAAGGCGGCATCGGGAATCTTCGGGTGCGGCGCGGTGAACCCGAGTGGGCTCGCGCGCTCGAAGCCGAAGCGAGGGTAGTAGGCCGGTATCCCTTCCACCATGACGGCCGGCTCGCCGGCGTCTTCTGCACGCCCGAGCACGGCATAAATGAGTCGCGCGCCGACGCCACTGCGCTGACGGTCGGGTCGGACTGACATTGGAGTGAGATCGAGGATTCTGTCCCGCAGTCTGCTCTCCAGACCAACCCAGCTCAACATCACATGCCCGATCACGCCAGACGCATCTTCTGCAACCAACGCCATCTCCGGGACGAAATGCTCCGACGCACGAATACGCTCGACGAATGACGCAACTTCGTCGGGGTGGTGGGCGAACGCCGCACGGACGACCGCTCCGATCGCCGGATGGTCTGTGACTCGCTCAGAGCGAATGACGAAGTCCCTCGCCAAGGCGGGCAATGGTGCCAGAGTGCCGAAAGTCGGCCGACGATCGATGATGGACGCACTAGTTTCAGCGACAGCGACAATCGGGCGGAAGATGGGCGGTGCAGGGCTCGAACCTGCGACCCCCTGCGTGTAAGGCAGGTGCTCTCCCAGCTGAGCTAACCGCCCCGCACGAACGGTAGCCGCCTTTCCCACCTGAGTTGCAAATCCGACCGATCGCCTTTGCAATATCGGTCCCGATAGTTCAGGATCCTCCCTGCACTTTGTGCGGAGTCAACCGAGGGGAGAGGAGCATCAATGAGAGCTCTGCGCCTGCGAATCGCAGCCGCGGTCATCGGCATGTTCGTCGTTGCAGTGATCGTCGTGGGGGCGGCCGGAGCCGCCAGTCCGGCGTCGAGGACGACACTGGTCGGCAGCCGGCCCAGCTGGGTCCCGGCTGTCGCAAGAACAGGAACGGTTCCGAGCGGGCAGCACGTCGACGCTCGGGTCTGGCTCGCACCCAACAACTCGGCGCAGCTCGCGAGCCTCGCGAAGGCCGTGAGCGACCCGTCGAGCTCGCAGTACGGGCAGTTCCTCACAACCGCCCAGTACGACCAGCAGTTTGCGCCGACCGACGCCCAGGTGGCGGCAGTGTCGCAGTGGCTGACCGGAGCAGGGCTCGACATCGTCACCGTCGGCCCGGACCACCACTACGTCGCGGTGTCGGGCTCGGCCGATGCGATCAACGCCGCCTTCGGAACACAGCTCGCTCTTTACCAGGTCAACGGCACACAGCAACGGGCACCATCGAGCGACCTGTCGGTTCCGAGCGCGCTCGCCGGGTCGGTGCTTGCAGTCACCGGTCTGTCTCCGTTCGGGCACGCGACGAAGCCCGCTGACTTCGGGGCGCCGCCCGCACATCGTGAACGGGTCGCCCTGCTCGAGCTACTACGGCCAGCAGACAGCCTCTACACTGCCGCAGTTCGAGGGTGCACACCCTGCCGTATACCCTGTGCGGATACGTCCCGTCGCAGCTCCGCTCGACGTACGGCGTCAAGGGTGGCTACTCGTTCGGCTCGTTCGGTGGCATCGGACTGGGCCAGGGCACGACGGTCGCGATCGTCGACGCGTACGACGCGCCGACGCTGCTCAAGGACGCTAATACTTACGCCTCGCGTCACGGCGATCAGATCTTCGGCCGGTTCCAGTTCCAGGACCACAGCGTTCCCGAGGACGCGTCGACCGGCGACGACTGCGGTGGCAACGGCTGGTATGGCGAGCAGACGCTCGACGTCGAGGCCGTCCACGGCATGGCGCCGAACGCGAACGTCTGGTACTACGGCGCCGCAAGCTGCTTCGACGACGACCTGCTCGCATCGCTGGCGCAGATCGTAAACGACGACGCCGCGTCGATCGTGTCCAACTCGTGGGGCTCGCCGACGTTCGTCGATGATCGACGGCGTCGGCTACTACGACGATCGACCCGGACTTCGTCGCCGCCTACGAGTCGATCTTCCAGCAAGGAGCTCTTGAAGGCATCGGGTTCAACTTCTCGTCCGGTGACGACGGAGACAATCTCCAGTTCTGGGGTGTCCTCCATCCCGACTGGCCGACGGAGGATCCCTGGGTCACCTCGGTCGGTGGAACCTCGCTCGCGATCGACAGCTCGGGCAACCGGTCGTTCGAGACCGGCTGGGGAACCTCGCAGTGGTCGCTGACAAGCAACGGCACCGCCTGGACGAACACGGTTCCGTTCCAGTACGGGGCCGGCGGTGGCTACGTGAACGAAGACCTCATGAACGAGGTCTTCGGCCAGTCGCTGCTCGAGGAGCCCTGGTATCAGACCGCCGCCGGCATCTCTTCGCCGACGGGCGGTCGTGCGGTTCCGGACGTCGGGATGGATGGCGACCCGAACGACGGGCATGTTGATCGGCGAGACGCAGGACTTCGCGGACGCGAGCATGTTCGGTACCGGCGGGCGTGCACTACGGCGAGTACCGCATCGGTGGTACGAGCCTCTCGTCGCCGCTCTTCGCCGGCATCGAGGCGGTGGCACAGGGCCTGCATCCGTCGTATCGGCTTCGCCAACCCGCGGATCTACTCGCTTGCGCACAGCGGCGTCTTCTACGACGTCACGCCGCAGGGCGATGCCGGCAACGTTCGCTCCAACTTCGCGAACGGCATACAACGCCACCAACGGAAACGTCTACTCGGTGAGGACGTTCGACCAGGACTCGTCGCTCGTCACGGGTCCTGGCTGGGACGACGTGACGGGCCTCGGTAGCCCGACCGCGCGCTACATCGCGGCGATGTCCCGCTAGCACGAGAAGCACGGATCCGGGGTGTGCCCGCCGTTCGGCGGGCACACCCCGTTCTACGCCTGACCACACTGCATGTTTTGGGTAGAGGCGTCGGTAGTTTCTCCGATGTGCCCGTGCGGTCTTGCTGAGAGGCTCATGGGTTGGAAGGTGAGCAAGCGCCGAAGGGAGGTGCAGTTATGTTCACCTATGTCGGACTGATCCAGCTCACGCCCGAAGGGCGGGAGAATCTGGAGAAGACACCCGTGTACCTCGACAAGATTCGCCACATCATCGAGGAGGAGGGTGGAGTCCTCGAGAAGGTGTTCGCGATCATGGGTCCTTGGGACTTCTTCGCGATCGTGAAGTACCCCGACAACGAGACCGCGTTCCGCGTGCTCGCGAAGATCGGGCTCCTCGAGGTCGTCAAGACGGAGACGTTCCCGGCCGAGCCGGTCGAGATCTTCACGAAGGTCTTCGCATAGACGAATCTGACCCGGCCGATTCTGCAGGGCCAAACGACAACCGGCCCTGCAGGCCGGGCTTGCCGACGAGTCGCCGGCGCCGATATACCCCCAGCGGGATTCGAACCCGCGCTACCGGCGTGAAAGGCCGGCGTCCTAGGCCACTAGACGATGGGGGCCTGCCAGCCGGAGGTTAGCTTCGAGTGGGGTTATAGGGATCGACCAAACCGGACAGTCGAATGCTCACGTACAAGGACGCTCGCGCAGCCTAGGTGGCTTCTTTAGGCCTTCCTGGTAACCGCCGCGTGAACCAGAACGAGAGCACCGCAAGGAACGCGACTGCGAGCATCGACGTCTTCAGCGCGTCGAGCTGTGCGTTGCCGTAGTCGGCCGTGACAGCGTCTGCGTCAGCGGGTTTCAGCCCGGCGTCGAGCAGCGCCTGGTGTGCCTGCTCGGTCGTGACGATCGGGATGCCTTTCTCCGTGGCGGCTGCGATCTGCGTCTTCACGTCGGACGGCACCGCCGGGTTCTCCTGGATCCGTGAGTTGAACCCGTTCAGCAGCCCGAGCAGGAGCACGGAGCCGATCAGCGCGGTGCCGAGGGACGCGCCGAGGTTCTGCGCAGTCCCCTGCAGCCCACCGGCCTCGTTGGTCTCGTCCGGCGCGACGGAGGACATGATCACGTTGCCGAGCTGGGACATCAGGAGCCCGGCGCCGATCCCGAAGAAGACGAGGGACACGGCGAAGGCCGTACCGTTCAGGGTCACGTCGATCGTCCCGACGAGCACGAGCGCCGCGATCGCCATTGCCCCGAGGCCGACCTGGACGACGGCTCGCGGCCCGAACCGCACTGCCAACTTCGGCCCGGTGAGCGCAGCGGCCAACATCGAGATCGACATCGGGAAGAGCCGCTTGCCGGTCTCAAACGCGTCGAAGCCGAGCACCACCTGGAGGTACACCGGCAGGACGAAGAACGTGCCCATCACGATCAGCTGCTGCGCGCAAAGCGAGGACAGGCCGCCGCGCAGCGTCTCGATCTTCAGCAGCGCGCGGTTGAGGAGCGTGCTCTCACCGAGCCGTTCGCGGCGCTCCTCCCATGCCAGGAAG
This sequence comes from uncultured Thermoleophilia bacterium, assembly GCA_963851065.1. Lineage (GTDB taxonomy): Bacteria > Actinomycetota > Thermoleophilia > Gaiellales > Gaiellaceae > PALSA-600. The sequence goes on from CAWKNW010000015.1 coordinate 94,512, forward strand.
CAGCCGAGGACGACGAAGCCGCCGATGATAAGGAACGGCACCAGCGAGAACCCGAGCGGCGTGATCTCGTGCCCGCTGATCGTCGGCGCTGCGATCGGCTTGATCCATCCCCAGGTGCTGCTCTTCAGGATCCCGAACACGATCAGCGCGAGCGCGACCGCCGAGAGCGCCGCGCCACCGTAGTCCAGCTTCGGCGCCTGCTCCGGCTTGGGAGCGCGCTTCATCCGCCGGTGGACGATAAGCACCGCGATCACGACGACGACCTCGCCGACGAAGACGTACCGCCAGCTCCAGGTCGTCGTCACGTAACCGCCGATCAGCGGCCCTGCGGCGATCGCCGCACCCGCGGCTCCGCCGATCATCCCGTAGGCGAACGCGCGCTCCTTGCCCTCGTAGTTCGCGGCGGTCAGCGCGGCGATCGCCGGGATCACCAGCACCGCGCCGATCCCCTCGATCCCCGACCAGCCGATCAGCAGCACCGTGAGGTTCGGACTGAGTGCCGTGATCAGCGAGCCGAGCCCGTACACGCCCAGGCCGAGACCGAAGGCGCGGTCACGTCCGAGGATGTCGCCGAGCTTCGCGCCGACGAGCATGAACGCCGCCATCACGAGCGTGTACATCGTGATCGCGCTCTGCACACCGGTGACCGTCGTGTTCAGGTCGGCCACGATCTGCGAGATCGAGACGTTCATCACGCTCGAGTCCAGCACCATGATGAACTGGGCCGACGCAAGGATGATCAGCGGGAGCCACTTGCGCACCACACGACTCTACGCTGTGCGCCGAGCCCAATCCTCGAAGGGAGCCCCAATGAAGCTGAGTACACGCAATCAGCTCGCCGGCAAGGTGACCGACGTCAAGCTCGGAACGATCATGTCCGAGATCACCGTCGACGTCGGAGGACAGACGATCGTCGCAGCGATCACACGTGGCAGCGCGGAGAACCTCGAGCTGGCGCCAGGCGACGACGTGACCGTGCTGATCAAAGCGACCGAAGTGATGCTCGGCAAATAGGCGCTCCTCGGAACGAGGGTCCGATCGACGTTCTCGGAGAGGCTCGCGCCTGTGCAGTGCCTAGCGGTCTGGGTTCGACTTTGCGCGTCTTCAAATCCCGCTGCAGCCCTGATATCTTGCGGCGACCGCAAGTCGACGCATAGGCGTTACGCCAGCAGATCCGGCAAGATACCCGATCGGAACAGGAGCTCAACCACGTGTCTGGCCCCATCACTCGAGGACAACTCCTTTGCCGGAGCGCGAAGGGTGGCGCCGTGCTCCTGGTCGCAGGGTCGGCACTTGACCAGTTCGCCGGGACGGCGGCGGCCGATCCGCCGCTGACAGCCGATCTCGGGTACGCCCGCCTGCTGGTCGCGGCAGAACTGCTCGCGTCGGACTTCTATTCGGTGGCCCTCGCGGCCGCGAATACGAGCCCGAGCCGTCGCCGGGTATCTGAAACGTGCTTTCGCCAACGAGCAAGAGCACTATCAGTCGGTTGCCGGAATCCTCAACGGAGCCGGCATGACGCCGGCGGTTGCAGGGGACATCGACTTCAGTTATCCGGCCGGAACCTTCGCGAGCCAGGGGTCGATCGTCAGGTTCGCCCGGCAGCTCGAGGAGACGATCCTCGGCGCCTATCTCGGGGCGATCGCCGGAATCCAAACCGACGGTTTCAAGGGCGGTCTCGCTCGGATTGCGGCCTGCGAGGCTCAGCACGCCGCCTACTTCACGACGGCGCTCGGCGGCAAGACGTTCAGCGCGTCGTTCCCGCCTGCACTGACGATCGACCAGGCCTCGAACGCCCTCGACGCGTTCACGGCGTAGGCGGCGCGATGTCTCACGACCTCCACAGCACCGGGAAAGGGGCCACCTTGCGGTTCTCTCGCATCATCTCGTTGCTCGCGATCGTCGTCGTTTGCGCGTTCCTCGGCGCCGGCGGGGCTTTGGCCAAGTCGGGCCGCGCGACAGCGGGGATCACCATCTTCGCGGGGTCGTCCATGACGACCGTCTTGCCCCAGATCGACTCGAGCAACTCGTACTCGTTCGGGAGCTCGACGGCGCTGGCCACACAGATCAAGAACGGGGCTCCGGCTGACGTCCTCATGTCGGCGAACACGACGGTACCCGCGTCGCTGTATGCCGCCGGCGTGGTCGAGAAGCCGGTCAATTTCACCCGGAACACGCTTGCGGTGGTGGTGCCGAAGTCGAACCCGGCCGGGGTGAAGTCCGTCTACGACTTGACCAAGCCCGGGATCAAGGTCGACGAGGCCGCCTCGACGGTCCCGGTCGGTAGCTACACCGTGCAGGTGCTGAACCAGATGGGGATCAACAGTGCGGTGCAGGCGAACGTCGTCAGCAAGGAGACGTCCGACGCGAACGTCGTCGCCAAGGTCGCACTCGGTCAGGTCGACGCCGGATTCGTCTACCTGTCCGATTACGTGATCGACCCGACCCACCTGACGCTGATCAAGGTTCCTGCGTGGGCCCAGCCGAAGATCACCTATGCGATGGCGATCGTGACGAAGAGCCCGAACCAGGCAGCCGCGCAGGCCTGGATGAACAAGGTGCTGAGCGCGGCGGGTCAGGCAATCTTCGTCAAGAACGGGTTCCTACCGCTCACCGCACCCGTGCCGACGATCGCCAAGGTGACCCCCGCTCACGCCGGGGTCGGCGCGACGGTGACGGTCACGGGCACGAACCTCACGGGTACCACCTCGGTCACGATCCAGGGTGTTCCGGCCAGGTTCAAGGTCGTGTCGCCGACGAAATTGACGCTCACGGTCCCGGCGAAGGCGAAGTCGGGAACGATCACGGTCACCAACCCGTCCGGAACCGCCACGTCCAGGCCCTTCACGATCCGATCACGTTAGGACTTGCATAGGTAAGGTCGGGTTCGTCCCCGACATCAGGCGAAAGGAAGTCGAGACGAGTGGCGCGGGAGTACTACAGCGTCGGTGAGGCGGCGAAGATGCTCGGAATCAGCATCGACACCGTCCGCCGCTGGGGTCGGCAGGGCCGGATCAAGGTCGAGCGCGACGAAAGCAACCGCCGGATCGTGCCCGCCGGTGAGATCACCCGTCTGCGCGGCGAGCCAGGCTCGACCCGTCTGAGCGCCCGCAACCGCTTCAACGGGGTCATCACGGACGTCAAGGTCGACGGTCTGGTCGCGCAGGTCGAGATGGTGGTCAGCGATCCGGTACGGCTTGTCGCGTTGGTCACGCGCGACGCGATCGAGGAGCTTCAGCTCCGGCCCGGCATGTCGGCGACGGCGATCGTCAAGTCGACCTCGGTGATGGTTCAGCACTAGAGGCTTGCATGCGTCACAGGCAAATGGTCATGCGCGGCGTGCTGGCCGTGCTGTTCTTCCTTGCGATTGCGCTGACGATGTCGTTCCTCGTACTGCCGATCGTGGCGATCTTCTTCCACGTGCCCCTGGGCCGGCTGCTGCACGAGCTGACCAATCCGGTCGTCACCGATGCCCTGATCGTCAGTCTCAAGACCGTCGCCGTCTCACAGATCGCGATTCTGCTGCTGGGCACCCCGACCGCCTATTTTCTCGCGTCGCGGCGATTTCGCGGACGCCCGCTGCTGGTCACGTTCGTCGAGCTGCCGATCGTCTTGCCCCCGGCAGTCGCCGGAATCGGCCTGATCGTCGCGTTCGGACGCTTCGGTCTCCTCGGCTCGACCTTCGACGCGCTCGGGATCAACGTTTCGTTCAACCAGGCCGCGGTTGTGCTCGCCATCTCGTTCGTCGCTGGCCCCTTCTACGTTCGGCAGGCGATCGCATCGTTCGAGGCGGTCGACCGGAACCTGATCGCCGCCTCGCGCACACTGGGCGCGGGGTCACCGCGGACGTTCTTCAAGGTCACGCTGCCGCTCGCACGCGCGGGATTGACCGCCGGCGAGGCAATCTGCCTGGCCCGCGGACTGGGCGAGTTCGGAGCAACGATCATGTTCGCGGGCAGCCTGCAGGGAGTGACGCAGACGCTGCCGCTCGCCGTCTACACCTCGTTCGAGGCGCAGAACGGACTTGACGTCGCGCTCGCGATCAGCGCCCTGCTCGTCATCATCAGTCTTGCAATCCTGCTCGCGCTCAAGGGAAGCGGCCTGTGGGAGCGATCCCGGTCCGCCGCGACCGCGATCGCGCAGCCCGAGTCGAACTGACTCCGTGGCGACGCTGTCGTCAGAGTTCGAGCTACCCCTGCGATCGTTCACGCTCGAGCTCTCACTCGAGATCGAAGGCACGGTCGCACTGGTCGGGCCCTCCGGTGCTGGAAAGACGTCGGTTCTCAACGCGATCGCGGGGCTGGTCAAGCCGTCGGGCGGGCGCATCGCCCTCGACGGCGACACCTGGTTCGATTCGGCGAAGGGGCTATTCCGCCAGCCCGACGAGCGCCGGGTTGGCCTCGTCTTCCAGGAGTACGCGCTGTTCCCACACATGAACGTCCGCGAGAACATCACCTACGCAGGCAAGGGCCGAGCTGACGAATATCTCGAGCGATTCAGGATCTCCCATCTCGCCCAAGCACGAACAACCGAGCTCTCCGGCGGCGAACGCCAGCGGGTCGCGCTCGCACGCGCGCTCGCGCGCGATCCGGGCGTTCTCTTGCTCGACGAGCCGCTCTCCGCCCTCGATGCGAACACGAAGGTCACAGTGCGCGGTGAAATCCAAGAACTCCTGCGCGAGTTCAGCCTGCCCACGCTTCTCGTCACGCACGACTTCGAGGACGCCGCGTCGTTGGCCGACGAGATCGGCGTCCTCGTCGACGGCAAGCTGCGGCAGCTCGCGTCCCCGCAGGAGATGGTCGCCCGCCCGGCGGACGGGTTTGTCGCCTCCTTCACCGGCGCGAACCTCCTACGCGGGACCGCACGCACCCGCGAAGACGAGTTGACGCTGGTCGAGCTCGATGGCGGCGAGATCGTCTACTCGACCGACCACGCCGAGGGCCCGGTCAGCGTCGTCGTCTACCCATGGGATGTGACAGTCGGGCCACGGCGTCAGCTCGACTCCGCCATGAACGTGATCGAGGGCGAGGTCAAGTCGGTCGTCCACGTCGGCAATCGCGCGCGCGTGAGGATCGGCCCGGTCACGGCCGAAGTCACGGAGGCTTCGGTCAAGAGGCTCGGCCTCACCCCGGGCAGCAGCGTCGTTGCCTCGTTCAAGGCGACAGGAACGAGACTCGTCCCCGACGGCTGACGCAGGTGCCGTAGTCGATCCGCGAGCCTCTTCGGTCCCGTCGGCTTCGAATGCGCGATCGGGTGATGCGGGATCGCCGGTCGAACGTCTACGTTGGATCGATGTCGCCGAGCCGCCCGGTGGAGGCCTCGCCTGCGCGGCGGTCGCTTCGTGCCGTCCTGACGCTCGCACTGACGGGGCTGTGTCTCTGGTACATCGTCGCGAAGATCGACTTCGCCGAGTCGTGGCGCGTGCTCTCGAACTCGCGCCTTTCGCTGGTCGCTCTCGCCTTCGCAATCGTCCTGCTGGCGCTCGTGCCTCTCTCCTGGCGCTGGCAGCGCCTGCTCGAAGCTCGGGAAATCCACGAGCGCGTCCGCTGGCTCCTCCGGGCGTACCTCGTCTCGTACACGGCCAGCCAGGTGTTGCCGACGTCACTCGGCGGCGATGCAACGCGGATCGTCGAGACGTCGCGGCGACATCCCGGCAAGGGCGGTGCGGTCGCGGGGTCCGTGCTGCTCGAGCGTGGGCTCGGCGGCGTCGCGACACTGCTGTTGGGGGCGCTCGGATTCGTTCTTGCGATCGGTCGCTACTCGATCGGCCCGTACGTGTGGCTCGAGCTCGTGATGGCGTTGGGCACGTTCGGGCTGGCGATCGTTCTCTTCTCGCGACGCGCGCGCCGTCACCTCGCGCACCTCGGGCCGAAACTCGAACGTGTGAGGCTGGTGCGCCCGCTGCGGTCGCTGTACCTCGGCCTGCACGCCTACCGTGACGACGCACCGCTCGTGCTGGCCATGCTCGCGCTGACCGTCGGGGTGCAGGCGCTGCGCATCCTCGCCATCTGGCTCTGCGGTGAGGCGGTCGGCGTCCACCTCTCACCGCTTCCGTACTTCGTGATGGGCCCGATGTTCTTCCTCGTGATGCTGGCGCCGTTCACGATCAACGGCTTCGCCCTTCGCGAGGCGTTCTTCGTCAGCTTTCTCGGCCGCCTCGGGGTGAGTGCGGACCTGGCGTTCGCGACCGGCTTCCTCTATCTCCTGATCGCACTCGCGCAGTCGCTGCCCGGCGGGTTGATCTGGGCCGCCGAGAAGCTCAGGCCGCTCGTGCTATCCGGGCCGGCGCGCGAGGGCGACGAGGCCGGTTCCCAGACCGGTCTTCACGAACGGGCGCTGTAGCAGACGAAACGGCGCGGTGACCGCGGCCGTCAGCCACCCGATCCGGTCCGGCGGCTGCAGCCAACGACCGCTCGCAGCGGTCTGTTCCTCCATCGATGCGGATCCTCGCGAGACTGCCAACCGAGCGATCGTGTTGCGTGCGGCCTCGAGCGCGTAACCGAGCGGAAACCCACAGGTGAGGACGACCGGATCGACGAACCCGCTCTCGACGAGCAACTCGCCGAGTCGCTCCGCGTCGTAGCGCCGGTAGTGGCCGACGATGCGGTCGTGCGCCCCGAAGCGATCGGGGCGAGCAGGCACGCTGACGAGGAGCCAGCCGCCCTCGCGCAACCGACGCTGCCACTCCACGAGCGCACCGGCGTCGTCCTCGAGATGCTCGAGCACCTCGAAGCTGCAAAGGAGATCGAACGTGGCGCCGGGATCGAGCGCCGACACGTCACCGCAGACCATCCGGCCGCGGCCGGCCTTCCTCAGCCGTACCGACGCCTGTGAGCATGCGAGGGGGTCCGGTTCGACGCCGACGTAGTCGTAGCGCTGCGCGAGGCGAGCGGCGACGCCGCCCTGCCCGGCGCCGATCTCGACGACCGACGAGATCTCGGGGCCGAGCTCGCGCAGGAACCGCTGTACCAGGTCGTAGCGCAACCAGGCGTTCAACGGCAGCGGCGGTGCGAGCCTACGGCTCATGCCCGCTCCCGGCACCGGCGAAGCCGGTGCCTCCGCTCTTGTGAGCCTCCGCCGAGCCTACGGCTCATGCGGCGACCGGCTGGAGTCGCTCGTACAGGGCGGCGACGACCGACTCCGGCCTGAATCGCTCGTTCGCGCGACGGTACGCGGCTTGTCGCAGGTCGGCGACTCGACCCGGGTTTCGGGCGAGCGCGAGCAGCGTGCGTGCGAGCTCGTCCGCGTCGCCCGGCTTGACGAACACGGCGGCGCCGCCGAACGCCTCACGCTGCGGCCCGGTGTCGGAGGTGACGACGACCGTGCCGGCAGCGGCGCCCTGGAACACCTTGTTCGGGACGACCCGCAACGCCTTCGCACCGGTGCCGAAGATGCCGAGGCACACGTCGTGCTCGGCGATCAGTGCGGGCAGGCTCTCCGGCTCGACCCAGTCGAGCCATTCGGCCGCGCCGCCGCCGGCCGCTGCACGAGTCGCGTCGTAGTCCTGGCCTCGCCCGATCATCGTGAACGAGATCTCGTCGTGCTCCCGGAGCTGCGCGATCGCCTCGCCGATGACCGGGGCACCCTGCAGCGGCGTGAACGAGCCGAAGAACACGACGCGCAGACGCCCGACGTGCGGCTCCGGAGCACGGAACCATGCCCCGGGCGCTCCGACGGGCACCACCAGCGCGCGATCGTGGGCCTCTGCCGCGACGAGGTCGAGGTGCTCCGAGGTGTCGACACAGGGTAGGTCGGCCGCGCGCAGCGCCGCCTCGTCGAGGCGCTGGAGCAAGCGCACGACCACCCCCGACGACACACGGCGGTCGACCGCAGTGTCGCTGGCGGAGATCAGGTGGTCCAGCGCCACCGGAACACCGGGCCACAGCAACCGCGCGAGATGGACGTCGAAATGCCCCATGTATCCCACCACGACCAGATCGATCTCGGGCAGGCGCCGCGAGCGCCAGCACAACCGGCTCCAGGCGACGGCGATGCGGAGCACGAGCAACGGCACGAGCCACGGCTGTCGAAGCATCCGCACCCGCATCGACGTGTCGATGCCGAGCGGCACGTTGCACTCGAGCACCTCGTCCCCGAGCGCCGCGAACCCCTCCTGCAGCACACGGACGCGGGGATACCGGCGGGCGTCGTAGGTCCCGAAGAACAGGACGTTTCTGCGGCCGGGATGACGCCGCCGCCCTCGGAGGCGCGTGGGCATCAGGCTGACCAGGCTCATGACGCCGATATCGGCTTGTGACGATCGCGGCTAAAGCCGGGAGGGCAGCGCGCCTGCCGCGGCCGCCGCATCCGCGACCAGATCGACGCCCGCATCCAGCGGCGGAGCTTGAAAGTTAGGCTCTGCCGAGATGGTCTGCGCGAACTGCGGAACCGAGAACAGCGCGGGCCGCCGCTTCTGCGGAGGCTGCGCCGCGCCGCTCGAACAGCTCTGTCCGTCGTGCGGGAGCGCCAACGAGCCGGGCATGCGGTTCTGCGGCGCCTGTGCCCATCCGCTGACCGCAGCCCTCCAGGCGACTCCGGCTTCGCCGGCGCAGGCTCCTCAGCCCGCGGTCGCCGAGCGGCGCCTGGTGTCGGTGCTGTTCGCGGACCTCGTCGGCTTCACGACGCTGTCGGAGTCCCGAGACGCCGAAGAGGTCCGCGAGCTCCTCTCACGCTACTTCGACGAGTCGAAGCGGCTGATCGCGCTCTACGGCGGCACCGTCGAGAAGTTCATCGGCGACGCAGTGATGGCGGTCTGGGGTACCCCGACGGCGACCGAGGACGACGCGGAGCGCGCCGTGCGCGCAGCTCTCGATCTGGTTGCGGCCGTGGCGGCGCTGGGCGAGGAGATCGGCTCTCCGCTGCAGGCCCGGGCGGGCGTGCTGACGGGCGAGGCGGCGGTGACGCTCGGCGCCCAGGGAGAGGGCATGGTGGCGGGCGACCTCGTCAACACGACCTCCCGGATCCAGTCCGCTGCCGAGCCCGGCTCGGTCTACGTCGGCGAGACGACCCGCCGTGCATCAGAACGGTCGATCGCCTTCGAGCCGGCGGGCGAACACGCGCTGAAAGGGAAGGCCGACCAGGTCGCGCTCTGGCGCGCGCTCCGGGTGGTGTCGGGCGTCGGCGGGCAGCTTCGCTCCGAAGGGCTGGAAGCGCCGTTCGTCGGGCGTGACGGTGAGCTCCGGCGCATCAAGGAGCACTTCCGCGTCTGCGCAGACGAGCGTCGCGCACACCTCGTGTCCGTGACCGGGATCGCCGGCATCGGCAAGTCGCGGCTCGGATGGGAGTTCTACAAGTACTTCGACGGAATCGTCGAGCAGATCTGGTGGCACCGCGGCCGCTGCCTCGCCTACGGAGAAGGGGTCGCGTACTGGGCGCTCGCCGACATGGTGCGCATGCGGTGCCGGATCACCGAGGACGAGCCGGCCGACTCGGCACTCCGGAAGCTGCATGCCACGCTCCTCGAGCTGCTCGTCGACGAGACCGAGCTGCGATTCCTCGAGCCGCGGCTCGCACAGCTCCTCGGCGCCGGCGACGGCGAGCCCGGTGACCGTGAGGATCTCTTCGCCGCGTGGCGGCTCTTCTTCGAGCGGCTGAGCGACTCGAATCCGGTCGTGATGCTCTTCGAGGACCTGCAGTGGGCCGATGCGTCGCTGCTCGACTTCATCGGGTACCTCCTCGACTGGTCGCGGAACCACCCGATCTACGTGCTCACGCTGGCACGGCCCGAGCTGAGCGACCGCCGACCGGACTGGGGCGCCGGACAGCGGAACTTCACGTCGATCTACCTCGAGCCGCTCGGCGACGACGCGATGAGCGCGCTGCTCGCCGGCCTTGTGCCCGGCCTTCCCGACGGACTGCGCGATCAGATCCTCGCGCGGGCCGAAGGGGTGCCTCTCTACGCAGTCGAGACGGTGCGGATGCTCCTCGACCGCGGCGCGCTCGCGCGCGACGGCGACGTCTACCGCCCCACCGCCGAGATCGAGACCCTCGAGGTGCCGGAGACGCTGCACGCGCTCATCGCAGCACGTCTCGACGGGTTGAGCGAAGCCGAGCGCCGAACCCTGCAGGTGGCCGCCGTGCTCGGGAAGACGTTCACGCGACCATCGCTGGCATCGCTGGCCGGGCTCGACCAGCCGGAGCTCGACTCGCTGCTCACCGCGCTCGTGCGCAAGGAGGTGCTGTCGCTGCACAGCGACCCGCGCTCGCCCGAGCATGGTCAGTTCGGCTTTCTCCAGGACCTCGTGCGCCGCGTCGCCTACGAGACGCTCGCTCGCCGCGATCGCAAGCAGCTGCATCTCGCCGCCGCCGATCACCTGAGCTCGACCGGCGCGGACGAAGAGCTGGCACCCGTGATCGCATCGCACCTGCTGGCCGCGTTCGACGCAATGCCCGACGCCGACGACGCTGTGGAACTGCAGGGGCGTGCGGCCGGCGCGCTCGAGCTGGCCGGCGAGCGCGCGGCCTCGCTGGGCGCGGCGGCCGAGGCACAACGGTACTTCGAGCAGGCAGCAGTCCTCGTGGACGATGACGCACTGCGGGCCGAGCTCGTGGCCCAGGCCGGGCGGATGGCCTACCGCGCCTCGAGGCCCGACGAGGCGGCGGCCCTGCTCGAGGACGCGCGGACGGCCTTCGCCGCGATCGGCGACGAACGGTCGGTCGCCCGCACGACGTCGGTCCTCGCGGACATCGACTTCGAAGCCGGCCATCCGCCGAAGGCCGTCGCGCGCCTCGAGCCCGTGGTCGCCGTCCTCGAGCCGCTCGGCCCCGACGAGGTGCTGGCGGAGATCGAGGCGCAGCTCGGACGCTTCCTGTTCTTCTCCGGCCGGCTCGACGAGGCGTTCCCGCACCTGGAGCAGGCACTCGCGCTCGCGGAGATGCTCGAGCTCCGCGAGACGTTCGTCCAGGCGCTGAACAGCAAAGCCGTGCTGACGATGCACAACGGGCGGCTGCGCGAAGCGCGCATCCTGTTCGAGGGCGCTCTCGACGTCGCCCTCGCCCACGACCTCCACTCGGCCGCACTGCGCGCGTACAACAACCTCTCCGTTCTGCTCTGGTCGACCGACGAGTGGGAGGCGAACGTGCGGAACATCGACCGCGCGCTCGAACTCGCCCGCCGAATCGGGCATCGCAACTGGGAGGCGAACTTCACCGGGGGCTCGATCGGGACGCTCTACGTGCTCGGGCGCTGGGACGAGGCGATGGTGCGCGCCGGCGAGGCGCAAGAACTGGCGTCGTCCGAGTTCGCACGCGGTCTCCTCCTGCAGGTCGTCCACGTCCTCACCCACCGCGGCGCGTTGAAGGAGGCGCGTGAGTTCCTGCTCCGCCACGAGGACGTCTCGCGCTCCGAGAACCCCGATTTCGCGGGCGGCTACGCGATGATCGAGTCTGTTCTCTTGCGAGCCGAGGGTGATCCGGACGCGGCACTGGCCGCCGCCGAGCGTGCGGTGGCTCTCGATTCGTCGCTCACGGCCAGCGGCCGGCTCTTCCTGGTCGAGATGCTCGAGTCGGCGGCCGCGCTCGAAGACCTCGACCGCATCCGAGCGGGACTCGCCGCGATCGACGCACTTCCGCCGGGCCAGCTCGCACGATCGTTGCGGGCCCAGCGCGCCCGGTTCCGGGCGCGGCTCCCCGAGTCGGATCCAGTCGAGGAGCTCGAGACGGCGGAGCAGATCTTCACCGACCTCGGGATGGTGTTCCATCTCGCCGTCACGCGACTCGAGCTTGGCGAGGTCCTGCTCGCACAGAACCGATCCGCCGAGGCCGAGCCGCCGCTCGCGGCGGCGCTCGAGACGTTCGAGCAGCTCGACGCGGCGCCCTGGATCGAGCGGGCGAAGCAACTCGAGTCCCGAACGCTCGTGTCCTGAGCCGTCGATGGACGTGAGGCCGATGCCGGGGCTCGCGCATCTGCCCTATGCGGAAGTGTGGTTCCGCGAGATCGACGAGGCGCTCTTCCGCGAAGCCTCGGCGGCGGCAGCCACACTCGGCAAGACGGGCCTCGAGGCGTGGACGACGGATCAGACGCCCGGGGTCGTGTCGTTCCTCGAACAGCGTGGCTACGAGGAGGTCCGCCGCTACGTGATCTCGGAGCTCGACGTCGCGTCTGCGTCGACGATCGAATCACCGTCGATCCCGCTCGAGACGTTCGCCGAACGCCCCGACCTGGCCGAGGCGTTGTACGAGATCGCGCGCGAGTCCTATCCCGATCAACCCGGGCGCTCGGAGACCCGCATCGGATCGTTCGCCGAGTGGCGTGTGTGGGGCCTCGATCGCCACCGGCCCGACTCGTACTTCATCGCAATCGAGGACGAGAGACCCGTCGGCTACGGGTATCTCGAGACGGAGGGGTCGACCGTCAGCCACGGCTTCCTCGCGGTCAGGCGCGAGGCGCGCGGGCACGGCATCGGCGGCGCGATCAAGCGCGCCCAGATCGCATGGGCGCGCGAGCACGGCGTGCCGGCGCTCCGAACCGCGACCGAGATCCGGTTGACGCAGATGCGCACGCTGAACGAACGCATCGGCTACCGCCCGCTGTACGAGGAGATCGTGCTCCGCGGGCCGGCGGTGTCGCTTGCTTGACAGATATCTCTTTTAGATATATCTTGACGCGGTATGGAGCCGTCGGCTGTCACCTGGGCGGTGCTGGGGCTGCTCGAGCAACGACCGAGAAGCGGCTACGACGTCAAGCGCGCCGTCGACCGGACGATCCGGCACTTCTGGGCCGCGAGCTACGGCCAGATCTACCCCGAGCTGCGCCGGCTCGAGGACGCGGGCTGGATCGAGGGCAGCGACGGCTCACGCGGAGCGCGGTCGCGGCGCGTCTACTCGATCACCCCCCGCGGACGCACCGCGCTGCTCGACTGGCTCCGCGGCGGCGAGACGCGCATCGAGCTCCGCGACGAGTCGTTGCTGCGGCTCTTCTTCGCGGACGCGCTGCCCGCCGGTCAGGCTCTGGGGCTGCTCGAGGCCCGGCGCGAGGGCTACCGGCAGATGCGCACGTACCTCCTGTCGCTGGACGACGGCACCGGGCCCGACCCGCCCTACATCGATCTCGTCTACCGCTGGGCGCTCGACTACTGCCAATGGGGTATCGAATGGTGCGAGCAGCAGGAGCACCGATTGCGCCGGGCCGCTTAGCAGAGCTGCCCGACCCGACGTGGCGGTCGATGCTCGGCCGCGGACTGCCGCAGTTCACGGGCGAGGCGGTGGCACCGGTGCTCGTCTTCTACGCCGCGTGGGAGCTTCGGGGCCTCGGCGGGGCAATCGCCGCGTCCACGCTGTTCTCGCTCGCGGTGGCGGCTTGGCTGCTCCGACACGGCAAGGACGCAGCGCCGGTTGCCGTCGGCGCGCTCTTCGTCGTGATCCAGGCGGCGGTCGGCCTCGCCTCGCACCGCGCGACGATCTATCTCGCACAACCGGTCGTGCTGAGCGGCCTCTGGAGCGTCGCGTACTTCGGCTCGGTCGCGATCCGCCGACCGCTGATCGGCGTCTTCGCCACGGCCTGGTACCCGTTTCCCGACTGGTTCCGCGCGAGCAGGCCGTACCGGCGCGAGTTCGGGATGCAGTCGATCGTGTGGGGCTGCTACTGCCTGCTGCGAGCCGCGCTCCGGCTCTGGGTGCTGTTCGACTCCAGCGTGTCCGGCTTCGTCCTCGTATCGGTGCTGACGGGGCCGCCGCTCCTCGTGCTGCTGGTCGCGTGGGGCGTCTGGCACGCGCGCCGCTCGTTCTCGAGGCTCGACGCAACCGCCTTCGCGGCGATGTGAATATCTACGTGCGACCGACTTACTTGTTGCGGCCTTGGCCGCCGCCCGATCCATCATCGCGGTGACCCTTCGGCTTCCCGTGGTGCACCGGCGGCGGGGGCAGACTGTCGCCGCACGGGCCGAGGTGGTCGCCGTGCTGCAGGTGCGCAGGCCAGGCGTGCAGGTTGATGCGGAGCGTGACCCAAGGGTGCGTCTTCGACCCCGTGTAGTGGCAGATCGCGACCTTCCCGTCCTGGCCCTTCCCCGGGCTCTGCGGGCCCGCGCAGGAGCCGAGCGTGTCGCCATGCTGGAGGTAAGCCGGCCAGGAATGGATGTCGATGAGGAGCGTGACCCACGGGTGCGTCTTCGACCCCGTGTGGTGGCAGATCGCGACCTTCTTGCCGTACTGGTACTGCGCGGCACTCGGCGCGGTGCCGGCGAAACCGATCCCTGCGAGGACGGCTGCTGCGACCACCGCCGAAGCGAGGAACGAGAGGGCGGCGCCGATGCGGGCGCGAGGGGCGGCGGCGTGAACGCGGTCAGTCACTTCCAGTCTCGGTATCGGCTCTGGCGCCAGATCGTCGCTCCCTCATGCGGGGGCCCTGGGATCGAGCCGCTTCGCCTGGGCATGCGCCCGTGAGCGCGCCCGCCCGGACGACGCGGCCGCGAGGTCGAGCCACAGCGAGGCGTTCGGGCGATCGAGCTCGAGTGCCCGTCGAAGAGTTGCCCGCGCATCGGCAAGGCGGCCGTCGGCGAGCTGCGCCTCGCCGAGCACCTGGCGCGGCTCGAACGACCACGGCTGCCACCGCTCCGCCCGCCGCGCGAGCCGCGCGGCCTGGGCGGGATCGTCGCGGTCGAGCGCGGCGCGGCTCTGGGCCAACGCGCTGTTGCCGACCTGCGCGACGATTGCAAGGACTCCCGCCGACGCCAGCGCGCAGGCCCCGAGCCAGCGGCGTGCCGACCTCAGAGGCACGGGCTCACTGTCCCGCGCCGAGACGAGGACTGCAGCCGCGCAGAAGAGAGCGGCAAGCGAGACTGCGACCAGCTGGAAGTCCCAGTCGACGGCGGCGTGCACCGCGAACGCTGCGAATGCGGCGGCACCCGTCGCCGCCCCGGGTCTGCCGCGCGCCCGGCGCACGGCGATAAACGGGACGGCAAAGACCGTCAGCAGCAACGCGAGGCCCACCGGCCCGAGCTCCGCCAACGTCTCCAGGTAGAGGTTGTGCGCGTTCTGCGTCGCGAAGCCGGTCGGGCGCAGCAGCTCCCAGTAGCGCGCGAAGCTCCCTGCGCCCCCACCGAGCAGCGGGTGATCGTCGACTTCTTGCGATGCGACGCGCCAGTAGTCGGCGCGCCCGTTGCCCGAAGCGCTGAACAGGCGTCGATCGAGGTCACTGCCCGTCGCCGGCAACTGCCGCGAGAACGACCGGTGCGTCCGCGCGGCGATCTTCGCGGGCCCGCCTGCGACTACGACCGCACCAACAAGCGCAGCGGCGACGCCGAGAACGACGATCGCACCTGCCGCACGACGGCCCCGCGCACCAATGCGCACGCGTCGCTCGAGATTCGGCAACGCCCACCCGATTCCGAGCGCGACGGCGCTGCAGGTGACGACTGCAACTCCCAGCTGCGGCCCCGTCGGGCGCGCAGCGACGAGCCACACGACGAGTGCCGGCGCCGGAAGCGCGAGGGCGAGAACTGCGAGCAGGTGCAGGCGACGCGCGTCGACCATGACGGCGACGCAGACTCCCGCACCGAGTGCGAGCCACGAGCCTCGGCTGAACGTGAGGTAGAGGGCGGCCGCCAGCAGCGGCACGGCACCGAAGGCGAGCACGCGTGCGCGTCGATCGTCGGCGTTCGCTGCGAGCCCGAGTGCGACGAGCAGTCCGACCACCGCGAGCATTCCGACGCCGTTCGAATAGCCGATCGGCTCTGAGAGTCGAACGTCGCCTGCGTACGTGTACAGGCCGTAGCCGCACAGGACGACCGTTCCGGCAAGGACGCCGCCGACGAGCCCGGCAGCGCTTTCTCGTCGCGTCGACACGAGCAGGACCGCGAGCAGTGCCAGGAGGTAGACAGAGGTTCGCTCGAAGGCGAGCACGGGTTGGGCGGCGCTCGGCGACCAGGTCACGGAGAGCAACGTCCACCCTGCGAAGGCGCCGAGCGCGAGTACCGCGGCCCACTCCGCCGGCGCGATCGCGACCCGCTCGCGCACGAGAACGGCAAACAGCGCCAGCAGCGCGAACGCGAGCGCCGCCCAACCCCACTCCGACGGGAAGTAGCCACCGTTCGCGAACCCGATCCACGCAATCGCGGTGAACGCCGTCAGGCCGGGCACCACCGCGCCGAGCTCGAGACGGCGTGTTGCGGTAGGCGTGAAGGAAGCAACTCCACTCCCCATGGCCACTTCATCGGCGGAACGACGCCCCGGCTCCACCCCGCTCAAGCAGCCGCTCCTCCGGGCCGATATTCCCTCGAGGACTGCGGTCATGAAAAGGCTCCCGGCTATCCCGCGGCCGCGCTTCGGGCTGCTCGCCCGCTTCGCGCTCGCAAGCTTCGTGGCAGTCGCCCTGCTCGGCGTGGCACTGGCGCACACGTTCGCCCAGGGCGTCCGCAGTCGCGCCCTCGCCGACGCGCGCGGGACCGCCAACCTGGTCGACGGCTCGGTCGTCCGTCCGCAGATCAAGGAGAGCGACCTGGCGACCGGGCTGCCGGCAGCACGCGTGACCGCGCTCGACCGCGCGCTCGCGGCAAGTCTCAAGGGTGGCCAGGTGGCGAGGATCAAGATCTGGAACCACCACAGCCGCGTCGTCTATGCGACCGATCATTCGATCATCGGCAAGCGGTTCCCGACGATCGACGACGAGCTCGAGGAAGCGTTGAACGGTGAGACCGTCTCCGATGTCGACAACCTCAAGAAGGCGGAGAACGCGGGCGACCGCCGCTTCGGAAAGCTGCTCGAGGTCTACACGCCGATCCGCTCGTCGACGACAGGGCAGGTCGTCGGGGCGTTCGAGCTGTACCTCCCGTATCGACCGATCGCCGCCGGGATTGCACACGACACACGGCGGCTCTACCTCTTCCTCGCAGCCGGGCTGACGCTTCTCTACCTCCTGCTCTTCCGCATCGTCGCCGGAGCCTCGACACGACTTCGCCGCCAGTCAGCCGAGAACGAGCACCTTGCGTTGCACGATCCACTGACGGATCTCCCGAACCGCAGCCTCTTCCACGACCGCGCGCAGCAGGCGATCCTCGCCGCCCGGCGCGACGAAGCGGGAGTGGCGCTGATGATCCTCGACCTCGACCGGTTCAAAGAGGTCAACGACACGCTCGGTCACCACAACGGAGACCTGTTGCTGCAAGAGATCGGTGCACGGCTTCGAAGCGGGCTTCGCGAGTCGGACAGCGTGGCACGCCTCGGTGGAGACGAGTTCGGGCTGCTTCTGCCACACGTCGCCGACGGCGGAGAGGCCCTCATGCTCGGCGAACGCGTCCGCGCAGCGCTGCGGCGGCCGTTCACGCTCGAAGGCGTGACTCTCGACCTCGAAGCGAGCGTCGGCGTCGCGCTCTACCCGGAGCACGGCGACGACGTCGACACGCTCCTGCAGCGGGCCGACGTCGCGATGTACCTCGCGAAGGAAGATCGCAGCGGCTGCGAGCTCTATGCCGCAGACCGCGACGAGTACAGCCCTCATCGGCTTGCACTCGCCGCCGAGCTGCGACGTGCGCTCGACGACCGTGAGCTCATCCTGCACTACCAGCCGAAGGCCGACCTGAACGACGGTCGCATCGTCGCCGTCGAGGCGCTCGTTCGCTGGCAGCATCCGGAACACGGCCTGCTCGCCCCGGACCAGTTCGTCCCGCTGGCCGAGGCGACCGGACTCATCCGCGAGCTGACCCTCCGGGTGCTCGACGAGGCACTCCGCCAGCAGCGCGCGTGGCGGGACGACGGCATCGACATCCGCGTCGCCGTGAACCTCTCCGCACGCGACCTCTACGACCTGACGCTTCCTGCGACGACGGCGCAGCTCCTCGCGATGCACGGCGTTCCGGCGACGTCGCTCGAGCTCGAGATCACGGAGAGCGTCATCGTCGCCGACCCGATGCGCGCACGCGCGATCCTGAACAGGTTGAGCGAGATGGGTGTCCTGCTCGCCGTCGACGACTACGGCACCGGGTACTCGTCGCTCGGCTACCTGAAGCGTCTGCCGATCGACGAGATGAAGATCGACCGCTCGTTCGTGATGCAGATGGCCGACGATCGCAACGACGCAGCGATCGTGCGCTCGACGGTCGAGCTCGGGCGCAACCTCGGACTGAAGGTCGTGGCCGAAGGGGTCGAGACGGCGGCCGCCTGGGCGCACCTGAAAGCTCTGGGCTGTGACTTCGCCCAGGGCTACTACCTGAGCAAGCCGGTTCCCGCCGACGAGATCGCAGCGCTCGTGGCTGCCGGCGGTACGACGCCAGCCCGCGCGGCCAACGGCTGAACCGTCCAGCGAACCGATACCTTGGCGGCGTGACGGCGACACCGACGACCGTCTCTCTTCTGCGCTGGTTGCGGCGGCAGCTGCGCGAGCCGACGCCCGAACGCGAACGGTTGGAAGCGGCGATCGCCAACGATGATCCCGGTGAGGCACGCCGCCTCGTGCGCATGATGCCGTTCAACGACGCACAGCGGCGACATGTCGAGCGACTGCTCGCCGAGTGGGAGCACACGGCATCGAACTAACCTCGGCGACCTCTCGACGTCATGGATCTGTGGTGAGGGGTCTCGCAGTTCTCGTCGCGATCGGCGCGGCGCTCGTCGGCACGGGCGCGTCGGCAGGCTCATCGTTGCTGCCGTCGCAGAAGCAAGCGCTCCACGCGGTGAGCAGGGCGGTGAAGTCCGGGCGGATCGACGCGCCGACCGCCGCGAGCGCCCGCACCGAGATCGCGCGCGCTGCGCGCCTGATCCGGGGACTCCCCGCGGGCCGCGGTTCGCACGTCGCCGTCGCGCTCTCGGAGCTCGCCGCCTTCGACGGACGAATGACGGAGCCGCGCATGCTCGCGCTCGTCGGCCAGCTGAAAGCGAACAACGACTACTTCGCCCTCCACTGGGCGCCCGCAGACAAGACCGACATCGCGGACAGCGACGGCCTCGTCTACCGCTACTTCGCCGGTCGCTGCTTCGAGCTCCATCCGCTGGCCGACTTCGGTGCCCTCAACGCACACATCGCCGCCGGAGACGCCGCAGGCACGGAAGTGCTTGGCCGACGCGCTGATCGCGCGTGGGGTCTTTCAACACGGAGGCGGGGTCGGCTGGGAGTACTACTTCGACTTCTCCGGCGGGCGCGCACCCTGGCTGTCCGGTATGGCACAAGCGGTCGCGGCGCAGGCGTTCGCGCGCGCCGCAACGCTGGTCCCGGAACGGAGCACTGCATACCTGCGTGCAGCGCACAACGCGTACGACGTGATCCCGCGCAGGCTGCTGACGAGCGTCGCCGCCGGGCCGTGGATCCGCCTCTATGCCTTCCAGTCCCTCGTGGTCTTGAACGCCCAGCTGCAGACGGTCATCTCGCTCCGGGACTACGCGACTGCGACCCAGGACACGGCTGCTGCAACGCTCGCGACGCGCATGCAGAACGCGGCGGCTGCAACGTTGCCCAGGTTCGACACGGGCTACTGGACGTATTACTCGCTCTCACACGAGCCGTCCCCGCTCGACTACCAGCAGTACGTCGTCCAGTTGCTCGCGAAGCTCGCGGCGTCGGACGCGCGGTTCGCCGCCGCCCGCACGCGCATCGCCGCATACGCGAAGCAGCCCCCTGCGTTCATGGTCACGAACGCGGCCCTCGGTGCACTGCGCCTCTGGGTCTCGAAGCCGTCGACGGTCCAGATCGACTCGGCCGCCGGCCCGACGCGCCGGATCTCGGTCGCCGGTGGCTGGACGACCATCGCCGGCAAGGAGCCGACGAGGCCCGGCGTGTATCCCGTCCGGGTGACCGCAACCGATTGGGCGGGGAACCACGCGAGCTTCGACGCACTGCCCGTCATCCGCGTCGCCACCGAAGCGACACAGAAGACGGCGGCCCGCAAGAGCTCCGATGCCGAGGCGCCGTCGGTGGCACCGCCCGTCATCGGCGCTGCGCTCGACGATCCGTCGCAGGGCGCCCTGGCGCAGAAGCTCGGGCTGCGGGTCGTCCGGCTGGGTGTCGCCTGGCCCGTCGGGGCGGCGGTGCCCGATCCAGGGCTGATCGCCGCACTGCAGAGGCTTCCCGCCGGTGTGGGAGTCGTCGTCGAGCTGGCAGCGTCGCCGCTCCCGACCGACAGCACCGGTCAGACCGCACTCGCGCAGTACGCGGCTTCGCTCGCGCAACAGGAGCCGCAACTTCGCGACCTTCTTCTCACACCCGCTCCGACGACCCAGACGTCGCCGGCCTACGCCGCCGCGTTGCTGGCCGTTCGCGATGCCGTTCAGGCGGTCACGACCAGCGTTGCGGTCGGCCCGCTGCTCGACGGTGCGGTCTCGCCGAAAGCAACGCTGGCGGCGCTGGGCCGGGCATTCGCGTCGTCGCACCACGCCGCGCCGTTCGTCGACGTCGTCGCGCTGCGGCCGGCCGGGGCGCCGGCCGCGACCGGCCAGTGGACGGAGGCGAATGTGCCGCAGCTCGTGGCCGCAGCCGCGGCCGCGCTCGGCGGCAGCGCGCCACCGGTGCTCATCGACGGGATCGCAACGCCCACCACGGTGCCGGCAACCGAGCTCGCCGCGTACGGCGGGGGCCCGCCGCCGACTACCGGTGCGGTCTCGCCGACGGTCCAGGGAGCCGCCTACGCGACGACGATCACCAGCGCTGCCTGTTCACCGAGCGTGGCGGGCGTGATCCTCGACCGCCTGCAGGACAGCGCGTCGACACCGGTCCCGCCGACCGGCGTCGTCTATGCGAGCGGAAACTCGAAGCCGTCGGCCGCGACCGTCACTGCCGCTGCGCTCCCCGCGCAGCGCGGCGCGGTCGTCTGCCCCGGCCTCGGCTCGACCGCGGCGGCGAGCACGTTCACCTATCCGCCGGCGGTGTCCAGCTCCAGTGCGACGACCTTCCAGCTCACCTGCACACGCGACTGCCTGTACGTCGCCACGCTCGACGGCGCGGACGGCAAGCCCGTCGCTGCCGTGCGCGGCGCGCTCGTCGGAGGCGCAGCGCCGGCGAACGTCACGCTCCCGAAGGTGAAGCTCGGTGCCGGCCCGTACACGATCGACCTGCGCCTGGCCGCGCAGGTCAATCCCGGAACGGTGACGCAACAGACGAGCGAGCCGCTCAGCGTGGGCTAGAGGCTAGGGAATCGTCACCCCCTGCAGGATCACCGGATTCGAGAGCGTGTAGTCGAGCTCGGTCGACTGCTGGACGCCGGCCGGCGTGACGACGTCCATTGCCTTTGGAACGGTGTTCGGGTCGACGGTGCAGTGAGGATCGCTGCTGGCTGTTGCGCAGACGCCGAAGTTGAACGGCTGCGGCGTCGAGGCAAAGGCGCGGGCCTGGTCGGAAGAGAAGCCGTCCTGGCCCGTCAGGACGACCGTGAACGTCCACCCCGAGGCGGGATGTGCCGAGAACGGAGGCCGGCACTCGGAAGGTGATGAAGCGCGAGATCTGGTTGGCGGAGATCGCGATCGTGCCGAGGGTGTTCCCGCCGGCGTCGATGTAGCGCTGCCCGAAGCCCTGGACCTCGAGCAGCTGGTTCCATGCCGAGCCCGCAGCGATCTGGTAGTTGCGTTGCGGGAACGACGCGGCGGTCGAGAACGTCGTCGCCGCTGGATTGCGCACATAGACGTCGACGAGCTGCGCTCCGAGCGGGCTGCCGAAGGTGGGTGAGAGATCACGGACCTTGAGGCGGAACGTGACGTTCGTGCCGTCGTCGATGACCTGGAACTCCTGGATGTCGAACGCGCCCGGCATGGAAGTTGTCCGAGGTCGGATAGGCGTAGTTGCCCGGCCCGTTGTCGTCGTTCGACGGATCGGTGGCGTCGAGAAGGACCGTGCCCGCCACGAAGTCGAAGACGACCGTTCGTTGCGCATGCGCGGTCGCGCCGGTCGGGCTGACCGCGACGACGTTCAGCACCGTCGTGCCGCCGGTCACCGGCACCGGGAGGCTGAACGACCCGTCCGGGTTCACGGGCGTCGAGGTCGTCGTCGTCGCGAAGCTGGTATCCGTGTTCGTCGCGGCGACGTAGACAGTGTTCCCCGGAGCGGTCGAGCCGCTCACGGTCACCGGCGAGGTGACCGCCGATTCGTCGGCCGGGGACGTGAGCGGTGAGCGTCGTCTGGCCCTGGGTGTGTGCGACGTAGCGCGCGAACGTCACCGCAGGCTGCTCGACCACGCGGCCGGCGGCGATGTCGCCGAGGAGGCGCACGTAGGCGGCAGCCGACCACGTCAGCGGGCTCGCCGAACCGGCAGGCTCACCATTCGTGAAGCCGATCGAAGCCGTCGTCGGATCGGTGCCGAACGGCGAGGCGGCGAGATTCGGAAGCTCCCAGTCCTGCTCCGGGATCAGGCCGACGCCGCCCGCGAAGCTCGCCATCCCGTCGAGGAGGCTCTTGGCAGAGGCGGAGTCGCCGTTCGCGAGCGCGTACTCGGCCCGCTCTCCCGACAGAACCGGCCAGAGGTGGCCGGTCCCCTGCCCGCTCGGCGCCCACGGGTGGCCGTCACTTGCGCCGTCCCCGTAGCCGTCGCCGTTGTACCGGTGCCACCCCGGACCGCTCGAGGTCGTGCTCTTGATCGTCGCATCGACCACAGGCAGCGACTGCGCGATCGTCGGGTCGTTCGCCGGGAGCTCGCCGAGCCGCGACAGCTCGAGGAAGCCGGCGTCGATCACCGAGCGCTGGTCGAGCGTCGGGCCGCCGTTCCCGACGTTGTAGCTGACCGCCGCATTCGGGTCACCGGTCTTGGAGAGCCGGATGAAGTACGGCTGCGCGGACAGCGGACCGTTCGTCGTCACCGTCCAGCTCTTCACCGAACGCTGGAAGTCGTCGGCGACACCGAGGTAGATCGCAGCGGACGTCGTGTCGCCGTTTGCCTGCGCCAGGTGGGCGGCCGCGACGAGGCCGGCAATCTCCGCGGCGATCGTCGACGGCGAGTACCCGCTTTGCTCCTCCCAGCGCTCGACGCCGAACGACGGCCCGTGTGCGATCAGGAAGTCGGCCGCCGGCTTGATGTGATTCAGGTACAGGCTCGAGTCGGTCATGCCGAGCTGGTCGGCCATCACGATCGGATAGGCAGTCTCGTCGAGCTGCGTCCCGAACGAGTCGGGCGCGGCCTTGCCGTTGACGAGGCTGTTCCTGGGCATCGAGCCGTCCGGCTGCTGTTGGCGCAGGAAGAGGAAGTTGACCGCGTCTCGCGCTGTCTGCAGGTCGCCGTCGACGAGCAGCCCGGTCCAGGCCTCGTAGAGGTCGCGCGCAAACACCTCGCGGTAGGAGCCGAAGTACGTGTTCGCCGGGTCGCCGGCCGACACCGCCTGCCCCCAGGGGGATGCGAGGCTCGCGACGATCGCGCCCGGGAAGGTCTTGTCCTCCGACGCCTTGATCACGTTCGCACTCGTGTAGTACTCGCCGACCAGAGTCGCCCAACGCGACAGCGAGATTCCGGGGAGCTTCAGCGGCGGCGGCCGCAACGTCGCGTCGTACGCCAGCCAGCCGAGCCCGTAGCGAACACGCGTGACCGCCAGCGGCGGAGCGAGCGAGCCTTCTGCGGCCTGCACCGCCGAGCTCTGGCTCGAGCCGAAGCCGAGAGCGACCGTGAAGGAGGCGCTCTTGCCATTGCCGAGCGGCTCGCGGGCCGTCTGGACGAGGTTGCCGAGGCTCGCGTCGGAATACAGATCGGTCAGCGCATGCGAGGTGTCGAGCTCGGTCAGGCCGTCGCTCGCGGTCCCCGCGAAGCCGTTCGTGACCTCGCTGAACGGCGTCGACGAGTCGAGCGCGGCGTACACGGGCTGCGCATAGTCGCGATTGGCCGCATTCGTGGCGGTGACCGGATCCGAGGCGATGAGGATCGAATGCCCGGTCGACGTGTCGACCGTGCCCGAGTCGGCGCCCCCGTTCCCGCTACCGCCACCGCCGTTGCCGTTGACGGTGGGATCGAACCGCAGGTAGAGGCGGTACCCGGCCAACGTTCCCGACAACGCCTGGAACGTCGTGCGCATCAACACGGTGTTGCGCTGCGGGTCGGTCAGGTAGTCGGTCTGGATCTGGTACTTGCCGCTCTTCGCGGTGGCCGTGACGCGACACTGCATTCCAACCGCGTCGAGCGATTGCACCGAGTACGTCATGTCGCGCGCCTGCAGATCGGTGAACGTCGCGCCGTCGGTGACGATGTACTGCAGCGACTCGACGTTGGTGTTGTCGACGGTCGGGTAGTAGACATCGCTGAGGACGCCGTTCGCGACCGTGTACCAGACCTTCGACGTCGTGTTGCGCGCCGTGCCCAGGCAGTCCTTCCGGGCCAGGTCGAAATGCGAGAGCGCCCCGGGCCCGCCGGGGGCGAGCGCGGCAGTGTGAGCGCCCGCCGCGCCGGAGCCGATGAGCGCCACGAGCACGACGGCCGCGGCGAGTGACCCGACGCGCCGGACCGACCGGCGACGAGCACACCTCGCAAAGGCTGCTTTCGAGACGAACGGTTTCATCACGACCTCCCCCGCCCGGTTACCGAGCGCGCTCCAGTCGAGACGACCCTGCCTCACCCCGCCGTCTGCACATCGGTCGCCTCCCTGGCCGTGATTCTGCCAGCTTGGTGGCCAACAGCACAAGCGTGAACCGCTCAGCGCCGGGTGGCGCGAGATGCGGCGCGACCGACCACTCGCAGCCCCCACGCCGCGCCCGACGCGAAGAGCTGGTCCGCGTCGAGCTCGTCCGCCCAGCCGAGGAAGTGCGGCTCCGGCTGCTCCTCGGTCGAGCCGTAGAGCGCCGGGCGTCCGGTCTCGAGCCGGCGGTCGGGGTCGTCGCCGCGCTCGAGCGCGGCCATCCGCTCTTCGACTGCCGAACCTTCCGCGTACCCTTTCCCCACAGGTGGAGGCTACTCCGCCCACGGGCCGGTAGCTCAGTTGGTAGAGCAGGGGACTTTTAATCCCAAGGTCGCAGGTTCGATCCCTGCCCGGCCCACTTTTTCGGACGTTGCGCAAACCTCGGGTGTTGCGAGGTAGTAGCTAGGTTGGATCTCGGCTTTGCTGTTGACGCGGAGTTCGGCGACAAGTTCGCGGATGAGAGCTTTCGTTTTGCGCGATTCGCCGGCGGTGAGGAGTTGGTCGAGGTGGTCGGCGACGGCGGCGAGGTCGGCCGGCGTTGGGCTGTGTGTGCCCTCGTGTGGGGTGGCGAGGGAGAGTTCGCCGTGTTGGGCGTGGAGGTCGTCGAGCCGGGCGTGGAGGCGGGTAAGACGGTGTTCGCAGCGTTCGGCGGTGAGCTTGCCGTGTTCGAAGGCCTGGTAGTAGCGCTCCAGCGCCTGCTCGCCGTGAGCGATCTCGGCCTGGATGGCGGCGAGTTGCTGGGCGGTTTCTGGTTGTCGTTGCTCGGCCTCGTGTTGCGCGTCGGCGAGGGCCTTTTCGATCAGCGTGCTGTCACGGTAGAGGTGGGTGAGCTGGTCGATCACAGCCTGTTCGAGCTTCTCGCGTGGGAGCCGTTGGTTGTCGCAGGCCTTCGGCCCGTATTTCTGGCGGCCGCTGCAGGCGTAGTAGGTGTAGTGGCCGCCGTTGCCACGAGCTGACATGCCGACGTAGGCTTTGCCGCAGCGGCCACAGCGGAGGACGCCGGAGAGCAGGAAGTCGCTCGGGTTGCCTCGGCGGCGGGAGATGTCTTCGCCGCGCTCAGCGAGAATTGTCTGGGCGAGGTCGAACGTCTCCTGGTCGATCAGTGGTTCGTGGATCGCGTCGAAGAGTTGGTCGCGCCAGCGGACCTTGCCGGTGTAGGTCGGGTTGGTGAGGAGGAAGTGGATGCCGGGATGTCCCCAGCCGGCCGCCGGCGCCGGCGCATGCTCGGCGCGAAGCTGTTTGGCGATCTCGACCGCGCCGAGGCGGTCGCGGGTGTAGAGCTCGAAGATGCGATGCACGACCGGCGCCTTCACCGGATCCGGGATCAGGCGGCGCTCTGGTCGGAGAACATGTAGCCGAACGGTGGCCGACCCGCGTACCAGCGTCCTTCCTTGGCGCGGCGTTCGATGCCGGCGGTGACGCGGTCGACGATCGTCGCGTGTTCGAACTCGGCGAAGACGCCGAGCATCTGCAGCATCATCCGGCCCGCCGCCGAGCCGGTGTCGAACGGCTCTGTCGCCGAGCGCAAGGACGACGTCGAGCTTGTCGAGCTCCTCGGCGAGCTGGGCGAGCTGGCGCACCTTCCTGCTGAGGCGGTCGACGCGGTAGACGAGCAGCATGTCGACCTGTCCGCTCGCGGGCGAGGTCGAGCGCTGCCTGCAGGCCGGGCCGGTCGAGCTTCGTGCCGGTCGAGCGGTCTTCGTGATGGGCGACGATCACGCCACTCCTCCTGCGCCTTGCAGAACGCCTCCAGCCGCTCACGTTGCGAATGCAGCGAGGTCGGCTGGTTCTCCTCATCGGTCGAGATGCGCGTGTAGAGACAGACGCGGGTCACCACGACGCCACCACCTCCTCGTCTTCGTTGTGGGGGTCGGGGTCGTCCATTGAGCCATCGATTCCCGCCGGTGGCAAGTCGACCGAGCCGCCAGCCGAACCAACCCCGGACAACGGCGACCCGCGGCGTGGATGTCGGGTCGACACCGAGGGGTGAGAGGCGGCCCCAGAAGCCAGGGGTGTCCTTGCGCCAGCGCCGGCCCAGTGTGCCTTCCAGCTCGAGAGGCTCCCAGCCCGGTGCGATCGGCAACTCGCTGAGCGTGAACGGCCCCTCGCTGCTAGCGGAGTCGATCGGCCACCAGACACGCCCAAGCGGACCGCCTCGTGCAAATCGGTGGCGGCGGCGACCAGAGCGGCCAGCGCGTCGGGCTCAGGTGTAGACCGTTGCGCGGGTCGCGCCCGCTGCATATCCCGGTAGGCTTGAC
Source organism: uncultured Thermoleophilia bacterium (assembly GCA_963851065.1). Lineage (GTDB taxonomy): Bacteria > Actinomycetota > Thermoleophilia > Gaiellales > Gaiellaceae > PALSA-600. The sequence continues at coordinate 121,271 of CAWKNW010000015.1, forward strand.
GGAGCGTTTCGACACGACCAGGGCCAGGGACGACGAAGAGGACGCTGTAGGGCCCCGCGGCCCGAAACGGAGCGTGGTCTCCGCCGTCCGGTAGAGGACGAGCTTCTCGGTGAGCTGCGCGGGGGTTTCGGTGCCGCGGTCCCACTCGAACAGACACTCCACAGCGCCCGCCCGCGTCACGAGCAGAAATCCGGTGTCGGGGATCATGCTGCCGTGCATCTGTTTGTCGTTACCCGGCCCGCCGCCGCCGATGACCACCAGACATAGACCCCAAGATCGTCGTAGCGAGCGTGGCGATGATCAGGTCGGTGACAAACCTATTCGTCTCCAGCTGATGCGCGAGTTGCGGATAAGACCCCCAGTCGTCACGACGCTGCCAGTGGAGCTGCTTGCGCTCGACACCCAGCCTGGCAGCAACCAGGATCGCGCCCGCTTCATCGAGCAGCCAGTGTCCGTTGCTTTGCCATGGCCGAAGCGAAGCGGCGGATAGAACCGATCCAGGACACGGTTGCGGTAGAGGTAGAGCAGCCGATCCTGCGCACGACGACGAGAGGTGAAGAAGAGCAGCTCCAGCTGGTCAGTGGTCAGGATCCGCTGCTGTAGAGCGTGACCGCGATTTCGCGGTCACGCTCGGTCAGATGCCGAGCGAGCTCGTAGACCCGCTCCGGGCTCACCCGCCGTAGGCGGGAAGCCCGAGGCACAGACACTGAATCAGCATCCGACCTTAGATGTCGGGGTGCCGCGATCCGCGTTTCATGCCGCTTTGCGCGCCTTCCCGCGCCTCGGCGGGAACGGGACGACGACACCGAAAGCGCCGTCGGAAACGCCACCCGAAGCGCCGCCAAAAACGCCAGCCCGGCGCTTCCCCACCTCAGCCAGCAGCAACTCGCACAACAACCGGACCGCCACCTGCTCCCGCTCCAGGGTGAGCGGCAACAGAACGGCGGCAACAACACCAACTCTGATCGCTTCGACATGCACGGCCGGGGCCAGCGGAGGAGACTTGAGCGGAAGGAAACCCGACCGACAACGACCCCGAAGCCGCAGACGCCAACGCCACTCCGTGGCGCTTCCGGGGCGAGCCAATCGTGCCCTTCCACCATAGATATGCCGAATTCAGGGCCGAAAAGTGACACCCGAAGCCTGCATGCACCCGAAATCTTTACGACCGCCCGGCGCCAACTTAGACACGCTGGCCGGAGCGCCAGGAGGAGACTCAGGCGGAAGGAACCGCCGTTGCGGCATTCACCACGGGCATGAGGGTGCGCGGGTCGTCAAGGAGATGGCCTGCATCGCCGTGCGGAGCCTGCTGGATCGGGCTAACGCCGTCGAAGCTGTACTGGGCGCGCTGTTCCGTGGCGCTCGGAGCGCGGCGCTGAAATCGCAACACGCATCTGTTTCGTTGAGTTCGGTCATGTCCCTGAGCGTGTGGAAGCGCGTCGGACGGGCCCGACCTGTAGTCGGGCAGCCGTGGCGCTCAGACTCGTCGGTTCTGGCAAGAAGAGACGAGAGCCGCGGCTGCGAAGGCCAGACGAGGAGGATGAGCGCCGATGCCGGCGGATCCGACGCGAAGGTCGTCGATGCTCTCGACCGAACTCCGAGCGTCTTTTTGCCGTGAATGACAGAGGGCCGGCGTTCGTAGTAAAACCCTTGGTGGGGGGTCTGGCACGCGTCATGGACCAACGTAGAGAGCCAATGGAGCTGGCCGGACAGGCGTTCGTCGCTCACTATCAGCAGATTTATCGCTTCCTCCTCCGTCGGACTGGGAGCCAGGAGCGAGCAGAGGAGCTTACGCAGCAGGTATTCGCCGACGCAGCCGTAGCGCTGCGCCGCTTCCAGCCCGGAACGACCCCGGTGCTCGCCCTTCTGTACACGCTCGCGCAGAGGCGGTTCGCTGACGCGGCTCGCAGGCACGATCGTCTCGAGTCGAACGAAGCTCTAGACGCGCTTCCCGACACGGTGCCCGCGCTCGAGCATGACCATCTGCTGGTGGAAGCGCTCCGCGGGGCGCTCGCGCAGCTTCCGATCGACCTGCGGGTGGTGGCGACGATGAAGCTCGTTCAGGGCTGCTCGTTCGCCGAGATTGCTCGCCGCGTTGGCGCAACTGAAGCCGCCTGCCGAAAGCGTTTTCAGCGTGCAATGGAACTGATGCGCGAGCTCCTCGAGCTGGGCGGGTACGGCGAGGAATGATCAAGCGGCGTTCCAGAGACGAGGTGCTCCGCGACTCAGAGGTCATCGAGCTCCTTCGTAACGACCCCGAACTGCTTGCGATCGCAGACACGATCCACGCCACCCTCGGTAAGGACTATCGCGGCCGCGTTCGCCGCCGCATCGTTCGCGTCGGGATCCTCGCGTTAGTCCTTTGCACGGCAGTGCTGCTCGCTTTCGTGCAGCCCTGGAGTAGCGGGGACGGCCTTGTTAGCGAAGCGCTTGCCGCGATCCCGAATCACGGATCTGTCGTGCATATGGTGCTGGAGAGTTCGGTTCCGGGGACCGAAGTTGTCAACGTGCGGGACGGCCACGTCGAGCCGGAGCGAGTCGCGTCGGAGTTCTGGTTCGACCAGCGTCGTGGTCTCCTTCACACGGTCATCCGCCGGCAAGGAGCGGTGGTCGCAGACGTAGTCACCACGCCTGCGAAGACCACGTCGGTCGCAGGCCCCGTGCTCGGACAAGCCTCGACGACGCTCGAGCCCGCTTTGGTCGCCTTCGCGAGCGGCTACCGTGTGGCGCTCGCGTCGGGCGCCGCACGGCCGCTCGCGCGCACGAGTCCCACAGGCCGCAGCGCACCGACGCTGGAGGTGACAACGCCACTTGGACGCGAGCAGGTCACGCTGGACCCGGCAACGCTACTCCCCCGCGAGATCCGTCCGGTGCTCTCCGACGGCCGACTAGGGCGGCGGGTCATCCGGGTCGTCACGCTCTCGACTCAGTCCGCCCGCCCCGGCGAGTTCGAGGTGCGCCCCAAACCTTAAGAACGGTGGACTTCCGCAGGAGCAGTACAGGCGAGCATCCGGCCAGTCGTAACCGGGCGACGTGCACAGGACTGCCACTCTCCGCCTCGCCTCTCACCAGCGGCTCTCGCCGGTCTTCCCGGCCGGCCTCAGACCCTGCGAGATATGCACCGGAAACTGATCCGAGCCACGGCGCCGTTCAGGGCGATCGGCCCGCCGGACGGTCGAGCGGCTCGAGCGCCAGACGGCGACCGTGGGCAGCCTCCTTCTCCTGGGCGCCGAATTGAGGGTCGACGCGCTCCAGGTGCTCACGGCTCCAGTCGCCAACTTCCTCCTTGACAGCCGCCGCGCGAAACCTCCGACCCATCCTGCCGCCGCAACGGACACGGAACGGGTTGGGATCAATCAGCTCCGTCACATTCACTCGCCCCCCGACGAGAAAAAAGATGAATGCGATCGCGGGTAGAGCAGTTTGGGGGTCGAGACGCTGGATGCGTCGGCATGAATGGTTGCTAGAGGACTGAGGAGGGCCTCCCAAGGTGGCTAACCCAGCGTGTTTCCCGAGCTAGGGGGAAAGAGATGATCAGCGAGTTCAACGAGCCCGTCGACCGCCGAATCTCGCGGAGCAGATTCGTTCGACGGGTGGGCATCGGAGTGTTCGCTGCCGTGCCGGTCATTAAGGCGATCGCGCTACCGGCCGCGGCGCAC
>CAWKNW010000016.1:0-172812 GCA_963851065.1 uncultured Thermoleophilia bacterium
CATGGCCGGAGCGCCAGCGAGGAGACTCAGGCGGAAGGAAGCCGCGGTTGCGGCATTCACCACGGGCATGAGGGTGCGCGGGGGTCGTCAAGGAGATCGCCTGCATCGCCGTGCGGAGCCTGCTGGATCGGGCGAACGCCGTCGTAGCTGTACCGGGCGCGCTGTTCCGTGGCGCTCGGAGCGCGGCGATGAAATCGCAACACGCATCCGTTTCGTCTAGTTTGGTCACGTCCCTGAGCGTGTGGAAGGCACGGACGGGCCCGACCCGTAGTCGGCAGCCGTGGCGCTCAGACTCGTCGGTTCTGGCAAGAAGAGACGAGAGCCGCGGCTGCGAAGGCCAGACGAGGAGGATGAGCGCCGATGCCGGCGGATCCGACGCGAAGGTCGTCGATGCTCTCGACCGAACTCCGAGCGTCTTTCTGCCGTGAATGACAGAGGGCCGGCGTTCGTAGTAAAACCCTTGGTGGGGGCTGCATGCGTCATGGACCAACGGAGAGAGCCAATGGAGCTGGCCGGACAGGCGTTCGTCGCTCACTATCAGCAGATTTATCGCTTCCTCCTCCGTCGGACTGGGAGCCAGGAGCGAGCAGAGGAGCTTACGCAGCAGGTATTCGCCGACGCAGCCGTAGCGCTGCGCCGCTTCAGCCCGGAACGACCCGGCGCTCGCCCTTCTGTACACGCTCGCGCAGAGGCGGTTCGCGCGACGCGGCTCGCAGGCGCCATCCTCTCGAGTTCAACGAGCTCTAGACGCGCCTCCCGACACGGTGCCCGCGCTCGAGCATGACGATCTGCTGGTGGAAGCACTCCGCGGCGCGCTCGCGCAGCTTCCGATCGACCTGCGGGTGGTGGCGACGATGGAGCTCGTCAGGGCTGCTCGTTCGCCGAGATCGCTCGCCGCGTGGGCGCAACGGAAGCCGCCTGCCGCAAGCGTTTTCAGCGTGCAATGGAACTGATGCGCGAGCTCCTCGAGCTGGGCGGGTACGGCGACGAATGATCAAGCGGCGTTCCAGAGACGAGGTGCTCCGCGACTCAGAGGTCATCGAGCTCCTTCGTGACCAACCCAACTGCTTGCGATCGCAGACACGATCCACGCCACCCTCGGTAAGGACTATCGGGCGGCGTTCGCCGCCGCATCGTTCCCGTCGGGATCCTCGCGTCAGTCCTCTGCACGGCAGTACTGCTCGCTTTCGTGCAGCCCTGGAGTAGCGGGGACGGCCTTGTTAGCGGAGCGCTTGCCGTGATCCCGAATCACGGATCTGTCGTGCATACGGCGCCGGAGAGCCGGTTCCGGGGACCGAGAGTCGCCAACGTGCGGGACGGCCACGTCGAGCCGGAGCGAGTCGCGTCGGATTCTGGTTCGACCAGCGTCGCGGTCTCCTTCACACGGTCACCGCCGGCAAGGAGCGGTGGTCGCAGACGTAGTCATCACGCCTGCGAAGACCACGTCGGTCGCAGGCCCCGTGGTCGGACAAGCCTCGACGACGCTCGAGCCCGCTTGGGTCGCCTTCGCAGCGGCTACCGTGTGGCGCTCGCGTCGGGCGCCGCACTGCCGCTCGCGCGCACGAGTCCCACAGGCCGCAGCGCACCGACGCTGGAGGTGACAACGCCACTTGGACGCGAGCAGGTCACGCTGGACCCGGCAACGCTACTCCCCCGCGAGATCCGTCCGGTGCTCTCCGACGGCCGACTAGGGCGGCGGGTCATCCGCGTCGTCACGCTCTCGACTCAGTCCGCCCGCCCCGGCGAGTTCGAGGTGCGCCCCGAACCTTAAGAACGGTGGACTTCCGCAGGAGCAGTACAGGCGAGCATCCGGCCAGTCGTAACCGGGCGACGTGCACAGGACTGCCACTCTCCGCCTCGCCTCTCACCAGCGGCTCTCGCCGGTCTTCCCGGCCGGCCTCAGACCCTGCGAGATATGCACCGGAAACTGATCCGAGCCACGGCGCCGTTCAGGGCGATCGGCCCGCCGGACGGTCGAGCGGCTCGAGCGCCAGACGGCGACCGTGGGCAGCCTCCTTCTCCTGGGCGCCGAATTGAGGGTCGACGCGCTCCAGGTGCTCACGAGCTCCAGTCGCCAACTTCCTCCTTGACAGCCGCCGCGCGAAACCTCCGACCCATCCTGCCGCCGCAACGGACACGGAACGGGTCGGGATCAATCAGCTCCGTCACATTCACTCGCCCCCGACGAGAAACAAGATGAATGCGATCGCGGGTAGAGCAGTTTGGGGGTCGAGACGCTGGATGCGTCGGCATGAATGGTTGCTAGAGGACTGAGGAGGGCCTCCCCAAGGTGGCTAACCCAGCGTGTTTCCCGAGCTGGGGAAAGAGATGATCAGCGAGTTCAACGAGCCCGTCGACCGCCGAATCTCGCGGAGCAGATTCGTTCGACGGGTGGGCATCGGAGTGTTCGCTGCCGTGCCGGTCATTAAGGCGATCGCGCTACCGGCCGCGGCGCACGCCGGGGGCGAGCCGCCCCGCAGGAAAACACTCTTCCCTTAGCCTCGGTCTTGGCTTCTCTGATCGTAATCCTCGTGCTGGTCCATCTCGGTGTACTGCTCGCTGTTGGCGGTGTAGTTAAAGCTGCCGATTCTGGAGCCTTCCACGCTCGACTCTCCACGCACAACCTGATCAGGCGGCCTCCCGTCGTCCGAGCCGTTGTCCTCCTCGTTCCGGCCGTTGAAATCTCGGTCGGCCTATGGCTCCTCAGCGGCGTAGCGCCGCGACTCGCGCTGGTTTTCGGATCCGGGGTTCTAGGGCTGTTCCTGATCTACCGCGTGCTAATGAGGATCGCTGGCGTCCGCGCACCTTGCGGCTGCTTCGGGTCTGCAGGGAACGCTGACAGCGACGCCACCGCCGAGGGCATCGCGCTAGTCATCAACATTGGGTTAGGCCTTACTGCGCTCTTCGCTGCCGGTTCGAGGCCAGCCATGTACTCCAGCTACCTCACCGTCGTCGTCTGCGGGTTTGCTGCCGCCGAGTTGCTGGCGATGTTCGTGGTAGAGCGCCGTCGCGTAACCACATATTCCCGGAAGCTGAGGTGGGTGTTGAGCGTGACACGAGCAGCGTCGACAACCGAGCAGGTGACGACATAAACCGCTTCTTCGACAGAGCGAGGATTAGTGGTGGTGCACGGGTCGGGTTGTCTGGTGTGTCGGTCGTCCTGCTCGCGGTGGGCTGTGGTTCAGAGCAGTCGGCGAAGAGGGAGGGCTCACGCCCGGCGACGAAACCTTCTTCGACCGTCCTCCATAGTTCGACCGTCGGTAGACGGACTCACGCGGTGACCAAGGCCGGATCCGCCGCGCCATCCGAATCGTCTGTGGGGGCAAACGAGACGTATGACGGGCCCGATGTGATTTGCGTCGGGCACGGCAACCCCCGGCTCGCCCGTGCCGCCACTCCACGAGAACGTCGAACGCAGAAGCCTCTTAACCCTCCTCCGACCCAGATGTATCTCCATATGCTCCCCAACGGCAAGGTCCAGGGCATCTGCGTATGGGGTAGAAACCCATACCTGGCCGGGCAATACTGATGGAGGCCTGCCGACGTTGGGTCGCCCTCTCTTGGAGGTAGCCCGACGCTCGACCGGTCGTGGCGCCCATCGCCTGGTCGGGAGGCGCTACGCCCTCCTAACCATCATCGTGCTCGGGGCGCTCGGCGCGACCGCTACGCCCGGCGGCGCGGCCCATGAGTGCGACGGGATCAAGCGCTGCGTGCAGGTCGAGGGTCCGTGGGTACTGGTTCGGGCGGGGCAGGAGTCGCAGTTCCTGCTCTCGTGTCCGAAGCGAGGCCTCGTTGCCGGTGTCGATGCCTCCGCGACTTCGAGGGCGGTACGGCTCAGCTTCGACGGGCGCCTCGGCGCCCCCGTCTCCCCGGGCATCACCACGACGAGCAGCGCCTTCTTCCGGGGGATCCTCATCCACGAACCGGCAGCATTCTTCCAGCCCTGGTTGGGATGCATCGCGGTCGGCGGCGGCGGCCGTTCGACCGTCTCGGCGCGCATCGCGCCCGGCGCAGCGCTCGACCGACGGGCGCGAATCCTGCGGCTGGCGCCAGGCGAGGCGAAGACGGTATCGATCGGCTGCCCCGCCGGCGAACCGCTCGTCGGTGGCTGGTACTCGATCGCGTTCTACACGAAAAAACCGCCCGATCTGCGCGATGCGACGCTTGTGCACGCATCCGACGAGATCGCCCACGGCAGGGTGGCGATGAGGATCGCCGCCAGCGACGCCCTCCCAGTCGAAGCGCACGCGCTCGTACAGCTGGGAGCAGCCTGCGCGCCATGAACTGCCCGAGCAGCTACTGTCAGCCCCGCCTTTCGTGTGGCGGGTGCGGCCTCGACTGCTCGTACTGGTGCACCTCGCCGATGAACTGCTGCGTCTGCGCAAGCAACGGCGGCGAATGCTTCTACACAAACCAGACACTTTGTTGAGCGAGGACGAGCAGTGCCCGGTTTCGAGAAGGACTGGGCCTGCGCTGACGCCGCCACATGCTCAGGGAGCCTCCCGTGCCGAAAAGACCCTTCCGGCTTCCGTGCCCCTTGTCCTCGTGGTGCTGCTTGGTGTGGTCGTCGCGGTCGCCTCCAGCGGGAGGGCATGGGCCGGGACGACCAGGGAATCGGGGTGGAGCGGCCAGACCGTCCTCTACGTCATGCTGGCGGGGGTCGGCATTGGCTGGCTGCTAGTCGTCGCACGACTTCGGCACGAAGGGGCGGGCGGGCTGGTGGCAGGGATGGCCGGCGTGAGCCTCCTCACGCTCGGCGCGCTGGCCGCGTCGCTGCTCGCGGTCGGGTTCCTTTGGAGCCACCTTGAGCCACCTACCGGCAAACTTTGTCCCGGCTGCACTGGTCGCGCGCCGTTCATCGCGCACCCGCATTTCTTTGGAAGGCCTGTGCCTGGGCGCGGCGGGGGGAGTCTCACCGCGGGTCACGGGCGCTCGGGAAGCGTGCCGCTCGCGTGGGTGCTCGGGGCCGGCGGGGCCGCGGTCGCGCTCGCCGCGGCTGTCGCCATGCGGTCGGCGCGCCGGCGGAGCAGCGGATCGTTCCCTGCGGCCGGTCCGCGTGATCCTGCCGATCGCTTCGTGGAGGAGTCGCTCGACGATCTAAGACGCGAGCCTGACGTTCGGCGTGCCGTAGAAGCTTGTTACGCGCGGATGGAGCGATTGCTTGCCCGGCTGGACCTGCAGCGGGGGCAGGCAGAGGCGCCGTACGAGTACCTCGATCGAGTGGTTCGCAGCTTGCACTTGAGCGGACGTGGCCTCGAGCGGCTGACCCATCTGTTCGAGGAAGTGAAGTTCAGCCCGCACGCCGCTACTGAGCGCATGCGGGACGAGGCGATCGCTGCGCTCACGGCGCTCCGGTCGGATGCCGTGAGCGCAAGCTGATGCGGCGCCTCCTCCTCCTCGGCGTGCTGGCCGTGGTCGGCGCGGGAATTGCCGTAGCGGCACGCCCCGGCGCAGCAGCTCTCGTCCTGCAGCTTCTCATCATCGGTTTGGCGGCCACGCTTGCAGTCGCCTTGGTCGCGAGACTGGCGTCGGCCTACAGCTTCCTCCCAAGATCGCCGCGGCCGCGACCGCGGCCGGAGCGGGTAACAAGCACGCCCAACCGGGAGCTCTCCCGTCTGCGGCGCCAGGTCGAGTTGGGTACCACCAGTGGCGAAGACTTCGAGCGCTTCCTGCGCCCCGTTCTGGTGGACGTCGCGATGGATCTACTGCGCTTCCGCGGGGTCGAGCTCGGCGAGGAGCCGCTCAGGGCGCGACGGATGCTCGGAGAGGAGACGTGGCGGATCCTGGGTGTTTCGGAGCCGGAAGGCGACCCTCGCGCTCCCAGCCCCGCTGCACTCCAGCATGCGATTGAAGGTCTCGAGCGCCTGTGAAGAGCTCGGTTGACAGCGTCGCCCGGATCGGCGGCCGGATCGTCGACGAGGTCTCTCGCGCAGTGGTCGGCAAGGAGCACGTGCTAAAGCTCGTCCTCGCCGGCATGCTCGCGAACGGCCATATCTTGCTCGAGGACTTTCCCGGCCTGGCAAAGACCCTGATCGCGCGCTCGTTCACGCAGGTGACCGGATTGAGCTTCGCGCGTATTCAGTTCACCCCGGACCTGTTGCCCTCCGATGTCACAGGGTCGGTCTTCTACGACCAGCAGCGGGGCGACCTCGTTTTTCGTCCCGGTCCGATCTTCACCAACGTGTTGCTCGGCGACGAGATCAACCGTGCCCCGCCAAAGACACAGGCGGCTCTCCTCGAGGGTATGCAGGAGCGCCAGGTGAGCACGGAGGGCGTGACGCGGCCGCTGCCCGAGCCATTCGTCCTGATCGCTACCCAGAACCCGATCGAGTACGAGGGAACCTACGCACTCCCGGAAGCGCAGCTCGACCGCTTCCTGATCCGGCTCTCGGTCGGCTATCCCGAGAGGGAGGACGAATGGACGATGGCGGAGCGGCGGCTGGCGCGACGGCAGGACGAGGTCGTTCTCCAGGCGGCGTGCGACCGCGAGACGATCCTGGGGTTGCAACAAGCCGTGGAGACGGTCCACGTAGCGCCCAGCATCGGTTTCTACATCATCGACCTCGTTACCGCGACGCGGCGCAGCCGCCGCGTCGAGCTTGGCGCCGGGCCGCGCGGCACCCTCGCCCTCATCAAGCTCGCACGAGCGTGGGCCGCGCTGCACGGCCGCGACTTCGTCACCCCGGGAGACGTCAAGGCGGTGGCCGTCCCTGCGCTCGCCCACCGCCTCGTCCTCAAGCCCGAGGCATGGGTGCAGCGTATCCGCGGTGAGCAGGTCATCGAAGATTGCCTGGCAGAAATCCCGACCCCGGCAGCGGAGGACTTATCCGCAGGTGCCGCGTGACGTTGGTTGCGACCAGGAAGCTGCTGGCCTATGCGCTCCTCGCCGTCGCCGGACTCTTCCTGGCGGTTATCGCGGGAAGCCCGGACCTCGCCGTGCTCGCACTGCCGTTCGCGGCGATCGTCGCCTTCACGACGCACCACGAACTCTCGGCCGTGAGCGTTGACGTCTCGCTCGAGCGGCAGCGCGCGCTCGCCGGCGACGTCCTCGCCGCCGAGATCGCGATCCGGTCGGGCGCCTCAGTCATCGCCGACCTGACGCTCGCGCCTCGAGACGGACTCGTCGTTCGCGATCCGACGTGTCTGCGCCACGTCCGCCTGCGGGGCGGAAACATCGTCCGCAAGCCAGTCGAGTTCGTTTGCCGCAGGTGGGGACGCTACGACGCCGGGCGGGTCGTAGTCCGTGCGACCGACCCGTTCGGGATGCTCGTCTGGCAGACGGCGTCGCAGCAGAGTTCCGAGTTACGCGTCTACCCGCGGCCTGAGCACCTCGCTCGGCCTCTGCAACCGCGAGCCACCCACCGGTTCGTCGGCGACTTCGTCTCCAGAGAGAAGGGCGACGGCCTCGAGTTCGCGGACATCCGAGCCTATACTCCCGGCGACCGCGTCAAGCGGATCAACTGGCGGACCTCCGGGCGCCGGCGAAGTCTGTACGTCAACGAGTACCACCCGGAGCGGAACGCGGATCTTGTCCTTTTCCTCGACACCTTCTCGGAGCTTCATGCGCAGCGCAACCTCCTCGAGCAGGCCGTCTCGGCGGCGGTAGCGCTCGCCGATCTTCATCTGCGACGTCGCGACCGCGTTGGGCTCGTCTGCTACGGCGGCACGCTCCGATGGCTGACGCCCGCGTCCGGTCGGCGTCACCTTTACCAGATCGTCGAAGCGCTGCTCGAGGTCGAAAGCTACGAGACCACGGCCGAGCGAGACGTCTCCGTCCTCCCGCGCGCCCTGCTCCCGCCACACGCACTGGTCTTCGCGATCACGCCGCTGCTCGACGAGCGAGCCCTCTCCGCCCTCCTGAGCCTCAAACGAGCTGGCGCCGATCTCGTTGTGGTCGAAGTCGCCGCGCCCCTCCCTGCAGCGGAGGCCACCGACGACATCGACGACCTTGCCCGCCGACTCTGGGCGCTACGCCGACGCGCGATCCGCGCACGGTGTAAATCCGCCGGAGCGCCGGTGATCGAGTGGCAGGACGGCACACCCCTTCAGGCCGCGCTCGAGCTGACCCGAGAATGGCGACGCGCCTCCGCGCACGCCCGCGTCTGACCGCCGGGGCCGCTAGCTCGCTCGTGGCGGCCGGCTGCCTCGCCTACCCGCTCGCAGACGGGAGCTTCCCGCTCGCCGGCTCGATAGTCGCCGTGATCGCACTCACGGCCCTCGTCGGTGGCATCCTCTTTCGCTCGCACGAGGCCGTCACGATCTCAATCTCGCTAGTCGCCGCGGAGTACCTACTTTTCCTCCACCACACTGGCGGGCACGCAGCCCTCTCGACGGCACCCTACGCAGGCGGTCTGGTCGCGACAGCGGAACTCGCATTCTGGTCACTCGCCGACGGGACGATCGCAGCACCCACCCGATCGCCGGCACGAGTGATCACGCTGATCGCAGCCACATCCGCCGCGACAGCGGCGGGCGGAGCGTTGATCATCCTGGCGTCACGCGCCGCCTCCGAGCCGGCCGCCTGGCTCGAGCCGGTCGGCGCGCTTTCCGCAGCCGCGGTCGCATTGGTGATCGCCGGCCGTCGCGCACGCTCCGGCGGCTAGCTGTAGCTCCCAGAAGAGCTGTTCTATCCAGAGCTTCCTTGGAGGTTGCATGGCGACCGCTGGCTGACTCCATCTTCAACGAACGCAGCCGACGATTCATCGACCTCCCGGTCGTCCCGAGGCGACCCGCTTACTCGATGCTGAGAGGTTCAGCTGTCATTTGGTTTGCGCAACGTTCGGCTTTGCCCATTCCAAAGAGACCAGGACGACCTTGCCGTCTGGATTCCGGCTGACGAAGCTCGAACGGCAACCCGGGTCAGGCACCCTAGGCCGGTGCCGCTTCCGCCATTCTCCGTTCTCGACCTCGCGCCGATCGTCGAAGGCGCGACGCCGGCCAATGCCCTCCGTAACTCGCTCGACCTGGCAAGACACGTCGAGCGCCTGGGATACCGACGGTTCTGGCTCGCCGAGCACCACAACGCGGTCGGGATCGCCAGCGCCGCGACAGCCGTCGTGATTGCCCACGTCGCCGCAGGCACCTCGACGATCCGTGTCGGGGCAGGCGGGATCATGCTCCCGAACCACGCGCCGATCGTGATCGCCGAGCAGTTCGGCACGCTCGAGTCGCTCCATCCCGGCCGGATCGATCTCGGTCTCGGCCGCGCGCCCGGCACAGACCAGCTAACGATCCTCGCGCTGCGCCGCGACCCCTCGGCCGCAGACACTTTCCCGCAGGAGGTAATCGAGCTTCAGCGCTACCTTGCCGACCCGGTTCCCGGCCAGGCTGTGCGCGCGACGCCCGGCGCAGGAACGAAAGTGCCGCTCTGGATCCTCGGCTCGAGCCTCTACGGCGCACAGCTCGCGGCGATGCTCGGGCTGCCGTACGCCTTCGCATCGCACTTCGCGCCCGACGCGCTCCTGCCGGCGCTCGCGATCTACCGCGAGAAGTTCGAGCCGTCGGAGCAGCTGCGCGAGCCGTACGCGATGGTCGGCGCGAATGCGGTCGTCGCCGACACCAACGAGGAGGCGCGCCACCTCTTCACGTCCGCGCAACAGTCGTTCACGAACATCTTCCGCGGGCGGCGCGGGCAGCTGCCGCCGCCGATCGACGACATCGAGGACTACTGGACGCCGCTCGAGAAGGAGCGGGCGTCGGCGATGCTCGCCCGCTCGTTCGTGGGCTCCCCCGAGACCGTGCACGCTGAACTCGAGGCGTTCGTCGCCGAGACAGGTGCAGACGAGATCATCGTCGCGTCCGCGATCCACGACCACGCGAAACGGTTGCGCTCTTACGAACTGCTCAGCGATACACCCAGCTGAGCCTCTCAGCGATCTGTACGCGGTACGCGCGACTTATCGTTACGACGCCGATTCTTCGCCCAACTCCTCGCACTCGAGGCACACCCAGTCGGCCGCGTGTTCATCGGCAGCGCTGAGCGCGGCAGGCACCATCGTCACACCACAGCGCGCGCAGATCGGCGGCCGGTCGTCCTTGTCCATCCTTGTTCCTCAGCGGTTGACGCTGGCCATCCCGGCCTGGTCGTAGCGCGCGCCGGCTGTCTCCGGTAGCTCGGCGTTGATGCGTGCGAGGTCCTCCACGGTGAGCTCGACGTCGACTGCGGCGGCGTTCTGCTCGAGGTAGGGCCGGCGCTTCGTGCCAGGGATTGGCACGATGTCGTCACCCTGCGCGAGCAGCCACGCGATCGCGAGCTGCGCAGGCGTGACGCCCTTTTCGGCGGCGATTTCTTTGACCTTGTCGGCGAGGCGGAGGTTGGCCCGCAGATTGTCGCCGGTGAACCGTGGGCCGGTACGGCGGAAGTCCCCCTCATCGAGCTCGTCCGGCGAAGTGAACCGCCCCGCGAGGAAACCTCGGCCGAGCGGCGAGTAGGCCACGAACCCGATGCCGAGCTCCCGGCACGTCGGTAACACCTCATCCTCGGGGTCACGCGACCACAGCGAGTACTCGGTCTGTACCGCCGTGATCGGGTGAACAGCGTTGGCGCGCCGGATCGTGTCGGCGGCGGCTTCGCTCAACCCGATGTGACGGATCTTGCCCTCGTCGACCAGCTCGGCCATCGCACCGACGGTCTCCTCGATCGGCACGTTCGGATCGACGCGATGTTGGTAGTAGAGGTCGACGTAGTCCGTGCCCAGTCGGCGGAGCGACCCTTCGATCGAGCTGCGCACATGATCGGCGGAGCCGTCCTGCGGTCCCACAGTCGACATGTCGCCGGGGACGGCGGCGTCCATCCTCCGATTGAACTTCGTCGCGATCACGTACTCGTCGCGGCGGCCCGCGACGGCTCGCCCGACGAGCAACTCGTTCGTCAGAGGCCCGTACAGCTGCGCCGTGTCGATGAAGTCGACCCCAAGCTCGAGGGCCCGCCGGATCGTCTCGACACCCTCCACATCGTCGGTCGACCCGTAAAACGCCGACATCCCCATGCAACCCAGCCCAATCGCCGACACCTCGAGATCACGAAGCTTCCGCTGATTCATGCTTCCCCCCCGTTGAGCAAGTCACCCGCCATCCCACGACCCTAGCTGCACACCTCATCCAGTCAGGAGCACGTTCCCGGCCGGACTCTTAGCCCCAAGGTCGCCCCTCCTTGCCAGAGGACTCGCGAGGTACCAACTTCACTTGCCAATCTGGAAAGTATCTGTCATACTTTCCACTATGGAAAACACTACGGAGCCTCACATTCCCAGCGCGGCCGAGGCTTCGGCAGCGCTGAACGACGCCGAGGAGGCGCGGGCGACTCTGGCTCAGAGCACGAAGATGCCGTCCTGGTTCTTCGCGTCGATCGGCGCCGCGATCGCCGTGCAGATCGCCTCGACGGCTGTTGGTGTCGCAGACCCTTCCTGGTCGACGCTGACGGCCCTCGCATTCGGCGTCGCGGTCCTGGTAGCCGTGGCCGGAGTGCAGCTGGCGCGCTTTCGGCAGCTCAACGGAGTCCGGCTAGGCGGCCTCCTCAGCCGCGTCGTGCTCGGCACCGGGACTCTCGCGTCGGCTTCGTACGCCGTCGCGGCTGTGGCGGCGATCTTGGGGGCATTCGACAAGCGGTGGTGGCTGGTCGCGACCGCATCGATCATCGGCGGCGCCTTGTACGCGCTGAACGGGCGCCTATGGCTCCGTGCCTACCGGACCGAGCCCGCGTTGCACGCGCGCGGGGAATCGCTTACATGGCTGGCACTACTCACGGTCGCGGCACTCGCCGGCCTGGCTCTGCTGCTGCTCTACCGCTGATGGCCGAGTTCGACACGCACGTCCTCGCGCCCGCGCGACTGAAGCTCATGATCACTCTTACAGCCGTCTCCGAGGCCGAGTTCTCCACCGTCCGCGACGCCCTCGGAGTCAGCGACTCCGTCCTCTCCAAGCACCTCGCCGCACTGGAGACCGTCAACTACATCAAACGCCGCAAGGGAGTCCATCGCGGACGGCGCACAACCTGGATCTCCCTCACACCCAGAGGACGCAAGGCGCTCCATGCGCACGTGTCCGCCCTGCAGGAGTTGATCGGCGGCATGGCCTAGGAGTGTCCCGCTCGCAGACGTAGTGAATTTATGGAGCCCAGCGGTCGCAAACGCTCGTAAGACGATGACGTTGCGCAAACCGCGATCGAGTCGACGCGGTCAGCCTTCGCAGGCGACGGCCATCTCGAGGGCGCTGCAGATCTCGCGCATCCGCTCGTCGCTGAGTCGGCCGAGACGCTCGACGAGCGTTGCCAGCGAGACACTCTCGACCGAATCGAGGTTCACAGCCGATGTCCGCGGCACGGGATCCTCGCCTGGCTCCAGGCGAACCTCGCTCGGGATGCCGCGGATCGTCGTCGTGCACGGTCCGATCAACGTGCGCCGAAGGCGTGGGATCGCCGCGTCTCGCGACAGCACGACGACCGGGCGGCGTCGGATCTCAGGGAGCTCACACCACCAGAGCTCTCCCCGCGCGGGAAGCACGTTCACGACGAGCCGGCGGCCGCGCGGAACGAGGCCAGGTCGCCCCACTCATCGAGCGAGTCGAGCGGCACACGGTCGTACGCGGAGTAGGCCGCATCGGTCTCCATCGTGCGATTGCGCGCCAGCAGAGCATCGAGTGCTTCGTCGATGAGAGCCGCGTCATTCACCCCAGAACGGGTCTCGCGTGCGGCGGCAAGCAGCCGGTCGTCGACAGTCGTACTGATCCTCACACGTGCCACTGCCATCTTTATACCACAAACGTGCCACAAAACGGGCGGTTTCTAGAGGTGGAACGGCGGCGGCGCGGCCACAACGACCCGGTTTGCGCAACGCCTGGTTCTGCCCATGATGATGCTCTTCTCGAACTCAATCGTCCTTGTAAAATCTGTTCGTGGCGCCGCGAGCACTCGTTGTCGGCTTGCCGACCGCTCAAACGTGAAGCGCAGGCGGCGCCGACGATCCGCGCGACCGCCCGCTGCGGTCGCATGCCAGCAGGATCGACCAAGGCGCCTACGCCGCGGTAACGCACTGGTTAACCGCCGTTGCCGCTCAGCGAAGAGCTGCCTCGAAGCGCGGATCGTGGCGTACGGCGGCGAGGTCGTCGTCGCTGCGCGCTTGCTCACGGAACGGCGGGAACAGCTCGACGGACCGCTGGAGGTGTCCGAACGTCTCGTCGCCGGCCTCGCCCGCGAGCGTCGCGAAGCACGCGTAGTTGTAATGAAGGCCTGCGTTGTCAGGCATGTGCTCGAGGCCACTGCGGACCGCTTCGAGCGCGTCGGCGTAGCGCTGCTCGCCGTAGGCGGTCATCGACGCGCTGTGGAACGGCCACGCCTCACCCCAGTCGAGCGCCTGGTACGCCTCGCCGGGTTTACCGCCGAGGGCGAGGACGGTTCCATCCCCGGTCGCCTTACGCCTCGACTCCGGGTGGACGAACAGAAGTGTCCCGGCAGGCGCGTCGACCGTCTCGCCGTCGACCTCGAACGTGGCCGTCCCGTCGAGCACGATGTACAGCTCCTCCTGACCCGACCCGGACTCGTCGTGCTCGTTGATCAGCGTCCCGTCCTCGTCGGGTCTGAAAGCGTTGATTCCGAATGCGTGGATCCCGAGGTGCTCGCGCACGGGGATGCCTCTGCCGCGCCGCGCGATGTCGTCGAGGCGCGCGACCAGCCACTTCGGGTTTTCGTCCAACCGATCACCTCCGTGCAGCGCGGGTCGTTGCGAATTCGATCGTAACTCCTGTTGAGGCCTCGCATGATCTCTCTTCGTCAAGCGGATATGTCGGTTCGGTGGTGGGTTGGCGAGGGAGTAACGTCCCGCACCTAGGGGCTGACGTGGAGTTCGGTGTACATCTTCCGCTGATCTCGTTCGCAGGCGAGCAGCGTTCGCTCGGGGATCTGATCGCATTCACGGAGGCCGCACGCGATCTCGGTTACACGCACCTCTGTGCGAACGACCATCTCGTGTTCTCGCGCCCGTGGCTCGATGGGCCGACGACGCTGGCCGCCGTGCTTCCGCGCAGCGGTCAGATGACGCTCGCGACGACTGTGGCCGTGCCGGTGCTGCGTGGACCGGCGGCAACCGCGAAGATCCTCGCGGCGATCGACCTGCTGTCTGGCGGCCGGCTCATGGTCGGGCTCGGCCCCGGTTCGTCTGCTCGGGATTACCAGCTCGTTGGGGTGCCATTCGAAGAGCGCTGGAAGCGGCTGGACGAGGCGGTGCAGGCCCTGCGTGCGTACTGGCGGGCCGACGACGCCGGGTTCGAAGGCTCGTTCTACTCGACCTCCGGCTTCACGCTGGCCCCGACGCCAACCCAGCGCCCCGGGCCACCGATCTGGATCGGGAGCTGGGGATCGCCGGCGGGGCTGAGACGCGTGGCGCGCCTTGCCGATGGCTGGCTCGCCTCCGGCTACAACACGACCCCGGAGCTGTTCGCCCGGGCCTGGTCGGACGTCCAGGCGGAGGTCGCAGCGCGCGGGCGCGATGTTGCACGGTTCCCGAACGGCATCGCCACGATGTGGTGCTACGTCACTGAAGACCGTGCACGCGCCGATGCGGTGCTCGCCGACGTGCTGGCGCCGATGCTCAATCGTCCGGTGGAGCAGCTCCGCGAAACATTGCCAATCGGTTCGGCGGAGGAGTGCGCTTTGAGGCTGCGGGCGTACGACCGTGCGGGTGCGCAGCGCATCTTCCTGTGGCCGCTCGCCCACGAGCGCGCCCAGCTGGAAGCGTTCCGTGAGCGCGTCGTGCCACTGCTCGACAGTGAGCAGCGCAATGAAGACGTCTGAGCGCGTGACCGCCGTCGTCAGGTTCTAGGATGGGGTCGTGGGGGAGTGTCAGCTCATACGCGGCGGGGCGGCTTTCCACGGCAAGCAGGGGCTCGACTACTTTGGCGGCGTTTCGGCGGAGAGCACCGGCGCGCAGGCGATCTGTATGCATCTGCTCGAGATTCCCCCGGGCGTCGGTGCCGAGCCGCACTATCACGAGGGGCATGAGACGGCGATTCTGGTGCTCGAAGGAGCGGCGGAGATGCGCCACGGCCCGAACCTCGATCTTGTGATGCATCTGGAGGCGGGCGACTTCGTCTACATCCCGGCCGGTGCGCCTCATCAGCCTTACAACCCGACCGCGACGATCGTTCGTGCCGTCATTGCCCGCACCGATCCGAATGAGCAGGAGAGCGTCGTCCTGGTCGACGGCGCCGATTAGCCCCCGTTGGGGTCGCGGGCGAGCGTCGCCCTGCGCTTGGGCCTGCGCCCACCGCATACGTGCGCTCGGTCACGGCTACTGATTCTCGAGAATCAGATCGTCGCGCGGGCCAGCCTTCGGCGAAACGTCACCAGAGACGGGCCGGACGATTACGCACATTCGGGAATGCACAGACGCAGTATCCGCGCGCCCCCTGATGGCGCGTCGCGCGAGTTGAGGGAGGGTCTGGCTGGAGGTTCGCCTATGTCGGCCGGTGCGCACCCGGTGCCGAATCAGGCTAATTGGCTGCATCGGTGGTTTGTGTGGGTTCTAGCGGGTCTGCTGGCTGCCGCCGGCATCGGCGTCGGCGTCGACCGAGCGCTCTTCTCTGGCCAGGCGCGGTACGCGTGGCCGCCCGAGCCGTGCGTGGTGCAGGGGATTGCTGCCCGCTGCGGCACCTTTGTCGTCCCGGAGAACCGCGCGAAACCGGCCGGCCGCACGATCGGACTCCACGTGGTCGTCCTGCCCGCGTTCTCGAAGCCCATCCGAAAGGACGCGGTCACGTACCTCGCCGGCGGACCGGGAGACGCCGCCACCCAGGAGGCATCCGTCCGCAGCCAGCAGTTGGAACTGCTCAACGCTCACCGCGACATCCTGCTCGTCGACCAGCGCGGCACCGGCGGATCGAAGCCGCACAACGCCGAGGTGACCCAGTACGGCACGCGGATGGCGATGGACGACCTGGACGCGGTGCGGGCAGCGCTCGGCTACCGGCAGCTCGACGTGATCGGAAGCTCCTACGGAGCCACGGCGGCACAGGTGTACCTGAAGCTCCACCCGGCCTCGGTGCACACGCTCGTCCTGTCGGGTGGCACTGCGATCGACGTCCCCTTCTTCGACCGGTACGCGGTCAACGCCCAGCGCTCCCTCGACCAGCTCGCGAGACTCTGCGCCTCACAGCCCGACTGCCGGAAAGCATTCCCGGACTGGGAGCGCCAGTTCGGCGAGCTCGTGAAGGCATGGAACGCCCACCCGGTGCACGGCATGAGCGGGGACGAGTTCGCCTCCGTCATCCACGCCATGCTGCTCAGCCTGGACAAGGCGGTCTCGATCCCGCTGGTTGTGAGCCGCGCCACACAGGGCGACTACGCACCCCTCGAGCATGCGGGCTCGGGCGATCTCCCTTTCACCATCGGGCTGATGTCGTCGATCTGGTGCAACGAGCCCTGGGTCGGGCTCGATGCGACCGGCCCGTGGGGCACCGAGTTCGACAGCTACACCACCGCGCAGATCGCGGCGGTTCGGCAGCAGTGCAGCTCCGCCCCGAAGCGGGCTGAGCCGCGCGCACTCTGGAGGCTTCCTGCGTCCAGTCGTGTGCCGGTGCTCGCGCTGGTGGGCGGCGCCGACCCGCAGGACCCGATCGCAAGTCTCTCCAACCTGAAGCAGCACTTCCCCGACAGCCGCACCGTCGTCTTCCCGCACATCGGACACGACTTCAACATCGGCGGCTGCGTCGACGAGATGATGGCCGACTTGGTCGACCGCGGCACGACGAGGGGTCTCGACACAGCGCTCTGTAACGGCGCGGTCGTGTTGCCACCGTTCCCACTGACCGACTGAACCAGACTGCCGAGCTACATCGCGTCATACCGGAGCGAAACGGCGGGACGGCAAGAGCGACAGGATCCGCACGTGAACGAGGCTCCGGGTTACGCCTTCCCTCATCCGCTGACGACGAGTCGCGTGTCTCGAACTGTTTCCGCAGCGTCTCGACCCGCTGACGATACGGCGCATGGAGCGGCTCGGGATCGGAGACGCCACCAAGTGTCTCGAGGTTGGCGGCGGGCGTGGCTCAATCACGCGTCAGTGAGTTCGCGAATGAAGCTCCTATGACTGTCAAGTGGTGAGTGGCGGCGTGTTTTGCATGACGCGGTAGAGGTGGCGGGCGAGGTAGCGCTTGAGGAGCCGGGTCGCGTCGCGGGTGCTTTTGCCTTCGGCGGTGCGGCGGGCGATGTAGTCGCGGGTGGCTGGGTCGTGTTGGCGGCGGTGGAGGATGACGGTGTGGAGGGCGCGGTTGAGTTGTCGGTCGCCGCCGCGGCTGAGGCGGTGACGTGTCGTGAGACCGCTCGAGGCCGGCAGTGGCGCCACGCCGGCGAGTCGTGCGAAGGCGGCTTCCGACGAGAGGCGGCCGTGGTGTGACCAGGTGACGATCAGCTGAGCCGCGACGATCGGCCCGATGCCGGGCTCGTCGAGCAGCGTCGGGGCGAGTGCGCGGACGTGCGCGAGGATCTCTCGTTCGAGCTCGTCGGCTTCTTGGGTCGCTGCCTGGATGCGCTGCGCGAGCGAGCGGAGTACGAGGATCGTCGCGAGTTGGTCGGGTGTCCGCGAGCTCGAGCGGCGGAAGCGGCTGCAGCGTCGAAGCAGCTCTCCCAACGGCAGCCGCCGCAGCTCGTTGCGGAGCTCGTCGGGTGCGGTCACGATCAGGCTGCGGAGTTGGACGAGTGCGACCCGACGCACGTCGACGGCGCTGCGGCGAGTCAGGAGGAGCATGCGCAGAGCCTCCTGTCGTTGCCCCGATCGCGGCGACGCCGGCTGGTTGCTTGCCAGCGCCGAGCGGGCGGCACGAGTTGCGTCGAGCGGGTCGTCTTTGCCGCGCAGCCGCCGCTCGGCACGGCTGCTGCGGCCGCTCTCGTGCACGACCTCGCCGCAAGCGGCCAAACAGCGGGCCAAGCCCGCGCCGTAATGACCTGCGCCTTCGACCGCCCACAGGCGTGCGCCCGGCGCGTGCCGCTCGGCAAAACGGATCGCCTCGCTGTAGCCCTGCGCGTTTGTCGGCACCGACCGCTGCCCGATCAAGGCGCCCGTCGGCGCGGCAACCACCGCGAGCACGTGCTGATCGCGATGGGTATCGACACCGATCACGTAGTCCAGTTCGTCTGCAAGCATCCCGACCGATCCTCCGACTCGTAGGGTCCGGTACGCCGGTCTGGAGCAGGGAAACCGCGCGGCAGGTCTGTGATGAGTCACGCCTCTCACCAAGGCGGACAAGCTCCTGATCAAGCCAACAGCGGGCGCCAGGCCGGCGTCGCCGTGCATGCTCGGACGATTCATTCGCAAGGCACCCAAACCAGCGGCCCGACCCCTGAAGAGTCACAAGCAGCACGAACGACACAGGCTGGCAACGGCCCCTGACGGACCGACTAACCGAGTCCCCAGCCGGTCAGCGCCTTCGGTGGGGAACGACCAGGTTCATGACCCGCACGCGCCGGCTGCCGTCGGGGCGGTCGGCGAGCACTCGGCCCCGGTAGGGCTCGAGGACGGCGGCGAGGGCCGCGGTCACCTTTCGCATCTCCTCCGCGGTCAGCCAGAGGTCGGCGTTGGTGAGAGCCGCGGCGTCCTGCCACTCGCGCCGGCTCCTCGTGCTCGGTCGCCAGGAACGCCTCCGCCACCGCCCGGCTGCGGTCCAGGAACGCGAGGGCCACGGCGGCCGTGGCGGCCGCCCCGGCCGGGGTGGAAGCGTCGAGGGCGAACTCGCGGCCCGCGGCGGCCTCCCGCCAGGGCCTCTCCCGTCCGTCGCTGCGGGCGGGGCGCGCTCGGCGAAGTGGTAGCGCTCCAGGAACTTCAGGTGATACGCCGTCGCGCTCGGGCTCAACCCGGTGAGCTCCGCGCACTCGGTCGCCGTCAGCTCGTCCCCCGACGCGAGCGCGTCGATGATCGCCATCCGGGCCGGATGGGCGAGCGCCCGGATGTCCCGGGGATCCTGCAGACGCAGCGTGTCCGTCGGGCATTCGGCCGAAGCATAGTTCTTGACAGGCAGATGTTAAGCGAATACTGTTCAATATATGCTGAACATCTGGCCAGGGACGCCGCGACTCTGGTCATCGCCCTCGTGGGGCGGACGGTGTCGACGTTCGGCGACGGAGTGGCGCTCGTCGCCCTGACCCTGCGCCTGCAGGCGGACGGCGCCCACCCCTACGAAGTGGCGTCTGCTGCTGGCCGCCGGGGTCGTCCCCCAGCTGCTGCTCGCCCGCCCGATCGGGCGCCTGGTCGACACCCACGACTCCCGGCGCCTCCTGGTCGGCGGGCGGCCTGGCCGAGGTGGCGGCCACGATCCCGCTCATCTTCCTGCACTCGGTCGTGCCGATCATGCCGCTCGTCGCCGTGCTCGGCGCCGCCGCGTCGACTGACCGCAGCCACCTGGTCGGCCCTCATCCCCCGAGTGGTCGGCGAGGACCACCTGGCCGAGGCGATCTCGGCTCAGCAGTCCCTGAACGTCCTCGCCCTCGTCGCCGCCCCCGCCGTCGGCGGCCTGCTGGCCGGGGCGTTCGGCATCGGGCGTGCCGGTGGCCCTCGACGTCGCCACGTACGTGGTGGTGACCGTCGCCGCCGTCCTCGTCCACACCCGTCGGGTGCCCGAGCGGGCGCCCGCCGCCGACGGGCCGAGCCGGCTCCGGAGCGGATTCGCCATCCTCCGGGCCGACTCGGGTCCTCGCTCCCCTGCTCGCCGGCGTGGCCCTCGTCGTCCTCCTGGTCGGCATGGTCGACGTCGTGCTCGTGTACCTGGTCCGCGAGACACTCCACGCCGGAGGCGTCTGGTACGGCGTGGCCGAGGCCTCCTGGATGGCGGGCATGGTGGCCGGATCGCTCGGGGCGGGCCGCGTCGGGACCGAGCGTGGGCAGGTACGCGCCACGATCGCCGGGGCAGCCCTCGCCTGCGCCGGGGTGGCCGGTTTCGCCGTCGCGCCGGCCGTGGTGATCCTCGTTCCCCTCTCGGTGCTCGGCGGCGTCGGGAACGGCTACGCCGGCGCCTGCCTGTCGACCTTGCTCGATGGCCCGCACGCCCGACAGCGCACGCGGCCGGGTCTCCGCCGCCGCCAATGCGGTCTTCGGGGGCGCCCAGGGCGCCTCGCTCCTGCTCGGCGGTGTCGTCGCGGTCGTGCTGTCGCCCCGGGCGATCTACGCCGTTGCCGGCTTGCTCGGTCTCGCCGCCGCCGGACTCGTCGCCGTCACACACGCCTCCCCGGACTCCGAGCCGGCAGCCCCCCTTGGAACCCGTCGGGCAACGAAATCCGGTTCGGATCGATGACACACGGACTCGCCTCGAAACGAATCGAGGCGCTCTGTAACGCCGGTTCCGTTCTGCACGTACGCACTTTGACGACGTCCGCTCATCGAGTTCATCGTGCCGCTTGTCGACGCGAAGCTTGTGCTGACGAGGCGATAGCGTCACCGTTCGGCCATGCACAGCGGTGGTGAGAGCCAGGGAGGCAATGTCATGTCCAGCGCGCAGTTGTATGACACCATCGGAGCCACCTACAGTGTAACACGGCGCACCGAGCCGCGGATCGCCGCGCAAGTCTGGGCTGCCCTCGGCGATGCGCGAACCGTGTCTGAATGTCGGGGCTGGCACCGGCTCCTATGAGCCCTCCGACCGTGAGGTCACCGCGGTGGAGCCGTCGGCGGTCATGCGTGCCCAGCGTCCGCAGGCGCAGCGCGGTGCGTGGCTGCCACCGCCGAGAGCCTTCCGTTCGAGGACCAGTCCTTCGACGCTGCGATGGCTTTTGCCACCGTTCATCACTGGCAGGACCCGATTGTCGGCCTGCTCGAGATGCGGCGCGTGGCTCGCCGCGTGGTGGTGTTCACTTGCGACACCAGTGACCGGAGTTGGCGTCGCCGGTTCTGGCTGACTCGTGACTACCTGCCCGAGGTCGCTGCCTCCCGCGTCGGCCTCGCGACCGAGCTGGCCCGCGCTGTCGGAGCCCGGATGGAACCGGTGCTCATTCCGTGGGATTGCGCTGACGGCTTTTTCGAGGCCTACTGGCGCCGGCCCGAGGCATACCTGGAGGAACACGTCCGTAGCGGAATATCGGTGTGGGCCAGGGTCACGCCGGACGCCGAGCAGAGGGCTGTGCGCAGCCTCGGTGATGACCTCGCATCTGGTCGGTGGGCCGAACGCAACCGCGATCTCCTCGATCTCGAGGCGGCAGAGCTTGGCCTTCGCCTGCTTATCGCCTGACTCCGCCGGGTCGAGTCAGCCGCCGCCGCCCGAGTCTGCGCGAGCCACCGGACGCAACCGCCGACCGAGAACGACATTGAGTTCGGGAATGTCGCCGGAGTTTGCGGCAGTTAGCGTTTACGGCCGTGAGGGAGGGCTCGGGACAGCTTGTCCTTCGCGAGATCGAAGATCGTGACCTCGACGTGCTGTTCGAGCACTGGACGAATCCCGACGCGATACAGATGGCCGCGTTCACTTCGCCGGATCAGAATGATCGAGCCGCCTTCGAGCGACGGTGGGCGCGGCTGAGGAGCGACGTGTCTACGACGAACAGGGTCGTCGAGATCGACGGTCGAGTCGTGGGTCACATTGCGAGCTTCGACTTGGAGGGTCACCGCGAGGTCACCTATTGGATCGGCCGTGACGATTGGGGCCGCGGCATTGCCACGCGTGCCCTGCAAGAGTTCTTGCAGCTGGAGGCAACCCGGCCGCTTTACGCTGGCGCTGCGAGCGACAACGCCGCGTCGATTCGCGTGTTGACGAAGTGCGGTTTCCGTATCGTGGGCGAGGGGCGCGGGTTCGCTCATGGGCGCAACGAGGAAACTGACGAGGTCGTGCTCCGACTCGATGCATGACCCCAGCTGCCCTCGGCTGCGCCAGCGTCCGCGTATGCCTACCTGAGGTTGGTCGAGACTTAGGGGTGCGTTTGCCGGCCGAGACATCGCGATGCTTCATCGTCCGAATGCCCACGCCACCATCAGCGGGAACTCTTCTCGCCAGAATGCGCCACCGTGCGACCCGGCTCGCTCATTCATGACGACATCCGCATCTGCATCGCGCAGCGCGTCCGCCCACCTCCTTGCGTTCTCGAGGAAGAACGGCTCCTGTGTGCCAGCGACAAGGTATGTGCGCGGAAGCGGACTCGGCATAACGCCAGGCGGCTTGTAACCGCCGCCAGGCGAGGCGCAGAAGACCGCACCGTAGACATGTGGATGCCGAAGCCCAAGAGCGAGGGCCAGCTCTCCACCCGCCGAGACGCCGAACACTGCGGTACGTTCAGTGGGCAGCGCCACGCCAAACCGCGACTCCGTCCATCGGCGAACGTCCTCGACGAAGAACTTCTCGTGTGCCGCGAACCGCTCCGGCTCAAAGCCCGGTGAGTACTCATGGAGCCGCAGCGTCTCATCGGTCAGCCCATGTACACCGACGATCATTGTGGACGGTACGTCGGCCTTCTCGAGCAACCGGCCCCACTTCGAGATTCCGCTGACCGTCACCGGCGAAGACGATTGCTTCGGGCGGGTCCGGTGGAACGTACACCGTGACCTGCCTTCCACCGTCGTACTCGAACATCTCGGTGACAAACTCTCCCGCGATCAACGACATCGTCGCTCGGTCTCCCTTCACAGGCGCTCGAACCCCGCGGGGTCAGGTCCGACGGAGTTGGTGCGCTCAAGCCGCTTCACCCAGATGATGCCTTGGACGCTTAGTGAGCCGGGCGTCATAACGACAGGCTGGGCCGCTGTTCCGCAATGGCCCCTGACGGATCGAACTCCCCCGTTTCGCTCGCGTCTACTCGGGACCGGCGTGCTCGACTTCGTCGCTCGCGCGGTGGAATCGGTGATCACCGTCAATGATCGTTGCCACCTTGCCCGTGTCGTACTCGGCCACGTCGGGATTGACGTGACCTCCAACGATCAAGACCCGTGCAATCGCGTCAGCGTCGTTCCGGATCTGGTGGCCACCCTCAGGCCCGCGGGGAAACGGCATGACGTCGCCTTCCTTCAGGACGCGGTCGCCGTCATGCATCAGGACGGTCGGCGTCCCTCGCAAGACGATCAGCAGCTCCTCGCCTCCGTGGTGAAAGTGGTAGACGAATTGCGTCGATCCCGGCTGAAACTCCCAAATCGATGCGCCGAGGGCATTCGACGGCGACCGGACAAGCTTCCTTGCTCCGAGTCCACCCCAATCAGGAACCTCGTCCCAGATGTTCGTGGCGTACTCGCCCACGCGTTGACGATACCTCGGAGTGCGCGGCGCTCCTGCCAGCGCGGGTCCCTGGCGACGACATCGATGGGCTGGGCCAGACCGTATGGAGTGCCCGGCGCCTCGCTCGTAAGTTGGCGCGGGTTGCCGTCGGGAGTGGGCCCGGCGGTAGAGCCGCAATTACGGGAGGCGCCGGTTATGGGCGAAGGTAGCTGTGTCGGGCTTGATGTGCACGCGCGGTCGGTGGTCGCGGGTGTGATCGATCTGGGGAGCGGTGAGGTGCGGTCGCTGCGGGTGCCGCCTGGGTGCTGAGGCGACGGTGGCGTGGTTGCAGACGTTGCCGGCGCCGGTCCGGGTCGTCTACGAGGCCGGGCCGACCGGGTACGGGCTGGCGCGCGCGTGTGCCGAGGCGGGGATCAGCTGCGTGGTCGCGGCGCCGTCGAAGATCCGGCCGGCGGCCGATCGGGTCAAGACCGACCGGCGGGACGCCGAGCGGCTGGCGCGGCTGCTTCGGCTGGGTGAGATCACCCCGGTGCGGGTGCCCGGGCCGGAGGAGGAGGCCGCCGTGATCTCGTCCGTGCGCGCGAGGATGCGCGCGGTGATCTGATGCGCGCCCGGCATCGGCTCTCGAAGCTGCTGCTCCGCCATGGGGCGGTGTACGACGCGACCGCGTGGACGCGGGCCCACGACGCGTGGCTTCGCCGGCAGCGGTTCCAAGGCGGGCCGCTCGCGATCGTGTTCGACGAGTGCTACGGCCGAATGATCGACGCGAAGACCAGGAGGGACGCGCTCGACAAGGCGATCGCCGAGCTCGCCGCGACGCCACCGTACGTCGATGTCGTCGAGCGGCTCGTCTGTCTCCGCGGCGTCTCCACGCTCACGGCGTTCGCGTTGACCGTCGAGCTCGGCGACTGGAACAGGTTCCGGCCGGAGTCGCTCGGGCCGTTCCTCGGGCTCACCCCGAGCGAGAGCTCAAGCGGGGAGCGCCGCCGGCAAGGCGGGATCACCAAGACCGGCAACACGCACGCACGCCGGCTGCTGATCGAGGCTGCCTGGCACCAACGCAGCCCGCCGCGCGTTGAGCGTCACGCTGGAACGCAGACGCGACAGGCAAGTCGCTCGCCGTGCGAGCCCAAGCCGACTCGAGCGCCCGCCGGCTGCACGGACGCTGGCACGCGCTCGAGGCCCGCGGCAAGCCACGCATGATCGTCGTGGTCGCCGTCGCGCGCGAGCTCGCCGGACACTGCTGGGCGCTGGCAACGATGGAGTAGCCGCCACCACCAACGGCTCGGCGAGGAGAGCGCACCGGCGCAACGACGCGAGGAGCGACCCGAGAGAACACTGTGAGCAGCCCCAACCGGCCACGCTCGACGCCAGAGAACGGCTCCGCTCCTCATCTCGCACACCCGGTCATGCGGCACCAACCCGCGCATATGAGTCGCGACACAGACGTCGACGACAGCCGATGCGCTCCCCCCGCCGAACCCGAACCCCGCAAACAGCGGGGCGACTAACCCCTGCCAGTTGACAGCCCGCACTCCATATGAGTGTTCCGGAATGACGCCTGACGGCTACTGCGAACGGGTCTCGCCCCAGGGTAGGCGTGACCAATACGGCGGCCGCTGTCGCCGGAACCTCTCGGCCGTCGCATAGACCTGCTCCGGATCGGATGTCTCCTTCTCCACACTCGCGCCGTAGCGCGCTGCGAGGTCCGACACCGGATACCGCGCTTCAGGGCTTACGTGTGCGCCAACCATCAGGACCACGCACGGCCCGTCGCCAGCTCCCACGAATGCGTGCTCCGTCCAGACGGGCGAATGGAAGAAGTCCCAGGCTCGGAGACAACGCTCCTCGCCCTCGACGAGCAGCCTGCACTGACCGGCCAAAATGAGGAACGCCTCCTGATTCGCCTCGGCGTGGTAGACGCTGCTCTGGCCGGGCTCGAGGACGGTCACATTGATCCCGAACTGCGCGAACTCGATCGGAGATTCGCCATACTCGTTCGCGAACCAACACGCCGCGCCCCTCGTCTCCGAAGAGAACCACTCGGCATCGCGCACGTTGACGACAAACCAACCCTCCGTGACGGGGGCAAGCCCGGAGCTAGCGTCCTCAAGCCTCGCCTCGTTCACGAACCGGATTCTCGCAGTCGATAGACGCTGCGTCTCTCATCTGGCCTGGGCGAGCGTCCTCACACCTGATGGCTACATGTCGGCTGCGGATCGGCCGACGCGAGTTTGTCGGCACGATGGACAACGGTTGTGTCAAAGGCAATGCGAGCCCGCCAAGAAGACGAAGGTCGGGCGACTCGACTCAATCACACGCTATTCGAAGCTGTCGCGAGAGCCTCCGAGACCGGGCAGGGATCCCGCGCCTCGGGGACTTGGCACCCGCGCGGATCGTTCGTCCCGCCTGCTGCGGCGCCGGTAGCGTGGCCCTGCCATGCGCGCACTCGTCAAGGCCGAGGCGAGCCGAGGGGCTCCGGCTCGAGGACGTGCCCGAGCCGGAGATCGGGATCAACGACGTCCTGATCCGGGTGCGAAAGACCGGGATCTGCGGGACCGACCTGCACATCTACGAGTGGGACCACTGGGCGCAGGAGACGATCCCGGTGCCGCTGGTGGTCGGGCACGAGTTCGTCGGCGAGGTGGTCGAGGTTCGGCTCGAACGTGAGCGACTTCGCAGTCGGCGATCTCGTCAGCGGCGAGGGCCACGTCGTCTGCGGCCGCTGCCGGAACTGCATGGCCGGCCGACGGCATCTGTGCGCGCACTCGATCGGGCTCGGCGTTCAGCGCCCGGGTGCCTTCGCGGAGTACGTGGCGCTGCCGATGACGAACATCTGGCACCACGAGCCGGAGATCGACGAGGAGGTCGCGTCGATCTTCGACCCCTTCGGGAACGCGGTGCACACGGCGCTCTCGTTCTCGGTGCTGGGCGAGGACGTGCTCGTCACGGGCGCGGGCCCGATCGGCTGCATGGCGGTTGCGGTCGTCCGTCACGCCGGCGCCCGGCACGTCGTCGTCACCGACCCGAACCCGTACCGGCTCGAGCTCGCCCGCGGACCTGGGCGCGACGCTCGGCGTCGACCCACGCGAGCGCGACCTCGGCGAGGTCCAGCGCGAGCTCGGGATGACCGAGGGGTTCGACGTGGGCCTGGAGATGTCCGGCATCCGCGGCCGCGTTCCGTGACATGATCGGGAACATGGCCCACGGCGGCCGGATCGCCGTCCTCGGGATCCCGAGCGCGGAGATCACGCTCGACCTGCACCCGATCATCTTCAACATGCTGACGCTCAAGGGGATCTACGGCCGTGAGATGTACGAGACCTGGTACCAGATGACCGTCATGCTCCAGTCCGGGCTCGACATCAGTCCGGTGATCACGCATCGCTTCTCGCACCGCGACTTCGAGGAGGCCTTCGCGGTCATGGCCGTCGGGCCAGTCGGGCAAGGTGATCCTCGACTGGGCCGACGTCGAGTAGGAGGGACCATGTACGGGACGCTGCGCGACGATCTGTCGACTCCGGCTCGACGAGGCGCGCGACGGCGGGGCTCTACAAGACCGAGCTCGTGATGACCACGCCGCAGGGTGCGCACGTGGACGTCGAAGGGCGCGAGCTGCTCAACCTCTGCGCGAACAACTACCTGGGCCTCGCGAGCCATCCGGCGATCGTCGCGGCAGCGCACGAGGCGCTCGAGCGCTGGGGCTACGGGATGGCCTCGGTCCGCTTCATCTGCGGCACGCAGGCGCTGCACCGGCAGCTCGAGGAGCAGCTCTCCTCGTTCCTCGGCACCGACGACACGATTCTGTTCAGCTCCTGCTTCGACGCGAACGGCGGTCTGTTCGAGGCGCTCCTCGACGAGCGGGACGCGGTCATCTCCGATCAGCTCAACCACGCTTCGATCATCGACGGGATCCGGCTCTGCAAGGCGCGACGGCTGCGATACGCGAACGGCGACATGGACGAGCTCGAGGCGCAGCTCGAGCAAACCGCGGACGCGCGCCACCGGTTGATCGCAACCGACGGTGTCTTCTCGATGGACGGCTACCTTGCACAGCTCGATCGGATCTGCGACCTCGCCGACCGGCACGACGCGCTCGTGATGGTCGACGACTCGCACGCCGTCGGCGTGGTCGGCCCGGGCGGGCGCGGGACGCACGAGCACCACGGCGTCCTCGACCGCGTGGACGTCCTCACCGGCACGCTCGGCAAGGCGATCGGCGGCGCGAGCGGCGGCTACGTCTCCGGCCGCCGCGAGATCGTCGAGCTGCTGCGGCAGCGCGCTCGGCCGTACCTGTTCTCGAACAGCGTCGCGCCGCCGGTCGTCGGCGCCAGCCTGCGGGCTCTCGACCTGATCGAGAGCTCCGACGAGCTCCGCGACTCGCCTGCGCGAGAACACCGCCCACTTCCGCGCGCGCATGGTGGAGCTCGGCTTCGACGTGCTCCCGGGCGAGCACCCGATCGTGCCGGTGATGGTGGGCGACGAGGTGACCGCGGCGCGCCTCTCGGCGAAGCTCGTCGAGCTCGGCGTCTACGCGGTCAGCTTCTCGTACCCGGTCGTGCCCCGCGGTGCCGCCCGCATCCGCACGCAGATCTCCGCCGCACACGCAACCGCCGACCTCGACTTCGCAGCCGACTGCTTCTCCGCGGCGCGAGACGCCGTGCAGAGCGAGAAGCGCGCGGGATGAACGAGCACCCTCCCGTCACCACCGGCCAGCAACTCGGCCGCCGCTCGTGGGCGGAGCCGTGGAAGATCAAGATGGTCGAGCCGCTGCGGATGTCTTCGCGCGAGGAGCGCGAGCGCGCTCTGGCCGAGGCCGGGTACAACACCTTCCTGCTGCGCTCCGAGGACGTCTACATCGATCTGCTCACCGACTCCGGCACGAACGCGATGAGCGACCGCCAGTGGGCCGGCATGATGCTCGGCGACGAGGCGTACGCCGGGAGCCGCAACTTCTACCACCTCGAAGCGGCGGTCCAGCGCTACTACGGCTACGCGCATGTCGTGCCGACGCACCAGGGGCGCGGCGCCGAGCACCTGATCAGCCAGATCGCGATCAGGCCCGGACAGCTCGTTCCCGGGAACATGTACTTCACGACGACGCGGCTCCACCAGGAGCTTGCCGGGGGCACCTTCGTCGACGTCATCAGCGACGAGGCGCACGATCCCGAGAGCCGGCATCCGTTCAAGGGCAACGTCGACCTCGACAAGCTCGACGCGCTCGTCGCCGAGCACGGGGCGGAGCAGATCGCCGTACGTCTCGCTCGCGGGCACCGTCAACATGGCGGGCGGCCAGCCGGTCTCGATGGCGAACGTGAAGGCGCTGCGCGCCTTCTGCGACGAGCACGGGATCAGGCTCTTCCTCGACGCGACGCGGATGGTCGAGAACGCCTGGTTCATCCAGGAGCGCGAGGAAGGCTACGCCGGGAGGTCGGTCGCGGAGATCCTGCTGGAGTTCTGCTCGCATACGGACGGCGCCTGGATGAGCGCGAAGAAGGACTCGCTCGTCAACATCGGCGGCTGGCTCGCGCTCAACGATCCCGACCTGTTCGAGGAGGCGCGCAACCTCGTCGTCGTCTACGAGGGCCTCCACACCTACGGCGGGCTCGCCGGACGCGACATGGAGGCGATGGCGATCGGCATCGAGGAGTCCGTCCAGGACGACCACATCCGCTCGCGGATCGGCCAGGTGTACTACCTCGGCGAGCTGCTCGACGCGGCGGACATTCCGTTCGTCCGGCCGGTCGGCGGGCACGCGATCTTCCTCGACGCGCGGCGCTTCTACCCGCACCTGCCGCAGGACGCGTTCCCGGCGCAGACGCTCGCCGCCGAGCTCTACCTCGACTCCGGCATCCGCTCGATGGAGCGCGGCGTCGTCTCGGCCGGACGCGACCCGAAGACCGGCGACCACCAGTACCCGAAGCTCGAGCTGACGCGACTGACGATCCCCCGCCGCGTCTATACCCAGGCGCACATGGACGTCGTCGCCGAGTCGGTCGAGAGGACATACGCGGCAAGGGAGAAATCGCGCGGCCTGAAGCTGACGTTCGAGCCGCGCTACCTTCGCTTCTTCCAGGCGCGATTCGAGCCGCTCTGAGACGGCGCCGTCTGCGCACGCGTCAAGAGGACCCGAACGCGTACTGCCAGAACTCGCGCATGAGTGGCGTCGGCGTCGGCCCCGTCATCTGCACCTGTGTGAGGAGGACGCCTACGGTGCCGCTCGACGGCGCGACGTGTGCGGTCGTGCCGGTGCCGCCGACCCAGCCGTAGCGGCCGTCGTTCGCGACGGCGCCGCCGAAGCCCCAGCCGGCTCCCTCGAGGAACAACATCGACGCCTGCCGCTGCTCCTGCGTCAGGTGGTCCGTGGTCATCGAGCGCACCGACTGGGGCGAGAGGAGCCCGCCGCCGCCTGCGAGCAGCATGCGACCGAAGCGGTGCCAGTCGGCGAGCGTCGAGACGAGGCCGCCGGCGCCCGACGGGAAGATCGGCGGCGCCGTCCAGAGCCCGTCGTCGATCGGCGCGAGATCGGCGCCACGGTATGGCGGCAGCCGGTCGAGCTTGTCCGCGGGGACGGAGAAGCTGGTGTCGGGCATCCCGAGAGGCTCGAAGATGCGCTCGGCGAGGAACTCCGGCAACGGTCGCCCCGAGACGCGCGCGATCAACACGCCCTGGATGTCCGAGCAGGTGTTGTAGAGCCACGCCTCGCCGGGCTGGCGGAGCATCGGCACCTGCGCGAGCGTCGCGAGCCACTCGTCCGGGGTCTCTCGCGGCCCGAACACCGGAAGCTTCTGGAAGAGCTCGACCACCGCCGGGAGCGAGAAGTCGGAGGGAAAGCCCCAGCCGGCGCGGAAGGTCAGGAGGTCCTCGACGGTGATCGGGCGCGCGGCCGGAACGAGGTCGTCGATCGCGCTCTGAGGCGTCCGCACGACCCGCGGCGACGCCAGCTCGGGCAGCCAGCGCGCGATCGGGTCGTCGAGCGACACGAGCCCCTCGTCGACCAGGAGCATGACCGCTGCAGCCGCGATCGGCTTCGTGATCGAGGCGATCCGGAAGATCGAGTCCGGCTCGACCTCGCCCACCGCGACGATCTCGACGTCCTCACCGCGCGCGACCAGCGCCGCGGCGCCGGGCGCCGTGCCGTCGTCGACAGCCGCTTCCAGCAGATCCTGCAAGTTCGTCATCGCAGATACAGACCTCGTCGGCGGCTGATACTCATCGCAGCGCAGCGATGAGTATCAGTCGTTGGTGCCGTCTCAGAGACAAATCCCGACGACCAGGAGGATCGACATGCCGAAGGTGGCACCCAAGCTGAATCTCACGCAGGTCGGCCGCGTCTGCGTCACCGTTGCCGATACGGACCGCGCGATCGACTTCTACGTCGACACGCTCGGCTTCGAGAAGGTGGTCGACGTCCCGATGGGCGAGGCGATGCGCTGGGTCGAGGTCGCACTCCCCGGAACGGCGACGACGATCGCCCTCGCCCCGCCGCCGCAGGGCGAGGAGGCAGGCGGCGGCCAGACGGGGATCTGCCTCGACACCTCGGACGTCGATGCCGACCACGCCGCGCTCAGGGCGGGCGGCGTCGACGTCGACGAGGAGGTCACGCGCTGGGGCGGCCCGGTGCCGCCGATGTTCTGGCTGCGCGACCCGGACGGAAACTCGCTGATCATCGTCCAGCCGTCGTCGTAGCCCCGAGAAGCGCGACCGGCGCGCGTCGCCGGTCGCGCACCGCGTCAGCACGGGCCCGTGCGGCCAGCGACGAGAGCTTCTCCTCGTTTACGTTCACAGGTGATACCCGGCCCCTTGGTGGCCGCGGTGCCTCGATCGAGTGGAGGTGGAGGGCATGGAGTCAAGCAGCGTGACAAGCAGCGGGCCGCCGGACTATCCGGTGAGCTTCTCGGTGGAGTACCCGGATCGTCGGCTCAACCGTCTGACGACCGCGTTCAGGGTGATCGTCGCGATCCCGATCCTGATCGTCGCCGCCGGCATCGGCGGCAACGAAGGCGGCTACGAGAGAGGTGGGCACGGCTTGACGGTCGCCGGCGGGACGGCCGGGCTGCTGTTCCTGCCGCCGCTGCTGATGATCCTGTTCCGTCAGAAGTACCCGCGCTGGTGGTTCGACTGGAATCTCGAGCTGCTCAGGTTCTCGAACCGGATCGGCGTCTTTCTCGCCCTGATGGACGACCGTTACCCCTCGACCGACGAGCGACAGGGAGTTGCACTCGACTTCCCGTACCCGGACGCGAAGGAGGGCCTGAACCGCTGGCTGCCGCTCGTGAAGTGGCTGCTCGCGATCCCCCATTACATCGTGCTCGTGTTCCTCTGGCTCGCGGCCCTGGTCTCGGTGGTGATCGCCTGGTTCGCGATCCTGTTCACGGGCCGCTACCCGCGCGGCCTCTTCGACTTCGTCCTCGGCGTCTTCCGCTGGACCAACCGCGTCGTCGGATATGCGTTCATCCTCGTCACCGACGAGTACCCGCCGTTCCGGCTCAATCCTTGACCTCGACGGCGAGCGATGATGCGCACGTGTCTTTCCTGCGGACGCTCGTCGTCGGGAGCCGCGACACGATCGCGGGCACGGTCTACGGGACGATCATCGTGCTCTCGATCATCACGGCCGGCGCGCCGGCCTTCGAGCACGGCCGCTGGCACCTCATGGCCGTCCTCGCTGTCACGGTTCTCCTCTTCTGGGTCGCACACGTGTACGCCCACATCATCGGCGAGAGCGTTCGCGAGGGACACCGGCTCGACCACAAGCACCTCGCCGAGATCGCGCACCGTGAGCTCGCGATTCCGCTCGCCGCCGTCCTGCCGATGGCGGCGGTGGCACTCGGAGCGCTCGGCGTGCTCGGAGCGAGCACGGCACTCTGGATCGCGGTCGGTATCGGGGTGACGACACTCGCCGTCGAGGGCGTCAGGTTCGCCCGGCTCGAGCGACTCGGCACGTTGGGCACGATCTTCTCGGTCGGGATCAACCTCGCGCTCGGCCTGGCACTCGTCGCGCTGAAGGCGACGCTCTCGCACTGAGATGATCCGAGCAGCAGCATGACCGGTTCGATCTACCTCGTCCGACACGCCAAGGCCGGCGATCGCGAGCGCTGGGCCGACGACGACGAGCTCCGGCCCCTCACGAAGCGTGGGAGGCGTCAGTCAGAAGCACTGGTCGAGCTCTTCGGCGGGCAGCCGTTCACCCGGCTGCTCTCGAGCCGCTACGTGCGCTGCGTGCAGACCTTCGAGCCGCTGGCCGAGGCGCGGGCACTTCCGATCGAGCTCGCCGACTGGCTCGCCGAAGGAGCGTCGCACTCGGCATCGATCGAGCTGCTGCTCGAAGCCGCGGTCGACGGCCCCGTCGCCCTGAGCACGCACGGCGACATCATCCTGAACGTCCTCGACGAGCTCGCGGCCATCGGCGCGCCACTGACCGGCCCGGTGTTGCTGCAGAAGGGGTCGACGTGGATTCTCGAGGTGACGGACGGGTCGTTGACGGCAGGCCGCTACGTCCCGCCGCCGTAGGGCTCGACGACGAGTATCAGGCGGTCGCGGCCGACGACGCGCACGCTGTCGCCGGCGTCGGCGCCCGCCGCGCAGCGAGCCTGCCAGATCTCGCCGTCCAGCTGCACCTGACCGTCCGGCCGGCACGTCGAGGTCACCGTGGCCTCTCGCCCCACCAGCGTGTGGACGCCGACGGCGGCGGGCCTGCGACGGACGGTTCGGTTCCAGAACAGCAGCTCGCCGATGAAGAGGGCGAAACACACCCCGAAGCCGACGATGTTCCACGGCGAGTCGAGGACGAGCAGCAGGACGAATGCGAGGAGAAGGAACACCTAGCACCCATCATGCTTCATTGCAGCGACGCCGTCACAGATGGAACGTCGCGCGTGTGCAATAGCTCACCGAACGGGCTCGCCTAACCGCCGACGAGCTCCTTGAACTCTGGCTCGTCGCGGATCGGGTCGAAGTCGGTGTCGGACTTCGCCCATTCCCGCAGGGCCCCGGACCGCTCCCCGGACCGCTCGAAAGCCTGTCGCAGGTGCCCGATCGCGTCTGCCGAGCGGCCGGCGAGGCTCTCGCAACAGGCGAGGTTGTAGAGGGGCTCGGGGTACTCGGGGTGCGCTTCCACGACCTCACGGCCGCGATCGGCCGCCTCAGCGTACTGCCCCGCCTGGTACAGCGGAGTCATCGGCGCCCAGACCTCGAAGCCGCTCGCCGCGTACACCTTCCCCGGCATGCCGCCGAGCGCCAGTATTGACGTGCCCGCCTCTTCGGCAAACGCGGTCCGTTTCACACCCGGCTCGACGAAAACGAATGTCCCGGCGGGCGCATCCCGCCGCTCCCCGTCGAGATCGAACGCCGCTCGGCCGCCGAGGACGAGGTAAAGCTCCTCATGCTCTCCGGCCTCGTCGTGCTCGTTAATGATCCGATCGCCCGCGGCCCGCCCCGTCCAAACGTTGACGCCGAACGACGAGATCCCGAAGTAGTGACGAACGGGACGGAATGGGCAGCGGCCGTCGGTGATCTCCTCGATCTCGTTGAGGTGCACGATCTCATAGCTCATGCGCCGATCATTGCAGGACCCTCTGCGCTGCAACGCTGTGGTTAGCTGCGCGGCACGTCTGTTCGAGTGAACGAGGTGGCGGGGCCGAACCTCATGGCGCTTTCCTTGCCAGCTCGGCGAGCTTCGTGACCGTGTTCCAGTTCCGGATCGTCGTCGGCACCTTGATCCGTCGCAACACGTAGTCGGGAAGCTTCGTGCGCGCCATGCCGCCCGGCAGGTGAAGGTAGAGCTCGGTACCGACGACCGCGAACCCTTCGGGCAGGAACGGATCGCCGTCCAGCGCCGCGACCGCGGCAGGCCTCGGCGCCGTCGCCATGAAGCCGATGTGGAGCTTCGAGCGGTCTGCGTGCGGAAACGGGTTGCGCTCGAGCGCCCGTTCCAGCTCGGCAGGCGACCGGAACATCACGTCGACCTCCAGCCCGAAACGGCGCTCGATCGCGGCCTCGAGGACGGCCGGCGCAGGTCTCTTCTTCCCCGAGAACAGCACGTTGCCGCTCTGGATGTACGTGCGCACATCCTCGAAGCCGAGCGACTGGACAAGCTCGCGCAGCTCGGCCATCGGCAGCGTCCGCCCGCCCACGTTGACACCGCGGAGCAGACCCACCGTCGTCGGCACGTCAGTCGGCCTCGACGACGGCGCCCTTGCCGATCACGACGATCCCGCCTTCCGAGATGGTGAAGCGTTCGCGATCTCGCACCGGATCGACGCCGACGCTCGCGTGCTCGGCGATGCGAACGTTCTTGTCGACAATCGCATTGTGCACGACCGCATGCCTGCCGACGTCGACGCCGTGCATCAGGACCGAGCCCTCCACTTCGCTGTGCGAGTGAACGCGTACCTCGGGCGACAGCACCGAACGCCGCACGGTCGCTCCGGACACCACGACACCGGCGCACACCATCGAATCGAGCGCGTGCCCGACGCGACCGCTGGCCTCGAAGACGAACTTCGCCGGTGGCAGCGGATCGGGCCACGTGAGGATCGGCCACAGCCGGTTGTAGAGGTTGAAGATCGGATCGACGGAGATCAGATCCATGTGCGCTTCGTAGAACGCGTCGAGCGTGCCGACGTCGCGCCAGTAGCCGCGTTCGCGCTCGTGCGCTCCCGGAACCTCGTTGCGCGCGAAGTCGTACACCTCGGCCCGGCCGCCGGCCACGAGGCGCGGGATCAGGTCGCCTCCGATGTCGTGCTTGGAGTCCTCGTCAGCCGCATCGGCTGTGACGGCTTCGATCAGCGCCTTCGTCGTGAAGACGTAGTTGCCCATCGACGCGTACACCTCGCCGGGTGAGTCCGGAA
The DNA here is from genome assembly GCA_963851065.1 of uncultured Thermoleophilia bacterium. Classification (GTDB taxonomy): domain Bacteria; phylum Actinomycetota; class Thermoleophilia; order Gaiellales; family Gaiellaceae; genus PALSA-600. Next base: position 35,022 of record CAWKNW010000016.1, read on the forward strand.
GGCCGACCGGATCCTTCGGTTTCTCGCGAAATGCCTTGATCGACTGCCCGTCGGGCGCCGTCTCGATCACGCCGAACTCGCTCGCCTGCTCGATCGGCACGCGAATCGCGGCGACGGTGACTCCCGCCCCGCCCGCGACATGCTGCGCGATCATCTGCCGCGGATCCATGCGATAGATGTGATCGGCCCCGAAAACTGCGACGTACTCTGGGCGCTCGTCGTAGAGGAGGTTCAGGTTCTGGTAGATCGCGTCGGCCGACCCCTGGAACCAGTAGGGGCCGCGGCGCATCTGCGCAGGCACGGGCGCAACGTAGTTGCCGAGCAGCGGAGACAACCGCCACGTCGCGGCGACGTGACGGTCGAGGGAGTGGCTCTTGTACTGCGTCAGGACGACGATGCGCAACAGCCCGCCGTTGACGAGGTTCGACAGCGCGAAGTCGATCAGACGGTAGTTCCCGCCAAACGGGACGGCCGGCTTCGCCCGGTCGTCGGTCAGCGGTGCGAGGCGCTTGCCCTCGCCGCCCGCGAGCACGATCCCGAAGACCTGCGGGTGCGGCACGCGCGTGCCGAGCATGGTCGCAACCATAACGGCCTGCGGGCGGGTCTAGACGAACGTCGCGATCTCGTCGAGCGTCTTCTTCTCGAGCTGTGGCACTTCGGCAGACGCCGCCGGGTAGCCGACCGGGACGAGCAGGAACGGCCGCTCGTTCGCAGGGCGGTCGAGGATCTCCGTCAGGAACCGCATCGGCGACGGAGCATGGGTCAGCGTCGAGAGCCCCGCGACATGGAGCGAAGCAAGGAGAAAGCCGACGGCGATCCCCACCGATTCGCGCACGTAGTAGTGCTTGCGCTTCTCACCGCCGTCGTCCGGTCGCCATGCCTGTTCGAACACCGCGATCAGAATCGGAGCGTCGGTGAGATGCGGCTTGATCCAGTCGGTCCCGATCGGCCGAATCGCCGCCAGATACTCGACCCCGGCGCGTTCGCGGTAGAGGAGCTCCTCCTCACGCTCGGCGGCTGCGCGGATCCGGGCCTTCGTCGAATCGTCCGCGACGACGACGAACGACCACGGCTGCTGGTTCGCGCCGGACGGTGCGCTGCCGGCAACTCGAAGCGCGTTCTCGACGAGCTCAGCGGGAACCGGCTCGTCCGAGAAGTGGCGAACCGAGCGCCGCGTTCGCATCGTCTCGAGGAACGCGCGCGAACGCGCGAGCGCTTCCTCCGGCTCGAGGCGGCCCGGCGCATGCGGCTCCGGCCGGTACGCGAGCGACGCCTCCCTGCCGATCACGCCGCACGCTCCGCGAACAGCGGATCGAGGACCTCGAGCCGGCGTGCACCGGCGGCGACCAGCTCACCACGCAGCTGTACGGCCAGGAGCCCGTCGGGCGACAGCCGCACCCCCGACACTTCGAGGAGTCGCCTGTACGACCCCAGCCCGTCGCCGGACGCAAACACCGCCTCGTCCGGCTCGAGCTCGAGATCGGGATGCAGAGCGCGCTCCGAGCGCGGCAGGTACGGCAAGTTCGCGACAACCACGTCGATGCGACCCGGCACCGGGTCGAGCAGGTAGCCCTGCCGCACACGCACGTCGACGCCGTTGCGAACTGCATTGCGCCGTGCAAGTGCAACAGCCTCTGCGCTCACGTCCGTCGCCCAGACCGTCGTGTGCGGTGCGGAACGCGCGATGGCGACGGCGATGGCACCCGAGCCGGTGCCGACATCGACGACGACGCCTCCAGCCGTGCCGAGGTGGCGAAGTGCGCACTCGACCAGCGCGAGGCTCGCCGGCCTCGGCGTCATGACGACGCCGGGCGCCGTGAGCAGGTCGAGGCCGGCGAATTCGATCTCAGTCATCCTTCGACAGCGTGATCAGGACGCGGCACGACGATCGGTCCGCATGGCAGTCGCACGTCTCGCACGCGACGTCCTCGACGAGCACGCCGAGTGCAGCCGCAGTCAGACCAGTCCAGAGGCCGCGGTCTATCTCCGACGCCTCCGGCCGCGTGCGAATCAGCGGGCGCAGCGGACAGGTCGGCGTCGAGACGACCGCACCATCGGCGAACACGCTCTCGACCGACGCCTGATAGCCGAGCCGCCCGACGGCGGCGCACATCCGCTCGAGCCCGGTGCGAAGCGTCTTCGCGGGCTTGAGACCGGCCGCGCGGGCGAGATCGGAGCCGAAGACAGTGCCGGCTTCGCGGAGGCGGGCGGCCTTGCCCCGCGCGGGCAGCACATCGAGCAGATGACCGACGAGCACCTCGTATCGCCGATCCGGAAACTCGATCGAGGTCAGCGCCGGTGTGACGCTGAAGACCCTCGCCGGTCGACCGGCGCCGGGCCCGGCGCGACCGGAACGACGCTCGTAACCCGCCTCCAGCAGTCCAGCCTCGACGAGCCGCTCGAGGCGGGAACGCGCGACGTTTCGGTGCACGCCCTCTTCGGCAGCGAGCTCGTCCACCGTGATCCGATGCGGACGGGAACGCGCATACAGAAGGGCACTCCGCAGCTCAGGGTCGCCAACGGCGCTCAGCTGGTCCATCTCTATCTCCACCCTAACAGGTTTTAGAAATGGGCCAGCCGGAACGGGGCAAGGCGCCACGAGGCCCAGTTCCAGTACCACGCCGGCAGCTTCTTCGGTGCAACCGCCGGGCGCGAGCCCTGGCCGTGCTGCCAGGCGAAGAGTGACCACGCCCACCGCGGCAGTGCTTTCGGGACGCCGGCGGGACGGCTCCTCGGCACGACCGCCACGGGCCGCGACACCTTGCCGAGATTCCCCGCCGGGTCGACGGCGCGCACGCGGTAGACGGTGAGCCCGGTCGGGTGGAACGCACGCACGACCGCGCGACGCGATGTGCCCTTCAGGGTCTGTACGGGCGTGCCGTCGAGCAACACCTGGTAGGACGCGACGGTGCCGCTGTCGTCGGTCGCGCCCTGCCATTGCAGGACGAGCGCGTCACCGGTGAAGTGGCCTGCGAAGCTGGGCGGCTGGGTCGGCGGGGTCGTGTCCGACCGCAGACCGAAGAAGCCGGGCACGAACGTCTGGATCTCCGCCGTCCCATCGGGATCGAGCGTGTAGCCGGCGTCGACGGGAACCGCACCGGCCGCCAGCTTCGGCAGCGCCTTCCAGGTCGTCCCGTCCGGCGAGTACGACGGGACGAGGCCTGCCGCCGGAACGAGCAGGTGGAGTGTGATCGGTGCGCCGAAGCGCGCGACCGGCGTCTGCGTGTCCGTCTCGGTGACGGTCAACTGGACGGCGTACCCGGACGTCGTCGTCGGCTGTGACGTGGGCGTGAGCGTCACTGCGACCGGGACCGAGAACGCCTGGGCCGGCCACGAGGCCGCGGCCTTCCCGTCACCCGAGCCGACCGCGCCGCCCGTCGGCGCCGGGGCCGGCGTCGTCGTCGTCGGCGGCGGCGGGGGCGGCGACGGCGCGGCGGTCGGGCCGACGACCGGCCCGTCGACGTAGTCGTTGTCGATGTTCAACGTGACGCCGCCCCAGGTCTCGTTGTGGCCACCCTTGTACTGGTGGATCCGCTGGTGCTCCGCCCACAACGCGTCGGAGACGTGCGGGTCCCCGAACACGCCCTGGACGCCGTTCCAGTTCGCGATCCAGACGGCATCGGGAATCGCGGCACCAAGCGCCGCAACATCGCGAATCGTCGAGGCCGCGCTGCCGTAGACGCCTGCGAGGTAGCCGAGTGGGCGCAGCTCGTTCACCCAACCGCCGACGAATGCCTGCACCGCCTTCGTGCACGAGGAGTTGTTCGTCGCGTACCCCTCGACATCGAGGTACAGCGGGCTGCCGGCAGGAAGACCGACGGCGCTCGCCTGCGCGACGGCATCGTCGGCGGCGGCTGTTCCCTGCGCTGCGGCGGTAGCGAGTGTCTGTGAGATCTTGGCGAGCCCGGACTGGCTCACACAGGGCGCCTGCAGCCCGACGTAGAGCGGCAGCAGGCTCCAGCCGAGCGAGCGCGTCGTCGTCACCCAGGACGGCAAGAGGTTCGCGTTCTTGCACGCGCGGTTCACCCCGCCGACGTAGATGCCGACCGCTCGGTACGGCGACGCCGCCCACGCCGTGAGCGTGGCGATCGACGGAGCGTTGCACGACTCGAAGCCGTAGCCGGTGAACACATCGGCGCTCTGCTGTGCGGTCGCGGCCGAAGGACCCGGCAGAGCGAGCACGAGCAAGGCCGCGAGTGCGGCTCCGGCGGCAGCGAGGCGCCTCACCCGGGCCAGGGTGACGGTGATGTGTGAAGAAACCGTCAGGCAGCCTGCAGCGGCGGCATCACCTGGCCGCCACGCCGCGTCTTGCCGGCTGCGCGCAACACGCGCCGATACGCACCGACCGGCGTCGCAGCCGAGGCCATCACCTCACCGGTCGAGCGCATCTCGGGACCGCGCGCGTCGGCGCCGGCGAACCGCTCGGACGGGAAGACCGCCTCCTTCGCCCAGGCGCGCGACGGGTCAACCCGTTCCGGGAGCTCGAGGTCGCTGAGCCGCTCGCCGAGCAGCAGTCGCACCGCATGCTCGACGAGGGGAACGCCCGTCGCCTTTGCGACGAACGGCGACCGTGCGCGACGCGCGAGGGTTCGCCTCGAGCACGTACAGGCGATCGTCGCTGACGGCGAGCTGGAGATTCAACAACCCCCGTGCGCCGACGGCGCGCGCGACGGCCGCCGCGGTCGCGCGGATCTCGCTCGTCCAACGCCGGCGTCACGGACGGGCCCGGCAGGAGGCAGGCACGAGTCGCCCGAGTGGACTCCGGCCGGCTCGACGTGCTCGAGGATCGCGGCGACCCACGCCTCCTCGCCGTCGCAGAGACGCGTCGACGTCGAGCTCGAGGGCGCCGTCGAGGTACCGGTCGACGAGGCACGGCCCGGTCGACGTCGAGCTCGTCTGCAGACCGGGCGACGTGCATGCCCCGGCCGCCGAGCACATGGTGCGGCCGCACGAGCACCGGGTAGCCGAGCCGGTCCGCGATCGCGCGCGCCTCGTCTGCGTCCGCCGCCGCTCCCCACTCCGGTGCGAGCTCGCCGACGAGCTCCGCGAAGCGCGCCGCGATCCTCGGCAGCGTCGATCGCGTCCAGCGGATCGCCGAGCAGCGGAACGCCGGCCGCCGCGAGCGCAGGCGCGAGACGAAGCGGCGTCTGCCCGCCGAACGAGACGGCGACGCGCGAACGGACGCTCGAGCTCGCACACCTCGAGCACGCGCGGCTCGAGTGAGCGGCTCGAGGTAGAGCCGGTCGGAGGTGTCGTAGTCGGTCGAGACCGTCTCGGGGTTCGAGTTCACGAGCACCGCCTCGTAGCCGAGCTTCTGCAGCGCCTGCGCTGCGTGGACGCAGCAGTAGTCGAACTCGATCGCCTGGCCGATCCGGTTCGGCCCGGCGCCGAGCACGATCGACGGCGCGGCCGGAGGGCACGGGCCCCTCGTCGACGCCCTCGTGCGTGACGTAGTAGTACGGCGTGCGCGCCTCGAACTCGCCCGCGCAGGAGTCGACGGCGAGCCGCACGGGCCGCCCTGTCGGCGAGGGAGACGGCGGCGACCTCGCGCAGCTGCTCTGCGAAGTAGGGATGGATGCCCGGCAGCTCGAGACCACGACGGGCGGCCTCGAGCAGCAGGTCCCACCGCTCGGGCACCGGCTCGCCGAGCAGCGAGCTCGTCGAACGCCGGGAACACGGCCCGCGCCTCGCGCCCCTCGAGCGCCTTGACGAACGCCTCTGCGAACGTGCGGCCCAGCCCGAGCGCCTCGCCGATCGCCCGCATCTCCGCGCCGAGCGTGCGATCGGCCCACGGGAACTTCTCGAAGTCGAACCGCGGCGCCTTCACCGCGACGTAGTCGAGCGCCGGCTCGAACGCCGCCGTCGTCTTGCCGCGTGATGTCGTTCGGCAGCTCGTCGAGCGTGTAGCCCACGGCGAGCAGCGCGGCCAGCTTCGCGATCGGGAAGCCCGTCGCCTTGCGACGCGAGCGCCGAAGAGCGCGACACCCGCGGGTTCATCTCGATCACGCGGCAGCTCGTGGGTCTCCGGATGAACCGCGAACTGCACGTTCGCTCCGCCCGTCGCGACGCCGACGGCGCGCGCGGTGGCGAACGCGGCCTCGCGGAGCCGCTGGTACGCGGCGTCGGGGAGCGTCTGCTGCGGCGCGACCGTCCACGAGTCGCCGGTGTGCACGCCCATCGGGTCGAGGTTCTCGATCGAGCAGACGACGACCGCGTTGCCCGCGCGCGTCGCACATCACCTCGAGCTCGTGCTCCTGCCAGCCGGCCAGGTACTCCTCGACGAGCACCTGGCCGACCGGGCTCGCGGCGAGGCCGTGCGCGATCGTCTCGCGCGCAGCTCACTCGTGCGTGTGGGCGACCCCGCCGCCTGTGCCGCCGAGCGTGAACGCCGGCCGGACGATCGCCGGGACAGGGAAGTCGACGTCGGGCGAGTCGACGCGACGATCGATGCGCGGAGCCGGGAGCCCGGCCGCCTGCACGGTCTCGCGGAAGAGCTCACGGTCCTCGGCGCGGCGGATCGCGTCGACGTCGGCGCCGATCAGCTCGACGCCGCAGTCGGCGCGAGCGCCGACCGCGAGGTTGAGCGCGGTCTGCCCGCCGAGCGTGGGCAGGATCGCGTCGGGCCGCTCGCGCTCGATCACCTCGCGCGACCGTCTCCGGCGTCGAGCGGCTCGAGGTAGGTCGCGTCGGCCCACTCGGGGTCGGTCATGATCGTGGCCGGGTTCGAGTTGACGAGCACGACGCGGTAGCCCTCGCGGCGGAGCACGCGGCAGGCCTGCGCGCCCGAGTAGTCGAACTCGCACGCCTGGCCGATCCGGATCGGCCCGGAGCCGAGGATCAGGATCGTGCGAAGGTCGGTGCGCTTCGGCATGCCTTCGGCCAGCCGGTCGAAGAAGGGGAGGCGCGTCGAGCGGGCCCGGCGACGCCTCGGGGTGGAACTGGACGCTCGCGAAGCCGTCGCCGGCGAGGCCCTCACAGGTGCCGTCGTTCAGCGACACGAATGCGAGACGTCGTCGTTCGGCGTGCGACCGCGATAGCCGTGGTTCTGGACGGTGACGAGCACGCGTCCGGTCACCGTGTCGCGAACGGGATGGTTGGCGCCGCGGTGGCCGAACGGCAGCTTGAACGTCTCGTGCCCGAGCGCGAGGCCGAGCAGCTGGTGGCCGAGGCAGATCGCCGAACAGCGGCACCTGGCCGAGCAGGGCGCGGATCGTCTCGATCTGCTCGACGAGCACGGACGGATCGCCGGGCCCGTTGGACGACCAGCACCGCGTGCGGGCTCGCCTCGAGGATCGCGTCCGCGTCCCAGTCGCCGGGGACGACGAACGCCTCGAGGCCGGCGGCTGCCAGCCGCCGCGGAATCGAGCACTTGGAGCCGAGGTCGACGACGACCACCCGCGGGCCTTCGCCGACGGAATAGGGCTCGGCGGTCCCGATCGCCCGATCGAGCGGCCGCCCGTCGATCGGCGGCTCGGCGAGCGCGCGCGACCGGCAGCTCGTCGACGGGCGCATCACCGAGCGCGCAGCGGACGACGCCGTCGGATCGCGGATCCGGCGAACGAGCGTCCGCGTGTCGACGCCGCTGAGAGCGACGACGCCTTGGTCGCGCAGCCAGCCGGCGAACGCGGGACGCGCATCGCGCATCACCACTCCTTCGCACTGCACGCGCTCCGACTCCAGCCGCTGTCTCGTCGACGCCGTAGGTGCCGATCGAGCGGATAGGCGAAGCAGAGCACCTGGGCGACGTAGCTCGGATCGGTGACCGCCTCCTCGTAGCCCGTCATCGCGGTCGTGAAGCAGGCCTCGCCCGCCGCCACGCCGGGGGCGCCGACGCCGATGCCGGGCAACACGGTGCCGTCCTCGAGCACCAGGTGGGCGACGCGGCCAGATGGCATGATTTTCACTATAGTGCATAATACGCATCATGTTCAGCGCCGCCATCCTCGGCTGCGCCGGCTACACCGGCCAGGAGACGCTCGACCGCCTGCTCGCCCATCCGGAGCTCGAGCCGGTCGCGCTCGGCTCCGACTCGCTCGCGGGCCGGCCCGCGTCCGCGCTCGACCCGCGCCTCGACGGCGACCTGCCCGACGTTCGTCTCGAACGCCGAGGCGGCCGCCTGCGGGTGCCGAGGTGCTCTTCCTGTGCCTCGGGCACGCGGCGGCGGCGGCGTTCGAGCCGCCCGCAGGCGCCGTCGTCGTCGATCTCTCGGCTGCGCACCGGCTCCGCGACGCGGAGACCGCGCGGGCGTGGTACGGCGTGGCGCCCGGCGCCTGGAGCTACGGCCTTCCCGAGCTCTGGCCGCCGCGCGGGCCGCTGATCGCGAACCCCGGCTGCTACGCGACCGCCGCGCTGCTCGCCCTCGGGCCGCTGGCGCAAGGTCTCGAGAGCGCGATCGTCGACGCGAAGTCGGGCGTCTCCGGCGCCGGCCGCACGCTCCGGGACTCGTCGCACGCAGGCGCCGTGCTCGAGAACCTGGCGCCGTACGCCGTCGGCGCGCACCGTCACGCGCCCGAGATCGCCGAACAGCTCGGCTTCGCCGTCTGCTTCGTGCCGCACCTCCTGCCCGTGCGCCGTGGCCTGCTCGCGACGTGCTACGTGCGCTTCCCGGGCGATGCTCGGGACGCTGCTCGAGGAGGCATACGGCTGCGAGCCCGGTCGTGCGCGTGCTGCCCGAAGGGGTCGACGCCGGAGCTCGGACGCGTGCAGGGCACCGACACGGCCGAGGTCGGCGTCTTCGCGGACAAGGCCACGGCGACGACGATCGTGGTCTGCGCGCTCGACAATCTCGGCAAGGGCGCCGCCGGGCAGGCGGTCCAGAACGCGAACCTCGCGCTCGGCCTCGACGAGACGGCTGGACTTCGACTGTCGGGAGTCCGGGTTTGAGCGTCACCGCGGCCAAGGGGTTCGAGGCCTCCGGCGTCGCGCGCCGGCATCCGCCGCGACGGCAGGGACCTCGCGCTCGTGCGCGCGACGACGCGCGCCATCGGAGCGGCGATGTGGACCCGAAACCGCGTCCAGGCTGCCTGCCTGTCAGGTCGTCTCGCAGGCGCACCTCGAGCTCGCCGAGCCGCAGGCGGTCGTCGATCAACTCGCGGCATCGCCAACGCAGCCACCGGCGAGCGCGGCAAGCTCGATGCGCTTGCGACCGCAGCCGAGGCGGCGCGCCTGCTCGTCGCTCGACGTCGAGGAGGTGCTCGTGCTCTCGACCGGCGTGATCGGCGCTCTGCTGCCGCTCGCACAAGATCCGGGCCGCGCTGCCGGAAGCAGCGGCGGCGCTCTCTCCGGGATGGCGGCAACGACGCGGCCGAGGCGATCATGACCACCGACACGCGCACGAAGCAGGCGGTCAGCGCCGGCGACGGGTTCACGGTCGGCGGCATGGCGAAGGGCTCGGGGATGATCCATCCCAACCTGGCGACGATGCTCGCGGTGATCACCACCGACTACCCGCTCGAACCGGGTGAGGCGATCGACGTGCTCCGGCCCGCGGTCGACACGAGCTTCAACTCGATCTCCGTCGACGGCGAGTGCTCGACGAACGACGCGGTTGTCCTGCTCTCGTCGGGCGCTGCGACGATCGAGCGGACAGACGCCGCCGACGCTGCGTTCGCCGCATGCCCTCGCAAGCCGTGTGCGCCGACCTTGCCGCTCAGATCGTCGCCGACGGTGAGGGTGCACGCTGGTCGCCGAGATCATCGGTCACGGGTGCGGCGTCGACGACGGGCAGGCGCGGGCAATCGCGCAGCGGATCGCCACCTCGCCGCTCGTGAAGACGGCGCTCTTCGGACGCGATGCGAACTGGGGCCGCGTGCTGATGGCCGCGGGCAGCGCGCCGTACAACGGCGGGTACGCCCAGCTCGACCCGGCACGTGTCTCGCTCGTCTACAACGGCATCCGCCGTTCTCCGCGACGGCGCCCCGCTGGATGTCCGAGCCGCCGGTGGACGGCACGACGTGCACGATCGAGCTCGACCTCGGCCTCGGCGACGCGCGCGCGAGCTACCTGACGAGCGATCTCTCCTACGACTACGTCCGCATCAACGCGGACTACCGTTCATGACGACGCATCGTCGTCAAGCTCGGCGGCACCGTCGCTGCGCAGTCGGCGGGGACGGTGCTGGCGCTGGCCGCGAATCACGAGGTGTGCGTCGTGCACGGCGCCGGCGAGCAGATCACGCTGGAGATGGAGCGGGCGGGAATCCCCGTCCGGTTCGTCGGCGGCCGGCGCGTGACGAGCCCGGAGGCGCTCGAGGTCGTCCGCCGCTCGTTCGCGGACGTCGGCGCAGCGCTGTGCGCAGCGCTCGGAGGCCGTGCCGATCAGCTGTTCGGCGACGAGATCGGCTTCCAGGCGACGCCGGTGCCCGAGCTCGGTCTCGTCGGCGACCCGCTTCCCTCGGCGCCCGATGCGATCGCGCGGTCGCTCGCCGCCGGCCGCATCCCGGTCGTCGCGCCGCTCGCGGCTGGGCCGCTGAACGTGAACGCCGACGAAGCGGCTGCCGCGCTCGCCCAGGGCCTCGGGGCCGAGCAGCTGCTCTTTCTCACCGACGTCGACGGACTGATCCTGAACGGCGAGGTCGTGGAGGAGATCGGCGCCGACGACGCCTCGGACCTCCTCGATCGCGCGTTGCTGGAGGGCGGCATCGTGCCCAAGCTCCGAGCCGCGGTCGCAGCCGCGCAGGCGGGAGTCCCGGCGTCGATCGGGAGAACGGTCGTGGTCGCATGACGCCGACGGCGACGGCTCAGCACCTTCTCCCCACCTACGCGCGGCTCGGCGTGACGTTCGTCGAGGGCGACGGCTCCTGGCTCGTCGACGCCACGGGTAAGCGCTACCTCGACTGCCTCGGCGGTATCGCCGTCGTCTCGCTCGGCCACCGCCACCCTGCGCCGCTCGCCGCCGCCCAGGCGCAGCTCGACCGGCTCTGGCACGTGTCGAACCTGTTCTGGACGGAGCCGATGCAGGAGCTCGCCTCGAAGCTCTCGGACCGGTTCGGGGGTGCGAGTGCGTTCTTCTGCAACTCCGGCGGCGAGGCCGTCGAGGCCGCGCTCAAGTGGGCGCGCAAGTCGACCGGCCGCCCCGGCTTCGTCGCGCTCGAGGGCTCGTTCCACGGGCGCACGGCCGGCGCGCTCTCGATCACCGGCCAGCCGGCGAAGCGCACACCCTTCGAGCCGCTGCTCCCGGGCGTGCGCTTCACGACGCCGGCGACGCTCGCCGACGCCGTCTCCGACGAGACCGCGGCGATCGTCCTCGAACCGGTGCAAGGCGAAGGCGGCATCCACCCGCTGCCCGCGGAGATGCTCGCCCGTGCGCGCGAGCTGGCGGACGAGCACGGCGCCCTCCTCGTGTTCGACGAGGTTCAGACGGGCGTCGGCCGCTGCGGCTCGTTCTTCGCGTGGGAGCAGCTCGGCGTGAAGCCCGACGCCGTGACGCTCGCCAAGGGTCTCGCGAACGGGCTGCCGATCGGCGCGCTGCTCGTCTCCGACGATGCGCCCACGGGCTTCGAGCCGGGCGACCATGCGTCGACCTTCGGCGGCAACCTCGTCTCTTCGGCGGCCGCGTGCGCCGTCGTCGACGCGATCGACGACGCGCTGCTCGCGCACGTCCGCGAGGTGTCGGCGCAGCTCGCGGCCGCCCTGGGGCCGCTCGGTGAGGTACGCGGGCTGGGCCTCCTGCTCGGCGTCGAGCTCGACCGCCCCGCCGGGCCCGTCGTGGAAGCCGCACTCGCGAACGGTCTCGTCGTCGGCACTGCGGGCGAACGGACGCTCCGCCTGGCACCACCCTTGACGATCTCGTCCGAGGATGCGGCGCTCGCCGTCGAGCTGCTGACCGAGGCGATCGCATGACGACCAAGTACGAACGTCAGGGGACGATCCTGCGCCTCGTCCAGCAACAGCAACTCTCGACGCAGACCGAGCTCGCGGCGGCCTTGCACGACGAGGGAATCGAGACAGTGCAGGCGACCGTGTCGCGCGACATCGCGCAGCTCGGCCTCGTGAAGGTTCGGGCGGCCGACGGCAGGCTCGTCTACGCGCTCCCGGGCGCGGCCGACCTGCGGCGGCGTGACGAGCTGACGTCGGCGCTCCGCCGCTGGGCCGGCACGCTGACGCCGACCGGCCCGCTCGTCGTGGTCGAGACGCCGCGCGGCGTAGCGGTCCCGCTCGCCGACGCCATCGACAGCGCCGGATTGCCCCACGTCGCCGGGACGATCGCCGGCGACAACACGGTCTTCGTCGCCGCCCGCGAGCCGCACACCGGACGCGAGCTTGCGGAGGAGTTGCACGCCCTGATCGACGGGAACGGTGGCGAATGAGCCGTAGGCTCGACGGAGGCTCACCAGGAGCGGAGGCGCCGGCTTGGCCGGCGCCGGAGCGGGTGTGAAATGAGCGCCACGCCGACAACGTCGTCGGGGGGCGCGATTCTCGCGTCGCTGCCGGTCGGCGAGCGCGTCGGGATCGCGTTCTCGGGCGGCCTCGACACCTGTTGCGCGATCGCCTGGATGCGAGAACACGGCGCCGTGCCCTTCGCGTTCACCGCAGACCTCGGCCAGTACGACGAGCCGGACATCGGCGCCGTCCCCGCACGCGCGCTCACGTACGGAGCAGAAGACGCGGTGCTCGTCGACTGCAAGGACGCGCTGGTGCGCGAGGCGCTCGCGGCGCTGCAATGCGGTGCCTTCCACATCCAGACCGCCGGTCGCCGCTACTTCAACACCACGCCGCTCGGGCGTGCCGTCACCGCCACGCTGCTCGTCAAGGAGATGGCGGCTCACGGCGTCGACATCTGGGGAGACGGCTCGACGTACAAGGGCAACGACATCGAGCGCTTCTACCGGTACGGCCTGCTCGCGAACGAGAGCCTGCGGATCTACAAGCCGTGGCTCGACGCCGCCTTCGTCGACGAGCTCGGCGGCCGGCGCGAGATGAGCGAGTGGCTCGCCGCGCGCGGCCTCGAGCACGGGACGTCGACCGAGCATGCCTACTCGACCGATGCGAACCTGCTCGGCGCCACGCACGAGGCGAAGAACCTCGAGTACCTCGACACGTCGATGCGGATCGTGGAACCGATCATGGGCGTTGCGCACTGGGACCCCACGGTCGAGATCGAGCCGGAGGAGGTGACGCTCGAGTTCGCGGACGGGCTTCCCGTCTCGATCGACGGCGCCGAGCTCACGGCGATCGAGCTCGTGCACGCCGCCAATGCGATCGGCGGCCGCCACGGGCTCGGCATGTCCGACCAGATCGAGAACCGCGTGATCGAGGCGAAGAGCCGCGGAATCTACGAGGCGCCCGGCATGGCGCTGCTGCACATCGCGTACGAGCGCCTGCTGACGGCAATCCACAACGAGGCGACGCTCGAGCGCTACGCGGTCGACGGACGCCGGCTCGGCCGTCTGCTCTACGAAGGGCGCTGGTTCGAAGTGCAGGCACTGATGCTGCGGGAGTCGCTCGAGCGCTGGGTGGCTGCGCCGGTCGCGGGCAGCGTCACGATCGAGCTGCGCCGCGGCGACGACTACACGATTCTCGACACGCGCGGCGACCGTCTCTCCTACCACCCCGAGCGGCTGAGCATGGAGCGGAGCGCGACCGCGTTCACCGCATCCGACCGGATCGGCCAGCTCGCGCTCAAGCTCAACGACATCACCGACTCGAGGCGCCTGCTCGAGCGGCTCGGGTGGTCACTGTGACGCTCTGGGCGGGACGCGTCGACGCGGCGCTCGCGCCCGAGGTCTGGGCGTACGTCAAGTCGGAAGACGCGGAGCTGCTTCCGTACGACTGCGAGGGCACCAGGCTCCACGCACGGAGGCTGCATGCCGCCGGCCTCCTCGACGACGCCGAGCTGGCCGAGGTGGAGGCACGACTCGCGGAAATCGGCCCCGACGACCTCGAGCCGGACGACGAGGACGTCCATAGCGCGATCGAGCGGTTGCTCGGCCCGCTCGGCCGGAAGATCCATGCCGGCCGCTCGCGCAACGACCAGGTCGTGACCGCCCACCGGCTGTACGTGCAGGACGCGTGCGACGAGGCGGTCGCATCGCTGCGTGCCTTCGTCGACGTCGTGCTCACGCGCGCGGACGAGGATGCCGACACGCCGATGCCGGCGTACACGCACCTGCAGCGCGCGGTCCCGATCACCGTCGGACACCACCTCCTGGCGTGGGTGGAGATGCTCGAACGCGATGCGGCGCGCTTCGCGTTCGCGCGCGCGCAGGCGGAGCCGTCGCCGCTCGGTGCGGGCGCCGTGGCCGGATCGACGCTGCCTCTTCCGCCTCCCGAGTCGGCGATGCGAAACACGATCGACGCCGTCGCCGATCGCGACTTCGTTCTCGACTACCTCTACGCGTGCGCCGGGCTGTTCGTGCACCTGTCGCGCATCGGCGAGGAGATCTGCCTGTGGGCCACCGCCGAGTTCGGCTTCGCGAAGCTGCCGGAAAACGCGGCGACCGGCTCGTCGATGATGCCCCAGAAGCTGAACCCCGACGTTGCCGAGCTCACGCGAGGCAAAGCCGGCAGTGCGATCGGGCGCCTGACGGGCCTGCTCGCGACCGTGAAAGGCCTGCCTCTCGCCTACAACTCCGACCTGGCCGAGGACAAGCAGGCGACGTTCCGCGCTCGCAGAGACGTGCGGCTCGCGCTCGGCGCCCTCACGGTGCTCGTCGAAGGGCTCGAGCTCGATCGCGAGCGACTCGCGGCAGCCGCGTCGGACCCCCTCCTCCGCGCGACCGACGCCGCGGAGGCGCTCGTCGAGGCGGGCATGCCGTTCCGCGACGCGCACACGGAGATCGCCGGCCGCGTCCGGGCGGGAACGTTCGAGCCGCCGGCGTCCAGGCCGCGCGGCCTCGACGTCTCGGCAGCCGTCGCGGCGGCCAGGGAGCGCTGGACATGACGCTCCCGCTCCCGGTCGATCTCTCCGGCCGCGACCTGCTGCGAATCGGAGACCTCGTCCCCGCCGAGGTGGAGGCGATCCTCGATCTCGCCGGCGAGCTGAAGAACGACCTCACCCCACGCCTGGCCGGTCGCACGCTCGGCCTCGTCTTCATGCAGCCCTCGACGCGCACCCGGCTCTCGTTCTCGTCCGCGATGGCGCAACTCGGCGGGACTCCGATCTCGCTGCGCAGCGACGAGCTGCAACTCTCGCGCGGCGAGTCGATCGGCGACACCGCACGGGTGCTCTCGCGCTACGTCGACGTGGTCGCCATCCGCACCCTGTCGCAGGACGACCTCGAGGTGTGGGCCGAGGCGGCCTCGATTCCCGTGATCAACGCGCTCACGCAGACCGAGCATCCGTGCCAGGCACTGGCGGACGTGCTGACGATCCGCGATCGGCTCGGTGCCCTCGACGGCGTCCGGATCGGCTGGGTCGGCGACGGCACGAACGTGCTCGTCTCGCTCGCCGGCGTCGCCGGGCTCACCGGCATGAGCGTCGTCGCCGCCTGTCCGGCCGGTTACGAACCGCCGTCGGGAACGCCGGTCGAGCTCGTGCGCGACCCGCGCGACGCCGCCGCCGGCGCGGACGTCCTCGTCACCGACATCTGGACGAGCCTCGGCACGGACGCCGAGGCGGCGAGGCGACTCCAGGACCTCGAGCCCTACCGGCTCGACGCTGCGCTACTCGCCGAAGCCGCGCCGAACGCAGTCGTGCTGCACTGCCTGCCTGCACATCCCGGCGAGGAGATCGCGGCCGACGTGCTCTACGGTCCCCAGTCCGCTGTGTGGGACGAGGCCGAGAACCGCCTGCACGTGCAGAAGGCGCTCCTCGCACTGCTGCTCGGTTAGACAGTCCGGAAAAACGTCAACGACCTGACCACCACTCGACCGGGAGGCCGATGGAGCCGGGGACGCTGATCCTGATCGTGGGCGCGGTGCTGCTCGCAGCGGTGGCTGCGGCAACGCTCGCCGGGCATGCCGGAGTGCCGGTGCTCGTCGTGTTCCTGGGGCTCGGCATGCTGCTCGGCTCGGACGGTGTCGGCGGAATCGAGTTCTCCGACGTCCATCTCGCCCGCACCGTCGGAATCGCGGGGCTCGCGGTGATCCTGTTCGACGGTGGGATCTCGACGCCGTGGCGATCGCTTCGGCCGGTGATCGTGCCTGCTGCGGCGCTCAGCACGGTCGGCGTCGTCGTCACCGCATCGGTCTCGGCACTCGCAGCGAAGGCGGTGTTCCCGCTGTCGTGGCCTGCATCGTTTCTGCTCGGCGCCGTGATCGCGTCGACCGATGCGGCAGCGGTCTTCTCGACCCTTCGCGCCGCCAG
The DNA here is from genome assembly GCA_963851065.1 of uncultured Thermoleophilia bacterium. Classification (GTDB taxonomy): domain Bacteria; phylum Actinomycetota; class Thermoleophilia; order Gaiellales; family Gaiellaceae; genus PALSA-600. The sequence goes on from CAWKNW010000016.1 coordinate 51,267, forward strand.
CCTTCGTCGCCGACTCGCCCGTGTGCTCGAGGGGGAGTCGGGGGCAAACGATCCGATGGGTGTCGCGCTCACCATCGGGCTGATCGAGTGGGTCGACGGAAGCGCGACCGGCGTCGCCGACCTGGCGCTGCTCGTCGTGCGTCAACTCGCCCTGGGGCTTGCCGTCGGGCTCGCCGTCGGTGCGGCGTCGGCGTGGCTGCTCATCCGCCTGCCGACGATCGCCGTCCCCTTCGCGCCGGTCGCGAGCGTCGCGGTCGGAGCGGTCGGCTTCGGCCTCGCGGACATCGCCGGCGGCAGCGGGTTCCTCGCCGTCTACCTCGTCGGACTGTTCGTCGGAAACACCGCGACCGCCCTGCGCCACACACTCGTCAGCTTCCACAGCGGCCTGGCGTTCCTCGCCCAGGTCGGCCTCTTCATCGTGCTCGGCCTGTTCTCGTTCCCGCACCAGTTGGTGGCGGTGATCCTGCCCGGGCTCGCGGTCGTGGTCGTGCTCCTCTTCGTGGCACGCCCGGCCGCAGTCTGGCTGTCGACCCTCTTCCAGCGGTTCGATCGGCGCGAGCGCGTGCTGCTCGGCTGGGCCGGGCTGCGCGGCGCGGTGCCGATCGTGCTCGCGACCTACCCACAGGCCGCCGGACTGCCGGAGAGCCGCACGATCTTCAACGCCGTCTTCTTCGTCGTCGTCGCATCGGCGCTGATCCAGGGCCCCACACTCGAGCCGCTCGCCCGGCGTCTCGGCCTGGCAGGACGGGCTCGCGGCTGACGCGAACCGGTGCCTGGCACCAAGGTGCCTGGCACCGTGGTTAGAGTCGCCGCGTGGAGCCTGTCGTCGACCGCGCCGCCGCAGCGATCGCCCGCAAGGCGCTCGACGCGGTCGGGTACGGAGAGCGCGGCGTCGTCGAGCTCCTCGGGGACGACGGCCCCGGCGCCGACGCCACCGACGTCCCGGTGTTCGAACGCCGTCTGCCCGATTCGCCGCTCGCGAACGTCGTGCGGCTGCTGCTGCTGCAGCTGCCGGTGCCCGAAGCCGACGCGGCCCGAGCTCTCGGCCGGGAGGGCGCCGACGCAGTCGTCGCGCTCGGCCTCGCCGTGCGGAGCGGTGACGCCTTCGAGCCGCGCGGACGGATCATGCCGGTCGAAGGACTGCTTCTCGCCTGCGACGCGTTCCCGAGCGGCTCCGCCGATCCGCCCGGGTACGTCGCCGCATTCACGCCGACCGCATCGTGGTGTGCGGCGCTGACGGCGCGCCGGCCCGTCGAGCAGGCGCTCGACGTCGGCACCGGCAACGGCGCCCAGGCACTGCTCGCCGCACGTCACGCACGCCACGTCGTGGCGACCGACGTGAACCCAAGGGCCCTCGCGTTCACCTCGCTCAATGCCGCTCTCAACGGTTTCGACAACGTCGAGACTCGACTCGGCAACCTGTTCGCACCGGTTGCCGGTGAGTCGTTCGACCTGATCACGTGCAACGCGCCGTACGTGATCTCGCCGGAGACGAAGTGGCAATACCGCGACGGAGGCCTGCCCGCCGACGAGTTCTCGGCCCGCGTGGTCGAGGGCGCTGCAGCGGCGCTCGCAGACGACGGCTATGCGACGTTGCTCGTCAGCTGGCTGGCCGAGTCAGAGGACGATCCGGACGGCCGGGTCTACGAGTGGCTCGAGGGGAACGGGTGCGACGCGTGGGTGCTCGGACTGGCCGGCGCCGATCCGCTGGAGCATGCGTCGACCTGGAACGATCATCTCGACGACGATCACGCCGCCCTCGGCGAGGCGCTCGACGACTGGACCGAGTACTTCCGCGAGCTCGGCGTGGGCTGGATCACGGAAGGCGCGGTCCTGCTCCATCGGCGATCGGGCCGGCGACATCCTCCCCGCGTCGACCCGGCCTCGGCCGACGAGCTGGAGCACGCCGGGCCGCAGATCCAGCGCGCCTTCGCGGCGCATGCATTCCTCGCCGAGCTCGAGAGCGAGGCCGATCTGCTCGACGAGACACTCACCTTCGCCGACAGCGTCTCGGTCGAGACGCGTTTCGACCCGCTCTCCCGGGAACGTGAGACGCGGCTCTTGCTCGACGAAGGCACGTATCCGGATCTCGAGTGCGCGCCGGCGGTCGCCGACGCGCTCGCCTCGCTCGACGGCGTGACGACACTTCGCGAGGGCATCGAACGCCTGGGTCTTCCCCGCAAGGCGGACTCGGTCGTCCGGGCCGAGGCGATCGATGCACTGCGCGACTTGCTCGAGCTCGGGTTCGTCGAGCTCGACGGGACGCTCGACGACGGCTAGTCCGGGTCCAGCCGTACGACCGGTGTGCGGCGCCGCCACGAGGTTTAGACCCACATATGCGCGCCCACACAGGTGCGCAGGTCAGCAATGCCCACGATCCGACTCAACGACCCGGCGCTCGCCGACGACCTGCTCGTCGACCTGCGCAGCCGCGGCGACGTGCTCGCCGAGGAGATCGGCCCGGGGGCGATCCGCGTCAGCGTGCTCGGCTCGTATTCGGCCGACGGCATGCGCGTCGCGATCTATCTGCGTGTCCGCGCGTGGGAAGCGGCGAAGCGCGCCGAGGGCGTCGACGTCAGGGTCGAGCTCGACTGAGCTACTCGCCGGCGACGTCCCGCCGCAGGAAGACGAGGTACGCGGTCACGAGTGGAATGCCGATGTACAGCGCGCACACCCACAGGGCGCGCGTCACCGGCACCCAGTCGGCGGGGACACGCAGAAAGCCGTGCCAGGCGTCGAACTGCGTGCCCAGCAAGTACGGACGAATGCTCTCGGTCCCGGGCAAGACGCCGAGCAACTGCATCAGCAGCGCCCACATGAGCGCGCCGACGACCGACGCGGCGCTGTTGCGCGTCACCGTCGACAACATCACGCCGAACGCCGCGATGCCGGCAAGCGGCAGCACGTAGATCCCGAGGCTTGCGAGCAGCAGCGCGAGGCCATGACCGGGCGACACGGTTGTCCCCGACAGCGACGTCAGCGGGTGGAAGCCCCACGCGATGCTGCCTGCCACCAGCCCGACGAGCCCCATCGCGAAGACGAGCGCGATCGTGTAGGTCGCGGTCGCGAGAACCTTGCCGGCGAAGACCTCGCCACGCTCGCGAGAGCGGGTCAGGATCGTCTTCAGCGTCCCGTTGTGACTCTCCGACGCAACGATGTCGCCTGCGACCAGAGCCGTGATCAGCGGAAGCCCCCAGATCGACATGAAGAAGAGGACGACGAACGGCACCGCGAGCCCGGTGTTGCGTATGTAGCGGCCGAGCGGAACGTCCGACGGGCCGCCGCTCTTCAGCACGAGCACGACGACGAAGATGATCGGCACGGCCACTGCCGTTCCGAGGCCCAGATACGTCCGCTTCTGCGCGAGGAGCTTCGCGACCTCCCACCGATAGACGCGGGCGACCGCGGTCATACCCGCTCCGGCGCCGGCCAAGCCGGCACCTCCGCTACGAGTGAGCCTCCGTCGAGCCTACGGCTCATACCGCGATCTCCGTGACCCGATCGTGGTCGGAGGACTCACCGTCCGTCATCCCGAGGAACAGCTCCTCGAGGCTCGCCCGCTCGGGCACGAGCGCGGTGAAGGCGATGCGGGCACGGCCGAGGGCCAGCGTGAGTGCCGCCACGGCGTCCTCGTCCGCCGTGAAACGAAGCTCACCGTCGCTCGACTCGACAGCGTCGATCCCAGGCTGTGCGAGCAGCGCGGCTGTCGCGCGCTCGGGCTCGACCGCGCGCAGGCGGTAGGTGAGGGACGCTGTCGCGAGGAGATCGTGCAGAGCGCCCTGGTAGACGATCCGGCCCTTGCGGATGATCGCCACCCGGTTGCAGAGCTCCTCCACCTCGTAGAGGAGATGACTCGAGAGGAGGATCGTGATCCCGTCGGCTGCGAGGCGACGCACGAGGTCCCGCATGTCGCGCATGCCGGCCGGGTCGAGGCCGGTGGTCGGCTCGTCGAGGAGGAGGAGTCGTGGACTTCGGAGCAGCGCAGCGGCGATTCCCAACCGCTGCCGCATGCCGTGCGAGTAGCCACCGACGCGATCCTTCGCCCGGTCGCGAAGGTCGACGAGCCCGAGCACCTCGTCGATCCGCGGCCGCGAGACCGGGTCGTCGTAGTCGGCGAGGAGCTCGAGGTTGCGGCGACCCGAGAGGTATGGATAGAAGCGTGGCCCTTCGACGAACCCGGCCACGCCGGCAAGGGCCTTCGCCCCCTCGATCAGCGGGTCGCGGCCGAAGAGTCGTGCCGACCCCGCGGTCGGGCGGATGAGGCCGAGCAGCATCCGCAGCGACGTCGTCTTGCCGGCCCCGTTCGGTCCCAGGTAGCCGAACACGTCCCCGGGCTCGACCTCGAGGTCGACATGGTCGACGGCGACGATGTCTCCGTAGCGTTTGACGAGGCCGCGGGCTTCGACCGGCGGCGCCGAGCTCACTTCACCGCCCTGGCCGCAGCCTCGGCCGCAGCCGCCGGCTGTGAGCCGGCGAGCACGAAGCTGGTGCCGCCCGACTGCCACGCGAGCACGGTCCCGAGTTGCGTCGAGAGCTCGTGTGCCGTCAGCCCGTCGAGCGAGACGGTCGGCAGCCCGGAGAGCGCCCCGCTCTGGTTGCCGGAGGCGTCGGCCTTTCGCTCGACCAGCACGATGCCGCCGAGCCCTTGTCCGTAGAAGGCAATCGCCGTGTCGCCGCCGGTGAGGCGCACGTCGCGGAGCGGTAGACCGACGAGCGTGGGCGGCACGACGACCGGGAAGTCGGCAGCCGCCTGGACGGCAGCGAGCCCGGTGATCGCCGGAGTGCCGTTGCTGCCCGACGGTTCATGGCCCGTGCCGAGGTCGACGACCTTCGCGCCCGCGGGCGGCGAGATGTCGACGTCGGAGGAGGCGACAGGCCCGTACGAGATGTCGGTCACGGCGAGCTCGAGCACGGGGGAGCTGCTGCCCTGGGCGTCGATCCCGATCCGGAGCGGCACGCCCTGCACGGCGTCCCAGGCGAGCTCGACCGAGCCGAGCAGGCCGCCATCGTGCTTCGGCGAGACAGAAACGCTGTAGGCCGGCTGCCCGCCGACGTTCGTCGGCGTCGCATCGGACACCGTCCAGTGTGCGCCGAGCTCGGTGAGGAACTTGTCGATGTCCGCGAGTGCGGGCACGGTGCCGCTGCCCGAGGGCTGGGTCGCGGTGTTGGAGGGAAGATCGGCGCGATAGACCGTGTTCGACGAGGCGTCGTAGATCGAGATCGTCTGCTGATCCCAGAGGACCTGGACGTCGCCTGCGTCGGACTGGAGCTCGATCCGGCCGCGTCCGTCGGCGGTGACCCACAGACGTCCTGAAGCACCGGACATCAGCGCGGATCCAACCTGGCCGAGGAGCGCGCCGGACGGGAACAGCTTGTTCGTGAACGTGACACGAGCGGTGATGCCGTCGGGCGGCTTCGCCGCGAGCGCGTCCTGGATCGCCTGGTCGAGCGGCTTCGGCGCGGGCGCCGGGCCGCCGCCGCCCGCGGCGACGGCGATTGCCGCCCCTCCGACGGCGACGGCGCATACGGCGACGACGAGGACGATCAGGCTACGGGTGGAGAGTCTGCGCAGGTAACTCACGGCGATCCTTTCTCGTGTTCTACCGCCGTTGTAGCCGGCGACTCTGAGACATCTCTGAGACTGGGGAGCTCGATGGTGAATCGCGCTCCTTCCGCGTACGCACGACCGCCGTGCCGCTCGGCAGTCGCCCGGACGAGCGCGAGCCCGAGCCCCGCTCCGCGGCCGTGGTCGGAGCCGCGGCGGAAACGTTCGAACACACGCTCCGCTTCGTCCGCCGCCACGCCGACACCTTCGTCGGTGACGGTGAGCCTGGCGAGGCCGTCGGCCGCGCCGGCCTCGACCACGATCCGGCCACGACCGTGGAGGCGGGCGTTCTCGACGAGGTTCGCGAGCGCCCGCTCCAGTGCCGCACGGTCGCCCCGCACGATCACCGGCGCCGGAGCTACGACGTCGACGCCGCCGGACTCGCGTGCGATCTCGTCCAGGCGCACCTCCTCTTCGGGCGCCGGAGCCGACTCCTCGCGGGACAAGGCGAGGAGGTCGTCGGCCAGACGTGCGAGCCGGCGGGCGTCGTGCTCGAGCTCGGCGACGAGCTCGTCGTTTGCCCCGTGCCGCGCGAGGTAGGAGACGTTGCCGACGAGCGCGGTCAGCGGCGTCCGCAACTCGTGCGAGGCGTCGGCGAGGAACCGGCGCTCCGCATCGCGAGACCGTTCGAGGGCGGCCAGCATCTCGTTGAGCGTGCGTCCCAGCCGGCCGACCTCGTCGTCCGTCTCCGGCTGCGGCAGCCGGAGGCGCGGATCTCCCGTCCGTTCGATCTCGGCCGCCGCGCCCGCAAGACGGCCGAGCGGCCGGAGCGCCGGCCGCATCAGGAGCGCCAGAGCGGCCGCGGCCGCCGCGGCCGCGGCCAGCGCCGCCAGCAGCACGACCAGATGGACGTCGGCGAGCGTCGCGTTCAGGTCGTGGGTCGAAGCGGCAACGGCGACCGCGCCGCCGGCTGCGGGCCCGCCGGCATCGGCAAGCGGAGCAACGTACACGCGCAGGTCGTCGCCGCCGAGCTCGGCGGCCGCGTAGCGACCGGAGCCGCTCGCGATCACCTTCTGCCAGAGCGGCTGGACCGGAAGGACCCGTCCGCCGAGAGCGAGCGACCGGGCGACGATCCGACCGTGCCGGTCGACCACCTCGACGCTGATCTGCTGCGCGCCGATCGACGTGTCGAGTGCTCCGGGCGTCGTCAGGAGTGCCGGCGCAGAGGCGCTGAGCTGCGCCACGTCGACCGCACGCTGGCGCAGCGAACGGTCGAGAGAGCGATGGAGGTGCCTTCCCACCAGGACGTCGATACCTGCTCCGACGATCACGAGGGCGAGCAGGACCGCGAGGAACGCGGCGAGGATCGAACGTCCCCTGATCGATCGCGGGATCATCGTTGGAGCATGAACCCCACGCCGCGGACCGTGACGATCATCGGCGGTCCGCCGAGCGAGCGGCGAAGGTACGAGACATAGCGGTCGACGGCGTTCGGGCTCGCCGCGGCGACGTCACCCCACACGCGCTCGAGCGCCTGCGCGCGCGTGATCACACGCCGCGGGTTTCGCAGCAGCAGCTCGAGCAGGTCCGCCTCGCGCGCCCGCAGCGGGATCTCGACGCCGCCTCGGCGCGCAGAACGCATCTCGACGTCGAAGACCAGGTCGCCGAACGCGAGCATCTCGCCGGGAGCCGCGCCGCGCCGGAGCAGCGCGCGGACGCGTGCGAGGAGCTCCTCGGCCGCGAACGGCTTCACGAGGTAGTCGTCGGCGCCGGCGTCGAGGCCGGCAACACGGTCGGCGACGGCATCGCGTGCCGTGAGCACGAGGATCGGCAGCGCCAGCCCCTTGGAACGCAGCCGCCGGCAGACCGTCAGGCCGTCGACGCCCGGCAGGCCGAGGTCGAGGACGAGCAGGTCCGGCACCGACTGCTCGACCGCTGCCAGTGCGGCGCCGCCGTCGCCGACGCTCGAGACGCCGTATCCCTCGGCCGCGAGTGTGCGCTCGAGCATCCGGCGGATCGGCCCGTCGTCCTCGACGACGAGAACGAAGGTGCTCACGACGGACCAGCGTAGCCCTCTGAATAATCCCGCCTGTGGCGACCACCTCTGCATTGCAGGGAATCGGCGTCGTCGACCTCTCGCGCGTGCTCGCCGGCCCCCTCGTCGCGCAGACGCTCGGCGACCTCGGCGCCGACGTCGTCAAGATCGAGTCACCCGAAGGCGACGACACGCGGCGGTGGTCACCACCGGCCGACTCCGAGGGCCGCGCGACCTACCACCACGCCGCGAATCGCAACAAGCGCTCGATCGTGCTCGACCTGCGCGATCCCGGGGACCGAGAGCTCGCGCGCCGCCTCTGCGAACGAGCAGACGTCGTGGTGGCGAACTTCAAGCCCGGAACGCTCGAGGGCTTCGGCCTCGGCTACGACGCCGTCGCGAGCGCGAACCCGCGCGTCGTCTACTGCGAGATCACCGGCTTCGGAGAGCAGGCGGGTGCCGCACTGCCGGGCTACGACCCGCTCGTCCAGGCTGTCGGAGGCCTGATGAGCGTCACCGGCCCGCCGGATGAGCCCTCGAAGACGGGCGTCGCGATCGTCGACGTCGTGACGGCGCTTTACGCGACAGTCGCCACCCTCGCTGCGCTCCACGCACGCACACGGAGCGGTCGCGGCCAGCGGCTGACCGTCAACCTCCTCCATGCGAACCTGGCGATGCTCGCGAATCAGTCGACCGGCTGGCTCGGCGGCGGCGTCGTGCCGCAGCGGCTCGGAAACGTCCATCCGAGCATCGAGCCGTTCGCCACCTATCGTGCCGCCGACGGCGAGCTGATGATCTGCGCCGGGAACGACGGCCAGTTCGCCCGCCTCGCCGAGGTGCTCGGCACGCCTGAGCTGGCCTCCGACGAGCGCTTCGCGACGAACGCAGCGCGCGTCGCGCACCGCGACGAGCTTCGGGCCCTCCTGGAAGCGAAGCTCGGGGAGCGGCCGCGCGCAGGCTGGCGCGATGCGCTGAGCGCAGCGCGCGTTCCCGCCGGTCCGGTCCAGGGGCTCGACGAGGCGTTCTCCCTCGCGGCTGCGCTCGGCCTCGACGTCGTCGACGAGACCGACGGCGTGCGAACCGTCACCTTTCCTGTCGAGCTTTCGCGCACACCGGCGACCACACGGCTGCGGCCGCCCGACCTCGACGAGCACGGGGGCGAGATCAGAGCGAGATCTGCACGTCGGCACCCGCCCGCTTGAGCAGGGCGGAGAACGGACAACCCTCGTCGGCCTTCGCGGCCGCCGCCTCGAGCGCAGTCTGATCGGCGCCCTCCACGTCGGCCTTGACGGTGACGATCGACCCCACGATCTGGTGGCCCTGCCCCTCGACCTCGTCCATGACGATCCGGCAGTCGACGTCGAGGCGTCCGGGCGGCGTCCCGGCCGCGACGAGCTCCGAGGCGAGCGACATCGTGAAGCATGCGCCGTGCGCCGCGGCGAGCAACTCCTCCGGGCTCGTCTTCCCCTCGGGGTTGCCGATGCGCGTCGCAAGCGTGAACGGCAGGCCGGCGAATGCACCGGTGGCAGCGGCGATCAGCCCTTGCCCACGTGCGACGTTGCCCTCCCAGACGATCTCCGCGCTGCGCTCGATTCTCGGCACGTGCTCCTCCTACTCGTGGTCGGGGACAGCGGCAGGCGTGCCGTCGGGGTAATAGGCCTCGGCCGGCGAGCCGGCGGGGCGGAACACGCCGAGCAGCCGCAGCTCACCCGGCCCGGTGTTGGCGAGGCAGTGGACGAGCCGTGCGGGCAGGTGCACGCAACTACCCGGACGAAGCGGCGCGCTCTCGCCCCCGATGTGCAGCTCGCCGTGGCCCTCGAGGATGTAGATCACCTCGTCGTAGAGGTGGAAGTGGTCGGGCGCGCGGCCCGGCGGGACGAGCCCGATGAACTGGGTCGCCGACGCACAGCCGAGCTCCGGCCGCGCGCCGAGCACGAACTGCCTGCCCGCAGTCGCCGACCCCTTCTCCTCCGCCGTCAGGTCGCGGACGGCGAAGGCGGCCGAGGCCGGCGGCGGGTCGTGCACGAGCACGGAGAGAGCGCGAACGCCGGTGCCGCTCCACCGGGTGCCGCCGGCGAGGAACACCGCCGTCCCCGCTCGTAGCGGGTGGCGCTCGCCCGCCACCTCGAGCTCGCCCTCGCCGCGGAGGACGTACAGGACCTCGTCGGCCGAGTCCATGCGCTCGTCGCCCGAGAGCTCGACGACCCGCTGGGTGAGCAATTCGTTTGCGTACAGGCTGCCGTCGGGGCGGTCGTCGGCGTGGATCGCGTACTCCATCGCCCGTAACCTACGTGTCGTGGGAAACCTCGAGCTCGTCCGGCGCTCCTACCAGTCCTTCGCACGAGACGACCTCGACGGCGTCCTCGCGGACATGCACCCCGAGATCGAGTGGCACCAGGCGCAGGGGCTGCCGCACGGCGGCTTCTACCGCGGTATCGACGAGGTCCGCCGCAACATCTTCGACCCGCTCGACGCCGAGTGGTGGGACGAGTTCACCGCCGAGCCGGACGAGTTCCTGGACGCCGGGACCGAGATCGTGGTGCTCGGCCGCTACCGCGCGCTCGCCAAGCAGACCGGGAAGAAGCTCGACGTCCCGTTCGTCCACATCTGGAGCGTCCGGGAGGGCAAAGCGGTGCGTTTCCGGCAGTTTTTGGACACCGCCGGCTGGGTGGCTGCGCTGGATCCCGCTCCGGCGCCGGCCAAGCCGGCACCTCCGCTCCCGGGCGACTCCGTCGAGCCTACGTCGCTGACCTGACCCGAGATTTGATCATTGACACCCGCCTCCGGGCTGTGGAGGATCGTCCGAGCGCGGCGAGCCCGCGGCGAACAATCGAACCGTCGCGCACGTCTAACGCTAGGACAGGTTGACCCCCCACGTCCCCATTTCAAGGAGGAATTTGATGAAGAAGGGCATCGGCCTCGCCCTCGTGGCGCTCATCGCCACGGTGGTGGCCGCGAGTGCGCAGGGCGCGCATCGCCAGGTGCAGACGGCCTCCGCCGGCATCAGCTGCAAGAGCACGCTGAAGCTGGCAATGGTCACCCCGCTGACGGGCGGAGCCGGATTCCTCGGCACCGAGCAGCTGAGCTGGGCGAAGTACGCGGTTGCAACACTCCCGAAGACGATGGGGCTGAAGGTCCAGCTGCTCCAGGGCGATACGCCGGTCGAGCAGGGCGCAGCACCGGCCCTGACGCTCGCGCAGAAGTATGCCGCCGATCCGAGCGTCGTCGGCATCATCGGCCCGTCCACATCGGGTGACGCCGAGGCGTCGGCGCAGAGCTACTACCACGCCGGCATCGCACAGATCTCGCCCTCGGCGACCGACATCCCGCTGACCTACACGGTCAACGGCAAGAAGCTCGGCACGCCCGCGTTCTTCCGGGACGTTCCGGCGAACAACATCGAGGGCCCGTCGATCGCCGCCTACATCACGAACAACCTCAAGGCGAAGAACGTCGTCGTCTTCGACTTCCAGGAGCCGTACTCGCAGGGCCTGGCGTCGTCGATCAGCGGATACCTGACGAAGCACGGCGTCAACGTGAGCCACCTCTCGGCCCCGAACACCACGACGGACTACTCGGCGTACGTCACGAAGGTGCCGAGCAACACCGATGTCGTCGTGTTCCCCACGCAGCAGCCGCCGGCGGCGCAGACGTTCGCCGAGCAGCTGGTGGAGCAGGGCAAGAAGGCCGTCGTGTTCGGCGGTGACGGTGCGGACGCACCCGCGCAGTTCAACCATGCGGGCGACTACGTGGCGAACTTCGCTCCGGACATCAGCGGCATCCCGTCCGACGCCGGGATCGTCGCCGGCTGGCAGAAGGCCAACCCCAAGGCGACGCTGGGCTCCTTCGGCCCGCCGACCTACGGTGCGGTGCAGATCATGTTGAACGCGATCAAGATCGCGTGTGCGAAGGACCACGGCGTGCTCAAGCGCGCCGATGTCTTCCGCAACATGAAGAAGGTGACGATCAAGAACTGGATCCTCGGCGGGACGTTCAAGTGGTCGACGAAGACCAACGACCCGCTGAACGCCCACTTCTACATCTTCCAGATTCAGTCCGACGGGAAGTACAAGCTCGTCAAACTAGCTCGTAGAACATCGAGGGGGCGGCCCGGTCTCTCACCGGGCCGCCCCCTTTACTTCGGAGTTAGTCTGGCGCGCCATGCAATTTTTCATCCAGCTCACTCTCGACGGCCTGACGATCGGCAGCGTCTACGCGCTGGTCGCTCTCGGCTACACGCTCATCTACGGCGTCCTGAAGCTTCTGAACTTCGCTCACGGCGACGTCTTCATGGTCGGCTCGTTCATCGGGTACGGAGTGCTCCAGGCGCTCGGCGGCGCATCCGACCCGGTGGTGCCGGTGTGGCTGCTGCTCCTGCTGGTCACGGGCGCGGCGATGGTCGGATGTTCGATCCTGGGCGTCGTCATCGAACGCTTCGCCTACCGTCCGCTGCGTGAGGCTCCCCGCATCGCGCCGCTGATCAGCGCGCTCGGAGTGTCGTTCTTCCTCGCAAACTCGATGCAGCTGCTGTTCGGGGCCCAGCAGTTCAACTACGCCTCGTACAACCTGAGCGGCGGAGCACTCTACTTCCGCGGTTTCGACCTCGACGGCGTGCACGTCCCGCTGCTCCGGATCATCACCATCGGCGCGGCGTTCGTGTTGATGATCGTTCTCTGGATCCTCGTCAACCGCACTCGCACCGGTAGAGCGATGCGCGCGACGTCGTTCGACCGCGAGGCAGCTTCGATGCTGGGCATCGACATCGACCACGTGATCGTGTTCACGTTCGTCCTCGGCTCTGCCCTCGCGGGTGCGGCGGGCGTGATGTTCGCGCTCCGCGTACCGACGTTCGCCGCAGTCGGCTTCACCACGGGGCTGAAGGGCTTCACCGCCGCCGTGATCGGCGGCATCGGCTCGATCCCGGGTGCGATGGTCGGCGGGATCCTGCTCGGTTGCGCCGAGTCGTACACCGCCGGCTACTGGACGACGGCCTGGTCGGACCTGGTCGTGTTCTCGATCCTGATCGCCTTCATGATCTTCCGGCCGCGCGGGCTCTTCGGCCGAGTGGACATCCGAAAGGTCTGAGTTGAGCGAGTTCCAGCCTCCCACGCCGCCGCCTGCAGACCCGGGAACGGAGTCGGCCGCGGGTCCTGCGGTCGGGCGGGACGAATGGGTTGCGCGCGCGGGCGAGCGGCGCGCCCCGCGCGCCGCGTGGATCGGTGGAATCGAGGAACGGCTGCGCCGGGTTCCGTGGTGGGCCTGGCTGACGTTGTTCGTCGCCGCCGGAGCGCTGATGCCGGCGTTCGAGTCGAGCGGATACGTACGCCTCGTCGCCTTCGAGACCGTCATCTACATGGTGCTTGCCCTCGGGCTGAACCTGATCGTCGGCTGGGCCGGCCTGCTCGATCTCGGCTACATCGCGTACTTCGGAGTCGGCTCGTACGTGTACGCGATCTTCGATTCGCCGAAGTTCGGCTACCACGTGCCGCCGATCGTGCTCATTCCGGCGGCCACGATCATCGGTGCGCTCGTCGGGCTCTGCGTCGGCCTCCCGTCGCGGCGCCTGTCAGGCGACTACCTGGCGATCATGACGCTGTTCTTCCTCGAACTGTTCGAGACGGTCGCGACCAACGGCAACCAGATCTTCGGCCACGATATCACCGGAGGGTCGTTCGGGATCTCGGGTGTCAACCCGCTGAGCTTGTTCGGGCACCGGCTCGCGGTGCAGCACCAGGGTATCTTCGCGGTCTCCTACTACTACGTCGCGATCGTGATGTTCGTGATCATCTTCGTCGCGCTGCGCTTCGTGAACCTGTCCCGCACGGGTCGTGCCTGGCGCTCACAGCGCGAGGACGCACTGGCGGCAGAGGTGATGGGGATGCCGGTGAACTGGCTGAAGCTCCTGAGCTTCGGCACGGGCGCCGGGGTGGCTGCGCTCGCCGGGACGGTGACGACCGCGCTCAACGCCAGCGTCTATCCGCTCAACTTCTCGCCGGTCGTGATGATCACCATCTACGCGATGGTGATTCTCGGCGGGCTCGGCAGCCAGTGGGGCGCCGTGCTCGGTGCGATTCTCATCAGCGTCCTGCTGCAAGTCCTGCAGAACCCGGGACAGGCCCGCGCGCTCTTCTACCTCGGTGTGATCGTGGGCGTGATCGCGATCTTCCGCTTCTCGCTCCGGCTCGCGGCCGTCGTCGCCGCGACGGCCGTCTTCGGAGCGGTCGTCCACGCCGTTGCTGCGTCGTTCCATCACTCATGGGTGGACGGCGCGCACGGCGGCATCGCCGGCGTGCTCGGGCACTGGGTCGTCGTCCCGGTACAGCTCGCTCCCTGGGTCGGCCAGGTGGCGTACTTACTGCTGCTGATCGGGATGCTGTGCGTCACGCAGCTCCGGGGCTGGCTGCGCATCGTCGCGGTGCCACCCACGCTCTACCTCGCCGGATTCGTCTGGGAGAACCTCATGATTCCGAACCCCGGCCCGGCCCGATACATCATCCTCGGGCTCCTGCTGATCGTCTTGATGATCGTGCGCCCGAACGGCTTGCTGGGCGAGAGGCGGGTCGAGATCACCTGATGAGCGAACGGCTGCTCGAGATCGACAACGTCTCGCTCGCGTTCGGGGGTCTCATGTCCGTCTCCGGCCTCGATCTCTACGTCGACGAGGGCGAGATCGTCAGCGTGATCGGGCCCAACGGCGCCGGGAAGACAACGCTCTTCAACCTGATCACCGGCATCTACGACCCCGATGAAGGCGACATCCGCCTCGCAGGACGGAGCATCATCGGCATGCAGCCACACCAGATCACCCGGCTCGGGATCGCCCGCACCTTCCAGACCCTGCGCCTGTTCCTGAACATGACCGTCAAGGACAACGTGATGGCTGCCGCGTACGGCCATACGCGGGCGGGGATCTTCCGGTCGATGATCAGAACCCCCGGAATGCGTCGCGAGGAGCGTGAGATCAGTGAGCTCGCGGAGCAGAAGCTCGCCTTCTTCGGGCAACGGCTGATGGGCTACCGCTGGAACCAGCCCGCGTACTCGCTCTCGTATGCGAACCGGAGACGGCTCGAGATCGCGCGGGCGACGGCGACGAATCCGAGGCTGCTGCTGCTCGACGAGCCGGCCGCGGGGATGAACCCGGTCGAGACGCACGAGATAACCGAGCTGATCGGCCAACTCCGCACCGAGGGCGGCTACACGATCCTCGTGATCGAGCACGACATGCACGTGGTGGAGGGCATCTCGGACCGCGTCGTCGCGCTCGACCACGGGGTAAAGATCGCCGAGGGGTCCTTCACGGAGGTCGCAACCGATCCGAAGGTCGTCGAGGCGTACCTCGGTCTCGGGACGATGGACTCGAAATGACGGAGACAGCCGCCGCTCCGCTGCTCGAGCTCGACAACGTCGACACCTACTACGGCCAGATCCACATCCTTCAGGGCCTGACGCTGCACATCGAGCCCGGAGAGCTCGTCTGCCTGCTCGGCGGCAACGCATCCGGCAAGTCCACGACGCTGAAGACGATCCTCGGCATCGTGCGACCACGGAACGGGACGGTTCGAGTCGCCGGCGAGGACGTTACCCGAAGACCGACGAGCTACCGGATCGCACGCGGACTCGCCATCGTCCCCGAGAACCGCCGCCTGTTCGCACCGATGACGGTGCACGAGAATCTCGAGCTCGGCGCCTACCTGCGGGGCGGCGGCGACGAAGGAGGACTACGAACGCGTCTACGAGCTGTTCCCGCTGCTGCAGCGAACGGGGCTCCCAGCTGGCCGGCACGCTCTCGGGCGGGGAGCAGCAGATGGTGGCGATGGGCCGGGCCCTGATGTCGCGCCCGAAGCTCCTCCTGATGGACGAGCCGTCGATGGGGCTCGCCCCGATCCTCGTCGAGCGGAACTTCGAGATCATCAAGCAGGTGCACGAATCCGGCGTCGCGATCCTCGTCGTCGAGCAGAATGCCAACGTGTCCCTCTCGATCGCCGACCGTGGCTACGTCCTCTCGACCGGACGCCTCGTGCTCGAGGGACGCGCAGAGGAGCTTCGCGAGAACGAGGAACTGAGAAAGGCATACCTTGGCCGTTGACGTGACGGGAGCTCCGTACCCGCCCGCTGCCGACACCGGTTTCCGATCTTCGAGCGTCTCGTGTACGTCAACTCGTGCTCGCAGGGCGCGCTCTCGGACTCGGTGCGCGCGGCCTACCTCGACTACCTCGACGGCTGGGACGACCGGGGAGCTCCCTGGGACTACTGGGTGGAGCGCTCCGAGGCCGCGCGCGGCTCGTTCGCCCGCCTCGTCAACGCCCGGCCAGACGACGTCGCCGTGACGACGTCCGTGTCGGCCGGTGTGAGCGCGCTCGCCAGCGCGATCGACTTCACGACGCGGCCAGCGAGTGGTCATCTCCGACTTCGAGTTCCCGACGATCGGGCAGATCTGGCACGCGCAGCAGGCGCGAGGCGCCGACGTCACGATCGTGCCCGCGGAGGGCCCGGAGATCCCGGTCGAGCGCTTCGAGGAGGCGATCGACGAGCGAACCGCGATCGTGTCGATCACCGCCGTCTGCTACCGGAACGGCACGCGGCTCCCGGTCGACGAGATCACCCGCATCGCGCACGAGCGCGGCGCGCTGGTCGTGCTCGACGCGTACCAGGCCGCAGGCACGTACCCGCTCGACGTCGAGGAGCTCGGTGTCGACGTGCTCGCAGCGGGTGTCCTCAAGTACCTGCTCGCGTCGGCCGGCCTTGCGTTCATGTGGGTTCGACCGGGCCTTGCCGAGCAGCTGTCGCCGACTCAGACCGGCTGGTTCGCCGACCGGAACATCTTCGAGATGGACCACACCGACTACTCGCCCGCGCCGAACGCGCGCCGCTTCCAGGCGGGAACGCCCCCGATTCCGTCGATCTACGGCGGCATCGCCGGCATGGAGCTGATGCAGGAGATCGGGATCGCCGACACCCGCGAGCACGTTCTCGCGCTCACCGACCGCCTGATCGACGGCGTCGACGCGCTCGGGGGGATCGTCATGACGCCGCGCGCCCACGACCGTCGCGGCGCCCTCGTCTGCGCCGCCTCGACCGATGCGCCGGGCCTCGTCGCCACCCTCGAGGCAGACGGGATCGTCACCTCGGAGCGTGACGGGAACCTGCGCGTCTCACCGCACGCGTACAACACCGAGGAGGACATCGACGCAGTGCTCGCGGCTCTCGAGCGGCACCGGCAGTTGCTACGCACCGCGCGGTAGGCCGCGTAGGGTCGGCACGTGTGAGTCCAAACGCCGGTGCGTATGTCGTGCTCCAGCAGCTTCCCGAAGACGCCTGGCGCGTGATCGGCGAGCCACGACGAGGTGTTCGCAGTTGTGCTCCGGAGCGAGTGGCGCCTCAGCCTCGACTACTGAACGGGCAGCAACAGCTCGATCGTATCGCGGCGGCGGTAGAACTCGATCCCGGGCCGGGTGGGATCCGAGTCGGCGTGCTCGCTCAGCCGCTCGAAGGTCGGCGCGATGCGTGCGTAGACCGCAGGCGGTTCTCCGCGGAGAGTGACGCGCAGATAGCGGCCACCAGGGAGCCTGCCGACGTCCAGCCCCAACTTGTCGGGCTGGTCATCCGAGCGCAGTTGCACACAGACACGGTATTCGCCGCTGGGCGCGCCGAAGGCCCCGTAGAACTTCCGTCCGCGTAGTGAGCCGACCGCTGATTCGAGTTCGGCCCAGCCGCGGGTGATGCCCGCCTGGTCGTCGGTAACACGCTTGAACATCACAGCCACCTCGTCACGTTCGACAAGGACACCTTCCTCGCCCAAGCGGTCGTCGTTCACCGGCCAAGACTAACGACCCGCTGGGTCACCGAGCGCGCGGTGGCCGGCACGTCAGGTACATCCGGTTTCAGTCGTCGGTCATCGGCGGCCCCAGCAGGGTCATGTCGTACTTCTCGAAGACGGCGGCGACAGCTGCGCGGTCGGGTGTTCCGTTCCGGGTCAGAGGGCCCAACTCCTCGTAGAACTTGTGACCACCACCGGGGGTGTAGACCACGACGATTTCGCCCGGGTCGTCGGTTGTGTTGAGGAATGCGTGCGGGACGCCCGATGGCAGGTAGGCGAAGCCGCCTTCCCCGCAGCGGAATGTCTCTTCGCCGATCCGGATCTTGTATTGGCCTCTGAGGATGTGGATGGTCTCCTCTTGCCTGTGGTGGACGTGGAGCGGCGGGCCGCCCTTTGGTGCGACCTCGACGATGAAGTAGTCGAAGGCGCCCCCGGTGTCCTCCCCGGTGACCTTGAAGACGAGATCTCGTCCGGGGCCGGAGTGGAGTCGCAGTCCTTCGCTTGGTGCGAGCACCTTCGGCGAGAGCGATGTCATGGCCATCTCCTTTGGCTGGGCCGGCCGACTGGCCGACCATATACTTCACACGCGCAAGCAAATGTATGGAGGATTTAGTTCACCGTGTCAAGTAATCTGCGTGACCCGGAACGCTGGCTCGAGGAGCTGCCGGAGCCGGAGACCTTCAGTCCGGAGGAGTTCCAGGCGTGGCGCGGACTGATCCGTCTGCGCGAAACCGTGATGCGCGAGATCGACCGTCGCCTCCAACGGGACGGCCTGATCCCACTCGCCGACTACGGCGTCCTGATCACACTCGTCACCGCCCCGGAACTGAGATTGCGCATGAGCGACCTCGGCGCGCAACGGATGCTCACGCCGAGCGGGATCACCCGGGTGGTCGTTCGCCTCGAGTCACAGGGTCTCGTTCGCCGGGAGCCCGACCCTGCAGACGGACGCGCCGCGTTCGCCGCGCTGACCCGGCCCGGCCTCGAGGCACTTCGCCGGGCGCAGGTCGTCCACCACGCCACGGTGCGCGAGCTCTACCTCGGCCGGCTCACCAAGCACGAACTCGACCGACTCGCCGCACTCTTCGAAAAGGCACTACCAGGCGTCGTCAGCGCTCCCAGCTGGCCCCCGCCGCAGACGAGCGCCTAGCCGACCTGTCTGGAGTTCAGCGTGTGGCCCGTGCACCGAACGCGCGACCGTGCAGCTCGAACGCGCCGCTCGGACTACCGAGCTGCCTGTGCAGCTCGTCGTGCGCGAGTGCGCGCCGCCGGTCGTCGAGGCCGTGCAGCCACGCGCCGGCGGGACCGACCTGCAGGCTCAGCACGCGCCAGAACTCCTCGAAATCGACGTATGACGCGGTGACGTCCAGTTCGCCGGTCTCGACGTTCGCCAGACCAGCTCCCACGAGCAGGTCGTGCAGCTCCTGCGGGGTGCGGTAGCGGCGCGCGCCTTGTTCGGCCGAGCCTGAGCCGACCACGCGGGCCGTCCTGCCGATCGCGGCGAACATCTGCACCTCCTCGACACCCCACATGCAGATCGCGACCCGGTGTGCGACGCGGCCGAGCTCTCGCATGGCGGCTGCCGCGTCCTCCATGAAGGCGACGACGAGCTGCGCGAGTGCGATATCGAAGCTGTCGTCCGCGAACGGCAGCTCCTCGGCCGGCACCTCGTGCACCTCCATCTGCGGGAAGCGCGAGCGCAGCGCGCGGGTGAACTCGGGCGACGGCTCGACCGCGACGACGGTCGCGCCGCGTGCGACGAGCTCGCGTGTCAGCGCGCCGGTGCCGGCGCCGACGTCGAGCACTCGCTGTCCCTTGACGGCGCCGGCGAAGTCCGCGAAGAGCGGCGCAAGCCGGACCGAGTACCGGCCCATGAAGTCGTCGTACGACTCCTCGTCGATGTGGAAGACCCCGCTCACGGATCCATTCAAGCACCCTGCGTGTCAAACGCGAACGTGACGTGCGCTGAGTTAGAAGTGCGTCAAGACGCAGTCGAGCGGCCGCGGGACGCGATCGAGGTCGAGTGCCTCTACGAGGAGCACGGCGTAGCGCTGCTTGCGGTTCCACATGAAGCCGTGCAGCTGTTCCTCGAGCGACCGGGCGCGGTGCGCGGGCTGCTTCTGGTAGGTCCGGAACGCGCGCAGCTCGCCTTGCTCCGCGAGCACGCGCTCCATTTCATCCGGCCCCACCGCCCGCGTCAGCTCGTCCTCGAGGTCGCGCGTGCAGGCGTAGAACCCGGCGCGCTCGAGCGCGCCACGGTCGTCGCACCCCAACGCGCGCAAGAAGTGCCGCTCCTCGCCGACGTCGTAGAGCCCCGCGACTCTGACGTCGCGGTACTGTCTTAGGCGGTGCGGCAGGTTCCCGTAGCCGCCCATCGGCACGACGGCGACGCCCTCGGCCTGGAGGTCGCGGCCACGGCGACGCGCAAGCGTCTCGACGGCGCGGCGGTCGCTCGTGCCCTCGACGAGCACCACCCCGCGCAGCCGCATGACTGCATCAGATCAGGTCGACGACGGGCGGCGGCGCATGACGAATGCGGAGCGGTTGCGAGTTACGGGTGGTGCGGGACCAGTAGAACTGGTCATAACGAAGAAGGTCGGCCAGGTCCCGCAGCCTGTGGCTCGGGCGGCTCGACCCTTTGCGCAGGTCGTCGACCGAACGAAAGGAGAGCAGGATGAGCCCCGCAGCAAAGAAGGCCAAGCGGCAGCCCGTCAAGAGGACGAAGAAGCAAGAAGGGTTCACGGCGGAGGAGAAGGCCGCGATGAGGGCGCGCGCGAGAGAGCTGAAGGCGGCCGAGGACGGCGAAAGCGCCGTGCGAGCTGCGCTTGCCGCGATGTCGCCACACGATCGCGAGCTCGGCGAGCGGCTCCATTCGCTCATCAAGGAGAGCGCCCCGGAACTCTCGCCGAAGACCTGGTACGGGATGCCCGCCTATGCGAAGAACGGCAAGGTCGTCTGCTTCTTCCGCGACGCGGGCAAGTTCAAGGAGAGGTACGCGATGTTCGGCTTCAACGACAGCGCGAGCCTCGACCAAGGCGCCATGTGGCCGGTCGCATTTGCGCTGAAGGACCTGACCGCGGCCGACGAGACCAAGCTCCGCTCGCTCGTCAAGAAGGCAGTGAGATGAGGAGACCGAGCCCGGCTTCCGGGCGACCGACCGACTGACGCTTCACCCAGCTAGAGGTCGCGGCCGAGGAACACGTGCTCGCCGATCGGCTGGTCCTGTGTCTCCACCTCCGGAAACGGTCGCGCCTGCCCTCGACTCCGCTCACGCGCGACTTGCGCGAGCGATTCACCTGGGGAGAAGGAGGGAACTGCCTCGCCTGCGCCAGTGCTCGGCACTGTCACCTGGCGCGCAGCCTTCCGATGACTGCGTCGACGGTGACTCGTTCCCGATAGATCGGAGCGAGTTCTTCGCGGACGCGCTGCTCGAACGTCGACATTCTCTCGCGGAGCCGCTCGGGTGAGGCTAGGGCTGTCGAGTAGGTCATGCCGATCAGCTCGTCGGGCGTCCAGGTCCGTTCGACCTCGACCGAGATGACTTCGACCGCCGAGAACGGGCTCGACCCGAGGATCTCCGTGTATCGGCGGAGATGGCGCCGCTGGGACTTCGGCTGTTCGATCGGTGCCTCGTCGATCACTTCAACGGCGATCGCGAGGGCGAGTGACTGGGCTTCCGAGTCGCGAATGTCGTCACCGACAAGCGCCAGCGCGGGCGTGACCGTCGCGAGTCGAGCGAGCACCAGCGCGGTGTCGAACCAGTGGAACGCTCTTCCCGCAGTTGCGAGTCGGAAGTGCCCCCAACTCTCGTCGACGTCTTCTGCCTTGGCCGTGACCGCGGTCACGTTGCTCGGAGCGCTGCGGCGCAGCTCGGCAATCATCTTCGGCTCGACGTCGACGGCCACCACCTCGGCCGCATAGACGGCCAGCGGGATCGCCAATGACCCAGGGCCGCAGCCAAGATCGAGGACGCGAGCCGTCCCGTCCAGCTCCGTCGCCTGGGCGAGCCGCAGGATCAGCTCAGCCGGGTAGGCCGGCCGGTACCGGAGGTAATACGGTGCAGCAGTCCGAAAGGGACGCTCCATCACACGTCATTCTCGCGTCCCCGAACGAGGAGCCTCGGCTGCGGACCAACCGGTCGAAGTTGCGCCAGGCGTCGCCCAGATCTTATAAAACCCGCTACATGCTCCTCCGTGAGGTCGGATACGCGCGGCCCGCCTCCGTCGAGGAGGCACTCGAGCTGCTCGCCGAGAACGACGGCGCCCGGGCGCTCGCGGGCGGGCAGACCATGATCAACGTGATGAAGGCGCGGGCCGCGTCGCCGGACGCCTTGATCGACCTCAACGGCCTGGACGCGCTGAAGGGCATCGATCTCGCCGCCGACGGGACACTGACGATCGGTGCGATGACGACGTACTCCGAGCTGGTCGCGAGCGCCGAGGCGCGCGCGCGGCCGATCATCGGCGAGGTGTGTGCGCAGATCGCGGACGTGCAGGTGCGAAACCGGGGGACGATCGGCGGCAACCTCTGCTCGAACGATCCGACCAACCACCTTCCGCCGCTGATGGTCGCGCTCGGCGCGCACATGACGATCGCAGCCCGAGACGGCGAGCGCGAGGTGACGGCGGACGACTTCTTCCTCGGCGTCTACCTGACCGCGGTCGGGACCGGCGAGCTGCTGACGAAGATCACGCTTCCCGCCGGGAAGGGCAGACGGTTTCGCCTCTGTCACGCTCGGACCGAGGGCACCTGCATCTGCTCGGCTGCCGCAAGTGTCAACGGCAGCATTCGCGTCGCACTCGGTTGCGTCGACGCCGTTCCGGTGAGCCTCGAGCCGCCGTCTGCCGACGCACAGGCCGTGCGTGACGCTGTCCGCGCTGCGAACTTCGACGCCCCGTCGGACGTCCACGCGTCGAGTGCCTATCGCGCGCACCTGGCCGAGGTGCTTGCCGTACGCGCCGTCGATCAAGCCGTGAAGGCCGGCCGTTAGTGCCCGCGATCGCCTCGAGCAAGACGATCGCCGTGACGATCAACGGCACGACCTACGAGCGCGAGGTCGAGGCTCGGAAGCTGCTGATCCACTTCATCCGCGACGACCTCGACCTCACCGGCAGCCACATCGGCTGCGACACCGGCAACTGCGGTGCCTGCTCGATGATCGTCGACGGCACGCTGGTCAAGAGCTGCATGCTGCTCGCGGTGCAGGCCGACGGCGCGACGATCGAGACGGTCGAGTCGCTCGCCGACGGCGAGGAGCTCTCGAAGTTGCAGCAATCCTTCTCGGATCACCACGCGCTGCAGTGCGGCTACTGCACCCCGGGGATGCTGATGAGCGCCACGGCGCTCCTGCGCGACAATCCCAACCCGAGCGACGACGAGATCAAGAAGGCGCTGCAGGGCAACATCTGCCGCTGCACCGGCTACTGGAACATCTTCGAGGCCGTCAAGGCGGCAGCCTCGTGAGCTCGACCACCACCGCCCCCGAGCGCGTCGAGACCGAAGCACCCGAGAAGACCTGGTCCGGGCAGAGCGTCCCGCGCAAGGAGGATCGCCGCCTCGTCCAGGGGCAGGGCGTGTTCGTCGACGACGTCAAGCGTCACGGCATGGGTTACGTCCACTTCGTCCGCTCGCCGTACGCCCACGCGCACATCACGTCGATCGACGTCTCGCAGGCCGAGCAGGCGCCCGGCGTGTACGGGACGTTGACCGGCGAGGAGGTCGCGGCGCTCACCGACCCGTTCTTCCAGCTGTCCACCCCACCCGGTGCGCACCTGAAGGACTACGCACTCGCGGTCGGCAAGGTGCGGTTCGTCGGTGAGCCGATCGTCGCCGTCGTCGCCGACACGCGCGAGCGGGCTCGCGACGCCTCCGAGCTCGTGGAGGTCGAGTACGAGCCGCTCGACGCAGTCACCGACGCGCGCCGAGCCCAGGGGCCGACGACGCCGGTGCTGCACGACGACGCAGGCTCGAACGTGATGTGGGAGGGCGTCTACGAGTGGGGCGATCTCGATGCCGCATTCGCAGAGGCCGATCATGTCGTGAAGATCTCCGAGCTCCACTTCCACCGCTTCAACTCGACACCCCTCGAGTGCGACGGCGCGCTCGTCGAGTACAACCGCGGCGTCGGGCAGTGGACGATCACGACGAACAACCAGTTCCCCGGGTTCGCCGCGATCATGATGGGGCCCGCGATGCGCTGCGGCCTCGACAAGCTGCGCTTCGTCACTCAGGACATCGGCGGCGGCTTCGGCAACAAGATCACCTCGCACCCCCAGCTCGTCGTCTGCTGCCTGCTCGCGCGCAAGCTCAACCGGGCGATCCAGTGGACCGAATGGCGAACCGACTTCCACCTTTCGATGTCGCACGGCAACGAGCGCTGGTTCCACGACACCGAAGTGGCGGTGAAGGCGGACGGGACGATGCTCGGCTTCCGGACGAAAGCCCTCGACGACGCAGGAGCGTGGCTGCGCTACGAGCCGCTCGGCGGCGTGATCTGGGCACAGGTGACGCCCGGCATGTACCGCTGGCGGAACATCCGCCTCGAGTTCACACAGGTGGCGACGAACAAGGCGCCGGTGTCGCCCAACCGCGGCTACTCGCGCATGCAGCACCTCTGGTTCACCGAGCGGGTGATCGACATCGTCGCGCACGAGCTCGGGCTCGATCCCGTCGAGGTGCGCAAGCGCAACTACATCCGCGCGGACGAGATGCCGTACGAGACGCCGAACGGCTGCGTCTACGACTCGGGCGACTACGCTCGCATGCTCGACATCGCGCTCGAGCTGATCGACTACGACGGGCTCGAGGCGCGCCGTCAGGATGCCGACGCGCGGGGCAAGCTGCTGGGCTTCGGCATCGGATCCACCCTCGATTCCGGGACGAACAACTTCGGGCAGTCGCGGATGATCAATCCGGAGCTGCAGTTCTCGGGCAACAACGAGGTCGCCACGGTGAAGCTCGACATCTTCGGCGAGATCGTGGTGACCCTCGGCACGACGCCGCAGGGACAGGGACACGAGACGACCGCGGCCCAGGTCGTCGCCGACATTCTCAAGTGCTCCGTCGACGACGTGCACGTCCGGGCAGGCCATGACTCGTACTGGAACTCGCACGCCGGATTCTCGGGCACGTACGCCTCGCAGTTCGCGGTCACGGGCCTCTCTGCGGTGAAGGGAGCGACCGAGATGCTCGCCGCAGAGATCAAGAAGCTCGCCGGGGTGATCTTCGGGGGCGTGCCCGACGAGGCGCTCGAGCTTGCCGACGGCACGGTGCGGATCAAGGACAACCCCGACGCGGCGTTGCCGTTCATGGCGTGCGGCGCGATCATCAACGCCAACAACGCCGGCCTGCCCGAGGACCTCGGCGTGACGCTGAACTGCCGGTACGTCTACCGGCCGCCGTTCCAGCTTCCGGACGTCGAGCGGAAGTTCGGCAACCTCACCCTCACCTACGCGGCGCAGGTCCACGTCGCGGTGATCGAGATCGACCCCGAGACGGGCTACTACGACCTCGTCGACTACGCCGCCGTCGACGACTGCGGCAAGCGGATCAATCCGCAGATCGTCGAGGGCCAGGTGATGGGCGCGACCGCACAGGCGCTCGGCGCCGCGGTGCACGAGCACTTCGCCTACGACGAGGACGGCAACCTGCTGACTCCCAACTTCTACGACTACCACGTCCCGCACGCACTCGACATGCCGCCGCTGAAGACCGGCAACGTCGAAAGCCCGTCCCCGTTCACGCCGCTCGGCACGAAGGGCATGGGCGAGGGCGGCGGCGCAGGGATCCATGCCGTGTGCGCTGCAGTGCAGGACGCGCTGCGGGGGCACGGCGACGCGATCGTCTGGGACAGTTGCAACCCCTACAACCGCGTCTGGGAGATGCTCAACGACCCGCAGGAGGCCGGCGCAGCGGTGACGGTGACTGCAGCTTGATCGTCTCCGGTGACAAGACCCTCTCGGCGCCGCGGGACGCCGTGTGGAAGGTGCTCAACGACCCCGAGTCGATGGCGAAGACGATGCCCGGCGTCGAGAACTTCGACGTCCACGACCCGACGCACTGGACCGCGAACGTCAAGATCCCGCTCGGCCTGGGCGGCCTGCGGATGAAGATCGACATGGACAAGGTCGAAGAGCGTGAGCCCGAGTACGCGAAGCTCGCGATCAAGGGCAAGGGCGTGGGCGCGATGCTGAGCATGGAGACACAGTTCGAGCTCTCCGATGCGCCCGGGGGCGGGACGGCGATGCACTGGACCGCTGACGTCAAGATCGCAGGCCCCGTCGGCTCGATGGGTCAGCGCGTCCTGCAGCCGATCGTCAA
The DNA here is from genome assembly GCA_963851065.1 of uncultured Thermoleophilia bacterium. Taxonomy (GTDB): domain Bacteria; phylum Actinomycetota; class Thermoleophilia; order Gaiellales; family Gaiellaceae; genus PALSA-600. The sequence goes on from CAWKNW010000016.1 coordinate 76,983, forward strand.
CCAGCAGGTTCAGCACGTCTTGACCGCGCTCGACCGCGAGGTGCAGGCCGCGGCGGCGGACGCGCGGTGATAGGCGGCGTAGGCTCGACGGAGCCGCCCAAGAACGGAGGTGCCGGCTCTGCCGGCACCGGAGTGGGATTCAGGGTCGGCGTCATGCAGCTCACGATGGAGCCGCTCGACGAGATGCTCGCCTCGGCGAAGGCGATGGACGCCGCCGGCATGGACACGATCTGGCTCGCCGAGGCGTATCCCTGGTGGCGCAAGCACGGCATGGAGGCACGTTCGTCGACCGTCGTGTCGGCGCTGATGGCGCGCGAGACGTCGAGGCTGACGATCGGCTGGGGGATCATCTCGCCGTTCACGCGCCATCCGGTGCAGGTCGCGATGGACGCACGCGTCGTGCAGGAGGCGGCAGGCCCCGGGCGGTTCATCCTGGGCTACGGGACGTCGAAGATCTTCCTCAACAACGCGCAGATGCAGACGTCGAAGACGCTCGGCCCGATGCGCGACGCAGTCGCGATCGTGCGCGGCGTGCTCGGCGGCGGCGCCTTCGCCTATGAGGGATCGACCTGGAGCGCCGACGTTCCTGCGCTGCAGCCCGAGGCGCACACGCCGCGCGACGTCCCGCCCGTCTACGTTGCCGCGACGGCGCCGAAGATGCAGGCGCTCGCGGGAGAGATCGGCGACGGCTGCCTCACACCCTCGATCACGACTCCCGACTTCGTCCGGTACACGCGCGGCAACGTCAAGAGCGACATCGACATCGGCTGCACCGTCGTGGCCTCGATCCACGCCACCGACCGGTCGGCCGGACGCGACGGAGCTCGCGAGATCGCCGGCATGTACCTCGCCAACAAGGTGCAGAACATCCAGGGGTCGGCAGACACGCTGCTCGATCTCGCCGGCATCGAGCAGGACGAGATCCGCCCCGTCGCCGAGGCGATGGAGCAGGGCGGCCGGCTGGCTGCGAAGGCGAAGGTGTCCGATGCGCTGCTCGACAAGTGCAAGCCGATCGCGGGCACGCCGGCCGACTGCATCGCGGCGATCGAGGAGTACAAGGACGCCGGCTGCACGCACGTGATGCTCGAGCTGTGGGGTGAGAACCGCCACGAGCAGATCCGCCTGTTCGGCGAGCGGGTCCTCCCGCACGTCAGGTGATCCAGAAGATGCTGGCCGAAGCGCGCGCCCGCATCAGCCGCTTCTCGCCCTCCGAAGCTGAGTCGTCCGCCTGCCTGCTCGTCGACACGCGGTCGAACGACGAACGCGAGCGCGACGGGATCGTGCCGGGGTCGGTGCACGTCCCGCTGTCCGTTCTCGAGTGGCGCGCCGACCAGACGTCCGGCTACGCGAACCCGGCGCTGGCCGACCGGACGCTGATCCTGATGTGCGCGCACGGCTATTCGTCGAGCCTCGCCGCCGCGCGCCTGATCGATCTCGGCGTCGACGCAGGCGACCTCCACGGCGGCTTCGCGGCGTGGCAGGACGCAGGGCTGCCCGTCGCGCCCGCGCCACCGGCGACCGGCATCCCCGGGATGGGTGGGCCGCAGTGATCATCGACCGCGACCGGCTGGTCGCGACGGCGAGCGCACTCGTCGACGTGCACAGCTTCACCGGCAACGAGCAGCCGCTCGCCGAGTTGATGGCCACGCTCTACGAGGAGCTCGGACTGCACGTGCAATGGCAGCAGGTCGAGGACGGGCGGGCGAACGCGCTCGGCACGTGGACAGGAAGGGGCGGGGGCAAGAGCCTCATGTTCAACGGGCACATGGACACCTCGTACTCGGGGCGCGAGCCGTGGCTCAGAGGCGTGCCCGGCTTCCAGCCGAAGGCGTTCGAGAGGGACGGCCGCCTCTACGGCCTCGGCATCTCGAACATGAAAGGTGCGCTCGCCTGCTACCTCGAAGCCGTGCGCGCGCTCAAGGATGAGGGAGTCCACCTGCGCGGCGACGTGCTGATCGCAGCCGTCTGTGGCGAGATCGAGAAGACGCAGTACGGCGATGCATCCGGCGCGGAGTACCGCGGCTACGCGGCCGGCACGCGCTACCTCGTCTCCCACGGCGGCGTTGCCGACATGTGCCTGCTCGGCGAGCCGACGGAAGGCAAGGTCGTGCTCGGGCACTTCGGAGCACTCTGGCTGCGGATCAGGACGCACGGCGACTTCATTCACACCGCGTTCAGCGAGGGGCGCCGCGACCGGAACTCGATCCTGCGGATGCACGAGCTGACGTCTGCGGTGCTGGAGTGGATCCCGACCTGGGAACAGGACCCGACGAACGCCTACCGCGGAACCCCGGCGATCGTGAACGTCGGCGCGATCGAGGGCGGTTTCGGGTGGCGCGTCTCCCGAACGCCCCGCCACACCGACCTCTTCCTCGACGTGCGGGTTCCGCCGACGAAGCCGATGGGCGTCGCACGGCGCGAGGTGCTCGACTTCGTGCACTCACTGGCGGAGCGGTTTCCCGACCACGGCGTCGAAGGCGAGGTGTATGTCACCGCACCCGGCGCCGAGATCGACGAGGATCACGAGCTGGTGCACGCGATCGACGCAGCCCATGCCCAGGTGCACGGCGAGATGCCGGGCCGGGACGTGACGCGCTGGTTCAGCGACGCTTCCGCGCTGACGCGCTACGGCGTGCCGACCGTGAACTACGGCACGTCGACGGGACTGATGGACGTCGAGCTCGGCGAGAACCTCGAGATCGACGGGCTCGTGAAGACGGCGCACACCTATGCCCTCGTCGCCCAGCAGGTGTGCGGATGAAGCTCCTGACGTACGACGACGGCAAGGTGGGCCGCGTCGACGGCGACGAGGTCGTGCGGCTCGACGTCCCCTCGATGCGCGAGTACTTCGAGCGCGGCGGCGCCGACGACACGGCGGAGCGTCTCCCCCTCGCCGGCGTTCGCCTTCGCGCGCCGATCGTGCCGAAGAAGTTCTTCCACACCGCCGGCAACTTCCGCGAGCACGAGGACGAGTCGAAGAACGTCAACTGGTCGCACGAGATCGCGCCGTGGATCGTCTTCTTCCAGAACGTGGACGCGATCATCGGCCCGGACGATCCGATCGTCTATCCGGAGCACCTGACGGACGAGCTCGACTACGAGCTCGAGCTCGCGGTCGTGATCGGAAAGAGCGGAAAGTGGTTCGGCCCCGAGGAGGCGATGGACTACGTCGGCGGTTACGTGATCTTCAACGACATCACGGCCCGTGACATCCAGCGGCGCGAGATGCGCTCCGGCGTCTTCAGCTTCTGCAAGGCGATCGACACGTTCTGCCCGCTCGGGCCGTGGATCGTCACCCCGGACGAGATCCCCGATCCGGCCGACCTGACGATGCAGCTCCGCGTCAACGGCGAGACGCGCCAGAGCTCCCACTCCGGGAACATGTCGACGACGATCGCCGAGATCGTCAGCCACTACTCGCCGCTCGGCTTCAGCGCCGGAGACGTCCTCTCGACCGGCACGGTCTCGGGCGTCGCCGGCTTCAGCGAGGACGCCGCGTCGCTCTACCTCCGCCCCGGCGACGTGATCGAGGCCGAGATCGAGCGGATCGGCGTGCTGCGCAACCCGGTCGTCTCGTGGCAGGAGGCGCACGGCGCGCCGGCACCTCCACGCGTTCGCTGGTGAGCTGGCCCCGCGACGACGCGAAGCTCGACCGTGTTCGTGCGCTGCTCGACGAGCACTCGCTCGACGCCCTCGTCGTCCGGGCACCCGACAACGTGCTCTACCTGACGAACTTCTGGGGGATGAAGGGGTACGACGCCTGCGTGTTCTCACGCGACCGCGAGCCGGCCCTGATCTGCCTCGAAGCGTCGGCCGACGACGCCGCACGGACGGCTTGGACCGAGGACGTCCGCTACGTGCGCGGCTACGACGAGCACGATCCGCGGCCCCCGCTCGCGCGGACGCTCGAGCTCGCCGTCGAGGCGGCGCGCGGCTACCACCGCGTCGGGCTCGAGCTCTCGCTCGGGACGCAGGCGTCGGACCGGATGGTCGGGGAGCCGACGACCTTCACGAAGGCATGGTTCGACGCGTTCCCCGACGCGGCCGACGCGACTCCCCTGCTCGCGCAGGCCCGCGGCGTGAAGACGCAGCAGGAGGTCGAGCGGATGCGCATCGCGAACGCGATTGCGGCCGACGCGACCGAGCACGTCCGCGGACGGCTCGACGTCGGGATGAAGGAGTCCGAGGCTGCGGCGATCTGGCAGGGATTCGTGCACGGGCAAGGCACGGCACGCGACGACGTCGACCTGGCGCTGCCGTTCTCGCTCGTCTGGGCCGGGCGCGGCATCAAGACGTTCACGGCCACGGGCGACCGGCCGGTGACCGCCGACGAGCCGGTGTTGTTCGAGATCTGGGTCTGCGCCGACGGATACTGGGCCGACCACACGAAGAATCTCGTCGTCGGCGACCTGCGCGACGACTATCGCGAGCTCGAACGCGGCCTGGTCGACGTCTACGACCGCGCCGTCGCCCACTGCACGCCCGGGGCGAGCCTGGCGGAGCTCGACGTCCTCGTGCGGGAGGGGATCGCCGCGCTCGGCTACCCGGGCCAGCCCTCACATCCGATCTGCCACGGAATCGGCGCACGCGCTCACGAGCCCCCCTATGCGCACCAGGCCGGGGGCGGTACGGTCATGGACGGCATGGTGCTCGCGATCGAACCGGGCTGCTACTGGGAAGGCGGCGGGGGCCTGCGTGTCGAGGACAACTTCCTGATCACGGCGGGTGGCGCGGAGAAGCTCTCGGAGTTTCCCGACGGGATCGTGTCATGCAGGAGCTGATCTGGACCGGGTCGCTGAACGACGCATACGCGATTCGCGGCCGAGTCGGCCTGTACGACACGACGCTTCGCGACGGCGAGCAGACTGTCGGCGTCGTCCTCGATCCGCAGCAGAAGCTCGAGATCGCACGTCTGCTGGACGACCTCGGCGTCGACCGGATCGAGGCCGGTTTCCCGCGCGTCTCGGACGACGACTGGCAGGCGGTGAAGCTGATCTCCGAAGCAGGCTTGCGCGCCGAGGTGTGGGGTTTCTCCCGCGCCGTGCCCGCCGACCTGGAAGCGCTCGTCTCCCTCGGCGTCTCGCATTCGGTGATCGAGTCGCCGATCTCCGATCTGAAGCTCGACGCGATCGGCGTCTCCCGCGAGAAGATGCTGGAGCGGATCGCATCGGCGATGCGCTTCGCAGCCGAGCACGACATCCACGCAGCGTTCTTCGGCGTCGACTCGACACGGGCGGACCTCGACTTCTTCCGGCGTGTGTACGAGACCGCCGTCGAGGCCGGCGCCCGCGAGGTCGTGGTGGTCGACACTCTCGGGATCGCGTCGCCCGAGGCGGTCGAGGACCTCGTCGGGCGGACGATCGAGTGGCTCGGCGAGACGCCGGTGCACTTCCACGGCCACAACGACTTCGGCGTGGCGACGGCGAGCGCGGTCGCTGCCGTCCGCGCCGGCGCGAGCTGGATCCACGGCACCGTCAACGGAATGGGCGAGCGTGCCGGCAATGCCAACCTGGGCGAGGTCGCCATGACGCTTCGCGCGCTCTACGGGGTCGAGACGAACCTGCGTCTCGACCGCATCCGCGCGGTGGCGGAGCGCGTACGCGAACTGTCGGGCTACTCGCTCGAGCCGTGGAAACCGGTCACCGGCGAGACGCTGTACCGGCGTGAGAGCGGCGCGGTCGCCAGTCAGTTCCACGACCCGCCGTCGATCGAGCCGTACTCCTCGGAGCTCGTCGCGGCGGAGCGGTCGATCGTGCTGGGGAAGAAGAGCGGTCTCGACTCGATCGGCATCAAGGCCGAGGAGCTGGGGCTCGACATTCCCGAGGAGCGGCGCGCCGACGTGCTGGCGGCCGTCAAGCAGCTCGGCATGCAGAAGCGCGGCCTCGTCACGGACGACGAGTTCCGCGCGCTCGCAGATGAACACTGAGCTCGGCGTCTACGACGTGATCGTCGTCGGAAGCGGCGTCAACGGCCTCGCCTGTGCCGCGCTGCTTGCGAAAGCCGGCCGTCGCGTCTGTGTGCTCGAGCGGAACGACTGGTTCGGCGGCGCGATCAAGACCGCGGAGCTCACGAAGCCCGGGTTCCACCACGACGTCTTCAGTGCCTGGCACCCGCTCTGGGTCGGCGGCGCGGCCCATGCCAGGCTCGGTGCCGACCTCGCCCGGCACGGCCTCGAGTATCTGAACACCGAGCATCCGACTGCGACGCTCTTCCCGGACGGCGAGGCGGCGTTCCTGCTCCGGACGGCCGACGCCAACGTCGCGGAGCTCGAGCGATTCGGGCCCGGCGACGGAACGGCCTGGCGCGCGATGCTCGACGCGTTCTTCCCGAACGCCGACCTCGCCTTCGGCGTCCTGGGCACGGAACTGTGGTCGCGCCACGGCGCGGCGCTCGCACTCGCGCGCCTACCGGCGGCTCGGGCGACACGGCGCCGCCGAGTTCGGCGCGGGACTTCTGATCTCGGCACGCGACTGGCTGACGCAGACATTCGCCTCCGAACGCGCTCATGGACTGCTGGCGCCATGGGTCCTGCACACGGGGCTCGGCCCGGATGCGGCGGCGTCCGGCTACATGGCGGCGGTGATCGCCGTTGCGGTGCAGGAGGGCGGCATGCCGGTGCCACGCGGCGGCGGCGCGCGACTCGCCGACGCTCTCGTCGCTCTCGTCCGCGAGCAGGGCGGTGTGTGCGAGACGGGAGCCGAGGTCACGCACGTGATCACGCGAGACGCTCGTGCGGCCGGCGTCGAGCTCGAGAACGGCGACGTGCTCCGCGCACCGGTGGTCGTCTGCAACGTCACCCCGACACAGCTCTACGGCCGATTGCTCGGGAGCGTGCCGCCCGACCTCGCCGCGCAGGCACGGCGGTTCCGCTACGGCCGGTCGGAGATGCAGATCCATTTCGCGCTCTCCGAGCCGCCCGCCTGGGACGGTGACGATCGGCTCGGAGCGACCGCGATCGTGCACCTGACTCCGGGCCTCGACGGCGTGTCGCGCGCAGTCAACGAGGCCGAGCGCGGTCTGCTTCCGGCCGAGGCGACCGTCGTGGTCGGTCAGCCCCTGACCGTCGATCCTTCGCGGGCGCCGGCCGGCAGCGGCCTGCTCTGGATCCAGCTGCAGGAGCTGCCGTGGCACATCAAGGGCGATGCGGCGGGTGAGATCGAAGTCGGGGCCGGGACCTGGACCGCGAGCCTGCGCGAGCGCTACGCCGACCGTATCCAGGCCCGGATCGCCCGCCACATCCCGAATCTCGAGTCGGCACTGCTCGGACGCACGGTGCTGTCGCCGGCCGACCTCGAATCCGCCAACGTCAACCTCGTCCACGGTGATCCCTACGGCGGCTCGCTCGCGCTCGACCAGAACTTCCTCTGGCGCCCGCTCGGCGCCGCGCCCGGCCATCGCACGTTCGTGGAAGGCGTCTGGCACGTCGGCGCGAGCACACACCCGGGCCCTGGGCTCGGCGCCGGCTCGGGGACGATGGTCGCCGATGCGATCCTCGAGCCCGCGGCGCCCAGGCGCCTCGCCACGAAGCTTGCCGGCCTGACCCGACGAAGCTAGCGCACGATCAGCACGTCGCAGTGCGCGTGCTTGGCGACTCCCCGGCTGACGCTTCCGCCGAACATCCGCTCGAGCATGCCGGGGTCGCGTGTTCCAACCACGATGAGGCCTGCCTTTCGCTGCTCCGCGACGTCGACGAGCTCCCCGGTCGGCTGGCCGACGACCCCGGAGAACTCGGCGTCCACGCCACGCTCGGCCAGGAACGCCTCCACCTTCGTCCGGTGCGCGTGCCAGAGCGCATCGTCCGCGCGCTCGGCTGCCTCGACCGACGAATACGGGTACGAGTAGGGCGTCAGCCCGAAGGCGCCGTCCGAGCCCTCGAGCGGCGTTGCCCCGGCGACGTCGACGACGACGAGCTTCGCGCCCGACACCTTGGCGAGCGCGGCGGCGCGCGCCAGCGCGTGCTCGGCCGGCTGCGTCCCGTCGTAGCCGACGACGATCGTCTCGTAGAGCGCCGCTTGCGTCATCTACCGCTCGAAGATACCGCGGTCGCCGAGCTCCGGGCCGTAGAAGCGCCCGGCGAGATCGAGATGCTCGAAGAGGGTCGCGGAGGCGAGCTCAGGATCGCCGGCAGCGACGGCGTCGAGGAGCCGCCCGTCGATCTCACGGTGGCGGTCCTGGAGCTCGCCGGCGGCCGAGAAGAGCGCCGGGCGGAACCGCTCCGAGCGGTCCCAGGCGGGCCGGATCATCTGGAGCAGCCAGGGCGCTCCGCAGGCGTCGTACAGCGCGAAATGGAAGTCGGTGTGGGCGCGCATGGCCGCAAGGACCTCGTGCGCGTCGCGGGCCTGATCGAGCTCGCGCAGGTACCCACGCGCCGCCTCGACCTCGGCCGGCGTCACGCGCTCCGCTGCGCGACGGACGGCGAGCGACTCGAGCGCAAGCCGAACCTCGAAGAGGTCGCGCAGGTCGTCGACGTCGAGCGCGACCACCTTCGCGCCCTGGTGGGGGACGTGCTTGGCCAGGCCGAGCGCCTCGAGCTGGCGCACCGCCTCCCTGATCGGCGAAATGCTCATGCCGAGCGAGCGGGCGAGCTCGTCGAGGCGGAGGGGCGTGCCGGCCTGCAGCTCCCCCATGATGATCGCCTCCCGGAGCTGCTCGAGCGCATACTCGGCCATCGTCCGGTGTCGCAGCCGGCGGCCGTCGGTTTCGCGTGTCGAGGACACCTCTCGGCGCAGGCTCACACGCGCTTGATCAGATGTCAAACCCTGTGCGAGGATGCCGCAATGGCGTCAGGCCGTCCGCGAGTCTCGATCTCGCAGATCTCGACCTTCGCAGCGAGCTTTGCGGACGACGTCGACGCGTACCGCGCGGCGGGGCTGGACGGCATCGGCATCTGGGAGCTGAAGCTCGGCGACGGGCCGGACGACGACGCGCTCGAGCGGCTCGAGGGCTCAGGGCTCGACCGCGCATCGGCCGTTCCGGCGGTGCCGTCGATCCTGCCGCTGCCGCTGCTCGGCGGCCCGGAGGATCCCCGCGAGCGCCTCGACGCGATGCTCGGGTCGCTGCACCGGCTCGCACCGTTCGGGCCGGCCGGCATCGTGTGCCTGACCGGAACGGGCAACGCACGCGACCCCGACGAGGCGCGCCGGATCGTCGTCGACGGGCTGCGCGAGCTCGCGGCGGAGGCCGACCTCCTGGGGCTCCGGCTCGCGCTCGAGCCGTACCAGCGCGACGGTGGCGAGGAGTGGACGATCGTCTCGACGATCCCCGAGGCGGTCGAGTTGATCCGCGATGCGGGCAACCCGCCGGCGCTCCAGCTGCAGTTCGACGTCTGGCACCTCTGGAACACCGAGACGCTGTTCGACGACATCGCAGAGCATGTCGATCGTTTCGCCGGAGTCCACGTCTGCGACATGCGGGTGCCGACCCGCGGCTGGGCCGACCGGGCTGCTCCGGGCACCGGCATCGCCGACGTGCCGCGCATCCTCAAGGCCCTCGACGAGGCGGGCTTCGACGGCCTCTACGACGTCGAGATCTTCTCCGACGACGGGACGCTCGGCGCCTCCTACGAGGACTCGCTCTGGCGGCTGAGCCCCGCCGAGGCCGCCACGCTGCTGCGCGCCGCGTTCGAGACGTGCTGGCGCGCCCGCGATGCGGCTGGCACCATCACCCTGCCTCCCAGTCCCCCCAGTCCCCCGTCCGACCGCGAACTGCGGCGGCTGACAGTGAAGGAGTAGAGAGGATGAGAGGACCGAGTTCCCGCCTGGGGCTCATACTGGTCGCGGTCGCCGCGATCGTCGTTGCGGTTGCGGCGACGGCCGCGGCGCACACCAACGCCTCCTCGCCGATCGTGATCGGCTGGGCGTACGACGGCAACGGTGCCATGGCGCCGTTCGACGGGCCTGCGCTCGCAGCCGCGAACCTGCGCGTCAACCAGCTCAACGCGAGAGGCGGCGTCGGCGGCCGCAAGCTGCAGATCAAGACGTGCGACACACAGGGCAACAAGCCTGCGATCGCCAAGGCGTGCGCACTCAAGCTGATCGGACAGGGCGCGAACATCATGTTCACGACCTGTGACGTCGACTTCGCGGCTCCGGTCGTCCAGGAGGCGATCAACCGCGGCATCCTCGCGGTCGCGCCGTGCATCGGAACGGATCAGATGGGCCCGAAGCGCTTCGGCGCGAAGGGCGCGCTGGCGTTCAGCTTCGGCAACGTCGCACAGGACGAGGGATCGGCGATGGCGCAATACGCGTGGGGACGGGGATGGCGCACCGCCTCGCTCGCCACCGACACCGTGATCGTCTACTTCAAGAACGTCGTGCAGGCGTTCAAGGCACGGTGGCTGCAACTCGGCGGCAAGATCGCCGCCGAGGAGACGTACCAGGATCCGACGTTCGGCGGGAACAACATCCAGAACGCGGTCAGCCGTCTGAACAACGCCAAGGCCGACGTGATCGTGACGTCGACGGCCGGCGCGTACGGCGCACTGGCGCCGATGGTCACCGGTTTGCGGACGCTCGGCAACAACACGCCGATCCTCAACTCGTGGGCCGGTGACGGCACGTACTGGCTGCCGAAGAGCCCGCAGGTGACGAACTACTACTTCGTCACGTTCGCGTCGAGCTTCGGCAACGACCCGAGCGCGGCGATCAACAAGCTCGCCAAGCAGGTGCACGCGGCGACCGGCGGCTTCGTCACCGGGCCGGCGGCGATCGACGGTGTCGTCACCGCGATCAGGCGGGCCGGCGGCTCCACGACCGGTGCCGCTCTTGCGGCGCAGATGGTGAAGTTCAAGAAGGTCCCGACGCTGTCGGGCCTCGTGAGCTTCTCGCCGCAGCTCCACACGGTGTTCGGCCGGCAGTACCGGGTGATGGAGATCAACAACAACGTCCCCAAGCTCGTCGGCCTCGTCGTCGCCAAGGTCGTGCCCAAGATCTAGCGCGGGTTTGGCGATTTCGGCAGAACCAAAGGACGGGAGGCCCGGAGGAACACTCCGGGCCTCCTCCGTCTCGCGCACCTTCGAGGGCATCGAGGCACTGAGGAACGTGACGCTCGAGCTCGCCCGCAGCGAGGTGCTCGGGCTGATCGGCCCCAACGGCGCCGGGAAGTCGACGCTCGTGAACGTGCTCTCGGGCTTCGACCGGCCGACCAGCGGCAGCGTCTCACTCGACGGACGGGACGTGACGCGCTGGCCGGCCCACCGCCGCGGACGCCGCGGGCTCGCCCGCACCTTCCAGCACAGTCATTCCTTCAGGTCGCTGAGCGTCCGTGAGAACATCGAAGTGTCGGCACTCGGGATCGGGGCCTCGCCACGCGAAGCGGCCGCGAGGACCGACAAGTTGCTGGAGCTGCTCGGCCTCACCGACGAAGCGGAGACTCCCGCGATGTCGCTCGCCCACGGCGACGAACGCCGCCTGAGCGTGGCCCGAGCGCTCGCCACGGAGCCCCAATTCGTGCTGATGGACGAGCCTGCGGCCGGCCTGCCGGAAGCGGAGGTGCCCGCGTTCGCCGCCGTCGTCCGCTCGATCCGGGACGACCACGGCGCCGGCGTGCTGCTGATCGACCACAACATGGCGCTCGTGATGGACGTCTGCGACCGCGTGCACGTCCTCGACCAGGGAAGGACGCTCGCCGAGGGGGCGCCGCGCGAGATCCGCGCCAACCTCGACGTCGCCGCCGCGTACCTCGGCGAGAGCGCGGTGCGCGAGGAGGCAGAGGAGTGAGCTCGCTCGTCGTCGACTCGCTCGACGTGCGATACGGCGCCGTGTCGGCGGTCCGCGGGCTCTCGCTCGAAGTGCATGCCGGGGAGATCGTCGGGCTGATCGGGCCGAACGGCGCCGGAAAGTCGTCGACGCTGCACGCAATCATGGGCGCCGCCCCGATCGTCGGCGGCGACGTGCGCCTCGGCGACCGCTCACTCGTGGGCCTGCGACCCGAGGACGTTGCACGAAGCGGCGTCGCGCTCGTGCCGGAAGGCCGGAGGATCTTCGCCGAGCTCACGGTCGCAGAGAACCTCACGCTCGGTCTCGCCGGCAGGCGGAGCCGAACCGGAGCGCCGGCCGCGCTCGAGCGGGTGCACGAGCTCTTCCCGATCGTCCGCGAGTTCCGTGCTCGACACGCCGGTGCGCTCTCGGGTGGACAGCAGCAGCAACTTGCGATCGCCCGCGCGCTGGTCGCCGAGCCCGACGTGCTGCTGCTCGACGAGCCCTCGCTCGGGCTCGCCCCGCGAATCGTCGACAGCGTCTTCGAGACGCTCGATTCGATCCGCGCCGACGGCGGCGTCGCAGTGCTCCTCGTCGAGCAGCGCGCGCAACGCACGATCGCGCTCGCCGACCGGACCTACGTGATCGCCAACGGCGAGCATCGCCTCACGCTCGGCCCGCAAGACGCCGCCGACACCGACCGCCTCGTGCACGCATACCTCGCATGACGGTCGCATGACGGCGTTCTTCCTCACCGTCGACTGGCAGACGCTCGCCGACGCGCTCGCGCTCGGCGGCATCTACGCCCTGATGGCGATCGGGATCGGGCTCGTGTTCGGCGTGCTCCGGCTCGTCAACTTCGCGTACGGACAGCTCGTCATGGCCGGCGCGTTCGCGCTCGCTCTCGGTTCGCAGTGGGGCTGGCCGACATGGCTCTCGATCGTCCTCTGCTTCGTCGTCGTGCTCACACTGTCGATGCTGCTGGACCGCCTCGTGTTTCGCCCGCTGCGGACGCAGAGGCCTGAAGTGATGCTTATCGCGACGTTCGCGGTCGCGTTCCTGCTCCAGAGCGTCGCCTTGATCTGGTTCGGAGCGCTCGGCAAAACCGCACTCTCACTCGCGTTCCTGAACCAGCCCTGGACGATCTCGGGTGTCGACGTCCGGAAGATCTCGATCGTCGCGATCGTCGTCACGGTCGTCTGCCTCGGGCTGCTGCAGCTGCTGCTCACGCGCACGTCGGTCGGGCTGCACATGCGCGCGGCGTCCCAGGACTTCGAGACCGCGCGTCTGCTGGGCGTCCGCGCAAACCGCGTGATCGGCGGCGCCGTGCTCATCTCCGGGGCGCTCGCCGCCGTCGTGGCGGTGATGCTGACGGTGCAGAACCCGACCGTGACGCCGGACTTCGCGCTGGACCAGACGATCGTGGTGCTCGCCGGGGTCGTCCTCGGCGGCCTCACCCGCCCGATCCCGGCGACGCTCGGCGGCTTCTCGATCGGGTTCGCCTTCGGACTGCTCGGCGGCGCCCTGCCGACAGCGCAGAGCCAGTATCTGCCGTCGTTCGTCTTCGCGGCCGTGATCCTCGTCCTGCTCGTGCGTCCGGATGGGCTCTTCGTCCGACGCGCAACGGCGGCGCGGCTGTGACGAGAGCCTCTGTCGTGGCCGGCCCGTGCCTGCTCATCGCTGCAACCGCGTTGTTGGGCAGTGTGGTCTCGAGCGCGACAGGCGTGTACTTCATCACCGCTCTCGTGAGCGTCTCGATCGTCGTCGCGCTGTACGTGTTCATCGGCAACTCCGGCGTCGTCTCGTTCGGCCACATCAGCTTCGTGGCGCTCGGCGTGTGGACGGCGGGAGTGCTCTCCGTGCCGCGCGGCGAGAAACCGGCGATCATGCCGGGCCTCTTCGGGTTCCTCGAGCGCACGACCGTCGGCAACGTGCCCTCGCTCCTGCTGGCGGCGCTGGTGGGCGGGATCGCAGCGGTGATCGTCGGGTTGCCGTTGATGCGGCTGTCGGGCCTCGCCGCCGGCATCGCGACGTTCGCGGTGCTCGAGATCACGCACAATCTCCTGCGCTACTACGAGAAGATCGGGCCCGGCTTGAACACGTTCTCGTCCGTGCCCGAGACGACCGGCATCTGGCAGGCGGCGATCGGGGCGTTGCTGGCGATCGTCGCCGCGTTCCTCTACGCGCGCAGCCGGTACGGCCGGATGCTGCGCGCAACCCGCGAAGATCCGGCCGCCGCCGCGGCGGCAGGCGTGTCGATGTACCGGCAACGTCTCGTCGCCTTCGCGCTCTCGGGCGCGATCGCAGGGTTCGCCGGCGGGCTCTACGTCCACCTGCTGCCGCTGAACACCGAGGCGGTGTATCTCGACCTGACGTTCATCACCCTCGCCATGCTCGTGATCGGCGGCTCGACCAGCCTGTGGGGCGCCGTCGTCGGCGCGCTCGCCGTGAGCGCACTCGACTCGTTCCTCGCCGAGGCGGAGAACGGCGTGAAGATCCTGGGCGGCACCGTCGACCTGCCGAGCGGGACACGCGTGATCGCAGAGGGCGCGCTGATGGCGCTCGTGCTGATCGTCCGCCCGGGTGGCCTGACGAACGGGCGTGAGCTCGTGCTGAGGTGGCGCCGGTGACGCGCGTCTGCGTAGCGGGGGCCGGGTCGATCGGCAGCCTGCTCGCGGGACACCTCGCCCGCGTGACCGACGTTTCCGTGCTGACGCGTCGCGCCGATCACGCGCAGGCGCTCGCGCGCGACGGCCTCCGCGTCTCCGGCCGCAGCGACTTCGTCGCCCGCGTGACCGCCGCCGACGACCCGTCCGCCCTTCCGCCCGCCGACCTGGTGATCCTGGCGTGCAAGGGCACGGATCTCGAAAGCCTCGCGCGTCGTCTCGAGGGGCACTTCGACGGCGCGACGGTGATGACCGTGCAGAACGGCCTCGGCGCCGAGGAGATCGTCGCGGCGCACGGCGCGTGGCCGCTGCTGTCGTCGGTCACGTTCATGAGCGGCACACGCCACGACGACACCCACGTCGAGTACGTGCTCGACACAGCGACGTGGATCGGCCCGTTCCGCGGCACGACAGGCGACGACGCACGCGCGGTCGCAGCGTTGATCGTGTCGTCAGGCCTGAAAGCGGAAGGGTTCGACGACCTGCGCCCGGCGCAGTGGTCGAAGCTGATCTTCAACGCAACCGTGAACGGCGTCGCCGCTCTCACCGAGCTGCCACACGACTTCCACTTCGCCCAGGTCGAGCACGACGGCGACCTCGGGCTGCTCGTTCGCGACCTCGTGGACGAGGGAAAGGCGACGGCCGCGGCGGCCGGCATCGAGCTGGAAGAGGATCCCTGGGAGATGAACGTGCTCGCCACACAGCGCGGCCACCGCCACTACCCCTCGATGCTCGAAGATGTCGAGGCACGACGGCCCACCGAGGTCGAGTCGATCAACGGATCGCTGGTCCGGGCGGCGCGGCAACACGGCGTCGAAGTGCCCTTGCACGCCGCTGTCTACAGGCTCGTCAAGGCAAAGGAGGCTTCGTACACCCCATGAAGATCTGTGTCGTCGGCTGCGGGGCGGTCGGCTCGCTGTTCGCAGCAAACCTCTCGCTCCTCGACGACGTCGAGGTCGTCGCGTACGACCTCTCGGCAGCACACGTCGACGCGATCAACGCGAACGGCCTGCGGTTGTCCGGTGCCGGTGACGTGCTCGGCAAACCGCGCGCGACAACCGACGCCGCCGAGATCGGCCCGTGCGACTTCGGGATCGTTGCCACGAAGGCGATGCACACCGAAGCCGCGATCGCCGCAACCGCAGAGGCGTTCGCGGACGGATCGGTAGCCACGATTCAGAACGGCATCGGGAACGAGGAGGTCCTCGCACGCCACGTCGAGCGGGTGATCAGGGGCACGACGTTCCCCGCCGGGAAGATCGTCGAGCCCGGCCACGTGCAGTGGGACGTCAAGGGCGACACGACTCTCGGCCCGTTCGAGCCCTCGCCGGCGCCGCTCGCCGACGTCGAGCGCCTCGCCGATGCCTGCACGCGAGCCGGCATGCCCACGACACGCCGTCGCCGACGCGCGCGGCCCGCAATGGCGGAAGGTGATCTTCAACGCGGCCACGAACCCGATCGGAGCGCTGACCGGGCTGACGCATGGTCGCGTCTGCGAGCGGCCCGACCTGCGCGCACTCGTTTCGGGCCTCGTCTCCGAGGGCAAGGCGGTCGCCTCCGTCCAGGGGATCGAGCTCGATTCCGACCCCGAGGATCTGGTCGACCACGCGGCCCGGCCGGAGGTCGGGTACAACCACAAGGCCTCGATGCTGCAGGACGTCGAGGCCCGGCGGACGACCGAGGTCGACTACCTGAACGGCGGTATCGTCAGCTTCGGGCGCGAACACGGGGTGGCGACCCCCCTCAACGAGGCGATCTGGGCACTCGTGAAAGGAGTGGAGCAGTCGTGGCAGCAGTGACGGGCACGTCGTACACGGGCCTACCGCAGGCGGAGATCGACCGCCGCTATACACGCATCCGCGAGGCGGCCGCACGCGACGGCCTCGACGCGGTCGTGGTCTGCGGCAACGAGTACACCGGCTTCGAGGGCGCCGTCACCTACCTGAGCGGGTTCGTGATCGTTCACCGGTACGCGTACGTGTTGCTCCCGGTCGACGGCGACCCGGCGATCGTGTTCCCGAGCGAGGCGCGCTACGTCGGCGAGCACGGAACGACCTGGATCGCCGACCAGGTGTTCGTCGACCGCCCCGGCGACTGGATCGCCGACCGCGTGCGCGGGAAGCGCGTCGGCGTCTACGGGCTCGACTACGTGATGACCGTCCGCGATCACGGCGCACTGGCCGGCGCCTGCGAGCTGCACGGATGGGACGTTCCGTTCGACATCGCCCGTGCCGTGAAGTCCGAGCTGGAGCTCGACTCGGTGCGGGAGAGCGTCAGGATCAACACCGAGGGCTTCTGGGTCTTTCTCGATGCCTTCGAACCGGGCAAGTCGGAGCGCGAGATCCTCGCGCCCTGCGAGGAGTACTTCGTCGGACAGGGCTGCGGGCGGTGGACGATGGACATGGTGCTCGACGGGCCGCAGGGCGCGGCACTGCCCGAGTTCAAGATCGCCGGCACGCGCCCCGTCGAGGCGACCGACATGCTGCTGCCGTCACTCGAGATTGCAGGGCCAGGGGGACATTGGGTCGAGGTCTCGCGGGCGATCTGCGCCGGCGAGCCGAGCGACGAGACGAAGCGGATGCTCGAGGCGTACGAGGAGTACTACGCGCTCGCACCTGCTGCGTTGACGGCAGGCGCAGACCGCACGCGACGCACACCGCGCCGTCGCCAAGGGCTTCCTCGATCGCGGCTTCCACCTGGGCCACGTGACCGGCCACTCGATCGGGATGACCATGATCGAGTTCCCGAAGATCGGCGAGGCGGACGCGACGGTGCTCGAGAGCGGAATGGTGCTGTCGATGCACCCGCACGCGATCTCGGTCGACGGCCGGGCGTGCCTCTACATGCAGGACACCTGGCTCGTCACGGACGGCGGCGGCATCCCGCTCGCCGGCCTCGAGATGAAGATCTACGACGGAACGGAGCGCAGGCCGTGACCGAGGCACCCGGTCTCTCCAAGCCGATCCTGCCGGGCGACGGGGGATCCGACTACGAGCGGTACCTGCGCACGGACGACCTGCTCGCTCTGCAGAAGACTTCCGATCAGTGGATCCACCGTGACGAGCTGCTCTTCCAGACGGTGCACCAATCGTCGGAGCTGTGGTTGAAGCTCTCCTGGAACGAGGTGGAGGAGGCGACGCGCCTCGTGAACGAGGACGACGTCCCCGCGGCGCTGCGCTTGCTCCGGCGCGCCAACGACTGTCTGAAGCTCGTCACCGCTGCGCTGGACATGCTCGAGCACATGTCGCCGTGGGAGTACACGACCGTGCGCAAGGTGCTCGGCCACGGCAGCGGCTTCGACTCACCCGGCTTCCGCGAGATCCGGCGCGTGACCCCGCTGCTCGGCCAGGCGTTCGACGCGGCGCGCGAGCGCGCGGGCCTGTCGCTCGTCGAGGTCTACACGCGCGGGCGCGAGTTCGACGCGCTCTACAACCTTGCCGAACAGCTGATCGAGTGGGACGAGCGAGTGATCGTCTGGCGCGTCCGGCACTTCAAGGTCGTGCAGCGTGTGATCGGCGGCGATGTGATCGGCACGCAGGGAACCCCGGTCGAGGTGATGGGCCGGCTGATCCACAAGTCGTTCTTCCCCGAGCTCTGGGACGTCCGCAACGAGCTGACCTACCTCAACCCGCCGGAGTGATGGCCTTTCAGGGCGTTGCGCTCGGCTGCGGGAACTTCGGCGGCATCGGGTCGGCGCCCGAGTTCTTCGGCCGGGGAATCGACGAAGAGACGGCGCTCCAGATCATGGACGAGGCCTGGGCCGGCGGAATCCGCTGGTTCGACACGGGCGATGCCTACGGCGGCGGCCAGAGCGAGGCGTTCATCGGGCGCTGGCTGCGGGAGCGACAACCCGCGGGCCTGCAGCTGACGACCAAGGTCTTCCACTCGACCACGGGAACGCCGGGCGACGTGGGCCTCGCGCCCGACCGGATCAGGCGCCAGCTCGACGGCAGCCTGCAACGTCTCGGCGTCGATCGAGTCGATCTCTACCTCGCACACGAGCCGGACGACTCGGTGCCGCTCGAGCAGACGATCGAGACGTTCGAGGCGCTTCGCTCCGAGGGACTGATCGGCGCCTGGGGTCTTTCCAACTACGACGCCGACGGGGTGCGCGAGGCGCTTGCCGTGGCGACGCCGGCCCTCCTCCAGAACTCCTACTCGCTGCTCGCCCGCGGCGACGAGGATGCCGTGATCCCGCTCTGCGCCGAGCACGGGATCGCCTACGTGCCCTTCGGGCCGCTCGCGGGTGGGTGGCTGACCGGCAAGTACCGGCGCGGCGAGGCCTTTCCGTCCGGATCGCGGATGACGCAGCGGCCCGGGCCGTACGCCGGGTACGTCTCGGACGCGGTGTTCGACGGCCTGGAGCGGCTCGAAGCCGAAGCCGAGGCGCGCGGCGTCGTGATGTCGGCGCTCGCGTTCGCGTGGGTGCTCTCGAGCCCCGGCGTCGCGGGCGCCGTCTGCGGCCCGATGCGGCCCGAGCACCTCCAGCCGGTGCTGACCGCCGCCGGGCTGACGATCCCCGTCGGCGAACGTGACAGGATCGCGGGGTTCTTCACATGACTGTCCGCGTCCTCGACGAGAACGACGTCCGGCGGCTGCTGCCGATGCCCGCGTGCATCGAGCTGATGGCGGACGTCCTCGCCGGCCTGGCCCGCGACGACCTCTACAACCCGCTGCGCTTCGTCGTCCGGCCGCCGGACGAGCCGAGCCTGATGGGGCTCATGCCGGCGCACCGCCGCGGCGAGACGCCGCTCTGGTCACTGAAGGCGCTGACGATCGTCCCCGGCAACAGCGCACGAGGCCTCGATTCGCATCAGGGATTCGTGGCGCTCTTCGACGGCACGACCGGCGAGCCGAGGGCGATCCTGAACGCGGGCGGCATCACGGCGATTCGCACCGCGGCCGTCTCCGGGCTCGCGACGCGGCTGCTCGCGCGCGAGGACTCGACGACGCTCGCGATCCTCGGCACCGGGACGCAGGCGCGTTCACATCTGGAGGCCATGCACGCCGTCCGCCGTTTCGACCGCGTGCTCGTCTGGAGCGCGAGCGGGCGGTCGCTCGACGGCGCCGAGAGCGTCGCCACCGCCGAGGAGGCCGTCCGCGATGCAGACGTGGTCTGCACGGTGACCTCGTCCGCCGAGCCCGTGCTCGAGCACGGCTGGCTCAAGCCCGGCGCGCACATCAACGCGGTCGGGTCGAGCATTCCGTCGACTCGCGAGCTCGACACCGCGACGATGGCGGCGGCCGCCCTCTTCGTCGACCGCCGCGAGTCGACGGTCAACGAGGCCGGTGACTATCTGTTTCCGCTGCGCGAAGGCGCGATCGGCGAGTCGCACATCCGTGCCGAGGTCGGAGACGTGCTGATCGGCGCGGCCGAGGGCCGCCGCAGCCCCGACGAGCTGACCGTCTTCAAGTCGCTCGGCCTCGCCGTCGAGGACCTCGCCGCCGCCGAGCACGTCCTTGCGCGCGCCGAGGCCGAGAACGCCGGCGCGGTGGTCTCCTTCTGATCCCGGCCGGCGACATCCTCCGGGCCCGTGAGGTCCTGCGCGGCGTTGCGCTGCGTACGCCGCTCGTGCCGCTGCCGGTGGACGGCGACGTCGAGGTCCTGCTCAAGCTCGAGCTGCTGCAACCGGTGAACTCGTTCAAGATCCGCGGCGCCGGCAATGCGATCCTCCAGGCCTCTGAGGACGAGCTTCGCGGGGGGGTGCTCACGGCGAGCGCGGGCAACATGGCTCAGGGCGTCGCGTACGCGGCCCGCCTGCGCGGCGTTCCCGCGACGATCGTCGTGCCCGAGCACGCGCCACAGACCAAGATCTCGGCGATCGAGCGGCTCGGCGGCACCGTGATCCGCGTGCCCTACGACGAGTGGTGGCAGGTGTTGGTCGACGGCCGCTACGAGGGAGCCGGTGGGCTCTTCGTCCATCCCGTCGACAATCCGTTCGTGATGGCCGGAAACGGCACGATCGGCCTCGAGCTCCTCGAGCAGTGCGACGACTTCGACGCGGTCCTCGTTCCCTACGGCGGCGGAGGGCTGCTGACCGGGATCGCCAGTGCAGTCAAGGCCGCGCGCCCGGAGGTCAGGTTCTACGCGGTCGAACCGGAGACGGGCGCGCCCGTGACCGCAACGCTCGCAGCCGGTGAGCCCACCGCAGTCGACTACGTCCCGTCGTTCGTCGACGGCTCCGGCAGCCGCGCACTGATCCCCGGCGTCTGGGCGCACGCCTCGGGGCTGCTCGACGGCGCCTTCGCGCTCCCGACCGTCGAGACGGCCGCAGCCGTCCGGCTGCTGGCCGAGCGCGTCCGCGTGATCGCCGAGGGGGCAGGCGCGCTCGCAGTCGCGGCGGCCGTCGGTGGACGTGTCTCCGGCGCGCGCAAGATCGTCTGCATCGTCTCGGGCGGCAACATCGACGCCGCCGTGCTCGGCCGGATCCTCGCCGGCGAGGCGCCGTGAACGTCGCACGTCGACTGCCCCCGACCGCTCAGCAACCCGGTGCCTGGCACCGCGGTGCCAGGCACCAGTGGGCCGCGTGAACTAGACGTCGACCGACGTCGTCACGGCCGGCACCGGCGCGGGCCGGCCGAAGTAGAAACCCTGTGCGCCGTGGCAGCCGAGCTCGCCGACAACCCGACGCTGATGCTCCGTCTCGATTCCCTCGGCGACGAGTGTCAGGCCGAGCGCGTTCCCGAGGTCGACGATCCCCTTGAGCAGCACGAGGTCGTCGTCGATCCCGTCGATCGCAGCCGTGAAGCTGCGGTCGATCTTCACGATGTCGACCGGGAGCCGGCGCAGGTACGCGAGCGATGCGTAACCCGTGCCGAAGTCGTCCAGGGCCAGCGAGATCCCCATGTTCTTGAGCGCGCGCAGCTGCTGCTCGACGCGATCGCCCGACGACAGCAGCACGCTCTCGGTGAGCTCGAGCGTGAGACACGCGGGCGGGAAGGCGGACGATTCGAGCGCCTGCTCGACATGACTCACGAAGTCGGGGTGCTGGAGCTGCCGCGCCGACACGTTGACCGACATCCGCACGAGCCGCCGGAGCTCGGCGTGCAGGACCGTTCCCCGCCGGCAGGCCTCGGCGAGCACCCACTTGCCGAGCGGCACGATCAGCCCCGTCTCCTCGGCCAGCGGAACGAAGTCAAGCGGGCCGACCTGTCCCAGGTCGGGGTGCTGCCAGCGCAGCAGCGCCTCGTAGCCCGAGATCGCCCGCGCATCGAGGTCGACGACCGGCTGGAAGTCGAGCGTGAACTCGCCGTTGTCGACCGCTCGCCGGAGCTCGGCCGCACGGCGCGAGCGCTCGACGGCAGAGCGATCGAGGACGGGGTCGAAGAATGCGAAGCCCGCCTCGCGCAGGCTCTTGGCCCGATACATCGCGGCGTCAGCTTCCTTCAGCAGGAGCTCCGGCTCGTCGCCCAGCGCGATGCCGATGCTCGCCGTGACCGAGACGAATGCCGGACCGAGTCCGATCGGCTCGACGATCCGCTGGAGCAGCCGCTCGGCTGCGCGGGCGGCCTCGGCCGGCTCGCTCACCGCGGCGAGGACGATCGCGAACTCGTCTCCACCGAGCCTGGCGGCGCCGTCGCCGGCGCGGACCGTGTGCTGGATTCGCTGCCCGAGGCGCGCGAGAACCGCGTCGCCGACGTCGTGCCCGAAGCGGTCGTTGACCTCCTTGAAGTGGTTCAGGTCGATGAACAGGAGCGCAGTCTGCTCTCCGCCCTCCTTGCGGAGCGCTGCCGCATGCTGGAGCTGCTCATGGAAGAACGCACGGTTGGCGAGACCCGTCAGCGGGTCGTAGAGCGCCATCTGCCGGAGCTGAGCCTGCGCCTCCCGCTCCGCGGTGACGTCGAGCAGATACCCCTGCAGGTACAGCGGGCTTCCATCGTCGTCGACGACGACGACTCCCTCGTCTCGCACCCAGACGACCCGGCCGTCGCCCGCCAGCAGCCGGTATTCGACCGAGAGCGGCTCGTGCGTGGCATGCGTCCGCGCATGCGCGGTCAGCACGCGATCGCGGTCTTCGGGATGAAGCGTCCGGACGAACAGCGTTGCGTCGGACGCCCAATCCTCGACGCTGTACCCGAGCAGCGGCTCGATCTGCCTGCTCGTGAAGACATTCGAGCTGGCAGCGTCGAGTGCGTCGATGTAGACGACGAGTGGAAGCTGCTCGACGAGCGTCCGGTAGCGGCGCTCGACATCGTCGTACGCCGCCGGCCCCGGCGAGCGCGTGGTCTCCTCCCGAGCAGGCTGCACTGAAACGGCATCGGCAGCCGGGCGTAGGCGCCTGTCCCCCGGGCGGGGGAGGGACGCCTCGGGCTACGAAGTGCCGAAGAAGACCTGGAAGGAACGGCCGGTCGCGTCGACCGCCGTCGGGGTCGCCGTTCCGGACGTCCCGAACCCGCCGAAGTGGCTCGTGGCGTCGGGCACGAGATCGATCGCCGTCGACGCCCAGGACGTGTCGGTGACCGTTCCCGGATGGCTGTTGGCAATCGCCGCGATGCGCGTGAAGGGGACTGCGCCGAAGTTCGCCAGCGGCAACGCCCGGCAGTGAACCAGCATGGCGTCACATGCCGACGGTGCCTCGGCGATCCATTCGGCCGAGGTGAAGTCCGTGTTCGCAGGCGTGGGCAGGAGCTTCGTGAAGTTCGTCTTCCGCGTCCGGTTCTTCACCTGGACGAGGATGCCGGTCGGCTCGACGTTCACCGACGCCGAGATCACGTCGCCCGGGAGGATCGTGAGCTTCACGTTCACCGAGGGCGCCGGCACGAGCTCGTACCAGGCGCTGTAGACCGCCTTGCCGGCAGGGGTGCAGTTCGCCTGTGTCCCCACCTGTTCGAGCGCGTTCGAGTCGGAGGCAAGACCGCCGAGACCCACCCAGAACGCGGAGTACGAGGGCTGGTTCGGCGTGCAGTTCACCTTGGGCTGGACCCAGGTGGCGGTCGTGCTCGTGAACGAGAGCGTCGAGGTCGACCCGGTGATCGGCGAGCCGGCGATCGTCTGAGAATCGGCGATCGCCCACCCCGCCCAGTTCGAGCTCTGCTCGTCACCCGAGGCGGCAGCGGCCAACGCGGGCAGTGCGGCGACCGCGGCTATCGCCACGGTCGCCGACAGGAAGATCCTGCGCCAGGAACCCCTCACGAATTCGCGGGCCGCGTTCCCAAGGTCGCAGACACGGTACGCGATTGGCCGTCCCGTACGACGGCGAGCTTGACCACGTCACCCGGCTGATGGGTGTCGATGATCGCGCGGAGCTGCTGGGCGGTGGCGACGTCCGTCCCGTCCACGCTCGTGATCACGTCACCGCCGGTCGGATACTGGACGCCGGCGATCGTCACGGTGCCGGTCGAGGCCTTCAGGCCCGCCGAAGAGGCGGCCGTGCTCGACTCGACGGTCGTCACGGCCACGCCGGCCGCGTCACCGATCGTGCCCGCGAGACTCGCCGGGATCGTCACGACCTTGACCCCGAGCAGCGCGTGCTTGACGCTGCCGGTCGAGATCAGCTGCGACGTGACGCTCTGGACGGTGGTCGACGGGATGGCGAAGCCGATGCCCTCGTTGCCGCCGCCCTGGCTCTGGATCTGCGCGGTGACGCCGATCACCTTGCCGTCGAGGTTGAGCAGCGGGCCGCCCGAGTTGCCGTGGTTGATCGCGGCATCGGTCTGGATCGCATTCTCGATCGGCATGTTGTTCGGAGAGGTGATCTCGCGGCCGACGGCGCTGACGATCCCGCTCGTCACGGTGTCGTCGAGCTGGTACGGGTCGCCGATCGCGATCACGCCGTCGCCGACCCCGACGGTGCTCGAGTCACCGAACGTGAGCGGGTGGAGGACGCTCGCGGGCGCATTCACCTTGAGCACGGCGAGGTCGGTCGATTCGTCGCTGCCGACGACCGTCGCCTTGTAGGTCGATTGATCGTCGAACCTCACGGTCACCGAGCTTGCACCCTGGACGACGTGCTCGTTCGTGACGATGTGACCGGCAGTGTCGATCACGAATCCTGTGCCCTCCGCCTCCGTCGTTCCGCCGCCGCCACCACCGCCGAACGGGACCGTCTGCGTGCCGCCGCTCGAGGAGGTCACGTCGACCTCGACGACGCCCGGCGAGACGTCCTTCGCAATCTGAGCGATCGTCTGCGGCCCGCTCGTGTTGGCGGTCCTCGTGGTCGTGGCGGAGGGTGTCGAGGTCACGGGGGTCGCGACGGCCTGGGTGGTCGTGGACGCTTGGTGCGCGCCCAAGCCGTACGCAATGGCGGCGGCTCCCGCACCGACGAGCACGACAACTGCGACGAGTGCCGCAGCGCGCCGCCTTGAAGAGCTGAACATGTCACTTCCCTTCTTCGGGTTCGAGGTCACACCTGCAGGGAAGCCACCCCGGCTCGGAGCCGACTCGGAGGCACCTGTGGAGAACCTAAGAACCCGTCCGAGAAGCGCCCCAACCGGCGTCACCGGCAGAGTTCGGCCTCGTGTCGTTCCTCGGCCCCGCCCGGCGTCAGCTGCCGCCCGCGCTTCACCACCGCGACTTCCGGCGGCTGTGGAGCGGCTTCTTCACCTCCGGGTTTGCGACCCAGATGGTCGCAGTCGCAGTCGGCTGGCAGGTCTACGCGATCCACCAGAGCGCATTCGACCTCGGCCTGATCGGGCTGGCCGAGTTCGTGCCGCTGCCGCTGCTCGCGCTGCCGGCCGGCCAGATCGCCGACCGGGTGCCGCGCGTGCGGCTCTTCGCGGCGTCGATCCTGGCCGAAGCGGTCGTCGCAGGGCTCTTGCTCCTGGTCACGATCCAGGGCGCACACGAGCTCTGGCCCTTCATCACGCTCGCCGCCCTGACCGGAGTCACCCAGGCGTTCGGCGCGCCGGCCGGGCGCTCTCTGACGCCGGAGATCGTCCCGACCAACCTGCTCGCCGGCGCGCTCGCCCTGCGCTCGGTCGCGGGCCAGCTGGCGACCGTCGCCGGCCCCGCCGCGGGCGGGCTCCTGTTCGCGATCGAGCCCAAAGCGCTGTACACGGTCGCCGTCACCATGCTCGTCGTGTCGGCCGGCTGGGTGTTGATGGTCCCCGACCGTCGCTCCCCGGCGAGCGACGAGCCACCACCACGCCTCGAGAGCCTGCTCGGCGGCATCCGACTGATCAGGGCCACGCCGGTCCTCCTCGGGGCGATCACGCTCGACCTGTTCGCCGTCCTGTTCGGCGGCGCGGTCGCGCTGCTGCCGCTGTTCGCCCGATCGATCCTCCACACGGGTCCGTTCGGGCTCGGCATCCTGCGCAGCGCGCCGGCCGTGGGCGCACTCGTGGCGGGGATCCGCCTCGCCCGCCGGCCGCTCGGGGGCCGCGCCGGACGAACGCTGCTCCTCGTCGTCGGCGCGTTCGGCGCCAGCATGATCGTGTTCGGGCTCTCACGGTGGTTCTGGGTGTCGCTGGTCGCCCTCGCGGTCAGCGGCTTCGTCGACATGATCTCGATGAACATCCGCTCCACGATCGCTGCGCTCGCCACCCCGAGCGACCTCCGAGGGCGGGTGAACGCCGTCGAGAACGTCTTCATCAGCGCGTCGAACGAGCTCGGCGCCTTCGAGTCGGGCGCAGCGGCAGCGTTGCTCGGCGCCGTGCCGGCGGTCGTCGCCGGCGGTCTCGTCACCGTCGCGCTCGCGCTCGGCTGGCACCGCGCCTTCCCGGCCCTCGCCCGCGTCGACCGCCTCGAGGACATCGAGCCCGCCGCGGCTCCTCGCTAGCCGCCGGTCTTCGAGAAGTGCTGCCAGTCGGGCGTCGCGCTCCAGCGACCGCCCCAGAGCCAGCCCACCGACGCGAACGCGCGCACCAGGACACCCCCGGAGACGGCCATGCCCCGCCGGACGTCCGCACGGTCGGTGTACGCGCGGCCCGCCGGCGGCAGCACGCGGCCGCCTTCGAGATACGGGTTCTCGACCGTGTTCACGTCGACCGCCTCGCCGTACGCGTGGACCGACCACCGCTTCGGGCCGGAAGCGACGGCGTAGCGGCAGTTGAACGCTGACGTGTTGTCGGCCGCCATCGAGCGGTCGTCGCTCCC
This sequence comes from uncultured Thermoleophilia bacterium, assembly GCA_963851065.1. Classification (GTDB taxonomy): domain Bacteria; phylum Actinomycetota; class Thermoleophilia; order Gaiellales; family Gaiellaceae; genus PALSA-600. The sequence continues at coordinate 103,379 of CAWKNW010000016.1, forward strand.
CCCGTACGCCGAGACCGGGCGGATCCGGCGGATCGGGAACCGCGCGTCGTACAGACGCCGGAAGACCTTGGCGACGTCCGAGGTCACGGCGCGGTTGACGACGAGCTCTCCACGATGTGCCCGGCCGTCGAACCCGACGTACGAGACTGTCACGCGGCGCAAGCTCGTCGGCCCGACAGGGCAGCCGGGATGCCAGGAGCGGCCGAGCTCCTCGACCGTCACCGGCGCGGCCGTGGCGCTGAACGGCGGCAGCGCAGCCATGCGCGGAAACGTACCCTCGAGGCGTGCTCACGCTCGCACTCGTGCTGGCCCTCCAGGCGTGCCCACAGCGAATCCAGGTGATCGCACCGGCGATGTCGTCGACCTCGGGGCAGGTGACGCTGACGGAGTGCGGCCGTCGGGTCCTCGGGCCGTGGCGCGCCTGGGTCGGATACGGGGGCCTCTCGACGCACCACCGCGAAGGGGACGGCACGACGCCGATCGGGACGTTCGCGCTCGGCCCGGTGGTCTACGGCCTCGATCCCGATCCGGGCTTGCACCTCCGCTATCACCGGCTCCGGTGCGGGGACTGGTGGGACGAAGATTCGTCGTCACCCGCGTACAACACCTTCCAGCACATCGCCTGCGGTGCGGTGCCACCGTTCCACGGCAGCAGCGAGGCGCTGTGGCGCTCGACCGTCGCGTACCGCGAGTTCGCGCTCATCGAGTACAACACGCGTCCGGCGGTCCCGGGCCGCGGGTCGGCGATCTTCCTGCACGACGACCGCGGCCATCCGACCAACGGCTGCGTGTCGCTGCCGCGAACCGAGCTCGTGCAGTTGTTGCGGCGGCTGCGGCCCGGCGCGACGATCTCGATCAGCGTGGGCGCGTGAGCGCCGCGGCCGCCCAGAGCAAGGCGAGGACGGCGAAGCCGACACGCCCGTCTCCGGGTAGCGAGAAGGCGAGCCCGAGCAGCGGCGTCCCGACCAGGATCGTCGCGGCGGCAGCCATGTTGACCACCCCGATGGCGGCCGCCGGCGCATCGGGCCGCATCCGCTGAGCCCCGGCGAACGACGGCGCGAACGGGATGCCGGCCGCGAAGCCGGCGACGGCGCAGACGACGACCGCCGTCGGCACGGCCGAGACGGCCGTCATCAGCGCGACGGCGGCGCCGCCGACGACGAAGCTCCACTGAACGACCGCCGGGCGGTCGATGAAGCGACCGCCGAGCGGACGCGAGACCACGCCGACCGCCAGCACGAGACCGCCTGCGACGCCGGCGATGTGCTCGGAGAGGTCGCCCGCACGCTCGAGCAGCGTCACGACCCAGTTGCCGACGACCACCGACAGCCCGAAGGACGCCGAATGCCACACGGCGAGCGGGCGCAGCCGCCGGTCGAAGACCCCCGCGACCGCCCCGCGACGGGACAGGCGCGCGCCCTTCGGGGCGAGGGCGACCAGCAGCACACCCGCCGCGGCGACCACGGAGGCAGCCGCGAAGGGCGCGCTCCACGTCCCCCAGAGCGGAACGAGGGCGAGAGCGAGCCCGCCCGCGGTCACACTCACGGCGCCGTAGGCGCCCTGGGCCACCGGCGTGCCGATCGTCGACCGGATGTAGTCGCTCCCCGCCACGAACGACCCCGCCGTCCCCACGCCGGCGACGAGGCGCATCGCGATCGCGAAGGCCGCCTCGCGCCACAGAAGCGCAGACGCGGACGAAACCGCGACCACCGCCAGGCCGGTGCCGCCGACGATCCGCGCTCCGAAGCGGTCGCAGAGCCGTCCGGCTGGGATCTGGAACGCGGCGTGCGTGACGAACAGTGCCGTCGTGAACAGCCCGACGACCGCGAGCCCGACGCCGTAGGCGTGCGCCGTGCGATCGGCGACGGCGCCGATGTTCGTGACGTTGAAGCCCGGCGTGAACGCGAGCGCGAGGCCGCCGAGCGCGGCTCGGAACCTCAACCCGCGGCCTTGCGGCGGCGGTAGGCGCGCGTCTTCTTTCGATTCCCGCAGAGCTGCATCGAACACCAGGTTGCCGATCGGTTCGGCGAGTAGTCGTAGAACGACCAGCGGCAATTGCGACACGCCTTGAGCCGTTCCCAGCTGCCGTCGAGCATCGCCGCGAGGGCGACGGCGACGATCCGGTCGAGCTTGTCGCCCTCGGCGCAGACGCCGAGGTGGCCGTCGACGGACAGCTCGAGCGACAGCCGCCGCGCCGCGGCGTTGAGGACCCCGATCGCCGCCGGGTCGAAGGGGAAGCCGTTGTTCGCGAGCGCGAGCGCACGAAGGGCCTCGCGCAGCTCTCGTGCCCGTTCGAGCTCGTTGGCGAGCGCGTGCGCCTCGAGCCAGCCCGGGAGCCAGTCGGTGTCATTCTCCAGGTCGACGCTGTTGATGAACTGCTGCACCGCGCGCAACGGCTCCGGGGCGGCCTTGGGGACGTCGTAGCGCGGGCTCACGGTTGCCCCGCATTCTAGACACCGGTACGATACGAGTACCGGTGTCGCTGCGACGCTTCGCCTTCCCGCTTCGCCTCGTCGGGGCGCGCCTCAGGGCGGGCGGGGAGCGGGCGCTCCTGATCGCCCTGGGCGTCGCCGCAGGCGCGGCGGTGCTGGCGGCGGTGCTCGGCGGACGGCTCGTGATGCAGGACCGTTCGCTCGCTCTGGCGACGGCGCAGCTTCAGCCGGCCGACCGCCAGGTTCAGGTCACCTGGAGCGGGGCTGTCGACAGCTTCCCGCGGCTGAACGACGAGGTCGTGCCTCAGCTGCGCCAGGTGACGGGCGCGGAACCGGCCGCCGCGATGCTGTTCCGCGAGTCGTCGATCCAGGGGCGACTGGTCAACCTCCGCGCCGCCGACGGCCTCGGCCGCTACGTGCGCCTGATCTCGGGCCGCCTGCCGGCGACTTGCGTGCCGGCACACTGCGAAGTCCTGCGGCTCGAGGGCGCCGGGCCGATCCCGTCCACTCCGGCGCTGCACCTGATCGTGGTCGGACGCGCCGCGCTGAAGCCGGAGGCGCCGATCGCTCCCTTCGTGCTGCCCGCGCCGCCGACGGTGATGATCGCCCAGGCGGTTCGCTACCACACGCCGCAGCCGTCGCCGGTCGTGATCGCAGACGGAATCGCCGGGCTCTCGCGCACCACGGAGCTCGAGACCTTCTACCGCTCCTATGCCTGGTTCGTCCCGGTGCGAAGCGGCGATATCCATCCCTGGTCGGTCGGCGCCTTCTCCGCCCGCGTCCAGCGCATCTCGGCGCAACTCGAAGCGAGCCCTGACGAGTTCGAGGTCACTGCTCCCACCGAGACCCTGACCGCAGCCAAGGCGTCGTCGACCGCCGCCTCGCGGCGTCTACTGCTCCTCGGCGGCGAAGGTGCGGCGCTCCTGCTCGCGTTCACCGTGCTCGCAGCGTCCGCGCTGCGCCGCGATGTCGGCGACGCACGGCGGCGGCTCGTCTGGTTCGGCGCGACGCGCTGGCAGGTCGAGCTGTTCACGCTCGCAGAGGCGGCCGCGTTGGCGGTCACCGGCACGATCGTGGGGTGGGTGCTCGGCGGTGCGGTGGCCGCACTCGTCGCAGATCGCGCAGGGTCGCCCGCCGGGCAGGTCGTGGTGCACAGCCTGCTGTCGCGAGACGGCCTGCTCGCCGCGGCGGCGGTTGCAGCGATCGCCGGACTGCTTCTCTACGCGACCGTGCGGGCGCCGGGCATTCAGTTCGGGCGCCTCGCATTCACGCCGCTCGACGCAGCCGCTCTCGGGGCGATTGCGATCGTCCTGATCGGGTGGGCGCGCGGATCGATCGATGCGCCCGCACTCGCGTCGAGCACGGGCACGAGCGCGTTCCTGTTGCTGGTGCCGGCGCTGATCGTGTTCGCAACTGCGGTGCTGGCTGCGCGCCTGCTCGCACCGGCTCTGCGCGCTGTCGGTCGACTCGGCAGGCGCGGACCGATCTCCGTGCGGCTCGCAGCCGCATCGCTCGCGCGAAACCCGGGTCACGCCGCGATCGCGGCGACGTTCCTCGTGGCGAGCGTCGGACTGGCGCTGTTCGCCCTCGTCTACCGATCGACGCTCGTCCAGGGCCAACACGACGAGTCCTCGTATGCGGTGCCGTCGTCGTTCGTGCTCACCGAGGATCTCGCGCAGCTGATTCCCGTCTTGCACGGTGCGCCTGCCTCCGCGTACCCGGCGGCGCCGACGCGTGTGTTGCGGCTCACCGGCAACGTCCCCAGTGGCGCCACGTTCACGATGCTCGGCCTGCCGACACCCGGCCTCGCGGCCGTCGGCGGATGGCGGCACGACTTCGCTGCACTCTCACTGGGTGAACTGGGTCGAAAGCTCGTGCCTCCGTCGACTATGTCGTTGCGCACACTCGCCCTCCCACCGGGTCGAGTGTTCACGCTGCCCGTGACCGTGCGCGGCGACGACATCGGCGTGATCGCGATCTTCCGTTCGTCGCTCGACGACTACCAGCCGGTGTCGCTCGGACACTCGAACGGCAACAAGCTCGTCGTCCTGCGCGGCCGGATCCCGTTCCGGCACGGGACGCTGGCACAGCTCCAGTTCACCCTGACGGCGAACAACCTCCACGGCTCCGCGAACGGCGGCATCGGCATCCAGCCGAGCGCGAAGGGCGTGGCCACCTTCGGGACGCCGCGCGTCAACGGCATACCGGTGCGCGGCGCCCTCCACGGCTTCGTCGGGACCGCGGCCTTGAGCGGCACCGCCTCCACGCGTCGGCTACCTGATCACGCCGGACCGGCCCGCCGTCCTTCGCCCTGCCCAGCCGACCGACGGACGCCCGATCCCGGTGCTGGCGACGCGGGCCGTCGCCGCGGAAGCCGGCCCGCGCGGGATCATCCCGCTGCAGGTGGAGGGCGAGCAGGTTGCTGCCCGCGTCGTCGGTGTGATCCGCCGTTTTCCGTCGATCGTCGGCGACGCCGTGATCGCCGACCGGCAGACGATGTCGACGCTGTTCGATACCCGGTCGCCCGGCCTCGGCACGACCGACGAGCTCTGGCTGGACGTGCCGCGGGCGCAGGAAGCGGCAACCGCTGCCCGCCTCGGCCGGGCCCCGTTCACCGCGCTGACGATCACCTCACGCGCGGCGACGTTGCGAACGCTCGAGGCGGATCCACTCGCGCGCGGTGCGTTGCTGACGCTCGCGGGCACCGCGGCGGTCGCCTTGCTGCTCGCGCTGGTCGGCCTGCTGCTCGCCATCGTCTCCGACGTGCGCGACGACCGCGGCGAGCTCTTCGACCTCGAGGCGCAGGGAGCCGCACCGTCGACGATCCGCGCCCACCTCCGGATCCGAGCGCTGCTCGTCGCCGCATTCGGGATCGCCGGCGGTCTCGTGCTCGGGGCGATCCTCTCGGCACTCGTGCTGGCGCTCGTCTCGGTGACCGCCGCCGCCGCCGAGCCGGAGCCACCGCTTCGCCTGGCGCTCGACTGGGGACTGCTCGCGATCGCGGCCGTCGCCTACGTGTTGCTCGCCGCGCTGCTCGTCGCCGTGGCGACGAGTCTGCGAGGACGCGCACCGTCTCGTGCAGCAGAGGTGGCGGCATGAACGCTCCCGCGATCGAGCTGCGGGACGTCTTCCGCGTCCACTCGACGCCGGAGGGCGACGCCGCAGCGTTGCAGGGACTGTCGCTCCGCGTCGCCGACGGCGAGGTGCTGACCGTCCTCGGGCCGAGCGGCTCCGGCAAATCGACGCTGCTCAGGATCCTCGCGGGCCTCGACCGGCCCTCGGCCGGCATCGTGCGCGTCTACGGAGAGGACGTCGGCAAGCTTCCGGCCCGCCAGCTCGCCCGCTATCGCTCGTCGCTTCTCGGCTACGCCGACCAGCACTACACGAGGGCGCTCTCGCCGGAGCTGACCGCCCGGCAGCTCGTCGCGCTGCAGCTGGGCCTGCGGGGAGCGGACCGCTCGGAGCGTCTGCGCCGGGCGGACGAGCTGCTCGAGCGGGTCGGCCTCGCCGGGAAGCGGAACCGGCTCCCCGCACAGCTGTCCGGTGGAGAGCAGCAGCGCATCGCGCTGTGCGCTGCTCTCGCGCACCGGCCGCGTGTGTTCCTCGCTGACGAGCCGACCGGCGAGCTCGACGCAGCGACCGCCGACCAGGTCTACGGCGCGCTGGCCGAGCTGGTGCGCGAGCACAGATGCACGACGGTGATCGTCAGCCACGACCCCGAGTCGACGCGGATCGCCGACCGCATCGTCCGCATCCGCGACGGACGCGTGTCCGAGGAGTGGGCGCGCGACGGAGCGGAGAGCGACACGATCGTCGTCGGGCGAGGCGGCTGGCTCCGCCTGCCGGAGGAGCTGCTGCTCCGCGCCGGGATCGGCACGCACGCCACTGCTCGACTCGGGACCGGCTCGGTCGTCGTCGAGGCGGCGGAGGGCAGCTCGATCGAGGGCCCGGTGCCAGGCACCGAGGTGCCTGGCACCGCTCCGGAGCCGGAGCCCGCGAGGCGCGTCGCGGCGGCTGTGCACGGGCTGCAGAAGCGTTTCGGCGACACGGTCGTGTTCGACGGGCTCTCCGCCGAGCTTCGCGGTGGCCTGCTGCACGCCGTCACCGGGCCGTCGGGCTCCGGCAAGACGACGCTGCTGCATCTGCTCGCCGGCCTCGAGCTGCCGGACGACGGATCGATCGAGGTGGACGGAGTGCAGCTGACCTCGCTCGACCGCGCGGGGCGGGCCGCTCTACGCCGCGCCAGGATCGCCTACGTCGGCCAGCAGGTCGGCCTGATTCCGCATCTCTCGGCGCTCGAGAACGTCGAGCTGGCGCTCGCAGTACGGGGGCTCGAAGATCGGCCGGCCGCACTGGCTGCACTCGACTCGGTCGGGCTCACCGATCGTGCAACGCAACGCGTCGCGCGGCTCTCGCAGGGTGAGCGTGCGCGGACGGCGATCGCGCGCGCCCTGGCTTCACGCCCTGCGCTCCTGCTCGCAGACGAGCCGACGTCGCGCCTCGACGGCGCGAACGCGGTCGCGGTCGCCGTGCTGCTCGGCCGGCTCGCCCACACGAGCGGAGCAGCGGTCGTCTGTGCAACCCACGACCCGCTCGTGATCGAGCAGGCCGATCAGAGCGTCGCGCTGACCTCCTCGTCGTAGACCGACGTCGATCGCCGCCGCCAGTTCGACCAGCCGCCTTCGAACGAGCGGACGCCGCCCTCCGACACCTCGACGATTCGATCGGCGATCCGGTCGAGGAAGTAACGGTCGTGCGAGACGAAGATCGCGGTGCCTTCGAACGACTCGAGCGCGGATTCGAGCATCTCCACGGACTCGATGTCGAGGTGGTTCGTCGGCTCGTCGAGCAGGAGGCAGTTTGCTCCTTCGAGCATCAGCAGCAAGAGCTGCAGCCGGGTCCATTCGCCTCCCGACAGAGTGCTCAGCGGACGCCGCACCTGCTCGTACGAGAAGAGGAACTTCATCAGTCGCGAGACGGCCTCGCCCTCCGAGATCGGCGCGCTCAGACGAACGAGCTCGAGCGGGGTTGCATTGGGATCGTCGGGGCGACGGTCCTGCGCGAGCCGGCCGAACCGGATCGAGGGGCCGGCCTTGCGCTCGCCTTCGGTCGGCGGCAGGTCTCCGGCGAGCAGGCGCAAGAGCACCGACTTCCCTGCACCGTTCTCACCGACGACACCCACGCGCTCGCCGCGCAACACCGTCAGGTCGACGCCGGCGAGAATCGGCGTCCCGCCGAGCTCGACTCCGACTTCGACGAGCTCGACGACCCGCTCGCCGCCGCGCGCGTGCGGGCGCAGCTCGAGTGCGATCTTGCGCCGCTCGAGCACGGGCCGGTCGACCTTTTCCATACGGTCGATCTGACGCTGCTTGTTTCGCGCCTGCTTGATGTGACGTTCGTCGACGACGCGGCGGGCCCAGTCCTCGAACCGCCGGATCGCCTCTTCGAGGCGGGCGATCTCCTTCTGCTGCGTGACGTAGAGCTGCTGCTGGCGCTGCAACTCGAGCTCGCGCGCAACGGTGTAGGCGGAGTAGTTGCCGGGCCACATCCGGATGCGACCGCCTGAGAGCTCGGCGATCCGCGAGACGGTCTCGTCGAGCAGATAACGGTCGTGAGAGACGGCGACGACCGCACCGTCGAAGGCGCCGATCAGTGTTTCGAGGCGTTCGCGCGCATCGATGTCGAGGTGGGCCTCGGGCTCGTCGAGCAAGAGCACGTCGGGGTCGTGAAGCAGTGCTACCGCGAGCGTGACGAGCTTCCGCTGCCCGCCCGACAGCAGCCTGGTCGGCTTTGCGACATCGTCCTCGACGAGCCCGACGTCGAAGAGCAGCGCCCGCGCGCGCCCCTCGAAACCCGGACCGCCGGCGGCCGTCCACCGTTCGATGAGCTCTTCCTGCCGGCGGAGCAGGCGCGTCATGCGTGAGAGGTCGCTTCCCGAGTCGCCGAGCTGGGCCTCCACCCCGGCGAGCTCACGCTCGAGGTCCAGCAAGTCGGAGCGGGCGGCGCGTGCCGTCTCGAGCGCATTGCGCTGGTCGCCCTCGGGCTGCTGCGGCACGAACGCAACGACGAGGCCGCGCCGCTGCGTCAACTCGCCTGCGTCGGCGGTCTCGAGCCCCGCCAGGATGCGGAGCATCGTCGACTTCCCGCCGCCGTTCGGCCCGATCACGCCGACGCGTGCGTCCGGCTCGACATCGAAGTCCAGGCCGTCGAGGATCAACCGCGAACCGAAGCTCTTGGCCGCGCCGCGAAGAGAGAGCAGTGCCATGGCCAAGGCACGGTAGCCACGAACCCGCAGCCCGTCATCGTTCGCGAGAACGAACCGCCGGGGTCAGACCCGGGTCTGACCCCACGCCCGGGGGAAGCCGCAACTTGCCCTGCAACGGCGGTCAAAGCGTCCGCGCGGACATGCACCACCCGGCCATGGCGCTCGAACCGCCGGGGTCAGACCCGGGTCAGACCCCGAACGGGAAGCGAAACGCCAGCTCGCCGAGGCGGCGGTAGCCGGCGATCGAGGGGTGGTCGCCGTCCGCATGCGTCCACTCCGCCTTCATCCGCCCCGGGCTCTCGGGATCCTCGAGCGTGTCGTGGAACCCCAGCACGGGAACACCCAGCGCATGAATGCGTGCGTTCAACTCGCGGATCGGCCGCTCCGCGTCGGGCCACCCGTTGTTCCACGGCAGCACGTCGCACAGCGCAACCGGGATGCCGAGCTCGAGGGCCCTCTCGACCATCCCTTCCAGCACGACTGCCGCGCCGTCGATCGTGCGTCCCTGCGCGATGTCGTTGATGCCGCCCTGCACGACGAGCGCATCGGCACGGAGAACAGCCTCGTCGAACCGCGAGGCGATCTCGTCGACCCGCTGGCCCCAGATGCCGAAGTTGCGGAGCTCGAGATCGGGATGCCGAAGCGCCGCCCAGTGCTCCCATTGCCCCATGGGGTTGCCGATGCGCCGCCGCGAGTCCCAGTACGGCGAGCCCTCGGTGATCGAGTCGCCGAGGCACGCAACGACGGGCCCGCTCATCGGGGCAGCGGGAGTGCACCCGCGCGGTAGTAGCTGCGCGCCTGCGCCTTGAAGTAACCACCGTCGTCGTCGGCCGAGAGGGACGGCCGCGTGTTGCCGTCGATCGGCGCCGGATTCGTGACGCCGTCCTTCGCCGCGTCACAGGCACACGTCGTCCCGTCCGCGCCGCCTCCGAACAGGAACCCCGCGAACCCCGCGGCGACGTACTGCCGCAGGTGCGCACGGGAGCCGTCACCCAGGAGCCACTGCACCCGGTTGTCCTGGAAGTGGTCCCACGCGTTGTTCTCGGCGCGCATCAAGGTGTTCCCGAGCGGGATCTGCCAGGCCACCATGCGCACGCCCGCAAGTCGCACGAACGTCTGCGCGTACAGCAGATGCCGATGGAAGTCGGCGGGCTTGAACCACGTGTTCGGATTGTTCTCGACCTTCGCGTAGAAGCCGGCATCGCGGTCCGAGAAGTCCTCGAACGCGATGTCGAACTGCGCGTGCAGCGATCGGTAGAACGCCGCTGACTGCGCCGCGTAGGCGCGAACGGTGGCATCCGGCGGCTTCTCGTAGACGATGTCGTGCTTCGTCCCCCAGCCGCTCAGGTGGTAGGCGAGGATCACGTTCGGCGCGAGCTGGTCGCGGAGCTTGATCCACTCCTGGGCGAAAGCCGACGCAGGCCCGACCGCGTTCGCCTGCTCGAGGTAGCCCCACAGGTCCGGCTCGACGTGCACGACCACGGGCTTCGACCCCTTCACGCGCGTGAACAGCAGCCGCACGTCGTTCCAGTACGCCGACATCGTCGCGGGATCCTGGAGGTTGGTGAGGTCGGCATGCGCCTCGCCACCGCCGCCCGGCTTCGACTGCAGGAGCATGTAGTACGTCAGCACAGGGACCTCGCCGTGGCTCCACGAGTCTGCGACATACATCGAGGCGAACGTCCCGTTCGGATTCCACGTCGACCAGCCCTGCCCCGTGTTCACGCCGCCCGCGAGATACTGGTAGCGGAACCCCAACGGAGCAGCCTTGCGCAACGCGGCAGCGTCACCGGGCGAGTCGGCCAAGCCGAACTGCAACGTGTGCGGCCATGCCGCAGGAAGCTGCGGCAGCGGCGAGGAGGCCGACCCCGCGCCGGCGGCACCCACGCAGACGAGGGCGGCAAACACTGCGGCTGACCAGGCACGGAGCACGGGCGGCTCCCTCACCGTACTCGGCGGAGAGAAGAGTCGCGTATACCCGATCGAGGATCACCCGTTCGAGGCCTTGCGGCACAGGGGCGTGATGTTCATCGTCGACGACGAGCCGCGCGCCACGGAGGCCGAAGTCCTGAGGATCGCCTTGCGGACGCTCGACGTCGAGCCTGACGGTTGGGTGTGCGTGAGCGTCGATCGCACCCCGGAGACCGACGAAGGCCGGTGGACCTTCGCGCGACTCGACTCGCAGTACCCGCCCGATGTGCTCGCATGGCTGACGTGCGTGGACTCGCTCTCGGGCTGGCGCTACGACCTACGACCTGCGTGTGTAGCCGCGGCTAGAAGAAGAACTGCCGCCACGCCGTCCACCAGTCGTCGGCGCGCGAGACGATCTGCCTCGACTCGGTGATCTCGACACCTTCGCGGTAGCGGTACTGCTCGACGTGGTCGGAGGTGTTGAAGTCGACCGTGATCTCGCACGGGTGTCCGGGATCGTACGGCGCGACCGCGCGAAGATCCGCGAGCGCCCGCTTCGCTCCCGCCTCGATCCGCTCTCGTGCGCGCACGGCCGGAAGCTGGCGGGCGCTGAACCGCCCAAGCCCCTTCTTCACGGCGACGGTCGTCAGACCGTCCCCGAGCAGCGCCCGCCCCTCGCGGCACGACGCCTCGTCACCGGTGACGAGCAGGACCGGGCAGCCCCAGGCCCCGCAGAGCGCTGCGTTGATGCCCGTCTCACCCACTTCGACGCCGTTGAAGCGCAGACGCCACCACGACGAGCCGCTCACCGTGTGCGCGAGCACACCGTCACGCGTGCCCGCCATCGCGTGCATGGCGACGAACAGCGCAGCGTCGACGCCCTGCTCGAGGTACTCGACGTACTCCGTCCACTCGTTCTGAACGACGTACTCGCAATCGGGATCGAGCTCCTCGGGGATCAGCGAGTTGAACGTCCACCCTTCGCCGGCACCGTGGCAGTCCATGACGACGATCTCCGTTGCTCCGGCAGCGTTGGCGCCGCGAACAGCGGCGTTGATCTCGCCCGTGTACAACCGGCGCCCCTCCTCGTACATGTCGTGGCCGCCGGTCACCTGCTGCCACTTGACGATTCCGGCAACACCCTCCATGTCGCTCACGATGAAGACCCTCACGCCCCTGGCCGCCTTCCGCTCCCGCCCGGCGGAGCCGGGCTCCGCGAAAGGCTGTCGTTGCCCAGGAACGCGAGCGAGTTCATGCCGAGACGGAGCCTACGGTCTCGCCGAGGCTGTTCGTCAGCGGAACCTCACGGAACGAATCGAGTCCGAGGAGCACGCCGAGCGCCGAGCGGATCGCGCGATACGAACCGTCCTCCGTCTTGAGCGCGAGCCCGCGCCCGTCTTCGTGCGCCGCGCAGAAGAGCCCTTCCGCACCGCCCTTGGCGATCCACCCGTCGCACTCGCGCATCAGATCGGTGTCGGGGGCGCCGCGAGTCGCGCCGACCAGTTCGGGTCGTGCGCGCATCGCCTCGCGGATCCTCGGCGGCGTCCGCGTCAGCAGCGAAGCGGCGTCGGTGAGCGTCGAGGCAAACGTCGGGAGCCCGCAACCGTCGATCGCCGCCACCTCGCCGACCATGCCCGCGATCCGCAGCTGCAGCGGGTGGGCAGGATCGCGGTACGGATGCAGCGGCCACCCGTGCGCCCGGCACGCAGCGAGCATGCCTGCGTGCTTGCCCGAGCAGTTGTGCCCGAGCCGCCCGTCGGGACGACCCTCCTGCGTGCCGTTCTCGAGATCGTCGACCGTGGCACCGGCCCGCGCGAGCACTTTGCGCACGGCAGCGAGCTGCGCCGGCTCGGCGTGATGGGAGGCGCACGCGATCGCGAGCTCGTCGTCCTCGAGATCGTCGTAGCCCTCGGCGAACGGAATCGCCTGCAGCGGCTTCACCGAGGAGCGAAGCAGGAAAGGCAGCGCCGGGTCGCCGAAAGACTCGCCCCACGTGGTCGCGGCATGCACCCGGTGCACCGCCTCGACCACGGCACCGCGTCTGACGACTACCCTGATCGCGTCCACCGTCAATCGCCCGCGAGGAGCCTACGCTGCCCGAGCTACCCGAAGTCGAGGCTTGGCGCCGTCAGCTCGACCCGCTCGTGGCGGCGTCGCCGGTGGCGCATGCCGGCCCCGCGCACGTCGCCACGCTGAAGACGATCGATCCGCCGCTGTCCGCGCTCGACGGCAGAACGCTCCGGGTCGAGCGGCGGGCGAAGCGCTTCCTCCTCCCCACCGCGGACGGGGAGCTCGTGCTGATGGTGCACCTGATGAGCGCCGGACGGCTGAAGCACGTTGCGGCCGGCGCGAAAGGAGCGAAGACACCGATGTTCCGCCTCCGCTTCGAGGACGGCGGCGAGCTCCAGCTGACCGAGGCAGGTTCGAAGAAGCGCGCCGGCGTCTGGCTGCTCTCGCCCGACGGCGCAGCGGCCGAGCTCGCCCACCTCGGGCCAGAAGCCGACCAGCTCGACGGCGCGGCCCTCGCGACGATCCTCGCCTCGGACTCGCGACGCCTCCATTCGCTTCTGCGCGACCAGCGGCTGATCGCCGGGATCGGCCGTGCCTGGGCGAACGAGATCCTCTGGGCGGCGGAGCTCTCGCCGTACCAGCTGTCGACGCAGCTCTCGCCCGACGAGGTCGAACGGCTCGCGGCGTCGATCCGCGAGGAGCTTGCGCGCGGGCTCGATCTCCGCCTCGAAGGAGCGAATGACGCGAAGACCTACCGGATCCACAACGCCCTCGCACAACCGTGCCCGCGCTGCGGGACGCCGATCGCCCGAGTGGACTTCGAGGAGCACACGATCTACTACTGCCCGACCTGCCAGACCGACGGCCGCGTGCTCAAGGATCGTCGCCTCTCGAGGCTGCTGCGGTGAGTGGAGCCGTCCTCTGCGCTCGGTAAGGTCCCGCGCCGTGATCAGGACGCAACCCCAGCGTGGCGGCTGGCTCGAGGTGGTGTGCGGGCCGATGTTCAGCGGCAAGAGCGAAGAGCTGATCCGGCGACTCCGTCGTGCGGAGATCGCCGGGCAACGCGCGTTGATCGTGAAGCCGCTGATCGACACCCGCTACGACGTCGGACACGTCGTCTCCCACGCCGGGGCGAAGATGCGCGCGGTCACGGCCCGCGACAGCGGCGAGGTCGAGCGCCTCGCCAGCGGGTACGACGCCGTGGGGATCGACGAAGTGCAGTTCTTCGACCACGGGATCGTCGAGGCGATCGAGTCCCTCGTCTCCCGCGGGGTGAGGGTCGTGGCTGCAGGACTCGCGCAAGACTTCCGCGGACTACCGTTCGGGGCGATGCCGACGCTGCTCTGCGTCGCCGAGTTCGTCGACAAGCTCGAGGCGGTGTGCCACCGCTGCGGCGGGCCTGCGACGATGACGCAGCGACTCGTCGACGGACAGCCCGCACCGTTCGGCGGGGAGACGATCCAGGTCGGCGCACTCGACTCGTACGAAGCTCGCTGCCGTGCCTGCCATTCGGCGGGCGAGGACGACGCAGAGCTCGCAAGACCGGCCGCCGGACAGCTGGTCGGTTAGCTCCGTCAGTCGGGAGCGGATGTGAATTCGACCGGGACATGGCACCACGGGCTGGTTGCCGATTGGTGGGCTGAGTTCAACACCGCCGGCCCGGAGCTCGACTACTTCGGCCGGTTCGTCGAGACCGGTCAGCCAGCCCTCGATGCGGGGTGCGGGTCGGGCAGGCTGCTGCTGCCGTGGCTCCGCGCCGGCTACGACGTCGACGGATGCGACGTGTCGGCAGACATGGTCGACCGCTGCCGCGACCTCGCCCACCGGGAAGGGCTCACCGCGAACCTGTGGGTACAGGCGCTCCACGAGCTGGCACCGCCTCGCCGCTACGCAACGATCGTCATCTGCGGCGTGTTCGGGCTTGGCAGCACCCGCGAGCAGGACAAGCTGGCGCTGCACCGCCTGCACGAGTGCCTCGAGCCCGGAGGCACACTCCTCCTCGACAACCAGGCGCCCTACGCGTTGAGCAGGCGCTGGCCCTCATGGACGAAAGACGGTCGAGCCAAGCTTCCCGAACCGTGGCCCCGGCCCGGCGAACGCTCCCGGGCCTCGGATGGCAGCGAACGCGAGCTCCGGGTCCGCGCGATCTCGCTCGACCCGCTCGATCAGACGATCGTGATGGAGATCCGCGCAGACAAATGGGTCGATGATTCCACCGTCGCGAGCGAGGTCCACACGCTCTCGATGCGCATGTACTTCCACGCCGAACTCCTGCTCCTACTCGAAGCCGCCGGCTTCGCCGTGACCGCAGTCGACGGAGACCACCAGCGAGAGCCCGCGACGGCCGACAGCGACTTCCTCGTCTACACCGCCGAACGTCGGTAGCTCGCTCGAGGGAGAGATTCCGAAACACGCCTGCGTCCGCCGTGAGCTCGGGCGAGGCTCCCTTGTCTGTTGGCAGGATGCACGCCGACGATCTCGGGACGGACGGAGCGCTCGTCGTCTGCGTCCACCTAGACTCGCGCTATGACGATCTTCAATCTCCACGGAGACGACTGGGATCGGGTCGAGGAGCGGAGAGGCTGGCGCTCGAAGGACGCGTGGGTCGGCGCACGGATCGGCGCCGAGCTCATCGGTGGAAGCATGTACGAGCTCGAGCCCGGCGATCGGCTGTGGCCCTACCACACGCATCACGCGAACGAAGAGTGGCTCATCGTGATCCGCGGCGCGCCGACGCTGCGCACACCCGAAGGCGAACGAGACCTCAACGAGGGCGACGTCGTGTGCTTCCCGCGGGGCAAGGGCGGTGCGCACCAGGTGAGCAACCGCACCGACTCCCCGCTCCGGGTCCTGATGCTCTCGACGCTCATCGCGCCGGATGTCGTCGAGTATCTCGACAGCGGCAAGATCGGCGCTCGCAGCGCCGCCGGCGAGCTGATTCTTCTGAGCCGGCCGGGGCCGAACCTCGGCTACTGGGACGGGGAAGACTGAGCCGTCACGGACTGCCGGCCCGAGCTCAGGGCAAGTGGAACCAGAATCGCCACGCTCCCCGGACGTGAACGAAGAAGGCGGTGCTCGCCGATGCGGGAATCGTCTGAGCGTTCGGGAAGCCGAGTAGGACCGCCCAGGACGAAGCAGCGATCCGCGAGCCGCAGCGAGTCGATGCGACGGCCCGCAGACGAGCCCGTTCCGAGGTCGACGGATACGCCACGCCGAGCGAAAGGACTCCGCGAATCTCGTACCCGCGCCAGGCACCTCGCCCCGCCTGGTTTGTCATCGACGAGTACACAACCGGAACGGCGCGAGTCACCGTCTGGATCAACGCCACGACCGCGTCCGGTTTGCCCGAGACAGGTTCGGCACCGCCCGGACAGGCCGAAGCGACGCCCTTGGCACCCGATGTGCCGATGGCCACCGCGCCCACGAAAGCGACGATCAAGAACGTGCGCACCAAACGCGTGCGACGCTAGCATCGGCGCATGGCGACGGCGTCCGCCGCACGCACGCTTCCCTTCGCCTGGTACAGCGATGAGGAGATGCTGCGCCGGGAACGCGAGCGCATCTTCGCCCGCTCCTGGCAGTACGGCGGGCGTGCCGACCAGGTCGCGGAGCCCGGCTCCTTCCTGACGACGGACGCCGGCGGCGTGCCGCTGCTGGTCACCCGCGGTTCGGACGGCGAGCTGCGCGCCTTCCTCAACGTCTGCCGCCATCGAGGGGCGATCCTCACCGAGGGTTGCGGGCGCCGCGAGACGATCCAGTGCCACTACCACGCCTGGACGTACGGCCTCGACGGCGCGCTCCGGACGGCGCCGCGGTCGGATCGCGAGGCGCACGGGTTCGAGAAGGAGGAGCTCTCGCTCCTGCCGGCGAGCGTCGGAGTCTGGGGCCCGTTTGTCTTCGTGAACCCGGATCCGCGCGCGGAAGCGCTCGCCGACTGGCTCGGCGACCTGCCGGCGATCCTGGGTCGCGATCTCGACCTCGATGCCGTGACCTTCCACTCGCGGGTCGAGTTCGGCTCGAATGCCAACTGGAAGGTCGTGACCGAGAACTTCCTCGAGTGCTACCACTGCCCGACCGCGCATCCAGGATTCAGCGCCGCCGTCGACGTGCACCCCGACCGGTACGTCCTCGAACCGCACGCGACGTTCTCGTCACAGCATTGCGAGGCCCGAACGAGCGGTGAGCGCGGCCAGTTCCACCTCCTCTATCCGAACACGGGCATCAACGTCTTCCCCGGGCCGCCGAACCTGTCGATCGGGCCGATCCTGCCCACCGGCCCGGGACGCACGGAGCGCTACCTCGACTACTTCTTCGCTCCCGACGCGGACGAGACGTGGCTCGCGGACTTCTTCGCCTTCGACGACCAGGTGGGCCGCGAGGACACCGCGCTCGTCGAATCGGTACATCGAGGCATGGCGACCGGGATGCTCGAGCACGGTCGGCTCCTGCTGAACGCGGAGCCGCTGATCGCCGCCTTCCAGGGCTGGGTGACCGATCGGCTGACGGGCTAAAATCGCCGGACCCCCCTGCTTCCCATAAACGCATAGGAGGAATCTGTGAAGCGTCTCGTTGCTCTCCTCGCCGTGGCGGGGCTGGCGGTCGCGCTCGCCGCAGTCGCCTGGGCCCGACCGGCGGCGTCTCCGCCGGTGATGACGCCCGGCAAGCTGGTGGTGGGGTTCGGCGACCCGGCCGTCAACTTCGCGAACGGCAAGCTCCGCGGCTCGAGCTATCTCAACCCGAAGGGCTATGAGGTCGACCTGGCGGCGGCGATCGCCAAGGGCCTCGGCTTGGCCCCCGAGTACGTGTACACACCCTGGGCGAAGCTCTTCTCGCCCGGCCACAAGACGTTCGACGTCTCCTTCCAGGAGGCGACGATCACGGCCCAGCGCAAGAAGACAGTCGACTTCACGTCGTCGTACTTCGACGCGAACCAGGGCGTGCTGCTCTCCAAGAAGGCGGCCGTGCCGCATTCGGTGGCCGACCTGAAGAAGCTGCAGACCTGCGCGCAGACCGACACCACCGGGCTCGACTGGATCAAGCAGAAGCTGCACCCGGACAAGGCGCCCCTGATCTACCAGTCGACCGCTGCCGCGTTCGTCGCCGTGCAGATCGGCCGGTGTGATGCAATCGTGCTCGACACGCCGATCGTGGCGTCGGAGAAGAAGGCCCGCCCGACGCGGTACGGCAGCCTCGGCGGGCAGATCATCACGCACGAGCAGTACGGCGCAGTGCTCGCCAAGGGCTCGGCACTTACTCCGTTGGTCGACGCGCAGATCAAGAAGCTCTGGGCGAACGGCACGATCGCCAAGCTCCAGAAGAAGTGGTTCAACGTCGACTTCTCGAAGATCCCGGTCCTGAAGTAGACGCATAGGCCTTGAACCAGGTCGTCCACACGTTCTTCTCGCCGCACGATTTTCGTGTGTCGTTGCCGGACGTGTGGGCGGGGTTCAAGGTGAATCTGAAGCTGATGGTGGTCGCCGAGTCGCTGGTGCTGGTCCTCGCACTCGCGATCGCCATCATTCGCGGACTGCCGGGGCGCGGAGCGAAGCCGCTCCGCGCCCTGATGATCGTGTACACGGACTTCTTCCGCGGTACGCCGCTGATCCTCGTCGCCTTCATCGTCGGGTTCGGGCTGCCCGCGCTGAACCTGCGTGTGCTGAGCAACCTCTCGAACTTCGCCTACGGCGTGATCGCGCTCACGCTCGTCTACACGGCGTACGTGACCGAGGTGTACCGCGCCGGCATCGAGTCGGTGCATCCGTCACAACGAATGGCGGCACGGTCGCTCGGTCTCTCGTACGCGCAGTCGATGCGCTACGTCGTCGTGCCACAGGCGGTCCGCCGCGTGATTCCGCCGCTGCTCAACGACTTCATCGGCCTCCAGAAGGACACGGCGCTCGTGTCGGTGATCGGCGTCGCCGAAGCCGCGCTCCAGGCGCAGGGTTACTCCCAGACCTACGCCAACTTCACCTCCTATACGGTCGCTGCGGTGCTCTTCGTGCTGCTCACGATCCCACTGGCACGCTTCACCGATCACCTGATCGCGAGGCGTGAGCGCCGCGAGCGCGCCACGGCAACGTGAGCTTCGTCGAAGCGCGAAACGTCACGAAGCGCTTCGGCGACAACACCGTGCTGTCCGGCGTCGATCTGGACGTCGCCGAGCACGAGGTCGTCTGCCTGATCGGCGCATCGGGCTCGGGCAAGTCGACACTCCTTCGCTGCCTCAACCTGCTCGAGGAGGTCGACGAGGGCTCGATCGAGGTGGACGGGCAGAAGCTCACGAACGGGAAGATCGACGTGAACGCCCTGCGGCGGAAGATCGGGATCGTCTTCCAGGCCTACAACCTCTTTCCCCACATGACCGTGATCGAGAACGTGATGCTCGCTCCGGTCAAGACGGGCCGGGTCGGCTCACGCCAGGCGCACGGCGAAGCCGTCGAGCTGCTGAACCGCATCGGCCTCGCCGAGAAGGCGGACGAGTTCCCCGACCGGCTCTCGGGCGGCCAGCAGCAGCGGGTGGCGATCGTCCGCGCGCTCGCCATGGGCCCGAAGCTCATGCTGCTCGACGAGATCACGAGCGCGCTCGACCCGCAGCTCGTCTCCGAGGTCCTGAACCTCGTGCGTGAGCTCGCCGAGGTCGGGATGACGATGATCATCGCCACGCACGAGATGTCCTTCGCGCGCGAGGTCGCCGACAAGGTGTGCTTCCTCGACGCCGGCGTGATCCTCGAGGAGGGCCCACCCGACCAGATCTTCTCCGGCCCGCAGCAGCCGCGCACCCGCGAGTTCCTGGCACGGGTCATCGAGGCAGGCCGCCTGTGAAGCGGCTCACGCCGCCCACCAAGGCGCCACTCGCGCTGGCCGGCTTCCTCGCGCTGCCGATCTTCTTCGCCTCGCTGATGGCCTCGTCTCTCGCGCTCGAGAAGCCGCGCGTCGTCGCGTGGTCACGGCCGCACGGCCACATCGCCCGCATCTTCCACGAGCCGAGCTCGTCGAACGAAGCGCGTATCTGGCTCTTCGCCCTCGTCCCGCCGCTGATCCTCGTGCTCGCGGGCTGGGTCGCCTCCTTCATCCCGCACGGCCTCTACCTGTCGTGCGGCGCGGCGATCGTGGTCGGGCTGGCGCTGTTCCAGCGACTGCACCGCTGGGAGCTCCATCACACGCTGCGCTTCCCCCACGGCGAGGACCTGCTCCCCGACTCGACGACCTCGAGCTCACTCGCCCGCGGCGAGTGGGAGAAGGACGCCGCCGACACGGTGCGCAGCCTGGTCCACTACACGATCGGCCTCGCGATCGCGGCGGCATTGATCAGCCTCTTCCTCGCCTACCGCCGCCGCCAGAACCGGCCGGCGCCGGTCGGGGGCGGGTCGGAGCTCCGGCAGACCGGCGGCGCGCCGACGGCGACCGGCGGCGGAGTCTAGAACCGCACCTGCAGCGTCTCGCCGCCGAGCGCGATCGAGACGCCGACCGCGTCCAGGACCATCCGCGCGACGAGCGCACCCAGATCTCGCACCTCCTCGCCCGTCACGACCGGTGCGGCGGCGCCCGTCACCGGCGCCAGTTCGACCAGTCGGCCGTCGACGGTGAAGCTCACCTGCTCGACGGGCCCGTGGCGCAGCGCCGCGAGCGCAAGCGACCGCAGCGCCTTGCCGACCGCGTCGGCGTCGGTCTCCACGGTCGTGCCCGAGCCGCCGACGGCGATCCGGGGGTCATCCGTCTGCACCAGGTCGAAGGTGTCGACCTCGCGAAGCGTCGGCTCGAACCGGCCGCCCATGACCCGCGCAGCAACGCCGAGCTCGTCGAGCAGTTCGGTCATCTGCTCGGACGCCGTCTCGATCATCCCGAGGAACCGCGCCGTCCGCTCGTCGTGGCCTTCCGACCGCGTCAGGGTCCGGGCGAAGCCGTACACCGTCGCGAGCGGTGTCCGCAGGTCGTGACAGGCGAGCGACACGATGCGCGGGAAGCGTTCGGCGTCCTCCATCGCGCTACGGTTCTACCCGATGGGGAACCTCCGCGACGAGCTGACGGTCGACCTGCAGGCATCTGCGCCGGAAATCCAGCTCGGTCTGACGCGGGCCGGAGTGACGGGCGTCCAGAAGGCGATCCGAATTCGCCACGAGGGGCGCGAGAAGACGTTCGCGGCCGAGATCTCCTGCACCGTCGACCTCGATCCCGCGCAGAAGGGCGTCCACATGTCGCGCTTCCCCGAGCTGTTCGGCGAGGCGATCGACGAGGTGGTGATCGGCGAGGCGTTCCTCGTGGAGACCCTTGCCGAGCACATCGCCCGACACATCGTCGACCGGCAGGACGCGCTGCGCGCCGAGGTTCGCATCGAGGCGCAGTACCCTCTCGCCCGTCGCACCCCGGTCACCGGGCTCGCAACGCAGGAGATCGCGACGCTCATCGGCATCGCCTGCGCGTCGCCGGGACGCGTGCGCCGCGTCGTCGGCGTCGAGGCATCCGGGATCATGGCCTGCCCGTGTGCGCAGGGGCTCGTGCGGGGCGCCGCGGCCGACCGGCTGCTCGACGCCGGGTTCGCCGGTGCAGACGTCGAGCGGATCCTCGAGCTCGTCCCGCTCGCGACCCACAACCAGCGCGGCTGCGGCACGTTGCTCGTGGGAACCGATGCGCGCATCAATGCCGAGCACCTGGTCGACATCGTCGAGCGCTCGATGAGCTCACCGGTCTACGAGCTCCTCAAGCGACCCGACGAGCTGTTCGTCGTCGAGCACGCCCACCTGCAGCCCCGGTTCGTCGAGGACGCGGTGCGGCACGCACTGGCGTCGACGCTCGAGCAGCATCCGGACCTGACGGACGACGACTTCGTGTCGTCGCGACAGCTGAACCTGGAGACGATCCACCGGCACGACGTCGTCGCGGAGCGATCCGGAACGGTCGGCGAGCTGCGCAGCGAGCTCCGTGGTGCCGCCGCCGGGCGCCACACCGAGCTGCGCGATTGGCTCAGCGCTTCTTGAAGCGCGCCGTGACGGTCAGCGCGTAGTCGGTCGCAGGCGTGCAGCTGGGCCGGACGCCTTTGCAACCGCCGCTCCAGCCCGCGAACTTCCAGCCCTTCGACGCGACCGCCTTCAGCCGCAACGAGTTACCGGCCGTGAAGGTCTTGGTGCACGCCGGCGAGCAGGTGACCTTCCCCTTCCCGCTCGACGAGACGTGGAGCGGGATCCGCAGGGGCCCGAACGTGGCTGTCACGGAAAGCGACTGGGCGAGCGTGACGAAGCAGGTTCCGCGACCCGTGCAGGCGCCCTTCCAGCCGACGAAGCGGTCGGGCCCGGACGAGTCGGCGTCGAGCGGGACGATCGCGCCGGGATCCCACTGCGTCGAGCATGCGGCGGTGCAGTCGAGGCCCGGCATCTCGCTCGAGACCTCACCGGCGCCACCCGAGAACACAATGCCGAGCGACACCGGCGACTCGTCGAGCCGGTGCAGCCAGAGCGAGTCCTGGATGTCCGGCCAGGACTGGGAGTGGGCGTAGTAGTCGTCGTGGTTGTAGTCGAGCACCTTCGTCTGAAGCGGCGAGCCGTCCGTTGTCGGGTACAGCACGTCGGTGGGCGAGTCACACGGGTGCGCGGGGTCGGCCGGACAGTGCGGGTCGCCGGGCGGCACCGCCCCGAGGGCGTGCAGCAGCTCGTGCGTCGCAGTGGTGTCGGTCGGCACGTCCGCACAGCCTGCCTGGATCACGATCGCGTACGAAGGGCCTGACGAAAGGTCACCGCCGCCGACACCGCAGACGTCCTCCTGCACGGACGGCCCTTCGAAGTAGACGAGGTACTTCTTGTACGGATCGTCCAAGCCGGCCGAGATCAGGTCGTTCCCGATCTGCCTGAAGGCCGCTTCGGCGCCCATGTTCGCGTACGACGCGGTGGTCTCGGGGAGGCGTACGAACGAGATGTCGAGGCACGAGGTGGCGCTGAAGAGCGCCTGGTCGAAGCGCGGGATCCGGGTCGGGTCCTGACCCTGCCACCACGAGCTCATCGACGCGACGTCGTCGGCGAGCTGGTTCGCGTTGTCGGCGAAGGCGTCGGGCGCGTCGGACGGCACGGCAACCACCCCGTGGATCTGCTGGGCGGTGACGATGTCGGGGGCGCGGTCCGTCGCGGTCTCACCCGAACCGCACCACGCGGCGAACGCACCGGGCGCGAACCAGAGCGCCGCGGCCACGCTGACCGCGACGACGACCTTACGCATGGCGAGGTCGCCCGAACGTGAAGCGACTCTCGGTACCGGCACGCAGTCGCCGGAGGTTCCCGCGATGGAGGAACAGGATCGCGCCGAATGCCGCCAGCGCAAACACGATCACCGAGATCGGATAGCCGAACGCCACAGCGGCCACCGGCAGCGTGACGCCCGCCAGGATCGACGCCACCGACGCATAGCGGAACGCGAAGAACGCGACCAGCCAGACGACGCCGGCGGCGAGCGCGACCCAGGGCGCAACCCCGAAGAACACGCCTCCGCAGGTCGCGACCATCTTGCCGCCCTTGCGCGAAGCGGAGGTAGAGCGGCCGCCAGTGGCCGAGCATCGCCGCCCCACCGGCTGCGATCCCGGCGAGGTGGGGCGGGGAGACGAACTGCATCGCCACCAAAGCGGGGATGTAGCCCTTGAGCGTGTCGAGGAACACGACAGGAATGCCGAGGCTCTTGCCGTACGTGCGCCAGACGTTGGTCGCGCCGATGTTCCCGGAGCCGACCTGTCGGATGTCCTCGTGCTTGACCGCGCGAACGAGCCAGTACCCCCACGGGCACGAGCCGAGCAGGTACCCGAACAGGACGACCGCGACGAAGCTCACGCGGGAACGCTAGCGTGTCGGCCGGTCACGGCTTGATGCCGTAACGCTGGACCCAGTCGTTCACGACGTCGTAGTCGAGGTTGTTGAAGAACGCGTCGATGTAGGCGCCGCGGTCGGTGGCGAAGTCGATGAAGTAGGCGTGCTCGTAGACGTCGAGCGCGACGACCGGGGTCGCGTTCCACACCGGAAAGGTGTTCTGCGCGTCGCCGATGTAGTTGAACAGACGCCCCTCATCCCAGTCGTAGGCGGTCCACGCCCACCCGCGGCCGGCAATCCCGGTCGCCTTCAGGTCGGCACGCCAGGCGTCGATCGAGCCGAAGTCACGCTTCACGAGAGCGCCGAAGACGCCGGCCGGGTCTCCCCCGTGTCCGCCCAGGTGCTCGAAGTAGAGCTCGTGGTTCTTGATGCCGCCGAGGGCGAACGTCAGGTCGACCTTGAGCGCGCGCAACTCGGAGTAGACCTGGTTGGCGCTCGCGAGGTCGATACCGTCGAGCGCCCCGAGGATCTCGTTGCGCTTGTTGACGTAGCCCTGGTAGAGCTTGTAGTGGGCCTCGACCGTTTCGCGCGAGATCCCCTCCATCTCGAGCAGGGCAGGCTTCAGCTCGCGCGGCGTGATCTCCTCGTGGTTGTAGGCAAGCGCCATGTCTCTCCTCACTGGCTCGCGGGGTGCGGCGCGGAGCATATCTTTGTCGGAGAACCCGAATCGAAGGAGAGTCGATGCCCTACGAGCTGCCGCCCCTGCCCTACGACTACGACGCGCTCGCGCCGACGATCGACGAGCAGACCATGCGGATCCACCACGACAAGCACCACCAGGCCTACGTCGACAACCTGAACAAGGCTGTCGAGGGCACGGATCTCGACGGGATCCCGATCGAGGAGCTCGTCCGGCAGCTGGATCGGCTGCCGGAGGACCGTCGCACCGCGGCCCGCAACAACGGAGGCGGCCACGTCAACCACTCGCTGTTCTGGCAGATCATGAAGCCCGGCGGTGGCGGCGACCCGTCCGGCGCGCTCGCCGGCGCGATCGAGTCGGCGTTCGGGAGCGCCGACGCGCTCCGGGCCCAGCTCAACGACGCCGGCGTGAAGCGGTTCGGGTCCGGCTGGGCGTGGCTCGTCGTGAACGGCAGCTCACTCGAGGTGACGTCGACCCCGAACCAGGACAGCCCGCTGATGGACGGATCGACACCGATCCTCGGCATCGACGTCTGGGAGCACGCCTACTACCTGAACTACCAGAACCGGCGCCCCGACTATCTCGCCGCGTGGTGGAGCGTGGTCAACTGGGACGAGGTCGCCCGCCGGTTCGACGAGGCGGCGTGACGGGTGGTGCCAGGCACCGCGGTGCCTGGCACCACGCTCAGAGTCAGGTCTGGCGCCAGGTGATCGTCGGACCGATCGCGCCGAGGTAGCCGGCTCCCGCCTGGTTGACCGACATCGTCAAGCGCAGCTTGTTCACGCCCTTCGGCAGCGTGAGCGCCACTCGCGCCGACGACCGGGCGTCGAGCTGGACCTTCCGCAGCGTCACCCACTGGCCCGTGAGCGTGTTGAGGCGCTGAAGCTGTACGCCGCGCCCGGCGAACGACCGGCCACCGGAGACGTGGATCAGCCAGGCGCCCGAGCGGCCGAGCGAGAGGTGCGGCTGCACCTGCACGGTCACCGGTGTCGCGAAGGCTCCGCTCCACGACGCCTGGTAGGTGGTGAGGATCTGCGGCTCGACGAGGAAGCTGAACGCCCCACCCGCCGCGGTCAGCAGCATCGTCCGCTGGATCAGGTTCGGCTGCGGATAGGGCCTGTAGTAGATCGTCACCGGCTGGCCGGCGGCATGGCTGGAGATCGTGCCGGTCAGCGTCACCTTCGTCCCGTAGACGATCGACGGCTGCGACACCGCCAGGGTCAGCGTCGGCGGCGCAACCTTCACCGTGATCTTCCCGGTCAGCTTCGGATGCAGCTCGTCCTTGTAGTTGTACGTCCCGGGGGCGTTGAACGTGAACGAGTACTTCTGCCCCTGCTTCAAGATCGCCGAGGCGAACTGACCCCCCGTCGCGAGCACCTGATGCGTGTCGTTGTCACGGTTCACCCAGGTGACGGTGTCGCCCTGGGTCACCGTGACGTTCTTCGGGGTGAACGTCGACCCGTAGATCGAGATCGTCGTCGTCGCGGCGCCCGCCGGGCCTGCGACCGCCAGGGCCGAGGCGGCGGCGAACGCGAGAATCAGCTTGCGCATCGAAGGGGCCTGCCTTTCGGGTCGTGGGTCACTCGTCTCTTCTTCAGATCATTGCCCCGGGGGAACCCGGAAGCACGCGCCAGGGCGCGTGTTTTACTCAGGGTTGGCATGTCCTTACAGACACCGAACAGCCGGGCCCTCGTCGCAGGCGGAACCGGCCGGGTCGGCAGAGCGATCACCGCCCGGCTCGAGGCCGACGGCTGGTCGGTCTTCGCCGCGGGAAGACGCGACGGAGACCTGCGGACGGCGGCAGGCGCCAGGGCGGTCGTGGGCTCTGCACTCGCCACGCTCGGTGGCCTCGACCTCGTCGTGCATGCCGCCGGGGACGGTTTCTCGCCCAAGCCGGTCGAGCAGGTGACCGAAGCCGACTGGGACGCCGCGGTCGACGTGACTGCGAAGGGAACCTTCTTCCTCGCCCAGGCTGCGGTCGCCGCGCTCCGCGAGTCACGCGGCGTGATCGTGGTCATCGAGGACGTCGCCGCCTTCCGCGCGTGGGCTTCGTTCGCGCCTCACTGTGCCGCCAAGGCGGCACAGGCCATGCTGACGCGCACGCTCGCCCTGGCATTCGCGCCGGAGGTGCGGGTCTGCGGGGTGGCACCCGGCGCGGTCGCGGTCGATCCCGGCCAGGAGACCCGGCGTGCGGCCGAGACGCTCCTCGGGCGCATCGGCCGGCCGGAGGACGTCGCCGATGCCGTCGCCTACCTCGCCGGCGCCGAATTCGTCACCGGGACCTCCCTCCTGGTCGACGGTGGAACAGTCGCTCAAATCCGGCGGCGGCGCGGCACCGTAACGATCGATGATGGTTGCTGCGGTCCCACTCCGTACGATTCGGCTCGTGACCAGCGACGGTGAGCTGATCCAGCGTGCTGCCGGGGGCGACCGGTCCGCCTTCGAGGATCTCTACCGTCGCTACGCACGACCGGTGTTCGGCTTCGCCCTGCGCCGACTCGGCGACCGGGGGCGGGCCGAGGATGCGGTCCAGGAGACGTTCGCATCCGTCTGGCGCTCGGCGGGTTCGTACAAGCCGGAGCGTGGCCCCGGCGCGCCCTGGCTGTACGCGGTCGCGCGCAACGCGATCGTCGATCGTGCGCGCGCCCGCTCCGAGACGCCCGCGGAGATCCCCGAGACGCCGGCCGACGAGCCCGGCCCGGCCGACCGTGCCGAGCAGAGCTGGGTTGCGTGGCGCGTGCACCGTGCGCTCGAGGAACTGCCGGAGCGTGAGCACGAAGTGATCGCGCTCGCCTACTGGAGCGGGTTGTCCCAGAGCGAGGTGGCCGAGTACCTCGGGATCCCGATCGGCACGGTCAAGACGCGCACGCGCTCCGCGCTCGCCCGACTGGCCGACGTGCTCGGCGACGACCTGGAGGGGATGTGACCGACTTCCGCGACCTCGTCGACCCCGACGACCTGTCGCCGGAGGAAGAGCTCCGCCTGCGACGGGTGCACGAACTGCTGGTCCAGGCCGGACCGCCCGCCGACCTGCCGCCCGCGCTGCTGCAGCCGCCGACCCGGCTGCCCGTCGCGGACGTCGCGGAGTTTCCCCTGCCTCCGAGGCGGCGTCGCACTGCGCTCGTCCTGCTCGCAGCGGCACTTGCACTCGCCGCCTTCGGTGCCGGTTACCTCTTCGGCCACTCCAAGGCGAAGCCGGCGACGTTCGCCGTCGCCCACCTCGTGCCGCTGCACGGCAACTCGGCGGCCG
Organism: uncultured Thermoleophilia bacterium; assembly: GCA_963851065.1. GTDB lineage: Bacteria > Actinomycetota > Thermoleophilia > Gaiellales > Gaiellaceae > PALSA-600. The sequence goes on from CAWKNW010000016.1 coordinate 130,728, forward strand.
CGCTGCTCAAGATCTCCGATCGGGATGCGGCCGGGAACTGGCCGATGCAGATGCAGGTGCGCGGTCTCCCGAAACAGACGAACCGAGACGCGTACTACGAGCTCTGGCTGACCCGCAGCGGCAAGCCGACGGAGGCGTGCGGGCAGTTCCGCGTGCACGGCAAGACGACGAACGTCACCTTCAGCGTCCCGTGGACGGCACGCGGTGTCGATGGATGGGTCGTCACGTCGCAACTGCCCGGCCAGCAAAGGCCGGGCACGATCGTCCTCCGCACGTAAGCCTCTACACGTCGAGGCGGGAGTCCTCGAGGTCGAGGTCACGCTGCACACGGTGCATGACCTCCTCCGTGATAACTCCCTCGTTGCGCAGGGCGAGAACGGCGTCGCGCTCGGCGTCGAGCAACTCGCGACGCAGCCGCTGGAACTGCTGAGAGCGCTCCTCGACGCCGTCGTCGTCCTGCCCGTCGAGCCTCGCCCGGAATCGTGACTGACGGAACCGATACGAGCCGCGCAGACGTTCGGCCGTGTCGTCACGGACCCAGTCCTCGGCCGCAAGCTCGTCGAGCCGCACGATCGCTGCCTCGGCCGCCTTGATCCGCGCCTTCGCATCCTCCCGGTCCGCGCCGTCGTCGGTCGGAATGTGGAGCACGCGAATCAGGGACGGCAGCGTCAGCCCCTGACCCACGAGCGTGGCGAGGATCACTGCGAACGTGAGGAAGACGATCAGGTCGCGCCCGGGGACGTCGGTCGGAAGGGCGAGCGCTGCGGCGAGCGACACGGCGCCGCGGATGCCCGCCCAAGAGATCACGACCGGGTACTGCCATGGGGGATATGGATCTCGCTCCCTGATCCGCCGGAACAGAAGGCGCGGGACGTACGTCATGATCGGCACCCAGACGACCCGGGTCAGGATCACGACCGCCGAGACGAGCGCCGCATCTGCGATCAGCGACGCGGTCGAACGGCCCGACAACCGGTCCAGGATCCCGTGCAGCTGGATCCCGATCAGCGCGAAGAGCAGCGCGTTGACGAGGAAGACGAGGATCTCCCAGAACGCAGTCCCGGAGAGGCGCGTCTCGACCGTAGTGAGCTGCGGCGTGTACCACCCCATGTAGACGCCGATCGTGACCGCGGCCAGGACGCCCGAGACGCCGATCGCGGCGGCGGGCAGGAACGCGAGGTAACCCGACAGGAGCGCGAGCGCCACCTCGGTCGGCGTGTCGCTCACCCGGAAACGCACCTGCCGGACGACCCAGCCGACGGCGAGCCCGACCGCGATCCCGCCGATCACGTTGACGACCAGATGCCAGCTGGCGTCGAACAGGGAGAACGTCCCGGCCACGGCGGCGGTGACCGCCGTCCGGTAGAGCACGAGCGCCGTACCGTCGTTGACGAGGCTCTCACCCTCGATGATCGAGACGATGCGCCGGGGAACCCCGAGGTTGCGGGCGATCTCGGTCGCCGCCAGGGCGTCGGTCGGCGAGACGATTGCGCCGAGCGTGAAGGCGGCACCCCAGCTGAGGCCGGAGATCGCCTGATGGGCGACCACGGCGACGCCGCCCATCGTGACGAGGACGAGCCCGATCGCGAGCAGGCCGATCGGGCGGATGTTCGTCCGCAGGTCGCGGAGGCCCGTGAAGAAGGCCGACGAGTAGAGCAGCGGCGGCAGGATCGCGACCAGGACGAGCTCGGGAGGAAGCGTGATCTGCGGAAAGCCGGGCGCGAAGCTGAGCAGCAGGCCGCCGGCGACGAAGAGGATCGGGAGCGGCACCCGGACCGCGGCCGAGACGACCAGCATCACCGCCAGCGCGACCAGGAGCACCAGCAGCTGAAGCTCGAGATGCGTGCCGACGTGCATCAGCCGAGCCTACAAACCGGAGTGGCCCGGCTCCGCGAGTCAGTGGGCGTGCGCGTGAGCGAAGGCGCCGGGCGTTTCTCGATCCACGAGGTGGAGCGCGAGTAGGGCGGCGAGGGCGGTGGTCAGCGGAACGGCGGCGATCAGGCCGATCGATCCGACGAGCGTCGCCACGATCGGCCCTGCGACCGACTCGCTGTTGACCGCGCTGGCGAACGAGGTGCCGGCGAGGCTGAAGATCACGAGCAGCGGCAGCGCGGCGCCGGTGTAGGCGAGGACGAGGGTGTTGACCGTCGCGGCGATGTGGTCGCGCCCGACGCTCGTCGCGTGTCCGGCCAGCCCTTTCCAGCTCGAGGCTCGGGTTTGCGCGCCGCAGGGCCATCACCGTCGAAGCCTGCGTGACCGTGGTGTCGCCCAGCACGCCGAGCGATCCGATCACCATGCCCGCGAGCAGGAGCCCGCGGATCGAGACGTGCGTCGTCGACTGCAGGTAGACGGCTTGATCCGTCGTCAGGCCGCTCAGGTGCGCAAGCGACGTGAACGCGTCCGCCAGGCCGAGCGTGAGGAGGAGCGCCAACGCGGTGCCGATGCACGCGGCGAGTGATTTCGCGCCGCCGCCGTGGACGAGCGGGATCGTCAGGAGCATGATGCCGAGGGCGCCGAACGCGGCGACCTGAAGCGGCGGGCGGCCGGTCGAGATCGCCGGCACGATGAAGAACACGACCATCCCGAGACTCGCGGCGAGGCCGGCGAGCGCCCGAGCCCCGCGAATCCGCCCGGCGACGAGCACGATCACGACGAAGACGAGCGCCAGCCAGATCAGCGGCCCGTGCCGCTGGAAGTCGGAGAAGGCGTACGGCGGGGCCGCGACGCCGCCGATCGTCGCGCCGGCCGGCAGGGGGTTGCGATAGACGAGCACCTTGTCGCCGAGCCCGACCCGGACAGTGGTGCCCGAGTCACCGAAGCGGATCGTTCGTGTCGTGCCCCTTGTCCGGCCCGCTTCCGAGCTTGACCGTGGCGACGCTGCAGTTCTGGGCGCCCGAGATGCCTGGCACCGGCACGGCATGGAGCGCGACGACGGTGGCCGTGTACGTCTTCGGCTGCCGGAGCGCACTCGGCGTCGCGATCCGCTGCTGGTGCGGCCAGTTCTCGGCGATCCCGAGGATCGTCGTCCCGACGATGATCGCGAAGAGCGTCAAGACACCGAGGATCACGAGGAGGTGCTCGCGGCGGTCGTCGGTCGTCGGGGACGTCAAGCTGCCACATCGACGCTCCAGAACGAAGACGACCGGTGCGGCACTTTCACGAAGATAGCGACCGAGGCGGTCGGCGATGCGGCGGCCGCAGCGCGCCCGGACGCAGCGTAGTCAACCGCTACCACGGGAGGGACGACCTCTATTCATAAGAGTGAGTCTTAGTATCTGCTAGCGTGCCGAGACGTCGGTCGAACGCCGCTCGAAGAAAGGGGAACCGAAGGTGTCTGAACGCATCATTTGCCGCCTGGCGTCGCTGGTACTCCTCGGCGGCGTGGTCCATCGGCGGCTGCGTCGGCATCGGCGGCGACGACCGTGCGGGGTGCCGGGCCTGTGTTTCAGGTGGTAGCCGCAGAGAATTTCTGGGGCAGCATCGCCTCGCAGCTGGCCGGCTCGAAAGCGTCCGTCCAGAGCATCATCGTCAGCCCGAGCACGGATCCGCATTCGTATGAGCCGACCGCGGGCGACGCACGGACGATGGCCGGCGCGAAGCTCGCGATCGTGAACGGGATCGGCTACGACGGCTGGGCGTCGCAACTGCTCGCCGCCAATCCGGTCAAGGGACGCGTTGTGCTCGACGTCGGCGACGTCCTCGGACTGAAGGACGGTGACAACGCGCATCAGTGGTATTCACCGAAGAGCGTGTACAAGGTGGTCGACGCGATCGTGGCTGCTTACGCCAAGCTCGACCCCGCCGACAAGTCGTATTTCGCGAGGCAGAAGCGCCATTTCGAGACGGTCTCGCTTGCGAAGTACAACAAGCTTCGCGCCGAGATCCGCAAGCGCTTCGCCGGTGTGCCGGTCGGTTACAGCGAGAGCATCTTCCAGCCGCTCGGGCAGTCGCTCGGGTTGAAGCTGCTGACGCCGTACAGCTTCGCGAAGGCGATCGCCGAGGGCACGGACGTGAGCGCGAAGGACAAGCAGACGGTCGACAATCAGGTGCAGAAGCATCTGATCAAGGTCTGGGTGTACAACAGCCAGAACGCGACCCCTGACATCCAGCGAATCAACTCGCAGGCCAAGGCGCACCACATACCGATCGCGACCGTGACGGAGACGCTTTCACCCGCCTCCGACAACTTCGAGCAGTGGCAGGTCGCAGAGCTCGAAGGACTGATCACGGCGCTGCACCGGGCAACCGGTCGCTGAGAGCGTGGCGACGAGCACCTCGAGCCGAGAGGTAGGACTGCTCGGCCGCGGCGCCGCCGCGTTCGAGCTCGTCGACGCTTCCGTCGCCCTCGCGGGCCACACGATCTGGGCGCGCGCGAGCCTGCGCGTCGAGCCCGGGGAGTTCGTCGCGGTGCTCGGTCCGAACGGAGCAGGCAAGTCGACGCTCTTACGCGTCCTGCTCGGCCTGCTCGAGCCGAGCGCCGGCTCGGTCTCCGTGCTCGGCCGCCCGCCCGGGCGGCAGAACAGGGAGATCGGTTACCTGCCCCAGCGGCACGCCTTCGACGAGGCGACGCGGATCCGCGGCGTCGACCTGGTGCGGCTCGGCCTCGACGGATCCCGCTTCGGCCTCCAGGCTCCGTGGCACACGGAGAAGTCGGCCCGGGTCGAGGAGACGATCGAGTTCGTCGGCGCGAGCGCGTACGCGCGCAGGTCGATCGGTGAGTGCTCGGGTGGAGAGCAGCAGCGGCTGCTGATCGCCCAGGCTCTCGTCAGCCGGCCGCAGATGTTGTTCCTCGACGAGCCCCTCGACAGTCTCGACCTGGCCAGTCAGGCTGCGATCACCGCGCTGCTCGACTGGATCTGCCGCTCGCGGCATGTGACCGTGCTGCTCGTCGCGCACGACGTCAACCCGCTGCTCGCCCACGTCGACCGGGTGATCTACATCGCAGGTGGGCGAATCCTGGCCGGGCCGCCGGAGCAGGTGATCACGAGCGAGACGCTGAGCGATCTCTACCAGGCCCCGATCGAGGTCCTCCGAACCTCGGACGGCCGGCTGGTCGTGGTCGGGCAGCCCGAAGCTCCCGCTCATCACTCGGACCGTCATGCAGACGGTCACGAACGCAGCCACAGACACCGATGAACCCACACCTCTCGCTCGACCCGATCTCGGATGTGCATCAGCTGCTCGTCTACCCGTTCATGGTCAACGCGCTCGAGGCGGGGACGACCGTTGCCCTGATGGCTTCGGTCGTGGGGTGGTTCATGGTGTTGCGACGCCAGACCTTCGCCGGCCACACGCTCTCGATCATGTCGTTCCCCGGCGCGAGCGCCGCCGCTCTTGCTGGGATTCCTCTCGCGGTGGGGTATTTCGTCTCCTGCACGCTCGCAGCGCTCGTTCTCGCCGCCGGTTCCCGGCCGGGTCGCCGTCACAGCCTCGCGCAGGAGTCCGCTCTGACCGGCACAGTGCAGGCGGCGGGCCTCGCCCTCGGGTTTCTCTTCCTCAGCCTCTACGGCGGCGTCCTCGAGAATCTCGAGACGCTCCTGTTCGGATCCTTCCTCGGCATCACCACCACGCCAGGTCTGGACACTGCTCGCGATCACGGTCGCCGCCCTTGCGCTCTTCGCCGTCGCCGGGCGACCGCTCCTCTACAGCTCGATCGACGAGGTGGTCGCCGGCGCCGGCGGTGTGCCGGTGCACGTACTCCGCGTCGGGTTTCTGCTCGTGCTCGGGCTCGCCGTCGCAGCGACCGCGCAGATCACGGGTGTCCTGCTCGTGTTCGCCCTCCTCGTCGCGCCCGCCGCGGCCGCGCAGCAGCTCACTCCCCGAATCGGGCTCGGGCTCGTTCTCACCGTGACCTTCGCATTGGCGATCACGTGGATCGGACTTGGGCTGTCCTACTTCACGAACCACTCGGTCGGGTTCTTCGTGACCAGCCTCGCGTTCGGCATCTACGTCCTCGCCCGCGGCGCGCGATCGGCCGTCCGCCGGCTGAGACAGACCGACCGAGTCGTGCTACTCGAGGCCACAAGCTGATGTTCGGGCAGGAGTTCATTCGCAACGCGCTGCTCGCCGGGACGCCGACCGCGCTCGCCTGCGGCGCAGTCGGCTACTTCGTCGTGCTCCGAAGCCAGGTCTTCGCCGGTGATGCCCTCAGCCACGTCGCCTTCACGGGTGCCTTGGCCGCGGCGGCGGTCGGCCTCGATCTCCGTGTCGGCCTCTTCGCCGCCACCATTCTCGTCGCGCTGTTGCTCGCGGCCCTCGGGGAACGAGCGCGCGCCGACGACGTCACGATCGGAATCGTCTTCGTCTGGGTCCTCGGTCTCGGGGTCTTCTTCCTCGATGTCTTCTCGAGCGGCAGCGGCGGCGGCAACGGGATCACTGCTGCTCGAACGCTCTTCGGATCGATCTTCGGCCTCGGCACCGCCCAGGCCAGACTCGCAGCCGGGGTCGCCCTTTGCGTCCTCGGCGCAGTGCTCGTGATCGCGCGGCCGCTCCTTTTCTCGACGATCGACCCTCAGGTCGCGGTTGCTCGAGGCGTACCGGTGACGCTCGTCGGCACCGTGTTCCTCGTCCTGCTCGGCGTCGTCGCCGCCCAGGCCACCGAGGCCGTCGGCGCGCTCCTCCTCCTCGGCCTGATCGCGGGCCCCGCGGGCGCCGCGTACCGTTTGACCGCGAGGCCGTACTTCGCCCTTTCCCTCTCCTGCCTGTTTGCGGTCGCTTCGATCTGGATCGGCGATCACGGTCGCCTACACGGTCTCCTCGCTGCCTCCAAGCACGGCGATCATCGGCACCGCGACGATGATCTACCTGCTCGCATACCTGGCGACAACCCCGGCGCGCTTCGCGTTGCCGCAGCCCTAACGACAATCGCCGCAGGCGCCGTGCAGCACGACCTCGTGCGCCGGCGATCTCGTAGCCGGAGCTCGCTTCGACTCGATCGAGCGCAAGCTCGAGGCCACCGTCCTCGAATGCCTCGACCTTGCCGCAGCTGTCACAGACGAGATGATGGTGATGACCCTCTGGCCAGACCGGCTCGTAACGAGAAACCCCTTCACCGAGATCGATCCGCTGCACGAACCCCTCCGACGTCAGCAGCTCCAGGATTCGATACACGCTGGCGATACCCACGCGCCGTCCCGACGCGCGTAACAAGTCGAAGATCTCCTGCGCGGTCAAGCAGCAATCCTGGGCGGCAAGCAGCTCGATCACCGCGCGGCGCGCGCCGCCTCGCCGAAGACCCTTCCCGAGCAAGGCCACGTGCGTCGCGTCGACCCAATCGGTCTGCATCTTGGCCCGCCTCCCGGTCACGGATACAGATGATAGCCAGTCTCATGTTCCTGACGCGCGAGCGAGCCGAAGAATTGACTGGTGATTGTGGGGACGGTGGCGGGGTCCTGTGCCCCGCCACCGTCTCGCCGGCTTTACGCGTGGTGTCCGACCGGGATGACTCCGCGGCCGAAGAAGTTCAAGAAGAGCCCCTGGATGTTGAACGAGCCGTTGATGAACACGCCGAAGAACTGATTGCTGATCTGATTGGACAGGAGGAGGACGACGGGGGTCGTCGCCGGGTCGGCGTTCAGGAACGCGATCCCCACGGTCTTGCCGCTGTCCGCGTCCGGGTCGACGCCGTTCCCGGAGATCACGTTGCCGATGATCGCGTTGCCGGACACGTTCTGGCCGGGCGCGTGCGCATGAATGCCGACACCCGCCTCGCCGTTGCCGAGCAGGATGTTGCCGATGACGCGGTTGTTGTAGGACGCCGTACCGGGGAACGGAGCGAACATGCCGACCCCTGCGCCACCGTTGCCCTGCGAGAGATTGCCGACGATGGTGTTGTCGTAGACGCCGGCCTTGCTCGGGTCGCTCGTCGCCAGCGCGTTGTGCGACGGAAGCGTGATCCCGCAGTCGTCGATGTTGTCTCGGCTGATGTTCTTCGAGATCAGGTTGCCGTGGCTGGGACCCGTCTCGTCCGTCACCAGGATCCCGCCGACGTTGTCATGCACGTTGTTTCCGATCACGCGCGAGAAGCTGGTCCCCATCAGGTGCAGCGCCTCACCGCAGTCGCCCGGAAGCGGTCCCTGGTCTGCGCACTGCGGAGGCGATGGCGCATGCTCGGTCCGGTCGTTGTGCATGAGCTCGTTCTGGAGAATGCTCACGTTGGAGGTCGAGACGGCGAGGATCCCTTCGGCATTCGCGTTCTCGACCGTGAAGCCCTGGACGAGGGTGCCGGCTGCGCCCGGCCCGCTGATGACGATCCCGTTGTCGTGATTCGACGCGTCGACTACCGAGTCGTCGCCGACCAGCGTCAAGCGCTTGGAGATCACGACCTCCTCGGCGTACGTCCCCGCAGCGACCGAAATGGTCGACCCCGGGCTCGCCACGGCAACCGCGTGGCCGATCGTCCGGCAAGGCTGCGTGGAGCTGCACGGGTTCGCATCGTTGCCCGAAGACGCGGAGACGAACAGCGCCCCACCGGCGGCTGCAGAACCTGCCACGCTCAGGGCGACAACGGCACTCACAATGGACGCGATCGTGGCCCGAGCTCGCAGCCGACGTGTCCGCGTGCGATCGCATGACATAGCTACTCCCCTCTGCGATCGATATGGAGCTGCTCACATTCGCGAGCATCGAACACGCGAATGCAGCACTAACGGCAGCGATACTACTACCCGCCCCGTTGTCCGACAAGGCAGCCCCCGTGCGCGGGAGTCGAGACGTCGGCGAAAGAAGACCCGGCTGAGGCAGGCGAAGCGCCTCGCCGGCGCGGCTCAGGCCGCGTCGGCGAGGTCTTCGTTCTGCGAGAGCCGGCGCAGCGCGTCGGTCTCGATCTGGCGGACACGCTCGCGCGTCAGCCCGAGCTGCTTCCCGATCGCCTCGAGCGAGGCGGGGCCGTCTCCGACGAGCCCGAAGCGGAGCTCGACGACGGCACGCTCACGGTCCGGCAGGTTCGCGACCGCCTGACGCACGGCCAGATCGCGGAGCGAGGCGGACGCCTCCTCCTCGGTCGACGGGCCGGTGCCGGCGATCAGGTCGCCGAACGACGCGTCGCCGTCGTCACCGACAGGCATGTCGGTGGACGCAACCGCGCGCGCGGCAGCCATGACTTCGTGGACGTGCGTGATCGGCAGCTTCGAGTGCTTCGAGATCTCCTCCGGCGTCGGATCGCGCTCGAGCGTCGCAACCAGCTCGCGGCGCGCGCGGGCAACCTTCTGCTCGCGCTCGACGACGTGCACCGGAATGCGGATCGTGCGCGACTTGTTGGCGACGCCGCGCTGGACGGCCTGGCGAATCCACCAGGTCGCATACGTGGAGAACTTGAACCCCTTGCGCCAGTCGAACTTCTCGGTCGCGCGAATCAGGCCGAGCACGCCCTCCTGGACGAGGTCGCCGAGGGTGATGCCCTGGGTCTGATAGCGCTTGGCGATCGAGACGACGAGGCGGAGGTTGCAGTTGATCATCCGCTCCTTCGCCGCCATGTCGCCGCGCTCGATGCGCTTGGCCAGCTCGACCTCCTCCGCCGCGGTGAGCAGCGGATAGCGGCCGGCCTCGTTGAGGAACATCTGGAACGAGTCGGTGGTGTAGTGGGCCTCGCCGATCGAGAGGTCGAGGGCGAGCTCCTCCTCCTCGATCTCCGGCGCGGCGCCGTGCGCCTCGAGCTCGTGCTCGAGGGTCTCGGCCTCCTGCTCGTCGAGATCGTGCGCCAGCACCGCATCGGCCACCTCGGCAGGGGTGATCGATCCGTGCTCGGCGCGGAGGTTCAGAAGCTGCTCGAGGGCTTCGGCGACAGCCGTGGTCATGCTGAGTTCGGTCAACGTGCTCCTTCTTGTCTTCGAGGAAGACGGGCGCGCGGTTTGCTCGTGCGCGCCTCTGTCGAAGATGAAAACGGCGTGGTTCCAGGAGCTATTCCCCCTGGCCGTCAGAACTTAGTGACACTTTGTTACAAGTCTGTAAGGCTTCGACCCGGGGCGCCGTTAAGCCGGCATAAGACTTGTCTAAGGAGCCATTCGCCCGTTCTCGACGAAAGCCTCGTGCGTCACGGGCATCAATTCTGCGAAATAGGCCTCCACCGCCTCGGCGTAGCGCCGGATCTCCAGTTGCGCGAACTCGGAGTTCCGCAGCGAGACGAAGTTCATCAGGGCCCGGGCGTTGACCGTCCAGTAGAACTGGGTGTAGGCGCCGACCGGGAGCACCGACCGGGCCAGCTCGCGCGCCACCCCCTGCTCGACCAGGCGGGTGTACGTCTCGTACGCGTGGTCGTAGACCGCCCTGAGCTCGTCGCGCGTCGTCTCGGCCAGCTCGTCGCCGACCGGCTCGAACGTGTAGGCCCCGGGCTTGCCCACCTGCGTGCGCACGTCCGCGACCTCCGGCACGTAGAAGTCGTCGGTCGCCTTCGCATACCGAAGACTGAATTCGTTGAAGGAATTGTGCACGACGATCCCGTTCGCGAGGAAGTTGTGCCACCGGCCTTCGATGCTCAGGTCGAACGTGCGGCGAAGACCGACATACGCAACCGCGACTACCCGCACCGGATGCGCGGCCAGCTTGAACCCGCGGCGGGTCGGAACGTCTCGATCCTCGACGAAGCCGAGACGGTCGCCTCTCCTCGATAGGCCGCCACGCCGTTCGTGAGCAGGGAGCACGGACGGGTCATCACGGCTTCGGCACCATCACCGACGAGGCCGACCGCTTCGCGCATGCGCGTCCAGGCGGAATCGGTCAACAGCCGATGATTCTCGGTCAGCGTCAGCTGCTTTCCGTCGGCCAACGTGAGCCGGTAGACGGGTTGAAGCCCTTTGTCGATGACGTCCCCGACGTGGCCGACCGTGAACATCTCGGTCTCTTCGTCGAGTACGCGGACGCGCCATTCGGCTCTTCGGTCGCGCTCACCGTGGCTCCACATCCCCCACAACTCGTCCAGCGTCTTGCGTGCGCAAGCCTCGCCGTTGATGTTCACGAACGTGACCTCGGTGTCTCCGGTGAGGCACCCGATACGGTGGCGAAACCATTCGCGCGCGACGAAGATCGGGCACCGCACGTGGAAGCGAAACGCATTGTGCTCGAACGGGGAGCCGTGCCGGTCGCGCATCAGGAACCGGATCAGCCCTTCGTCGGATGCGTCCATCTCCTCCTTGCGCCGGGCGAACGAGACGCGCGCTCCGTTCACGACCGAGAGGTCGTCGGCGAGCGCCCCGTCCAGACGCACGAACCCATGGTCGAGGAGACGCGTCGTGTTGTCAGGAGTCGTCTCGGTCACGGTCAAAGCTCGCGGACCCTAATCCGCGTCCCGGACATCATCATCCCTGCTATGCCTGCGGCGTGATCAGGATCGGCACGTCGGGCTGGTCGTACCCGTCTTGGCGCGGCGGCTTCTATCCCGACGGGATGCAGCCGACCGACTTCCTGCGCTTCTACGCCGAGCGCTTCGACACCGTCGAGCTGAACTCGACCGGATACCGCCTCCCGAGCGAGGATCAGTTCCGGCGCTGGGCCGAATCGGTGCCGGACGGGTTCCGGTTCGCCGTCAAGCTGCCGCTGACGCGGCTCGACCGCGTGACGCCGTTCCTCGAGCGCGTGCTCGCACTCGGAGACCGGCTCGGGCCGGTTCGCGTGGTCGTCGAAGCCGCGCGCGACGATGGGCTCGTCTCGTTCGTCGAGGGCTCCGTGCCCGCCGCGGTCGAGCTCGCCTGGGACTTTCGGCACGAATCGTGGGCCGGTGCCGGCGGGCAGATCGTGCGCGTCGGCGATCCGGACGCGGAGCCGTTCCGCTACCTACGGCTGCGCGAGCCGCCGTATTCGGACCGTGAGCTCGAAACAGCCGCAGCCGAGGTGCGCGACCCGGCGTACGTCTACCTCCGGCACGAGGATGCACCGACGGCACCCGCCTACGCCGAGAAGCTGCGCGCGTTTCTGCGTTAGTAGCCCGCGGCAACGCCGGCACGCGCGAGGTGCGCGCCGGACTCGAGGATCTCGGTCACCTGGGCGACGGCGAAGCGAAGCTCGTCGTCGGTGGTGAAGAAGTGCGGCCCGAAACGGATGCCCGCTTCCGGCCGGTAGTCGCAGATGATGTTGCGCGCCGCCAGCTCGGCATGGACTGCCCGGAAGTCGGGCACCGAGAAGACGACCGAGCCTCCGCGAATCTCGGGGTCACGCGGTGATGTCAGCTCGAACCCGGCCGCGTCGACCAGGTCGACGAGCAACGCCGTCTGGCGCATCGAGTTGGCGCGGACCCGGTCGACACCGATCTCGGCGAGGATCTCGTAGCCTGCACTCGCGGCGTAGAGCGCCGGAACGTTCGGCGTGCCGGTGAGGAACCGCGCAGCGCCTTCGGCGTAGCGCATCTCCGGCTCGAACGAGAACGGCTCGGCGTGGGCCTGCCATCCGGCGAATGCGGGCTCGAGCCGCTCGGAGACGTCGGGGCGCACGTAGAGCCAGCCGGCGCCCGGGCCACCGCACAGCCACTTCACCGACCCGCCGACGCAGAACTCGACCCCGAGCGCCGTCACGTCGAGCGGCACCGTGCCTGCAGACTGGTACGCGTCGAGGCAGACGTACGCGCCGGCCGAACGCGCGCGCTCGACGATCCGTTCGACTGGTTGGATCTCGCCGGACTTGTACAACACGTGCGAAACGGGCACGAGCAGCGTCCGCTCGTCGATCGCGTCGATCACCGCATCTGCGTCCTCGCAGACGACGACGTCGGCGCCGAAGCGCGCCCACGCCTGCTGCACGTAGCGCACCGACGGGAAGAGCCCTTCTTCGAAGACGATGCGGTTGCGCGGCGGTTTCAGGTCGAAGCACGAGAGCACGACCGCCTCTGCAACCGTGACGTTCTGGTGCATGACGACCGTGCCAGGTGCCGCACCGATCACGCGACCGAGCAGGTCGCCGACCGTGAGCGGCGTCGCCCACCAGCCTTCGCCCCACGCGCGCGCGCCGCGTGTCGCCCACTCCTCGGCGAACCGCTGCAGCCTGGCCGCCGCCTCGGCCGGCATCGCGCCGAGCGAGTGGTTGATCAGGTAGGTCGTCGACTCGAGGATCGGAAAGCGGTCGCGATAGTCCAGGAGCTCCACAGGAGAGAGATTAGAGGCGCCAGACCTCGTTGCCGGTCGAGTGCGAGACCCACCGGTGGCCGAACGCGGAGAGCACGACGATCGGCCCCGGGCCGGCCTTCATCCGCTTGATCACCTGCATCGTGGCCGGATCGACGACGTCGACCTCGCCGGCGTCGATGCACGGCACCCAGAGCTCGTGATTCTCGACGATCGCCGATCCGAGCGGGTTCTTCGCGACCTTCGCCCTCCCGAGGATCTTCAACGTCTCCACGTCGACGCGCGCGACCACGTTCGTCTCCTCCGAGACGTAGATCGAGCGACCGAGGCCGGTGATCCAGTCTGCGCCGGGGAGCTGGACGCTGCCGGTGACGCGATTCGTCTGCGGATCGATCCGTACGACCTTCCCGGCGGTGTGGTCGCTCACCCAGATCGACCCGCCGTAGGCAGCGAGGCCGTTCGGCTCGATGCCGACCTTGATCGTCTTCACGACGCGGTTGCCCGTCACACGCGACACCGTTCCGTCACCCGAGTTCGACACCCACGCCGAGCCGAAGCCCCACGCGACGTCGTACGGAGCCGCGCCGACCCGCACGGTCGCAGTGACGCGCCCGGTCCGCGTGTCGATCCGCGCGACCGTCGACGTGATGTTCGACACGGCCCAGACCGTGCCGGGGGCGGAAGCGAGGTTGAACACGCGCACGCCGACGCTCACGCGCCGCAGAACGCGTCCGGTCGCGGGATCGAGGCGCAGGACGTCGCCGCCGTCGAGACCGCCGACCCAGACGCTCCCGCCTCCGACTGCAAGGCCGTAGTTCGCCTCGCCGACGTCGACCTTCAGCGTCGACGGTGCAGCGACGAGCGCCGCCACGACCGCTGCGAGCAACATCCGCATGCCCCCGAGTGTGACCGCGCCGGCGAGGCGCGGCCACACTCGATCGGCAATTCAGATCACCGCAACGATGCCGCTTGCGTCGGCGGCCCGGGAACGGGACGCGGCGGCGGCTTCGAGTCGACGAGGACGGCCGCGACGAGCAGGACGACCATGCCGACGACGCTCTCGCCGACCAGGCTGCCGCCGATGCGGGACAGGAAGCCCGTGTCGGCACGTTCGAGCGCCGGGCCGATCACGAACTTGTGGAACGCGCCCCAGAGCAGCGCGAGACAGACGAGCGAGAGCTTGACGAGCAGGACACGGCCGTAGCCGGTCGTCCACAGGTCGTGGAGATGCGGCAGCCGCACGATCCCGAGATACGTCCCGGCGGCCAGCACGAGGGCGATCACCACGGTGGCGAGCTGCGAGAAGTTCGCGAATGCCGGGCGACGGAGCTCCGGAGCCCCGAACCAGAGGAGCACCGCCATCGTCGCCAGCCCGCCGATCCAGAGCGACGCGCCGGAGAGATGCACCCAGTCGGCGATCTCGGTCTTCCACGACGAGCCGGGATCGACGGCGTCGTGCCCCGAGACCGAGAGCCCGGCGACGAACACGAGTGAGAGCACGAACGCGGGGACGAGGAAGACGACTCGATCGAGCAGCCAGGCGAGGTACACGAGCGCCAGGACGAGCGCAAAGCCGAGCGTCATCGTGACGAACGCCTCGCCGAACCGCGTCTGCGCCATCGGCGAGAGATCCCCGTAGAGGAACCGCCCGAACGGGAGTTGCAGCGCGTCCTCGGCCCGGAGCGAGAACGCGGCGATCCCGGCCTGGAGGCTCACGACGCAGCCGAGCCCGGCGGCGACGGCGATCTTCCGGTCGAGCGCCCGCGGCACCGGCAGCCGGCGCAGGCAGATGAGCCGGAACCCGAGCGCCCCGATCGTCAGCGCCAGCCCGAGGAACCAGATCCAGCGGACGACCGCCTCGGTGTCGGTCGGCCCCTGGGCGCCGTACGCCTCGGTCACCGGCGGAGCCTTGACCCGGACGCCGAACGTCCAGACGCCGGACACGACGTGCGAGTCGGCCGAGATCGCCTGCCAACGAACCGTGTACGGGCCGGCGGGAAGCTTCGCCACGGGGGCGGTCACCGTGGTGCCCTGCACACGGGCGGCGCCGGCGAAGTCGCGGCCGTGGCCGTTCAGCACCTTGATCGCCCCGGGCAGGATCGTGACCTCCTGGTCGAAGTGCAGGGCGATCACGGTCGGGCCGCGCTGCAGCTCCCTGGCGAAGTGCGGCGTCGTCGAGCGGAGCGTGGCGTGCGCCGATGCAGCGGCCGGGAACGCAAGCGCGATCAGCGAGACGACGACGAAGCGTCTCATCGATGCTCGACCCCGGCGAGCGGCGACAGGTGGCCGAAGACGGGAGCGACGTCGCGGTCGCAGAACAACATCACGGCGACCACGACGATCGACAGCGCAAAGAACGACTGGAGCGTCGTCGAGCGCGGACGCCACACAAGCGCGAGTGGGATGATCGCCGCGATCAGGAACGTCCAGCCGAGCAGGTGGTGGAGAAACGCCGAGCGCGCGAAGAACCACGGGTTCTGCTCGTGCACGATGAACGCGATCCCGGTAACCGCGAGAGCGAGCGGCCACGTGAGCCGCCAGAGCGGCGACTTCAGGCGGCCGTGGACCAACCCGAGCTCGGCACCGCCCGCGAGCATCAGCACTTCCGCCCACGAGCCGTGCGCGAACATGTGGATCGCCGAGTTGGTGTAGAAGGCCATCACGGGCCAGAGCAGGACGCCGAGGGTGAAGGCGAGCCCGGGCCAGAGGTACTTCCGCCACGGTCGCATGCGCCACACCTCGGTGCCGACGATCGCCTCGGAGAGCAGGCACAACCCGACGAGCAGGATCCCCGTCGCGAACAGCCAGTGCACCATCTCAGCCTTCGGAAGCATCGCGCGCCTCCAGGTCGGCGAGGAGCGGCCGAGCGACGACCAGCGTGAACACGACGCCGGCGAGGACGACCAGCAGCGGCGGCTCGACCGCGAGCCACCAGAAGCCCTGACCACGCGGGTGCAGGATCGTCAGTCGATAGGGCTGGATGATCGCCCAGATCACGCCGGCAGCAGCGGTGACCGGGCCGATGAACGAGATGACCTGGGCGCGGCGGCTTCGCCGCCGAACATCCGAGGCCGATAGTTGGTGAACGTACGAACCCTGCATCTCTCCTCCGCAATAGGTCGGGAACGACACCGGTCGCCCGCGGACGGTGGGCTGCGCCGCGGGTCAGGCGGCGAGCGGAGGCGGCCGGCACTCGAAGGCCAGGCCGAAGCGGCGCCGCGGAGCGGCGTCGGCCGCCGCGCGGGCGCGGCGAACGGGAGGAGCGAGTGGAGCCTTCAGGAGGCGGCGCACGCGGGCGAGCGTGCGGACTGCGTAGTCCTCGACCTCGTGCAACCAGCGGGCGAAGCGCCACGCGACCGCTACGAGCACGGACACTCCGGCGAACACGGGCAGCGCGTAGCTGTGCAGCCACGGCGCGAAGACCGCCCAGCGGCCTGCAGCAGCGCTGTCGGCATCCGAGTGCACGAGGTAGAGCAGCGACGTGGCGACGAAAGAGGCCAGCCAGACCCGCAGCGAAAGGCCCGGCCGGAGCCGCGGCGAGCTTCGCTCGTGCCTGTGCCCGATCGCCTCGAGCAGGCGCTCGCCCGCCTCGGCGGCGGCCCGGGCACGGACGATCCGCGCGAGCAGGCCGGCGAGGGCGAGCGCAACCACCGCCTTCAGCCCGACGAGCAGGAAGGGGTAGTAGTCGGCGCCGGTCGGGGCCAGCGGCGCGACGTGGAGGGCACGGTCGACGCGCGTCGTGAAGCTGCGCCCGACGACCTCGGCGACGAGGACGAGAAGCGCAAACGTCGCAGTGCCCCTGCGGCGAAGCATGGCCAGAGATTCTACGCCCCAACGGGCGCTTAGATGATTGATGCCACGGACTCGCGTGTCCGGATGCGCGGCCTGGCCGCACTGGGCCGCTCCCGGCCTGCTCCCGGCGGCGTCGCCGCCGCCGCGACCAGGCCGTCCGCTTCACGCCGTCGCACCGGCACCGATGGCGCTGCCATCGCCGCCGGCACGCCGCCGCGCCCCAGCACACCCAGTCCACGCCCCGGAACAGACGATCCCGTGGCATCAACCATCTAGTGGCTCAGGGGCTCCAGAAGTTGACGCGCGTCGGCGGCCAGTAGTCCATCACGACCGGCCCGATCAGGCTGGCGCGCGGAACCGATCCCCAGGTCCGCGAGTCGCAGGAGCTGCCCCGGTTGTCACCCATCATGAAATACGACCCTGCGGGCACGTGCCACGTGTGGTTTCGGTACGACAGGTCCTGTGCACGCGCCGCGGCCGTCACGTACGGCTCGTGGAGCTCCCTGCCGTCGATCCAGATGTGGCTCGAGCCGTCCTCGTGAATCGTCTCGCCCGGCAACCCGATCAACCGCTTGACGTAGGTGCCGGCGGCCCCGCAGCGGGTCGCCGCAGCCTGCGGGGCGTCGAACACGACGATCTGACCCCGCGCCGGGTCGCCGAACCGGTAACAGAGCTCACAGGCGATGACCCGATCGGAGAACCGCGCCTCGCATCCCACCGACGGCCGCGCGCAGTGCAACGTCGGCTCCATCGACTCGGAGGGGATCCGGTACGGCTTCGCCACCTCGGCCTCGAACACGAGGACGATCGCAACGGCCGTCGCGATCGTGAGCACCCAGTCGAGCACTCTCCGCCACGGCGCCGGGATCCGCGACCTCGCCTTCGAACCGAGCACGGCGCCAAGATAGCGCCGGTCTCCGACTGATCGGCCCGAGTGTTCACGTCGCCTCCGCCGGCGGCGTCCAGTGGTGGCGCTTCGCCAGCACGTAGGCGACGAGCCCGGCCGGGAGCGGCAGCCAGTAGCTGACGAGCCGGTACCCGAGCGTCGCGACCGCGGCATCCCCGGCGTTGACACCCGCGAGTGCGAGCAGGCCGACAAGGCCTGCCTCGACGAATCCGAGCCCGCCGGGTGTGGCCGGGATCATGCTCAGCAACTGCGCGGCACCGTAGGCGAGCAGGACGAGGGCCGGCTCAGGCCGCAGGTCGAGCGCGGCGAGGATGCAGATCAGCGCGAAGTAGTCGAAGGCCCACTTTCCGATCGTTGCGAAGAAGGCGACCAGCGGGTGCTCGGTGAACGCGGCTCGGATCTGATCGCGCTGCCTGATCAGACGATCGGGAAGCTCCTCGAACCGATCGCCCCGCTTGATCCACCCGGCAGCGGTGCGGACCCCGCGCCCGACGAGCCGGAGCGGCTCGTCCCAGGCGAAGGCCACGACGGCGACGATCGCCAGTAGGACGAATGCACCGGCGCCGAGATAGGCGACGTCGCGCAGTCCTCGAGGCGCGGCGGTGCCACCGATCGCCGCAACCGCACCGACCACCGGGATCGCGAAGAGCGCTCCGGTCGTCGCAGCGAGGGTCGCGGTCAGACCCGATGCGACGTTGGCGCCCGGCACGCCCGACTGGACGAGGATCCCGAACTGCACGGCCGCTGCCGCAGCGCCGCCGCCCGGGATGATGCTGCCGGCCGCGTTCGCCGAGAGCTGGGAGGTCGCGACGGCGAACCAGCTTCGCGTGCGCAGTGCGACGCGCTGCAGCGCCCAGAGCGAGACGAAGCTGGCCGCCTCGAACAGCACTGCCGGGACGATCCAGTACGGGTTGAGGCTCTTCAGCTGCGTCCACGACGAGAAGACCTGGAGCAGGCTCGGCGCCAGCAGGTAGAGCGAGATCGCCGTGATGCAGAGCAGGACGACGCGGGTGAGGACCTTGCGCTCGAAGCTCTTGCCGTCCCCGACCGTCTCCGCTTCCACTTCGACGACGAGGTCGCCCACGTCGAGGACCGGCGGCTGACGACGGGATCCGTTTGCGCTCGCGTCGCCGGACTCGTTCATCTCGTCATCTCACCGCACACGGCGCCGCCGTGCCGAATCGTCAATGCAGGTGCGCGGGCGAGCGGGGGCCCGAGCGGGATCCCCAGGACGTACCAGGCGGCGAAGAGAAGCGTCCACGCAATCGAGAGGATGACGACGTAGGGGAGCATCAGATTCCTGAAGTTCGAGACGAACGACGGAGGAGGTGGCGAACGCCCCTCACCGGTGAGCATGCCTTTGACTTCGCCGGTCTGCGCTCACGTCTTTCCTGCCGCGCCGCCTGCGGCGTAACGACCGAAGAACTCGGTCTCGGCGACGACCGCCTTCTCGAACTCGTCGAGCAGCACACGCTCGTTCGGCGCGTGGATGTTGGCGAACCCGTCGGTCGTTCCGATCAGCAGCATCTCGGCGCCGGGCACCGCCTCCTGCAAGGCACTGACGAGCGGGATCGAGCCGCCCGACGCGAAGCTCACCGTCTCGCCGCCCCAGGCGCTCGCGAGCGCGGCGCTCGCGGCCTCGTACGCCGGCCCCGAGGTCGCCGCGGCGAACCCCTTGCCGGTCTCGGCCGCGTGCACGGTGAGCGAGACGCCGAACGGATGGAGGCCTTCGAGGTAGCTGATCAGCGCGGCCTGGGCCTCCGCCGGATCCTGCTCCGGATGCACGCGCAGGCTCAGCTTGGCGCGGGCGTAAGGCACGACCGCGTTGACCGCCTTGTCGACGGGCAGGACGTCGATCCCCGTGACGGTGACGGCCGGGCCCGTCCAGATCCGCTCTCCGAGGCCGCCGGTCCCGAAGAAGGGGACCCCCGGCTCGATCTCCGCCAGCTCGCGGAACTCCTCGTCGCTGTACGACGCTCCGGTCCACTCCGCTCGCCGCAGGCCGGGCACCGTGACATCGCCGTGCTCGTCGTGAAGCGTCGCGATAGCGTGCAGCAGCGCAAGCAGGGCGTCCGGAGCCGCACCGCCGAACTGCCCGCTGTGCTTCGGCCCGGCGAGCGTCCGCACCTCGACCGTGACCATCGCCATGCCGCGCAAGGCCACGGTCAGCGTCGGCACGCCCGGCCGGAAGCTGCCCATGTCCCCGATCACCATCGCATCCGCGGCGAACAGCTCGGGCCGCGAGGGCGGGAACACGGAGAACGCGCTGCCGACCTCCTCCATCCCTTCGATCACGACCTTGATGCCGACGGGCGGCCGGCCCTCCCAGGCGCGCAGCGCCCCGACGTGCATCAGGATGTTCGACTTCGTGTCCGCCGAGCCGCGACCGTAGATCGCGCCGTTCCGTTCGGTCGCCTCGAACGGCGGCGACTCCCACTTCGCCTCGTCGCCGACGGGCACGACGTCGTAGTGGCTGTAGAGCAGCACGGTCGGCGCACCGGGAGGCGCCGGAATCTCGCCGATGACCACGGGCGCGGTGTCCGGCAGCTCGAGCGGGTCGAGAATCCGGACGCCCGCGTCGCGGAACAGGGTGACGACGTCCTCGTAGGCCTCGAGCAGCGCAGGACGCGTCGCCTCGGGGTAGTTCGGCGCGGAGACGGACGGAATCGCGACCAGCCGCGCCAGGTCCGCCTTCAGCTGCGGCATCAGCGAGCGAACGGTTTCGGCGGTCGGTCCGCCCGGGGTCTCGAGCCCGGTCATCGGTGTCTCCCTGGGATCGGCTGCCTGCTCGCAGAGACCCGCGTCGTCAACGACCTTCGCGGAGACTCGCACGCGCCTCTGCGACGCGTCAAGAAAGGGACGCGCGCTTCGAAAATTGACGCAAACGGCTCATACCGGCGCGGCCGTTCCTCGGCGACGCTGTCGCACATGAATGACGTCTCCCTTCTCGCGACCGACGCGGTGCTGTTCGAGCTTCCCTCGCCTGACGACGCCGACGACCTCGCCCGGATTCTCCACGAAAGCTGCATCGCCTGGACCGAGCGCTGGGACGACGTCTGGATCGTCGGCGCCGAGCTCCGTGACGACCAAGACCTCGCCGCGCTGCTGCGCACGGCCGAGCGCTGGGTCGCAGAGCGCCAGCTCGTCGCCATCCGCTTTTCCCTGGACGCCCGGGCATACATCCTCCGCGCAGGCGAGATCACCTGGTCTGCCGCCCTGCCCGAGACCGAAACCGCTCCCCTCCCCGACGGCGCGTCACCTGCCGAAGCCGCCTAACCCCCTCAGGCGGCTTCGCGCAGGTCGCGCACCCGGAACGCGAAGACGATCGAGCTGATCCCGCGCATGAGCGCGAGGGCCCCGACCCAGACGATGAGCAGAATCTGGCGGTGGCCGAAATCTCCGGCCGCCCAGAAGCCGAGCAGCAGCTCGGCGAGGCCGATCAGGAGCGCGAGCCACCAGAGCTCGGCTTCCTTCCGCGTCGCGAACGCGAAGATCATGGTGAAGGCCCCCTTGATGATGAAGTAGAAGCTCATCACCGCGGCCAGCGCTGCGAACGTGTTGCCGGGATGGATGAAGGCGATCACGCCGATCACGACCAGCGCGGCGGCGAGCACGAGCCGCAGGGCGACCATCCAGCCGCTCTGACCCCCCGAGAAGGCGATCAGTATCTCGTCGACCGCGGCGGCGAGCACGACGACGCCGAACACGATCGAGATCGCCGACACGCTCCGCCAGTCGAACCGGAACACCATGATCGCGAACAGGAGCCAGGCGGTTCCGATCACGAGAAAGATCCACCAGAGCCGAGTGGCCGCCTGGAACGCCTCGACGATCTGCCTGTCGTCGTCGATGCCGATCGTCGTCATCGTCGAACCTGCCTTTCTCCTCGAAGGGGCCGTCGGTGGCGCAGAGGTTACTCGCCCTCCGGCGCCGAGACGAACAGATCCAGCCCGAGCCGGTCGGCCAGGAACCGGGCCACCAGTTGGCCCTTGATGCTGTTGCCGGCCTGGTCGAGCAACGGTGCGAACGTCCCGAGACCGCCCTTCCCGGGCGAGACGGTCACGATGCCGCCGCCGATGCCGCTCTGGCCGGAGCTCGCTCCGCGCATGTCGGACCGGAAGCGGTCGTGCGCCTCGACCACGAGCGCCTGGACGTCGCCGGGCGAGGGCAGGGCGCCGGTCGAGACGAAAGGTCTCACCTCGGCGCCCAACCGACCGGGCTCTTCGCTCGTCAGACGCCGCCGACGCCGCGCCTGGCCTCGCCCCAGCGAGCGGTCAGCGCGTAGAAGACGACGATGTTCAGCGCCAGCACCGTGAGTGCCCACAGCGGGTACTGCGAGCTTCCGACGAACCCGAGCTGGAGGAAGATGTTCAGGCCGGCGACGACGATCGTGAACCAGCGGGACCAGCTCGACCCCGCAAGAAGCCCGAATCCGGCCAGGCCCACGATCACGCCCCACACCATCAGGATCCAGCCCCACGTCGTGAAGTCGAACAGGAGGACCTGGTCACCGGTGACGACGTAGTACTGACCCCTGATGACCGCGATCAGGCCTTCGAAGAAGTTCAGGCCGCCGATGATGATCATCAGCAGGCCCGCGAACCCGATCCAGCCGCTCCAGGCGTTGCTCCGTGCCATCGCTGTCCTCCCGCCGGTTGCTTGCCGCCGCGCCGGCAGCCGCAGGAGCGGGTTTCGCTCCTGCGGCCCCGCGCGAAACGGTCAGGCTATGCGAGCGCTTTCGCCTTGATCTGATCGAACTCGGCCTGCGTGATCGCACCGCTGTCGAGCAGGTCCTTCGCCTTCGCGATCTGGTCGGCGGAGCCGCCGGCCACGTTCTGAACGTACGAGTCGAAGTCCTGCTGCGCCTGCTGGTTCTGCGCAGCGTGCCGCTTTGCGATGCCGTCGCCGTTCACGATCAGGTAGACGATCAGGCCCAGGAACGGGAAGAAGAAGATGAAGATCAGCCAGAGCGCCTTCTTGCCCCCGGACGTGTCGTGGCGCCGGAACACGTCGATGACGACCGTGAACAGCATGATGAAGTAGACGACCATGAAGAAGATGACGATGAGGCTCCACAGGAACGTCAAGAAGCTGGTGGCAAGAATCACGTTGGTCCTTTCTTCAGCTGCGTTGGGGGCTCTCGGCGGCTCGCCGCGACCGGCAAGAACCTACAACAACCCGGGGTTTGCAGGCAATCTTGACGGGAATCACGCGCCTGTGGGGCCGGTCGACGGCGTGAGCTCGGCCGGAAGCTCGCCCTCGGATCTCCCCGGCGGCGCGAGGTGCTCGCGCGTCAGCGCGTCGTAGTACACGTACGTCGTCGTGATGCCGATGAACGGCATTGCGAGCGCATAGACGACGCCCGAAACCGCGTTGACGACGCCGAATGAAGCCCCGGTCGTCAACAGGAGGAGCCCACCGAGCACGGGGCCGGAGAGCAGGACGAGGAACGCGGTCACGACGACGAGGGACAGGACGGTCGCCCATCGCATCCGCACCAGGGTGGCGCTGCGCCGAAGTGCGCCGAGACCGCTCGCTCCACCGAGCTCGGTGCACGGCACGAACAGCGCCCAGCGAACCGCGAACACGATCGCGATCGGAATGAGGTAGACCGACAGCGTGAGCAGCGTCACCACGGGCACTGCGATCAGAAGTGCGCGCAGCAGCGGGCGAATGGCACCGAGCGCCAGGCTGTAGGAGCGGAAGATGCCGATGCGCCGGCCGGAGTCGAGCTCGCTCATCGCACGTGCTGCCGCACCCTGAACGAGGCAGAGCCCGAACAGGCTGAAGAAGATCCCGATCGCGAGGATCAGCCACGCACGATCGCCGCCGCCTTCGCCGCTCCTCGCGAGCCCGACGAAGCTCGAAGCGTTGACGATCGCGGACTGCAGCAGCGTGAGGACGATCGAGATCGGGATGGTGAGCAGCCCGATGCCCGTGAAGAGGAGCGGACGCTTGACGTACATCCGCCAGGACGCGGTGACCATCTGACCCCAAGACCGTCGCCGAGCGAGGCGAAGCGGCGCAGTCGGGCGCCAGCGGGTCTTCGTCGCCAACCAGGCGGCGAGCACCGCGACGGCGACGATCAGGCCGAGGATGAGCAGCGGCCGGTTGACGAACCGGCGGACGACGTTGGATCCACGCGTGACGGCACGGCAGAAGAAGTCGGTTGCGTTGGTGCCGAGCACGCCACCCGCAGGAATCGCGTAGCTGCGATCCCGCCAGCCGAGCGACCACGTGATCGGGTCGGTCCACTGCGGCTTCATGTTCGGCCCCGTCGGGCCGTTGAAGAACGCCGGCTGGAGCTCGCCCCAGCGCCCCTGGAACGCAATCCAAGGGTAGGCCGCGTGGGCGGCCGCCGATGCACTCGGAATCGTGCGAACAATGGGAATCACCGTCGTGTGGGGGCCGCGCGTGTCGTCGCAGCCGACGCCCTCATCTGCAGACCGCCCGACGAAGAGGGCCGAGTCGAAGAAGTTGGCATGGGAACCGTCGGCGACGTAGACGACGGGATGTGTGCCGCCGACGATGTTCAGCTTCTCGTCGCCCCAGTCGGCACGCTCTGCGCCCTCGTGCTGCGAATAGCCGATCGCCGTCGGCTTCCGCATCAGCGCCTGAGCCGCACTCGTCGCGTCGAAGTCGAGCTGGATCATCTCCCAGTCGCCCTCGTGCGGGTTCCCGAAGTCGTTGAAGACGTAGAAGAACCAGTACTGCAGCGCGAGTCGACCGGGATACCCGGGCTCGGTGGCGACGTGCGCGTACACCGTCGGCTCCGTGCCCGCCGCGATCTGGCGCTCCCACAGCTCGTAGCTGCAGCCGGCGCGAAGCGGATTCCCGGGAAAGTCGAGGTGGTAGTCGAGGAGGCCGCGACCCAGCTCGGCTGCCGTCGGCCCGATCGTGACGAGGTCGGAGCCGCTCCACGGCCCACGCAGAGCCACCGTGTCGTTGCCGAGAATCACGTTGATGTCGATCGGCCGGTACGGCTCTCCCGGCCCGCACACCTCCTTCTGCTCCACCAGCTCGAGGGCCGGGGCAAAGCGGTCCGCCAGTGCCCGCTGCGCGTCGAGCGTGGCGGCGCCGGCGCGACCGGCTCCAACGAGGCAGACGAGCGCGACGGCGACGATGTACCGGTGCACTAGTGCACGAGGTCGCCGTGGGCGAGCGCGACGGCCTCGAGCCGCGACTTCACCCCGAGCGACCGCAGCAGCCCGCGCACGTGGTTGCGGACGGTGTCGCGGCTCAGATGCAGATCGGCGGCGATCTCGTCCGTCGAGCGGCCCTGCTCGAGCAGGCGCAGGACCTCTGTCTGCCGCGGCGTCAGGTCGAGCTGAGGCATCGGCGGCGCCTCCCAGTCGATGCGGGCGACCTGGCCGAAGACGCCGACCACGCGATCGCCGCTCATCAACGGTACGGAGCTGATCTGGACGCCGAGTCGCTCGCCGTCCGAGGGGGTGACGACCGAGTCGAAGTCCGTCACGAGCGTCCGGCCGGCGACCTTGCGCGCGAACATCTCGCGGACGTGTCGGTTCTCCTCGGACGAGACGAGCGACGTGAACTGACGCCCGGTGACGTCTCCGACAATGCGACGCCCAGCCTGGTTGATCCAGCGAATGACCCCCGCGGGGTCGAGCACGTAGGCCGGAATGCTCACGTGCTCGAGCGCGACCTCGAGGTCGGCGCTGATCGCGGCGAGCTCTGGCACGGTCCCGAGTCTGCCAGGATGCGCCCATGACCGGCAACGAGGAGAACACGGGAGGCTCGCCCTCCTCGCTGCCGACGCGCCGCGACCCCAAGGCGGGGCGCCGGCCGGAGGACGTCGCGGTCGGCATCGTCGTGTTCGGGTCGAGGCTCGGCGTGCGGGCCGGTCGCGTTGCGATCCTGCCTCTGCGCGTCGCGGGACGGCTTGCCGGCGCGAGCAGGGTCGAGCGGGCGACGGGTGTTCTCGGCGCAGACGGCAAGGCCGCGTCGGCACAGGGTCGCGCGCTCGTCGAGAGCGCGGTCGACCGCACGCTCGCCGGGCCGCTTCCCGACCAGGTCGCCCAGAAGATCGTCGAGCACCACGTGGTCGAACGGATCGTGGCGGACGTGATGAAGCAGATCGATCTCGACGCGTTGGTGACGCAAGTCCTCGCGGACGAGCGGACGCGCGAGCAGTTCGAACGCGCGCTCGCCAACCCGGCGCTCGAGCGTCTCGCCACGTCGGCCGTCGAAAGCAAGCTGACCGGCGAGGTGGTCGAGCGCCTGCTCGCGAGCCCGCAGGTCCATGCGGCGATCGCGCGCCAGACGACGTCGATGGCCGGCGAGCTCCTCGGGAAGATCCGCAGCCGATTGGGAGAGCTGGACGACCGGCTCTTCCGGCGCGCGTCACCGGATCCCGGCGTGCGCTACGGCGGCATCGCAACACGCACCGTCGCGCTCACGACGGACGCGCTGCTCGCGCAACTTGCCGTCCTCATCCTCGGCGCTGTCTTCGCACTCGTCGCCTCGCTCGTGGGCGGCTTCAGCTCGAACTCGCTGGTCGACACGCTCGTCGCCGTCGGCTGGTTCATCGTCGTCGCGGCGTACTTCGTCTTCTTCTGGGCGGTCGCCGGTGAGACGCCGGGCATGGGCCTGATGCGTCTCCGGGTAGCCGACGCAGGCGGAGAGCCACCGTCGTTCGTTCGCTCGGCGATCCGGTTCGTCGGTCTCGTTCTCTCGATCATCCCGCTGTTCGCCGGCTTCCTGCCGATCCTCTTCGACGCGCGACGGAGAGGACTCGCCGACTTCCTCGCAGGCACGACCGTCCGCGCCGAACAGTGACCTGGGCCGGACGGACGCACTGGCGCCCGGGCTCGCGTGTGGCGCGCCTCAAGTCGAGCCACGGCTACGGATGGGTGCTGCTCCTCGTGATCATCGCCTTCGTCGTGGCGGCGTCGGCGCCCGACGACGGCTGGGCGCGGGCGACGTTCGTGCTCCTCGAATGCGCGACACTCGCCCTGGCGCTCTGGACGTCCGGCTTCTCGCGCGATTACAGGATCGTGTCCGTGCTCGGCGTGATCGGCGTCCTCGCCGCTGTCGTGTCGCTGACGACCAACGGGACGCAGCTCGCAGGCGTGATCTGGATCGTGAACGTCGCGCTCGTGCTCGCGATCGTTTTCGTCCTCGGGATTGGCATCTTCGACCAGCAACAGGTCAATCGACAGGCGATCACCGGAGCAGTGTGCGTGTACGTGCTGATCGGGATGCTCTTCACGTTCCTCTACGGCGCGGCAGCCGCGCTCGGCTCCGGGCCGTTCTTCGCTCAAGGGACGGACGGGACGACGTCGCTGCGCCTGTACTTCAGCTACGTGACTCTCGCCACCCTGGGCTACGGCGACTACACACCGTCCGGGAACTTCGGACACACCGCAGCGATCTTCGAGGCCCTTCTCGGTCAGCTCTACCTCGTGACCGTGGTCGCGCTGCTGGTTGGCAACTTTTCGCGCGCGACCCGAGCAGCGCACAGGGCCGGCCACGACGACGCTGCCGGCTGACGGAGAGCGCCGACGCTCGGGCTCGAACCGAGGCTCCTCCGACCCTTTGCTCAGCCGAGGGCCGCGCCTTCGGCCGCTTCGGAGGGAATCGGGTCGGGCAGGCGTCTCATGCGGAAGCCGTTGGCGAGGCCGAGGAGGCTGGCGAGCACCGGCACGAGCAGGGCGACCTGGAGAGAGCGGTCGCGTGCTTGCTTGTTGATGTGGAGGATTTCTGCCTGCACGTCTTCGGGTTCGTTGGCGAGAAGCGGTTCGAGCTGGGTGTTGCTCATCACCTCGGCGTCGTTTTCGAGGGTGTCGGAGATCTGCTCTTGCTGTGCTGATGGGATCACGGTGCTGTCCTGGACGAGGTTGGTGAACTCGAAGGCGAGGAAGGCGAGCAGGATCCCGCCGGCCATCGCGAGGCCGAAGGAGAGGCCGAACGACCCGGCCGCGGAGTTGATCCCGGCGGCTTCGCTGACCCGCTCGTCGTCGATCGGGGAGAGCGTGTAGTTGTTCAGCTGCGAGACGAGCAGCCCAAGCCCTGAGCCGGTGATCAAGAGCGGGATGAACAGCGCCCAGCCGGAGTCCGTCCGCGGCACGATCGGGATGATCGACGCAAGCCCGATTGCGCTCAGCGCGAACCCGACCAGGACGATGTTGCTCGGACGCCGGCTCGCCGCCTTGCGCCCCGCCAGCAGCGCCACCCCGAACATGCTGAGCGAGAGCGGCGCGAGCGTCAGCCCGGTCTTCATCGCGTTGTACTCGAGTGTCATCTGCAGGAAGAGCGGGAGCGCGATCATCGCTCCGCCGAGCGTCACGTTCTGCAGCAGCTGCCCCGAGATCCCGGTCGTGAAGTGCGGGAACTTGAAGAGGGCGGGGTCGATCAGCGTCAGCTTGCCTTGGCGCTTGCGACGAACGAGCCACCAGGCGAGGAGCGCCATCGCGACGGCGCCGATGGCCATCAGCAGCAGGACGTAGTCGCCGCCTTCCTGCCAGACGAGGATGCCGAGCACGAGGCCGCCCATGCCGATCACCGAGAGGACAGCGCCGACGAAGTCGATCTGCCTCGGCCCCGTGTAGGGCACGTCACGGACGAGCTTCATCTGGGAGAGCACGACCGCGATCACGACGACCTCGAGCCCGAAGCCGACCCGCCACGACAGGTACGTGGTGACGAAGCCGCCGATCAGCGGGCCGACTGCGGCGGCGATCGCGGCCGCGGCCCCGACGAGCGCGTACGCCTTCTTGCGTGCCGCGCCCTCGAAGTTCCCGTGGATCAGAGACTGCATCGCGGGCAGCAGAAGCGACGCACCCAGGCCGCCGACGATCGCCCAGAAAACGATGATCGCCGTCAGATTCTGGGCAAGTGTCATCGCCACCGCGCCCGTCGCGTAGGCGAGCAGGCCGAGCACGTAGGCTCGCTTGCGCCCGATCAGGTCGCCAACTTTGCTCATGATCAGGATGAAGGCGGCAGACACGAGCGCCTCCAGCGCGATCGCCGCCTGCACCCCGCTCGCGGTCGTGTTCAGGTCGGTGACGACCGCCGAGATCGAGACGTTCATCAGCGACGTGTCCACCACGAGGACGAACATCGCCATCGCCAGCAGCAGCGCGAGCCTCGGGCTCCCGCCGCCCTCGACGGTGTCTGAGCCCTGCCCCGCAGGCTCCGCCGCGGGCGGAGTCTCTGCGCTCGCGCTCGTCATCGGTCGAGCCGGCGGAGGACGCGAACACGGTGCGGCGCGGGCTTCCACTGGTCGCAGACCGCCACGATCGCCACCATGAACGCGAGCACCAACGCCGACATCAACAGCACGCCCTCATCTTCCGAGCAGGGGTTCCACCGGTGTGTTCCGTAGCAACGTATACAGCTATGCCTTCGCGGAACCTCGGTAGCGCCCCACGGATCTAAAACGGGACGCTCCGCCCGCATGGCCGGCAAGCCGCGTCGGACCACCGGCTCTGAGTAGGTTGCCCCCACCATTAGCGGCGCCGACGGCGCCTTTCCTGCACCGCCAGAAGCTCCTCGCCGGCGACGTAGCGTGCGAAGCGTCGCGAAGCTCGCCTACGGGACGCGGTCTCCGAGCCGATCTGATCATCCGCGACTGCGCCGAGCATCGCGGCGCTCGCGCCTCCAACGAC
The DNA here is from genome assembly GCA_963851065.1 of uncultured Thermoleophilia bacterium. Taxonomy (GTDB): domain Bacteria; phylum Actinomycetota; class Thermoleophilia; order Gaiellales; family Gaiellaceae; genus PALSA-600. The sequence goes on from CAWKNW010000016.1 coordinate 160,103, forward strand.
TGCGACTGCGGTTGAAAGTCGAACCCCTCCCGCGGGGAGCGACGAGATGACGACGCCGTGCCAGAAGACACCGAGGGCGCTCAGTCCGATGCAGAAGACACCGATTCCCACCAACGCCGCGGCCCACCTCTGTATCGAGTATGTGCGAACGAAGAAGGCAGCTGCTCCGATCACAGCCAGCGCAGCGGTCGCGCCGACTTGGATCCAAGCTCCAAGCGGGTCGATGACGTCCGGCGCTGCGAAGGCCACGCCGCTGACGATTGCTGCGACTGCGGAGAGCGTCGCCATGACGGCGGCAACCTGCCCGCGTCTGTTGGGCACGCGTTGAACAACGAACTGCAGCATGCCGCCGGCGACGATGATTGCGGCGAGCCAGGCCCACCAGCGTGGCTGTGTTACCCGCTCGTACCAACCGCGGATCGCCGCGGGTCGGCCGTCAATCGTGATCGGCAGCGACCAGGCGCGACGCGCGCCGGGTTGTAGGCCTGCCGGTGGCGAGAGTCGATGATCGTGCCACCGGTAGCTATGGCCGCGGCTCAGTCGCGTCCAGGGCGCTCCGCTGGCGGCGGGAGGGACGAGCCTGTCGGCAGCTGCGGTAGGAGAGCGTCGATTCACCCAGACACCCGACCGAGAGAACCGCAGCATCGGTTCTCCCAGCAGTCCTGGCACGATCACTCGGCGGCGTGGATCGACCGTAAACCGCATCTCCCGGTTGCCGTCGATGACTTCGGCCCGTAGCCCCGGGACAGTCTTGCCCGAACCGATCAACTTCAGTCGATAGTCGAGTGCGACCGTGCGCCCACGCGAGTGCGCGCCTGCCGTCGCGGGTGACACCAAGGCAGCGGCGGCGACTGCGGCCAACAGAGTCGCTCGCACCGTCGCGGGTCTATGAGTACGTCTCCTCAAGCAATGCTTTCCAGGTCGACAAGGAACGCCAACGTCGTCTACGCGAAATGCGGTCGCTCGGTTCAGACTCGATGGCTGGAACTCGTCCACGCAGGAGCCACATCGGCCATACTCGCCTTAGCCTTGTCCACGCGGCAGCCAGTTGTTGCGGAGACCGGGGAAGCGCAGAGCCGGTTCGACTCGTCGCGTCTCCTCGATTGGCTGCTCTGGGTCGCCATCGGCGTGGCGGTGCTGACGGCGGGCGTCGTCCTGGTCGCGTTGATCCGCTACACCCACCGCGGCCCTGCGCCGAACAACTCGGTGGCACCCGCCGGGCCGCAGATGACGTGGTCGGCGGGAGCGAAGCGCGCGCGGGACTTCGTGCTCGCCGATCAGAGCGGGCGTCCTGTGTCGATCGCCCGGTTCCGTGGCCGTCCCGTGATCGTGACCTTCATCGACCCGCTCTGCCGAAATCTCTGTCCGCTCGAGGCGAAGGCCATCGACTCGGTCGAAACGAGCCTGCCCGCCTCCGAACGCCCCGCCGTGATTGCCGTGAGCGTCGATCAGTTCGGCGACGCGCGCCGCTACCTGCTCGAGGACGATGTGAAGTGGAAGCTCGGTAGCAACTGGCACTGGGCGGTCGGGAAGCCGGCCGCGCTTCGGCGCGTCTGGCGCGCATACGAAATCGCCGTCCTGGATTCGACGAAGACAGTCGCAGGAGTGACGGTGCACAACATCAGCCACACCGAGGGGGCTTTCCTGATCGATCGCAAGGGCTATCAGCGAGCGGTCTATTTGTTCCCGTTCGCCGCATCGGATGTGGCGAGGACGGTGCGGCAGCTGTCGAGTGGGCAAAGCTAGTACTGCTGTTTGTTTCGCACTCGTCGTCGCGGGAGTGCTCCCTGGTCGTGCGTCTGCGCACTCCGGCGTCACCGCTCCGGCGGCGACGCCTTATCGCGCGGAAATTTCGTCTGTTCCGAACCCGATCGAGGCGAAGGTCGTCGACGGCGATCAGCGTTTGTGGTTGAGCGTTCCGCCTCGACTTACAGTGACGGTGATCGGCCTGCGCGGCGAGCCGTACCTCCGCTTCTCGTCAGGCGGGATCGACGTCAACAGGCGCTCGCCAACGTATTTCCTGAATCGAGCCCGCCCGGCGTTGCCGCCAGACCTTCCGGCGGGAGCGCAACCCGACTGGCGGCGGATCACGACCCGGCACTCGACTTCCTGGCACGAGGACCGGCTGCACGGACTGGCGCTTGCGGCGCATTCACCGGCGTCGCGCGATCTCGGGCGCTGGGTCGTTCCGCTCGTTCTCGATGGGAGGCCGTCGCTGATCGCTGGGACGCTCTGGCAGGCGCCTGGTCCGTCGCTGCTCTGGTTTTGGCCGCTTGCGCTTCTTGCTGCGTGTGTCCCCGCCCTGCTTCGGCTGCCGGAAGCCGGACTGGAAGCGACTGCAACGTGGGTGCTCGCCGGCTTCGCGCTCGCCGCGTCGACCGTCGGGCGACTCGGCCGGGAGCTCTACGGGCGGCCGTCGGTCTCCGTCGGTCAACTCGCATTGGCTGGACTCACGTGTCTCGTCGCAGTCGGCCTTGCGCTCATCTGGCTCCGGCGCGATTGGCGAACGGTCGCCGGAGTCATGATCGGCGTCGTCGCCCTCTACCAAGGACTCGTGCTCGTCGCGACGCTGCGCGACCCATTCGTGCTCGCCGCCTTTCCTGCCTGGCTAGAGCGGGCGGCCGCATCGCTCTCACTCGCCTCAGGCGCCGGGCTCCTCTTCGTCGTCGTGCTAGGCGTCCCACGGCAGCGAGGCGAGGCCAACCGGCGCGACGAGACGGTCGACGTCCTGCTCAGCCACTGAGATGTGCGGCACGACGGCCCACCCACAGCCGAAGCAACAGACCGAGGCCAATTGCGACGGCGATCGCGACCCCGATCATGCCCCAGTCGTGCGTGGTTCGAGTCGCCGCCGACGGTCGGTCCGAAGGCGGCGGGAGGGTTACGCCGCCGGCCGCCGCCAGTCGCTCGACTGCCGTCGTGGCTGCCTGCACGAGCCCGTCCGGCGTCGGTGCGATCCGAATCTTGGAGAGAAGAGCGTTCTCGGCGACCGGACGGCGTCCAGGACGGTTGAAGCCGAATCCGTTCGGCATCACGACGAGCAGTCGCCCCTTGTAGACGAAGCCGAGCTCGACACCGAGGAACCGCGCGTACTGCCGCGGTCTGCGCCAGAGCACGGTGACCGACCCGAGGTCGTAGTCGCTCCAGATGATCGCGACCCGAATCGGGAACCCCGACCTCGTCGCCCGATCGACCGTGGCGACGAGACCACGCTGATCGGACTGCGTGATTTTCGCGTCGAACGGGATGAAGACCTTCTGGCTCAGGAGGTAGTCGCTCGCCGGGTCGCCATCTGCGCGACCCGGCGCCGGCGCGGCGAGTACGAGAATCGCCACTGCGGAAAGGGCAGCGAGGAGGCGGGTCGAACTCATCGCTCCCGGATCATCACCGCTGCGCCGAACTGACGCTCTGAGCTGTCACGATTCGGGGTGGCGCTTGGCGCTTGGCGCTTTGGCGCTCTGGCTGATCGCGTTCCCGCTGATGCTGGCCGGCACCAAGTGCGCCCACGCACTCGCTTAACGGATCGTTTACCCGCAGGCGTCGGTGCGCTGGCGCGTCCTTGTCGAAACCGGCCACTCGTACATGGGTGGGCACCAGTCGTGTTGGGACTCGGCGCCGGCGTTGTGGCGGCGGGTGTTGCGGGTCTCTGCCAGCGCTGGTCGGTCAATCGCCGCCGGCTCATCCTGCCGCGAGCGCGTTCTGGCGGCCGTCCGCGCTCCAGTGTGGCTGGAGTGTGAGTGGGCCGCCGCTGCCCTCCGTCTGATCCGTTGAGCTCTCTCGGTCGGAGAGATGGAGTGCGAGCAGGGCGGCGAGGGCGGTCCTCAGCAGAACGGCCGCGATCAGGCCGATCGATCCGACGAGCGTCAGTGTCGGCGACCCCTCCGGAAGTGGGCTGCTGCGAAACGAACGAGAAGTGACCGGAACCGGTGGCATGGGGCATGGGGCATGGCAGGATGCAAGCGCCGTGTCCGTGAAGGCTCGTTAGGGCGTGCGTGGGATCCGCATCAGCCGGAGATGGCTCCGCTTCGCGGTGCCACTCGGGGTTCTCGCTGTGGTGCTCGGTGGGGGCGGACTGGCCGCCCTGGAGAGCGAGACTGTCCACGGCTACGGCGAAGGGTTGTTGTGGGCACTCTCGCTGATGACCACGGTGGGCTTCGTCGGCGGGCAGCCGCATACGGTGCCTGGGACGGTGATCGCAGCAGGGCTAATGCTAAGTGGCTTCACTCTCTGGCACTGACGACTGCTTCTATCTCGTCGCTCTTTGTCAAAGAGGAACTAGAGCCGCTAGAGAAACGTGAGCTGACGTACGAGGACGAGCTACTGCGGGAGCTGCGTGGTATTCACGCACGGCTCGACGATCTCGAGAAGAGAATCGTCGGACGCTGAGGCGCATCCGACGGGGAAACGATGTCCCGGCCCCGGATCTGAGTTGAAGCTGCCGGCTGCACGTGCGACCTGCAAGACTTCTTGGCAGAGCGTCTACACGTGAATGGAGCGCGACTGCCCCGAGCGTGAGAGCACTCGTCTGGTCCAGTGAGAGCCGACGCGCGGATTCGAACCGCGGACCCCTTCATTACGAGTGAAATTTGGCAGGCACTTACCGACCCGACTTTGGCTTAAGAACACAGATTTGGCCCGCCACGGATGGGCAGAAATTGCCACTTCCAATAGGCCGGTGTGTCATCCGTGTGTCATCTCAAACGGCGCCTCAACAGGTCGGTCGAAAGCCCGTAGATCGGCGCCTCACTCCACTGAGTTTGCGTGTTCGAAAAATAGCGGTTTACAGTGCTTTCATTCTCAAGGGTCTCAGGTCGACTGGTCGGCGAGATGACCCGGAACCGGCAGGTAACTATACGGCCGTACCATTCGCGGCGACTGTTTAATCAGTTTTTCGGATTCGAGAGGTGCTCGCAGCGATCTTGCCAGCGGCGCCGAGCTCGGCCGAGCGGCTGGCCCAGGCGTCGGCCTCGTCGAGGCGATCGAGCGCGTAGAGCGCCTCCGCCCGGGCCAGCACGGCCTTCGGAGATCGCCTCGTGATCAGCTCGAGCGCAGGACGCGGCGTAGCACCTTGCCGTACTCGTCGAGGCCGTCGCGGTAGAGCCGCGCCTCAGGTCCTGCAGCGATGCCGACGCGCTCTGGGACGACACCCCAAATCGGAACGTTCTCGCCCTTCCACCAGTCGATCGTCTCCTGAAGGTCGTTCGTCCCGATGCGCGCGGCTGCGATGACGATTCCGCGAGGAATCTTCGACGGGATCATTCCCAGCGTGTACGCGACGCGAGCGAACTCCACGCCGCCCGCGCGCGTCGGGATGACGACAGCGTCGGCCGTCGCTGATCGCCGACTGCACGAGCCGCTCGTCTCCTGGCGGCAGATCGACGAGCACCGTCCCTTCCTCGGCGCTCATCGCGCGCGCCAGCGTCCGTTCGGACGGCGCCTCGACCACCTCGACGCCCGCTATCGGCCGCTCCTCGAGCCACTCCGCTGCGGTGGCCTGCCGGTCGGCGTCGACGACCACGACCGGCGTGTGGCCGCGGGACGAGGCGACGGCGGCGAGATAGAGAGTGGTCGTCGTCTTGCCGACTCCGCCCTTGAGGTTCGTGACGACGATCTTCACCCGGCGACCGAGTCTACTGAGACACCGTTTGGGCGCCGGCTAGGGCTTCGCTGAGTCTTCGGGTGCGGCGGCTCGTGTCGGGCCGTTCGCACTCCCGTCCGTGCGATCCCCAGGGTCGCTCCGCCGATCGCGCCCCAAACCCAGAGACCCAGAGGCCGAGCGCGAAGAGACCGAGCTGACGAGCCCAACCCGCAGTTGCTGTGACGTGCTGACGCCGTCGCCAGCCTCTTACTCTTCCGGGATAGACACGTACGTTCGGCCCGGTGCTGATCCGGCTTCTGCGCAGCTTCCTGCGCCCGTACTCGCGCCAGGTTGCGGTGATCGTCGCGTTGCTCGTGGCGCAGACTGTGGGGAATCTGTATCTGCCGAACCTGAACGCCGACATCATCAACAACGGCGTCGTCAAGGGCGACATCCACAACATCTGGACGACCAGCGCGGTGATGCTCGCTATGACGCTGGCTCTCGGCGGCATCGCGATCGTGGCGGTGTACTACGCCTCTCGCGTTGCGATGGGCGCCGGCGCGGACATGCGCGGCGCCGTGTTCCGGCGTGTTCAGAGCTTCTCCGGCCGGGAGATGAACCGGTTCGGGACGCCGTCGCTGATCACACGGAACACGAACGACATCCAGCAGATCCAGCTGTTCCTGCAGGTGGCTCTCACGTTGATGGTCGTGGCGCCGATCATGTGCGTCGGAGGCGTGTTTATGGCGATCAGGGAGAGCGCGGAGCTGTCGCTCTTGCTGGTGGTCGCCGTTGATGGGTCTGCTGGTCGTGGTGCTCCTGATCACGGTCGTGCCGCAGTTCCGGACGATCCACGGCAAGCTCGACCGGATCAACCAGGTGCTGCGCGAGCAGACCACCGGCGTTCGAGTGATTCGGGCGTTCGTCCGCGCCGAGCCGGAGTGGCGGCGCTTCGGCGAGGCCAACGACGACCTCACCAAGACTTCGCTGCGCGTGAACCGGATCTTCGCCGTGATGATGCCGGCGGTGATGGTGATCCTGAACCTCTCGAGCGTGGCCGTTATCTGGTTCGGCGGCCACCTGGTGAACGACGGGTCGATGCCGATCGGGAACCTCACCGCGTTCCTGACTTACATCTCGCAGATCCTCATCTCGGTGATGATGGCCGTGATGGTGGTGATCCTTGCTCGAGTGTCTCTACATCGCTGGCGGTCACGGCATATCGTCCGTCGAGGCTCCCCTCTGGTCGATGAGTGAGGCAGGAATCTAAGCGACGGCGCCGAGCGAATGCACGGCACCGGGCCGGGAACATAAGAGACCGATTCCAGTGGTGTGCTTCTCGGTGTTCTACTGCGACAGCCTGCTGCGCTGCTTGAACGAGGGCTGTGCCTTAGCTCTCGGCCTCGACCCGATCAAGGCTTGCGCGGCACGAACTCCTTGCAGCTCGCCGAGCCGTTGATGACGCCGCGAACGAAACGGCAGCCGCCGAGCGCGAGCGGCGGGAACATGAACTTGCAGTGGTCGCAGCGCACGTCTGGCGCTGGAGCAGGACCGTAGTGCGCGTCCTTCTTCGAAAGGCTCCAGATCCCGGGCATCCGACCTCCTTCGACGCGATCCTACTCTGGATCAGCCTTTAGGCATAACACGCCGTGCAGGCCTCCGTCGCGGAGTAGCTCGCGCCGTGGACGTGCGCTGCGTCCGTTGCGGCGGCGCTCGTACGGGATGGCCTGCATTCGAAGTCCGACGTCTGCCGGGTGGGCGTAGCGGGAGCATTCCAGGCAACCGACGGCGCAGTTACTCGAACGCGTCCACCTCGACCGACCAGCTCGTCCCCGCGAGTGGGTCCACGGCCAGCCGGTAGGTGCCGGCGCCGTCTCTCACGACGTAGCTGCGGGTGCCGGTGTCGCTCGCGACGAAGCCGTGACCGGCGTTGCCACCCTTCGCGAATCGCTGCTGTTCTTCCTCAGTGTTGCGAGCATGCGCCGCTCGCCAGACCCGATGCCGTAGAACACCCAAATTGTGTCATCTGCCACTAATCTCCTCCGGCTGGGCTCAGCCGCCTCCCTCCACTCTCCTTGGCTCGAATCGACGTGTCGAAGCTCCCCGGCGAGATCGAGACCCATCCGTCCTGCTGCTCGTTCCACCCCGCTGGTCGCCGGAACCGGTCGCAAACGGGTCCGCCGCGAATACGGTGGCGCAAGCGTCGGCAATGGCTAAGGGGTGGAGAATGTTCGTCGTTCCTGAGCCGAGAGCTCGCGCGTAACGCGGGTGCGGGCGAGCGCGAGGAGCGCCTTCACGTCTCCGCACGCCGAGCAGGCGTCCCACACGCGGAGGGTCTGGGCGCCGTCGACGGTGACGACCCGGCGGCCGTCTCGCGTGAAGGCGACCCAGTACACCGGGTCGGGGTGGCGGAGGATACGCAGCAGCCGAAGCGTGTTGGCGTCCCAGATGCGAACGGTGTCGTCGAGGCTCGAGCTCGCGAGGTAGCGGCCGTCGGGGCTGTACGCGACGCCCGTGACGCCGCGGGTGTGGTCGGTCAGAACGCCGACGACGCGTCCGGTCTGCGTGTCGGCGACCGTGATCGTGCTGTTCCACGAGCCGACCGCGAGCCGGGACGCGTCGGGGCTGAAGGCGATCTGGGACAGCTCGCCCCCGATCGAGAAAGGCCTGCCGAGGGGGCGGCCGGTGGCGAGGTCCCAGACGTACACCTCGCCACAGAAAGTGCCCGCGGCGAGGAGCGTGCCGTCCGCACTGAACGGCTGGCTGCGCCAGCCCGTGCCGCAGGTCGTGGTTCCTAGCACCCTGGCCCTGCCGGTGCGGACGTCGACGACCGCCAACTGGGGGCGCGGCCGTCCCGGCGGCCCGCTCGGCGGGCCTTTCAGCGCCGGCGCGGAGCCCGGTCTGCCGAGGGCGATCGACGAGCCGTCGGGGCTGAAGACGGGCTCGCCTCCGAACGGCGCCGGGGAAGGAGGCACGACGCGGACGAGCCGCCGCTCTGCGACGTTCCAGATCCGGATCGGCGCGGCGGCGCGGTTGCCCGGATCGGGGATGACCCCCACAAGCCTTCCGTCCCCGCTCAGGAAGATGGCGTCGACGTCGGAGCTCGGGGCGACCTCGAGTGATCGGCCGACGGTCGATCCCGTCGAGCAGCAGATGCTGCACCTCGAGCGGTTGCGCGCCGCGGGGAGGTGCTGCGATTGTCTCGACCGATCCGGCGAGCGTCGTCAGGGCGCCGACGTCTCCTCCGATCGGTCTCTCCATCTCCTCCTCGCCGGTCGCGCGCCAGATCCGCGTTGTCCCGTCGGTCGAGCCGGTGGCGACGAGGCGGCCGTCCGGACTGAACGCGACCTGATTGACCGCCGCCGTCTGGCCGAGGTAGGAGGCGACAGGCCGCCCGTCCGCCGCCGAGACCAGTCCGGCGGTGCCGTCTGCGCCGCCGAACGCGACGCGGGTGCCGTCGGGACTGAATGCGACGGCGGTGGCCTCGACACCGGGCAGAGCCGCGAGGATATGGCGGTGGCGAAGCGTACGCGCGTCGAGCAGCAGGATGCGTCCGTTTCCCGCCGGGAACACTGTCGCCGCAACCGCCACACTCCTACCGTCCGGCGCGAAGGCCACGTCGTCCGGGCTGAGCGACGTGCGGGCGAGCGCGTGCCCACTCGCGACGTCGAGGATGACGATCCTGCCCGACCCGGGCGTGGTCTCCGCGATCGCGACGGCCAGCCGTCGCCCGTCGCGGCTGAACGAGAGAGCATTGACCGGCCCGCGCTCGACCGGCGGGAGCGAGAGCACGCGGATGCGACGAGTGTGCGTGTTCCAGAGCGTCACCCGGCCGTTGCCGGCGGCGGCGAGCAGAGGCGACGTCGGGCTGAAGGTGAGCCGCAGCCTTCCCTGCGGATGCAGCTGCGGAATGCTGCGGACGGCGCCGGTGGACGGGTCGATCAGCTGCACGCCGCCCGCGCCCAAGCTGCTCGCCGCGAGGAGCGGAGCGCGGGGGTCGAAGGCGACTGCGCCGCCGGCGCCCCGGAGTCGAACGCGGCGCTCGACTTGCCCAGTGCGCGCGGACGCGATCACCACTGAGCCTTCGCAGAGGCCTTCGGCGAGCTGCTTACCGTCCGGGCTGAACGCAACCCCCGGCGCAGTGAAGTTGACGAACCCGCAGCCCTGGATGCCCGCGTCCGGGAGGCGGTAGCGGATCGGAGACGCGTCGAGCGCGCCGCGCAACGCGAATCGCGCCTCCGGCGTGTTCGCGCGCCTCAGCGCCGCGACTGCGAGCAGGATCGACCGCTCCGGGTCGACAGCGATCTGCGTCTCGCTGTCCGCCGCGAGTGCCTGGGACCGGGCCGTGTTGCGCGCTCCGATCGCCTGGCCGCGCGAGATGAGCGCGAAGACGAGCAAACCCACTGCGACCACCGCCACGGCCAGGCTGGCTCCGACCATGGCACGCAGCCGGCGGGACGCGGCGCTCCGGCTCGCGACGATCCACTCGGTCTGCAGCGGGATCGGTTGAGGGTCCTTGCCGGCGGCCGAGCCGAGCCACCGTTCAGCGTCGGCGAGCTCGGCACCGCGCAGCAGGAGGCTGCGGTCGCGCCCACGCGCCTCCCACTTGAGCGCCTTCTGCAGCCAGTGGGTGTGCTCCTTCGCCCATTCCAAGTCGGTGTCGAGAGCGAGCACGAGTCGCTCGACCCCAGGCTCGAACTCGTCGTCCCCGGCGACCGGGATCCAGTTCCGCACGCGGATGCCCTCCGGCAGCCGGTCGTTCGGCACGGGGCGGCGCAGCAGCGGGACGATCCGCTTGTTCAGCTCGAGTGCGTGGTCGACCTCCTGCTCGCAGAACCGCGAGCCGACCGAGTCGGGGCTGATCACGAAGACGAAGCCGTCGCTCGCCTCGACGGCCTCGCGCAGCGCGGAGGGAAAGACCTCGGCGTCACGAACGCCGTCGACGTCGACCCAGACGTCTTTGCCGCGAGACTGGAGCTCCTCCACGAGCCGTCGCACGAACTCGCCGTCTCGGCGCGAATAGGAAACGAAGACGTCCGCCACACCGCACCTCCTGGACGACGGGACGAATGTAGTCCTACAGTCGCGGGGTGTCCATGCCCGCCGACGAGACCGCGCCGGGCCGCACCGCAGCCGACTGGCTGGAGACGGTGATGCGGGCCGAGCGGCGCGGCGAGCTGCTCAGCGCTTTCGACCTCGCCGAGCAGGCGCTCGAAGAGCATCCGAACGACCTGACGCTTCGGTACCACGCAGTCTTGGCGCTCGCGCGGGCGGGCTCGACCGAGCAGGCCGGCAGGCGCTTCGCCGAGTACGGGCTCGCCGACACCGCCACCGAAGACGTGCGCGCCCTGGAGGCGCGCATCGCCAAGGACGTGGCACTCGACGCCGACGGCGAGCGGCGGCGGCGCCTCGCACGCCGCTCGGCCGCCCTGTACGAGGCGATCTTCCTCGACACGCACGGCCCGTATCCGGGTGTGAACGCCGCCACACTCCGACTGGTCGCGGGTGATCCGAGCGACGCACGGCGAATCGCACGCGACGTTCTCGCTGCGATCGGACGGGACGGACACGACGACTACTACACCGCCGCCACCGAGGCCGAGGCCCACCTCCTGCTCGAGGACCTCCCCGCCGCAGCGGCCGCGCTCGACCGCGCGGCTGCCCGGCACGACGGCGACTTCGGCGCGCTCGCGACCACCCGCCGCCAGCTCCGTCTCGTCTGCGACCTGCTCGACATCGACTCCGGGCTCCTGCGCCGCCTCGCGGGGCCACGCGTCGTTCACTTCTGCGGCCACCGCCTCGGCACGAGCGACGGCGCGTTTCCCGCCGAGCAAGAGGCTGCGGTCGCGACTGCCGTAGCGAGGAGGTCGCGCGGCTCCGGTCCTGCCTCGCGTACGGGTCGCTCGCGAGCGGTGCTGACATCCTGTGGGCCGAGGCCCTGCTCGCCGCACGGCGCCGAGCTGCACGTGGTGCTCCCCTTCGCGCGGGGGGAGTTCGTCCAGACGTCGGTAGCGTCCGCCGGCCAGGACTGGGTGACGCGGTTCGACCGCTGTCTCGGGGCGGCCGCGGAGGTCCACGAGGCGACGGACGGAGCCTTCCTCGGCGACGACATCCTCTACCGCTACGGCTCGGAACTCGCGATGGGCCTCGCCCTGCTGCGCGCCCGCTTCCTGGACGCCGACGTCCGGCAGCTCGCGGTGTGGGACGGCGCGCCGCCCGCCGGGGCCGCCGGAACCGCGATCGACATCGCGACCTGGCGCTCCGGCGCGCGCGCGACGAGCGTCGTCCCGACCGGCCGGCGTGGGGCACCGGCGTCTGCCGCAGGCGCCCAGAAAGATGGCGGCCGGGTCGTGCGCGCGCTGCTCTTCGCCGACCTGAAGGGCTTCTCGATGCTCCGCGACGAGCAGCTCCCACGCTTCACCCGCGAAGTGCTCGGCGCCTTCGCGGGTGCTCGCCGCTACGAGGCGAGGTCGAGTACCGCAACACCTGGGGAGACGCGCTGTACGTCGTCCTTGACGACGTCCACGCGGCCGCCGCGCTGCGCGCTCGAGCTGCAGGAAGCGCTTTCGGCATCGATCTCGGCGGCACGGGGCTGCCCGCCGCAGCTCGCGCTCCGTCTCGGCGCCCACGTCGGGCCTGTGTTCCCGGTCCATGACCCCGATGCTCGAGAAGGACGCATACATGGGCTCGCACGTGAGTCGGACGGCCCGCATCGAGCCGGTCACGCCGCCCGGTGCGGTCTTCGTCACCGAGCCGTTCGCGGCCGCGCTCGAACTGGCCGAGAGTCCGTTCGGGTGCGACTACGTCGGCCATCTGCCGGCCGCCAAGGACTACGGCCGGCTGCGCATGTACAGGCTGCGCGCCGTCCGCGCTCCTAACGACCCGCGTATTCTGATGTGAGGAGCGCGTCTTGGACGTAGCCTTCCGTCGATTTGACGCCACAGTCCCCGACCCTAGAGTGAACCTAGGACATCCCCGAGGGCCGGGTCGCGGCGAGCGGGCTTGCTCTCGAACCCGCGAGGTTGTGACACGCAGGACGAGTGACCTCACACGTCGACTGATCGGCGGCTCTCGTGCGCAAAATAGTCACGGATCGCCGCGTCCAACGTTCAGTTGTCGAGATGTGGCC
>CAWKNW010000017.1:0-432508 GCA_963851065.1 uncultured Thermoleophilia bacterium
TCGTCCCGTTGCCGCGGTAGACGACGACGACGCAGCCGACGCACGGCCGGACGGCGCACGACCTCGACCGTCTTCAGGTCGGCCGGCCGCTTCCAGCTGAGCGTCGCGCTCCGGTCGCCGAGCGCGGCCGCGACCTTGGCGAGTCGCGGCCCGGAGCCGTCGTAGCGCAGCTCGACGCTCCCGCTCGCGGTGTTGCCCGCGTTGTCACGGCACGTGCCGGTCACCTTGTCGGCCGAGCCGTCCGGGCCCTTGAAGGTCTCCGCCGGCGCGCATGACGCGATCCCCGACACGGAGTCCGTCCCGCTGAACTTCGCCACCACCGGCCGCGTGTACCGGCCGTTCGCGTCGGGCTTGCGGGCCAGGTCGACCGTCACGTTCGGCCCGGTGGCGTCGTAGCGGAACGTGGACGTCGCCGTGCCCTTGTTCCCGGCCTGATCGGTGCACGACCCGGCCGCCGCAGCCGACGCGCTGTCCGGCGCCGAGTACGTGACCGGAGCTGTGCACGACGCGATGCCCGACACCGAATCCGTTCCGGCAAACGTGACCTGCACCGGGTGGGAACCAGCCGTTGGCGTCGGTCGCCCGCGCCGGCGTCGCGGTCACCGTCGGCGGCGTCGCGTCGTACTTCACGGCGAACGCCCCCGCGCTGCTCGTGTTTCCGGCGACGTCCTTGCACACGCCTCCGACGGTCGCGGACGCGGAGTCGGGCCCGCTGTAGGAGACGCTCGTGCACGAGGCGATCCCCGAGCCCGCATCCGACCCGATGAACGTGATCGTGACCGGGTGTTGTACCAGCCGTTCGAGTCGGCCGGCCGGTCGACCGAAGCCGAGGTGACGGTAGGTGGAGTCGAGTCGATCTTGAACTGCAGCGAGAGCTGCCAGGTGCCGCCCTGGTTGTCCGTCGCACTGCAGTTGAGCGAGTCGCTGCTCGTGTTGAAGGTCTTCGCAACCGGACAGTCGGAGTTCGTCACGGTGTTGTCCACGCTGATGTGCACCGTGACCGGGCTGGTGCACCAACCATTGCTGCCGGGCGTTCCCGACGAGATCGTGTAGCTGATCGGCGACCCGGCGCCGCCGGCCGACGGCGCGGCGACGATCGCCAGTGCGAGGACGAGGCCGAGCGCGATGCGCTTCACGCTGCTCCGGCCCTCCGGTTCCAGACGGAGACGAGCCGTGCGCCCGACCCAGCCGTGAGGGCGGCGAGCAACAGCGCAACGCCGGCGAGGATCGCATCGAGGTCGCGCGGCGCGCGCACCGGGCCGGCGGCGATCAGCGCGGGCATCGCGATCCGGGGCAGGACGTACCGGGATGGACGCGCCGGCGCCGGCTCATGCACCTTCGGGACGACCGCGTGCTTCACCTTCGCCCGGGTGACCGGCTTCGCCGTAGCCGGCGCAACATAGACGGGACGAGAGCTCGCCGGCGTCGTCACCCGCGAGGGTGCCCCACGGGAGGTGCCAGGCACCACGGTGCCTGGCACCGGGTCGGGTGCCAGCGTGGCCGGAGTCGACGGCGCCTGGTCCGGGTGCGGGGTGCCGGCCGCGGCGACAGGCGCCACGGCGAGCACGATCCCCACCGCGATCAGCGGTGCGGATTGCCGCAGGAGCTCACGTGCAGGCCGCCCCCTCATTCGAACCTCGCTCTTTGCGACTTTCCTCTCCACCGTTCAGCCTACTCCTCGCCCTTCGACACCGCCAAGGCCGGCGGGTGGGGAGGGCCGAAACCCTCCCCACGCGCGACAGCCGGCATCAGGTCAGCTGCGACGCCGACTGATCCGGGGTCATGATCGGCCCATCCCATCCACGGCCTGCCGTGGAGCCACCGGGATCCTGCGGCCCGATCTGCTTGCCGTCCCACTTGCCGCCCCGATCGGGCGACGAGACGCGGACCGGCGACGAGCTGTTCTTCGGGTAGAGCTGGAAGGCGCCCGACCCGGCGAGACCGAACTGCGCGGTCCACGCCTGCTGGCCGATTGCCTGGATCGGGAGCGTGTAGCACTCACAACCGATGCGCTTGCCACCGATCCCCTGATTCGCGTTCTGCCACGTCCGGGCGTCGTTGCCGGCGTTGGCCGCCGACGACGCGCTGTTCGTCTGCGAGACGGACCCGCCACCGCCCGGGCTCCACACCCGGACCGGCGAGTAGTCGTTCGAAGCGCCGAACTGCGCGGCAAGCGACCCGGCGGCGGCACCCTGCAGCGTGCCGGCCTCCTGGCCGAGCGCCTGGACCTGCAGCCCACCACCGCTGCCCGCGTACTGCGAGGCGTTCTGCCCGGTGTGCGCCTTGTTTCCGGCGTTCGCCGTCGAGTCGACGGAGTTGGTCTGCGTCAGGTTCCCGTCGGTCCCCGGGCTCCCGATGCGCACCGGCGAGGCCGTGTTTCCGGACCCACCGTCACCACCATCACACCCGCAGCGGGACGGCTTGCCGTCGCCGAACTGCTGGATCGCGCCCGACAGTGCCAGGGCGCCCTGCGCGGTCTCCGCCTTCTGATCCGCTGCCTGGATGCCGGTACCACCACAACCGCACGAGGAGCCGTCGGACTGGTTCGCCCGCTGATGCGTCCTCGCGTCGTTCCCTGCGTTCGCCGCGGAGCTGACGGTGTTCGACTGCGTCACGTCGCCGCTATTGCCCCCGCTGTTGATGCGGATCGGGTAGTTGGCGTTCGAGGCGCCCTTCTGGATCGCCGCGGAACCGGCGATCGCCGTCTGCTGGGTGGCGGCGTCCTGTCCGACGGACTGAACGCTGGGTGCCGAAGAGCTTGCGGGCGCGGCGGCCGAGTCCGTCGCGGGGGCGCTGCTCTCGGGCTGCGAATTCTGCGACACCGGGATGGTGTTGCAACCACACTTCTCGGCCGCCTGGCCCTGCGACGCATGCTGCTCCGTCGAGGCAGCGTTGCCGGCGTTGGCGGTCGAGGTCACCGAGTTGGTCTGGGTGACGTTTCCATCGTTGCCAGGGCTGTTGATCCGGATCGAGACGTTCTCGTTCTTCGGATCGACCTGGACGGCCTTCGAGGCCGCGAGCGCACCCTGATCGGTGCCGGCCTGCTGGTTGACGCTCTGCACGCCACCGTTCGAGCCGTCACACCCGCAGGACGAGCCCTGCGACTGGTCGGAGCCCTGTCGCGTTCCCGCGTCGTTCCCGGCGTTCGCCGCCGAGCCGGCGGTGTTCGACTGCGTCGTCGTCGGGGCTGCCGGTGCGGGAGCAGCCGACGGCTGAGCCCACGGGTTCGAGCCCCGAGTCGGGACCTTGATCGGCCACCACGGCGTACCGCCGCCCGACGGCGACTGATTCGCCGACTGCGACGTCGTCGCCTGATTGCCGGCGTTCGCCGTCGATCCGACGCTGTTCGTCTGCGTCACATCACCGTCGTTGCCCGGGCTGTTGATCCGGATCGAGACGTTGACGTTCTGCGGCTGGACCTGCTCAGCGCTCGACAGCGCAGCGGCTTGCTGGGCTGTTGTCGCCGACTGCGTCGCCGCTTGTACGGGCGGCGGTGAGCCGTCGGCGAAGGCGACGGCAGCCGAGCTCAAACAGACGGCTGTCGTCATCCCAAGCGCAACGATCAACTTGCGCATTCCATCCTCCTTCGATTCGATCGGTGTGAGGCCGCGGTCGTCACCGCAGCCGAATCGGTCTCGGCGCGCTACGCGCCTCAGCCGGGCCGATCGAGTCGTTTGTCGCTCTCACGACGCCGCATCGGGACCGACGTGCTTCGTGCGGCGGTCGTGGGAGCACGGGCCGCTGCGACACCGAACGCAGTCACGGAGGCGGAGACCGTGAAGCTGCCGGTGCCGTGCGCACCCGAGGAGGAAGAGGTGAGAGCCGAGGGAGGCGGCGCCTCGGGCGAACGGCCGGGCGGCTCGGGGATCAACGGCGCGGGCGCGCTGCCCGCGTCCCCTTCCTGACGAGCCGGCTTCGCTCGCCGGGGCTTGCCGTCGTGATGCGCCGATCGCCCGCGCGCGAGCTCCGCCGCCGTGACCCCCAGCGACGGAAGCTCGCGCGCCCTCCCGCGGACGGATGCTGCGGCGGCTCGCCACGGGTAGGGCTCGGGCGTCTTACAGCTCGCATTGTGCGAGCATGCCTCCTGCTGGTTGTGCAAACGCTTCTTTGACTTCTGTTCGCGCGGTATCACAGGGTGTTTATCGGTAATACCACCCGAAATGTTCGATGCTGTTTTCCCAGTGGTCGCCGGATCCGGCGGAGCGCCGTCCCAGACCGCGGCAGTTCCGCCGCCAGCGGGCTCCCCGGCAAGGGACTGCGGCGTACCCGCCGGGGAGCCTGGCGTGGGAGGAAGCGGGGGCGGCGGCGGCGATACCGGTGGTGGTATCACCGGCGAAACTGGCGATACTGCACCGGTTTCGGGCACGATCGGCACCGACGGGGCCTGAGGGACGACCGGCGTCGACGCCGAGATCGCTACGGCTGCCACGGCAGCACCGTCGACAGGCACCGTGATCGGGTCGCCGGCGAGTGCCTTGGGCACCGCGACGGCGGCGGCAAGGACCGCGCCGATGACGACAGCCTGGCGACGTGAGCTCGATGTGCCGCGCATCTAGAGTGTCATCTACCCCAAGCGAATGAGATCTATGCAAGAAATTCAATCTCGAATCTTTCGAAAATCGTTCCGAACGTCTACGATCGAGGTATGGCAGCTGTTTCACCTGCCTGGACGGACGAGACGCGGCGGCTCCTGATCGAAGCGAACCTGCCGCTCGTCCATGACGTCGCGGGCCGCTTCGCCCAGTCGGGCGAGGCTCGCGAGGATCTCGTGCAGGTCGGCGCACTCGCGCTCGTGCGTGCGATCGACCGGCGCGACCCGGCCCGGCGCGTCACGCTGCAGGCGTATCTGGCGCGCTGCGTCGAAGGCGAGTTGCGGCGCCACCTGCGCGACCGCGCCGCAGTGGTACGCGTCCCGAGGCGCGTTCAGGCCGAAGAGGCGCAGGCCCGGCATGCGCCGCCCGGCGCTCCGGGCCCAGGCCCGGACCCACGCGCTGCAACGGCCCGCCGGCCGCTCGAGCTGCTCGAGGGCGACAGCGACCCCGACGCCCTCGACCTGGACGAGGTCACCCTCGCCCGCACCCTCGTCAGCCGCGCGTCGCGGGCGCTCGACACCCGCGAGCGGCAGATCGTGCTGCTTCGCTTCTTCTGCGACTGCACCCAGGCCGAAGTGGCTTCAGCGGTCGGAATCTCGCAATCCCAGGTCTCCCGCCTGCTCGCCTCGGCGATGGCCAAGATGCGCCGTCGGCTGGAAGTGGAGGAGCACAGCCGCTACGCTCGGTGAGATGGCGACCCCAGCACGTCAGGTGCCACGTGGGAAGCTGCGCCGGAGCGCCGAGTCGATGGCGCAGGCCGACGCCTCGCACAGCGGGCGTCTCCTGCTGCGCATGCCCAAGGGCCTGCATGCGGCCCTGGCGGAGCGGGCGGACGCCGAGAAGGTGAGCCTGAACCAGCTGATCGTCGGGATGCTCACGAACGGGCTGTCGGGCGAGGCCGGGGCGCCTACATCACCGGACCGCGTCCCGCGCGCCCTCCACCGGGCGCTGATCGCGAACGCCGTCGTCGTCGCCTTCGCGGCGTGCGCGTGCATCGCGATCCTCTTGATCGCCTGGCACTAAGCGCCTACGGAATCACCGCCGCCTTGAGCAGGTCGCGCGGCGGATCGGCGAAGAGCGACGGCAGCTCGGCGAGCGACACGCGATGCGTGACGAGGCGCTCCCACGGATAGGCCCCACTCGCGAGGAAGCCGAGCGCGGCGCGCACCGTCGCCGGCGTGTGGTGGAACGAGCCGCGGATCGTCAGCTCCTCGTAGTGGAGGCGGTACGCATCGACCGGGGGGCGGGCTTCGCGTGGCAGCCCGCCGAACACGACGACCGTTCCGCCGGGGCGAACGAGCTCGACGGCGTCGACCCACGCCTGTTCCGTGCCGGCGGCCTCGATCACGATGTCGGCGCCGCGGCCGTCGCCGAGCTCCGCGCCGAAGGTGTCGGCGAGCGCCCGACGCTCGTCACGGCCGCCGACGATCACCGGCCAGCCGCCCGCATCTGCGACGCACGCCGCGAGCATGAGGCCGATCGGCCCGGCGCCGAGAATCGCCACCGTCTCCCCCGCGCCGATCTGCGCGCGCTCGACTCCGCGCAGGCAGCACGCGAGCGGCTCGATCATCGCCGCGACCTCGGGCGCGAGACCCGGCGGCACCTCGTGGAGGTTGACGGCGGCGATGCGCTCCGGCACGACGATCCAGTCGGCGTACGCTCCCGCGAGGAAGACGAGCTCGCGGCACTGCTCTCCGAGTGCGCAGCCGGGACACGTTCCACACGGTGCGCTGTTGGCGGCGACGACGCGGCGACCCTCGACGATCCCGCAGAACTCGTGCCCGAAGGGTGCCGGCGACTCCACGGCGAGAACCGGGTGCCCGCGACGGTATGTCTTCAGGTCGGTGCCGTCGGTGAGAGCCAGCTCCACCTGGACGAGCACGTCGCCCGGTCCCGGCTCGGGCCGCGGAACCTCCTCGACGCGCAGGTCGCCGGGCGCGTACAGCCGCGCTGCCTTCACGGCGTGAACGCGACCTTCAGCGACGCGCCGGAGCGATAGCGGTCGACGCCTTCCGCGAAGCGCTCGAGCGGCAGCGCGTCGACCGGCGGCAGCGTCAGCGACGGCAGCAGCTCGATCGCCGCGGCGAAGTGCCCGGGCAACGCCGACCGCGAGCCGACGACGTGCAGCTCGCTCCGATAGACCGCGTCGAACGACGCCGGCGCCGGAGACGCGAAGAGGAGCAACGTCCCGCCGGGCGCGAGGGTTGCAAGGGCGGTCTCGACGCCGGCGTGCGCGGTGAGCACGACGGCGCCGACCTCGGCATCACTCGCCGACGCGCCGAGCTCGAACGCGCGCCGCAGGCGGTCGCCGCGGGGATCCGACACGGCGACGCTGTCTCCCCGGCGCCGCAGCACCTGCACCCAGAGCTGGCCGATCGCGCCACAGCCGACGATGTGCACGGCGCCGCGCGGCACGCGGTCGGCGGCGCGTAGGACGCAGGCGAGCGGCTCGGCCCAGATGCCGTCGAGCTCGCCGACCGCGTCGGGAAGCGGCACGACGTACGTGGCACGGAGGCGCTCGGCGAAACCGCCCGGGTCGATCCGCAGCTGCGCGAACTCGGCGCACGTCGACCCGTGCCCGGCGAGGCAGCGGTCGCAGCTGCCGCACGGGACCCGGTGCATCACCGTCACCCGCGTGCCGTCGTCGAGCGCGCCGACGACCTCGTGCCCGAGCACCGTGCCTCGCCGCCCGCCGAGCCCGAGCTTCTCGACGTCGGAGCCGCAGAGACCGCACGCGCGGACGTGCACCAGCTCCCCTTCGCCGAATGGCTCCGGCTGGTCCCCGGGACGAGCCGTCCCTTCGGC
Source organism: uncultured Thermoleophilia bacterium (assembly GCA_963851065.1). Lineage (GTDB taxonomy): Bacteria > Actinomycetota > Thermoleophilia > Gaiellales > Gaiellaceae > PALSA-600. The sequence continues at coordinate 7,398 of CAWKNW010000017.1, forward strand.
ATCGAGGACGACCGCGCGCACCGCCCTATCGTACGGCGGTACGCGCGGTGGCCCGGCTTAGTCGTCGAGGTTGACCGGGAACGAGACCAGCCGGCGGTTCGACACACCACCGAGCAGGCTCTCGCCCGACTTGCGCGCGCGGACGAATACGGCCAGCAGCTGCTGGCGCGACGAGGCCGGGAAGCGCGACGCACGGTGCAGCGTCACGGTCGCCCAGCCGTCCGAGCCCGTCGACACCTCGGCGGGAACGCCGAACTGCTCGAACGGAACCGCTGTCGCGTAGACGAGCGCGCCCTGAACCGCACGACCGCTGCACGCCGAGACGTGGAAGCGGAGGGTCAGGTCGCCGACCGACCGTCCGACGACCGACGGTGATGCCTGCTGGCCGTCGATGTTCAGCCGCGCCGGTGGACTGATCGCCGCGATGTCGAGCGTGCCGGTGCCACTAGTCGGGCAGCCGCCGCTCGTCGTCGGCGGAGCCGCGGCGACGACGGCGGTCGGCACCGACGTCGCCGAATTCGAGCCATCGGTGTTCTTGCCGGTGACGCGGACGCGAAGCGTGTTGCCCGAGTCGACCGCCTTCAGCGTGTACGTCTTGTCCGTCGCGCCGCTGATCGACGAGCAGCTTCCGCCGTTCTCGTCACAACGGCGCCAATCGTACGTGTAGGTGATCGGCGTCGCACCGTTCCACTTTCCGACGTCGGCGGTCAGCGTCTGGCCGACCTGCGGCGTGCCGGAGATCGTCGGGGGCGACTGGTTGACGGGCGGGCTCGCAGCCTGCGAGAGCCCGGCGACGACGAGCGCAGCGATTGCGCCCGCCGCGAGCAGCGTCAGGATTGACGCGGTCTTCTTCCTCATCGTGTTCTCCTTTCCGTGTTGACGGGACCGGTTCCCGCAAAGCGGAAAGAAGGCGTGAAACCTGTGTGAGCACACGGTAAAACCGTGCGGGGGCGTAGAGTGGCGGAGTGGCGGTCAAGCTCCATCGGTGCAGCAACACGTGGGCGAAGTTCGGCCCGCACCCCTGCTGGCGCGTGCAGAAGGCGCTCGACGATGAGAGCATCGAATACGAAGTCGTCCCGGGCCCGTGGTGGCCGAGCAAGCGAACCGACCTGCAGCAACTGAGCGGCCAGCGGAAGTACCCCGTGATCGAGTTCGAGGACGGATCGACGTATCGCGCGGAGTCGAGCGAGATGGCGCAACGCATCCGCGACGGCAAGCTCCTCGAGGGCCACGGCGCGACGGCGCCCCCCGCCGGCCCCGGCTAAACTGTGCCCCGAGCGGGGCTATAGCTCAGTTGGGAGAGCGCCTGGATCGCACCCAGGAGGTCGGCGGTTCGAGCCCGCCTAGCTCCATTGCCGCGAAGGCCTTTGTTTGCAGGCCCTTCGATTTCTGGCGAGGCAACGCGACTGGGCGTGTGGCAACAGAATGGCAACGGGCTGGTTCGCCGCGTCGTGCGGTGCCACTCGGGCTCAAGTGCGGAGCCCAACACGTCAGCGCTCATCGTTGTCCTCGAGCGATGCCCTGAATCGCACGGCGGCCGGTGTGCGCCGGGTTAGCGCTGCGCAGGTTGTGACTCGCATCGCACGCCGGGACGGCGCGGGGACTCGCTCGCAGGACGGCTTGCGCAGCGTGACCGCCTCCCGACCGGGTGGGGCGCTTCGAGCCCCACCAAAGGCTCGAAGCGCCCCACCGCCAACAGTGGTTCCAGCGACAGTGGTCAGCGGCTGTTAGCCGACCTGGCCCACCCCGCCGACTTCAATGTCGACGTACATTCCGGCGGCTTCGTGGTCGACGGGCACGTCAGACGCGCAGAAGAGCCGATACCAGCCGTGCTTCAGATTGACCTTGATCGTCACGGGCTCGGTGTATGTATCGAAGATTCCCGTGATCGCCTGCTCAGGGCTGATGGCGTCCGGGTTCGTATCGGTGCATGGCGACGCTGATCCTGGACAGCTTCTGAGCGAGAAGCTGTGGTTGTTTTGATCGTCGTTGACGGCGATCCAGTACGTCCCCGGCCTGAGAATGAGAAGGCCAGTACCGCTCGGAACACAATACTGGGGGCCGGTCGGGGGGTTGGCGGTGAGGTCCGCCGGGGGTTTCGCGCATTTGCCCCCGTTACCGTCGACGCCATAGCCCTCGACCGGCTGCCCATCCAATCCTGCACTCAGACAGAACAGGTGCTCGCTCAGACAGAAGTTGCCGTCGATCGTGCGCCCCTGAGCCGATGCCGTTGCGACCGCGTATGCGGCGATGGCACCGACCGCAACGAACGCCGTGAGCAGAACGGCAATGCGCCCTTTCGTCAGTTTGATCCTGGTCATCGGGGCCTCTCCCTCTTTTGCTTTGTATGACCGAGCGGGTCGCGGGCGGAAGGTCAAAAGCGCCTGCTAGCGGGCGACGATTGACACACGCGCCGCTCCCGCAGTCCTGTGAACGCTCCGTCAGGGTCTCCCTCGATAAGGTCTCCCTCGGCTCGCTAGCGAATGACTCCCACGGTAAGAACTGTCACCCGACACGACCACGAGGCGAGCATCCCGATTGGAGGAGGCCAGCATCCCGATTATTCGTCGCAGGCGCCTATCAGCGCCGTTGCAGAGCAGCGAACGCCGGCACCGCCCGAATCACAGGAGGTCGCCCGTCCATTGCCACACCGGCCGACCGACCAGACCGCACCCGCCGCACGCTCTCGTTATCCCTCCCCAGTCATCCCATGCGACCTGAGCTCCGAACTCGCGAAGAACGCCCTGACGATCGCGATGCACGTGGTGAGTGTGTGCTGAGGAGAGGCTGGGAGCGAGGGGAACAGGCACCTCAGAGTCCGTCTGTTTTTGCCTGCAAGTAAGCCATTTCGTCCCCAGCAGTCCCCACTCGGACCGAAATCGCACCCAGGAGGTCGGCGGTTCGAGCCCGCCTAGCTCCATCGTCGCGAAGGCCTGCATCTGCGGGCCTTTTCGGTTTCCGGAGAGGCAACGCGACCGGGCGTGTGGCAACAGAGTGGCAACGGCGAATCAGGCCGGGTGGTTAGTACGCCCGCCGCGGACAGCCGGTGGCTCGGCGTCAGCCTGACGTTCGAACGATCGGCGGCACCGTTCCGTCGGCGCTCGCCGCCAAGCCGGGTCCCATTCACAGATCCTGCACGCATAGCGAACGGCGGAGCGGGCGAACTCGAGCGCGAACCCGTGAGGGTTGTCGCTCGCGCGCACGTCGTCCCAGTCGAGCACGTACTCGCCGAGCTCCGGGCTCCACCGGGCGCCGGCCGGTGAAAGGGCGGCGGACGAGAATCCCCCGGGCGCAGGATGGGCGTAGGCATAGAACGCGGCTCTTGGGTAGCGCGCGTCGCCGGGCCACCAGCCGACGGCGACCTCCTGTGCGTCCATCGCGTTGCGCATGATGAAGTCCCGCGACGGCGGAACCGCCGGACGACCGGAGAAGAGGCTGACAGCAAGATCGAACGAGCCCCACCACGCGTTGACCGGCGTCGACCGCCCACGGTACGGAGCGCGGAGCTCTGCCAGGACGAGCGCGGCGCGTGAAGCGGCGCGAAAGTAGTCGGCGACCTGCCGCCTGTCGTAGGTCGCGTGCTCGTCGTCCTCGTCGAGCGGAATCGTCCACGGCGTCTCCTGCGGCCTGGGATCGATCTCGACCGGGCCGGCGAGCTCGCGAACCGCCGCCAACACGGCCCGCGTCACCTCGCCGACCGAGCGATCGGGGTGAAGCGCGATCCGCTCGACGCGGCCGTCGCTGCGCTCGACAACCGCTTCATGCGTACGAAGGTCGAGCGCGACCGAGAAGACCCCCGTCCCGTTCGGGCACGGCAACGGCTGCGTCTCCCAGCCCCGTGCACTTAGCCGCAACGCCGCATGTTGGAGCTGGGGCTCCGGCGGGGCAAGCGTCGTAGACAGCTTGCCGAGAACCTGCGTGTGAGCATGAAGCGTGTCACACGTTGCGTTCCACTCCTCATACGCAAGCGCAGGCCAGCTCACGGTCACGAACGCACGCTACCGTCACCCTCAGGTCGCCGCGACGCACTCGGGATCGCCGCCACAGCAAGCGGTCGTACCCGGTGCGGCTTCGAACAGCAGAACGCCGCCGACGCAGCCCAGGTGGCCGCTCCGGGTGCCGAGCTCGCGCGTTCTTCCGGCTTCGAGGTCGAGGCCCTTTCCATCCCCGCCCCTACACACGAAGGATGTCTTCCGCGGCCAGGTAACTCGAAGCCGCGGCGAGGATGACGGAGCCGATCGAGACAGTCCCTGTGTCCCGCGCGACCGACCATACCTGCCCGACCACTTTTCGAACCAGCTGCCGCGCCCATTCACTGTGATCGCGCGCCGACGCATGCCAGACGGCGGTCTCATCTGAGATCTTCGTTGGACGAGCTTGCGCTCTCGCTCAGTGGGACGCTGTCGCAGGCGGCCGGTGTGGCGCATCTGCACACCGGCCGCCGTGTTTCGACTCATCGGTCCGGCACGGTGCCGATCGACGTGAGGTACGTAGCCGGGACCGCGACGGGGCCGCCAGGCTCGAGTCGGTTCCATTTCCGCACGAGCTCGTCAAACGCCGACCTCAGCTCTTCGGCACGGTCGCCCGCGGTTGCGATCGCCTGGAGGGTCGGCCCGTAATGCTCTGCGAAGTAGTCGACGAACGCTTCCGCGGACGCGAAGCGGAAGGTGAACCACCCGGTCGAATGGACCCAGCGAATGTCCGGCCCGAAGATCGATTCGAGGTGCTCGGTGGTCCCCCAGAGCGTGGGCGAAGCGAGGCCGGCGGGCGGAGGTGCGAACTGCGCCACCGTCCGGAACAGGGCACCGAGAAACCCGTCGGGCGTCCAGCTCGCGAGACCGATGGTTCCGCCGGGACGGGTCACGCGGATCATCTCGCGGGCGGTCTGTTCGTGGTCCGGCGCGAACATCGAGCCGAATACCGAGATGACGGCATCGAACGAGACGTCGGGGAAAGGCAGCTCCTCGGCGTCGCCTTCGAGGAGGTCGACCGTGAGACCTTCCGCCGCCGCACGCTCGCGCCCTCGCTCGAGCAGGGCGCCGACGTAGTCGATTCCGACGACCTGGCAGTGCAGGCGAGCGGCCGCGAGCGCGGCGTTCCCGCTGCCCGTCGCGACGTCGAGCACCTCCCAGCCGGCCCGGAGGTCGGCGAAGTCGACGAGCCTCTCGGCGACGGGAACGATCAGCGTCGCGACGGCCGAGTAGTCCCCGCTCGCCCAGGTGGCCTGCTGGCGCTCCTTGATCGCGCCTGGCCGGTCGGTCGTGGTGATGGTCATGTTCTCAGGCTCCTTTCTAGTTAGCACGGTCGGTCAGTCTACAGAAAGTACAACCGGTCGTGCTAACTTGTTCGAGATGCACGATTCGAGATCCAGCACGACTTCCCCACGGCGGCAGCGGAGCGACGGAATCCGGAGCCGCGAAGCGATCCTCCAGCAGGCGGCAAGACTGGTGACGGTCGACGGCATCGAGGGTCTCTCGATCGGCCGCCTCGCCGACTCGGTCGGCATGAGCAAGAGCGGACTCTTCGCGCACTTCCGCTCGAAAGAGGAGTTGCAACTCGCGACGATCGCGACCGCGGACGAGATCTTCCGTACCGAGGTGGTCGGGGTAGCGCACGAGGCACCACCGGGGATCGCCCGGCTCCGCGCGTTGTGCGAGGCCTTCCTCGACTATCTCGACCGTGGAGTCTTTCCCGGCGGCTGCTTCTTCGCCTCCGTCGCGGCCGAGATCGATACGCATCCCGGCCCTGTGCGAGACCGGGCCATGGCCGCGGTCGCCTCCTGGTACGGCGAGCTCGAGGCGGCCGTCAAGCAGGCCCAGGATCAAGGCGCACTCGATCCGCGCGAGGTCCCCGGCCAGATCGCCTTCGAGCTCGACGCGTACCTCCTGCTCGCGAACGCGCAATACGTCGCCACCGCTGACCCGGCGGCTCTCGACCACGCCAGACGCGCGATCGACCGCCTGCTGAGTGACACCGGCTGAGGACGATCCTCGGGTCGCACCCGGGAGGTCGGCGGTTCGAGTCCGCCTGGCTCCATCGCCTCGACGGCGCCCGCTTGTTACGCGTTCGCCGAGCGGGCGTCTGGCGCGAGCAGGGGGAAGAAATGCCAGGAGACGTGTCTGAGGACGTCGATGATGACCTCTGACGTGACCTCGGCGTTGGGGTTGTCGAGCTGTGGGGGGAGCTTCAGCCCTAGGTCCCTGGCGTGTTCGATGATGCCGTGGCCCATGCTCTTGCCGAGCCCGCTGAGTCCTTTGCCGAGCGCTTCCTCGTCGAGGTGGAAGACGGGGACAGGGAGCGCCGTGATCGTCGCCCACGTGTCGGGGTTGCGCGGCTCTTCGAGAGTGAAGAGGTCGTCGAAGGTTCGCGCCGAGGCGTCTCTTCGGGTCAACGCATCTCCGAGCCTCCAGACCTTGCGCAGCGTGGCGATGAGCGAGGTGTGGCGGTATTCGTCGTTAAACACGGCGCCCCGCGGAACCCAAGGGGAAACGAGGATTGCGGGAACGCGGTAACCCGAACGGTCGAACCTGAAGCCCAGCTCGCCCGCCGGGGCGTCTGGGTGAGGGGAAGGCACGGGGCCCGGGGGCACGTGATCGTAGGTTCCGCCCGGCTCGTCCCAGCCGATCAGCAGAGTCGTGTTCCAGACGTTGGAGCCCGACTCGGAGGCACTCGAGCGATAGGCACTGAAAATGCGCCCGAGGAAGGCCTCGCCGGCCAGCACGGAGGATGCGGGATCAAGCGGGTCGACGTCGACGTTGCGGGCCAGCGCGCGGCCGAAGGCGGGGTGATAGTCGCCCTGTCCCGCGATGAAATTCGGCTCGATGAGCGAGAAGTCGGGGAGCGTTCCGGCGGCGGCGTCGCGTTCGAACTCGGCGAACGGCACCACGTTGGTTGCGAGGCGGTCCTTCAGGCGGGAGTAGTGGATGACGCCGTGGAACGACAGCGGCATCGGCTCCATGACGTAGATCTTCCAGGTCCTGCCGTGCTGCTCGAGCCGTTCGAAGATCGTCTCCGCGTCGTTTTTCGTGAACCACTTCCTGACCGGGCTGTTCACGACGATCCCGGACGATGTCGCCGCCGTCCAGAAGGACCGGTTCATGAATGTCTGCGACGGCACCTCGGAGAACCAATGGTCGAAGACGCCGAACTCTCGGGCGATCCCGTTCAGCACGGGCAGCTGCTCTGGGGTATACCCGGTCATGATCTGCGCGTACTCCTCGTAACTCGGCTGGCGACCCATCTCGCTGGTGAACGTGCTGATGTAGTCGCTGACGAACCCGTCCATCGTCGGCGTCGCACCCGGTGGGGGCGCGTTCCACGGCGCAGTGACCTCCTCCCCGATTTTGAAGCGGTTCTGCTTGTCGAGGACACCGAACAGCTGTGTGTTCGTGTGGAACCACTCCTCACCCGAGTCCGGGTTCGGCGCATCCATGTCCGTCGCAACCGCGTACGGCACGGTCTTCCGCTCGGCGCCGTGCTCGGCCCAGTCCGGAATCGGGTTACTCAGCCCTTTTCCGATCACGCCCTCGAACGTCTTACCGTCGCCGGGTCCGTACAGGTGCCCGAGGACGTTGTCGAACGAACGGTTCTCGAAGAGAACGACGACGACATGGTCGAGTGCGCCCGCCGCGGCCCGAGGGTCAGATATGACGATCTCCCATCGTTCGAAACCGACTCGAACCAGAGGCGGTCGCGGGCACCTCGAGCAGCCGCGCCCACGGCCCCGACGGGTTTGAAGGCTGTCCGCTTAGTTCCATCGCACTCGTTGCGTTCGGTTAGTTCTCGATCGTGACGAGTGTGCCGATCGGGGTGTAAGGCCACACCTTGGCGGCGGCGGAGAGCGGCAGCTCGACGCAGCCGAGGCTCTGAGGCGTTCCGAACGACGCACGGTTGAACGCGTGCAGTGCCTCGCCGCCGTGGAAGTAGCTGATCCAGCGGATCCCGGGGTCGTTGTAACGAGATCCGTCGGGATTCGTGCCACTCATGCGTCCGACAGGGATGTGCTCGAATACCGGCCAGCTGCCGAGCTGCGTAGGGGCCGCGGGCACACCCGTGTTGCCCGGGGAGGTGACGATGACGCGGCCGTCGTGCCAGAGGGTGAGGAGCTGCGGCACGCTTCGATGCACGAAGACGTAGCTGTAGCCGCCAGGCTTGCGCCGACCACGCACGGAGTCCTCGATCGCCGCACGCCATACCTCGGGGCCCGCGATCCCATCGACCGCGAGCCCGTGGTCGTGTTCGAACGTCATCACGGCGCCGCGCGTGATCCCGTTCGGCTCGCCAGGCCGCCAGAGCGACATCAGTTCGTGCGGTGTGTTCGGGTAACGCCAACGGAACCGTCCGCTGGGCGGAGACACTGCAGCCGCGAGCTCCGCCCGTGGTGTGTGCGCAACGTCGGCGCCGGTGGGCGACCAGACGAGCGGCAAGTAGCCCTCCTGCGCGAGCAGCTGCTCGAGCCGGACGAACGACGCAGGCGCGACATGCCACGACAGGCTGTGCGCCGCCACGCTCGCACCCACGATTGTCATCGCCATCGGAAGCCGCACGGTCTCTTCGCTGTTCAGCGACGCGCCGTAGCCCGCCGACTCGTAGACGAGCGTGTGTGCGTCCTCCTCGACCCACCGGCCAGGAATGGCCGGAGTGAGTAAGGGATGGCCGCCGTGGAAGAGTGATGCCACCGGCCGCGAGAACGTGAGCCGGAGCGGCGCGAGCGGCTCGATCTGTGCGCGCGGCCTTGGGGTGGCGAGCAGGGCAGGTCGACGCGACTTCGGGAACCAGGTCACGCGGACCCGTGCACCGAGCCGCTCCCACGGACGTGCGGCGGCGGCGACCGTCGTGGAGCCGCCGACAGCATTCGATGGGATCGGGACGATCGCAGAGTCGACGGTGGCAGTTCTCCCGCCGAGGGACACCATGCTGACAGTGGTGTCGAACTGCACCACCGGCCGTTGACCCTTGGCCACTGTGAGCCAACGCCGTGCGATGTGCGCGACCGGCGTCCGGATCGTGAGCCGCTCGCGCCGCTCCGAGCCGAGTACCCAGCTCGCCCAGCCTGGTCGCCGGACGACGACGGCGACCGTCACAAGCGCGCCCGGAATGACCGGTGTCGTGGGCGTCAGGACGTCACCGTGGACAGCGAGCGGGATCGATGTCCCATCAGCAGCCGTCGCACGGACGCTCACGAGCGAGCCGGCGAGCGGTTGGAGCCTGATACGCGCCAGCGCCGACCCGTCGGCAGCGAGCCTCGCACCTGAGAGGAAATACGTCGCAGCTGCGATCACCGCCGCGGCGAGCGCGATACACGCCGCGACAGCCCCGAACCTGCGCCGGAGACCTCTCCGCCTGCGCGCCGGCCGGGCCGGCTCGGGCCGTGGCCTGCGGCGTGCCACCCCGCCCAGGATAGGTGTGCGGCGCGATGACCGCGATCTGGGCCGAGGCGTCGAGCGGTCAGCGACCCGCCGACTCGCGGGATGTTGTACAAGCCAGTTGACGGATGAGGGTCTGCGTCTGCGTACTCGTCATCGCGGTCCTGGCACCGGCGCCTGCAGCGGCCGCCACTACCCCTCGCGCCTGGCCTGGCCTGACGATCGGCTACCGCGACCTGACCAGCACGCACGGCTACCACGCGGCCGTCGCGCAAGCGGCAGACGCCTGGAACCGGCTCGGTCTCGGCGTGCGCTTCGTCCCGGCGCCGAAGGGTGCCTCTTCCGTGCAGATCGTCTACGTCCCCGGACGGTGTCTGTCTGGGTTCGCCGGAAGGGCGCCGACGGGGTTCCAGCGATTCGGGTCGCGCGTCGTCGTCCGATCCTGCCCCGCCGTCGTTCGCCCGCTCCTCGTCGCGCATGAGCTCGGACGGGTGCTCGGGCTCGGAAACGACGACCGGACCTGCTCGCTGATGAACAGCAAAGGGACGAGCGACGGTCGGACGTTCGCGCTCCCCGCGCAGTGCTCCCGCTGGTCGCCGCCCGCGTGGATCAGTAGCCTCGTCGATCCGCGTGCCGCCGACGTCGCCCGGCAGCTCTATCTGTCCCCGGCACGCCCGGAGAACGTGACCCTCACGTCCGGCACACACCCGAGGATCGACTGGCGCCAGCCGCAGGGCGCAGACGCGCTGCGGACGCTCGTGATGCGCACGAGCGATCGCTGCCCAACGCGCACAGACGTCGCGGCCGGCACCGCGGCAACGATCTACGCCAAGCGCGGCTACGCAGGCAGGCATTGGGCGATCGACACGACGCTGCCCGCGACCACTGGACGCTATTGCTACCGCGTGTTCAACGTCAGCGACACCGGCCGCCCAACTCCCTCGCCGACGTTGATCTACGTGACCTCGGCCGGGCCGGCGGCGGCGGCGACCGTGACGTCTCCCGCGGTCGCCGGTGCGCCGACCGTGTTCGCCGACCAGTCGACCGACGCGGGCGCGACGATCGTCCACTGGCACTGGGACTTCGGCGATCCGACAAGCGGGGCGTCCAACGTCTTGGACACAGCCGATCCAATCGCCGGTCGAACCGCCTCGCACGTCTACGTTGCACCCGGGACATACGTGGTCACGCTTGACGTCACAGACGGCCTCGGACGCACGGCGACGACAGCGATCAGCTTCGTCGTCACCGCGGCCGGAGGACCTTCGTGAGCGGATCGGTGTTGCTGCCGTTCCTGCTGGCCGCTTCCAGCCTCCTGCTCGGCTCGGGAGCCGCAAAGCTGCGGCGGCCGGCACCTGCCGCGGCTGCGCTCCACGAGCTCGGTCTTCCGGCCGCAGGCCGTGTCGTGGCGATCGGTGCGGTCGTCGAGCTCGTCGTCGGAACGGCCATGCTCGTCCGCCCGCACCTCGGGGCGACGGCCGCCTGCGCCCTCTCTCTGCTCTTCGCGGCGTTGGTCGCACTCCAGCTCCTACGCGGGAGCCGACTCTCGTGCGGCTGCCTCGGCTCGCGCGACACGCCGCCCTCACGTCTCCACCTCGTGCTGAACCTCGCGCTCGCAGGCCTTGCAGCGGCGTGCCTCGAGGCCACGCCACACCCCCTCGAGTCGTTCTCACGCCACCCGTTCGCGACGGCCGTCGTCGCGGTCGCCGCCGCGACCACCGCCTGGTCGATCGCAGCGGGACTCGAGCTCGTGCCCCGGCTGCTCACCGTCTACCGCAGCCCTGCCACATGACCCGGCTCCTTCGCACGTTCTCGGGCCTCCTCGAGGAACGATCGTCGAGGCGCGGCTTCCTCGTCCGGACAGCCACCGTGGGATCCGCGCTCGTCGTCGCTCCGCTGCGCTACCTCCTCCGCCCGCAGACCGCGCTCGCCGCGATCGTCCGGCCGGCGCAGTGTTTCGGGGGTCTCTGCACCGACGGGTGGACCGAGTTCTGCTGCACGATCAACGGCGGCGTCAACATGTGCCCCACCTACTCGTTCGTGGGCGGCTGGTGGAAGTGCACCGACTACCGCGGCCGCCAGCTCTGCGCCGACACCGGCGTCCGCTACTACATCGACTGCAACCGCCTGTCCGGGCACGAGATTCCCGGTGGCTGCCACTGCGCGAACGGCGACTGTGACCGCTTCCGCGTCGGCTGCAACGTCTTCCGGTACGGGCAGTGCAACACGCAGATCTCCGAGATCACCGAGATCGTCTGCCGGGTGATCGTCTGCGAGCACCCGGCCTCGGTCGCCGACTTCAACTGCGGCACCACGTACAAGCAGGACAACCGCACGTGCGGCCACGAGGCGCCCTGCCTCGGCCCCGGAGCGCCGGCCCAGGTGTTCACCTGGTGACGAACGCACTCATCACCGCCGAGACGCTGCTGCTCGCGCTGCTCGCCCTGTTCGTGGTCGCGTTGCTCCGGAGCCACGCCGAGATCCTCCGCCGGCTCGAGGCCCTCTCCCCGAGCGAGCCGATGCCGTCGCCGCACTCGGCGACTGCCGGGGCGCGATCCGCTCCGGACCTGAACGGCGCGACACCGTCCGGCGGAGCACGCCAGATCGCCGTCGGGAACGGCACGACGCTCCTCGCCTTCCTGAGCAGTGGCTGCGCCTCCTGCGGGCGCCTGATCGAATCCGTCCAAGAAGGGCTCACTTCGCTCCCGCGATCGACACGGCTCGTCGTCGTGACGAAGGACATGGAGGTCGAGCGAGCGCGCGTGTTCCGACCGCTCGAGCCGAACGTCGACGTGGTCATGTCATCGGCCGCCTGGGACGCATACACAGTGCCCGGCAGCCCGTACTTCGTGCTCGTCGAGCAAGGCATCGTCGCGGGCGAGGGCTCGGCGACCGCGTGGGGCCAGGTCATGAGCCTCCTCTCGGACGCGCTCGCCGATCGCGCGGAGGCCCCAACGATTCCGCGGGTGGACGCAGCGCTCGCCGCTGCGGGTATCGGACCCGGCCACCCGAGCCTGCACCCGACGAGGAACGACGTGGATGGTTGAGGTCGCATGCGGCCTCGCGATCGCGCTCATCGCCGCAGCGCGGTCGGCATGGTCGCCCTGAGGCGAGTCGATGCTCGCGAGCATCACTCCGCTCGGGGAGCGGAGCCGTCGACAGCGATTCCCGATCACCGTCGCGTTTCTGGTCGGCGGTGCCGTCATGGCGAGCACCGCGATGGGTGCGGTCGTTGCGCTCGCCGGGCGGGAGCTTCCGCTCGACGGCCGGGCTCGTGTCGAAGCGCTCGCAGCGGTCGCAGCCGTCGGTCTCCTGGTCGACCTCCGCGTCATCGAACTTCCCCTGCCGACCCATCACCGCCAGGTCGACGAGAACTGGTTGCACCGCTACCGCGGCTGGGTCTATGGGCTCGGGTTCGGTGCTCAGCTCGGCCTCGCGGTCGCGACGATCGTCACGACATCGGCCGTCTACGCGATGGTCGCGGCGGAGGCGCTTGCCGGTCGGGCATGGGCTGGGGCAGCCATCGGGGCGGCGTTCGGGCTGATCCGCGGCACCTCTGTCCTGACCGCAGCGGGGGTCGACTCGCCGGCTCGACTCATCGCGTTCCACCGCCGCTTCCGCGCGTCCGAGCCGACGGCCCACGCGACCGCGCTCGCCGCGCAAGCACTCGTCGTCGTTGGTCTCGCGGCGACGTTGTGACGCGTCTTGCCGCGTTCGGGATCTCGGTCGAGGTGCCACCGGGATGGGACGCACGCGTCTTCCGCCACGACGGCGGAGAGCCGACGCTTCACCTCGCCAGCTTCGGGCTGCCGACGGACGACGGCGAGTTCGGAACGCGTGCGACTGCCGAGATGACGGGCGACGCGATCTTCCTCGCGCTGACCGAATATCGCGTGCAGCCGCGCGATCTCGAGCGCGGCATCTTTGCGAAGCCGCAACCGCACGAGGTCATGGCTGCGATGCTCAGCGCGCGGTCCCTGGTTCTGCCGCTACCGGGCCAGCGCGGCGTCCAACGGTTCTTCTCCGTCGCAGCCCGCGCGTTCTGCCTCTACATCGTCACAGCCGGGGCCGGGGACCGCGACCTGCTCCGTACAGCGAACCGCGCCCTCCGCAGTCTCGCGGTGGCGGCACCATCCGGCAGACCGTGAAGAGCCCGACCCCGGTCTTCATCGTCCTCGCCGCCATCCTGTCGGCCGCGGCGACGGCCTCGGCGCGTACCGGGCCGACGATCCAGCTGGGCCGCTCGTGGCTGGGCCGTCCGATCCGCGCAGTCGAGGAGGGCAGCCCCTCCGGAACCCGAGTGCTTGTCGTCGGCAGCATCCATGGCAACGAGACGGCCGGAATCGCAGTCGCACGCGCCCTCGAACGGGTCTCTCCCTCCGATCTCGACCTTTGGATCATTCCGGATCTGAACCCCGACGGTGTCGCGGACGGGACTCGCCAGAACGCGCACGGCGTCGACTTGAACCGCAACTTCCCCTGGCACTGGCGGCCGATGAGCGGCGTCTACGCCTCCGGGCCGCGGCCGCTATCCGAGCGAGAAGCACGCATCGCACAATCGCTGATCCTGCGCCTTCATCCGCACGTGACGATCTGGTTCCACCAGCACCTGAACCTGGTCTGGGCATCCGGCGGCAACCGGCAGATCGAGAAGACGTTCGCCCGCGTCTCCGGACTCCCCTATCACCCGATGCCGCAGCTAGCCGGAAGCGCCGTCTCGTGGCAGAACAACACCCTCCCCGACACGACCGCCTTCGCCGCAGAGCTCCCAGCGGGCCAGCCCACCGCCGCTGAGATCAACCGATACGTGAGGGCCGTCCTCGCGGCGGCGCGAACACGCTGAGACGGCGACTGACGCCACGTCGAATCACGCTGCTGCAAGCGCGTCGTGTTGCGGCGCGCGGCCGGGATGCCCCCGCGCGGCCAGGTACGCATACGGGTGGTTGTAGAGCTCGAGTGGGTTCTCGCGCTCTTCGACGTCGAGCTCGACCAGCTCGCCGGTAGCGTCCTCTTCGACCACCACCGCCGCGCGTCCCGTGCGGCGGCTCCAGAGAAGTACGACGTGATGGCCGATGCCGGCGTCCCGGCGCGCAAGCTCCTTCGGGTTCGCGTCGAAGGTCAGGCGGTAGCGATTCATGTTCGTCCCTCCTTCTCGGCGCAGTCGAGTAACACTCTCGTGGTCGATCTGCGTGTCGCTGTCCATGCATCTGTTGTACGACCCGGTAGGCCAACGGCGGGCAAGACAACGGCAAACGCCTCGACCGATTCGGCAAAGAATGAGCATCGACTGACCCCTCGCCGGCCGGGTTTACCAAGTCACGCCGAAATCATTACCGGCCGCTGGGCCGCCCTTGGCCTGCGCACCCGTACAACGGAGGTATGTCAACTCTCGACGAAAGCACAACATCGATGAAGAGCCGTCGTCAAGCTCTTGCGCTCGCCGGCGTACTGACCGCGACGGTGTTCACCGGTGTGTTCGCGGTCGCCGGAGTCTCCCACCATGCCGCCGGCCGCACAGCAAAGACCGCGGTAGTCCAGATGGCGACTCCGTCGGCCCCGCGCGCATCGACCTGGGCAGACGACTGATGCGCCGCGTCTGGGCAACCGTGGTCAGCGTCTGGGCGACGCTCGCGATCTTCGGGGCTCTCGCCTGGACTCGCCAACCCCCGCCGCGGCCGCTGGCGCAACCCGCCGCAACGACCCTGCTGATCAAGGGCAAGAACGGCACGACGCAGCGAGTCCTCGTGGTCGGAACCGCGACCGCCGGGACGCCGCATGCGACCACGCAGACCTCCCCACCTCCAGTCGGATGATCGGGCGTCTCCACCACTCCTCCTTCAAGGCAATGGGGACGACCTGCTCCGTCTCGGTGACGGCACGCGAGGCCGATCGCCTGTCTGCGCTCCAGGCGCTTCGTGCGGGTTCTGCCGAGATCGAGGCTTGCGAGAGCGCACTCTCCCGCTTCGATTCCGCCAGCGACCTCTCGCGCCTCAATCAGGCATCCGGAGAATGGGTCGCCATCGATGAGCGACTCGAACGCGCGCTCCGAGCAGCCCTCCGGATCCGGACAGCGACCGAAGGCAGGTTCGACCCGACAGTCCTCCCCGCCCTGGTCGCCGCCGGCTACGACCGCAGCTTCGAGCAACTCCAGGAGCGTCCCGCCCGCGTCGCGGCAGGATGGCGGGCTGGAGCAACGATCGACGTCGCCGCGGGCCGCGGGCGGATCGAGCGAGGAGCCGCAGTCGACCTCGGTGGTATCGGCAAAGGCTTCTCAGCCGCGCGTACGCTCGCGGCGATGCGCGCGGCCTGGCCGTCCATGCCCGGCGCGATCGTCGACCTTGGAGGAGACGTCGCCGCCTGCGGGATGCCGCCCGACCGCGGACCCTGGCGCATCGCGATCGCCGACCCCGGCGAGCCTGGAGAGACACTCGGAATCCTCCTGCTCGAAGAAGGCGGCGTCGCCACCTCGGGCCGCAACGCGAGACGCTTCGGGCCATCACGCTCTCTCCATCACCTCATCGACCCGGGCACCGGCGCTCCGGCGTCCGCCGGCCCACTGGCCGTGACCGTCGTTGCCCCCGACGCGACCGACGCCGAGGGCCACGCGACCGCTCTTGCCATCTCGAGCCTCGACGACGCGAAAGCTCACCTCGCCCTCCACCCGCAGCTCGGCGCGCTCTTCGTCGACTCAAGCGGAGACACTCATGCGATCGGGGTGCTCCCGCTCGAGGCGAGATCGCAGCCGATCGGAGCTGTGCGATGAACGCGTTCCTCGCACAGGCGCCGGTCGCGTGGTACGTCGCCCGCGCCGCCGGTCTCGTCGCCTTCGGCGTCCTCACCCTGTCGGTCTGGCTCGGACTGGCGATGAGCACTCGCCTGCTCGGCCCGAAGCGACAGAAGTCGCTCTTCGGCTGGCACCAGACCCTTGCCTGGACCGGACTCTCGATGCTCGCGCTCCACGCAGGAGCGCTGCTGTTCGATCCCACCATGCACTTCGGACTGGCCGCCGTCCTCGCGCCGTTCGCCAGCGCCTGGCGCCCCGTCGCGGTCGCCGCCGGCGTCATCACAGGCTGGCTGATGCTTGCGCTCGCCGCGTCGTTCCGCATGCGCAAGCGGATCGGGCAGCGCGGCTGGCGGCGGCTGCACTACGCGAGCTTCGCCGCCTTCGCACTCGCGCTCGGCCATGCGCTCACCACCGGCACCGATCTCAAAGGCGCCGGCGGACCCGTACTCGCAGCGGTAGCGGCAGGACCCGTCATCTGGCTCGGCCTCGCCCGAATCTTGCTTCCCGGCAAATCTCCCGCCCCCCGGCCGGCAATCCAGCCCGCCACCTAAACCACCCGGCGCGAACGACTCGGCGACGAACAGTTGGCCCGCGAAGTAGGCTCGAAATCGATGCGCGCCGGGGTGGATCTGGGCGGCACGAAGATCGAAGTCCTGATACTCGAGCAGGACCGCGACGTCCTTGGCCGCGCGCGTCGCCCGACGCCGAGCGAGGGCGGCGCCGCAGCAGTGGTCGAGGCGATCGCTCGAACCGTCGAGGACGCCGCCGAGGCCGCAGCGGTTGGCGTCGATCAGCTGGAAGGAGTCGGAGTCGGTTCACCCGGCGCAGTCGACACGGCGGCAGGCACCGTCGGATTCAACTCGAATCTCGCGGGCGGCTGGAGCGATCCGCACCCCTTCGCCGAGGAGCTGGCTCGGCGCATCGGGACGTGGGTGCGGGTCGCGAACGACGTCGCCGCCGCCGTCGACGCGGAGCTCGCACTCGGCGCCGGTCGCAGTCTCCGGTCCTTTCTCGCGGTCTGGTGGGGAACCGGCGTCGGCGGCTGCGTCGTGCTCGATGGTCGACGATGGGACGGCAACGGCGCCTCCGGCGAGCTCGGGCACGTCGTGGTGAAGCTCGGTGGGCGTCTCTGCCCTTGCGGCCGCCGTGGCTGCGCCGAGGCGTACGCGGGCAGAGCAGCGATGGAGGCGCGCGCGCGAAACCTCCACGAGCGTGGACAACACACCAAGCTGTTCGAGCTCATGCGCAAGGCGAACCGCGATCGCCTCACGAGCGGAGTCTGGGAACGCGCGCTCGACCAGGACGACCCGCTCGCGCGAGAGCTCATCGAAGACGCGTACGACGCGATTGGCGCCGCCTGTGCCTCGGTCGTGAACCTTCTCGACATCGATGGGATTGTCCTGGGCGGAGGGCTCGGGACGCGCTTCGGCTCGAGCGCTGCCGAACGGATCCGCGACAAGATGCGCCCACACATCTTCAACCCGACGCGCGACCCCGCTGTCCGACCGGCGGAGCTGGGCGACGACGGCGGAGCGATCGGCGCCGCGCTGCTCGTCAGATAAGGAGTGACGAGCACTGTCTTCACGCGTCCGGAGGCAGCCGACGCGACGGCGGTGACCGAGCTCGTCAGCGCGCTGGAGTCGTCGCTGTACAGGGAGAGCGCGTACTCGCAAGACGATCTGGAGGACGAGTGGTCCGAGCTCGACCTCGCGCAGGACGCGTACGTCGTCCGTGAGGGCGGCCGCATCGTCGGCTACGGCGCGGTTCGCGAGCGCGGCGAGCGCTGGCGCGTCGAAGGGTACGTCCACCCCGATGTCTTCGGGCGCGGGATCGGGAAGGCGATCGCAACGAGGCTCGAGGAGGACGCGGCACGCGGCGGCGCTCGCAGGATCCAAAACAGCGTCCTCGAAGCCGACTCCGCCGCTCGAAAGCTGCTCGAGTCGCTCGGCTACGACGCCGTACGCGTCTTCCGCGAGCTGCGCATCGAGCTCGAAGCCACGCCGCGCGCACCCGAGTGGCCGGACGGGCTGCGCATCGTCCCGTTCGACCCGGAGCGCGACGCGCTCGAGTTCCACGCCGCCCACCAGGAGGCGTTCGCGGATCACTGGGAGTACACGGAGCGCGACTTCGAATCGTGGTCGAAGAGCCACCTCGAGAGCGAGCGCTTCGACCCGACGCTCTGGTGCGTCGTCCACGCCGGAGACGAGATCGCAGCCGGCACGATCTCCACCGGCGAGACGTACGGCGGTGGCTGGATACACGTGCTCTTCACACGTCGCCCGTGGCGCAAGCAGGGCATCGGTGCGGCGCTCCTCGGCGACGCGTTCGGGCGCTTCTGGCAGCGCGGCGAGCGAAGCGTCGGGCTCGGCGTCGACGCAGCGAACGACACCGGCGCGTTCCGCCTCTACGAGCGCGCCGGGATGACGCCCGCGCTCGGCTGGGTGGTGTACGAGAAGGAACTCGGAGCCGACGCGTGAGCCGAACGCCGATGCAATCGCGACTCGGGCTCACGCGGGGGCAGATCCTGGCGTTCCGACGGCGGGTCGGCGGGCTCGACAAGCGGCTGCCGCCGGGCTCGAAGTCGCTGCGGCGGGCGGCGTGGGCCGGCTTGCAGGACAGCATGCCGAGAGCCGCGCTGCTCTCGCTGCACGCACGCGTGCAAGGGGTCGCGCCGTCGACGTGGGAGGATCCCTCCCTCGCCCAGCTCTGGGGGCCTCGCTACCACGCGTACGTCGTCGCCAAGCGCGACTTTGCGCTGTTCTCGCTGGGAAGGCATCCCGAGAACGCCAAGAGCCGCCTGCGGGCCGAGCGCATCGCCGAGCAGCTGCACGCCCAGCTCGACGGCAGACGAATGACGGACCGCGAGATTGCAAGCGCACTCGGCGTCGGCAACACGCTCAGGTACGCCGCGACGACGGGCACGGTCGCGATCCGCTGGGAGGGCGCGCGAGCGCCGACCGTCTGGACGGTCGCCGCTGCCGACGTCGACCCGGCCGACGCATGCCGCGAGCTCGCCCGACGCTACCTCCACATCTTCGGGCCGACCACCGCTGAGGGCTTCGCCCGCTGGGCAGGGATCTCGGGGCGCTCCGCGGCCAACACGTTCGCCGCGCTCGAAGGATCGCTGCTGCCGGTCCGATCGCCACTCGGCGACGAGTGGCTGCTCGCAGACGACGAGCCCGCCATGCGCGCCGCCGAGACGGCCGCCGCGCCCGCGCGCCTGCTGCCGAGCGGCGATGCCTACTTCCTGCTCGACGGAGCAGAGCGGGAGCTCCTCGTCCCGCGGGCGGACCAGCGGCAGCGGCTCTGGACGCCCCGCGTGTGGCCGGGCGCGCTCCTCGTCGAAGGCGAGATCCGCGGAACCTGGAGACGGACGCACCACACCGTACGGATCGACGCCTGGGCACGCCTGTCGCGTGGGACGCGCGACGCGATCGAGGCCGAGGCCGGCGCCCTGCCCCTTCCAGGCGCCGGCCGGCGTATCGAAGTGGTCTGGAGCACATGAGCGCGCGGGCGCTCTCTACGGGTAGAGCCCCCGGGTGAGCGTCGCCTCGGCGACCCGCTGCACAGCGAGCCCGTAGGCGGCGACCCGCATTGGCACCTGCCGCGACTGCTGAAGCTCCCAGGTCTCCTCGAACGCGGCGGTGACGATCCCGTTCAGCCGCTCGTAGATCTCCTGCTCACTCCAGAAGTACTCCTGCAGGCCCTGGACCCATTCGAAATACGAGGTGACGACGCCGCCCGCGTTCGCGAGCACGTCCGGGAGGATCAGGACGCCCTTCTCCTCGAGGATTGCGTCGGCGTCCGGCGTGAGCGGGCCGTTGGCGCCCTCGCAGACGATGCGGGCCTTCACCCGGTCGGCGTTCACGCCGGTCACGACCTGTTCGAGCGCGCACGGGGCGATCAGGTCGCAGTCGAGCAGGAGCAGCTCGTCGTCGGCGATCGGCTCGGCGCCGGTGAGACCCTGCAGCGTTCCTTCTGCCCGCTTCCAGGCGAAGGCGGCAGGCACATCGATGCCGGCGGGGTTGTGAAGCGCGACGGTGGAGTCGGAGATCGCGACCACACGTGCACCCCGCTCGTGCAGGAAGCGCGCAAGGAAGCTGCCGACGTTGCCGAAGCCCTGAACCGAGCAGGTCAGGCCGTCGAAGCGGCGGTCGAGCTTCTTCAGCGCCTCGCGCACGCAGTAGATCGCGCCGAGCGCGGTCGCCTCCTCGCGCCCGAGCGAGCCGCCGATCGTCAGCGGCTTGCCGGTGACGACGCCGAGCACCGAGTAGCCCTTGTTCATCGAATAGGTGTCGAAGATCCAGGACATCACCTCGGGGTTCGTGCCCACGTCCGGGGCCGGGATGTCCTTCTCGGAGCCGATCTCGTTGACGATCTCGGTCGTGTAACGGCGCGTCATCCGCTCGAGCTCGTCGCGCGACATCGTCTTCGGGTTGCAGGCGACACCGCCCTTTGCGCCGCCGAACGGGACACCCATCAGCGCGCACTTCCAGGTCATCCACATCGCCAGGGCCCGGACCTCGTCGAGCGTCACGTCCGGGTGGTAGCGGATGCCGCCCTTCGACGGCCCGCGCGCGACGTTGTGGGTGACGCGGTAGCCGTCGAAGACGCGGACGGAACCGTCGTCCATCTTCGTGGGGATCGAAACGGCCACCGACTTCTTGCATTTCTCGAGCACGTTCACGATGCGCTCGTCGATCCCGAACGTGTCGGCCACGCGGTGGAGCTGCGACTGCGCGACCGTGTACGGGTTCTCGGTGAGGTGCGAATCCTGCATCAGCATTGCCACGACAACCTCCTTAGTCTTCATCATCCTCGGCCCGGCATGCGTCACCGGCATCCGGGGAGCGGCGGAGCCGACTTCGGGAAAATGCGGAGCCCGTAGCGGTGGCTAGGACGAGGAGGAGGATTCGCCGGCCATCAGCAGTCCGATCTCCGCCACGCTCGCGCCGGGGGGCACCTCGGTGAGCTTGCCCTCGTACATGACCAGGATGCGGTCGTTCAGGGCGAGGATCTCGTCGAGGTCCTCGCTGATCAACAGCACGGCCGTGCCGCTCTCGGCGGCGCGGAGGAGATACGAATGCACCTGCTCCACCGCCGAGACGTCGAGACCCCGCGTCGGCGAGCCCGCGACGAGCACGTTCAGCTCCGCGGAGAACTCCCGCGCGATCACCACCTTCTGCAGGTTCCCGCCCGAGAGGTAGTCGGTCTGCTGGTCGGGGCCCGACGCCTTGATCTCGAACGTGTCGATCGCGTCCACCGCATTCGCGCGCATCGACCGAAGCTGCAGGAACGGTCCGAGCGAGCTCTTGCGAAACGACTTGAGCGCGAGGTTCATCGCGATCGAAAGGCTCGGAGCGACTCCGGTGCCGAGCCTGTCCTCGGGCACGTAGCCGACACCCGCCTCGAACGCCGACCGCGCGTCGCCGGTGCGGACCGGCCGGCCCTTGACCAGGACCCGGCCCTTCGTGCACGCCCGCAGGCCGGTGATCGCCTCCGCGAGCTCGCGCTGGCCGTTGCCGGAGACGCCGGCAACCGCCGCGATCTCACCCGCACGGACGATCAGCGACACGCCCTTCACCGCGGCGGCGCCGCGGTCGCCGTCGGCCCAGAGATCCTCGACCTCGAGCACCGGCGGGCTCTCCGGCCTGGCATGCCCCTCGCGCGTCACGGGCGTGATCTCGCGACCCACCATCAGCGCCGCAAGGGACTGCGGCGTCGCGTCGACCGTCTGGACGGTGTCGAGCGCCTTCCCCGCGCGAAGGACGGTGACGCGATCCGAGACCGCCTTCACCTCGTGCAGCTTGTGCGAGATGAAGATGACAGTCCTCCCTTCGGCGGCGATCTGCCGCAGCGTGACGAAGAGGGAGTCGGCCTCGTGCGGCGTGAGCACCGCCGTGGGCTCGTCGAGGATGAGGATGCGCGCCTCCTGGTAGAGCGCCTTGAGGATCTCGACCCGCTGCTGCTCGCCGACCGAGAGCTGCCAGATGCGGGCATGCGGGTCGACGCCGATGCTGTAGCGCTCGCCGAGCTCGCGCACCTGCGACTCGACGGCGCCCGGGTGGATCCGGAAGTGGCGACCCACGCCGCGACGGTCGCCGAGCATCAGGTTCTCGGCCACGGTGAAGCGGGAGACGAGACGGAACTGCTGGTGGACCATCCCGACGCCGGCGTCGATCGCATCGCGTGGCGACGCGAAGTCGACCTGCTCGCCGTAGAGCGAGATCACGCCCTCGTCCGCGCGGTAGAGGCCGGTGAGGATGTGCGAGAGGGTCGTCTTCCCCGCTCCGTTCTCGCCGAGCAGCGCGTGCACTTCGCCGGGCGCGGCCTCGAAGTCGACGTGGTCGTTCGCGACGACGCCCGGGAACCGCTTCGTGATCCCCTGCATGGAGACGGGGGGGGCAAGCACTAGCGTTCCTCTCGCGCGTAGGCGTTCCCGAGCGCGGCGGGGGCACCGAGGCGGCTCCGGGCCGTGCCGGACGAGACGACGACGAGCACGACGATGGTCATCACGTACGGGAGCGCGTTCGTCCAGAGCACGGTCGGCCCGAGGCTGATGTTGCGAGCCTGAAGCTGCGGGGCGAGCGCCTGGAGCGCGCCGAAGAAGTACGCGCCGACGAGGCAGAGCTCGGGCCGCCAGAACGCGAAGATGACGAGCGCGATCGCGATCCACCCGGCGCCGCCCGTGATCCCGTTCACCCACTGCGGCGTGATCGCAAGCGTGATCGTCGCTCCCGCGACCCCTGCGAACGCGCCGCCGACGAGGGTGTGGACGTAACGGTACGCGGTGACGTTGATCCCCATCGTGTCCGCGGCCGCCGGCGACTCGCCGACGGAGCGGACGTTGAGACCGGGCCGCGTGCGCGACAGGTAGAGCCAGATCGCGACGACGCAGACCCAGGAGATATAGACGAGAATGTCCTGCCCGAACACGATCGGCCCGACGATCGGCCAGCGCTGCATGCTCGCCGGGAACACGGCCTTGAAGGTGTGGACGGCGGGCTGGTCGGCGAGGTTCAGGTCGTTGCCGAGATACGACGACAGCCCGACCGCACCGGCGAAGATCGTCAGCGCCAGGCCGGAGACGATCTGGCTCGCGCGCAGCGTGATCACGAGGAAGGCGTGGATCGACGCCATCAGCGCGCCCATCACCGCCGCGACCAGGACGCCCGCCGCAAGAGCGATCGCAGCAGTCGTATGGATGCGCTGGACCGCCCAGAAGCCCATCACTGCGCCGACGAGCATCATCCCCTCGACGCCGAGGTTGAGCACGCCAGACCGCTCGGCGAGCAACTCGCCCAGCGCCGCGTAGAGGAGCGGCGTCCCGTAGGCGACGCCCGAGGCGATCAGGACGATGAGCAGCGAGTTGTTCACGACGCAGGCTCCGGCGCCGGCGCAGCGGCACGCTTCCGTGTGCGCGTGATACGCACGCGGTGGCGGATCAGCACCTCTCCGCCGAGCGCGGAGAAGAGGATGATCCCCTGGATCACGCCGACGAGCCCGGCCGGGAAGCTCGGCCCCTGCAGCGTGTTGCCGGCGTTCTCGAGGCCGCCCATCAAGAAGGCGACGAGAACGACCGCGAACGGGTTGTAGCGGGCGAGCGCGGCGATCACGATCCCCGTGTAGCCGTAGCCGAGCTTCTGCAGGCCGTTGGGGTCGCCGTCGAGCGAGTGGGCGAAGTCGCCGACCTGACTCGCGCCGCCGAGACCGGCGATCGCCCCCGACAGAGCCATGACCGCGAGGATCTTGCGGCGGACACGCACGCCCGAGTAGCGGGCGGCCCGGTCCGAGTCGCCGAGCACCTGGGCCTCGAACCCGAAGCGCGTCCGCTTGTACAGCACCCAGAGGACGACCGCCGTGAGCACGGCGAGGCCGGCGCCGAGCGGAACGGTGATGCCGCCCTGGAGATCGATCGTCCACCCGGGCCAGACCGCCGACGGGGGCAGCGGCTTCCCCGTCGGGAAGACGGTCGCGTTGAAGCCCTTCGTCTCGCGCCAGTACGACTCGCTCTCGAAGATCAGGTACGTGAGCACGAGGCCGGCGACGTAGTTGAGCAGCAGCGAGGTGAGGATCTCGTTCGTCTTGAAGAACGCGCGCAGGATGCCGGGGATCAGCGCCCACGCCGTGCCACCGATGCAGCCCATCACCACCATCGCCGCGATCACGAACGCGGACGGGCCGCCGCTGCCGCCGAGGTAGAGGCCCGCCGCGGCCCCGGTGATCGCGCCCATGTACATCTGCCCCTCGGCGCCGATGTTGAAGAGCTTCATCCGGAACGCGGCGGCCGCGGCGAGCCCCGTGAACGCGAGCGGTGTCGCCGCGATCAGCGTCTGGTTGAGCGAGCCCGTCTCGAGGAACGCCGCGTCGATCAGCTGGTGGTACGTCGACAGCGGATCGTGCCCGGTTGCGAGGAGCACGACCGCGGCCACGAGGAAGGCGAAGACGACCGAGCCCACGGGCACCGCGACCGTGAGCCAGCGCGGCTGGCGCAGCCGCCGCTCAAAGGTGAGGCGCATCGCGTCCTGTCATCTCGGGTCGGAGGACCGGAGAGGGGCGCCGGACCGGCGCCCCTCTCGTACGGCCGTTAGCCCTTGGCGCTGCCGATCACGCCCTTCACGAGCCAGTTCATCCCGTAGAGGCTGTTCGTGCCTCCGTTGAGCACCTGCATCTTGACGCCCTTCGCCACCCGCAGCTTGCCGCTCTGGTCGTAGAGCGGGCCGGCGAACTCGTAGAACGTCCCGTTCTCGATCTTCTTCTCGTACTGGGCGATCTTCGCCTTCGTGGCCGGCTTCACGCCCGGCCCGTACGCGGCGATCTTCGTGAAGCCGTCCTTGATGCTCCCGTAGTAGAAGCCGGACTTCCACGTCCCGGCCATCGCCTCCTGAACCCGCTTCAGGTAGTACGGGCCCCAGTTGTAGACCGACGCCGTCAGCCACGACTTGGGCGCGAACTTCGACGAGTTGGAGTCGTAGCCGACCCACGGGACCTTGACCGACTCGGCGTACTGGCCGGCCGCCGGGCTGTCCACGTTCTGCCCGAGCACGTCGACACCTGCCGCGACGAGGCTCTGGGCGGCCTTCTTCTCCTTGGCCGGGTCGTACCAGGAGTTCGTCCAGACGAGCCTGACGGTCGCGCCCGGATGCGTCAGCTGGGCGCCGAGCGCGAACGCGTTCGCGTGGCGGATCACCTCCGGGATCGGGTACGCGACGACGAAGCCGATCTTGCCGGTCTTGCTCGCCGATCCTGCCGCCATCCCGGAAAGGAACACCGTGTCCTCGGCGGCGCCGAAGTACTCGGACAGGTTCTTCGCCTGGTCGGTTCCGGTCGCCTGCTCGAAGAGCACGTTCGGGTACTTCGCGACGAACGCCTTGTTCAGATACCCGTAGGACGTCGCGAAGATCAGCTTGTACCCCTGCGACACGAGGCTCTGGACGGTCTGGGCGAACTGCGCACCGACCGCGATGTTCTCCTTGTAGGTGGTCTGGACCTTGTTGCCGAGCGTCTTCTGGACGAACAGCCGCCCGTCTTCGTGCGCCTGCGACCAGCCGCCGTCGTTGTGGGGGCCGACGTAGATGAAGGCGACCTTGTACGGCGTGCTCTTGTGGCCCGCGGAGCTCGAGAGCGCGCCCACCAGTGCAACGGCGGCCGTCAGGAGCAACGCGAGAGCCAGCTTGATCCTGTTGTTCATGGTTCCATCTCCTTGGGGGTAGGGCACGTCGTGCGGCAACCGTAACGCCTTGGCCGCCGCACGTTGGAAGCCTGCCGTTCGACCGCGTCCGCGCCATCGGGGCGAGGGCTGAGCCGCAGGAGGGAAAGTACCGAGCCGAGCTGCACGCCTAGCCCACCTCGATCCGGGTCCCGGTTTCGCCGGCGAGTGCCCGCTCGACGTTCGCCGGGTCCGTGATGACCGCGGTCTGCCCGCCTCGCTCGAGGAACTCGATCACGGCTCGCATCTTCGGAGCCATGCTCCCCTCGGCGAAGTGGCGTCCCTCGGCGAGGCGCTCCTTCGCCTCCGCGAGGGTCAACCGGTCGATCCACCGCTCGTCCGGCGTACCGAATTCGAGCGCCACCTTCTCGACGGCGGTCGTGATCAGGAAGAGCTCGGCTCCGATGCACGTCGCGAGCAACGAGCAGGCGTGGTCCTTGTCGATCACCGCCGCGACACCCGTGAGGTTGCCGTCGGCGTCGACGACGACGGGAATGCCGCCCCCGCCCACCGAGATGACGACGAACCGGTTCTCGACCAGCGCCCGTACGGCGTCCTCCTCGACGATTCGCACGGGTACCGGAGAGGCGACGACGCGCCTCCAGCCCCGACCGGCGTCCTCCCGGACGTCCCAGCCGTCCTCGTCGCGCCGCCGCATCGCGGCCTCCTCGTCCATGAACGAGCCGATCGGCTTGCTCGGGTGCGCGAAAGCCGGGTCGTCGGCGGCGACCTCCATCTGCGTGACGACAGCCACGGCGTGGCGGTCGATCCCGAGCCGCCGGAAGTCGTTCTCGAGGTTCTGGGCGAGCGCGTACCCGATCGCCCCTTGACTGTCGGCGCCGCAGACGTCCAGCGGCACTTCGTGCAGCTCGTGAGCCGCGAGCTCGGACCGGCGCAGGATGAAGCCGACCTGCGGCCCGTTGCCGTGTCCGACGACGACGTCCCAGCCGTCCTGGATCATCGCGGCGATGTGCCAGCAGGTCTCCCCCGCCGCGATGTACTGGTCGCGGACCGTCTGGTGCTCCTTGTCCCGGATCAGCGAGTTGCCGCCGATCGCGACCACTGCACGCCTGGAGGCCATCACGCGGCTCCGAACCCGCCCATCGTCAGGGCCAGGAGCGCCTTCGCGATGTGCATCCGGTTCTCGGCCTCGTCCCAGACGACCGAGTGCGGGCCGTCGATGACGGCGTCGGTCACCTCACGGCCACGGTCGGCCGGGAGGCAGTGCAGGTAGAGGACGTCGTCCGAGGCGAGCGCCAGCTTGCGCTCGTCGCAGATCCAGTCCGCGTAGGCGCCTGACTCTGCGAGCGCCTTCGATCCGTCGATGAAGGCGTCGAGCCTCCCCCACGACTTCGGATACACGACATCCGCTCCCGCGAACGCCTCCTCCATCGACTCGGCATGGGTGATGGTCGAGCCGCTCTCCGCGGCAAGCTCCTGCGCCTTCTCCATCACCTCGGGCATGAGCTCGAAGCCGGGCGGGTGCGCGAGCACGACGTCCATCCCGAACCGCGGGAAGAGCGTCGCGACACCTTGCGGCACCGAGAGGGGTCGAGCATACGACGGCGCGTACGCCCAGGTCATCGCGACCTTGAGGCCGCGCAGGTCGCCGCCGCGATGCTCGCGAAGCGTCATCAGGTCGGCGAGGGTCTGCGTCGGATGGTCGACATCGCACTGCAGGTTGATCAGCGGGATGTCGGCCCACTCCGCGATCTCGCGCATCCACGCGTTGCCCTCGTACGGCGCGAGATCGTGCCGGATCGCGATCCCCTCTCCGTAGCGCGAGAGGGTCATTGCGGTGTCCTTCGGGCTCTCGCCGTGAGAGACCTGTGTCCGGTCCGCGTCGAGGTAGATCGCATGACCGCCCAGCTGGGTCATCCCGGTCTCGAAGGCGTTCCGGGTCCGCGTCGACTTGTCGAGGAAGAGCATGTACAGCGTCTTGTCGACGAGCAGCCGGTGCGGCTGCCCGGCGCGACGCGCCGCCTTGAGCTCGCCTGCGACGGCCAGCACCTCGTCCAGCTCGTCCACCGTCCAGTCGATCGTCTCGATGTAGTCGCGGCCGGCAAGCGTCTTCCGGTCGACTGCCACCATCTTGTTCATGACTTCCTCGCTTTCATCAGTTGTTGCTGTCCGAGGCCGAGCCCCAGGTATTCGGGAATCGGCTGCTGGCCCGGCACGTCGGGAATCGGCGGCACACCGGTGGTCGCCGCGGGAGGCCGGATGCCGACGAGGTCGTCCGGCGTCACAGGAACGCGGTTGAGGCTGCGGCCGGTCGCAGCGCGCAGGGCGGCGACGATCGCCGGCGTCGCGACGACCGTCGCGAGCTCTCCGATTCCCTTCACGCCGTACGGCGCCCCCGGCTCCGGCTCCTCGACGAACTCGGTCACGACCGGAGGGACGTCGAGAATCGTGGGAATCAGATAGTCGGTGAACGAGGCGTTGCCGATCGCACCGCCGTCGAGCCGCACCTGCTCCATGAGCGCCAGGCCGAGACCCATCGCGGTGCCCCCCTCGACCTGGCCCTCCGCGCCGTGCGGGTTGATCACACGCCCGGCGTCCTGCACCGCTGCGATCTGGACGACACGGACGAGCCCGAGCTCCTCGTCCACCTCGACCACCGCGCGCTCGGCGGCGAACGAGAAGCTGACGTGGATGTCTCCCTGCCCGTCCTCGTCGAAGCCGGTCGTCGGGCGGTGGTGGAAGACGAAGGTGCGCGAGATCGGCGCCTCCGGAGCCTGTCCGCCGAGCGCGTCGCGCAGCTCGCGGCACGCGCCGAGCACCGCGCCGCCGGTCATCGTCGTCTGCCGTGAGGCCGAGGTCGACCCGGCCGACCCGCTCTCGGTCGACGCCGGCTCGAACGCGACCTCGTCGACGCCGAGCTCGGTGCGGACGATCTGGGCGAGCACTGTATACAGCCCCTGGCCGTAGTCCACCGCCGCCGTCCGGATCGTCGCGACCGGCCCGTCGATCGTCGGAGTCAAGGTGACCGTCGCCTCGGCGGCGTCGTCGAATCCCTCGCTGTAGGCGACGTTCTTGAAGCCGACGGCGAACCCGACGCCGCGGCGGAGCGACTCGCCGCGGCTGACGTTGCCGGCCCCGCCCGGGTAGGCGATCGGGTCACGTCCGCAGGCCGGGAGCTCCTCGGGCAGCGGGATCGCCCTGCAGCGCTCGATCACCTCGCGCACAGGCGCGCTTCCGGCGAGGACCTGCCCGGTCGGGAGGACCGATCCGGTGTGAACCGCGTTCCGAAGCCGTAGCTCGATCGGGTCGATCTCGAGCTTCGCGGCGAGCGCGTCGAGGGCGGACTCGTACGCGAAGCAGACCTGCGGTGCGCCGAAGCCGCGCATCGCACCGCACGGCGGATTGTTCGTGTAGACGACGGTGGCCTCGATCCGGGCGTTCGGCACCTCGTAGGGGCCGGCGGCAAAGGTGGCTGCGTTCCCGAGCACGGCCGGCGACGACGACGCGTACGCGCCGCCGTCGAGCAGGAGGCGGACGTCTGCGGCGACGAGACGGCCGTCGCGTGTCGCGCCGTAGCGGATCCACACACGCGACGGATGCCGGTGGACGTGACCGTGGAACGACTCGTCGCGCCCGTAGGCGATCTTCACCGGGCTGCCGGTCTCGAGCGCGAGCAGGCAGGCGTGCGCCTGCATGTGGAGATCCTCGCGCGAGCCGAACGCGCCGCCGACGCCGGAGAGCGTGATCCGCACCTTCTCCTCCGGGAGGTCGAGGCACTGCGCCAGCTGCTGCCGGTCGACGTGGAGCCACTGCGTGGCGACGTACAGGTCGACGCCGCCGTCGGCCGCCGGAACGGCGAGGCCGCCCTCGGGGCCGAGGGCCGCCTGGTCCTGCATCGCCGTCTCGTAGTACCCCTCGACCCAGACATCGGGCTCGGCGTTCTCGAGATCGCCGTGGGCGATGTGCACGTGGCGGAGGACGTTCCCGAACTCGTGCACGCGCGGCGCGTCCTCGTCGAGCGCCTCCTCCATGTCGGTCACGGCAGGCAGGGGGTCGTAGTCGACCGCGATCGTGCGAACGGCGCTCCAGGCCTGCTCGAGCGTCGCGGCGGCGACGAGCGCGACCGGCTCGCCGACGTAGCGGACGACGTCGTCGGCGAGCACCGGCTGGTCGCAGAACTCGAGCCCGAAGGTCGTGCGACCGGGCAGGTCGGACGCGGTCAGCACGGCCGCGACGCCCGGAGCGGCCCGCGCAGTCGACACGTCGATCGACCGGATCCGCGCCGAGGCGTGCGGGCTGCGCAGCGCGACGCCCCAGAGCATGCCCTGCGTCGAGAGATCGCTGCTGTAGACATAGGCGCCGGTCACCTTCGGAACGCCGTCGACGCGCCGTGCGCTCTCGCCGACGCCGGGCGCTGTGCGTGTCGTCGAGCTCACGAGACGCCCCCTGCAGCGAGGTGGACCGCGTCGACGATCTTCTGGTAGCCGGTGCAGCGGCAGAGGTTGCCGGCGAGAGCCTCGCGGATCGTCTCGTCGTCGGGGCTCGAGTCGCGCTCGAGCAGGTCGACGGCCGCGACGACCAGCCCCGGGGTGCAGAAGCCGCATTGCACTGCACCGGCGTCGAGGAACGCCTCCTGCACCGCGTGCAGCCGGCCGGCGCCGAGACCCTCGACGGTGCGGACGTTCCGGCCGTCGGCCTGCACCGCGGGCACGAGGCAGGCGCAGACGACGTCGCCGTCGAGCCAGACCGAACAGGAGCCGCACTCCCCCTGCTCGCACGCGTTCTTCGAACCTGCGAGCCCGAGGTCGTCGCGCAGGACCGCCAGCAGGGTGGCCGCGGGCTCGACCTCGAGCTCGTGCAGCACCCCGTTCACGACCGTCCGGATCAGCACGCCGCCTCCCTCAGGTCCGAGAACGTCCACCGGAGGGCGCGCTGCGCGAGCACGTCGACCGCCAGCCTGCGATAGGCCGCCGAGCCGCGCACATCGTCGATCGGCCGGGCGGCGGTGGCCGCGAGGCGGCCGAACTCGACGCAGACATCCGAGTCCAGCGGGCGCTCCGGGTCGTCCCACCCGAGCGCCGCCGACGCGAACGCCTCGGCAGCGGGGGCGCGCACGACGGTGGGCGCGACCGAGCCGAGCGCGACCCGAACGGCGCGCGCATCCGGGTCGAGCTGCACGCACACGTCGGCGATCGCGATCACCATCGCATTGCGCGTACCGACCTTCGCGAACGATCCGGGCGCGTCGAGCACCGGCCATTCGACCCCGGTGACGAGCTCGTCCGGAGCGAGCGTCGTGCGCTTCGGCCCGACGAAGAAGTCGCTCCATGCGACACGCCGCTCCTCGACGGTCGACGCGAGCACGATCGTCGCCCCGTAGACGGCCAGGACGGGCAGGCTGTCGCCTGCCGGCGAGGCGGTCACGATGTTGCCGCCGATCGTCGCGCGGTTCCGGATCTGCGGCGATCCGACCGAGCGCGCCGCCTCCGCGAGCGGCCGGAACGCGGCGAGCTCGCGTCCGATCCGCGCGAACGTCATGCCGGCGCCGACGACGACCGAGCCGCCGTCACGATGCCAGCCCTGCAGTTCGGCGACGTGCGAGAGGTCGAGCAGCGCAGGCGGGGGCTCGTGGGCGGCGTTGAGCGTCACCATCAGGTCGGTGCCGCCGGCGACAGCCACGGCGTCGGGACGCGCAGCGCGAATCTCGAGCGCCTCGTCGAGCGTGCGCGGCTGCAGGGCGTTCGTCATGCGACCACCGCGGCGAACGCGTCGATCATCGCGGGCACGTCGTCCCCGAGCGGGTAGAGGATCGGGCACGTGCAGCCGGCGGCCGCGTACTCCTGCACCTTGGCGCGGCATTCGTCGGCGGTCCCGGAGGCCGTGATCAGCTGCACGACGTCGTCGGGCACCAGCCCCATCGCGCGCTCGATCTGCTCCGGCGTGGCCGGCCACGTCAGGATCCGGCCGATCTCCTCGAGCAGCGACGCATCGACGCCGCTCGCCTTCATGATGTGCGGCTGCTGGCCGAGGTACTGCGCCACGAGCTCGCGCGACCGGTCGAGCGCGATGGACCGGTCGTCGTCGAGCGAGCAGACGATCAGCTGTGGCCGGTCGACGTCGTCGAGCGTACGTCCGGCGCGCGCAGCGCCGATCGCGAGGTGCTCCATCGCCTCGTCGTTGTACGCGGGCCCGACGAGGTAGTTGAGGACGACGCCGTCGCCGATCTCGCCGGCGAGCTCCATCATCTTCATCGCCGTCGCGCCGATGTAGATCGGCACGTGCTTCGGCGATCGATCGCCGTGGACGATGTCGATCTCGACGTCGTCGAGGTGCACGAACTCGCCGTGATAGGTGACGCGCTCCATGGCGAGCAGGCGGCGAGTCGCCTCGACCGTCTCACGCATGCAACCGAGCGTGTGGCGGCGCGTGATGCCCACCTTCGTCGCGAGCGGATCCCACCACGCGCCGATCCCGAGCTTGATCCTGCCCGGAGCCAGGTCGTCGAGCGTCGAGAACGTCGCTGCGAGCAGGCCGACGTTCCGTGTCCAGGTGTTGACGACGCCGCTCCCGATGCCGATCCGCTCCGTCACCGCCGCGTAGGCCGCCATCGGCACCGTCGCCTCGCGCACGAGCCGGCTCTCCGCCTGCCAGACGGCCTCGAAGCCCGCCTGCTCGGCGAGCTGCGCGTAGTGCATGCCGTCGCGAATCGGATGCTTGTCCTGGAGATACAGCGCGACGCGGTCCATCAGAAGCCTCCCTTTGGCTCGAACGGGTGGGGGCCGAGCTCGTCCAGCCGCTGCCACAGGCGCCCGGCCTGCACGAGCGCGTCGGCGACGACCTGCCGGTCGTCGGCTCGAGTCAGGCGGCGATCCTCGACGACCCACTCGCCGGCGACCATCACGTCGCGGACGTGGCGGGACGAGATGCCGAAGATCCAGTGGCCGGCGAAGCTGTGCTCGTCGAGCGGGGCGGGCGGCGGATAGTCGAGCACGACGAGGTCGGCGGGTGCGCCGGCCTCCAGCGTGCCGAGCAACGGCTCGCCGAAGCTGCGCCCCGCGAGCCGCGCCGACTCCGCCAGACCCGTGAGCGGCCAGCCGGCCGGGGCGTCCAGGCCGTCCTCGCGCCTGCGGAAGAACGCGGTCCGGGACTCCTCGAACATGTCGGAGCCGATCCCGTCCGTGCCGAGCGCGAGCCTGCCGCCGAGCTGGTCCACGCGGGCACGGCCGACCGAGTTGTTCATGTTCGAGCGCGCGTTGTGCGCGACGGTCGCGTGCGCCTCCGAGACGGCGGCGATCTCGGCGTCGTCGAAGCAGACGCCGTGTGCGAGCAGCGCACGCTCGTCGAGCACGCCCGCGCGCGCAAGCCGGCCGACGACGCGGACACCGCTGCGGGCGAGCGCATCGCGCTCGTCGGCGCCGTCCTCGGCCGCGTGGACGTGAAGCCCGACCGAATGCCCCGAGGCGATCTCCGCGCAGCCGGCGAGCGTCTCGTCCGACAGCGTGAAGGACGCGTGTGCGCCGACGAAGCCGCGGACGAGCGGCGGCTGCTCGCGACCGATCCGGTCGAGGAAGCGCCGGTTCTCGGCGAGGCCGTCTCGCGCCCGCTCGGGGCCGTCGCGGTCACTCGTCTCGTAGCAGAGGATCGCGCGTATGCCGAGCGATCCGAGGGCGTCGGCGATCACGTCGAGCGAGCCGTCGATCGCGTTCGGCGACGCATGGTGGTCGACGAGAGTCGTGGTGCCGCAGAGAAGCGCCTCGAGGCCTCCGACGAGTGCCGACGCGCGCACCGAGTCCTCGTCGAGCGCGCGGTCGAGCCGCCACCAGACGCGTTGCAGGATCTCGACGAAACTCCGAGGCGGTACGAGTGCGTACGGCATCCCACGCGCCAGCGCCGAGTAGAGATGCGTGTGGGCGCAGACGTTGCCGGGAATCACGAGCAGCCCCGCCGACGCGATCCTCGTCCCCTCCCCCGCGGCAGCGATACGACCGTCCGCCACCCAGACGTCGTCGTCGACGACGCGGACCGGATCGAGCGACGTGACGATCATGCATGCGCTTTCACGAGGTGGGGCACGGCGGCGCGTGCAGCCGGGGAGTCCTTCATCGGAAGTCGCGTGCGGCGGATGCCGTCGTAGGCGTAGAGCGCGCCGGCGACCGCCGCTGCGGTCGGGACGAGCCCGGCCTCGCCCACGCCCTTGGCCCCGAACGGCCCCTCGGGCTGCGGCACCTCGACGAGGACGCACTCGACTTCCGGCATTCCCGTCGGCGGGATGATGTGCAGCGACTTCAGAGTGTTCGTGACGGGAACGCCGCGCTCGACGACGAACTCCTCGGAGAGCGCCTGGCCGAGGCCCATGTGCACGGCGCCCTCGATCTGGCCCTCGGCGAGCGTGGGGTTGATCGCCCTGCCGACATCGTGGGCTGCGATCACCTTCTGCAGCCGGCCGTCGTCGTCGAGGATGACGACCTGCGTCGCCCAGGCGTACGCCAGATGGGTCACCGGCTCGTCGGCGTCGTTCGGCGTCGTCCAGTCGACCCTGAACTCGCCGAAGAACTCCTGTCCTGCCAGCTCGGAGAACGGGCGGCCGTCGGCGGCCGCCTTGAGCTTCTGCGCGGCCGCGATCACCGCATTGCCGCCGAGCACGGTGCCGCGCGACGCGGTCGTCTGGCCGGTCTCGAGCTCGTGCGCGGTGTCGACGGCGACGACGATCGTCTCGGGCGGCACGCCCAGCACCTCGCACGCGATCTGGCGCAGGACGGTGTGCACGCCCTGCCCCATCTCCGTCCAGGAGTGGAACAGCGTGATCCGCCCGTCGGGCTCGGGCCGAAGGATCGCGCGCCCGAACTCGGGAACGCCGTTGCCGATGCCCGTGTTCTTCGCACCGCACGCGATGCCGGCGTAGCGGGCGTTCCGATACGCGTCGCGCACCGCGAGCAGCGTCGCCTTCACGCCGACGCCCGGCCCCAGCTTCTGACCGGTTCCGAAGCGGTCGCCAACGTCGAGCGCGTTGCGCCAGCGGATCTCCCAGCCGTCGACGCCGACGCGCTCCGCCAGGAGGTCGAGCATGCCCTCGAGGGCGAAGACGGCCTGGTTGACGCCGAAGCCGCGCATCGCGCCGCACGGCGGGTTGTTGGTGTAGACCGCCGTCGCCTCGACGTGGATGTTCGGCACGCGATAGGCGCCGCAGGCATGGCCGGCGGCGCGCTCGAGCACCTTGTCGCCGACGCTCGCGTAGGCGCCGGTATCCCCGACGATGCGCGCACGGACGGCGGTCAGCCGGCCGTCGGCGTCGCATCCGACGGTGTAGTCGAGCCACATCGCGTGACGCTTGGCGTGGAAGCCGAGGCTCTCCTTCCGCGTGAGCGTCAGGCGGACGGGGCGCTCGCTCGCGGTCGCGAGGAGCGCGGCGTGCGCCTGCACGTTCAGGTCTTCCTTGGCGCCGAAGGCGCCCCCGGCCGAGACCTGCGTCACGCGCACTCGCTCCTCGGGCAGAGCGAGGAACGACGCGATCTGGCGGCGGTCGTCCCAGATGCCCTGACCCTGCGAGTAGACGCGGAGCGACCCGTCCGCCTCCGGGACGACCAGGGCCGCCTCCGGCTCGAGGAACGCGTGCTCGATGAACTGTGTGCGGAACGACTCGGAGACGACGTGCGCCGAGGCCGCGAGCGCTTCGTCGACGTCCCCCCGCGCGATGCGGGAGACGGAGAGGACGTTTCCCCCCTCGTGGAGCATCGGGGCCCCTTCGACGAGCGCGTCGAACGGATCGCAGACGGGCTCGAGCACCTCGTACTCCACGTCGACCAGCGCGGCCGCCTCGCGCGCTGCGTGCCGCGTCTCGGCGGCCACCGCCGCGAGCACGTCGCCGACGTACGCCGTGACCTCGCCTTCGGCCACGAGCTGCCGCCAGTCGCGCGTCAACGACCCCTGCGTCCGCTCGCCGGGCACGTCGGCTGCGGTGAGCACCGCGACCACGCCCGGATGGGCTCGCGCCCGTGAGGTGTCGATGCGCAGGACCCGCGCCCGTGGATGGTCGGAGAAGCGGAGGGCGCCGTGGAGCATTCCCGGCGCGGTCATGTCGCCCACGAACGGCTTGTCGCCGAGCGCGAGCTCCGAGGCCTGGTAGCGGGCGCTTCGCGTGCCGACCCGGCCGCTCGGATCCGGCCGGGGAAGCGGCTCGCCGCGCCGAGCGGCGCCCACATGCTGGACCGCGTCGACGATCTTGATGTAGCCGGTGCACCGGCAGAGGTTGCCGAGCAGAGCGTGTTCGATTTCGTCGCGCGAGGGGCTCGGGTTCTTCGCGAGGAGCGCCTCGCCCTTGAGCACGATCCCCGGCGAGCAGAACCCGCACTGCGACGCGCCGGCGACGACGAAGCTGTCCGCCCAGAGGCGCCGGGTCTCGTCCGTGAGCCCCTCGTGCGTGACCACCTGCTTGCCCTCGACTCGCGCCGCCTTCTGTGCACACGAGACGACTGCGCGGCCGTCGACGATCACCGTGCATGCGCCGCATGAGCCCTCGGGCGCGCAGCCGTCCTTGACGGTGCACAGCCCGAAGCGGTCACGCAGGAGCTCGAGCAGGCTCTCGTCGACCTCCGGTGTCGCGGTGACGTGCTCGCCGTTGAGGGTGAACTCCATCCGCAGTCACTCCGTGGCTCCGAGTACGAGCGACAGCAGGGCCATGCGCAGGACGACGCCGTAGAAGGCCTCCTGCCAGTAGCGAGCGTGGCGCGTCTCGTCGACATCCGACGCCAGCTCGTCCATCCGCGGCAGGCTGTGCAGGATGATGGCGCTGGACTTCGCCCTCTCGCGAAGCAACTCGCGCGTCACCTGATACGTCCGCGGAGTCGTCGCCACGGAACCGGAGTCCCGCTCGACCCGCGACTTCTCGTAGTCGGCCTGCACGACCGGCTCCATGTAGATGACGTCGCACTCGCCGATCACGTCCTCGGTCGACTCGGCCTCCTCGTAACGCACGTTCCGCGCGTCGAGCTCCAGCTTGAAGTCGTCGCGGAGCGACATCTCGGGCGGCCCGACGACGAACGCCTTCGCGTCGAACTGCGAGAGCGCGTACAGGATCGAGTGCATCGTGCGCATGCGCATGTCGCCGACGAGCAGGTACGTGAGCCCGTCGAGCGTCCCGAGCTCGTTCTGGATCGTGTACAGGTCGGTGAGAACCTGCGTCGGGTGCTCACCCCAGCCGTCGCCGCAGTTGATCACCGGCACCGAGGCCCAGTGCGCCGCCTCGGCCGGCGCACCCTGCTCGAAGTGCCGCATCGCGATCACGTCGGCGTAGAACTCGAGCATGTGCACGGTGTCCTTCATCGACTCCTGGTAGAAGTCGCCGGCCCGCGTGTTCTTGACGTCGGCGAAGCCGAGCACGTGGCCGCCGAGCCTGTGCATCGCCGCCTCGGTCGACATCCTGGTGCGCGTCGACGGCTGGTAGAAGGCGGTGAGCAGCGTCTTGTGCGCGAGCAGGTCGGTGTTGCGACGCCCGCGTGCGATCGGCGCGAGCTCGTCGCACACCTCGAAGACACGCTCGAAGTCAGATCGCTCGAAATCCTTGAGCGACAGGATGTCCCGTCCGAGAAAGCTCCTCATCTCCCGCTCCCTTCCGTTCGGTCATGTGTGTGCGGTCAATCCCTGTGAACAGCACTCCGACGCGTTCGTCGTCGTCGACCTCGCCCGCCGCACGCAGCGCGAGGAGGCCCGCGAGACCCGACGAGCCCGTCGGATCGACGTCGATGCCCGTCGCGTCGACCGCGACCTCGTGCGCCCGCACGAGCGCTCCCTCGTCGACGACGTACGGCCTGCCGCCCGTCGCCAGCATCGCCTCGACGACGGCGAGCCAGTCGTAGGTCTCGTCGTCGAGGATGCCGTGGGCGACGCTGTGCGGCTCGCTCTCCCACGGCCACATGAACTCGGACCGGTGACGGGCCGCATACGCGATCGCCGGCCTGCCCCCGTGCGCGAGCACGTTGTCGAAGGCGCGCCGCAACGGCCACGCCGACTCGGTCTGCACCGTGTCGAGCCGCGGAGCCCCACCGGGCGCGCCGAGCCGGGCGGCCTCGCTCAGGCCGTACCCGCACGCGCTCGCGAGCGCACCGCCGCCGACCTGGACGATCAGCCTGTCGAGCGGAACGCCCGCGGACGCCAGCTCCCAGCCGAGCGTCTCTCCGCCCTCGACGGCCAGGCCGTTGAGGTTGCCCTGGCACGTGAAGGGGATCGCACCCTCGCCCAGCACCTCACGGAGCCGGTGCACGGTCGGGTCGCCGGGAACGCCCTGCCGGCGCACGCAGATCTCGACCGCGGCGCCGAGCTCCTCGAGCCGCTCGAGCACTGGCGGGTCCGCGTCGACCGGCACGAAGACGCGAAGTCGTCGGCCCCCTGCGGCGGCGACCACGGCGGCTGCGAGCGCCGCGTTGCCGCAGCTCGCGATCGCGAGATCGGGCCGGTCTCCTGCAGTGACGCGACCGAGCCGCTCGACGACCTCGAGGAAGACCAGCACGCCGAACAGGTGGCGGGCCTTGTGCGAGCCCGAGACGTTGCCGGTCTCGTCCTTCACGAAGACGCCACCGTCCTCCGAGAAGCCGAGCAGGCCGCTGAGCTCGTCGCTCCGCGCAAACGGGGTGACGGCAAAGCCGTGGCCGTCGACGGCGGCGATCCGCTCGTCGAGGGAGCGCACGAGCGCGCAGAAGTCGGCATCGCTCATGCCGCCGTCCCGCCCGACGTGGTAGGCGTGGAGCAGTTCTCGATAGCGGACGAACGGGTTCGGCTCCGTGTCGTCCCAGGGGAAGCGAACGCGCGAGACGTCGAGCTCGCGGCGCAACACATGGTCGACGTCGTCGCCGGGAACGGCGCGCGTGCAGGCGAACGGATACGGGTCGTCGGGGTCGGGCTCTGCTCCGCAGCCGGCGCAGACGAGCCGGGTGACGGCACCGCTCACGGTCCCTCCAGAACGCCTGTTCTCGCGTTGAAGTCGTCGATCAGCTCGTCCCACTCGGCGGCCGCGGCGCGGGTGTGCTCCCAGAAGGCGGGCGCGCGGCGCGCCTGGAAGTCGTCGATCGACACGCCCTGCTGCTCGACCCACGTGTAGTAGCCGAGGTTGAAGATCCGCTCCCGCTCCGCGTGCGTCAGCTCCCGCAGGTTGTCGGTCGCGGCGCCGAGCAGGTGCTCGCCGAACACCTCTGCAGCCGCAAGCTCGCCGAACCCCTCGGGGAAGTACTTGCCGAGCGCGAGCTCCCGCTCGCTGCCGTACATCGCAGCCCCGTCGGTTGCGACAGTGACGACGACGTCCTCCGGGCCGAGCCCGTAGTGCTTGGCCGTCTTGATCGCACCGAGGACGTTGCAGATGCTCGACAGCCCGAGCGACGGAAGCTGCTCGATCGTTGCCGCCGGCACGCCCCGTCGAGCGGCCAGATACGCCCGGCCCGTGTCGGTCCCGAACAACATGCCGAGGCGGTCGGTCGCACGGTCGGAGACGGCAAGCGCGACGTCGGTGTTCAACACGTTGTGAATCAGAGGGATGTGCTTGTCGCCGATCCCCTGGATGTTGTGCTCGCCGAAGCCGTTGTAGAGCATGGTCGGACATTCGAGCGCCTCGCAGGCGACGATCAGCGAGCCGTGGCGTTCCTTCAGGTAGTCGCCGGCTGCGATCGTGCCGGCCGAGCCGGTCGCGGACACGAACGCGCGGAGCCGCAGCGACGGGTCGTCGGCCTGCAAGGCCGTGAAGAGGCGGTCGAGCGCGGACCCGGTCGCGAGGTAATGGGCCACGTAGTTCCCGAACTCGGCGAACTGGTTGAAGATCACGTTCTGCGGGTCGAGCGCGAGCTCGTGGCAGCGGTCGTAGATCTCCTTGACGTTGCTCTCGGTGCCTGGCGTGCGGATGATGTCCGCGGGCTCGGTGACCCACTGCTCGAGCCACGCGAACCGTTCGCGGCTCATTCCCTCCGGCAGGACCGCAACCCCGCGGCAGCCCATCAGCCGGGAGATGGCGACACCGCCACGGCAATAGTTCCCGGTGGACGGCCAGACTGCGCGGTCGCGCGTCGGGTCGAACTGCCCGGTGACGAGACGCGGCGCGAGACAGCCGTAGGCGGCGAGCACCTTGTGCGCGCGGATCATCGGGAAGCGGTCGCCGAGCGCAACGACGATCGGCGAATCCACGCCGGTGAGCTCCTTCGTCAGGACGACGTGCTCGGGAACGGCGGAGATCCTCTGCCTCGATGCGTCGTTGAACCAGTGAACGCGGAAGAGGTTCAGCGGATGGGCGTCGTCGGGGTCGATCTGGGCCAGCTGGCGAACGGCCGGCGCCGGGATCAGGCCGGGATCGGCGAGCTGGGCGAACGTCGGCAACACGATGTGCTCCTCGCGAAACCGTGAAACCGTCCGCTCGAGCACCTTTTCGTCAACCGCACCTGCCGCTGTGGCGACGCGCTCGGTCAGCACGTGCAACCTCCTCCATGTGGACAACCCGAACCTTGCGGCGTTGCGGCAAAACCCCCATCGGGGCGGGGACGGGTTCCGCGTCAGTGGTTTACCGCAGGCTCCCGCGTGGCCCCGGCCGCGAGCGGAACGAGCTCGAAGCGGTCGACGTCGACGAGGCCGCGATCGGTGATCTTCAGCGATGGAATCACCGAGAGCGCGAGGAACGCGAGCACCTGGACCGCATGCGGCAGGTGGACGCCGAGGCGCCCGGTCGCGACCGCGACGGCGCGGCTCGCAGCGAGCACGTCGGCGAGCGGCTGGTCGGAGAGCAGCCCGGCCACCGGCAGCTGCAGCTCCGCGAGCACCGCGTCGCCGTCGACCACGACAATGCCTCCCCCACGCTCGGCGAGTCGCGTGACGACGAGTGCCATCGCTTCGTCGTCGGCTCCAACGACGATGACGTTGTGCGCGTCGTGTGCGAACGTCGCACCGAAGGCTCCTTCCCGCAGGCCGAAGCCGCGGACGAATCCGAGCCCGATCCGGCCGGTGCCGAGGTGGCGCTCGAGCACCGCGATCTTCGCGAGGTCGCGGTCGGGATCCGCAACCGCCCAACCGTCCGCCACGGTCGGCTCGTCGACGAGCGCCTGGGTCACGATCTGGCCGGGCACCAGGCCGATCACGCGCGCGGGCCCTCCCGGCCAGGCGATCTGGAAGTCGCCGGCGGCGACGGGACCGACCCGCACCGTGTTCCGGACCCAGTCGGGCACGGTCACGCGCTCGATCGCCGCCACCGGCAGTCCTGCCTTCAGCACGAGCTCCGGGACGAAGGACACGAGGTCCGGGAGCAGCAGCAAGTCGGCCTGGTAGCCGGGAGCAATCGCGCCGAGATGGAGCAGCCCGTGGTAGAACGCGCCGTTCAGCGACGCCATCACGAGCGCGTCCTCTGGCGCGACGCCGAGCGCGACCGCCGAGCGCACCATCGAGTTGATGTGCCCCTCACTGGCGATGTGCTCCGGTTCGCGGTCGTCGGTGCAGAAGGCGATGCGCGAAGGGCCGTACTCGCGAGCCAGCGGCAGCAGCGCTTCGAGGTTGCGGGCCGCAGACGCCTCGCGGATGAGGAGCCACATCCCGGCGCGAAGCCGCTCGCGCCCCTCCTCGATCGACACGGCCTCGTGATCGGACGAGATCCCGGCCGCAGCGTACGCGTTCAGGCTCTTTCCGACCAGCCCGGGAGCGTGACCGTCGACGTGCTGTGCGAGGCAGACCTTCGCGAGCTCGGCGGGGTCGCCCGACACGACGCCGGGGAAATTCATCATCTCGGCGACGCCGAGCACGTGCGTGCGCCGGAGGAGCCCTTCGAGATCGCCGATCGTCAGTTCGCGACGGGGGGACTCGAAGCGTGAGGCGGGAACGCACGAGGGCGCCATGAAGTAGACGTCGAGCGGCAGGTCCGCGGAGGCATCGAGCAGCCAGTGAACCCCGTCCGTTCCGAGCACGTTCGCGATCTCGTGAGGGTCTGCGACGACTGTGGTCGTTCCGAACGGGAGGACGAGGCGGGCGAACTCGTCGACCATCAGCTTCGACGACTCGATGTGCACGTGCGCGTCGACGAAGCCCGGAACGACGAACCTGCCGGAGGCATCCAACGTCTCGTTGCCCTCGTACTCCCCGAGCCCCGCGACGAAACCGTCCGCTACCGCGACGTCGGCGTCGAGCCACTCACGCGTGAACGCCGAGAACACGCGGCCGCCGCGCACGACGAGATCGGCAGGCTCGTCTCCTCGTGCTACCGCAAGCCGGCGCTCGAGCAACGCAGGGAAGGGCGGGCGAACGGCGGCAATCAATCGTCGCTCCGAGGCGATCCCGGCGCGTTGGGCGAGCGCTGCCGGATCGTTGATCGTTGTTCGCCCGCGCCGCAGGCTCAGCGTGCCTCGCTCCCGCTCCGCCGAGAGAACGGCGTTGACGGTGGCCCGCGATGTTCCGGCAAGCGCGGCGAGCTGCTCCTGGGTCAGGGGGATCTCGACGCCCGGCGAGGCTCCCCCGTAGGCGTCGGAGACCTCGAGCAGTCGGCGAAGGACGCGCCGCTCGGCGGTCACGTAGTACGACTCGCTGAGCAGCTCGTCCATGCGTCGCAGCTCACGGGCGAGCATGAGGACGAGCACCTGGTCGACCTGGGGATGCCGGCGCCGGAGGTCGTCGAAGTCCGTCCGGTACACGGCCATCGTCTCGGCGGGCTCGAGCGCCTGCACCGTCGCCGACCGCGAGCCGTCCGACACCAGCGCGAGCTCGCCGAAGAAGTCGCCGGGCCCGCGGATCGCGAGTAGCGAGTCCTCTCCGAGCGGCGTCGTCCGACGCACCACGAACCGGCCCGCCGCAACGAGATGCAGCGAGTCGGCCGGGTCGAGCTGGTGGAAGACGATCTCGCCGCGTGCGAACGTCCGACGGCGCCCGATCGCGAGCACCCGTCGCGCATCCTCAGCCGGAACGCCGGCGAGGAGCTGCCACTCCATCGCCCGAGTCTACGCCGAGTGTCGTCCATTTGACACTTCGAGTGTCGTGCGGGCGAGCGACGCGCCAAGCGCACTCTCCTACCGTCGCTCACATGACCACGAAGCACGCAAACGGGACTCACGACACAAGGAGGAAGGTCATGTCTGCACGGCATTCGACGAAGCTCGCCCTGATCGCAACCACCTGCCTGATCGCACTGGCAGCCGGCGGCGCCGCCCTGGCCCGGACGCCGAGCCAGCCCGACGCGACGTCGTCGGCGGCAGCGCTCTACAACCGCGTCCTCCAGTTCGGCGACCTTCGCGGCTTCTGGTCGGTGACGTGCCCCGTCGCCGTGACCACACCGTCGCAGTGGGCGATGCACACCGGCTCGGCCGCCTCGCTGTCGGACAACGGGTTCCTGAACGGGCTGCGCGAGCCGCTCCGCTCGTCCAGTCCGGGAACGCAGGGCTGGAGCATCGTCGCCCAGTACCGGTCGGCGGCAGGTGCTCGGCGCGAGACCGACTCGGAGCTCGACCAGGCACGCACGCTCGGCGGCGCCTTCTCACGGTTCACGGTAGACGAGATCCCCGGCAGCCACGGCTACTCGCTGCCGAACGGATCGACAGTGCAGATCGCGATCTCCTTCACGGCAGGGCGTTTCCAGTACCGGCTCGAGATCACCGGTGCAGGCCGTGCCGACGCGGCCACCCTCCGCAGCCGTCTGACCCGCGCGGCGGTCACGCTCTACGACCGGGCGACTGCAAGCTAGCCACACCCAACCCGCGAAAAGGACGAGAGGCCCCACGGGCCTCTCGTCCGCTGGTAACCGGACGTGCTGCGGCACATAATCGAGCGATGGCTCGCTCAAGTGTGCACCGCCGGCTGGTGACGGTGCTCTTCCTCGACGTCGTCGGCTCGACCGCCCTCGCCACCGAGCTCGGAGACATGCGTTGGCGGGTCGTGCTGACGAGCTTCCGCGCGGCGGTGCGCCAGGAGCTGAAGCGGCACGGCGGGCGGGAGCAGGACACCTCGGGCGACGGCTTCTTCGCGACGTTCGCAGAGCCGGTGCAGGCGTTGCGCGGCGCAGCGGCGATCGCGGCAGCGGTGCAGCAGATCGGCCTCGACGTCCGCACCGGCATCCACACCGGAGAGGTCGAGGAGGTCGACGGGACGCTCGGCGGCATCGGGGTTCACATCGGCGCGCGTGCGATGGCGCTCGCCGGCCCCGCAGAGGTGATCGTGACGAGCACCGTGAAGGAGCTCGTCGCCGGGTCGCACGCCCGGTTCGACGACGCCGGCGAGCACGAGCTGAAAGGCGTCGAGGGCCGGTGGCACATGCACCGGCTGAGGTCGATCGACATCGAGCTGCCGCAGCCGCTGGCCCGCGAGGTGGCAGCAGAGCGCCTTGCCGGCCTCGCGCCGGGAACCCGGCGACGCCGCTCCGTGCTCGTCGCAGCCGCAGCCGTGCTGCTCGCCGCGGCCGCGGTGGCCGGCGGCATCTTCGCCACCCGCGGATCGTCGACGCCGACAGGGAAGATCACGCTCCTCCAACTCGATCCTCGCAGCGGCGACGTCGTTCGGACCGTCCGCGACGGAACGCTCGGGTGCCCCTGCGGCGCCAACCTGTTCGCGGTCGCCGGGACGCTCTGGGAGCGCGGCGGTATGAACGGCGACCAGATCGTGGTTCGCGACATGTCGAGCGGACGCGTGCAGCGGGTGACCCGAGCGCCGGTCGGGTCGATCGACGGCGCAGTGGGATTCGGGTCGATCT
The DNA here is from genome assembly GCA_963851065.1 of uncultured Thermoleophilia bacterium. Taxonomy (GTDB): domain Bacteria; phylum Actinomycetota; class Thermoleophilia; order Gaiellales; family Gaiellaceae; genus PALSA-600. The sequence goes on from CAWKNW010000017.1 coordinate 51,899, forward strand.
GGCTGCTCCGGAGCGTCGTGGGCGCGGGAAGTGCGTCCGGCGTGCCGGTGATCAACGGCGTTCAGCGTCTCGACGAGTTGAGCGGGCGGCCCGTCGCTCGGATTCGGCTCAAGGGCGACCTCGAGAACGGCACGATCGTGGTCGGCGACGGCGCCGTCTGGGTTCTCCAGGGGGACGGGACGCTCGACCGGATCGATCCGGCAACGAACCGCGTCACCGGCCGCTTCGCCACCGGGACGTTCGAGACGTCGATCATGCTGCCGACGGGAGGCAACGTCTGGATCTGCGAATGCGAGTACCACGAGGTTCTGCGGTACGACACGCGCACGCAGCACGGGACGACGTTCCACTTCGACGAGCAGCCGTGGCATCTCGTCGAGATCAGGACACCAAGCGGCCCGACGCTCTGGCTGATGGATCAACAGGGCGCGACGCTCACGCAGATCGACCCCCGGACGGGGAAGCCGAAGCAGCCGCTCGGGCTCAACGGTCATCCGACGCAGGCGGTGCAACTCGGCGATTCGATCTGGGTGGCCGCCGGTACGTTCGTCGACCGGATCAAACTTCGAGGCCACGAACGGACGTCGATCCCGCTCCCGAACGGCGTGCACGCGACCGGCATCGCCGCGGACCCGGCGACCGGGCGCCTCTGGGTGAACAACAGCTATCTGCCCTACTAGAGGCTCGACGGTGCACGAGCCCGCGAGGTGGGCGACGCCTTTAGAAGCTCTCACACAATGAGCAGTTGAGTCGCCCGGCCGCGCTCGGCGGCACGCTGCTCGACGAATCTCATTCTGTGAGAGCTTCTTAGCCTGAGATCGGCCCGACGAGGTAGATGCGGCCGATTCCCGGTCGATAGCCGAACCGGGCGTTCAGCCGTCGAATCGGCTCGTTCCGCTCCTCGTTGCGGGTGTGGAGCTCCTGGTAGCCGTTGGCGAGCGCCCAGTTGATCTGCGCCGCTTTCAGCGCTCGCGCGACGCCGCGGCCGCGCCAGGATCGCTTGACGGCGGACAGGTCGTGGTGCGCGTTCGTCGGCTGTGCCGCTGTCAGCGAGAACTTCGCGTAGCCGACGACCTCTTCTCCGGCGAGCGCGACGAACGTCGCCTCCGGACGGTCGCCGGGGCCTTGCATGTCGTGCGCCAGCCAGTCGTCGAACGGTTCGATGTCGTCGTCCTCGAAACCGGGGATATCGGGTAGCGCCTCGAGCGAGACCTCGTACATGCCGCCTGCGAGCTCGGGACGCTCCGCCCAGGTGACGATCTCGACACCGTCGGGTGGCTCGACCGCCGGCGGCGCGATCTCGGCGAGGTGGAGCACGACACCCACCTCGTGTCGCTCCTCGACGAAACCGCGACGCTGTGCAAAGGACAGGCTCTCGGGATCGTTGTCGAGGACCGGGACCTCGAGCTCGTTCAGGCCCCGCTCGGCAGTCCAGGCGGAGATCGCCTCGTAGAGCGCGGAGCCGGCGCCACGACCACGCTGCTCGTCGAGCACGGTGATGATCGTGAAGACGCGGTCGGCGCGGTGCGGAAAGATGACGCCGACCGCAGAGCCGACGGGGGAGCGATCCGTGCGTGCCAGGTAGTCGACGTGGTCGCGAACGCTCGCCTTGAACGACCGCACGTCGTCCATCGTGAGAGCGTCGTGCGGCCAGACGGCGTTGTAGATCTCCAGCGAGATCCGCTCGTCCGACTCGTCCGCGCACGGAGTGATCTCGAACATGCGGCAACACTACGTGCACACCTGCTTCGATCATCGCCAACACGCGTGAGGGCGTGCAGCGCGCCGCCCTCACGCGTTCGTACTTCTCGGGTGGGTCAGGCCGGCCGGGCAGTCCCCGTGCGGCGCGAGGCGAACGTCGCGCCCGCAATCGCGAGCAGGACCCCGCCGGCGATCAGCCCGTCGGTTACGGCGTCCGACCGGGAGATGGAGATGACCTCGGGAGACGAGGTCGTCGCCTCGACGGTGCCGTAGCCTCCGGCCGACGACGCGTCGGTGACCGTTGCGGCCGCCGTCGAGCCTCCCGTGCCGGCCACCGGGGCGGTGTAGCCGCTCGCCGACGACACGTCGGTGACGCCAGGGCCCGCTGCGGTGGCTCCCGTACCGGCCGCCGGGGCGGTGTAGCCCGTGCCCGACGCGGCGTCGCTGACCATGGTGTCCGCCGCGCTCGTCGCTGCCCCGACCGTGCTGTAGCCGCCGGCGGACGACACGTCCGTCACCGCCGGCGCAGTCGACGTGACGACAGCACCTCCCACGTCGGTCGCGGGCATCGCGTTCGCGATGGTTGCGCCGGTTCCGAGTACGCCGGTTGCCGCGACCGCGAACACGAGCGCACGCTCCCGCATGCCGTGTGCCTCGACATCGTCGATCGCCTGGGAGAGCTCGTCGCGATCGAACGTCAGGACGACATCCGCGCCTGTCGCTTCATCGAGAACCTGTGCAAGCTCGTCCCGCGACCACGCCATCGCGATCACGCTCGGCGCGTCACCGCTCTCGTGGCCATCGCTGACGATTCGAAGAACGAGCTCAGGGCTCCCTTCGGGATCGCCCACGACGGCCGCGATCTCCTCGCGAGGGACGATCGTGGCGACTGCGCGCTGTGCCGGGATCCCCTTGGAGAGCCTTGCAGCACCAAGTGTTTCCACTGCCAACCTCCTCCGCCGATGCGCTGCCTCGTTGCAGCAATCACATGACGCCGATCGGCCGACCTTTCTTCCATCCCGGTCCGCGCCGATTCCGACCTCTCACCTTCCCACCAGGATCGCCGGATGGCAAGGCCGCCCTCCCCACGCGGCTTCGGCTCAGGCGGTCAGCGTGAGCTCAACGCCTCGGAGACGGCCTCGAGGAGCCTCTTCTCCGTCACCGGAACGTCGACGACGGTCGCGTCGCCGATCTCGTAGGCGCCACGATCGAGGACGGATTTCGAAGACTCGACGACGAGCCGAGACGTACCCTTGTCGCTCAGCGCTGCGAGGACACCCTGGCTCTCGCCGAGATCGGTCGTCGAGACGACGACGTCCGCCTGCTCGACGAGCGCGCAGCGCCCGTGGGCGAGGAGCGGACATGTCTGCCTCAGCTCATGCACCGGAGCCTCCTCGTCGGCGAAGGTGCGGAGCCGAACACCGACGGACCGCGTGCGCTCGAACGTCTTCGTAGGCCCGGTGCAGACCGCAACGTCGTACCCCGCATCCCGCATCGCCTCGGCTTCGGCCCAGAGCGTTGCCGGGTCGGGATGCTCGATCAGAACACGTGCGCGGCCGGTGCGGGTCGGCCATTCACCCGGTTCGATGCAGGCTTCCTTCTGACCATGTCGCCAAAGTGAACCCTTCACGGCTCCTCCTCTCTCGCTTACAGCGCATCGTGACGAGCCGTCTTCGTCGAGCATCGGGGAACGCCGCGGTTCGCCGTGTTGCTTTCTACTGAGCCGCCCGAGGACGCGTAGCCGGGAACGGCCGCTAGGCTCGCTCTGTGCCGCGCCCCGCCAGTCCGATGTTGTCGGCGTCCCAGCTCCAGACGCTCGCTCAGCTCGGCGAAGAACGCACTGCCGGCGTCGGCGACGTCTTGTTCCGTGTCGGCGACCCCCGCTACCCCTTCATCGCGATCATCGACGGCGAGGTCGCGATTCTCGATGCGGCCGGCAACGAGATCATCCGCCACAGCAAGTCGGGCTTCCTGGGCGAGATGAACCTCCTGTCCGGACAGACCGTCTTCCTCACCGCAGTCGTCACGCAGACGTTGCGCTACATCGCCGTCGACCGGGACGCGCTGCGTCCGCTGCTGTTCGAGGACGGGCCCTTGAGCGACCTCCTGCTGTCGACCTTCATCGCACGACGGGAAGCGCTCCAGCAGGTTCAGGGCATCGGCCTCGAGATCGTCGGGCCGCATTCGTCCGAAGCAACGATGCGGATGGTCGAGTTCGCACGCAGCAACCGCCTGCCCTTCAGCTGGCGCGATTCGGAGCGAGCGGACGACCAGGCTGCGGCCGAGCTCGTCGAAGGGCTCGACAGCGCGAACCTGCCGCTCGTGCGATTGCCGGGCGGCCTCGAGCTGCGCGGCCCGTCGACCGGTCAGGTCTCCCGTGCGCTGGGGATCGGCCGCGAGCTCGCCGCCCGTGAAGAGGTCGACCTCGTCGTGATCGGCGGCGGCCCCGCGGGCCTGGGTGCCGCGGTCTACGCCGCGTCCGAGGGTCTCGAGACCCTCGTCGTCGAGAGCACCGCACTCGGGGGGCAGGCGGGTTCGTCCCGGCGGATCGAGAACTACCTCGGGTTCCCGGCTGGGATCACCGGCTCGGAGCTGACCAGCCGCGCCGTCGCCCAGGCGCGCAAGTTCGGAGCGCGGACCGCGACGCCCTACCGGGCCCTGTCACTCGAACCGGGCAACGGCCGCTACCGGGTGAGCCTGGAAGAAGATCACGAGATCGCCGCACGCACTGTCCTGCTCGCGACCGGTGCGGAGTACCGGCGCCTCCCGGTCGACGGGCTCTCCGATTTCGAAGGGACGAGCGTGTTCTACGCGGCCGGGCCCCCGGAGGCACAGCTCTGCGGCGCCTCCCGTGTCGGCGTGGTCGGCGGCGGAAACTCCGCGGGGCAGGCTGCCGTCTGGCTGGCTCGCGGCGGCGCACTGGTGACATTGCTCCACCGCCGCGCCGACCTGCGCGAGACGATGTCGGACTACCTCGTGCGAGAGCTCGAGCGCTACGGCGTTGCCGTCCGCGATCGCAGCGAAGTCGCCGCCCTCCACGGCGACGAGGGCCGGCTCGAGGCGGTCACGCTCGAGAGCGGCGAGCACCTCGCGTTCTCGTTCCTGTTCCTCTTCCTCGGGGCGCTGCCCTGCACGGACTGGCTCGGCGACGTGGTCGCACGAGACGACAACGGCTTCATCCTCACGGGCGGCGCGGCCGACGCCGACGCGCTGCTCGAGACAAGCATGCCGGGGGTCTTTGCCGCAGGCGACGTGCGCTCGGGCTCGACCAAGCGCTGCGCGACCGCGGTCGGCGAAGGCGCGATGGCCGTGCAGTTCGTTCACGGCCGGCTTGCAGAGCGTTCGAGCACGCAACGAACTGCAACTTCGTGACGAGCGGGCCGGCGCAACCGCGGAGCATCAGTAGTCACGCGCACACCGGCTGCCTGGAAACCCCGGCACGGCGGCGTAATCGCCCATTAGTCTGCGAACCATGGGCGTTCCGCCGACGGGCACCGGCATGAACGACTCCACACGTGATGTCACGCCGCTGCCGGATCTCCTGCACGGAAGGTCGCACGCCGGGCCGGTCCGCGAGCGTCGACCTGTCTACGTCGACCTCCTGCCACCGTGCAACGCCGGGTGCCCGGCCGGCGAGAACATCCAGGCCTGGCTCGCGCACACTCAGGCAGGTCGACACGAGGAGGCGTGGCGTCAGCTCGTCGCCGACAATCCGCTGCCGGCGATCCACGGGCGAGTCTGCTACCACCCGTGCGAAAGCGTCTGCAACCGCGCCGACCTCGACAGCGCCGTCTCGATCCATTCGGTCGAACGGTTCCTCGGCGACCTCGCGCTCGAGCAGGGCTGGCTCTTCGATCGTCCCGCAGCGCGCACCGGCAAGCGCGTGCTCGTGATCGGCGCCGGCCCATGCGGTCTCTCGGCTGCGTACCACCTGACGCGGCTCGGCCACGAGGTCGAGATGCGAGACTCCGGCGACGAGACGGGTGGGATGATGCGGTACGGCATCCCGGCCTACCGGCTCCCCCGCGACGTCCTCACCGGCGAGCTCGACCGAATCGCGGCGATGGGTGTGCGGGTGACCTCCGCGCACAAGGTCGAGGATCTGGTCGCCGAGCGCGACGAGGGCGCGTTCGATGCCGTCTTCGTCGCGGTCGGTGCGCACCTCTCCAAACGGGTCGACATCCCCGCCCGCGATGCCGGCCGCATCGTCGATGCAGTCTCGTTCCTCCGCAGCGTCGCCTCCGGCGAGCGACCGGTGATCGGCCGGCGCGTTGCCGTCTACGGCGGCGGCAACACCGCGATGGACGCCGCGCGCGTCGCCCGCCGAATGGGCGCGGACGAGGCGTTGATCGTCTACCGGCGGACGCGCGAGCAGATGCCCGCCCATCTCGACGAGGCCGAAGATGCCGAGCGCGAGGGCGTGCAGATCCACTGGCTGCGCACGATCACGACCTTCGACGGCCCGGAGCTCCAGGTCGAGTTGATGGAGCTCGACGAGACCGGGTATCCGCAGCCGACGGGGCGGTTCGAGACACTCGCTGCCGACACGGTGATCCTCGCACTGGGGCAGGAGTCCGACACCGCGTTCCTGCGCCGGGTACCGGGGGTGGAGATCGCGCGCGACGGCACCGTGCAGGTGTCCCCTTCGCTCGAGACCGGCTGTCCCGGTGTGTTCGCGGGCGGGGACATGGTGCCGAGCGACCAGACCGTGACGATCGGTGTGGGCCACGGCAAGAAGGCCGCTCGCCACATCGACGCCTGGCTGCGAAGCGCCGCCGCAGTCAGCGCCCCGAAGCACGTCGAGGCCTCGTTCGACAAGCTGCATCTCTGGTACTTCGGCGACAACGCGCGCCGGCAGCAGCCCGAGGCCTCACCCGAGGTGCGGATCGCCGGCTTCGGCGAGGTGGTCGGCGGGCTCTCGGCCGCGGAGGCGGTGTACGAGGCCGGTCGCTGTCTGTCGTGCGGCAACTGCTTCGAATGCGACGGCTGCCTGGGTGCCTGCCCTGAAGAGGCGGTGATCAAGCTGGGCGAAGGGCACCGCTACCGGTTCGACTACGACCGTTGCACCGGCTGCGGTGTGTGCTTCGAGCAATGCCCGGTGCACGCCATCGAGATGGTCCCCGAGCAGTGACCGACACGCGCGCCACGATCGACGGCAACGAAGCAACGGCCTCGGTCGCCTACCGGCTCAACGAGGTTTGCTGCATCTACCCGATCACACCGTCGTCGACGATGGCCGAGCTTGCCGACGAGTGGTCGAGCCAGGGACGGCAGAACGTCTGGGGCACGGTGCCGGCGGTGGTCGAGATGCAGAGCGAGGGAGGCGCAGCCGGTGCGCTCCACGGTGCGCTGCAGAGCGGAGCGCTCGCGACGACATTCACGGCCTCGCAGGGCCTGTTGCTGATGATCCCGAACATGTACAAGATCGCCGGCGAGCTCACACCGGCCGTGTTGCATGTCGCCGCCCGCTCGCTCGCGGCGCAGGGGCTGTCGATCTTCGGTGACCACTCGGACGTGATGGCGGTCCGCCAGACGGGCTTCGCGCTGCTCGCGTCGGCATCGGTCCAGGAAGCGCACGACCTCGCGCTCGTGGCGCAGGCCGCGACGCTCGAGACGCGCATTCCGTTCGTGCACTTCTTCGACGGCTTTCGGACGTCGCACGAGCTGAACACGATCGAGCTGCTGTCCGACGACGACCTGCGCGCGCTCGTGCCCGAAGAGCTCGTGTGGGCGCATCGCGACCGGGCGCTCTCGCCGGAGCGACCCTTCATTCGAGGGACGGCCCAGAACCCGGACGTCTACTTCCAGGCCCGCGAGACGGTGAACCCGTTCTACGCACGCGTGCCTGACGCAGTCGAGAACGCCATGGCGCGCCTCGCCGAACGGACCGGCCGCAGGCTGCACATCGTCGACTACACGGGCGACCCCGACGCCGAGCGCGTGATCGTCGTGATGGGATCCGGCGGGGAGACGATCCGGGAGACCGTCGCGCATCTCAACGCGCGCGGCGAGCGTGTCGGCGTCGTGCAGGTGCGGCTGTACCGGCCCTTCCCGGCGCAGGCCCTCGTCGACGTGCTGCCTCGCACCGTGCGCAGGATCGCCGTGCTCGACCGGACGAAGGAGCCCGGTTCGATCGGCGAGCCGCTCTTCCTCGATACGGTCGCCGCCTTGACAGAGTCGTTCGCCGATGGCGAGCGCGACGTGATGCCGCGGATCATCGGCGGCCGTTACGGCCTGTCCTCGAAGGAGTTCACCCCCGGCATGGTCGCGGGGATCTTCGACGAGCTGTCGCTCGAACGACCCCGCCGGCGGTTCACGATCGGCATCACGGACGACGTCTCCGGAACGAGCTTGCCGTTCGACGCGAGCCTGGACATCGAGCCCCCCGAAACCGTCCGCGCGATCTTCTTCGGCCTGGGCTCCGACGGGACGGTGGGCGCGAACAAGAACACGATCAAGATCCTGGGAGACGAGGAGAGCCTGCACGCCCAGGGGTACTTCGTCTACGACTCGAAGAAGTCGGGCTCGCAGACGGTCTCGCACCTCCGGTTCGGCCCGCACCCGATCCGTGCCCCCTACCTCGTGCAACAGGCCAGCTTCATCGGGTGCCACCAGTTTCGCCTGCTCGAGCAGGTCGACGTGCTCGCACGCGCGGCAGACGGAGCGACCCTGCTCCTGAACTGTCCGCGCCCACCGGACGCGGTGTGGGACGCACTGTCACGTCCGGTGCAGGAGCAGATCATCGCCAAGCACATCGACGTCTATGCAATCGACGCCGGCCGGATCGCTCGCGACGTCGGCCTCGCCGGACGGATCAACATCATCCTGCAGACCTGCTTCTTCGCAGTCTCGGGAGTGCTGCCGGCGGAGCGCGCCATCGACCGGATCAAGGCAGCGGTCGCGAAGACCTACGCGCGGCGCGGAGCCGAGGTGGTGAAGCGAAACGACGCGGCCGTCGACCGCGCACTCGAAGGCCTGCACCGCATCGAGGTGCCCGAGGCGGCAACGTCCACGCGCGGGTTGCCGCCGGTCGTCCCGGACAGCGCGCCCGCGTTCGTCCGCACCGTCACCGCCGCGATGCTGGCGGGCCGAGGCGACGAGCTGCCCGTGAGCGTCCTCCCGGCCGACGGCACCTATCCGAGCGGCACCACCGCCTACGAGAAACGCAACATCTCGGACCTCGTTGCCGTCTGGGATGCCGACCTGTGCATCCAGTGCGGCAACTGCAGCTTCGTCTGCCCGCACAGCGTGATCCGCTCGCGGTACTACGACCAGTCGAACCTCGAGACCGCACCTGACGGGTTCGCTTCTGCCCCGCTGGACGCGGTCGGCCTCCCCGACACCCGCTACACGCTGCAGGTCTACGTCGAGGACTGCACGGGCTGTGCCCTCTGCGTCGAGGCGTGCCCGGTCGTCGCGCCGGGCGACCCGGTCCGAAAGGCGATCAACCTCGCGCCGCTCGAGCCGCTGGTGGCGGCCGAGCGCCAGAACATCGCCTTCTTCGAGACGCTTCCCGGCAGCGACCGCTCGCGCGTCGACTTCGGCACCGTGCGCGGCACACAGTTCCTGGAGCCGTTGTTCGAGTTCTCGGGTGCCTGCGCGGGCTGCGGCGAGACGCCGTATCTGAAGCTCCTCTCACAGCTCTTCGGCGACCGGCTGATGGTCGCGAACGCAACCGGCTGCTCGTCGATCTACGGCGGCAACCTGCCGACCACGCCGTGGACAACGGACGCCGACGGGCGGGGGCCGGCCTGGTCGAACTCCCTCTTCGAGGACAACGCCGAGTTCGGTCTCGGCTTCCGGCTCGCCGCGGACCGACACACGGAGCTTGCGCGCCGCCGCCTTGCCGACCTGCGCGACACGATCGGCGCCGAGCTCGTCGACGCGATCCTCGAGGCGCCGCAGCTGCGGGAGTCGGAGCTCCGAGCACAGCGCGCGCGGGTCGGCGAGCTGAAGCAGCGGCTCGACAAGCTCGAAGGAGCTGCCGTCGCCGACCTGCAGAGCGTGGTCGATCACCTCGTCCGCCGCAGCGTCTGGATCGTCGGCGGCGACGGCTGGGCCTACGACATCGGCTCCGGCGGCCTCGACCACGTCCTGGCCAGCGGACGCAACGTCAACGTGTTGGTGCTCGACACCGAGGTGTACTCGAACACGGGCGGGCAGATGTCGAAGTCGACGCCGCTCGGGGCGGTCGCCAAGTTCGCCGCCGCCGGCAAGACGGTTGGCAAGAAGGACATCGCCCTCCAGGCAATCGCCTACGGCAGCGTCTACGTCGCCCGCGTCGCGATGGGCGCAGACCCGCAGCAGACATTGACCGCGCTGCGCGAGGCCGAAGCCTACGACGGCCCCTCACTCGTGCTGGCGTACAGCCACTGCATCGCGCACGGGATCGACATGCGTAACGGCCTCGACCAGCAGTACCGCGCTGTGGCCAGCGGCTACTGGCCGCTCGTGCGCTACGACCCGGTGATCCGCGCCGCCGGGGGCAACCCGTTCCTGCTCGACTCACCGCGGCCGCGGATCCCGCTCTCCGACTACACGAACCGGGAGCTGCGCTATCGCACGCTCACGAATACCGACCCGGCCGAAGCCGAACGGCTGCACGAGCTTGCCGAGCAGGCGGTCGAGCAGCGGTGGGACGTCTACGAGCAGATGGCAACCAGCGGCGCCCAGCACTTCGCCGCGGACGCACGCAAGGAGCGCTGATGGATCTCTCGACGCGGTACATGGGTCTCGAGCTACGCAACCCGCTCGTCGCGTCGGCGTCCCCGCTCTCCCAGACGGTGGAAGGCGTGCGGCGGCTCGCCGACGCAGGTGTCGGCGCGGTCGTCCTCTACTCGCTCTTCGAGGAGCAGGTGCGCCGAGAGGCGATCCACGACGCGCAACTCGTCGAAGCCGGTACCGAGAGCTTCGCGGAGTCGCTCTCCTACTTCCCTGCCGCGGTCGAAGCGGAGACCGGCCCGCGGCGTTATGTGAGCCTGCTCGAGCGCGCCGCTGCCGCCGTCGACATCCCGGTGATCGGCAGCCTCAACGGTGTGACGCCCGACGGCTGGGCCGACTACGCACGAGCGATTCAGGATGCAGGCGCCGCGGCGATCGAGCTGAACATCTACTACCTGCCCGGCGACTCCCGCATCGCCGGCCGCGACGTCGAACAGCGGCACCTCGACGTCTTCGCTCGGGTCAAGGACGTCGTCAGCGTGCCGGTCGCGGTCAAGTTGAGCCCGTACTTCAGCTCGACCGGCGAGATGGCGCGCCGGCTCGACGACGCCGGCGCCGACGCGCTCGTGCTGTTCAACCGCTTCCTCCAACCGGATATCGACGCCGACCGGCTCGCCGTGGTGCCGCAGGTCGGCCTCTCGACCCCGGCGGAGGCCAGGTTGCCGCGCACGTGGATCGCACTCCTGCACGGGCGCGTGCGCGCCTCGCTCGCGGCGACCACGGGCGTCGAGACCTCGGAGGACGTCGCCAAGTACCTGCTCGCCGGTGCCGACATCGTGATGACCGCCTCGGCGCTCCTTCGGCACGGTCCGGACCACGCGACCGTTCTGCTCGACGGCCTGTCCGACTGGATGACGCGCAAGGGCTTCACAGCGGTCGACGACCTGCGTGGACTGCTAGCCGTACCGCCCGGCGCCGACGAGGCGGTGCACGAACGAGCGGGCTACGTCGGCGCGATGCGAGAGGCCAACAGCGACATCTACGGGCCATGGTGACCGGCGAATCCCGGATGTGAAGCGCGCTCGGTCGAGCGACCGTCGAGGGTGAGTTCTCCACCGGACGCAGCGAGCAGCGTCGGCGATCCGCGCGAGGCGGTCGAGCTCCTGTTGCGGGAGCTTCGAGCGCATCCCGATGGGCTCTCGAGCCGCGAGGCAGAGCGCCGCCTCGTCGCCTACGGCCGCAACGAGCTCGTTCGGCGCGGCGGCGTTCGCTGGCCGCGGCAGCTGGCGAAGCAGTTCACCCACCCACTGGCGCTTCTGCTCTGGCTTGCAGCCGGCCTCGCCTTCATCGGTGGGGCACCCGTGCTCGGCGCCGCGATCCTGGCGGTCATCGTCCTCAACGCCGTCTTTGCGTTTGCGCAAGAGCGCCAGGCCGAGCGCGCGATCGAGGCGTTACGCCGTTTCCTGCCGCAGCAGGCGCTGGTGCTCAGAGACGGGCACCGAGTGACCGTCGATGCGAGCACGCTTGTCCCGGGCGACGTGCTGCTGCTCGCAGAGGGTGACGGCATCTCAGCCGATGCACGACTGCTCGACGGTGCGCTCGACGTCGATCTCTCGACGCTGACCGGGGAGTCGCAGCCCGTGTACCGGTCGGCCGAGTTCCGCGACACGACGGGACCGATGATCGAGGCGCGAGATCTCGTGTTCAGCGGATCGTCCTGTGTCGGCGGCGAAGCGACGGCGCTCGTCGTCAGGACGGGAATGCAGACGGAGCTCGGCCGGATCGCGGCCCTCACGGAACGGGTCGAGACCGAGCTGAGCCCGCTCGAACGACAGGTACGCCGTGTCGCGTGGCTGATCGCCCTGGTCGCCGTCCTGGTCGGGCTGGCGTTCCTGCCGATCGGCTGGCTCCTTGCCGGCCTGCCGCTCGAGGACGCCTTCAACTTCGCGATCGGTCTGATCGTCGCCAACGTCCCCGAGGGGTTGCTGCCGACGATCACGCTCGCGCTCGCCGTCGGGGTGGCGATGCTGGCCCGCCGCGGCGCACTCGTCAAGCGGCTGAGCGCGGTCGAGACGCTCGGCTCGGCCGATGTGATCTGCACCGACAAGACCGGAACGCTGACGGAGAACCGAATGAGGGCTGTCAAACTCTGGACGCCGCTCGGAGAGCTCGACCTCGAGAACGACGGCGACCTCGCGGCGGCCGCAGCCGAGAACCCGGTGCTGGCGCTGCTCGGCCGCGCAGCCGCATCGTGCAGCAGCGCCGAGGTCGATCCGGCCCGAGGGAGCAAGTCGCGCGGTGAAGCGACCGAGATCGGGATCCTCGAGGCCGCCCGCGAGATCGGCATCGACGTCGCGTCACGGCGACGAGAGCGCCGGCGGCAGAAGCTGTACCGCTTCGACCCGACGCTGCGGCTCATGTCCACCGTCGATGCGCGCGAGGACGGAACGCTCACCGTCCACGCGAAAGGTGCGCCGGAAGAGATCCTCGGCCGCGCCACGCGCATCGGCGGCCTCGAGAACCACCGTCCGCTCGAGGAGACCGACCGTCGCGAGGTGCTGGCCGTGTTCGAGCGTTACGCGTCGCAAGGGCTGCGCGTGCTCGCCGTCGCCCGCCGGCGCCTGCCCGCAGGCGCAGAGGCTCCGGCTCGTCGCGAGGACGCCGAGCAGGAGCTCTGCCTGCTCGGCCTGGTCGCACTCTTCGACCCGCCACGGCCAGAGGTCGCCGACGCGGTCGCCGAGTGCCACCTGGCGGGGATTCGCATCATCGTGATCACGGGCGACTACGGGCCGACCGCGGCGGAGATCGCGCGCCGGGTCGGCATCGCTCGTGACGGAAGCCAGATCGTGACCGGCGCCGAGCTGGAGATGCTGAGCGAGGGCCAGCTGGACGAGCTCCTGCGCGAGGGCAGGGAGCTGATCTTCGCCCGCAGCTCGCCGGAGGCGAAGATGCGGATCGCCGACGCACTCCGCGCCGAAGCGCACACCGTGGCCATGACCGGAGACGGCGTGAACGACGCGCCTGCGCTTCGACGCGCCGACATCGGCGTCGCCATGGGCCTCACCGGCACGGACGTCGCCCGCGAGGCGGCGACCATGGTGCTCACCGACGACAACTTCGCGACCATCGTCGCAGCAGTCGAGGCAGGACGTCAGGTCTTCGACAACGTCCGCAAGTTCATCCTCTACATCTTCACGCACGCCACGCCCGAAGTCGTCCCCTTCCTCGTCTTCGCCCTCTCGGGGGGCCGGATCCCCCTACCGCTGACGGTCCTGCAGATCCTCGCCATCGACCTGGGGACGGAGATCCTGCCCGCGCTCGCTCTCGGACGCGAGCCCGCCGAGCCGGGCTTGATGGACCGGCCGCCGCGTGCTCGCACCGAGGGTGTGATCGACCGCCCGCTGCTCTACCGCGCCTGGATCTTCCTCGGCCTGATCGAGGCCGCACTCGTCCTCGCCGGCTTCTTCTTCGTCCTCCTTCGAGCCGGCTGGAGCCCCGGTGACGACGTCTCGAGCGGGTCGCCCCTCCATCACGCCTATCTGCAGGCGACGACGATGACCTTCGCCGGCATCGTCGCCTGCCAGATCGGGACCGCGGTCGCCGCTCGCACGGAGCGAGCGTCGTTACGCTCGGTCGGGTTCTTCACCAACCGTCTGCTGCTCTGGGGCATCGCCTCGGAGATCGCGTTCGGTGCGCTCCTCATCTATGCGCCGGCGTTGCAGACGGTGTTCGGAACCGCCGCGCTCGGGGTCACCGAAATCGCCTTCCTGCTCCCGTTCCCGCTGATCGTCTGGGGCGCCGACGAGCTCAGACGCTGGCACCTGCGGCGCCGTGCGGTCACGGCTCCGGCTCGCTGATCGGCCCGGGTCAGCAGACACTCCGACGAGGTAGGTTGCGGCGATGGGGCTGTCGCCGGCACTCGTCGATCGATTCGCGGCGGCGACACAGACGATCCGGGAGCCTGAGCAGCTGCGGACGTACGAGTGCGACGGCCTCACCGGCCGCCGCGTCGTCCCTGCGCTCGTGGCGCTACCCGGCTCGACGGCCGAGGTGCAGGACGTCGTTCGCCTGTGCAACGACGAAGGGATCCCGTTCGTGGCACGGGGCGCCGGCACCGGTCTCTCCGGCGGCGCCCTTCCGGTTGCAGACGGCATCGTCATCTCGCTGGCCCGCATGGACCGCGTGCTCGCCGTCGACCTCGAAGCCGGCGAGGTCGAGGTCGAGCCGGGTGTGGCGAACCTCGACGTGACGCGCGCCGTTGCCGACGCCGGCTTCTACTACGCTCCCGACCCGTCGTCGCAGCAGGTCTGCACGATCGGCGGCAACGTGGCGGAGAACTCGGGCGGCGCACACTGCCTCAAGTACGGATTCACCGTCAACCACGTGCTCGCGGCGCAGGTCGTCCTGCCGTCCGGGGACCTCGTCGACCTCTCGGTCTGGGACGAGGGGCCCGACCTGCTCGGCGTCTTCATCGGCTCCGAGGGGACCCTCGGCATCGCGACGAAACTGACCTTGCGAATCCTGCGGGCGCCTGCATCGGTTTGCACACTGCTCGCGGGCTTCGCCGACACCGATAGCGCCGGCGCTGCGGTGTCCGGAACGATCGCCGCCGGAGTCCTCCCGGCCGCGATCGAGATGATGGACGCGATCACGATCGAGGCGGCGGAGGCAGCCGTCGGTGCGAACTACCCGCCGGGCTGCGGAGCGGTCCTGATCGTCGAGCTCGATGGTCCCGAGGCTCAGGTCGAGGAGGATCTCGCCGCCGTCGAGTCGCTCTGTCGCGAGTGCGGCGCACGCGAGATCCGGATCGCGTCCGATCCGGCGGACCGCGCCGCCGTCTGGCGTGGTCGCAAGGCCGCGTTCGCCGCAATGGGTCGCGTCAGTCCGAACTACTACGTCCAGGACGGCGTCGTACCGCGGACACGCCTGCCCGAGGTGCTCCGTCGGATCGACCAGCTGTCGCGCGAGCACGACCTGCGCGTGGGCAACGTCTTCCACGCCGGCGACGGGAACCTGCACCCGCTCGTCCTCTACGACGGTCGCGTGGACGGCGAGGCGGAGCGGGCCGAGCTCCTGGCCGGGAAGATCCTCGAAGCCTGCGTCGAGGCCGGCGGCTCGATCACGGGCGAGCACGGTGTCGGCACCGACAAGGCGTGCGCGATGCCGCTGATGTTCGGCGAGTCGGACCTCGAGGCGATGCAGCGGCTTCGCTCGGCCTTCGACCCGCATGGGCTCGCGAACCCGGGCAAGGTCTTCCCCACGCCGCGTCTCTGCGGCGAGGTGCCCGGACCGTACCGGGCCAATCCCCTCGAGCTGGCGGGCCTTGGCGAGCGCTTCTGAGCTGATCGTCGAGCACGAGCCCGGCGACCTGACCTGCGTGGTCGACGGCGCGTTGCGGATCACGAGCCTGCAAGGAGCGCTGGCCGAGCACGGACAGCGTCTGTCTCTCGACCCACCCGGCGATCCGACGATCGAGGAATGCATCGCCGACGACCTCTCCGGACCGCTGCGCCACCGCTTCGGGACGATGCGCGACCTCGTGCTCGGCGTCACGGTCACCCTGCTCGATGGAACGCGCGCGACCTCCGGTGGCAAGGTCGTGAAGAACGTCGCCGGTTACGACCTCGGCAAGCTCTTCTGCGGATCGCGCGGCCGTCTTGGGCGTATCGAACAGGTTGCGCTGCGGTTGCACCCGCTCCCCGCGGCGACTCGCACGATCGTGACGGATGCGTCGCGCTGGCGGGACCTCCACTTCTCCTCCCTCGTGCCGAGTGCAGTCGACGTGGCGGGCGGCCGCATGCACGTCCTGTTCGAGGGCTCGCCGCGCTCGGTTGCCGCGCAGGCGGCCGAGCTCGAGGGCGAGGAGGCCGACCCGTGGTCCGAGTTGCGAGCGCTCCAGGCGCGCTTGCCGGGAAAGATCCGCTACGACGGGGACGAGGCACCGCTGGTGCGACCCGGCCCGCGTATCGCGTACGTGGAGCAGGCATTCGAGCCGGCGTGGAGCCCGCTCGCCGAACGCGTCGCCGAGGCTCTGTGCAGACCGAGCTGATCGCGGACTGCGTGCACTGCGGCTTCTGCCTGCCGACCTGCCCGACGTACTCGCTGTGGCGGGAGGAGATGGACTCTCCGCGCGGGCGGATTCACCTGATGAGCGCGCTCGCCGACGGGTCGGTCGAGCTCACGGACACGGTCGTCGAGCACTTCGACCGCTGCCTCGGCTGCATGGCCTGCGTCACGTCGTGCCCGTCGGGCGTCCGGTACGACCGGCTGATCGAGTCGACACGGCAGCACATCGAGCGGAACTACAGCCGTGGTGTCGGGGATCGGATTCTGCGTTCGCTGATCTTCGGTGTCTTCCCCTATCACCGGCGCCTCCGGATGGCGATGGCGTTCAGAAAGCTCCCTGCTCCCGGGTTGCTGCGACCCTTCCGCGAGCTCGCGCCACCGTGGATCGACGCAGCAGTCCCACCCGAGCACCTATCCGGCGACGGGCCCCGCGTCGCAGTCGTCACGGGGTGCGTGCAGAGTGTCCTCTTCGGCAGTGTCAACGCCGCGACCGCGCGCGTCCTTGCCGCCGACGGGTACGACGTCCACGTCCCCCGCGCGCAAGGTTGCTGTGGTGCGCTGCACGCGCACGCGGGCCGGGTGAGCGAAGGGATCATCCGGGCTCGCCTGCTCGAGGAATCCCTGCCCGGCTACGACGCGATCGTCACCAACGCCGCAGGCTGTGGATCGCACCTCAAGGACCACCGCGGCGCACGCTTCGTCGACGTCAGTGAGCTGATCGCCTCGGCTCCAGCTCCGGCGACGCGCCACCCGCTGGGCCTCCGCGTCGCGTTCCAGGACTCGTGCCACCTCAGGCATGCGCAGCGCATCGTCGCGGAACCGCGAAACGCACTGCGCGCGATACCGGGTCTCGAGCTCGTCGAGCCCGGCGAGCAGGAGCTCTGCTGCGGCAGCGCCGGGGTCTACAACATCCTGCAACCGGCCGCTGCCCGCGAGCTCGGCGACCGGAAGGCCGCACGCGTGCTCGAGACGTCTCCCGACGCCTATGCGAGCGGCAACCCCGGCTGCCTCATCCAGGTGACGGCCGCCCTCCGCCGCACCGGTCGACCGCTTCCCTCGTTTCATCCGATCGAGCTCGTCGACGCCTCGATTCGAGGCCTCAGCGCAGACGAGGTGCTCAGCCGCGCCCGTTCCTAGGCGCCTACCGCTCGACGTGGATGCGCTCGTCCGACTCGCACAGCGGACTGCCGCGACGCCCAGCACGAAGCGCCAGCGCCTCGGCAAGGATCGAGATCGCCGTCTCTGCCGGGCTCTCCGCACCGACGTCGAGGCCCGCGGGCCCACGCAGGCGGTCGAGCTGTTCGGCGGTCACGCCGGCTTCGAGCAGCTTCTCCCGCCGGCGCGCCTGGGCGACGCGGCTGCCGAGGGCTCCGACGTAGAACGCGTCGGTCTGCAGCGCGGTGGTGAGCGCCGGAATGTCGAACTTCTCGTCGTGCGTCAGCACGACGATTGCCGTGTCCCGGTCCACCCCGATCCGCGCGAGGGCCGCGTCGGGCCATTCGGTGAGGATCTCCTCCGCGCTCGGAACACGCTCGCGCGTCGCGAAACGCGCACGCGCGTCGATGCAGATCGTGTGCCAGCCGAGCGCGCGCGCCGCGGCGCACAGCGCCTCGCCCGTGTCGACGGCCCCGACGACGACGAGTCGCGGAGGCGGACCGTAGACATCGGCGAACACGAGCGATCCCTCGAACTCGATCAGCCCGCTCCGGCGGACCTCGGTGGCAAGCGCGGCGATCGCCGGCGAGGCGTCTCCGAGCGTCTCGTCCCGGTCGAGCCGCACGAGCAGCTTTCTGCCGACATCCGGCCCCTCGACCACCGTGAAGAGCACGGCGCGCTCGTCGCTCTGCGCGACCTCGAACAGAGCCTCGGCGAGCGTCACTCGAGCAGCTCGACGAAGACGTCGATCTCGCCGCCGCAGGGCAATCCGACACCGAGCGCCTGGTCGTCGGTGATGCCGTAGGTCAGCAGACGCGGTGCGCCGCCCTCGATCACCTCGAGCCCCTGCACTGCAACGTCGTTCTCGACACAGCCGCCCGAGACCGACCCGCACATCGCGCCGCTCTCGGAGACGGCGAACTTCGCGCCTACCGGCCGGGGCGCCGACTTACGGGTGGCCACGACGGTCGCGACCGCAACCCGCTCGCCCCGGGCACGCCAGCGCTTCACCTCATCGACGATCTCCTTCATTCGCGCAGAACGGTACCGAGGCCTCGAGGCCGGCGACGTCGCGGTCGCTCTTGACCGTATAGAAATGCCGGATGGCCAACCACTACGAGTTCGAAGGTCGCGTCGCGCTCGTGACGGGCGGAGCGAGCGGCATCGGTGCTGCAACGGTGGAGCGTCTTCGGGCTGGAGGCGCGGACGTCCACGTCTTCGACCTCGCGAACGGCGAGGACGTTCGCGACTCTGCGCAACTCGAGGCCGCCGTCACCAGGCTCGAGCGCCTCGATGTGCTCGTCTGCGCCGCCGGTGTCGGAGGCGATTCACTGCATGTCGAGGAAATCTCGAACGAGGAATGGGAGCGTGTCCACGCGATCAACCTCAACGGTGTCTTCTACGCCAACCGTGCGGCACTGCCGAAGATGAAGGCGAACGGATACGGCCGGATCGTCAACGTGGCTTCGATCGCCGGCAAGGAGGGCAATCCGATGGCCGCGCCGTACTCGTCGTCGAAGGCGGCGGTGATCGGATTCACGAAGTCGATCGGAAAGGACGTCGCCGGCTCGGGCGTGCTCGTGAACTGCATCGCGCCCGCGGTGATCGACACGCCACTCCTCGGTCAGATCACCGAGGAGCACGTCTCGTACATGACGTCGCGTATCCCGTTGGCGCGGATGGGCCGCCCGGAGGAGGTGGCCGCGCTCGTCTGCTGGCTCGCGAGCGAGGAGATGAGCTTCTCGACCGGAGCCTGCTTCGACATCTCCGGCGGGCGGGCGACGTATTGAGCCGCGAAGAGCGCTTCCTCGTCACGGGCGCGCTCGGCTGTATCGGCGCGTGGACGTGTGCGGTGCTCGCGGGGGAGGGCGTCGACGTCGTCGGCTTCGACCTCGGCTCGGACGATCGCCGGCTCATGCTCGCGGGCGCCGGCGGCGTGCGAATCGTGCGCGGCGACATCACGGACCGTGCGGCACTCGATGCCGTGCTCGACGAGCACGGCATCACGCACGTCGTGCATCTCGCGGCTCTGTTGATCCCGCAGATCAAGGCTGACCCGCCCTACGGGACCGCGGTGAACGTCGGCGGCACCGTCAACGTGCTCGACGCAGCGAAGACGCGCGGCATTCGGGTCGCGTACGCAAGCTCGGCAGCCGTCTACTCGAGTGCCGACGACACCGGCTTGCCGGTGTCGAACGAGGCAACCGGCCACCCGGCGACCTTCTACGGAGTGCACAAGCAGGCGTGCGAAGGGCTCGCGCGGATCTTCTGGCAAGAGGAACACGTCCCCTCGATCGGCATCCGGCCGTTCGTCGTCTACGGTCCGGGGCGCGACAACGGGCTCACGGCCTCGCCGAGCATCGCGATGGTGAAGGCGGCCCGCGGCGAGAACAGCGAGATCGCGTTCGGCGGCCGCACGCAGCTGCAATTCGCACCGGATACGGCGAACGTGTTCGTCGCCGCGGCGCGCGCCGCCGACGCCGGAGCGCGCGTCTTCCATCTCGGAGGTCCTGCAGTGACGATCGCCGAGGCCGCGGCTGCGATCGAGGCGGCGAGCGGCACATCGGTGAACGTCGACGAGTCGAACCGGCTGCCCTTCCCCGACGAGTTCGACGGCGCACCCCTCGACGAAGCGCTCGGCGGGATCAGCTGGACGCCGCTCGAGACGGGTGTTGCGCAAACGATCGAGCGGCTGCGAGCCGCCGCGGGCTGACGGTCGCATCGACAGCGACGAGCGCCACCGCTCCGGCCGTACGCGTTGTCGGACCGTCAACCGGCGACGACGGGGTTCGTGATCGCGCCGATGCCGTCGATCTCGATCGTGATCTCGTCACCGGGCTTCATCCACACGGGCGGCTCGCGAAACGCACCGACCCCGGCAGGAGTGCCGGTGATGATCAGATCGCCCGCTTCGAGCGTGATCGCCTGCGACACGAACGAGATGATCTCGGCGACCCCGAAGATCATGTTCGAGGTGTTCGAATCCTGCATCACGGTGCCGTTCAAGATCGCGCGGATCGGTAGCGACTGAACGTCGGGAACCGAGGATGCAGGGACGATGTCGCCGACCGGCAGAAACGTGTCGAGCGACTTCCCCCTCACCCACTGACCGTCCGAGAACTGGAGGTCGCGGCCGGAGACGTCGTTCGCGACCACGTAGCCCTTCACGAACCCGAGAGCGTCGTCGACCTCCACACGCCGCGCCTGCCGACCGATCACGACGCCGAGCTCGGCTTCGTAGTCGACGTTCGCAGAGATCGGTGGAATCCGGATCGCCTCACCCGACGCGATCAGCGTGTTCGGCCACTTGGCAAAGAGCAGCGGCTTCTCCGGCAGCGCCACCCCCTGCTCCTCGGCGTGATCCCGATAGTTCAGGCCGACGCAAACGATCTTCTGGGGTGCCGCGATCACGACGGCGACCCTACTACGTCGAACGTCCGAGACCGGTGGGGTGCAGAGCACCGCAGGAGAAAGACGAAACCCCCAGCAGGTGGGGGTTTCGCCGGTCGTCCAGATCGCTTCGTCGCGCCGCTACGACCAGAACTCGTCCCAGGCGTAGAGATCCTCGAAGTACTCCCAACCGTCGATGAGCCGGCCGTCCTCGATCTCGAAGACGATGCAGCAGTAGACATCCAGCTTCCTGCCGTTCCGCTCTGCGGTGTTGTGATGGATGCCGATGACGCGCCCATCTTCGTCTGTGAGCACGCGCTGCAACGTGGCCTTGAACGTCCCCTCGGTCTCACCTCCGTAGCGGACGAACTGCGCGAAGACCGCCTCGCGGCCGTTGTGGTCGCCGGCGATCGGGCTTCGCCCCGGCGTGTGCCACGAGGCGTTCTCGTCGAACAGCTCGGTCAGCGCCCCGATGTCGGCCGTGTTGAAGGCCTCGTATCCGCGCCGGACAAGTACTGCGCTCGGATGTTCGGTGGTGACCGTGCTCATAGCCTCTCCTTCGTCGCTCGATCGACCTACGCGTCGTACTTGCCGCCGAGCTCCGCCGCCTGCGGGCGGCCCTTGTGCCCGGCCTCTTGCATGATCGGAGGGACCTCGGGGTCGGAGACGAAGCTCTGCCAGCCCTCGCCGTCCCAGTCGAACAGCACCCAGACCCGGTCGCTCTCGTTGGGGTCGCGAAAGACGGTCGCACCCTTGGAGCCGTGCTGCTTCCGCTTCTCGGCGCCCTTGGTCGAGAAGATCTTCTCGAAACGGTCGTAATCCTCGACCGTGGTCGTTGCCAGGATCATCGGTTCTCCTCCTTCGTTCGCTTGACCGGACGAGCATGCGCCCGCCGGCCCCGCGACGCATCGGGCGAACGCCCTATCCGGCGTGAACGAGGTCGTGCTCGAAGGCCCAGAGCGTCGCCGCGGCGCGGCTGCGGACGCCGGCCTTCTGGTAGACGTGCTGGACGTGGTGCCCGACGGTCTTGGCCGAGATGCCGAGATCTTCGGCGATCGCCTGGTTCGACTCGCCGCGCACGAGCACGAGGAGAACTTCGCAGCTCGCGCTCGGTCAACCCGCCAGGCAGCTCGCGAGGCCGCTCCTGCACGCGGTGACCGGCGGCATTGAGCACTGCGTCGACCGCCTCCGCATCGAGGCGCCCTTCCTCGGCCTCGCGCGTCAACTCCGCCTCTGCGGCCGGGGCGTCGAGAGCCGGCCGGTACGGCCGCGCCTCGCGCATCGCTCCGTAGCAGTCGGCGGCGGCGAGGATGCGAGCCGCCTGATCGAGTGCCGGCCCGCGCGTGCCGCGGTGGTAGCCGGAACCGTCGAGCCGCTCGTGGTGTGAGCCGGCGAGGAGCCCGATCGGAGCGAGCGCCGGCGACTGGGCGAAGGCGCGCTCGGTGAAGTGAGGATGGAGGCGCACTC
Source organism: uncultured Thermoleophilia bacterium (assembly GCA_963851065.1). GTDB lineage: Bacteria > Actinomycetota > Thermoleophilia > Gaiellales > Gaiellaceae > PALSA-600. The sequence continues at coordinate 74,339 of CAWKNW010000017.1, forward strand.
GCTCCCACTCGCCGAATCCGAGCGGCCCCGGCTTCTCCCAGATCGCGTTCGACACGCCGACGCGGCCGAGGTCGTGCGCGAGCGCGGCGCGCCGCACGAGCGTCACGGACGCTGCCGGTAGCCCCATGCGCCAGGCGGCGGCTTCGGCGAGCTCGGCCACACCCGTCGAGTGCTCGCGGAGCCACGGCGACTTGAGCCCGGTGAGCGCGGCGATCGGCCGTGAAGGCGGCGTCGACCTTCTCGCCTGCGATCCAGACCTGCGGAAACGGCTCGACCTCGAGCGCCTGCTCCCACATCCGCGTCTCGTCCAGGTCGGCGAGAAGGTCGTCGAGATTCTCCAGGGCGAGGCCGGCGAGGCGAGGGTCGTACGCGGCGCCTGTTCGACCTTCGATGACGGCCCGCGCCTCCTCCGGGCCCGAGGCGGAGAGGAAGAGCGAGATGTCCCGCGCCGACGTGCAGGAGACGCATCGGCAGCGGGAATCTCGTCGCCGCCGGCGTCCGGGAACCCGCGTCCGTCCCAGCGCGCGAAGACGTACTCGAGCGCTGCCTGGATGCTCGAACCGAGGTCGAGCCACCCGGCGAACCGCTGCGCCACCTCGCACATCGTGGCGAACGACTCACGCGCCCTCGGTGCGGCGTTGGCGATGGCGTCCTCGATGAGCGCGTCGCGGACCTCCGGCTCGCGGCCGACGCCGACGTTCGCCCGGTAGAACGCGAGCACCTCAGCGGAGTTGGTCGGGTCGATGAGGAAGAACGCGGCTCGGTGCGCGATGTCGTCGCCGAAGAGCTGCGCCGCCTCGTGCCCGTTCGACGTGCACCCGGACGCGTGGAGAAGCGCGACGTAGTACGTGTCGACGAGCTCCTGCGCGGACGCTCCGGCGAGCTCGCCCAGACGGACGGCCAGCACGGCCGTGCGCAGGGCGTGCTCCAGCGGCTGCCCGGTGCCGAGGTCGGTGGCGAGCGACAGGGCGCCGACCACCTCGGCAGCGCGGATCGGCTGCTCACTTCCAGGCAGCTCAGCTGCGACTACACTGCGATCCTCCGCCGCCACGTCGACACCCTACTGCCGGATGTCGGGTTCTCAGCGAAGACCGACGGTGGCGCCGGCCGCATCGACGTCGATCCGACGCGCCGCGGCGTCCGTCGGCAGCCCGGGCATCGTCTGCATGTCGCCGCAGACTGCGACGATCCACCCTGCGCCCGTGTAGGCGCGAAGCTCCCGCACGGGCAATGTGAATCCTGTCGGCGCTCCTCGCAGCTTGGAGTCGTGCGAGAGGGAGAGGTGCGTCTTCGCCATGCAGATCGGAAGGTGCCCGAGCCCGGCCTCTGCGAACAGCCTGCTCTGCCTGCGCGCGACCGGTGACAGCTCGATGCCGCCCGCCCCGTACGCGCGGGTCGCGATCGCCTCGATCTTCTGCTCGATCGGATCTTCGAGCTCGTAGAGATAGCGGCCGCCGACCGGAGCAACTGCCGCCTCGAGCACAGCCTCCGCGAGCTCCTCGGAGCCGGCGCCGCCTTGCTCGAAGCCGTCGCTGATCGCAGCGCCGGTGATGTCGAGCTCGCGGGCGAGCCGGACCGCCGCGTCGATCTCGGCTCCCGCGTCTCCGGGGAAGCGGTTGACGGCGACGACACACGGCAAGCCGAACTCGTGGATGATGCGAAGGTTCGCGCGCAGGTTGTCCATGCCACGTTCCAGCGCAGCGACGCCGCCGTTCGGATCGCCCCCGTGATGCTTCAGCGCCTGAACGGTCGCGACGAGCACGACGGCGCTCGGCGCGATGCCGCCCAATCGACAGACGATGTCGACGAACTTCTCGAAGCCCATGTCGGCGCCGAAGCCGCTCTCCGTGACGACGTAGTCGCTGAGCTTCAACCCGAGGCGGTCGGAGACGAGCGAGTTGTTGCCGTGGGCGATGTTCGCGAACGGGCCGCAGTGGACGAGCGCCGGCTGACCTTCCCCCGTCTGCACGAGGTTCGGCTTCAGGGCATCCTTGAGCAGGACGGTCATCGAGCCGGCGGCGTCCAGCTCCCCGGCGGTCACGGGCGCACCGTCGCGGGTCGATCCGACCGTGATCGCCGCGAGCCGAGCGCGCAGGTCTGCGAGGTCGCGCGCGACCGCGACGATCGCCATCACCTCGGAGGCAGCGGTGATGTCGAAGCCCGTCTCGCGCGGGCTGCCGTTCGCACGCCCTCCGAGCCCGATCACGATCTGGCGCAGAGCGCGATCGTCCATGTCGACGCAGCGGCGCCAGCTGATCGATTGCGGGTCGATGCCGAGCTCGTTCCCGTGCAACAGATGCGACTCGATCATGGCCGCGAGCAGGTTGTTCGCGGCTCCGATCGCGTGGATGTCACCCGTGAAGTGAAGGTTGACTCGTTCCATCGGCACGATCTGGGCGCGCCCGCCGCCCGTGCCGCCGCCCTTGATGCCGAAGACGGGACCGAGCGACGGTTCACGGACGCAGAGCAGTGAACGCTCGCCGATTCGGGCGAGCGCCTGGACCAGCGAGATCGCGGTCGTCGTCTTCCCCTCTCCCGCTTTGGTCGGCGTCATCGCCGTCACGCTCACCAGCCGGCCGTCGGAAGTGTCCTGCAGACGGTCGAGAGCCGAAAGCTCGATCTTCGCCGCGTCGCGTCCGTACGGCTGGACCTCGTCCGCCTCGAGCCCGAGACCGGCGGCGAGGTCGGTGATCGGAACGGGACTCCCTGCGCCGACGACGGTCACGACGGCAAGCGTATTCGAGTTCGCGGAGGCACGACGTGGCCTGCGGCTGTGGGCTCCTCTCCTGTTAGCGTCGTCTCCACGGACAACGACCGAGGGAGGACAGGATGAGCGTGGCGGCGACACGTGACCTGGTTGCACGTTTCTACGAGGCGTTCGACAGCGGCGACCTCGAGTCGGCCGTCTCCATCGCCTCCGCCGACGTCGAGATGATCGACCCCGGGCTCGGCGCGGTGCACGGTACGGCGTCGTTCCGCGAGTACCTGGAGACGCTCAAGCGAGCGGTACCCGACGCCAGAGCGGTGATCGAACGCGTCCACGACGCCGGCGACGCCGTGATCGTCGAGGGTCGCTTCGTCGGAACGTTCACCGGGCCGCTCGCCTCACCCGACGGCGATCTGCCGCCGACAGGCGCTGCCGTCGACCTCCGGTTTGCCGACGTCACAACGGCCCGCGACGGAGAAATCACCTCGTACCACACCTACTACGACCAACTCGGGCTGCTCACCCAGCTCGGCCTGATGAGCGACTCATAAGGAGCTCTGACGACCGCCGCCTGGCCAGGGCAGCGAGGCAGCCCACTTGACATCGCCCCCCGCCGGCTTCATAGATTGCGCGTCCCCGTCACAGGGAAACGAGAGGAGAGTTCGATGGAGGAGGCAGGCACTTCCGTCTCGAGCGCGATCGCCAGCGAGGATGCGAGGCTCGCGAGCCTCGGGTACAAGCCGCAGCTGAACCGCGTCCTCGGGCTCTTCTCGAACTTCGCCGTCGCGTTCACCTACCTCTCGCCGATGGTGGGCATCTACTCCCTGTTCGTCCTCGGAGTCGGGACGGGCGGGCCGGCCTACATCTGGCTGACCTTCATTCCGCTGATCGGAATGCTCTTCGTCGCGCTCGTGTTCGGCGAGCTCGCAAGCCACTACCCGGTCGCAGGCGCGCTCTACCAGTACAGCAAGTTCTCCGTGGGGCCGGGCTTCGGCTGGTTCGTCGGATGGTTCTACGGAATGGCGTTGCTGATCACGGTCGCCTCAGTCGACTTCGGAGTCGTCGGCTACGTGACGAGCCTCACCCACAACTGGTTCGGTTGGAACTTCAACCCGGCGCACCACTCGGTGATCCTCGTCGTCGTCCTCATCCTGCTGGCGATCCAGACGACGCTGAACATCACCGGCACGCGGGTGATGGCGCGCGTCGCCCAGATCGGCGTGTACGTCGAGATCCTGGGCACGTTCGGGATCTTCCTGATCCTCGCGATCCACGGCTTCCACCACGGGCTCGGCTTCCTCTTCACCACGCAGGGCGTCCAGCACGCGGCGTCGAACCCACTCGCGCTCAACTTCAACGGCAGCTGGCTCGGTGCAGCGCTGATCGCGGTGCTCGCGCCGGTCTACATCTTCTACGGATTCGAGTCGGCCGGCGACATCTCCGAGGAGACGAAGGACGCCGGCCGCCAGGTCCCGCGCGCTATGCGCCTTGCGCTGATCTGGGGCGGCATCGCGTCGCTGTTCCTGACCGCAGGGCTCCTGCTCTCGATGCCGGCACACGACCCGGTCAACGCGACGGTGAAGGGCGGAGGCGTTCCCTTCCTGCTCGGCCAGCTCTCGAGCGGCATGCAGGACTTCCTGCTCGTGCTGATCATCTTCGCCTTCTTCTCCTGCGGAACATCGGTTCAGGGAGCCGGCAGCCGCCTCGCCTTCTCGTTCAGCCGCGACGGTGCCCTCCCCGCTTCGTCCTGGATCTCCAGGATCCACCAGCGCTTCAGGACACCGGTCAACGCGCTGCTGATCGGTGCGGTGATCACGCTGCTGTTCGTGCTGCTCGAGTACTACAGCCCGAACCACAACGTCCACATCTGGTTCATCACCTACCCCGCCAACACGAACGCCCTCGTGTCGCTCGTCTCGTTCGGCGTCAGCGGCATCTATCTCTCGTTCCTGCTCACGGTGCTCGGCGCGATCATCGCGCGAGCCCGCGGTTGGGTCCCAGAGGGCAGCTTCCGGCTCGGGAAATGGGGATGGACGGTCTCGATCATCGCAGCGCTCTACCTCGGGCTGATGTTCGTCAACGTCGTCGTCCCGACCGGGCTCTCCAGCCCGCGCGCCTACTTCAACATCGACTGGATCACGCTGCTCGTGATGGCGATCATCGCGGTCGTCGGCGCGATCTACTTCCTCGCGGCGCGGCCCGACAAGAAGCTCTCGAAGCACGTGCACGACGACCTCGAACCGACAGGAGCCGAGCGAGCGCACGTGACGTAGAAGAACGCCGTAGATTTACCGGCTCCTCACGGCGCCCGTACAGGCCGGGCGTACGTTCTCGTCGGTGAGAACCATACGGGCCCGCTTTGCGATCCTCACGGTGCTCGTGGCCGCGGCCGCTGTCGCCGGCGGTGCGGCCCGCGCAGGGTTCATCCCCTCCTGGGCGTACCTCTCAGCGCCCCTCAGAGCACGGCTCGCCGCTCAAAGTGGCGGCAGCCTCTTCCTGCCGGCTCGGGCTCCACTCTTCTACCGCTATCGGTCGGGCGCCGCGGTCGCCAACGGAGTGCTGACCGTTCCGTTCACCAACCGGGTGCGCATCCGCCAGGGCCTCTGGCGCTGGACGAAGGACACGTACGTCTGGCGCGTGAAACCGCTCGCCGCTTCCGTCGACTGCTCCGACTGGAAGACGCGGGACAAGACGCTCCAGGTCGACGGAAACAAGGTGTTCTGGTCGGCGAGCAGCGACGGCGGCACCGCCTGGCGCTGCGTCAACGATCGGCGTGGGCGTCCACGCGTGCTCAGCGCCTCGGCCGGTGGGAAGATCGGAGACGTCGGGCTTGCGATCGTGGTTGCGAGCGGGCTCGACGTCAGCCGCCGCACGAGCATCTTCAACGTCTCGCTCGCAGTGACCCCAACATCGGTTCGACGTGGAGGGTCGGTGCTCGTCCGCGGCGTCGCAGGCGGCTGCACCGCCGGTGACAAGGTGACGATCCTGTCCCGTGCCTTCCCCGCGACGCACTCGTTCGCCGGGGTGCCGGCAGTCCTCGCGCAGGTGGGCGCCGCCGGGCGCTTCTCGGCGACCACCCGCATCCCCACCACGCGCCCGTCGGGCACGTACCTCGTCACCGCGCGGTGCGGCGGCGGCAACCTCGGCGTGTCGGCGCACCTCACCGTCAGACGCTGAGTCGTCGGTCAGTCTGCGATCCCGAGTCCCCAGCCGCCGTCGATCACGATCTCCTGCCCGGTGATGTACTCGGAGGCCGGTGATGCGAGGAAGAGGGCGAGCGCCTTGATGTCGTCCGGCTGACCGACGCGGTGCATCGGGATGTCCTTCGCGAGCGCCGCCTGCACGTCGGGGTCGTGCGCGTGCCCGCCGCCGATGTTCGTGACGAAGAACCCGGGAGCGATCGCGTTGGCCGTGATGCCGTAGGCCGCGAGCTCGAGCGCGATCGAGTGCATCAGGTGCCTGGCACCGGCCTTCGCCGCCATATAGGCGGAGCCGATCGCAGGCTCGACCTTCGTCGCTGCGAGCGACGTCGTCACGATGATCCTCCCGAACCGGCGCGGACGCATGTGACGTGCTGCGGCGCGCGCCGTCGCGAAGATCCCGTTGAGGTTGATGTCGATCACGCGGTTCCAGCGTTCGTCGGCGTAGCGTTCGAGCGCGCCCTCCTCCACTCGCGGCCGCTGCCCACCGGCCCATGCTCCGACGAAACCGGCGCCCGGGTCGATGCCGGCGTTCGCGAAGGCGACGTCGAGCCGGCCGCACACGTCTGCCGCCTCGTCGATTGCACGATCGAGCGCAGCGTGATCCGTCACGTCGGCCACGGCGCCACGCACGTCGAGCCCTTCTTCGCGGAGTCGGGAGGCCTGGGTGGCGACCGCGTCTGCGTCGACGTCGATCAGCGTGACGCGGGCGCCGTGCGCCGCGAGCACCTCGCCGTATGCGAGCCCGAGCCCGCTGGCACCACCGGTGACGACGACGCCGAACCCGGCGACGTCGAACCGCGAGGAAACGTTCACGCAGCCGAGCCTATCGCGCCGCCCGTTCGACTACGTCGCCCGCGTGCCCGGCCTCCAGCCGTGCACGAACAGCAGCTCGCGCTCCCCGCTGCCCGCCCGCTCGTAGTACAGCCTCACGGCACCGAGTTCAGCGTACGACACGACACCGCCATCCTCTCACGACAGCCGTTCGACGCTACAAACCTTGCCTGGGGCGGCGGGCCGACCGAACAGACCTGCCGTATACTCACGGGCATGGGGCAGACAGCGGCATACATCAGCGGGAGGACTTCCGCCGCCGTCTGTTCGCGTCCGCGCTGACCGTTCGCGGCGTCCCGATCCTCTAGAACCGGCGCCCGGAAACCCAGTGATCAAGCGGCTTCCGTCCCCTCGCGTCCCCTGGCTTCCTGCCTTGGCCTACTCGGAGGGTATGACGCGTGTCGCAGCAAGAGCTGAACCTTGGAATCCTGGCGCATGTAGACGCCGGTAAGACGACTCTCACCGAGCGGCTGCTGTTCGAGGCCGGCGTGATCGACGAGATCGGGAGCGTCGATGCCGGCACGACGCAGACCGACTCGCTGGCGCTGGAGCGGCAACGCGGGATCACGATCAAGTCCGCCGTGACGTCGTTCTCGCTCGGGAACGTCCACGTCAATCTGATCGACACGCCGGGACATCCCGACTTCATCGCCGAGGTCGAACGGGTGTTGAGCGTGCTCGACGGCGCCGTGCTCGTGATCTCCGCCGTCGAGGGCGTCCAGCCGCAGACGCGCATCCTGATGCGCGCGCTGCAACGGCTATGCATCCCGACGCTCCTGTTCGTGAACAAGATCGACCGCGCCGGCGCCGACGAGGCGCGCGTGCTGCAGGCGATCTCGGAGCGGTTGACGACGCGAGCCGTCCCGATGGGAACGGCACACGCGCTCGGGACCCGCACCGCCGAGTTCAAGCAATCCGACGCGGAAGACCATCGTTTCCGCACTCGTCTCGCCGAAGTGCTCGCGGAGCGCGACGACGCGATCATGGCGGCCTACGTCGAGGACGAGCTGGATCTGGCGGATCGCCGTCTACGCGACGCACTCGCGGCTCAGACGAGGCGCGCAGTCGTGCACCCCGTCTTCCTCGGTGCCGCGATCACCGGCGCAGGCGTCGGACCGTTGATGACGGCGATCGCCGACCTGCTCCCGGTTGCGACAGGTGATGCCCACGACCCCGTCTCCGCGACCGCGTTCAAGATCGAACGCGGCCCGACCGGCGAGAAGGTCGCGTATGTCCGGATGTTCTCGGGGACGATCCACGTGCGCGACCGGCTGCATTTCGGTCGCGGGCTCGAGGACAAGGTGACCGCGATCGCGGTCTTCGAGCGCGGGCCCGCCGTGCGGCGTTCGTCGGTCTCTGCCGGCGCGGTCGCGAGGCTCTGGGGTCTCGCGGGGATCCAGATCGGCGATGCGATCGGCGAGAGCGCAACGAACGAAGCAGGCCGCCAGTTCCCGCCACCGACGCTTGAATCCGTCGTCGCTCCGACGCGGCCGGACGACGGCGCACAACTTCGCATCGCGCTCGCCCAGCTCGCCGAGCAGGATCCGCTGATCGACGTTCGGCAGGACGACGACCGCGGTGAGCTCTCCGTCTCGCTCTACGGCGAGGTGCAGAAGGAGGTGATTCAGGCGACGCTCGCAGACGACTTCGGCATCGACGTCGCGTTCCGCGAGACGACGCCGATCTACGTCGAGCGACCGAGCGGCACCGGCGAGGCCGTCGAAGTCCTCCATGCAGAGTCGAATCCGTTCAATGCGACGATCGGGCTTCGTGTCGAGCCGGCCGCCGGCGGCTCGGGCGTCGACTTCCGGCTCGAGGTCGACCACACCGGAATCCCGCTGTACGTCTACAAGAGACGCGAACAGTTCGTCGAAGCGATGGACCAGTACGTGCGTCACGCGTTGCAGGAGGGCCTTTGCGGCTGGCAGGTGACCGACTGCGTCGTGACGATGAACAGGTCGAGCTACAGCGTGCCCGACGGGCCTCCGTCGAGACGGGGGCCACTGAGCACGGCCGCCGACTTCCGCAAGCTCACACCGCTGGTGCTGAGGCAGGCGCTCGAACGAGCGGGAACGGTGGTCTGCGAGCCGGTCGTGCGTGCCAGCCTCGAGATCCCGGCCGCGACGATCGGCGCAGTCTCAGCCGCGCTGGCGCGACTGGGCGCCTCCGTGCGGGCCCCAGCGCAGCGCGATGACGTCGCGACGATCGACGCGATCCTTCCCGCGCTGCGCGCGCAGCAGCTCCAGCGACAGCTGCCGGAGTTGACGGGCGGCGAGGGCGTGCTCGAGTCGACGTTCGCCGGATATCGGCCCACGACCGGCGAACGGCCGACCCGGCAGCAAGCCACCGTCAGAATCGGTGAGCGATGAAGGCGATCGTCAACGAGGAGTACGGCTCACCGGACGAGCTCGAGCTCCGCGATATCCCGTCACCGACGATCGACACGAACGGCGTGCTCGTGCGCGTCAGCGCAGCGTCGGTCAATCCAGTCGACTGGCACCTGATGCGCGGCGAGCCGTACTTCATCCGCCTCTCGTTCGGGCTTCGCCGCCCGAAGAGGAGCATTCCCGGCCTCGACGTCGCGGGGCGCGTCGAGGAGGTCGGTGCCAACGTGACGCAGCTTCGGCCCGGTGACGAGGTGTTCGGCTCCAGCGGGGGCGCCTTCGCCGAGTACGTGCGCGGCACGGAAGAGGACTTCGCGGCGAAGCCTCCGGACGTGACCTTCGAGCAGGCTGCCGCCGTACCCATCGCCGGCTGCACTGCCCTCCAGGCGCTCCGCAACCACGGCCGCCTCGAGCCGGGGCAGCACGTCCTCGTCAACGGTGCCGCCGGCGGCGTCGGCACGTTCGCGGTGCAGATCGCAAAGGCGCTCGGCGCCGAGGTGACCGCCGTGTGCAGCACGAGGAACGTCGACCTCGCCCGCGCCCTCGGCGCCGATCACGTCGTCGACTACACCGTCGACGACTTCACTCGGGGCGGCCTGCGATACGACCTCGTTCTCAACGTCGCGGGGAATCGTTCGTTGTCGGACGTCCGACGCGCGACGGTTGCGAAGGGAACGGTCGTGCTCGTCGGCGGAGGCACCGGCCGCGAACCGGCCGGCGGCGGACTGGTCTCCCCGCTTGTGCAACCGCTCGAAGCGCTTGTCCTGTCCCGATTCGTGGGCCAGCGGCTGATCTCGTTCCTCGCCGATGTCCGCAAGGACGATCTTCTCTTCCTCGCCGAGCTGATCGAAGCCGGGAAGATCAGGCCGGTGATCGACCGCACGTACCCGCTGCGCGACGTCCCGGAGGCACTCCGCTACATCGAGGCCGGCCATGCCAGGGGCAAGGTCGTCATCACCGTGTGAAGAGGTGCCCATCGACTTCGACGACCGCCTCTGGCAGCGCTACCGGGAAGGACGGGCGCTTCCGGCGGAGGCGATGGATGCCTGGTTGGATGCCGTCGAGCGTCACGCCGACGCGCGCCGGCCGCTGGCGGTCCTGGATCTCGGCTCGGGAACCGGGCGCTTCACACCCAGCCTGGCCGACCGCTTCGGCGGACCGGTCTACGGAGTCGAGCCCGCGACGAAGATGCGCGAGATCGCCGTCGCGTGGAGCACGCACGCGAACGTCACGTATCTCGAGGGCCGCGCCGAGCAGATCCCGCTCCCCGACGGGAGCTGCGATCTCGCATTCCTGTTCTTCGTGCTCCACCACTTCGGCGATCGGGACGCGGCGGCTTCCGAGCTGGCGCGGGTTCTGAGGCCGGGAGGTATCGCCTGCGTTCGAACCCAGTTCGGCGATCGCCTGCGCGACGTCTCGTGGCGGCGTTACTTCCCGCGTGCGCTCGAGATCGAGCGGTCGTCGTTCCCGACGTACGACGAGACGATCACACCGTTCGCGCGGGCGGGCTTCGACGTCGTCGCGCTCGACGAGGTCGAGTTCGTGGTCGCGTCGAATGTCGCCGCCCACCTCGAACGGCTCCGCTGCCGTGCCATCTCGACGCTGGAGCTTCTCAGCGAAGCCGAGGTCGAGGACGGGTTCAAAGCGATGGCGCGCGCAGCCGCCGCCGACACCAGTGGCGAGCCTGTTCGCGAGATCGGCGATCTCTCGTTCGTGCTGCGTCGCTAACGCCGCGGCGTGAACGTGTGCAGCTCGTCCTGCCCGGCGCGGATGACGCCCCAACTCGACTCGGGAACCTCGTTCCAGACGCCCGGGAGATCGCGCAAGCGGCTCGGAGACGATCAGCCGCGACTCGTCGGACAGCTCCTTCAGCACCTCGAGCTCCGGGTGCAGCAGACGCAGCGTCGCGACGTCCGTCGAGTAGAACAGCGAGCGCGACTTGCTCTCGCTCGAATACCGGAACGCCCACACGTTCGTCGCCGTCGCTGGTCGCGACGGTCATCTGGATCGGATGCTCGACACCGTGCCGCCTGCCGGTCTCCTCGATCAGGCCGACTGCAGCCTCGACCGCGGCAGGCGGGTCGTCCTCGAGGCCCAGTGTCAGCGCCAGGAAGAAGAAGACCTCCGAGTCGGTCGAGCCTTCGATCGACGGATAGAGCGACGGGTCGACGGCGAGCACGAGGTCACGCTTCACTGCATGGAAGTCACGGATGACACCGTTGTGCATCCACAGCCAGCGCCCGTGCCGGAACGGATGACAGTTCGTCTGCTGGACGGGCGAGCCCGAGGAGGCGCGGATGTGCGCGAAGACCAGCGGAGACCGAACGTGACCTGCCAGCTCGCGCAGGTTGCGGTCGTTCCAGGCGGGCTCGACGCTGTGGAAGACGCCGGGCGTCTGACCGACGCCGAACCACCCCACCCCGAAGCCGTCCCCGTTCGTCGTCTCGGCACCGAGCTGCGAGTGCAGGCTCTGGTCGATCAGCGAATGCTGCGGCTTGTAGAGCAGGTCCTCGATCAGGACGGGCGAGCCCGAGTAGGCGAGCCAGCGGCACATGTCATCTCCTTCGTCTCGTCGTGGAATCCGGTCGAGGGTGCCTGAAGTCCTTCATCGCCTCCTCCTCACGGCCGTCCTGAATCGCTCCCCAGACATGCAGACCGATCACGACGACCACGACGATCGCGGTCATGGCGACGACGATGATGATCGCGGCGAGATCCGAGGAAACCACGCTACGGAGCGTTCGACTGGACAGCCATCGCTAGTGGTGGAAGCTCGAGGCGGTGGTGCTGTCGTGGACGGGCTGCGACTGTGCCTGCAGGCGCGGCAGCTGCCGCTCGAGGTCGGCGACGAGCATGTCCGCCATGTCGTGCGAGAAGCCCTGCTTGACGACGACGCGCAGTGCGGCCAGGTCCTCGCGGTTTGCCGGGAACGTGTAGGCGGGGACAAGCCAGCCGCGCTCCCGCAGCGCCGTCGACACATCGAAGACGCTGAAGTTGTCGACGCCGTCCGCCACGGTGAACGCGAACACGGGCAGCTCGTCTCCCTTCGTGATGAGCGCGAAGTGGCCGAGCGCTGCGATTCGCGCCGACAGTCTCGTGGCGACCTCCCGTGAATACGACTGCACCTTCCGGTAGCCCGCGAAGCCCAGGCGAATGAAGTTGTAGTACTGCGCGACGATCTGAGCGCCGGGACGCGAGAAATTGAGCGCGAAGGTCGGCATGTTGTCGCCGAGGTAGTTCACCCAGAAGATCAGATCCTCGGGAAGCGCCGCCGCGTCGCGCCAGACGATCCAACCGACACCGGGGTAGACGAGCCCGTACTTGTGGCCCGACGCGTTGATCGACGCCACCCGCGGGAGCCGAAAGTCCCACTCGAGCTCCTCGTCGATGAACGGCGCCACGAACGCCCCCGACGCCCCGTCGACGTGCACGGGCACGTCGACGCCGGTACGCGCTTGAAGGTCGTCGAGCGCCGCGCAGATCTCGGCGACAGGTTCGTACGAGCCGTCGAACGTCGAGCCGAGAATGGCCACGACACCGATCGTGTTCTCGTCGCACAGAGCCACTGCCTCCTCGGCCGAGAGGTGGAAGCGGTCGCCTTCCATCGGCACGAGACGCATCTCCACGTCCCAGTAGTTGGCGAACTTCTCCCAGCAGATCTGGACGTTGATCCCCATGACGAGGTTCGGTTGGTCGATCGGCTTGCCGTCGGCCTTCCGCTTTGCCTGCCACCGGCGTTTGAGCGCAAGGCCACCCAGCATCGCGGCTTCGCTCGACCCGGTGGTGGAGCATCCTGCGGTAGCCCCCGGATCCGGCGCGTGCCACAGCCTGCTCAAGATGTTGACGCACCGCAGCTCGAGATCCGCGGTCTGCGGGTACTCATCCTTGTCGATCATGTTCTTGTCGAAGCACTCGGCCATCAGCCGCTCGGCCTGCGGCTCCATCCACGTGCTGACGAACGTCGCCAGGTTGAGACGAGCGTTGCCGTCGAGCATCAGCTCGTCGTGGACGATCTGGTAGGCGACGTCGGCGGCCATCTCGTCCGGGGGCAACTCGTGGCGGGGAAGCCTTTGACTCTCGAGCGTGAAGACAGGCGCGATCGCCAGATCGTCGGTCCGCGAGACAGGGCCTTTCGGATGCTTGAGCGTCATGGGACGAACTCTATTCAGGCTTGGCCGCGCAGCGCGCGTTGCCCGGGCCGAGCGTGTCGAAGAAGTGGCGTGCGATTCCCGGGACGCAGTCTCGGCGCCAGCCGATCGCCGGGTGAGCGGCCCCGGCGACACTGACGAACGTCGCGTTCGGGAACACGGTCAGCAGCGTCCGCGTGATCTCGGTGGGAACGATCGCATCCACCTCGCCGGAGAAGATGATCGTCGGAACCTTCCCGAGGTTCGCACCCGACGGGACGGCCGGCTCGAAGCGCCGTGGAGCCGGCCAGTCGAGGCAAAGATCGGTCTGGTTGAACGCGTTCCAGGCGCCGATCGAGAACGGAGTGGCGGCGGCCCTGGGCAGCGCAGCGACGGCGGCGTTGAACTTCAACGCGCGAATTGGAACTGCGTCGGACCGGTTCCACACGAAGTCCATGTCGTTGCAGAACGCTGCGACGTTGTCACCCTGCGAGAAGTCCTGCGCGCTGCCCTGGCTGCCGCAGCAGTACGGATGCGCGAGCGCCAGCTCACGCAGCAGGTCCGTGTTGCCGTGTCGCAACGCCGCGGCGGTGCCGACGATCGTCTGCGGTTCGAGCATCCGATCCTGGTCACCGCCGAACCGGAGGATGTTGATCAGCTCGGGCTCGTCGACGACCAGTCGGGTGGCTCCGAGCTGGGCGACGATCGGATGCGCGCGGACTTGGGTGGCGAGATAGGCGATCGCCGCAGGGACGTTCCCGGTGCAGTGCTCCCGCCTGCAGAGGAGCGCTCCGATCCGGGGCAACGCCTGCGGAACGCCGAGCGACCAGGTCCACGCATGACCGGGATCCGTGGCCGGCATCCCGGCGTCGATCGCGAGCGCGTGGAGATGTAGCGGGAAGCGGGCGGCATATGCCTGCTCGGCAACGCTTCCGTACGAGAAGGCGTAGTAGTCGATCGTGTCGTAGCCGAGCGCCTGCCGAACGGCGTCGACGTCCATCGCGACGTCACCCGACCCGTAACGATCCGCCGCGGCCCCGAGCTGCTCGCCGCATGCACCGACCGCGGTCGTGAACTGAGGGACGCTGTGCCAGCCGTTCTGGAGATCGGCGCAGTCGATGGACCGCGATCGCCCGGACCCGCGTGGATCGATCAGGACGATGTCGTGGCCGGCGGCGAGCGCCGTGCCCTCGTAGAAGCCGTGGATCCCCCACCCGCTGTCGCCCGGACCTCCCGGTGTCACGAAGACGGGACGTGTCTCCGTCTTTCCGGGTCGATGCCGAAGCACGTAGAACGCGATCGGGATCGTGCCGCTGTTCGGGTGTGCGCGGTCGAGCGGTGCCTGGACGTGCCCGCAGAGCCAGGTCGTGTCGAACGAGCAGGGCGCAAGCTGCGCGCGTGCCGAACTGGAGCCGGCCCCGACCGCACACAGAAGCGCGATCACGCCGGCGGCCGCGACCAGAGACGCCCGTCCGAGCCTCGAGGTCATTCGCGAGGCGATCATACGAAAGAGCCCTCCGACTAGACTCGATTGCGTGGATGAGCGTCGGCTTCTCGAGCATGCCGCGGCGCTCGGAATCGAGTACGTCGAGTCCGTGCCGAACCGAGCGGTTGCGCCGGCCGCAACGATCGAGCAACTGAGGGCGACGCTCGACATTCCACTCTCCGACGGTCCGACGGACGCCGAGCAGGTGATCGACGAGCTCGCGCGAAACGCCGACCCAGGGCTCGCGCAGATGGGAAGCGGACGCTACTTCGGCTTCGTGATCGGCGGCGTCCTTCCGGTCGCCCTCGCGGCCGACTGGCTCACGTCGGCATGGGACCAGAACGCCGGGCTGGCACTTCCCACCCCTGCGGCGACCGTGATCGAGGAGGTCGCCGGGCGCTGGCTGAAGGAGCTGCTCGGGATCCCGGCCGATGCGTCGTTCGCGCTCGTCACCGGCTGCCAGGTCGCACATTCGACCGCCCTCGCGGCGGCCCGGAATCACGTTCTCGCGCAGGCCGGTCATGACGTCGAGCGGGACGGGCTCGCCGGCGCACCTCCGATTCGTGTCATCGCCGGAGCGAAGCGTCACGGGACGATCGACCGCGCACTCCGCTTCCTCGGGCTCGGCACCGGTTCCGTTCGCGTCGTCAGCTCGGACGACCAGGGCCGGATGGTGGTCGACGCGCTGCGCGAGGAGCTCGCACGCGGGACGGGCCCGACGATCGTCTCGGCCCAGCTCGGCGAGGTGAACACCGGAGCGTGCGACGACCTGAATGCGATTGCCGATGCGACCTCAGAGGCGGGCGCGTGGCTCCACGTCGACGGCGCCTTCGGGCTCTGGGCAGCTGCGTCGCCGTCGTACCGGCACCTCGCGGCGGGCGTCGAACGCGCCGACTCGTGGGCCACCGATGCCCACAAGTGGCTCAACGTTCCCTACGACAACGGCATCGCTTTCTGCGCCCATCCGGATGCGCATCGCGCCGCGCTCGGCATCCGCTCCGCGTACCTCATCCATGCCGACCCCGACGCGGCCCGTGACCCAGTCGACTGGAACCCCGAGCACTCCCGCCGCGCGCGTGCGATCACGATCTACGCCGCGCTCCGTGCGCTCGGCCGCAGCGGCGTTGCCGACCTCGTCGACCGCAGCTGCAGAAGCGCGCAGGCGCTCGCCGCCGGGCTGTCGCAGCTTCCCGGCTGTGAGATCCTGAACGACGTCGTCCTCAACCAGGTGTTGCTTCGCTTCGAGGACGACGAGACGACAGATCGCGTGGTCGAAGCAGTGCAGGCGAGCGGCGAAGCCTGGATGGGCGGCACCGTCTGGGACGATCGTCGCGCCATCCGCATCTCGGTGTCGAACTGGCAGACGAACGAGGCCGACGTCGAACGGACGATCGCCGCGTTCGCCGCGGCGCGCGTCGGTTCTTAGCCGACGGCCGACCAGGTCGCGCCGCCGTCACTCGACGTCCACCTAATCGTGTGGGCCGGCTGCTGGACGTAGTCGACCGCGGTCACGACAAGGCGCTTTCCGGATGCCTTGATCGTCTGCACGAGCGGATCACCCGGCCGACCGGGAAGGGTGGCCGTCTTGGCGGCGCCGCCCTGGGCGATGATCACGCGCGGGGCGTTGTCCCACCCCGCGCCGCCGACGCGATTCGACACGAGGGCGGCGACACCACCCTGGAACGGGATCGCAGACACGATCGTCCCGTCGGCCACCGATGCGACCGTGCGCGCCCCGAGTCGTGCGTCGGTCGCCTGCGCCGGCAGCTGCGCGAGCAGCCGCAGGCTGCCCTTCTCCCAGAAGTAGACGCGGCCGCCGCTGCCGACGAAGTCCTCGCTCAGCGTCCGCGTGTCGTGCCAGGTGCGGCCGGCGTCCGTCGTCCACAACTGCCTCGTCGCGCACATGCAGACACCGGGATCGAAGCCCGTCGAGACCACTCCCGACGTCGCGGAGACGCGCAGCACGGCGAGCGCCGGTTGCGACAAGATCCTTTTCCAGTGGCTGCCACCATCGTCCGTCGCGTACACGCCGTTCGCTCGTCCCTGCCAGCCGTGCTCGGCATCGGCCCAGCTCGTCGATGACCGCCGGCCGGTCGCGGACGTCGGAAGGGGCTCCGGCGCCGTACCGAACCCTTCGACGATGCCGTTGAACGTCCCCACGATCACGCGGCCCGCGACGACGGTCGGCGCTTCCAGCGTCGTTCCCCCGAGCGGCGCCGCCATGAGCCGCTTGCCGCTGGTCGCGTCGTAGGCGTCGAGCGTCTGCTTGCCGTTGTCTGCGAACCAGACCGTGTTCCCGGCGACGGTCGGCGAGCCGTTCTCGGTGTGCGTTCCGAGCTTCCTGCGCCAGGCGACCGAGGGCTTGCACCCGGCGCCGATCCTGATCCGGACGAGCTCGGTCCCGGTCACGGCGTAGACGGACGACGTCGCCGACGACCACGCCAGCTGGGACACGAAGGGGTTCCCGATCGCGTACGGCTCGATCGCCACCTTCCAGACCCACCCCTGCGCGAGGTCGCCCTCGCTCCAGCCGTAGACGGCGTCGTTCTTCGTCGCGGCAACGACGAGTGGCCCGCACGAGGTGCCGGGAACGAGCAGCGGCGAGCCGACGAAGTCGAGATCCTGACGGTCGGGCAGCCCTGCCGGATGACTCGACGCCCGAACCTGCAGATCGGGCCCGAAGTCGATCAGCCGGTCGCCGTACCCGGCGGTCTCCGTGTAGGACGCTCCCGTGTTCGAGCCTCCGGCGAAGGCTCCGGACGAGCCGGCGAAGAGGCCCCCCGAAGCAGGGTCGAAGGCGAGGCCGCCCCAGCCCCACGGCCCGCCGCCGCCACCCTGGTCGAGCGGCACCGCCAGCCAGTGGCTCACGGCCCGCGTCGCGAGGTTGACGCGGTAGATCCCGCCAGGTGTTCCGGCAGCGTCGCAATAGGCGGCAGTCGGCACGTACACCGACCCGCGGGCAAGCGTGAGCGCGCCCCAATTCAGCTCGGAATCGACGTCCGTGAACACACGCACCGGCCAGCCGGGCCGCTCGGCGCCGGTCGCAAGCGCGAGGGCGTGGAGTCGCCCGAACGCGTCGGCGACGTAGAACGTGCCCGACGCCTGATCGATCACGCCCGTGCCGACGACGCCGTAGCCGTCGAGCTGGGGGCAGCTGTAGGCGAGTTGCCCGATCTGGTCGCGCCAGAGCACGAAGCCGTTCCGGTCGAAGGCGACGACGTCACCGCGCGTGCTCGCCGCGACGAACACACCCTCCGCAGACAGCACCTGTGCCGTGATCCGGCCCGACAGCGGCAGCACGAACCGACGCGCGACATTCGAGACCGGCGCGGAAGCGGCGACCTGGCCAAGCCGAGCGGTGCTCGCGCCGAACGTCACCCACGTCGACGGCTGCTTCACCGCACCGGCCGCCGTCAGGCAGCACAGCGCGAACAGCGCAAGCGCTGTCGCCCCAGCGACGACCCCGATCCGCAGCTTCCGGCCCAAACCGGAGCGAAAGGTAGACGACGGACGAGCCGACTCAGCCGGCGTCCGGCTCGTTCTCGGCGAGCCACGCCCTGGCGACGCGCTTCTGCGCACGCGTGAGCCAGGCGTCGACGACCAGGTCGCGCAGCTCGCCGCGGTCGAGGTGCGCCAGCTGCGGGATCCGCACCAGTACCGCCGGATACCCGTTGAAATGGGGCGTCGTGAAGAAGACGTCGGGCCGGCTGGCGAGCAGCAGCTCCTTCTCCTCCTGGTCCGCCACCCGGAACATCAGCACGTCGTCGAGACGCTCGCCCGTCGCCGCGTCGACCGCGTCGGGCCGGCGGCCGCGGTGGAAGCACATGAGCTTGCCGTGCACGTGGTAGGACGGTCGCCCGTCGTCCGAGACCTCCTTCGTCACGAGCGGCATCGCCCGTGCGAGCTCGTCGAGGTCGGCCATCGTCGCCACGCCCGCACTCTGCCAGGCGATCGAGGTTCGGGGGCGCCGGTCTCCGGGCGCCCCCGAACCTCCGCCTCACCAGGGAGCCAACACCCCGAAGGCGTGGCTGAGGTCGTAGTCCGCGACCTCCTTCCCGAGGGCCACGCCGGCCTCGCCGGAGAACCGGTAGTGAAGGCCGCCCCATACGCGGGCGTTGACGATCTCCGTCCGCAGGTCGGCGGTCGTCGCGAAGTGACGTACCGCGTTCATGTTGCCGGCCGGTCCGGCCGGATCGAACCCGTGAATGTCGACGTTGATGTTGCCGGTCCCCAGAAAGTCCGCGAACACCTCAGCCTCGGCCGAGGTGAACGTGGTGTGGGCCGACGGGTACTCGGGATGGTTCGGCGTCGGCAGAAGCGGCCGCCACCCCGGCTGCTCGACCGTCGCCGGGTTCCCGTCGTCGAACCCCGGAGCCGGGCCGAATCCGTCGCTCGACGACACCGACGTCGGATCGATCGCCGTCACCGGCCGCCAGAACAGATAGCGGTACTTGGCGTTCATGAACGAGATTCCGGCGTCGGCACCGACCACGTTGACCATCGCGACGAGCCGGGCGGTTCCGGCGTCGTCGAGGCCTCCGGCCGTGGCCACGTCACGGGCGACCCCGTTGTACTGACGGATGATGTTGGCCGTCCAGAACTTGGCCGTCGAAGTCTCCACCGTGTTCGGATTCGTGCTCGAGCCGTGCACCTTGATCTCGTTGAAGGCAGCAACCCACAGCGGGCTCGACAGCGACGGCGGAGGCTGCGGCAGGAACTGGTCCGGCCGCTGCAGGACGAACGGCGTCACCGACCCGACCCACGGCGTCTGCGGCGCCTGGTAGGCAGGCGGCGTCAGGCGCCAGACGCCGGGCCCTGGCGTCAGCGTCGGGAACGGTGAAGTCGAGGCGATCGGCGTCACGAGCCCGTCACCCGTCCGCCCGAGGATCACACCTCGTGCGGCCACCGATCCGAAGAACGTCCCGAGATACTTCGACAGGCTGTTCGGGATTGCGGCCATCGCCTCCTGACGCAGCGAGGCGAGCGTTGCCGCCTGCGCCGGGAAGTAGTGCGACAGCGTTTCGGACGCCGCCTGGACGGCTGCCGCGTCGTCATAGCCGGCGCCGAACCCCCGGGCGGGATTCGTTGCGCGGTACATGGCTTGCGACACGTACGCCATGTAGATCATGCCCTCGCTCTGGAACGCACCAGAGGCGACAACCGTGTCCTCGGCGATCTTGTCCCATTGCTCGACCGCGTTGCCGGGCGGCAGGACTGCGCCTGCATTCCGTGCCGACGCCCCTGCCAGCCCTGCGAGGGCGCCGATCACGAGGACCGTGAGCAGCATTCTCGACATCGAATGCTCCTTTCGTCTCCCGGAGTAGCTCGATCGCGACTCCGACTCGAGGCTACGACGGCTTCGGCCGCGCGCATACAGTGGCCCCACGCGTTCTCGAGGGATGCTGGCATCCCGATCCGCGTGGAGGCTGGCACGCTGCGCGGAGCGTCAGCTCATCGGGAAGAAGACATCCCAGTCCTCGGCGATCCTCCCGTCGGCGATGCGAAAGTGGTAGGCGCCGCGACCTTCGACCAGCGCGCCGTCCGCGCGCCGGGTTGCCGACCACGTGAGGTAGACGGCGACCAGGTCGCCTTCGACGAGTGTCTGCCGCACCCGATACGAACGGTCCGCGAACACGCCGTCGACCCAGGCGATCCCCTCCCGAAAACCCGCGAACGGCACGTCGCCGAATGCACTGTGATGGACGTAATTCGGACCGACCAGTGTCGCCATGCGATCGAGCCCGGCATCGTCCGACCAGCACTCCTCGACGATCGTGCGTGCGAGCTCCGTCGGATCGGGCACGACGCGACTATTCCTTGAACCGCGCCAGGAAGGTCAACGCCGTGTCGGCGACCTCGCGCCAGCCGCTGTCGATCGTCAGCGAGTGGCCGCGCCCCTTCATCTCGGTGATCTCGGTGACTCCCGGGTTGCCGCGCTGCTTCTTGTACGACGCGTGCGCGATCGCCCAGGGGACCGTGTGGTCGCGCTCGCCGGAGAGGATCAGCAACGGGCCGCGGTCGGGGTTCTTCGTGTCGACCCTCGTGCCACTCCAGGGATTGAGGTTGGCGGATGCGGCTTCGAAGAGCGGCATGCCCGAGCCTGGAACGGAGTACTTCTCGTAGAGCTCCTTCGCCTCGAACTCTCCGACCGCGTTCGCGAACGCGTAGCGGAACTGGCCGAAGCTGAGCGCGACCGCGCGGTTCAGGTTCAGCGGGTTCATGAGTACCGGAGACGCCGACCGGAGGGCCGAGACGGGCAACGAAAGAACGCCGCGGAACGGCGCCGGGTCGATGGCGACGGAGGCTGCCGCGAGCCCGCGCCCGGCGACGATCTGCGTGAGCAGCCCGCCGAACGAGTGGCCGACGACCACGGGCTTCTTGCTCAGCTCGCGGATCAGCTCGGCATGGTGGTCGGCGACCTGCGGCACCGACTTCCCTGCGAAGACCTCGGGGTTCGCCTTCGCCTCCTCGACGGTGGCCGGGTCGTCGGGCCACTCGGCCGCCACGGGTGCATAGCCGGCCTCCTCGAAGACGGGCAGCCAGTCGTCCCAGCTGTTCGCAAGCAGCCAGAGGCCGTGGATGAACACGGCCGGCGTACGTCCCGAGCCGTTTGCCTTCTCGACCTGCTGCTGTTCACGGTCGCTGATCGTGGCCATGCCGCCCTCCTCGTGTTCGCGTAGCGACAACCTACTCGGCCCCGTCTCGTTCGGGCAGACTTCCCGCAATGGCCGAGGACTGGCGCGTTACCGTGACCCTTGCCGACGCGACCGGCGTGGAGCCCCTGCTGCAGGTGCTGCGCGACCACCGCGCAGACCGCGAGCTCGAGGTCCCCGCCGGCGAACGCGTCGCCGTGAGCGCTGCCGACGACAGGGTCATCATCTACGCGGACACGCGCCGGAGCGCGGAGTCGGCCGAGACGCTCGTCGGGGAGCTCGCTGCCGACCACGGGCTCGACGTCGGCTTCCAGCTCGACCGGTGGCACCCGGAGGAGGAACGGTGGGAGGATGCGCGCGCGGCGCTTCCCACGACCGAGACCGAGCACGAGGCGGAGCACGAGCGCCGTGAGGCCGACGAGGCGGAGGACTCGGAGGAGACGGGGATCGCCGACTGGGACGTGCGCGTCGAGTTCCGGGCGCATCACGAGGCGGTCGAGTTCGCGGACCGCGAGGAGGCCAACGGGCGGCCGGTGGTTCGCCGCTGGAAGTTCGTCCTCATCGGTGTCAACGACGAGGACGACGCGAAGGCACTCGCGGCACGGCTCGCGAAGGAGCTCCCGCCGGGCGCCGTGGTCCACGCCGAGCCCGGGAGCGGCGTCGCCTGGGAGTTCACTCCGAGCAACCGGTTCGCCGTCTTCGGCGGGCTCGCCGGCTAACGGGCGAGACGGCCGACGAGCGACGACGCCGCCGTCACTCCGACAGCGACGGAGACGAGCAACACGGCGAAGTCGAGCGCGAGATGCGACGGCGTGCCGATCAGTAGGCCGCGCAGCGCGTCGACCTCGTACGACAACGGGTTCACCAGGGCGAGTGCCCGGAGCCACGGTGGCATGACGGCGATCGGGTAGAGCGCGTTCGACGCGAAGAACAGCGGCATCGTGATCATCTGGCCGATTCCCATCAGCCGGTCGCGCTTCAGCACGATGCCGGCGATCGTCATCGACAGGCACGCGAAGAACGCCGACCCGAGCATGACGACGACGAACGTCGCCGCGATGTCGAGCGGGTTCTTCGTCAGGGCAACGCCGAGGATCACCGACAGCACGAGCACGACGACGACCTGGGCGAGCGCGCGGATGCCGGCCGAGAACGACTTGCCGAGGATCAGCGCGGCGCGCGGCGTCGGCGTCACGAGCAGCTTGTTGAGGACGCCCGCGTCGCGCTCCCAGATGATCTGGATCCCGTAGAAGATCGCGACGAAGAGACCGGACTGCGCGATGATTCCCGGCGCGAGGAAGTCGAGGTACGAGTTGCTCCCGGTCTGGATCGCATGGATCCGGTTGAAGGTCTCGCCGAAGATGACGAGCCACAGGACGGGCTGAACGGCGCGGGTGAAGAGCTCGGTCCGGTCGTGGCTGAGCTTCTGCAGCTCGACGAGGCAGAACGTCAGGGTGCGGCTCGGGAAGGTGCGCCAGAGCGGTGGCGCCGGCGGCCGCTCAGCCGACGCGGCCGGCAGTCCGGCGAGTGCGGCGGATCTCACGGAGCCCCCCTTTCCCGATCTCCTCACCGTCGAGCGTGTTCCCGGTCTGACGCCTGAACACGTCCTCGAGCGTCGCCCCCGGGCCCAGGGAGCGGCGTAGCTCGTCCGGCCGACCGACGACGCGGAGCGTTCCGAGGTGCATCATCGCCACGCGGTCGCACATCGCGTCGGCCTCCTCCATGTAGTGCGTCGTGACGAGCACGGTCATGCCGGTCGCCTGTCGCATCTCCTCGACGCGTTCCCAGACGCCGCCACGGGCGACGGGGTCGAGGCCGACGGTCGGCTCGTCGAGCACGAGCAGCGCCGGCCGGTTGACCAGCGCCTGCGCGAGCTCGAGCCGCCGCACCATGCCGCCCGAGTAGGTGCCGGCGAGCCGGTCGGCGGCGTCGAGGAGGCCCATCGCTTCGAGCGCGTCGTCGACGCGGTGCCTCCGTTCGCGCCTGGGCACGTCGAACAGGCGGGCGAACCACGCAACGTTCTCACGCCCGGTGAGCGCAGCTTCGATCGAGAGCTGTTGCGGCACGTAGCCGAGCAGCCGACGCACCGCGGTCTGCTCGGTTCGCACGTCGTAGCCGAATACCGAGACCGTTCCTTGCTGGACCGGCAGCAGCGTGTTGAGCACGCGGATCGTCGTGGTCTTGCCGGCGCCGTTCGGGCCGAGCAGACCGAACACCTCGCCGGGCATGACACGGAGGTCGATCCCGTCGACCGCGACGTGATCGCCGAAGCGATGACGAAGGCCGCGCACGTCGACGGCCGGCACCGTGCTCACGGTTCGAGCTCCGTTCCGAGGCGGGTGAGAGCCGGAAGCGCGCGCTCGAGGCGACGGCGCTCGCCGGGAGGCAGACGACATATCGCGTCGTCGACTGCCGCCACCCGGCGGTCGCGCCACGCGTCGATCTTGCGCTTCCATCCGGCGGTCAGCTCGAGCTGCGCAACCCGGCGGTCGGACGGATCGGCGCGGCGAACGAGGAGGCCGGCGGACACAAGGTCGGCGACAAGCGTGCTCACGGTGTTCGGCGCGAGTCGCATCGCCTCGGCCGCCCCGGCAATCGAGATCCCGGGGTTCCGCCGGACGACACGGGCGAGCTCGAGCTGCGCGGTCGTCAGCGACGAGAGCTCGGCGGGCCTGCCACTGTGGCGCCGCGTCGCACGTCTGATCGCCGAAAGGGCGGCCAGCAGCTCGTCGGCAACCCGGCGCTCGGTCTCGACCGTCTGAGCCGCGATGCTCATCGCCTCATAATAGCTCTGTAACAGAGCTAAATGTAACCCCCTCGGCGGCCATGCCCGCGCGGACGGAGACCGTGGGGAGGCGGGGTTCGGCGGAGAGCGGTGGGGTCAGACCCGGGTCAGACCCGGGTCTGACCCCACGGGGGTCGCCCGTATCCCTTTCGTGACGAGCGCCGGCACCCGTTTGCCCTGCTCGATGCGCGATTCGGGCCGGTGTGGCCGGAGCGCCCGCAACACACCACGCGCCGCGATCGAGTCGGCGATCGCGCGGCCGCCGGGGTCAGACCCGGGTCTGACCCCACGACATGCCGAGGACGGCCATCGTCCGCGATCAGACGTCGATCCAGCTCGTCTCGACGGGAGCCGCCGGCGGCTCCCTGCGCACGACGAGCCTGATCCGCGCTCCGGGCTCGAGCGAGAGCCGGAACCGGCCGAGCTCGTCGGCCTGTGCGGTAGCCGCGACCGATCCGTCGTCACGCTGCGCCTCGACCTTCATCGCACCGGCAGGTGCGAGCTGGCCCAGGAGCAGGACCTCCTCGTCGCCGGCCTGAAGCTCGACGTCGATGTCGAGATTGCTCGACCGGAAGGTGAGCGTGCGCTCCGACTCGGACACCGAGCGCGTGGTCGACGGCGACTCGAGCTGCGAGTCCACCAGCAGCTCCGCCAGCTCCGCGTCGATCCGACGCCAGCCGAGCGCGGCCCTCGCGTAGGCGGTTACCTGCTCCGGCACTGGATCGACCACTCCCGCCAGCCGTCTCAGCTCGGCGAGCAGCGGGTCGTCCTGGGCCTCTGAATTGGTGGGGTTGTCGGTCATCGCTGGGCGGCCTCGTGGAACAGAGCATCGTGGGGTGGCCCCTGATACATCATGCGCCAAGCTCCGCGACGCCGGCCGTCCGGCGCAGCCGGTCGAGGCAGCGCATGCGTGTCGGGCCGATGGCGCCGACGGGCATGTCGAGCGCTGCGCCGATCTCTTCGTAGCTCGGCGGCTCGTCGGCCATCAAGATCCGCAGCAGCGTCTTGCAGCGCTCCGACAACGCCGCGAAAGCCCGCCACAGCTTCCCGTCGCGCTCCTGGTCGAGCAGCAGGCGGTCGACAGCTTCGTCGTCGGGCACCTCGAACAGATCGGCCTCGTCGGTCGGCTGCTCGCGCCCGCCGCGACGGATCATCCGGAGGGATTCGTGCCGAGCCGTCGTCGCGAGCCACGCCCCGAGCCGGTCCGGCTCGCGGATGCGGTCGAGATGCTCGACGAGCCTCAGCCACGTCGTCTGGGCGACGTCGGCCGCGTCCTCGCGCGAGAGTCGGTGCGCTCGCGCGGTCGCCCAGACGAGGCCCGAGAAGCGGTCGACGAGCGCGTTCCAGGCGAACTGATCGCCGGCGGCGGCCTTCTGCAGGAGCTCGCCCGGTGACGCCGCAGGCGACGACACTAGACCGGCGGAAGCCCGTCGAGGCGCTTGCCCATGTCGAGACCCGGGGTTGCCCCGCCCGAACTGAGCTGCCCCCAAGCTTCGAGGGGGGTGACCGCTGCACCAGAAGCCACGAGCTCGGCGATCGCGGCAGCAACCTTCGGCGCTGCGAACGAGGTCCCGCTCCACGAGGCCCATCCGTGGAACGACTTGACCGGGTGAGGCCAGTCCACCTCGGGCAGCAACGGATCCGGATCCCCTTCTTCGGTCAGGCCGTCCCAGTGATCGACGAAGGCGGACGCCACATCCTCGCCGACGGTGCAGCAGTTCACCCACGGCCCGTGGTTGGAGAACGTCGACCGGTCGCCGCTCGCATCGACGGACCCGACGCCAGCCACATTCTCATGGGTCAGCGAGAACGCAGCCGGGTACTGCTGCACGATGCAGTTCTGGTTGCCGGCCGGGGCAACAACGACGCCCTCTCCGTTTTCGGTTATCGCGTTCATCACGGTCCGGAGTGTGAAGCTGGACGGACCGTTCACAACGCTCGGATCGCTTTCGACGCTGAGCGACATGTCTGGAAGCGTCGCGAACGCGAAACCGACGTTCATCACGGGCGCATTCCGGTGCTCCCACATGCAGCGCGCTACTTCAGCCTCGGTCACGAACCCCGGAATGCTCGTGTCGCTGTCGATGACCGAGGAATTGAGACTTTCCACGGTGAGCTCGGCGTGCTCGCAACCTTGGGCGACGACGCCGGCGACGAAGTTCGCATGACCGGCAAGCGCGTCCAGCCTTCCGTCTTCGTTCTGGTCGAGGGGGTCCGGAACGCCGGGAGGCGCCTCGGTGCCCGGCTGCCAGTCGTACGCCGGAGCGATGCCGGGCACCTGCACGAGCCACTCCCCAAAGGTCACGTTCGTGACCACCATGGACACCGGGCTCTCCATGATGAATCCCGAGTCGATCACGACGACCTCGATTGCAGGCGTGACCCGAGCTGGAAGGGTGACCGCGCCGTGTTCTGCCGGTGGTCCCCACGGGCACTCGTGCATCTTCCCGGCCGGAACGAGAACATGGTTCGGCGCGACCATCTCCGGACCCATCCCACTCGGCAACTTCTTGCGCAGATCCCACACGGCCTCTGCGACGTCCGCGTGCGTGTGCTTCCCCGAAGCGTGCTCACCGTGGAGCCGCCATATCTGGACGTTGTCCACGTCTGCTACGCCGCTCGTCTCCGGATCGAAGACGTGCACGCCTGTCGGGCCTGCGTACTTCGAGAGCTCCTTGTTGAACGTCGGCTCGTTCGCGAGCGGCGCGGCGACGAGCAGTTGGTCGACGACGAAAGTAATCAAGACTGAAGAGTCGCTCTCTTCCCCATCGGTACCAAGACCGCAGAGAAAGTCCGGGTAGATGTAGTAGCCGATTCGGCGGTGCTTCGTCAGTCGAGCGGTGAAACCCAGCCCCGCGAACAGATTGCGGTTCGGCCTATTCCCCATCGAAATCGCTCCCTTCCGGCAGTCTCCTCCGGGATGATGAGTGGCGACCCCAGGACCTGATACAGGAGCGAGCATATGACTCCCGCTCGTCGGCCGGAAGCGTTGGGGTTGGCTGAGCACGCATATGGGCTCGTGCAAACCAACCCGTTCGCAGCGCGCAGGTTGGCAGAGGAAGCGTTGGCGTTGGCCCGGGCTCACCGCGACTCGGAGGCGCACGCGGCGGCGCTCCATGCACTGGGCTGGGCACAAGCCGACCTCGGAGACCCTCGCGCCCTCCAAACGATGCGCGCCGCCGTTCGGACCGCAGAGCGACACGAACACCACGACCGCGCGGCAAGGGTGCGCCGCAATGTCGCCTGGCACATGGCCTATCGGGGAAATTCCGCCGAGGCCGTCTCGGAGATCGAGAAAGCACGGGCAAACCTGCATGGAATCGACCGCGCGCGGAGTGAGGTCTTTCGCGTCGGCATCTACCACCTTGCGGATAGGGCTGCCGAGGCGTTGCCCGCATCGGCGGAAGCGCGACGCATGCTGGAGCGACTCGGCGACACGGCGTGGGAAGCACGCCTCTCGTACAACCGCGGAGTCGTGCTCGCAGAGATCGGCGACCACCTCGCCGCCCGCAAGGAGCTCGAGCGTGCGCGCGACCTCTATGCGTCGCTCGGATATGTGGCCGCCGCGGCAGACGCCCGCATCGAGCTCGGCCTGCTGCCGTCGCTCGCAGGCGATCCCCTCCAGACACTCGTCGAGCTGGACGCGATCGACACCGCCACGCTGCCCGACCTCGCTGCCTGGCCGCTCCACCTGAATCGCGCCGAGGCGCTGCTACGGCTTCGGCTCCTCCCGGAAGCGCGCGCCGACCTCAGGCGCTTCGAGGCGATCGTGGCGCGAAGCGGTCGCCAGGCCGAGCTGAACAAGGCCCGTCTCGATGCCGCTCGGCTCGCGTTGGCCGCGGGTGATCCTGATGCCGCCGCCGCGATCGCCACAAGCGCCCGGCGATCGTTTGCCGCAAGGCGGCAGCGCGCCTTCGCAGCAGCGGCACGGCTGATCTTGCTCGCGGCGGATATAGCCCGCGACTGTGTCACGGCGTCGGCAATCCGTTCGAGCCGCGAAGCCACGGACGTGCTCGCAGCCCGTGGATGGACCTCGGACGCCCTACGCGGACGACTGCTGGTCGCCCGGGCCGCTGCAGCTTCCGGCTCGACAGCGATCCTCCGCCGAGAGCTCGCCGCTGCGCGACCACTCGAACGGAAGGGGACGGTCACCGACAGGGTCGAGCTCCGTCACGTGCAGGCGCTCCTGCTGCTCCGCGAGGGCGATGCCGGGCGCGCCGAGCGACGGCTTCGCGCCGGCCTCGAGCTGCTGGAGAGTTATCGGGCGGCCCTCGGGGCGCTCGAGGTGCGCGCAACGACCGGTGCACTTGGTGTCGACCTTGCACGCGCAGGGCTCGGGATCGCACTGGACTCACGGAACGCCGGGCGCGTCCTCGCGTGGGCGGAGCGACTGCGCGCAAGCGCACTGCGCTTTCCCGCGGTTCGGCCGCCACGCGATCCGCGTCTCCGTTCCGCGCAGGCCGAGCTCCGCGCGCTCGGCCGCAGAATTCGCGACGCGGAAGGTCGCGGAAGACCCGCCGCAGCCCTCTTGACCCATCAGGCCGAGCTCGAGGAGACCGTCCGCAGTCGCTCCCGCCTGGTACGGGCAGACGCCGCTGCTCGGTCGACGACTCCGGGCGTTCGTGCGGCCGCGCGTGCGTTGGGAGCGCGCGTTCTCGTCGAATACGTCGAGCTCGACGGCCAGCACCACGCACTGACCCTCGCCGCCGGCAGGCTCGAGCTGCACGACCTCGGGAAGATCGACGTCGCCGCCGACCTCGAGTGGCTTCGCTTCGCTCTCCGGCGGTTTGGCGCGCGGCGGCCTCGACGCTGCCGGACGCACAACCACGCTCGCGAAACGCCTCCGCCGCGGCAGCGGCCCTCGACGGTCAACTGATCGAACCTCTTCGCGACGCGATCGGCGACGCGCCGCTCGTGATCGTCCCGACCGGCCCACTGCACGCCGTTCCGTGGGGCGCGCTCCCGTCGCTGCGCGGCCGGCCGATCTCGGTCGCGCCCTCGCTTTCGACGTGGCTCGACCTCGCCACGCGCACCGGTCACCGGCGATCGACGGCAACGCTCGTCGCCGGCCCGCACCTGCGCCACGCACGCGCCGAGGTCAAGGAGATCGAAGGCCTCCTGCCCGACGCGCAGGTCCTGACGGGCAAAGCAGCGACCGTCGAAGCGACGCTCGCCGCGCTCGACGGCGCGACGCTCGCACACGTCGCCTGCCACGGCCGCTTCCGCGCCGACAGCCCTCTCTTCTCGTCGCTCGAGCTCGCGGACGGGCCGCTGACCGCGCTCGACATCCAGGGCCTGCGTCGCGCGCCGGACGTGCTCGTGCTCTCGGCGTGCGACGTCGCGCTGTCCGAACGCCATCCAGGAGACGAGCTGCTCGGGCTCTCGGCGGCGCTGCTCGCATCGGGGACGCGCACGATCGTCGCCAGCGTCGTTCCCGTTCCCGACGCGGCGGCGCGCAGGCTGATGCTCGCCTTCCATCGCCGGCTCGCCGCCGGCGAGTCACCGGCCGCGGCGCTCGCAGAGCGCCCAGGCCGGATTGCGCGGCGGACCGAAGCGCGCTCGCCGGGTTTCTCTGCCTCGGCGTCGGCTGAATCTCGCAACAAGCAGATGTATCTCGCGCCACCCTCGGCGCTCTCCTCGGTGTCGGGCCCGACGGGCCCAAGTCGGAAAGAGGAGGGACAAGATGCACCACGTCTGCAAACCGAAGAGGATGCTCACGGGTCTCCTGGCCGTCGTGCTCGCAGGTTTCGTCGTTCAGTCCGCAGCCGCGTTCCGCGTGGCTCAGGACGAGAGCTACGCCGCCGGCGGTGGCCACGCAACGGCACCGCTCGTGATTCCGTACCTGAGCCACGGCGTCGGCGTCGACCGGAGCCAGTACAGCGGCCAGAGCTCGCCGAGCACGCCGCTCGTGATTCCGTACCTGAGCCACGGCGTCGGCGTGGGCAAGAGCCAGTACGGCGGCCAGGGCGCGGCCCTGAGCCACACGATGGGCACAACGCAGAGCTTGGCCACGCAGCCGTCGGACGTGTTCACGCGTGCGGTCGAACGGCACATCGCGTTCGTCAACGCGATGAACGCAACGGCCCCGGCCCGGCCCGACAACCGGGGCGGCACCCTCGGCATCGGGTCGACGGCCGCGTCGCAGCCGACGGCCGTGCGGCCTGACGACCGGGCGGGCATCCGCGGGATCACCGCCAGCGACATCGTCCCGCGGTCGCAGTCGACTGCAGTGCGGCCTGACGAGCGCGCAGGCTGGGGCTTCCGCGGGATCGGCACGGTCTCCGTCGCCCAGTCCAACGGCTCGACCTCGAGCAGCGACTGGAACACGGTCTTCATGGCCGGAGGCGCTCTGCTCGGCGTCCTGCTCATCGTCGCCGCTGCGGTGGCGCTGAGCCGCCGCCAGCACGGACGCGTCCTCGCACACTGACTCGCACGTCCAGCCAGGGAGAGAAGCCGGCGCCACCAGCGCCGGCTTCTCGGCGTCTACGCCGGCGGGAGATGCCGAAACGACCTCAATCGGCGGAGGGATGGAGCAGCGGCACGACGGGCTCCCAGCCCGCGCGGAGGATGGTCAGCAGCGAGGGCGGCGTGATCACGCGACGCCTTCGTCGACGGGCGCGCCCGCCGCTCCGTGTAGCCGGCCGGAGTCCAGCGAAGGAGCTCACGGCCCACGACCAGCCACGCCGTCCCGTCGCACACGACGAACGCCCCGTCCGGCAACTCGTCGAACGACGCGTCGTGGTGGCGCTGCCCACGCGTGCGTTCGTCGACGCGCTCGCGGTGGAGCTGCAGATCGATGGCGTCCGCACCCGACTGCCCAGGATGATGGCGCCGCCACAGCTCGCCGAAGCGCACGTAGTCCTCGCGCCGACACAGCGCACACGGCCGGTGACCGGCGGCGAACGCGGTCGCCTCGTCCAGGAAGAAGAGCTCGGTGAAGCGCCCCGGCTGGAGCAAGGGTGAGCGCCTCCACCCACGGAACTCGAGCCGGCACGCGATCCACCGCCGCCCCGCGAAGCGGCGGCGGATCCGGCCGCACTCGTCGTGCAGGCAACCGCGGTTGCCGTACACGAGCCCGCGACCCGGAACGGCGACGAGGTCGCCGAACGGGGTCACCCGGTTCTGGTGCGGCATCGAATCAATTGGATCAAGACGGCTGTAGATTCTGTACATGGAGGGGTCTGCTCAGCCGCGCTCGGACGCGGATCTCGTCGCCGGATGCCGCGAGGGAAACCGCGACGCCTGGGATCTGCTCGTCGAGCGCTTCTCCCGCTACGTCTACGCGATCTGCATCCAGGGGTTCCGGCTGGCGCCCGCCGACGCCGAGGACGTCTTCCAGGACGTCTTCAGCAAGGTGTACGAGCAGCTCGATCGCCTCCGCGACGACGGCGCGATCAGGCCCTGGCTCGCGCAGCTGACGCGCCGGACGTGCATCGACCGGCTTCGTGCGGCTTCCCGCGAGGTCGTGGTCGACGAGGTCGAGCCGGCGGTCATCGACGACCTCGTCAGCACCCTCGACGAGGCGTTGACGATTCGCGCTGCGCTCGAGCTGCTGCCACCCGACTGCCGCGAGATCCTCGACCGGTTCTTCACACGCGACGAGAGCTACCGGTCGATCTCGGAGGCGCTCTCTCTGCCGGCGGGCACGATCGCGAGCCGGATTTCCCGCTGCCTGGACAAGCTGAAGGCCACATTGGAAGAATCCGACGCTCCACTCCGTCATGTAGCCGGGTGATTCGAGTTGGATAGCGACATCGGCCAGATTGCTCGTCTGCTCGCGGCTCTGCCGCCCGCTCCAGTGGGGTGGGTCGAGGCGGCGCAGGAGCTGCCGCACGCGCGGACGGCGCTCGACCTGCTCTGTGAGCGGGCGGCAGCCGACGCTGAGCTTCGGGCCAGGATCGTCGCGGATCTCGAATCGGCGCTCGCGGAGTCGGGCATCGCCCCGACTCCGCGGCTCCTCGCCACGGCGCGCGCCCGCCTCGAAGCGATGTGACCCCGGCGTCCTTCCCGTCGACCACCGGGACAAGCCGGTTCGGCGACCGGTTCGGGCTCGCCTCGTTCGTCGAGTCCCTGTCGTCGCCCACCGAGACGCCCGCGTCCGGCTCCGCCGCGGCGGCCGCTGCCGCGCTCGCGGCAGCGCTGGTCGCGAACGTTGCGCACTCGGCGGCAGATCCCGGCACAGCAGCTCAGGCCGACGCCCTGGCAGCCAGGCTCACGGCGATGGCCGCCGAGGACGCCGACGCGTACGAGGCGGCGCTACGCGCGCTCGAACAGCCCGGCGACGGCTCCGAGACCCACGACTTCCTGCTCGGCACGATGCTGCGGCGCGCCGCCGACGTCCCGCTCCAGATCGCCGAGGGGGCGGGCGACGTGGCGTTGCTCGCCGAGCATGATCGCCGAGGTCGCACCGGCCGGGCAGCGCGCCGACCTCGTCGGCGCGGCGCTCATCGCCGAAGGGGCCGCCCGAGCGGCAGCGCATCTCGTCGACATCAACCTCGCATCGCGATCCGGCGACGAGCGCCACCTCCGCGCGCACGATGCCGTCGCAGCGGCTGCCGCAGCGGTCACGGGACTGGGCGGCCACGATGGCTGACCAGGACCCGGCGGACCCGATCGAAGAGGAGGAGGACGACCTTCCGGCGTGGTCGTTGCCCCTCGATGCGGTCGGCGCGATCGCGCTCGAGGACCCGCTCGCCGGCCCCGTCGACCGCGAGTGGGCACTCGGCGGCTCGACGGGCAAGAACGTCAAGGTCTGCGTCCTCGACAGCGGGGTCGAGCCCGACCACCCGCGGGTCGGCAGCGTGGCCGGGGCCGTCGCGATCCACCTGGACGAGGACGGGAACACGGTCGCGGAGCAGGATGGCGAAGGCGACCTCTGCGGCCACGGCACGGCCTGCGCCGGTGTGATCCGCGGCATCGCGCCCGACGCAGAGATCTACTCCGTCCGTGTCCTCGGCAGCGGCTTCACCGGATCGGGCGACGTCCTGGTCGCCGGCCTGCGCTGGGCGGTCGAACAGGGGTACGACGTCGTCAACATGAGCCTCTCGACGACGAAGCGCAGGTTGGGCGAAGCGCTCCACGAGCTCGCCGACTCGGCGTACTTCAAGCGGACCGTGCTGGTCGCCTCCGCGCACAACATGCCGGTCGAGTCGTTCCCGTGGCGGTTCTCTTCCGTCATCTCGGTCGGAAGCCACGAAGAGGACGACCCGCTGGTCTTCTACGCGAACCCGAACCCGCCCGTCGAGTTCTTCGCCCGCGGCGTCGACGTCGACGTCGCGTGGACCGGCGGGACGACGATGCGAGCGACGGGCAACAGCTTCGCGACCCCGTGCATCTCGGGGATCGCCGCACTCATCCTGAGCAAGCATCCGCAGCTGACGCCGTTTCAGCTGAAGAGCGTCCTCTACCAGATCTCGTCCAACGTGGGAGGAACCGGTGACCGACAGAACTGACGAACTGCGGGCGGCCGTGGCCGCTGGCGTGCTCGCCGCCGACGAGCAGTTCGCCCGCCTGCTGCGCTCGATCGTCGACGTGGCGCGCGCGATCTTCGGCGCCAAGGCGTCCTCGATCATGCTGTTCGACCCGGAGAGCGAGGAGCTCGTGTTCGCGGCCGTGTCGGGAGAGGGCGAAAGCGAGCTCGTCGGCCGCCGCATGCCCGCTTCGACCGGGGTCGCCGGCTGGGTGCTCTCGTCCAGGACACCGCTCGTGCTCGAAGACGTGCAGAGCGACCCGCGCTTCGCGCGCGACGTCGCCGAGAAGACCGGCTACGTGCCGAAGGGCCTGATGGCCGTGCCGTTGCTCGACGAGGAACTGGCCCTCGGCGTCCTCCAGGTCCTCGACCGCCCGCAGCGGTCGCGATTCACGCTGCAGGAGATGGAGCTGCTCGGGCTGTTCGCCGGGCAGGCTGCGATCGCACTCGGGTTGCTCAGGTCGGCGCAGCGCGCCCGGGCCGCGCTCGACGGCGACGGCGACGTCGCTGTCGTGGCCGGAGTCGCAAGCGCGCTCGACGGGCTCGAAGGCTCACGGCGGGCCGACGGCGTCGCCCTGCTGCGCGATCTCGAGCGGGTCCTCAGACAGACTTAGGGCCCGGTCGCCCGGGCCCCGAAATCCCTTCGCCAGACAACGGCGGTCTTACTGCTTGAGCTTCGTGTGAGCCTCGACGTCGTCGCCGTCGTCGTCCGAGCCCTCGCTGGTCGCCTGCTTGAGCTTGGTATGGGCCTCGACGTCGTCCTCCGACTCGAGCTCTTCCTCGTTCTTCTGTTCGTCCGACACTTGAGCTACCTCCTCGCGATCACATAAACCAGGGACGCCCACAAGACGGCCGAGCGCCGACAAATCTTCCCTGCCACTTCACCTCCACGTCAAATGCTGAGATTCTCGGCCGTGTGAGCCTCTCTCTCAGCGCCCGGATCGGCCAGTCGCTCGGCGCCTTCCGTGGGGTCTTCGCGAACCCGGACATCCGAAAGGTACAGCTCGCCTTCGCCGGCTCCGTGACGGGAACGTACGCCTACGGGATTGCGATCGCCGTCTTCGCCTACAAGGCAGGCGGCGTGACGGCGGTCGGAGCGCTGACGGCCGTCCGCCTCGCCACGGCCTCGGCGGTGGCTCCCTTCGCCGCGTCGTTCGCCGACCGCCACCGCCGCGAGCACGTGATGCTCGTGTCCGATCTCGCGCGCGTCGCCACCGTCGGGACTGCGGCAGTGGCCGCGCATCAGCACTGGTCGGCGTTCGTCGTCTACGCGACCGCTCTGTTGACGACCGTGTCCGGCACGGTCTTCCGCCCCGCGGAGGCCGCACTCCTCCCCACCATCGCGAACTCGCCCGAAGAGCTGACCGCAGCCAATGTGTCGTCGAGCACCATCGACAGCGTCGGCTCGTTCATCGGCCCGGCCCTCGGCGCGTTCCTCCTCGCGCTCTCGAGCCCGGCACTCGTCTTCGCGTTCACGGCGGCGACGTTCGCCTGGAGCGCATCTCTGATCGCCCGCGTGCGGTCGTCGAGACCGCAAGCCGCGGCCGGAGACGAGGCAGAGAGGGACCGCCACGGACTGCTCGGCGGTGTGCGCGCGATCCGCCAGGAGCCTCGACTGCGCCTGCTGATCGGCCTCTACGGCGCCCAGGCGTTCGTCGCGGGAGCCCTCGGCGTGCTCGTCGTCGTCACCGCGCTTCGCCTGCTCGACCTCGGCTCGGCCGGTGTCGGGATCCTCGAGGCTGCAAGTGGCATCGGCTCGATCGCCGGGGCCGGGGTGATGCTGGCGCTGCTCGTCAGGAAGCGACTCGGTGAGGATCTGGCGATCGGCATCTTCCTCTGGGGGGCGCCGCTGGTCGTGCTCGGGCTCGTCGTGAACACCGCCGTCGCGGTGCTCGCCTTCGGGCTCGTCGGGCTCGGCAACACATTGGTCGACGTGTCGGCGATCACGCTCCTCCAGCGAACGGCTCCGACCGCGGTCGCGGCCCGCGTCTTCGGCGTCGTCGAGAGCATGGTGGTCGCGGGGATGGCGCTCGGAGCCCTGCTCGCGCCGGTGCTCGTCGGTCTCGCCGGCCCGCGTGCCGCCCTGATCGTCACCGGCAGCGTCCTGCCGATCCTCGTCCTGCTCACGTTCGCGCAGCTGCGCAGGATCGACGACGGCGCGGGGGTCGACGAGGAGATCATCACGGCGCTGCGCGGCGTGCCCTTCCTGGCGCCGCTCCCGCTCGCGACGCTCGAGTTCCTCGGCGCCCGCGTCGCTCGCGTCGAGCTCGCCGCCGGGCGCGCCCTGTTCCGGCGCGGCGACGAGGGCGACCGCTTCTACATCCTCACGAGCGGCACGCTCGAGATCGCGCTGCCCGAGGGTGCGAAGCGGGAGGACGCGCCCGGGTACGTCGGCGAGATCGCCCTGCTTCGAGACGTTCCGAGGACCGCGACGGTCGAAGCCGAGACCGCGTGCGAGCTCTGGGCACTCGAGCGCGGCGACTTCCTCGCGGCGGTGAGCGGCCACGCAGGGAGCACCGGAGTCGCGCAGGACGTGATCGCCGCCCGCCTGGGCGTCGTTCCGGGAACCGCGTAGTTCACATCGCATCGCGAGTCCTCTACGATGGCGACGTGCCCGCGCCGGTCGATCTCCTGAAGCACGTGCCGTTGTTCTCGCGGGTCGACGACCGCGCGCTGAAACTGCTCGCAGCGACGTTCACGGAGCGTTCCTTCAAGGAGGGCACCCAGCTCACCACCGAGGGGCAGGGCGCAGCCGGGTTCTTCGTGATCGAGTCGGGCACGGCCCTCGTGACCGTCGACGGCGCCGAGCGCCGCTCACTCGGCCCGGGGGACTACTACGGCGAGATCGCCCTCGTCGACGGAGGGCTCCGAACGGCGACGATCACGGCGACGTCCGACGGGAAGGCCTACGGGCTGACCGCGTGGCAGTTCAGGCCGCTCGTCGAGGAGCACACGACGATCGCCTGGCCGCTCCTCGAAGCACTGGCGGCTCGCATCCGCCAGATCGAAGCGTCGAACTAAAGCTCGAGCTCGAGCCCGTCGAACACCTGCTCGAAGGAGTCCTCGAGCGGACGCTCGGCCGGGCGGTGCGTCAGCAGGAGCCGATCGGCACCCGAGGCCTGGAAGGCCTCGTTCGCTTCGGCCGCCGACAGGTGCCCGCGGATCCCACCCTCCGGGTTCGGCTGGAGCAGCGTCGCCTCACAGAGGAAGAGATCGGCGTCACGGGCGAGCGAGACCAGTGCGTCGGTCGGCCCGCTGTCGGCCGAATACGCGAGCGTCGACCCGTTCGCGGAGACGCGAAAGCCGAAGGCGAGCATCTCGTAGTGCAGGACACGGTGTGCGACGACGCGCTGCCCGGCCGCC
The DNA here is from genome assembly GCA_963851065.1 of uncultured Thermoleophilia bacterium. Taxonomy (GTDB): domain Bacteria; phylum Actinomycetota; class Thermoleophilia; order Gaiellales; family Gaiellaceae; genus PALSA-600. The sequence goes on from CAWKNW010000017.1 coordinate 111,347, forward strand.
TCGAACGGCTTCTGGTCCTCGTACTCGTGGATCTCGAACGTCTCCTCGAACATGCTCGGCTGGCCGAGCTCAACGCCGAAGCGCGCGAGCGTCTCGCCTCCGCCCGGCGGAAGCCACAGCTCCGGATGCGGTTCCCCGCTCGCCGGGCCGAACTTGAGCCCCCAGACCCAGGGCACGACGTCGCCCCAGTGATCGAGATGGAAGTGCGAGATCACGATCGCGTCGACACGCGGCCATCCTTCTGCGGCTCGCAGCCGCGGAAGGACGCCCGGCCCGCAGTCGAGCAGCAACCGGCCGCCGCCACTTTCGACGAGGTACCCCGACTGCGCGCCACCCGGATTCGGCCACGCCGGCGAGCACCCTGCGACGGTCAGCTTCACCGGGGAATAGTGCCCGACTCCGGCCCCGAGCCGAGCTTCCTACGCGCTTTCACAGGGCGTCGGCGGCGAGGCGCTCGGAGAGAGCCTTGAGGACGCTCTCCTGAACGGACGGCATCTCCTTCGTCACACGCGCGAACGAGCGCGCGGTCAGGATGAGGAGGTCCGAATCCGAGGTCGTCGTCACCGTCGCCGTCCGCGGACCGCCGGAGATGAGGGCGATCTCTCCGAGGAAGTCGCCGGCTCCGAGAAGATTGACGCGGCGGCCGTCCCTCGTCACCTCTGCGCCCCCGTCGACGAGGACGACGAACTCGCGCCCGAGCTCGCCCTCCCGCGTGAGCACTCTGCCTTTCGGCATCTCGATCTCGTCGAGCTCCGACGCAAGGCGGTCGAGCTCCTTCTTCGAGCAATGCGAGAAGAGCGGAACGGCCTTGATCAGCTCGCGCTTCCGGTCCTTCCGCACACGCATTGCGCGATCATGCAGCACCCGTCGTGCCCTAGCAAGCGGACTTCACTAAGGTCAGCGCAGTGGCCGGCGACGAGACCTTCGACGTGGTCGTCATCGGGGCCGGAATCGTCGGGCTCGCCACGGCTCGGGCGCTGCTCGTCAAGCGACCGAAGCTCCGGCTCGCAGTGATCGAGAAGGAGCCTCTGCCGGGCACCCACCAGACCGGCCACAACTCGGGCGTCCTCCACTCGGGCATCTACTACAAGCCGGGCTCGTTGAAGGCTCGACTCTGCATCGAGGGGAAGCAGAAGCTCGAGCAGTACGCGACGGAGCGGGAGATTCCGTTCGTCGCGTGCGGGAAGCTGATCGTCGCGCTCGACCCGACCGAGCTGCCCCGGCTCGACGAGCTGCACCGGCGCGCCGTCGCAAACGGCGTCGAAGGGCTACGCGTCCTGGACGGCGACGAGCTGCGCGAGGTCGAGCCGCACGCAGTGGGCTCGCGTGCGCTGCACGCACCGCGCACGGGGATCATCGACTACGGCGCAGTCACACGCGCGTACGCAGACGACGTCCAGCGGAACAGGCGGAAGGATCCTGACCGGTCGCGCGGTCCGGGGGTTCGAGCTCAACGCCCGTGAGGTGCGGATCGACACCGACGAAGGCCCGCTTCAGGCACGCGCGGTGATCGGGTGCGCCGGCCTCCAGGCCGATCGTGTCGCGCGCGCTCGCCGGGGCGCGGCCACCCGTGCGAATCGTCCCGTTCCGCGGCGACTACTACACGCTTGGGCAGAAGACCGAAGGGCTCGTGCGCGGGCTCGTCTACCCGGTCCCGGATCCTGCGTTCCCGTTTCTCGGCGTCCACTTCACGAAGCGCCTCGACGGATCGGTCGTCGCCGGGCCGAACGCGGTGCTGGCATTCGCGCGCGAGCGCTACCGGCGCGCCGCGCTCGATCTGCGCGACGCGGCGAGCGCGCTTGCGTACGCGGGATCGTGGCGGTTCATCGTCCGCCACCTCCGCACGGGCGCAGCCGAGTTGCATCGCGACGTCTCGAAGCGCGCATTCGTCCGGGACATGCAGCGCTACGTGCCGGGAGTCCGCGCCGACGACGTCACGTTCGGCCCGACCGGGATCCGTGCTCAGGCACTCGCACCCGACGGCAATCTCGTTGACGACTTCCTGATCGTCGGAACCGAGCGGATGATGCACGTCCTCAACGCGCCGTCGCCGGCCGCGACTGCGTCGCTTGCGATCGGAGACGAGCTCGCGGAGCGCGCCCTCCGCGACGTCGTCACTTCGTCTTGATCGTGATCGCGCGTGCCGGCGCCTGCACCGTGACGAACCAGGCCGTGATGCCCTTGACGTTCTGCGCGTCCTTCGCCGAGACCGTCGCCTTCACCTGGATGCGCCGGTAGGACTCGAGCAGGCTGAGCCCCTGCTTCGTCACCCTGACCTTGACCATGGCCGACTGCGTGACGCGGATCTTGAACGCCCCCGACCCAACGGTCACGGTCTTGAGCGGCGGCTTCTTCTTCGAGCCCTTCGGCTTCTTCGGCTGGATCCGCACCTGGAGGAGAATCGTCCCCTGGCACGTCTGTACGGCCGGCGCGGGGCAGCTGAGCTTGAAGTGCGCATACCCCTTGGGGTCGACCGTGCTCTGCCCGGTCAGCACCTGCACGAGCACGACGTGCTTGCCGTTCTCGCCGCTGCTCTTCGGGGGCGGCGGCTGAGCCGTCGGCACCGGCGTCGGCGTCTTCTGCGGCGGTGACGGCCTGACAAGCGGCGGCGGCGGAGGAGCACCGTCGTCGTCACGGATCGTCAGCGTGGCGGTCGCGTCGCCGATGATCGCGTTGGTCGCGCTCGAGAGCGTGAACGTGAACGACCTGGTCCCGTTCACCTTGGTGTCGTTGTTGATCGGAACGAGCACCGTCTTCGAAGTCTGGCCGGCGGCAAAGGTGAGCGCGCCACTGACCGACGTGTAATCGGTCCCTGCCTTCGCCGTTCCATCGGCAGTCGCGTACTGCACCGTGACGGAGCTCGTGGGGCTCGGTGCGAGCGACACGACCGCCGGAATCGAGCCTGCCGACTCGAGCGCCGAGGCATCCGCGACCGTGAGCGCCGGCGGGCTCGCCGGCGGAACCACGGTGATCGTGACGGTGCTTGCCGCGCTGACGAACACGGCTGTGGTCGTCTGGAACGCGATCGTGAACGTCAGCGGTGTGTTGCCCGTCCCGGTTGCCGGGTTGACCTGGACGTTGATCGTCTGGCCTCCGAATTTCCCGGCGTCCCAGTGCAACGTGCCCGAAGCGTTGGTGAAATCGGCCGGCGCCGTCGCCGTTCCGGGCTGCGTCTGCCACTGCGCGTCCACGGGACCGGGCGACGACGGCTGGACGACCGGCGGATTGAGCGTGACGGTGACCGGCACCGTGACCGGCGAGCCGCCCGCCGGCGGCTGTGGGACGGCCGCGGGGTTGCTGAACTGCAGCGACGGCAGCGTGTCGGCGCCGGCGTTCTGCGGCTGGACGATCGTGCAGGTCGTCGTGCCGCCACCGCTGAGGATCGTCGTCTGCTGCGGGTTCGAGAGTGTGACCGTGAACGTTCGGCTTCCGGGCGGCGGATGCTCGTTCGTCTGGATCGTGATCGACCCGTCGCGCGAGCCTGCCGGCACTGTCGCGGTGCCCGTGCCCCCGTTGTAGTCGCCCGCCACCGCCGTACCGTTCGCGGTCGTCCAGGTCACGGTCGCGGGGATCGGGCTCGCGTACGAGGTCCGTAGCGGGATGGTCGCGATGTTCCCCGCACTGACGGTGCCGCACGACGATGAGATCGCGACGACCGGCGGAGCGGTCGACTCCGTGATCGTTCCCGACTCCGACGTGGTCGCACCCCCCGCGAAGCTGGCACCCTGCGGGTTCGAGATCGTCATCGTGAACGTCTTGTTGTAGCCGTAGACGCCGTCGTTGATCCCCTGAACCTTCACGTCGACGACGTTCGTGCCCGGCGCGAAGATCAGCGTGTCGCTCTGCTTCCCGGCGGCGGGCTGGGTCACTTTGTAGTCGGTGCCGAACTTCGCGCCGGCGGCGCCCGATCCGTCGGTGAGGGCGTAGTCGACCTTGATCGCGTGAGTCGCCGGGGCATTTGCGTTGAGCGTGACCTGGAAGTCGATCGTCGCGCCGCCGGACTCGCTCACGGTTGCGTTCGCCGGGCTCGACGCGAGGCCGGTGATCCGCCAGTCATCGTCGATGATCTTTCCTGTTCCGGCTGCCGTGCCGATCGAAATCGAGTCGGCCGTGTCGGTCTCGAACGTCGCGCCGGTCAGCGTGACCGTCATCGTGCGATCGTCCTCGGGCGTCGTGTTGCCGTTGATCGGCACCGGCATCGACGCAGACGACGCGTTCGCCGGAAAGGTGAATGCCTGCGTGATCCCTTCGGAGCTCGTGTACGTGATGTCGATGTTGTCCGTCGGTGTCGGTGACACGCTGACCGGGAAGCTCAACGAATTGGCGCCCGGCGAGTCACCTTCCGGTCCCGAGGCCGCATTCCCGATCGAGACGACGTACGCGATCGGGTCGGCGCTGACCGTGCCGGTCGTCGGCAAAGAGCAGTGTTCCTGCAAGCAGAGCTGCGAGAACCAGGCGCCCCCCGATTCCGAACTTCCCCCCCATCCGACCCTCTAACCCCCTCTGCGGATCACGGCGCAACCACGTCCTGCGCCGGTCGTTGGCCCCATACTGCACCCTTTTCGACTCGACTGCAGGCTAGTTTTCCCCGGAGGAAGGTCCCACCCCCTCTCCCGTAGAGTTCCGCGCGGATCGTCAGGGATGCGCGCGAGGTTGTGTCCAGCCGCGCGGGCTGGTAAATACTGGTGTGGGAGCGGGTAATCGGAGGGTGTCGGTGGGAGTGAAGGTCGGGACGAGGGTCGGTCGGCCGCACAGCGCAGCGCTGCTGCTTGCGTTGCTCTGCTGCGCCGTGGCGGCACTCGCGATCGCAGGCCCGGCCGCTGCCGACGACTCGACCGCACCAGGCGACACGACAACGGCGGCCTCACCGGCCGACACCAGCGGCCAGGCCGCTTCGACCACCGACTCGACCACGACAACGACCGGTGGAACGTCGTCGGCTGCGGCACCAGCGCCGGCCGACGGCAGCGCATCGCCGGCGGTCACCCAACCGACCGACGGAACGACCACCACCAACGGCTCGACGACGACGACCGGCACGACCACGACCGACGGCACGACGACGGCGGCGGCCACCGGCACCGGCACGACGACCGGCACGACCGCGACTGACGGCACGACCACGGCGGCCAACGGCACGACGGCGACCGGCACCGCAACAGCGACGCCGACAACCAACGCGCCGCCGACCGCCGTGCCGTCCGGCTCCGAGCCGGCGCCTTCGCTCCCGGCCGTCGCTTCGTCTCCGCAACCTCCGGCCGCCGTGCCCTCGACGACGGCAGCAGGCTCGAACGTCACGACCGAGATCACGCTCAACGTGCAGCCCGAGCCTGCACCGGCAGCAACGGCGCCGACCCCTCCGTCAGCCACGCCGCCAATCGAGTGCCTCTGTCGCCGCGCCCGCACCGGTCGCCGTCGACCCCGGTCACGACCTTTCCGAAACGCGCATCCGGTCAGGAAGCGCACTCATGTCGCGCCGTCCCATCGCAGCCTCGTCGCGTCCACGGCGAGCAAGTCGGCAACCAAGAGACCGTTCTTCTCCCAGCCTGTGATTCACCCGCAGACGCCGGCGCTGACCGCCGGGACATTCGTTCCCGCGCAGGGCGTCACACTCGTACCGCCGAGCGAGGTGCCCGTCGCGCCGGACGGCAACGTTTCGCCGCCGCGCAGCACTGCGCCGCCCAAGGCGCCGACCTTGCCATCGACCCCGAACGCACCTGTGAACGACTCGCCGATCTCGTTCGGCGGCGCGCTGAGCGGGCCCGCCGGTGGCGCCGTCCTGCTCTTTGCGGCTCTTGCAGCCGTCCTCTCGATCATCCCGCCGTGGCTCACGTCCCGCGTCGCCTTGGCGGTTGCGGTGCCCGTCGAGTGGCACCGCCGTCTCTCTCGAACGCCCCGGATAGTCCGTCGCCACGAGCTGGCTTGCCCGAGTCGCGGGGATATCGACTCGGGCGTATCGACGGACTTGAACCTGCGCGCGATGCGCAAGGAGAGGGGAAATGAGGGAACGAATTGTGATAACGACCGCGGCACGTGCCGTGGTGATCGATCCGGATCCGCTGTGGCAGCAGGCAGTCACCGCCGCACTGACGCGGTCGAACGTCTCGGTGGTCGCCAACTCGGGCGAACTGAGGCGGGCACCCGACCTCGCAGATGCGCACGCAGCCGACCTGTTGCTGGTCGGCCTCGACGACGAGGTCGACAACCGTGAGCTGTACCGCCTGCTTCGGCGGGTGCACAAGCGCCGCCCCGACCTGGTCACCGTCGTCTTCGTCGAGAACGAAGACCGGCTGACCGTCGACGCAGCTCTTGCCGGCGGCGCCTACTGGGCGGTCGACCGGCAGCTCGGCGCGACCGAGCTCGTCCGTGCCGTCACCGAGGCATACGCCGCACAGCTCGAGGAGACCGGCGCAACCGACCATTGCGTCGGCGCCCGTGCGCGGCTGACACGACGCGAGCTGGAGATCCTCCGGCTGGTGGCGGAGGGCCGTCCCAACCGGGAGGTGGCGAAGATCCTCTGGGTGACCGACCAGACGATCAAGTTCCACCTCGCGAACACCTACAAGAAGCTCGGCGTGCGCAACCGGATCGAAGCGAGCCACTGGGCGATCACCCGTGGGCTCGTGCGTCCGGTGAGCCCTGTCGAGGTCGTCAACGCGGGCGTCGTCGCGGTCGAGGCATCGTGACGACGCACCGCCTCACCATCCTCGCCGGTGCGGGAGCGCAATGCCCCGCACCGGCGACGAAGGTGTCGAGCCTCTAGTTCGCTCTAGCTAGTTCGGGAACATCGCGGTCGCGTTCAGCGAGTACGACTTCGGCCGCGAGTCGCGGCAGCCGATCGTGACGGAGTAGTTGCCCGCCTTGACGGTCGCCGCGAGGCTCCGGACGGTCTTCTCGCCGGGGAGAGCGACATAGAGGACCCCGGAGGCCCGCATGCTCATCGAGCAGTCGGCCGCCGCGGCATGACCGATCAGTTGGAGATAGAGCGGTCCGGCGGCGAGCTGAAGGCGCACGACGGTCTTCCGGCGAACGACGCCTTCGGTGAGCAGCACCTGCCTGGACGACGCGGGTGGTGTGACCGTGGGCGTCACCGAGGACGGCGGAGGAGGAGGCTGGGCCGGGACGAGCCCGAGGTAGTTCGCAGCCGCCCAGGCATCGACCTCGCCGCCGCCGATCCCCGCTACAGGGTGAGCGGTCGCGAGCAGCGCGTCCTTCACCTGATTCGCCGTCAGGCCGGGATCGATCGACAAGAGCAGTCCGGCAATGCCGGAGACCGCCGGCGGGCCGAACGACGATCCGCAGCCGTAGGCCGGGCCGACGTCGGCGTCCATCACCATCTCGCACCCCGGAGCAGCAAGCTGCACCCACGAGCCACGGGTCGACCAGTCGTCGAGCTGATCCGTCTCGTCCGTTCCCGCGACCGCGAGGACTCCCGGGTACGCGGCGGGATACAGCGGATCGGTGTCGCCGCCGTTACCGGCTGCCCCGATCACGATCACGCCCTTGTCCTCTGCGTACTCCACCGCGTCGAGCTCGCCGGAGTCGAACCCGTTCGAGGCCAGGCTGACGTTGACGATGCGTGCACCGTGGTCGACCGCCCAGCGGATGCCGCCGCCGATCGTCGAGGCCAGGGCTCCTCCCTCGCGGCCCTCTGCGACCCGCACCGGCATGATCGAGCAGTGCCAGCAGTAGCCGGCGATGCCGGTGCCGTTGTTTCCGAGCGCTGCGATCACGCTCGAGACCCAGGTTCCGTGGCCGTTGTCGTCGCCGGTCGAGGCGTCGTTCCCGACGATGTCCCAACCCGGCACGACCTGCGTCAGCTCGCCCGGGATGGGGTCCATGCCCGTGTCGACGACCGCGATCACGATCCGCGGGTCGCCCGTGGAGACCTGCCACAGATCGGAGGCTCGCGTGAGGCGCGGTCCCCACTCCGCCGGCCAGCTCGGATCGTTCGGGTCCGCGCCTGCAACCCCCACGGCGAGCGCCGAGAGCATCGCAAGCAGGATCGAGCTTACGAGAAGGAGCCGCCGCACCTCACCCCAGGGTACTGGCCTTCCGCTCACTTCGAAAGGCGGGGGTTTCGCGAACCGCCCGAAACACGGAAATTCCTGGAGAGGCTAGGTTTTTGCGGTCGAAAGCCTACCCGCCGCGCCCTTGATTCAGGCCCCCCGCGCGTCTAGAACATCACTTGCGGCCGCCGAGGGTGGCGGGCCGTTTCAAGGTCGAAAGGGGGGATTTGTCAGGCAACAACCTTCGTCGTAGCGGATTGCTTCTCGCTACGACCGATGATCGGAAGTTGGGTAACTCCTAGGGATTGGAAGAGAGGGGGAAGGGATGCGTCTACGCATCAGCTTTGCGCTCGCCGCAGCGATTGCGGCGATTGCCGCGCTCACGATCGGCGTGGGCACGGCGGCAGCCGGGCACGTGCAGTCCATCGACCCGCAGACCACGAACATTCCGTACGTGGCCTGGGCCGGTGAGACCGTCAAGGTCGTGAAGTGTCTCGGCTACGGAGACGGCGAGAATCAGGCCTCGGTCCAGAGCCTCGGCCTTCCGTTCAACGCGACCGCCTCGATCGAGGACTGGTCGGGCGTTGACGAGACCCACTCCGGCCCGGTGATCATCTCACCGCCGAACGGGTGGTTCACGACCAGCGGTCTCTGCTTCTCGTTCGAGGTCACCTCGCAGAAGCCGGGCCTCGCGGTCTACAAGCTGTCGATCAACAACGCGTACAAGACGGTGCTGCTCAGCGCCGACTCGCTCGACCAGCACCAGTTCCTCGTGATCTGGATGCAGGACCAGGCCCCGGTCATCGATGAGCAGGCCGGTGCAAACCTCGGCGATCCGACGGGCAACGGGGTCTTCAACCCGATTCCTGGCCCCGACGGAAACTCGTTCGAGAATGGCCTGATCCACGTCCTGGTCAAGGGCACGTTCCCGTTCGGAAACGATTTCGCCTCCTACGGGCGTCCGACGGTCACGCTGCCTGACGACTGGGCTTGGCTGGCACAGCACCTCGCCGTCGACGACTCGCTCACGGGGAGCAACTCCCCCGGCGCAGCCGCGAATCGGTGGGATATCCATGACGATGACTTGACCACGGAAGGTCACGTCACGTCGAGCTTCTGCGCGGACAAGCTGACGGCGACGACTGTCGACGCCGTCGACAACTGTCTGGGAGCACCAGACGAGTCGAGCGACCCGGATCTCGGGCCGTTCTCGAACATCTACGGTGGCACGGACGCGTACGCGTTCGGTCCGTTCGATCCAATCCGCCCGTTCGACACGCTGCTGTCCGACGGGAAGCTGGACGCGGGCGATGCTCCGATGCCGGCGCTCCGCGTCGACGTCAACATCAGCGCGGACTCGACGGTCGGCACGCTCGTCAAGGCCGACAAGTCCGACATCTACAGCCGTGACGGCACCGGTTCTGAGACCGGTGGCACGCCGCACGACCTGTATGCACCGTTCTACAAGGCGCTCATCCCGGCAACGCTGCCCGGTGAGGGAGCCATCTTCTCGTGGGCTCCTACCACCTCGGGTGTTGCAGGGCACGCGTCGAACAACTTCACCAGCTTCCTCGGCTTCACCGACCCGTCGGACATCTACACGACGGAGCAGGTGGCGGGGATCTACGACTACTGGGATACGTTCACCACGAGCTACTCCCACGGCTACAACGACTGCTATGACGCTTCGGGCAATGCGATTCCGCTGCCCCATGGGGCAACGGGCGTCGCCGTCTACACGGACGAGCATGGCGAGGCGTATGTGCAGTACGACCCGTACCCCGGCATCGTTCTGACGCCGGACTCGAACGGCCGCTGTGACATCTACGGCCCGGCTCCGGTCGGCCACTCGACGATCACGGCGACCTCGGTCTATCCGGACCAGCCGGTTCTCTGGGACGGCGGGAACAAGACCTCCAACGCGCTCACGAAGACCGTGAACTACGCGTCGAGCAAGGTCTTGAACTGCGTTCCGAAGAGCACGAACGAGGCGTTCTGCGTCGAGACGATTCTCGACCCGCAGGGCAATCCGGTCGAGGGTGCCAGGGTCCAGTTCAGTGCTCAGTCATTCACGGGCTCAGGCGCGGTCATCGGTTCCGACGCCGCGAAGGTGCCTCCGTACGACACCACCGGCCAGACTGACTGGGGCACTGTGACGCAAGGCTTCGTGAACGTTAAGACGGTGCCGAACGGAGAGGCCGGGATCTTCGTGCGCAGCACGACCGGCACCTGCATCGACGTCGTGTCGGAGAACATCGACACCCGCAACGGTGGCGACGGCATCTTCCGCTCGACTGACTTCAACCCGACCAGCGGTACCGCATGCGGTAGCACGACGACGACTCCGCCGGCGGCTGCTCCTGCTGGCTCGACCGGCTCGACCGGCTCGACCGGCTCGACCGCACCGGCCGTGACGGCGGCTCCAGTTGCCGTCTCGGCTCCTGTCCCGACGGCGAAGACGGCTCCGGCCGCCGCCGCCAAGACGATGACGCTCGCCACCGCGCGGGTCGTCAAGATCGGGCAGGGTCGTTATCTGGTCGTCCGCGTGAACGGCCCGGCGAAGACCGCCAAGCTGAAGATCACGCTGATCAGCAAGTCGCACGGCAAGGTGTCGAGCCGTGTGATCACGCGGTATGTCGCCACGAACCGTCAGGTCCGTGTCGGCAGCCTCAAGCTCGCTCCGTCCATCCGGTCGGTGCGGGTGGCAATCGCCTAGCGGTTCACCGCTAGCTGGAAGAAGCGGAGGGCCCGCGCGAGCGGGCCCTCCGTCATTTGTGGGCCCTCAGCGGAGAGAAGAAAGGACGGGGGTTCTCGCTAGCGGCTGGTCTGCTGCTCGAGCAGCGCCAGGGCGTCGATCGCGGCCGCTGCCGACCGCAGCCGGGCAACGGGCACGGCAGTCTGCTCGAGCGCGGCCTCGACGTCGGCAGCCGAGCCGCCGCCCGCCGAGAGCGCCAGGCCGGCGAGGCCGGCCACGAGCGGCGCCGCCGCGGAGGTGCCGCAGAAGTTCGAGACGAACGACGCTCCGATCGCGGTCGTGAACGCGCAGCCGGGCGCGGCGAGCGTCACCCACGAGCCACGCGCCGACCACGGGTACAGCGCCCCGGACTGGTCGACCGCCGCCACCGAGATCACGTCCGGATAGGAGGCCGGGTAGGTCGGCGTGTCGCTGCCGCTGTTGCCGGCCGCCGCGACCAGGAGCACACCGCGCGAGTGCGCATACGCGAGAGCGGACTCGACGCCGGAGTCAGGGCCGGTGAGGACGAAGCTCATGCTGATCACGCTCGCGCCGTGGTCTGCGGCGTACCGGATGCCGTCGGCGATCGCGGCCGCAGTCCCGCTGCCGTCTGCGCCGAGGACCTTCACCGGCATCACGCGGCACGACCAGCAGATACCGGCGCCGCCGAGGCCGTTGTCAGGCCGCGCGGCGATGACGCCGGCGACCATCGTCCCGTGGCCGTACTGGTCGGAGGTGTCGCCGGTTCCGTCCGCGAAGTCGGCGCCGGGAACGAGCGCGCCCTGCAGGTCAGGCTGTGCCGGATCGACGCCGCTGTCGATCACAGCGATCACGACCGGCCCGGAGCCGGATGAGACGTGCCAGGCCGCTGGAGCGTCGATCTGCGTGAGGCCCCACTCCTGCGACCAGCCGGGGTCGGTCGGGACCACGGTCGCCGGTTGCGACGCCGGCACGGGCGGCTGCGGCGCTACCAGGATGCGCTTGATCGAACGCGCGCCCGCCAGCCTGCGATGCGGTTTCGTCGGCCTGTGACGCACCGGCCGGTGCGTAAGCCGGTAGACGCCGCTCGTCACCTGGAACGCAGCGACTCCGACGGCTCTCCGGGGCCCCCCGGAGGATGCGCCGGCGGTTGCGACGAGCACCAGCACCAACGCCGCCACGGAACCAACCCGGGCTGTCGCCCCAATCCTCACGACCGGGATATCGGCACCGTTCCGCGCGACCTTTAGCGTCCTCCGGAGCGGCTACCCTGCGCCCCATGAAGGCCCGGTTAGCGGCGATCGGCCTCGGCGTCGCTGTCCTCGTCGGTTGCGGATCGAAGCCGCTCACGAACGAGCGGCTCGCATCCGATCTCGCCACGAAGGTCGGCATGACCTCGTCAGTGGTCTGCTGGAACGCGGCCGGCAAGATCGGCGGGATGAAGCTGATGGGCTACGACCACATCTGCGGGCTCAGTCGCAACCGACCGACGATCTACGTCCGCACCGGTGTCAAGACGAAGCCGGGCTGGTGCGTGGTGACGCCGCGCTACGTCAAAGCGCCACGCTGCCCGCTGTAAGAAGGGCTAGCTAGTGCGTGCGCTCGGTCGAGATCAGCTTCCCGGCTGAGCTGTAGCCGAGGACCTCGCGAACCCAGGTGGCGCAGTTCGTCGGCGCGGGGCAGCCGTAGATGTAGCCGCCGTCCTTCGTGAGCGGAATCGTCTTCCGCGCTGTCTGCGCCGACGAGCACGACCTTCTTGACCGTGGTGGCGGCAACTCCACCGATCAGCCCTTTGATCACCGAGAACGTGTCGCGACCAGGTGCGAACAGTGCGGTGCCCGGCGCGCACCGCGCACGGTAGGAGTCGGACTGCACCAGCAGCACGCAGACCGACTTGTCCTTCATGAGCGTCGCGTAGACGAGGTACGGCCGCTTCTTCGTGTCGATGGCCGTGGCGACGCGCCGCGAGACCTGGACGGCGCCGACCGACTTCGCGACCACGGGAAGCTTGTCGTAGGCGTGAGCCGAGCGCTGGAAGACGGGGAGCGGCGGGGATGTCGCAGCCGCTGCCGCTGCGGCGACGACCAACGCTGCCAGGAACCCCCCTCCGAGAAGCCGCATCGGCGGGCATCCTAGCCACAACCCCGAGCAGTTCGCCGACCCCTCGGCGATCATTTACAAACCCATGCTCCCGCTCGCCACGTTGCTCGCCGTCTGGGTCGCCGCAGTCCCCCCCGCCCCCCACATCGTCCAGCGGCCGATCCCGTTCGGGGAGGTGCGCCGCGCCGAGACCGCTCGCTACGCCGAACGTCATTACGGAGTCGACCGGTGGCGGCTCGTGCATCCGCACGTGATCGTCGAGCACTACACGGCGACCACGACGTTCACGCCCGTCTGGGCGGCCTTCGCCGCCGACGCGCCCGATCCCGAGCTCGGCGAGCTGCCCGGAACCTGCGCGCACTTCGTGATCGACCGGGACGGAACCATCTACCAGCTCGTCTCCACTCGACGTGATGTGTCGCCATACCGTCGGGCTCAACTGGACGGCGATCGGCATCGAGGACGTGGGCACGAGCGACGCGTCGATCCTCGAGAATCGCGCACAGCTCGAGGCCTCGCTCCGCCTCACGCTCTGGCTGATGCACCGGTTCCACATCTCGCTGCCGAACGTGATCGGACACGCCGAGAGCTTGACGAGCCCCTACCATCGGGAGCTCTACGCGCCGTGGCGCTGCCAGACGCACGGCGACTGGCAACACCCGGACATGGTCGTGTACCGCCGCCGGCTTGCTGCGCTCGCCCGAGCGGAACATGTTCCCGTCTCGCACGCGGGCGGCCCCGTCAAGTCGACCTGCTGACGGGAGCTATCGTTCGACCGTGCCGGTGGCGGCGCGATATCTCTTCTTCGCCCAGCTCGTCTTCTGGAGCGCGATGCTCCTCTGCGTCGCCATCGCGCGCGGCGGTCTCAGCGACAACCACGGCTTCAGCTTCTACGGCGGCCGGTTCAGCACCATCCTTCCGTACGCCGTCGGCTTCCTCGTCGCGAGCGCGCTCATCGCACACGCCGCAAGACTGCTCGAGCACAGCGGGCGTACGAGACACGCCGCGTGGCTGCGAGTCCTCGCCGTGCTCCTGCTCGCCGACCTGCTGACACCCGACACGCTGGGCTCGGTGTTCTACGCCGCGCACATCGTCGCCTCGATCGCGCTCTTCACGTTCGAAGCGGCGTTCGGGCTCTGGCTCGTCACGACCGTCTCGGCCGCCGTCGAGTCGATTCGGCTCTTCGCGATTCAGATCGGCGGCGGAGTGCTCGCCGGGCTCTCGCAGCTGCAGTGGATCGGGCTCCTCAGCGTCGGCATCTTCCTCTTCCAGGTCGCGTTCGGCGCCCTGCTCGTCATCGCGATCGCGAACCTGCCCGATCGCTGAGCACGTCCTCGACCTGCGCGAGGTCGATGCCGCGACTCGCCAGCAGCACGTACAGGTGGTAGATCAGATCGGCCGCCTCCTCGATCACGCGGCCGTCCTCCTCGTCCAGCGCAGCCACTGCGAGCTCGACGGCCTCCTCGCCCACCTTCCGCGCGCAGGCACCGGTGCCGGCGTCGAGTAGCTCCGCGGTGTAGGACCCTGCCGGTCGCTCGGCAGCCCGGTCCGAGACGGTGCGCCAGAGCGCGGGCGCGAAGCACGAGACGGCCCCGGTGTGGCACACGGGGCCTGCGCGACGAACCCGAACGAGGAGCGCATCACCGTCGCAGTCGTCGCGCAGCTCCTCTACCGCGAGCGTGTTGCCGGAGGTCTCGCCCTTCCGCCAGAGCCGTTGACGCGACCGGCTCCAGAACCACGCCTGCCCGGTCGCACGCGTCCGGGCCTCGGCCTCGGCGTTCATCCACGCGAGCATGAGCACCCGGTCGTCGGCGGCATCCTGCACGATCGCCGGGCGAAGCTCAGGCTGCATCGCGGACCACCACCCCGAGGTCGCGCAATTCCCGCCGAAGAGCGCCGAGCCGGGCCGGGTTCTCATGCAGGATCGAGGCCAGGAGCGCCGCCTGTGCCGTCTCGAGCACGTCGGCGACGTGGCTCGCGTTCCCCGCACCACCCGACGCGATTACCGGCACGTCGACCGCCCCGGCCACGGCCGCGGTCAACTCGAGGTCGTAGCCCGAGCGCGTCCCGTCGGCGTCGATCGAGGTGAGGAGGATCTCGCCGGCCCCACGTTCGACCGCCTCGCGCGCCCAGTCGACGGCGTCACGCTGCGTCTCGAGCGTTCCGGCATGCGAGCGGACGCGCCCACGCTCGACGTCGATCGCGATCACGACCGCCTGCGACCCGAGCCGGGCAGCGAGCTTCGAAAGGAGCTCGGGCGACTGAAGCGCAGCCGAGTTGACCGCCACCTTGTCGGCCCCCGCCTCGAGCAGCGCCTCCGCGTCGCCGGCCGAGCGGACGCCGCCGCCGACCGTGAACGGGATCTGCAGCCTCGCGGCGACGCGGCGCACGAGGTCGACGAGCGTCGAGCGCTGCTCCAGCGTCGCCTGGACGTCGAGGAACACGAGCTCGTCGGCGCCCTCGTCGGAGTACGCCGCACCGAGCTCGACAGGATCACCGATGTCGCGCAGCTCGCGGAACCGCACGCCCTTGACCACGCGTCCCGCAGCAACGTCGAGACAGGGGATCAGGCGCGGGAAAGGCATCGAGCCTCCTCGAGGACGGCTTCGAGGTAACGAGCGCCCGCGGCGCCGCTCTTCTCCGGGTGGAACTGGACGCCGACGAACGAACCGGCCCGCGCCTCGGCGACGATGCCCTCCGACCACGCGGTGGCCGCGGGTGTCTCGCAGGCATACGAGTGCGCGAAGTAGAACGCCGATCCGAGCGGTGAGACCTCGGCCCAACCGAGGCGCGGAACTCGCCCGGTGTCCAGCCGAACAGCGCGGCCCGGCAGCAGACCGAGCCCGTCGATCCCTCCGTCCTCGTCGGTGTGCTCGAGTGCGAGCTGTAGTCCGAGGCAGATCCCCAGCACGGGCCTTCCTGCAGCGCAGCGTTCACGCAGGGCGTCGTCATCGCCCCGGGCCCGGAGCCCGGCCAGCGCGGTGCGTGCCGCGCCGACACCCGGGAGCACCGCGAGATCCGCCCCTTCGACGTCGCCGACGATCTCTGCGCCGAGCCGTCGGAACGCGAGCTCCACCGAGCGCACGTTGCCTGCGCCGTAGCGGCAGATCGCGACGTTCACAGGATGCCCTTGGTCGACGGGAGCTCCGCCGACTCGCGTCGAACCGCATTCCGGAGCGAGCGTCCGACCGCCTTGAACGCCGCCTCGGCGACATGGTGTGGATCGCGGCCCGTCGCCTCGACATGGATGGCCGCGCGTGCGGACTGCGCCAGGCTCGCCAGCATGTGCGTCGCGAGCCCCGGATCGCGTTCGAGCGCGAGCTCGGCGTGCGGACGGCCGCCGAGATCGACGGCGGCCCGCGCGAGCGCGTCGTCCATCGGCACGACGGCATCGCCGTAGCGGGCGATCCCGCGACGGTCTCCGAGCGCCTCGTCGAGCGCGCCGCCGAAGGCGAGGGCCTCGTCCTCCGCCGTGTGGTGGTCTCCGGTCTCGAGGTCGCCGGCTCCTTCCAGCACGAGGTCGAACCCCGCGTGGAAGGCGAGCTGCTCGAGGAGGTGGTCGTACAGGCCGGCTCCGGTGGCGACGCGCACACGGCCGGCGCCGTCGAGGGTGAGCCGGACGACGAACCGCGTCTCCGCCGTCGCGCGGAGAGTGCGGCTTCGGCGTCCGCCTGCGGGAGCGACGGGTGAGGGCCGGTCGAGGATCCGCGCGAGCGTCTCGACGAGCAGATCGTCGTCCTCGGCATCGCGCACCGAGGCGCGGATCGCGGTCTCATAGGCGCGGACGACGTAACCGTGACGGAGCAGCGCATCGCTCAGCGCGAACCCGTCCTCGACCGGGACGTAGAGAAAATTGGTCGCGGAAGGGCCCGGCTCGAGCCCCAGGGCGCGCAGGGCCGAGGCGAGCCGCTCGCGCTCGGCGACGACCGGGCCTACGTCGGGCGGGTCCCTGAGCGCGGCGAGCGCGAGCTCTGCCGCGAGTGACGAGATCGGCGCCGGTGACTGGCGCGCGTTCAGCTCCGCTGCGACGTCCGCTGCCGCGAGTGCATACCCGACGCGTGCGCCGGCGAGCGCGAACGACTTCGAGAAGGTACGCAGCACGACGACGTCGCCGCCCTCGATCAGCGGCAGCGCGGTCTCGCCCGCGTACTCGAAGTACGCCTCGTCGACGACGAGCGGCCGCGCGTCGGGGAGATCGTCGAGCGTCCCGGTCGGATTGTTCGGCCGGCACGCGAACGTCAGGGCAGGGGCCGGCAGGTAACAGTCTGTCACGTGCGCTCCCGCGAGCTGCGCGGCGATCCGGTACAGGGGGTAGGTCGGCGACTGCGGGACCGTAACCTCGTCGCCCGGACCAGCCCAGGCACGCGCACAGAGCAGGATCAGGTCGTCCGCGCCCGCGCCGAGGACGACATTCTCGGGCTCGACGCCCGCGTACCGGGCGATCGCTAGCACGAGCGGCCCGTACGTCGATCCGGGGTAGCTGCTGATGCGCGCGAGGGCGCCGGCGATCGTGCCCGGGCGTGTCGACGGCAGAGGGAGCGGCGGCGTGTTCTGGTCGAAGCGCAGCACCTGCGACGGGTCGATCCCGGCGATCCGCGCGACCTCGGCTGTCGACGCGGCCCAGGCGTACGGTGCGAAGTCGGGTGCGAGCGCCCTCATCGCCGGGCAGCCTCGGCGTGCGCCGTCATGCCTTCCGCCTCGGCGAGCGCCTCCACCGTCGGCCGCAGGAGATCGAGGCCTGCTCGCGTCAGACGCTGCACGGTCACCGGCTTGAGAAACGTCTCCAGGCCGAGCCCGCCCACCGAACGCGCCCAGCCCGCCCGTCGGCAGGACGTGGTTGCCGCCGGTCGCGTAGTCGCCCGCGGCGACCGTCGACCAGGGCCCGACGAACACCGCTCCGGCGTTGCGCACGCGATCGACGTCACGCTCGGCGTCGCCGAGCAGAACGAGATGCTCGGGTGCAAGAGTCTCCGCCTCGTCGAGATTCGCGACGCGCCGACAGATCGAGTCGGGGCCGTGCTCGGCCTGCGCAGCGAGCTCGAGTGAGATCACACGCTCGTCGCCGTCGCCGGCGACGACGACTTCGGACGGGCCGCCGGGCAGGTCGATCGGCACGTCGCGCGCGACCTCGAGCTTCGCCTCGTTCACATACGAGTTGCCGGGGCCGACGATCTTGTCGACACGCTCGACGTAGGCCAGCCAGGCGATTGCCTGAGCGCCGCCGATCGCCCATACCTCGTCGACCCCGAGCGCCTCTGCTGCGGCCGCGATCAACGGAGCGCCGGAGGGAGGCGTGCACACGACGATGCGCCGCACGCCCGCGACCTGGGCGGGCACCGCGCACATGACGAGCGTCGAGATGAGGCCGCGCGGCACATAGATGCCGATCGTGTCGAGCGCGATCCACCGTCGCTCGAGCACGACGCCGGGCTCGACCTCGAACGTGATGTCGTCCGGTCGCTGAAGCGCATGCCAGCGACGTACGCGGTCGGCAAGCGTGAGCAGCGCCTCACGAGGCAGCCCTGCCCCGTCGGGCACCGCGCGCGCAGGCTCCACCCCGTCGAGCTTCACCGCCCACTCGCGCACCGCCTCGAGCCCGCGTTCCTTGACGTCCGCGACGATCGTCACGCGGCCATCCGCTCGACCGGGACGATCAGGATCGAGGAACCTCCGGCGGCCTCGAGCTTCGGCAGGAGCAGCCACAGCTCGTCGGCGGGCACGAGCACATGAATCGCGACCGAGCCGGCCTCGGCGAGCGGCAGCACGCTCGGCGCGCGAGGTGCCACGAGTGCGCAGATCTCGGGCAGAGCGGACTCCGGCGCGTTGAGCATCAGATAGCGATGGCGGCGGGCATCGACGACCGCGCGCAGCATCGACGCAAACGGCTCCGCGCGCTCGGGCTCGCCGGCGACGAGCACGGCCTGCGATTCGAGCAGCACGCCGAGTGAGCGGAGGCCGTTCGTCCGGAGCGTGTTGCCGGACGAGACGAGGTCGACGATCGCATCGGCCAGGCCGAGCCGCGGTGCGAGCTCGACCGAGCCGGTGACGTCGACCAGGCTCACCGGGACCGGCAAAAGCTCGCGGGTCAGTCGAGGGTAGACGGTTGCCACGGACGCGCCGTCGAGCTCGGCAGGCGTTCGCACCGGCGACTCTTCGGGCACCGCCGCCTCCAGCCTGCACGAGCCGAAGCCGAGCGACAGCAGCTCCGAGACGCGCGCGCCGCGCTCGCGAACGAGGTCGAGGCCCGTGATCCCACAGTCGACGACTCCGTCCTGGACGTATTCGGGGATGTCCGCGGCGCGGACGAGCAGCACCTCGACCGGCGCGTTCCGGCAGGGAAACGCGAGCGCGCGCTCGCCCGGCTGCTCGGGACCGAGCCCGGCATCCTCGAGCAGCCTGAAGGCCGGCTCGCGCAGGCGTCCCTTGACCGGAAGGGCGACCTTCAGGAGCTCGCGCGATCGAGCGCCAGCCGGTAGCCGCCCTCGCCGTGGCGCAGCCAGTGGGCCACGCGTGTCACCGTCGTGGTCGAGGCTCCCGTTCGCTCCGAGATCTCGAGATACGAAAGCCCCTGCTCGAGCAGGCGCGCCACCTGCCAGCGATGGGCCATCGCCTCGAGCTCCGAGAGCGTGCACAGGTCGCGGAGGAAGTGTTCGGCCTCCGAGCGGGTCTGCAACGTCGTCACCGCGTCGAAGAGCTCCTCCATCTCCCGGGTACGCCATGGGTGTCGACTCCTGGTCGCCATTCTTGTTCACCATGTTAGCACGGTAACATGTCACCATGGAAACCGGGGTCAGACCCGGGTCAGACCCGGGTCTGACCCCAAGGGAATGGACGTAGAGGCCAAAACCGACATGACCGCGTGGCTGGACGGCCCGATCGAGGTGATCCCCGCCGTCGACGTGCTCGGCGACCGGGTCGTGCGCCTGCGCCAGGGCGACTACGACGACGTGGTCGCAAGTGCCGACGATCCGGCCGGGTTGGCGCGGCAGTGGCGAGACTCGGGCGCGCGGCGCGTCCACCTCGTCGACCTCGACGGCGCCCGCAACGGTCGGCCACGCCCCGGCCTCGTCCGGCGCGTCGCGGAGGCGTGTGCCCCGGTCGCGCTGCAGGCCTCGGGCGGGATCCGATCGCTCGCGGATGCCCGGGCGTTGCTCGACGCGGGCGCCGACCGGGTGGTCGTCGGCACGGCGGCGTGGCCGGACCCGGCACCGTGGGTCGACACGCTCGGGCCGTCGCTCGTGGTCGCGATCGACGTCCGGGCCGGCCGCCTCCGCACCGCAGGCTGGACGCACGACGAAGGCATCTCGGCTGCCGACGCGCTCGCACGGGCCGCGGCGTGCGGCGTCCTGCGCTGCCTGGTGACGGCGATCGAGCGCGACGGGACGCTGGCCGGGCCCGACCTCGAGCTGGTGCGCGCCGCCGCCGCAGCCGGCCCGGCGGTGCTCGCAGCGGGCGGCATCCGCTCACCGGAGGACGTCGCGGCGCTCGCGGCCGCCGGAGCAGAAGCGGCGATCGTCGGCCGCGCGCTGCTCACAGCACCTACGCCGTGACGAGCTCCAGATCCGCCTTCAGCGCGGCGAGATCAAAGCCGTTCGGCGCCTTGCCGTGCTCGAGGAAGTCGCGCGACAGGATCGCGTACACCTCGTCGCAGTAGCGATCCCAGAAGTCCCAGGTCACATCCTGGAGCCTCCCCCACGTGACGACGGTGAGCCCGTCCTGTGCATACCGGACGAGATCGACGGCGTGTCCGCCCCACGAGCCAGGCCTGGCCGGGCCGTCGAGTGAGCCGGTCCAATCCCAGACCGGCTGGTCCTGCGCGGTGAGCGGCAGCTCGACGCCGACGTAGAGGCCGCCGAACAGCCAGGCAGACGTGTGCACGAGCTCGTGGTCGTGCACCGGGACCTGGGCGTAGGCGCCGATCCGGTGGCGGTCGATCCCGTCGCGCCGCCAGTAGCGGAGGACGTCGAGCACGACCGCGCCCGCCTCCCCGGTGAGGGGATCCACCTGCTTCACCCGGTCGAAGGCATCGACCACGGAGCGCTCCGAGACCTCCACCGGCTGCCCTCTGCTCTCCGCCGTCCAGGCCTCGATCATGTGGCCGGCCGCCGCGACCGTGCAGTCGCCGATCCGGTCGTTCGCGTACATGGGCCAGTCGGCGACGTGGTCGGTGAGGTCGAGCGATCCCGGCGAAGGCGGCAGCTCGGCGCGATCGACGTACCGCGCAATGTGGAGCGTGCGGACATCGGTACGGACAGGGAGCTTCCCGAGCTTGCGGATGCTCGTCGCGGTTGTGGTCATCACGGCCCTCCCTCTGACGTGGACGGAGCTAGAGCCGCAGAGACCGCAGGTCGCCGCTCGGCGAGTCTGACGCGGACGCTGTCGATCGTCAAGCGCCGTCGCGCGCCCAGGCCGCGATCAGGCCGCGGTAGTGCGCGACGAAATGCTCGTGCTCGTGCGAAGGAAACGTCGCGCGCACCGTGTCGACGAGGACGGCGTCGAACGCCGGCGAGGTGAACCACGCATGGGCGACCTCGTCGAGATTCCCGAGCTGTCGGTCGCAGAACTCGCGGTAGTCGTCGACCTGGAAGTACTCGTCGGCGAGTGCGCGGTAGCGCGCCAGCTTGGCCTCGTAATCGAGCGCGGGATCGTCCCCGATGTCGAAGTAGTCGCGTGAGTTCTGGTTGATCCTCATCTCACGGCGCGTGCAGACGCAGAACGCCGTCCAGCGGACGAGCGCCTTGATCGCCCAGGGGAAGTAGTAGTGAAGCGACGTCACGGCAACGTCGGGCGAGGCGTTCGCATAGTCGATCGGATACGCGACACCGTCCTTCACGATCGTCTCGCACGAGTTGAACTCCCACCGGAAGAACGCATTGATCAACCGTGAGATCGTGACGATCTCATCGCCGAGCTCCGGGCTGAGGAAGCCGTGACGCACCTGATAACGGTCGTGCATCGGACGCGACGGGTCGAACCACATCGACATCGTCTCGGCGCCGATCGACAGCGAGCGCACGAAGACGTCGAACTCTTCGAGCGCGTGCTGGAGGTGCATCATCCGCTCACCCGACTCGTCATAGCGAGCGCGGAGCTCCGCCGGTGACCCGACCCGGGACACGCCAACCCACTGGCCCCCGTCGAACGGCTTCATGAACAGCGGGTAGCCGACCTCGCCGCCGATCCGCTCGAGCTCGAACGGGGCGTTGTACCGCTCGGCCGTCGGTTCGAACCGGGGGTTGTCAGGCGGCACCTTGTGCGGGATCAGCCACGTCTCGGGAACCCGGATACCGAGCCGCATCATCGCGCAGTACGCCGAGTGCTTCTCCATCGCCTGGAACGTGAACGGGTTGTTCAGGAGATAGACGTCGTCCATCAGCGAGACCTTCTTCAGCCAGGCACGCGGCAGGTCGTACCACCACGCAAGCCGGTCGATGACGAGCGCGTAGCGCGGCACGGAGCGCAGGTCGAAGGGCTCGTTGACGAGCCGCTCGGTCCGGAGCGTGCGCCCGGCGACCGGTCCGAGCCGGGCCACGAGCGCCTCGAACGCGGCGGGCCAGTCCTCTTCCGTGCCGAGCAGGAGGCCGATCAGCGCGTCAGACAAAGCGAGGGAGATGATGCGCGATTTGGCGGCGCCACGACGGCCAGTCGTGCGGCACGTCGTGGCCCCACAGGTCGACCTCGCACGGGATCCCCTTCGAGGCGAGGAGCTCCCCGAAGCTCGTCGTCGACCCGAGGGCGCCCGTCGTGTCCTCCCACTGTCCCTGCCCACACACGAGCAGGATGGACGCTCGGCCGCGCAGCCAGTCGAGGTGCTCGCCGTGAAGGTGGGCGACGTAGTCGGCGGGGTTCGAGAAGTACACGGCGTCACCGCGCTCACCGCCGCCCTGCACCGAAACGTCGTAGACGCCGCTCATGCCGAGTGCGAGCGGAAACACGTCGGCGCGCTTGAGGCAGAAGTTGACCGCGTGATAGGCCCCGAACGAGCAGCCGACGGCGATCAGGTCGTGGGTGCGGCAGTCGACCTGGACGAACGGCACGAGCTGCTCGAGGACCCACCGTTCGTAGGTGCCGTGACGGCGTGCGCGCTCTTCGAGCGACAGGTCGCGCCGCGTCCAGCTCTCGCGGTCGTACGACGGCACGCAGTAGAGCTTCAGCCGGCCGGCATCGAGCAGCGGTGCGACCGCCTCGACCATGCCGCGACTCTCCCAGTCCGACGCTTCACCGTTCTCGGACGGGAACGCGATCACCGGTCGGCCCCAGTGCCCGTACGCAACGAGCGTGCCGCCGTCGAGCGTGACCTCGCGGCGGCTCATGTCACCTTCCAGAGGAGATCGGCGAGTGCCGGGTCGAAGCCGTCGCGCCAGCAGGTCCAGTTGTGTGCGTCGCGCACTTCGACGAGGTGCGCGTCGTATCCACGGTCGGCGAGCGCGCCGGCGACAGCGCGGTTGTTGGCGAGATTCTCCTCTGCCGTACCGCAGCTGAGCACGACCGGAATCGGCCTGACCGAGTCGTCACCGCGCAGCACGGTTCCGACGAACCGCGTGATTCGCCGGTAGCGCGGGAACGACGACTCGACCTTGTCCCAGCGCTGCCGGAAGAAGCTGCCCGATTGCAGGAACAGCCCGTCGAACGACTTCTGGTGACGGCGATGGGCATGGAGCATCGCCAGCGCGCCGAGGCTCGCCCCCATGCCGACGCGCCGGCCGTGGGGTGCTCGCTGCGCGAGCTCCGGGAGCAGCTCGCGGGTGAGCGCGCCCGCATAGAGCGCCGACGCGGAGTACGTCTCGTTGCGGTCGATCGGCTGGATGAGTGCCGCGGTGAGCGGTGGGATACGGCGGGCCGCCGACGCGACGTCGAGGAACCGCGTCAGCGCGGAGTACCGTGCGTACTCGGGCCCGTCGTGGACGACGAGGAGCGGTGCGTCTCTCCCGGGGGGCTCGGGCGTGCGATAGAGGAGAACCGGCACGCGTGCGACGAGTCGACGACAGCGAAGCTCGAGCCACTCTTCCGGCCCCTGCGCAGCCGGTGCTCCGAGCCAGCCGGGCGCCGTGTACTCCGGCCACTCGACGACCGACTTGTCACCGAACGGCCCCGCCGCCCGCAGCTGGGTTACCCGGGTCGGGAGCGAACTCGCCGTCGACGCCGAGCAGATACTCGAGCCGGTCGACCGGAGGTCGAGGGAAGCGCAGTCGCCAGGCACCGTCGCGCCAGCTGAAGGAGGGCCCGGGTCTCGGCCGTGCGACGTCCTGGCCGAGGACGACCGAGCGCAGCTCGCGCCCGGGATCGGGCACGTCGAACTCGACCGCGTCCGGAAGCGCGCGCGGCCGGCTCAGCGCCGTTTCGATCGATGCTGCCGTTGGCGGATCTTGACAGCGTCAGGCGCGGAGGCCCAGATACCGCCCGAGCACCGCGAATCCGCCAAGGCAGGCAAGCGCTTCGAAGACACCGCGGAGCAGGCCGTCGATCGGATCCGAGGCGGCGATTCCGGCGACCCAAACGGCGAGTCCGACGAGCAGGGCGACCCGCGCCGCAAACCGCCACGGCTGGTCGCGGTACCGGACGAAGCCCACGTCGTCGAACAGGTCCCCCGCCGGCCCGGGCACCTGCGCGTGCAGCCTGATCGCGCGTATCGCCCTAACTGCGGCCAGGAGCAGCAGGATCGACGCGGCGAGCGTTGCGATCAGGGTGAAGCTCGCCCACGAGTGGGCGAGCTCGTGGCGATACTCGATGCCGAGTACCGCCAGAGCGCCCATCGTCGCCAGGCCCGCTGCGAGCGCGAGACTCATTCGCCTGTTGACGATCACCCGCTCCGCGGACGTGAACACTCCATCGTTGCGGCGCCGTACGACGCGTAGCAGCGCGAGCGTCCCCGACACGAACGCGACCTGCGGGGCAATGATCAAGACGAGTGACGCGACCGCCGCGGCCGGCGGCTCCCCGGCCGAGCGCCCGGCGAGCGAGAGCCCCGCCAAGCACGCCGCGAAGACCCCACCCGCGACGCCCAGCGCGAAGAACCCGACGACAGCGGCGTGTCGCGACGCGCGCGTCCCGAGCTCGGCGGCGAACCCGTTGGCGACGACGTTCGGCGAACCGAACCGGCTCTCCGCCTCTTCGTCGGAACGAAGGTGATCGTCGACCTCGGCGAGGATCCTGCGGCGAAGCCGGCCGCGGACCCCCAGGCGCCCTAGCTCGGCGGCGAGCTCGTCGACGTATGTCATGCGACGACCGCCCGGACGGCTCGGGCAAACGAGCTCCACTCGTCCCTGCGCACCCCGAGCTCTCGACGGCCTCGCGCCGTCAGCCGGTAGACACGACGACGTCGCCCGCCCGTCTTCGACCACGCGCTGGCCAGCAAACCGCTTCGCTCGAGCCGATGAAGCGCCGGGTACACCGTTCCCTCGCCCAGCCCGAATACACCGCCGCTTCGCTCCTTCAGGCGCTCGACGATCAGGTAGCCGTGTCCCGGCTCACGGTCGAGCGCCGCCAAGATCAAGAGGTCGAGATGCCCCCTCAATACCTCGCCGCGCATAGTATTGTCAGCCTAGGCATTCGACCCCGGGACGTCAAGCCGAGCTTGCTCAGCGCCGTTTCGATCGATGCTGCCGTGCGCGAATCTTGTACTCCCGCACCTGCTCGCGCCGGAGGAGATGATTGCGCCGAACCTCGAGCGCCCGCACCTCGCGCTGGAGCTGGACATAGCTCGTCCAGCGTTCGGCGGACAGCGAGCCGTCGAGCAGCGCCTCGCGAATCGCGCACCCGGGCTCGCTGCTATGCGCACAGTCCGAGAAGCGACACCGCAACACGATCTCGTCGACGTCGCCGAACGCCTGCTCGAGGTCGGCATCCCACAGCTGGAGCTCGCGAATCCCGGGCGTGTCGAGCACGATCCCGCCGTCCGGCAGGACGACGAGCTCGCGGCGGGTCGTCGTGTGCCGGCCGCGGTGGTCGTCCTCCCGGACCTCCCGGGTCTCGAGCAGCTCCGCGCCGGCCAGGGCGTTGACGAGGGTCGACTTGCCGACCCCCGACGAGCCGAGCAGTACCGCGGTGCGGTTGCCCCGGAACCACGTGCGCACCTCGTCGAGCCCTTCTCCGGTCCGCGCCGACAGCGGGTGGACCGGGCAGGAGCCGAACGTGATCGCCTCTGCCTCGGCCAGGTACGACGAATGGTCGTCGACGAGATCGATCTTCGTGAGCAGCACGACCGGCTGGGCGCCGCTCTCCCACGCCATCGCGAGGTAACGCTCGAGCCTGCGCGCGTTGAAGTCGAGCGGAAGCGACTGCATCAGGAACGCGACGTCGACGTTCGCTGCAAGCACCTGCTCGCGGGTGGCGTGCAACGCCTCCTTGCGCGAGAGCACGGTGCGACGCGGCAAGACGGCCTCGACGAGCATCGTCTCGGGGTCGAGCCCGACCCAGTCACCGACGGCGGGCAAACGGTCCTCGCGCGCAAGACGCGCGGCCGCACTCGCCCGGATCGCATCCTGGGCGTGTGCGAGGTCGTACGCTCCCCTGTGCTGGACCGCGACGCGGGCGGGGATGAGCCCGGCGAGGCGGTGCTCGGCGAATGCTGCTTCCCAGCCGTCATCCCAGCCGAGACGCTCGAGCGGCGAATCCGTGAGCGGAAGGTTCAAGCGAAGCTCCTTTGTGTGCGTGGTCGATGATCGGGCGCGCTGCCCGTCACCTGACGACGCTCAGGAGCAGGTGCGACGGGCGGCGGCGCGGGGCTCGCAGGACACATGGACAGCCTTCATCTCGCACCACCTCCTCGTCGAAAAGTCTCGGACGGGACCATTGTGCGGCCGAACCGTGAAATGCGCAAGTCGCGCTAGATGGTTGATGCCACGGGATCGTCTGTTTCGGGGCGTGGACTGGGTGTGCTGGGGCGCGGCGGCGTGCCGGCGGCGATGGCAGCGCCATCGGTGCCGGTGCGACGGCGTGAAGCGGACGGCCTGATCGCGGCGGCGGCGACGCCGCCGGGAGCAGGCCGGGAGCGGCCCAGTGCGGCCAGGCCGCGCATCCGGACACGCGAGAACGTGGCATCAATCATCTAGGTTCGTGTGATGCGCGTCCTCGCCGTCGCCGTCGCCGCGGGACTGCTCGCCGCCTGCGGCGGCAAGGCCCCCGTGACCCTCAGCGGCTGCCTGAACGACGCCGGCTTCCTGGTCACCTCCTCGGGCACGAAGGTGGAGGGAACCACACCAGCCGGCGTCGCCTTCACCCTCACGGTCTACCGCTCCGCCGCCGGTGCGAGGCGAGCCGCGTCGAGACTCGGCCCGCGCACGACGGCAGTCGTCGGAACGGGCGTCGTCGACTTCCACGGCAACCCGGCCCAGAACGCGAGAGTGTCGGCTGCCGAACTGGCGACGATCCGGCAATGCCTGGGAAAGACGGAAAGTTCACCCGGCTAGACTGAACCTGCCCGCGGCGCGGTGAGGTTCCGAACCGGGTCAGATCCGGGAGGAAGCAGCCCTAAGGATCCCTCACCGGTGCCGCGGCCTAGGCGCGTTCACGTATGCGAGGCGAATGACGGCCAGAGACACCAGGACGCAGGAGGTGTGAAAGCGACGACGGACGGGCATACAGTCGCCATACGGCCTCCCCTTGGGCCGGACTTGGGGGTTATCAAGAGCGAACCGCCGTCCCGCAGTCGGCGGTTCGCTCGTTTCAGGCAACCAACTCGTCGACGCCCGGCGTGGCGGTCTATTGCCTGAGGAGACGCAGGCTTAGCGGACAGCTCTTGGGAGACGCACGTGCAGCTGACCCAGGCTCGGCAATTGCGGCAGGAGCTCGACTAGCGACCGACGCTGTCGTGAGTGAGCGAGCAGGATCCGACCTGTGACAAGGATCGCCGTGAGCGCGATCACCTGGCCGCCCAGGACGATCCGGTTCACGTCGACTGCCGGCTTCCAGGTCGCGTTCCCGTCCTCGACGATCCATGCGCCAGCGGGTCGCGCCATCAGGCCAAAGCCTCCGCCCCCGCCGGAATCGCCCTCCTCGCTCTCTCCCGTTCCGCCACCGCCGCCACCACGGACCGTTGCCGCCGGAATCACGGTAAGACCGTTCTTCTCGTAGGGCTCGCCGTACACGCGCTTCACGCTGATCACGTCGCGCGCACTCGAGATGAGTTCTTGCAGCTCCATGGCTCCTCCTCTTCGTGCATCAACGAACTTGAATCTGCCTCTTAGGGAGTCGGTCATCGCCGACCACAATGTGCGAAACCGAGACCCTCCGGGAACAGGCTTCCCCACGACGAGGCCGTGAGCATCAGCGAAAGCACCGCCCAGCCTGCACCGGATTACCGATCTCCGCCACAGTCGTCCGCCGACTTGCTACCCGCGGCCCCGCTGCTGGCGGGTCATGGCAGCTTCTGGCTTGGACCCCCGCGTACGATCACCCTATGGCGATCGACATCGAGGTGCAGAGGCTCGTACTGGGCGACGTGATCATGGCGGACGTTCCCGAGCGGGATGGGGAAGTCGAGGCGACGGTGGTGCGCGAGATCGCTCGGAGCGAGAACAGCGTGTCGGTCACGTTGCGAGTGGCGGGCGCCGACGATTTCGTCAAGGAGTGGCCGCTCGGCGCGATGGTCACTGTCGTTCGAGGTCCTTGAACGCGATCGAACAGATCGGCTAGCGCACCGTCCCCTAGTGGGACGGTGCGCTCGGACCGTTTGGCGCTTACGCGTGCAGGTTCACGGGGAACGAGACGAGCCGGCGGGCCGAGATGCCCGCGAGCAAGTCCTCGCCCGGCTTGCGTGCCCGCAGGAAGACGACGAGCAATTGCTGCCTCGACGAAGCCGGCCAGAAGCGGTCCTGGTGCATCGTGAGCGTCGCCCAGCCGTCGGCTGCGGTCGCAGTCTCGGCCGGGATCGTCCACTGCGAGTACGGCACCGCGGTGAGGTAGATCAGCGCGCCCTGGACGGGGCGGCCCTTACACGCCGAGACGTGAATGCGCAAGGTGACATCCGTCGTCGAGCGCCCGACCACGGACGGAGAGATCTGCTGACCGTCGAGCGAGAGGTGCGCCGGCGGCGATACGTCGGCAACCGGAAGCGTGCCGGAGCCGCTCGTCGGGCAGCCGTCCACCGTCGTCGGCGGAGGCGTCGGTGCCGCCTTGACGACGGCCGTGGGAACGGACGTCGACGTGTCCGAACCGTCGCTGTTCTTTGCTGTTACGTGAACGCGCAGCGTGTTGCCCGAGTCGACCGACTTCAGCGTGTACGTCTTCGCGATCGCACCGCTGATGGACGAGCAGCTGCCGCCGTTCTCGTCGCAACGCCTCCACTGGTACGTGAACGTGATCGGCGTCGTACCGGCCCACGTTCCCGGGTCAGCAGTCAGCGTCTCTCCCACCTGCGGCGTGCCCGAGATCGTGGGCGGCGACTGATTCCTGGGTGGGCTCGCTGCCTGCGAGATACCAGCCACCACGAGCACAGTGACAACCCCGGCGCCGAGCGACGCCAGCAATGTTGCCTTTCTCATCTAAAAGCCCCCTTCTTCGGAGTCTCGACGGTCATTCCCGACCAACGCGAAGAGCAAGCGTCGACGCTGACGCGACCCGGCCCACCGCCCAACGTACGCCGCGACTGCGTCCGCGACCAGTCGCCTGTTCGGCCATGGCGCGAAGCGTCGAGAGCGCCTGCGAGTGGTGCCGACTGCCGAGGCGCCTGTACTGCGACTTTGCCAAACCCTCGCCGGGGCTTAGCCCGCCGCTGGCCGGTCGCCTCCTAGTGTCATCGACATGTCCATCAGTCAACCCCGGCAACTCGCCACCCGCGAAAGGAGCACTGCAATGCGCGCCGTCCTGATCGGCGTCGCCATCGCCGCGATCATCTTCGCCGCCACCGGCGGTCACGTCCTCTTCCTCCCGCTGTTGCTCATCCCGCTCGGCGTGTTCTCGCTGCGCCGATGGCAGCGACACCGCGCCTAGCACGCGCACCCGACGGTGTGGCCGCACGAAAGGATGCGGCCACACCGTCGGCGCACACGAGGCGAGCGGCTTCGGCTTCTGGCTCAGACCGGGGCAGCTGCGTTTCTCGTGTCAGGATCCGCAGAGCGCGTAGGCCGTGACTGTCCCCGACGGCGTCGGTCCAGGCGCTCCCCGTCCACACATAGAGGTCGCCGGCGACTTCAACGCGTTGGCGGCGGTTCCCGCGGTGATCGCGTGCTGCGCCGCCCAGTGTCGAAGATCGCCCTGCGCGCGGCCCGCCTCAACTCAGTAGCCAAGCGAAACGGCACCGGTATCCCTCACCGGTGCCGCGGCCTTCAAAACCCCCATCTACCAATCTCCGGCGGGCGGCCTAAGATCATTGAAGGTCGTCGTCTGTGAACAAGCCAAGGGGGAGGAGCAAGCCGTGAGGAAGTCGATCGTCCTCGTCGTTTCTGCGATTTCGATCGCGATCACCGTCGCTGCGAGCGGCGGCCCGACCGCCCGCGCCGGAGGCAACGGCCCGACGCGCGACGGGGGACGCGGTGTCTGGTTCGTCCGCGCATGCGGCGCTCCCGGCACGACGTTCGGCGCCTGCGGCGCACAGGTCGTGACGAACGGCGACGGAACACCCCTCGCTTCGAGCGCCGCGCCGCCGCCGACTGCCTATGGCCCCGCACAGTTCCACACGGCCTACAACTTGCCGACGACCGCTTCCTCACAGCAGACGATCGCGATCGTCGACGCGTACGACGACCCGAACATCGAGGCCGATCTGGGCACGTTCTCCACCAACTACGGCCTCTCACCGTGCACGACCGCGAACGGGTGCTTCAAGAAGGTCAACCAGACCGGTGGAACGCCGTACCCGCCCGTGAACTCGGGCTGGGCGCTCGAGGTCTCGCTGGACGTCGAAACCGCCCACGCGATGTGCCAGAACTGCAAGATCCTTCTCGTCGAGGCGACGTCGTCGTCCCTGGCAAACCTGGGCGTGGCCGAGAACGAGGCCGTTGCGCTCGGCGCGAACGTGATCTCCAACTCGTGGGGCGCGTCCGAGTACTCGACCGAGGCGACCGACGAAGCCCGGTACTTCAACCATCCCGGCGTGGCGATCACGGCGTCGACGGGTGACAACGGCTACGGCGTGGAGTTCCCGGCGTCGTCGCGCTACGTGACGGCCGTCGGCGGAACGACTCTGACCCTGAATGCGGACAACACCTGGAAGTCGGAGACCGCGTGGTCGGGCTCGGGCTCCGGATGCTCGGCGTACATCCCCAAGCCCGCGTGGCAGAGCGACCCCTCCTGCGCGCGCAGAGCCGTTGCCGACGTCTCCGCGGACGCCGATCCGAACACCGGCGCGGCCGTCTACGACTCGGTCGCGTACCAGGGAGTCACAGGTTGGTTCCAGGTCGGAGGGACGAGCCTCGCCGCGCCCCTGATCGCGTCGGTGTACGCACTGACGGGGAACGCCGCATCGCTCAACGCCGGCTCTGCTCCGTACGGCAACCCGGGCGCGCTCCACGATGTGACGTCGGGCAGCAACGGCAATTGCGGCGGGAGCTACCTCTGCACGGCCGGGGCGGGCTATGACGGCCCGACCGGCCTCGGGACACCGAACGGCATCGCTGCGTTCGGCGGGTCGGGAGGCGGCTCGCCTCCGCCTCCTCCGCCGTCGGACTTCTCCGTCGGCGTCTCGCCGTCGAGCTCGACGGTCACGGTCGGAACGAACGCCGTCTACAACGTCACCGTCGGTGCCACCGGGGGCTTCTCGAGCACCGTCAACTTCTCGGAGACGGGACTGCCGAACGCCGTGTTCGCTCCCGCCTCGGTCACCGGAGCCGGATCCTCGGTGCTCACGGTGGGCACGACCGGCGTGACACCGGGCACGTACCCGTTCACGATCACGGGCACGAGCGGCACGACGACGCACACCGCTTCGGGAACGCTCGTCGTCCAGGCCCAGGCACCACCGCCGCAGGGGAACTTCTCGATCTCGGTCTCACCGACGTCGCGAACGATCCTGCCCACGTCCACGACGACCTACACGGTGACGATCACGCGGACCAACGGGTTCAGCGGTCCGGTCACGCTTTCTGCCACGGGCTTCACCACCGGTCTCAGCGGCTCGTTCTCGCCGAACCCGACGACGTCCTCGTCGACGTTCACGCTGACGGCGAACAACGCCGCCGGGGGCCGCTTCGGAGCGAGGGGCACGATAACGATCACCGGCACGAGTGGGTCGCTGTCGCATTCGGCGACGCTGACGCTCTTCATCCTGTAGAGCCGATCACGGCCTGCCGCCCCTGCCTCGGCGGGGACGGCGGGCCCGTGCCCGGAGATCGTCGTGCTATTCGGCTTCGTACTTCCGGGCCTGGCGCCGGTCCCAGAACCACACCACCACGACGAGCACCGCGCAGAAAACCAACAGGGCGCCGAGGAGGCCCCACGCGTACGCCGCCCGGCTGAAGATGAAGAGCAGGATCATGGCGCCGATCCCGCAAGCGAGGACGATCCCCATCAAGCCGGCCCAGAACTTGAGCCCGAGTCCTTCTTCCTCCATCGGCCGCCGAGTATGAACCATCGCGAACGCTGCGTCCATGACCAGCCTTGTCGAGGAGGCCGAGGACGGGGCGGCAGGCCCCGACGCAGATCCCGTCGAGATCGGCCCAACTTGCCGGCCCCTTGACACGTCCTAGTCAAAGGGGCCATAACTCACACCTGAATCGGGTCTCAGGTTCGGGCACATCACACCAGGAGGATGCGTTCATGCGTCACCGCTTCACGAAGGTCCTGCTCGGGGTTGCGCTGTTCACCCTGCTCGCCGGGACAGCCACCGTCGCCGCGCGCTCACACCACGCGTCGGCTTCGTCGTACAACATCGGGTTCATCTACCCACGCACCGGCATTCTTGGTGCCTACGGTGCCGAGGAGCTCGAAGGCTTCAAGTACGGGCTCCAGTACGCGACCAACGGGACCGGCAAGGTCAACGGCAAGACGCTCAACATCACCTATCAGGACGACCAGGGTGTCGCCGCGACCGGCGTCACCGAGGCGAAGGCGTTGATCGGCCAGGGAGTCAAGATCTTGATGGGCACCGGCTCCTCGGGCGTCGCGGTGCAGATCGCCCCGCTCGCCGAGCAGAACCAGGTGCTCTACATCTCCGGGCCCGCTGCCGCGGACGCGATCACGGGCATCAACAAGTACACCTTCCGCGCCGGGCGGCAGACGATCCAGGACGTGCTCGACGCGAAGTCGTTCCTCGGCAAGACGACGGGCAAGAAGGTCGTCGTCTTCGACCAGGACAGCGTCTTCGGTCACGGGAACTACGCTGCCGTGAAGGCGTTCTTCACCGGTCACAACGTCTCCGAGATCTCGGTGCCGCTGACCGCCACCGACTTCACGCCGTTCGCGCAGCAGGCGAAGAATGCGAACGCAGACCTGATCTTCGTCGCCTGGGCCGGCACGACCGGCGCGGCGATGTTCAAGACACTCGACCAGCAGGGGGTCTATAACGGCACCCAGGTCATCACGGGGCTCGCCGAGCGGGCGACGTGGGCTGCATTCGGCAGCGCGGCGACCAAGATCCACTTCTTGTCGCACTACGTCTACACCGCTCCGAACAACAGGGTGAACAACTGGCTCGTGACCCAGTTGCGCAAGCGCGGCCAGGTGCCCGACATCTTCACGCCGGACGGGTTCGTCGAGGCGCAGATGCTCGTGCACGCGCTGCAGAAGGGTGACTACAACGTCGACAAGATGATCAGCGCGCTCGAGGGCTGGAAGTTCCTGGCGCCCAAGGGTTACCAGGCGATCAGGCCGCAGGATCACGCGATGTTGCAGCCGATGTTCCGTGTTGCCCTTGTGACGAAGAACGGTCATCTGGTCGCGAACGTGCTCGGCACCGCGTCGCCGTACGACACGGCCCCGCCTCTCGTCCCGATGAAGGGCTGAGGGGCGAAGGCACCAATCAGCGCGTGAGCGCATCTCCGATCCTCGCAACGAGGGACCTCGGACTCGACATCGGCGGCGCGACCATCGTCGCCGATGTCGGGCTCGAGGTCCGCGAGGGTGAACTGCTCGCAGTGATCGGCCCGAACGGGGCCGGCAAGACGACGCTGTTCAACCTCGTCTCCGGACTGCGCCGGCCGACGAGCGGCCGCGTAGAGCTCGACGGCATCGACGTGACCGATCAGCCGCCGTTTCGCCGGGCTCGGGCCGGCCTCGGCAGAACGTTCCAGGTTTCGAGCGTCTTTCCACTGCTGTCGGTGCACGAGAACGTCCGGCTCTCGGCAGACGCAGCCATGGGCGGGACGATGCGGATCTGGCGGCGGGCAAGCGCGGTGCGCGAAGCCGTGGAGCGGGCCGAGTGGGCGATCGGCCGCGTCGGCCTGGCCGGACGCGAGGCGTGGCCGGCCGGGCTGCTCTCGCACGGTGACAAGCGCAAGCTCGAGCTCGCGATGCTGCTCGCCGGGCGTCCCCGCGTGCTCCTTCTCGACGAGCCGATGGCAGGCGTCTCGATGGAGGACGTCCCCGAGCTCGTAGAGCTGATTCGCTCGGTCCACGCAGACCAGGGAAAGACGGTCCTGATGGTCGAGCACCACATGGAGGTGGTGACCGGCCTCGCACAACGGATCGCGGTCATGCACAACGGACGCCTGCTCGCAGTCGACACGCCCGACGCGATCATGCGCGATGCGACGGTACGGCAGGCGTACCTCGGAGAAGATCTGTGATGCCGCTGCTGT
Source organism: uncultured Thermoleophilia bacterium (assembly GCA_963851065.1). Taxonomy (GTDB): domain Bacteria; phylum Actinomycetota; class Thermoleophilia; order Gaiellales; family Gaiellaceae; genus PALSA-600. Next base: position 145,840 of record CAWKNW010000017.1, read on the forward strand.
CCCTGCACGACCTACACGTCTACCTCGGCGAGTCGCACGTGCTCCAGGGGATCACGTTCGACGTCGAGGAGGGCGGGGTGACCGCTCTCCTCGGCCGCAACGGTGTCGGCAAGACGACGACGCTCCGAGCATTGATGGGGCTGGTCGATCGCCGAGGAACGATCGAGTTCGCGGGCGACGACATCAGGCAGATGCCGACTCATAAGATCGTCCGTCTCGGAGTGGGCTACGTCCCGGAGGATCGTGACGTCTTCGCGGCGCTGACGGTCGACGAGAACCTGCGGCTCGCAGAAAGGGACGATGAGACCCGGTACGACCTCGTCTACGAGCTCTTTCCCGAGTTGCGCGACCGCGGCAAGCAGGCGGCGGGCACGCTCTCCGGAGGCCAGCAGCAGATGCTCGCGATCGGACGAGCGCTCCTGAACAACAACCGCGTACTCCTCGTCGACGAGCCCACCAAAGGCCTCTCCCCTCTGCTCGTCACCGAGGTCGCGACGGTGCTCGAGCGCGTCTCGGAGCTGGCGACAGTCTTGCTCGTGGAACAGAACCTCGGCGTCGTGCAGCGCGTAGCGCGCGATGCCGTCGTGCTCGACACGGGCCGCGTCATCCACGTCGGCCCGGCCAAGGAGCTGTTGGAAGACAAGCCGATGGTCCACCGCATGCTCGGTGTCGGATGACCGGCGAGACCTCGACTCCCGCGGGCCACGGCTGATGAGCACCTTCGTGCTGCTGACGATCACCGGCCTCGGCCTCGGAGCGATGTACTTCCTGATCGCGTCCGGGCTGTCGCTGATCTACGGGCTGATGGGCGTGCTGAACTTCGCGCACGGTGTCTTCATCACCGTCACGGGATACACGCTGTGGTTCACGGAGACGAAGCTCGCGAGCGTCCCGGTACTGCCCCGGTTCCTGATCGCTGCATTCGTCGGACTCGTCGTCGGCACCGTCTTCGCCGCCCTCGTCGAGCTCGTCCTGATCCGGCCGCTCTACGGCCGGCACATCGAGCAGGTGCTCGTCACCGTCGGCCTCGCCCTCGCGGTCACCGCGCTCGTGACAGCGATCTGGGGGAGCGATGCTCGGGTTGTCGTGGCACCTGCATGGGTCGGCAACACGACGACGATCCTCGGGGCGCACATACCGAACGACCGCTGGCTCGAGATCGCCACGGCAGTGGTCGTTCTCGCTGCTCTGGAGACGTTCCTGCGCCGGACGCGCTACGGGCTGATCGTCCGGGCGGGGGTCGAGAACCGGGCAATGGTGACGGCCCTCGGAATCGACGTGCGCAAGTCGTTCACGCTGGTCTTCGCGATCGGTGGTCTCGCTGCTGGTATCGCCGCCGTCCTGTACACGCTCTACTCGACGAGCGTCGACCCGCAGCAAGGAACGTCGCTCGTGATCTTCGCCTTCATCGTCGTCGTCATCGGCGGTCTCGGCTCGATTCGCGGCACAGCCTGGGCTGCAGCGATCGTCGGGCTCGTCCAGCAGTACGCGAACTACTACGCCTCGTCGGGACTCGGCGACCTCAGCGTCGTTCTGCTGCTCGGGATCGTGCTGATCGCCCGGCCGACCGGACTCTCCCGGAGCTTCGCGTGAAGCGGTTCGCCGTTCCTGCCGCAATCGTCGTTGCGCTCGCCTTCGTGCCGAGGCTGACGATCGACATCCCGTACGTCTTCCAGGACAGCCTGAACACGCCGGGCACGCTCGAGCTGCTGGCGCTCTGCCTGCTCTTTGGTGGGGTGGCGCTGAGCTACGACCTGCTCTTCGGGTTCACCGGGCTGCTCTCGTTCGGTCACGCGCTCTACTTCGCAGTCGGCGTTTACATCGCGGCGATCGCAATGACCAGCTGGCACTGGAGCTTCTGGCCGTCGGTTTGCTTCACAGCACTGGTCGGGTTCCTGCTCGCCGTCGTCCTGGGTGCGGTGTCGTTGCGGGTCAGCGGCATCGCATTCGCGATGGTGACCCTGGCGTTCGCGCAGGCGGGCTCGATCCTCGCGCTCAAGGACCCATACGGCTGGACCGGCGGTGAGGAAGGCTTCGGCGTCGACTACCACCAACTCCCCGCCTGGACCGTCGGCATCCTCAACACCAAGCACCTCTACTGGATCGCGCTCGGCTACGCGGCGGCTGTGTTCGCGATCGTCCGCTGGGCCGTGAACTCGTCGCCGGGCCACGTCTGGCAGGCGATCCGTGAGAACGACCTGCGGGTGCAGGTGCTCGGGCTGAGGCCGTACTCGTACAAGCTGATGTCCTTCGTGCTGGCGTCGGCGCTCGCGACGGCCGGAGGCGTCGTGTACCTGTTGCTCATCGGCGGCGCGAACATCGAGGTGACGACCGCGAGCTTCACGCTCACGCTGCTGCTGATGGTCGTGATCGGGGGGACCGGGTCGCGCTGGGGCGCGATGATCGGGGGCATCCTCTACACGTATGCCGATCACCGGCTCGGCGATCTGTCGTCGTCGCATGCCGTGTCGCAGCTGCCGTCGGTCGTACGCACGCCGCTGCAGCAGCCGCTTTTCATCCTCGGTGTGCTGTTCATCCTCGTCGTGTTCTTCGTGCCCGGCGGGCTGACGCGTATCGGACAGGCCGGCGTCCGGTTGGACCGGATCCTGCGCCGGCCGGCAACTCGGGAGGAGACCGCATGAACATCAAGTGGGAATCGAAGGGCGAAGGTTCGCCGCTCCTTCTGATCCAAGGGCTCGGGTACGGCCGCTGGGCCTGGGAGCCGATCGTCCCCGGCCTCGCAGCTCACCACCAGGTCGTCTACTTCGACAACCGCGGCATCGGCGAATCCGACAAGCCGGAGGGCCCGTACACGGCCGCACAGATGGCCGGCGATGCGCTCCAGGTTCTCGACGAGGCAGGCATCGAGAAGGCGCACGTCCTCGGCGCGAGCCTCGGGGGCATGATCGCGCAGGAGCTTGTCGCTGCCGAGCCGGCCCGCGTCGACCGGCTCATCCTGTGCTGCACGACGCCGGGAGGCCCGGGCACGGTGCCGATGCCCGAGGTCACCGTCCGACTGTTTGCGGACGCCCCGTCGTTACCACCCGAGGTGGCCCTCCGGCGCTTCATCGAGAATGCGCTCGGCCACGACCCTCCGGCCGAGCTCGTCGACGAGCTCTTCGCACGGAGAGTCGCGAATCCGCCCGATCAGGCCGGCTGGCAGGCGCAGGCGGCCGCCGGCATGGGTTTCCAGGGCGTCGACGCAGAGATCACCGCCCCGACCCTGATCCTCAGCGGCACCGCGGACAACGTCGTCGACCACCGCAATGCGGAGGTGCTCGCCACACAGATTCCCGGCGCGCGCGTCGAACTGTTCGAGGGGTCCGGACACCTGTTCTTTTGGGAGCAGCCCGACGAGTCCGTCAGGATCATCAATGAGTTCCTCGGATGAACGAACACACCATCGACAAGATCATCCGCGACCGCGCCAGGATCACCCCGGGACGGATCGCCATCGACGAAGGCGGCCGCACATGGACGTACGCCGAGCTCGACGCGCGTTCCGACGCGCTGGCACGCGGCCTCTCGCGCGGCGACCGTATCTCGACGCTGACCGGCAACTCCGGTGAGCATGTGGCGCTCATGTTCGCCTGCGCAAAGGCGGGTGCGATCCTGCACCCGATCTCGTGGCGGCTTGCTCCGGCCGAGGTGGCGTTCCAGCTCGACGACGCCGAACCTGCGTTCTTCCTCGTCGAGGACGAGCACAGGGAGCTGGGTGAAGCCGCACTCGAGCTCGCGTCGGTGACACCCGCGCAGACTCTCGCGCCCCGCTCGCAGACCGAACCAGGTTCGAGCGTTTCGGACGAAGATCCCCTGCTGCTCATCTACACCTCCGGGACGACCGGCAAGCCCAAAGGCGCTCTGCTCACGCACGCGAACTGCTTCTGGACCAACCTGTCCTTCGACCTCGCGACCGGGATCAGGCCGGAGGATGTCGTCCTGCAGGTGCTGCCGCAGTTCCATTGCGGAGGGTGGAACGTTCAGTCGATCCTCGCATGGTGGAAGGGTGCGAAGATCGTGCTCGAACGCGGCTTCGATCCGGCGCGTGCCGTCGAGCTGATCGAGCGAGAGCGAATCACCTCGTTGATGGGCGTGCCGTCGAACTACCTCTTCATGTCGCAGGAGCCGGGCTTCGCTGCTGTCGATCTCAGCTCGCTCAGGCTCGTCGTGGTCGGGGGTGCGCCGATGCCGGTGACGCTGCTCGAGGTCTGGGCCGCACGTGGCGTCGACATCGTGCAGGGCTATGGGCTTACCGAAGCCGCGCCCAACGTGCTCTGCCTTCCTCTGGAGGATGCGCGGCGCAAGGCCGGATACGCGGGCAAGCCGTATCCCTACGTCTCCTGCGACCTCTCGGCAGAGGGCGAACTGCTCGTCCGGGGCCCAAATGTCTTCCCCGGCTATTGGCGGAATCCGGAAGCAACTGCAAACGCGTTTCGCGACGGCTGGCTGCTGACCGGCGACATAGCCGAGCGTGACGATGAGGGCAACTACCTGATCCGAGGGCGACTCAAGGACATGGTCGTGTCGGGCGGCGAGAACATCTATCCGGCCGAGATCGAAGCCGTGCTGCACGAGCACCCTGCGGTGGCGGACGCGGCGGTGATCGGCGTGGCCGACGAGAAGTGGGGCGAGGTGTGCGCCGCATTCGTCGTGGTCGATTCGCCGGTTTCCACGGACGCGTTGCGAGAACACTGTCTGACGCTCCTGGCGCGATTCAAAGTCCCGAAGTCGTTCACATTCATCGACGCGCTTCCGCGCAACTCGATGGGCAAGATCCAGAAATCCGAGCTGAAGGTGCACGCATGACAGACGTCGTAACCAACGTCGACGGCCGGCCGCTCTCCAAGCGGGGGCTCGACACGCGGCGGCGCCTGCTCGATGCAGCCGAAGAGGTCTTCGGCGAGCTCGGTTTCCCCGACGCGTCGATCGTCAAGGTGGCGGAAGCCGCCGGCGTCGCGACCGGCACCTTCTACCTCTACTTCGATTCGAAGAAGGCGATCTTCGTCGAGCTGATGCGCGACCTGAATCGCCGAATCCGCCGTGCAATGAGCGAGGGCGCGGCGCAAGGCACGACACGCCTCGACTCGGAGCTCCTTGGCTTCCAGGCCTACTTCCGCTTCACAGCAGAGCACCCGGCGCTGTACAGGATCATCAGGCAGTCCGAGTTCGTCGCCCCCGAGATGCTCCGCTACCACTACGACCGTGTCGCCGAGGGCTACGTGTCGGCCCTCGAGAAGGCGATGCAGTCCGGCGAGATCGGCCCGATCGACGCCGAGGTGACGGCCTATGCGCTGATGGGGCTCGGCGAGCTCGTCGGTATGCGCTGGATCCTCTGGGGCGATGGCGCGCCGGTGCCGTCCCGTGTGTCGGACGAACTCGCACGGATCATCCGCTGCATCCTCGAGGCGAAAGAGTGAGGCACGTTGGTCTGCTTGCGACCGCTTCGTATCTTCCGGAGCGGTGGATGACCGCTGCGGAGGTTGCGGAGCGTTCCGGAATCCCGGAACAGGTGATCATCGAGAAGTTCGGCCTTCGCGGCAAGCACATCGCGGCTCCCGACGAGCACGTGAGCGATCTCTCAGTCCGCGCAAGCGAACGCTTGCTCGACGAGACGGGATTCGACCCGGGAGACATCGACGTCGTCATCTACTACGGCTCGATGTGGCGCGACTACGCCGTGTGGCAAGCGGCGCCGTACATCGCCGATCGGATCGGCGCGAAGAACGCGTTCGCGATCGAGTACGACAACGTCTCGCACGGCACTCCGATGGCCTTGCGTGTTGCGCGCGACCTTCTGCGTGCCGAGAACGATCTCGGAAGCGTCCTCATCGTCGGTGCCTCTCGTGAGTCGTACCTCCTCGATTATGACAACGAGAAGTCGCGCTTCATGTTCAACTTCGGCGACGGAGCAGTTGCGGGGCTGCTCGTCGGAGACGCCGATCGGAACGAGCTGCTCGGCGCGCACGCGATCACGAACGGTGCCTATTCGCTCCAGGTGAAGATTCCCGCCGGTGGATCCGTCGAGCCGGACGGGTATCGCTTTCTCGAGGTGCAGGACCCTGCGGAGATGAAGAGCGGCCTCGACCTGGAGTCGCTACCGAACTTCATCGCTGCGGCGAAGGGTGCTGTCGAACGCTCGGGGCTCACGCTCGCCGACCTCGCCTTCGTCTGCCCGCTGCACACCAAGCGCTCCATGTTCGAGACGTTGCTGGCCGGGCTCGGATTGCATGAAGATCAGGCGGTGTACCTCGACGACACCGGCCACATGAGCGGCGTCGATCCCTTGCTCGGCCTCGACCGTGCCGTGCGCGACGGCCGGGTCGGCGAAGGAGATGCAGTGCTTCTCCTCTCGGCCGGAACGGGTTACACCTGGGCGGCAGCCGTGGTCAGGTGGGGGAGATCTCCTGAAGGCGCAGAGACCGCATGACTGGGCAGCGCGCCGTACTCGTCACGGGCGCACGAGGCGGGATCGGCGCCGCGATCGTCGCGCGCCTCGAGGTCGACGGCTGGGCCGTGCACGGCGTCGACGTCGAGGACGGCGACCTCGCAACGCGCGAGGGAAACAGGCGTGTCGTCGAGGAGGCGATCGATCGTTTCGGCCGGCTCGACGCGGTGGTGCCGAACGCAGGACTCCAGCACGTCGCACCGATCCGAGACTTTCCCGAGGACCAGTGGGACAAGCTGATCGCGGTGCTCTTGACCTCGCCGTTCCTGCTCGCGCGCTACGCCTGGGATGCTCTCGCCGCGAGCGGTGACGGTCGGATCTGCGTGATCGCATCCGCACACGCGCTGACCGCGTCACCGTTCAAGGCCGGCTATGTCTCTGCAAAGCACGGCGTCCTCGGCCTCGTCAAGACGCTCGCGCTCGAAGGAGCCGAAGTGGGAATCAGCGCCACGGCAGTCTGTCCCGCCTACGTGAGGACGCCGCTCGTCGAAGGGCAGATCTCGGACCAGGCGCGCGCATCGAGCCTCGACGAACACGAGGTGCTCGAGAGCGTGCTCCTCGAACGGCAGGCGGTGAAGCGGCTGCTCGAACCTTCGGAGGTCGCGGATGTCGTAGCGTTCCTGCTCGGTCCGGGAGGCCGCGGCATCACCGGCGTGCCGGTGCCGATCGACCTCGGCTGGACAGCCCGCTAGCCGGATGCCGACGAAGAGGTCGAAGTGAGCAAGGAAGAAGCGTCGGCATGCATCCAGGGTCTGCACAAAGCTCTGGCCGAATGGACCTTGACGGGGGCGCCCCCGAGTGGCTCTTCGTGGTTCTTGGCTTAGAATCTGGGCCGAGGGCGCATAGCTCAGCGGGAGAGCGCTCGCTTCACACGCGAGAGGTCCCTGGTTCGATCCCAGGTGCGCCCATCTCACTTGCGCGGCTTGGCTGAGCCGCTCCGCGTCGGTACCTGAGTCGCCTGTCCCTTTCTTGTCCAAGGTCGCGAGCAGTGCGCCTGCAGCCGCATCGCATTGAGCCGCTTCTCGCCTTCGTAGAGATGCCGGTACGTCCGAAGGAACAAGGCACCACCGTCCGTGTGGCCAAGGCGCTCAGCAGCGACCGCAGGGTCACCGCCCATCGCAGCGGCCGCGAAGTTCGCTACGCCGTTCGCGAGGAACGCCTCGATCAAGCCGGCGCCGCCATCGCACGAACCGCGGCGCGATGGGACAAGCGCCTGACGGACATCAAGCAGATGGCAGAGCAAGCCCCGGACAACGACATCGACGGTTAGAGACGTCGCAGTTGTTGCGCGATCACAAGGCAGGCTGGCCGCCTGCGTAATCAGGTCCGCGTGCGAGCGAGCTCGTCGAACGAACCGGCGAGGAACGGTGCGAGGTAGCGGCCCGCGATCTTCGCTGGCGGCCACCAGAGAGGCTCGGTCGAGACGGTGCTGGTGTCTCCGTGGCCTCCGGTCGGCTCGCTGCGCAGGTAAAGCGGCGCTCCGCCGGTGAGGAGCAGCGCGCGGAGGACGGGGCGGAATCCCTCGGGTTTGACCGGGGCGCCGGCACGTGCGGCGATCAGCTCTGCCAGCGCGTCGGCCTGCTGCGCGGCGATCCCACCCTGTTTGATCGCGAACTGTGTGATGTCGCCCGCGGCGTAGACCTGCGAGAGGCCGCGGACGCGGCCGCTCGAGTCGGTGGCGATGAAGCCCTCGGCGTCCTGCGGAATGCCGAGGATCTGCGAACCTTCGAGGAGAGGGAGCGCGACGACACGCTCGGCGCGGACGGTCGACCCGGGGACCAGCTCGAGCCGGTCACCGTCGTAACGGCTCGCATAGCAATCCGTGTGGAGGGAGATGCCGTGGTCGGCGAGCACGGCGCTGACGGCCTCGCTCACGGCCTCCCCGAAGACGGTCAGCGGCGCCGACTCGGTGGTGACGAGCACGAGCTCGACGTCCACGGCGCGCTGTTCCAGGCGAGTCGCCGTCAGCAGCGCGAGCTCGTAGATCGGCAGGGGCCAGACGGCGGTTCCCGGAACGACGAACGCAACCGAGCGCACAAGACCCTGCTCGAGCTCGCTCAGCAGGGCCGTGAACGCCTCCTCATCGGCGGGCCCGCGGAACGTGAGCACCCCTTCCAGCATGCGGCGCGGCAGGGTGCCGCACGCGATCACGAGCTCGTCGTAGTGGATCGTCGCTCCGAGGCCGGTGCGGGCGGTGTGCGTGTCGGCGTCGACCGACGCCAGCCTGTCGAGGGTGAAGCCGGCTGCGACGGCGTCGGCGACGGCTGCCAGATCGAGGTCGTAGGCGCTTTCCGGCTCGAACGGCTCGGCGACGGCCAACGGCCGATACCAGAACCGGGGCTCGGGTGCGAGCAGCTCCAGGTCGACCAGTTCGCCGGCGAGCGCGCGCAGCGCGAGCAAGGCCTCCAAACCGGCCACACCGCCGCCGGCGACGAGGACGCGGAGTCCGCCGTAGCGCTTCGTATAGCTGGTCTCCGCCATCACACCAGGATCGCCGTCGGTACGCCTCCCGGAATCAGCGAGGAGCATGATTCGCCCGGTGGGAAACCCGTAGTCGAACGGCCTCTTCGGTGTGCGCAAGTGTCACGTGTAGCGAAGCGCGTCCCCGGGCCGGTAGTGAACGGCACGCCGGATCGGCACGAGCGTGATCAGGAGGGCGAGCACGACCGTGCCGACGAGCGCGAGGGCGAGGTTCAGGGCGGGAAGGTGAACGGGACGTCGACGTTGATGACCTTCCTCACGAGCCAGACGAGGAAGAGGTCGAGGAGGTAGCCGAGCGGGATGCCGATCATCCAGCCGGTGAGCGCGAGCGCGAGGGTCTCGGCGGCGAAGATGCGGCGGATGTCGCGGGCGCGGGCGCCGATCGAGCGGAGGATGCCGATCTCGCGGGTGCGCTCGAGGACGCTCATCGTGAGCGCGTTCGCCAGACCGGCCATGCTGATCGCGACGATCAGGAAGCCGAGCACGGCGATCGTGGTCGTGAGCGTGCGGTAGCTGGCGACCTCGTTCGCCGAGCTTGACGTACTTGATCTCGCTGCCGACGTCGTAGCCGTGCGTCGTCAGCGCGTCCTCGATGCGGGTCGTGGTGCGGTCGATGAACGCGTGGTCGTGTGAGGTCGTGCGCACCCAGTAGTCGTTGGCGTCGGCCGGCATGCCGCGGCAGGAGCGCGTGCATGGTCGTGAGCGGCACGAAGAGCGCGGTGCCGTTCTCTTGCTGGTTCGTGGCGATCCCGATCACGCGGAAGCTGACGGGACCGGAGGCGGTCTGGACCCGGATCCGGTCGCCGAGGCGGGTCCCGGTGGCGCGGGCGATGTCGCGCTCGACGACCGCGACCCGGGCTCGCGCCTGCTCCTCGGCGGGCGTGTACCAGCGTCCGGCGGCGATCCGGTAGTGGAACATCGTCGCCTGGCGGACGGCCCAGATCTTCGCGTCCTTGCCGGCGAGCCTGACGTCGGTGACGAACATCGGCTCCACCGCTGGCGACGCCGGGCGTCGCGCGGATCAGCCGCTGCCGCGCGCGCGTCGAGGGGCCGGCGGCCCTGCGCGATCGATCTTGACGTCCTCGCCGTGGTCGCCCCACGAGGTGCGACTGGCGTTGGAGACGCCGGCGGCGAAGCCGAGCACGCGCGAGCAGGGTCCCGACCGCGAAGCGCGATCACGAGCGCCGGTCGCGATGCTCCGCCGCCGGCGGCGGCCGACGTTGCGAAGGCCGATCTGCGCCGTGCGCGGCAGGAACCGGACGCGCCGCAAGAGCCGGTCGCCCGCGTCCTGGCCGCCGACCGCGGAGCCGCTCGCTTCGAGCGCCTCGCGCACCGGCACCCGCGACCGCGCGCCGGATCGCCGGGCAGCGCCGCCAGCGGCGGCGCGAGCAGGCCGACGAGCGCGCTCGACGAGCAGGATGCGCCAGTCGACGCCGAAGCCGACGCCGACCGCGAAGAAGGTCGAGCCGAAGTAGCGGGCCAGCAGCATTCGCGAGCACGATCCCGAGCACGATCCCGACGACGGTGCCGAGTGCGCCGAGCAGCAGCGCGGTCTTGAGGTAGACGCCCGCGATCTGCCGGCGGCGCCCACCGACCGCTTTCATGATCCCGATCTCGCGATGTCTGCTCGGCGACGAGCGTCGTGATCGTGTTGGAGATCAACACGAGCGCCGACAGCAGCGCGAGCAGCGTGATCACGTAGAAGAACTTCGTGAACTGCTCGAAGCTCGGACTTGCCCGGCCAGTCGCCCGCCGCCCGCACCTGCGGGCAGGTCGCTGAAGCCGCTGAAGCCGGGCACGGCGGTGAGCGTCTGGCGCGACGGCCGCGACCGTCGCGTCGACCGCCGCCGGGCTGCGTGTCGGCGAGCCGGAAGTCCAGCGTCGTCGTAGCCGGTGCACGCCGCCCAGCGACGCCACCGTCGCCGGCGTCGGCGTACAGCACGATCACGCCGTCCGAGGTGACCGGACTGGCCGCCGTCGAGGTTGCGGCCCTCGCCGCTCACCCGCAGCGGCTGCACCGACGCCGTCGGCGCCGATGATCCGAACCGTCTCGCCGGCGTGCACGTCGAGCAGCCCCTGCTTGGCGTTCTGGACATCGGTGAGCACCTCGCCGTGCTCGCGGCGCGGTGCCCGACACGACGTGCACGACGTTTGACGCGCTGCCGCGCGAAGTCCGGGATGCCGCGGACCTGCGCGAACGCCCGGCGAGCCGCCGACGTACACCCGTGCCGCCGAACGAACGAACGCGGCTCGACCGCGCGCACGTTCGGGAGCGCCGCCGAGCGTCGCCAGCTGCGCGCGGTCGAGGACGAGCGGGCGGGTATAGACCGTCAGGTCGGGCAGCTGGTCGGCGGCGACCGTCGGCGTGCATCGACCGGTTCATCAGCGCCGGCAGGGCGAAGAGGCCGATACTCGCCACCGCGAGCGCCAGCGTCGCCACCGCGAAGAACGTGCGCGACCGGCGCCGGCTCAGGTCGGTGATCGACTTGCGCGACCAGCGCCGAGACCATCGTCCGCCTCCTCAGGACGCGACGACGACGCCGTCGCGGATCGAGACGATCCGGTGCGCCCGCCCGGCCAGCTCGAGGTCGTGCGTCACGTAGAGGACCGTCTTGCCCTCCTCGTTCAGCCGCTCGAACAGCTCGAACATCTCCCCCGCCGTCACGCGTGTCGAGGTTGCCGGTCGGCTCGTCGCCGACGATCAGCTTCGGATCGCCCGCGAGCGCCCGCGCGATCGCGACCCGCTGCTGCTCGCCCCCCGACAGCTCCGCCGGCAGGTGGTCGAGCCTTGTCGCCCGAGCCCGACCAGACTCGAGGTTGTGGCGCGCGCGCTCGAACCGCTCACGCTTCGAGCCGCGGCGGGCGAAATCGAGCGGCAGCACCGCGTTCTCGAGCGCCGACAGCGTCGGCAGCAGCTGGAAGAACTGGAACACGACACCCACGTGCTCGCCCCGCCAGACGGCGAGCTCCTCCTCGCTCATCACGTCGATCCGCCGGCCGTCCACGGTCACCGTCCCCGCCGTCGGCCGGTCGATGCCGGCGACCAGATTGAGGATCGTCGTCTTGCCGCTCCCGGACGGGCCGACGACCGCGACGAACTCGCCGGCCCCGATCTGCAGGTCGATCCCGCGCAACGCCGGATACTCGAGCCGGCCCATCCGATAGGACTTCTCGACCCCGCCAGCTCGATCAAGGGCTCCCCAGACTCGACCGATCCGCACCTCTCGTGTACGCCGCGCGTGTCGATGTCTGCCTTGGATTGCTGTTCTGACGGGAGTGCTCGTTATTGAATTTTTAGGGTTGATTTAGAGATATATAAAGATTAAATGCGTACGTAGGCGCAATCGCGGATCCGACCTCGGGCAAGCCGCAATCGAGTCTCTCTTCGCAGATCCTCCGATACGGATCTCCGTGCGATCTACCGATGGTCTGAACTCGGGTGCGGCTGTACGGTTGGATCCATGTGGGATGTTCTGACTTGGCACAACGGCACGCTGAGCGTCGCATGGTGGGTCGTGCTCGTGCTCATCTTCCTGATGCTCGTTGCTGCCGGAAGCCACGCCGCCAAGCGGTAGCGGCGCACAGTCTTCGCAACTGGCGGTGACCGAACGCCGTCGCGTCGAACCTACGACGTGGACGACGGGCAGTTCCCTTGCTTGTAGGCGCCGTACTCGGCGGGCGAGAGGATCCAACGCCACTTGCCGTTGACCGATACGGCGTGCATCGTCGCGGTGGTGACCCCATCGTCGGACGTCACCTGCACGGACACCGCAGTCGAGGGCGTCGGCTTTCCGGCCACGCTCACGGTGTCGGCGTAGGTCTGCAGGACCTTGAACCGTTTGAGGTCGAAGCCCACGTTGCTCTGGCATGCGACGTAGCGGGCCCGCCCCACAACCGCCTGGTCGGCTGGGTGCAGCGAGTCCCAGAGCGGCCCCGCCTGGCCGCGTGAGAACTCGACGGTGACCTGATGGACGAAGTCGGAGGCGCTCGGTGTCCCGCTGCTCGACCGGCCCCCGCAACCGGCGGCCGACACAGCGAGGACGAGGGTCACGGCGAGAGCGGCCGCAGCCGACCGCCGTCTGGGTGCCTGTGTCGCGGCCGTCAGCGGCATGCGAATCGCCCCCTGGTCGTCGGTGATGACGAACCGCACGACCGGACGCCTGTCGATCAGGGGAAGGGGCCCAATCGAGATCGGCGCACCCGATCGCGGGACGAGCAGCGCCGCGAGGTCGGGCCGAGAGTCGAGCAGGTCGTGTGCCTCGTCAGGGTCACAGACGGCAAGAGCGGTCGAGTAGGCCTCGGCCTCGCTCGCGCTCGGGGCCACGACGGTGATCGCGTACGGGCCGGCCAGAGACGGCATGCCCGTGCTCGGGTCGATCAGGTGATGCAGCCGTCGGTCAGGGCCGAAACGCCGCGTTTCGCATCCGGACGTGGCGACTCCCCCGCCGGCAAGCCGAAGCGTGCCGACCGTGTGGCCGGGAGATCGCGGATCTTCGACGTCCACGAGCCAGAAGCCACCGCCGGGAGGGACGCCCCAGATCGCGATGTCGCCGCCCAGGTCGACGAGCGCGCCCGTGACCGCCGGCCACTCGCCGCGTAGCGCGTCCAACGCCCGCGCCGCCGCGAAGCCCTTGCCGAGACCGCCGAGGTCGATCATCGCGCCGCGTTCGACCCGCGCCAGGCCCGAGCCCGCGTCGACGTCGATCCGCGCGCCCGGGCGCCAGCCGTCGAGCTGCGCAGCCGGACGATTGGTGAGGCGCTCGAAGGAGCGGTCGTAGCCGGCGGCCACGAGTGCGGGAAGGATCGTGGGGTCGAACTTGCCGCGGGTCGAGGCCCGCAGACGGCATGCCGTTCCGAGAGCCTCGACGAGCCGCTCGTCGACCGAGACCCACGATCCCGACTCGCGGTTCACGCGCGAGAGGTCGCTGCCCGTGTCGAACCGCGAGAGCGCCCGCTCGCAGGCTGCCACCTCGCGGCGCGCGGCGAGACTCGCAACACTCGCGAGTGCGGCCGTCTCGTGCTCGATCGCCACTGCGATCGAGCACGTCGTGCCCATCGCACGGAACACGTCGCGCTGCAGGAATGCGGTCATGCAGGCACCGGGTCGCGACGTCGATCGGGCCCGGACGTTCCCGTCGTCGTCGCGGGCGTCGCCGCGTCTGGCCCTGTCGGTCTCGGTGGACGCGGCGCGGGGCGTGGGATGAGGATCCGCGCGAAGACGAGCCAGCAGACCGGCGCCGCAGCGACACCGGCGACGATCAACCCACGCGTTCCGGTGAGATCGGTCCCCACGTTGAGCGCGTGGTAGAGGCCGAAGACGAACGCCGCGAAACTCGCGTAGTGGAGCATCCGCCAGCGGCGCTGGCCGATACGCCGGCGAACGTGGTAGGAACTGGCGAGCGCGAGCATGAGCCAGCCGGCGACGATGCCGCCCGCGACGGGCACGGTCCGCCATCCGGCAACGCCGGGGACGAGCAGCGCAGAGATCCCGAAGCGGAGGACCGGGTCGAGCGCGAGCGCGATACCGTGCAGCGAGACCATCGCGAGCGCTGTCCACATGAGGGTCTGGTGCCAGCCGAGCAACGCCTTGCCGCGGCGGTTGCCGAGAAGCTTCGTGCTCAACGCGAGGCCGAGCGTGACCGAGATCGTCAACAAGCCGAGGGCAACGAGACCGGCGGCTCGCGCAACGAGCCACGCAACTGGGACGGCGGCGATCATCCCGGAGGCACCGGCGAGGTCCGAGTGGTCGCGTGAGACGTCGCGGCCCCGGCCTGCACGACGACCAGGTGGGTCTTCCCGTTCTTGTCGGTGACGACGACCGCCCCCGGGATCGGTTGCGATGCAGGCGTCGGCTGTGGGCGGGTCCACGCCAACAGGGCGAGCACGGCGAACAGCGCCCAGGTCGCGAGAACGGTCGCCCAGACGTTGCGCATCTCAGTCCCCCGGCTCGATCCGCCGGGACGGGGCCGGGGCCGCCGGCGTGATCGTCTGGCCGATCTGCGGCGCGGCCGGTGAAGCGGGAACGGTTCGCGTCAGTCCGGCGACGGCCGCGGCGCCCGTCAACACGGTCGCCGCGAGCACGGCAGCAAGGGCAAACAGCTCGCGCCGACTCGGCGTCCGCCCGCCTGGACGCGTCCCAACAGTCGCAGCCACTCACACCTCCCGGTGACGATGTCGACGCTGGCGGCGCCGGTGCCGCCAGCCTCGCTTCACGTCATCGTCGCCGGGCGAGGCGCAGGCGACATCCGTGTCCCTGCGTACCCCGGCGTGGGGGTTTCCCGCACGACGGTAGTTCTCCGCAACGAGGTCAGCGGAGATGCCGATGGCGGAGGAACGTGTCGCCGCCAGGTTGCTGGGCATGGGGTTCCTGTCGACTCGTCCGCGGTGGCAGCGGTGGCTGATCTTCGGCGGGCTCGCCGCTCTCGCCTTGTTCATCTTGATTCAGGCCGTCCCTTACGGCCGGAACCATTCGAACCCACCGGTGACGCAGGAGCCCAAGTGGGACTCGCCGCAGACGCGCGCCCTCGCGGCGCGGGCGTGCTTCGACTGTCACAGCAACCTGACCAAGTGGCGCTGGTACTCGAACATCGCGCCGGTGTCGTGGTTGATCCAGCGCGACGTCGACGGCGGCCGCTCGCAGTTCAACTTCTCGGAGTGGAACAAGCCGCAGGACATCAGCATCGGCGACCTCGCCGACTCGATCCGGGGCGGATCGATGCCACCCTGGTTCTACGTCATACCGCACCCGAGCGCCGACCTGAGCGCGGCGGAGAAGGACGCCCTGATCCGCGGCCTGACCGCAACGCTCACTGCCTCGCCGCCGAAGGGTGGCGCCGGCGGCTGAGATGCGCAGTGTCGGGCGTGTTGTCGTTCGGTGAGGCTGGCTTGAGACTCCGGCCATGCCCGTAAACGTTTGGACGGTCACGGCTGCCGCGGCGCTGACGGCAATCGCGACGGGGCTGGGTGCGCTGCCACTGGCGGTCGTGCCCCGGACCCGGGCGGACCGATTGCTCCGTGCCGGGACCGCCCTCGCAGCGTTACTGATGATCGCGGCGAGCGCGGGCTTGCTGTGGCAGGGCATCCGACTCGGGCCGATGCGGACCGCGGCCGGCGCGGTGCTTGGCGTCGTTGCCTTGTTGCTCTTCCGGCGCGCACTCGGCTCAGGTGACGATCTCGTGCTCGGTCAGCTTGAAGGTGCGGACGCGATGAAGGCGCTCGTGATCGTCGCGGTGATGACGGCGCACTCGTTCAGCGAAGGTATCGGAGTAGGTGTGTCGTACGGTGAGGGCGGTCGGTTTGGGATTCTCATCACGCTCGCGATTGCGCTGCACAACATTCCCGAAGGGCTGGCGATCAGCGTCGTGTTGGTTCCTCGTGGTACCAGCGTCCTCGCAGCCTCCCTGTGGAGCGTGTTCTCGAGCCTGCCTCAGCCGCTGATCGCGCCCATCGCCTTCTTGTTCGTCGAGCAGTTCCACGCCTTCTTGCCGGTCGGGCTGGGGATCGCCGCCGGAGCGATGCTCTGGATGGTCGTCTCCGAGCTACTGCCCGACCTCACCAGCGAACGCCTGACCAGGGAAGCGAAACGAGGCTAGACGTGAGGGCGGCCGCCCTCGCGTATTGCTACTGCAGCAATCGACGTCGCATCGAGCATGCCGACGACTTTGCGAAGCAGATCCGAATCTTTGCCGCCGCGTGGGTCGGCCTTGGCAATCGGCGGTCTAGCGTCGATCGCACACGCTGACCAGATGGAGGTGAGTGAGATGTCGGCGCAGGAGGAGATTCGAAGGCTGGACAGTCTGATCGTGGAGGACTGGCCGGCGCGTGACGATGCCATCTGTCGGATGACGTTGCGGTGGGCTATCAGCCGAGTCCGCTACCTGCAGAGGCGTTGCTGATCGAACTCGAGGACGACTGGTCTACCACCGGACGCCTGGGAGATACTGGTGCTGCTGCTCGGGGGCCCTGGAATCCGTCGGTGTTCGCTTTGCGATCACGGAGGTGCAATCGGCATGACGCTTCACGACACCCGTTTCCCCGGCGAGAGCGACGAGTACCGTCGCAGACGCGATGAGCTTCTTCAGGCCGAGCTGGAGCTGCGCCGGCAGGTCGAGGCGGTTGCTGCTCAGCGTCGGGCGCTGCCGCTCGGGGGCGAACTGGCCAAGGACTACGTCTTCGGCGAGTGGGACGCCGCAGTCGGGAACGTACGGCAGGTTCGTCTGTCGGAGCTCTTCGCGCCGGGTAAGGACACGCTGGTGATCTACAGCTTCATGTTCAAGCCCGGCGATGCCGGCGTGCCGCTCGAGGTGCCGTGCCCCCTCTGCACCTCGATCATCGACGGGATCGACGGTGCGGTGCCGCACATCACGCAGCGGATCAACTTCGTCGTCGTGACCAAAGCGCCGATCGAGTCGTTTTCGGCGCACGCTCGAGCCCGCGGCTGGCGACACGCGCGCCTGCTCTCATCCGCCGGGACGAGCTTCAACGGCGACTACCACGTGGAGTCCGGCGAGGACGACCAGTACGCAATGGTGACGGCGTTCGCGCGCCACGGCAGCAAGATCCACCACTTCTGGAGCAGTGAGGCGTGGTTCGTGCCGCCGGAGCCGGGTCAGAATCCACGCCACGTCGACTTCATGTGGCCGCTCTGGGCTGTGCTCGACCGCGGGCCTCGAGGCCGCGGTACCGACTGGTGGCCGTCGCTGTCCTACCCAGAATGAGCGGAAGCGTCGGAGACGAGCACCACCGGGAAGCCGTCCGGATCGAGCACGGTCACACCGTGGCGGCGCCAGTATGGGTTCGCCGGCTCGATCGGCTGCGCGCCCGTCCGTCTGCACGTTTCCGCGACCGTCTTCTCATCCCCGAGGTAGAGCACGAGCAGTGTCTCCTCGTGCGGACCCGGTGGCGGGTGAGAGCCTCCGCTTGTGAACTCGAGATGCGCGTTCGTACCAGGCAGGTCGAGGAAGACACCGTCGTACCCGTCGTGGTTCTGGAATCGTCCGAGCTCTGTTAGACCGAGACCGTCGCGGTAGAAGCGCACCAACTGTTCGAGTCGGCTTGTGTGTCGGGCGAATCGCACCTGCAAGCTCGAGCCTCCTCTCGTGAAGTCACGATTTCGACGACAGCTTCGCAGCCGCGAGGAGTCGGTTACGCGGCGATCGCTGCGCGAGCACGTGCGACTCGCACGGCCTGCGAAAGCGTCTCGATGTCGTATGCGCCGTAGTGGCGACGTCCGTTGACGAAGAAGGTGGGCGTGCCCGAGACGTTGCTCAGATCGGCGCTGTCCACGTCTTCTGCGACCCGTCCGGCGCCGGCATGCCTCCTGAGATCCTCCGTGAACCGGTCGACGTCGAGCCCGAGCTCGCCCGCGTACGCGATCAGGTCGCGAGGCGTCAGGGCGTCCTGGCGAGCGAGCAGGAGATCGTGCATCTCCCAGAATGCGTCTTGCGCGGCCGCCGCCTCGGCCGCCTCGGCGGCGAGCTGGGCATGCGGATGAACGTCGGTGAGCGGAAGGTGGCGCCAGACGTAGCGGATGTCGCCGAAGTCCCGGAGCAGCTCGCGGACAACCGGTTCCGCCCGCCCGCAGAACGGACACTCGAAGTCGCCGTACTCGACGACCGTGACGGGAGCCACCTCGGGGCCTCGGATGTGGTCGCGCTCGGGCTCGACCGGAGCGGCGAGGTCGACGATCGACTCGCCGATCCCGAGAAGTGCCCGAAAGCGAAGTCGGCGCGGCAACGACTCCGTCGCGCGGAAGACGAGCCACGTCAGTACGGAGGAGCAGAGCGCCGCGCTGAGCACCCCGAGCTTCGCCTCGGCGAGCGACTCGCCCTGAAACGCGAGATCGGCGATCAGCAGCGCCACCGTGAACCCGATGCCGGCAATCGCTCCGCCTCCCGCGAGCGCCGCCCAGCCCACGGGCGGGCGGACCCGTCCGCGGGTCACCCTGGTCACGAGCCAGGATGCCGAGACGATTCCGACCGGCTTGCCGACGACGTAGCCGATGAGGATCCCGAGAGCGATCGGACCCGTGAACGCATCCGAGAGGAACTGGCTGTCGATGTGGATCCCGGCGTTCGCCAGTGCGAACAACGGGACGATCACGTAGCTCGTCCAGGGATGGAGCAGCTGCTGGATGCGCTCATTCGGTGAGAGCGCAGAGGTCACACCGAGGCGGGCGGAGCGCGCCAGTTCCGGCGTCGGCTGCTCGCGAAAGAGCCGGAACAGGTCGGACGCACGCTCGAGGTCAGGCCGCGAGGCGGGCGCTGCGAACGTCACCAAACCGATCGCGAGTCCGATCACGATCGGGTCGACGCCCGACCGCGAGAGCGCGATCCACGCGATCACGCCGAGTGCCACGCACATGTACCCCCGGTGGAAGCCGGATCGCTCCGAAGCCACGAGCAGCGCAAACACACCGCCCGCGACCAGCAGCGGAAGAAGGTGAAGTCCGGCCGAGTACGCGGTGGCGATCACGATCAGCGCGACGATGTCGTCGACCACCGAGAACGTCAGCAGGAAGGCGCGCAACCGGACCGGAAAGCGCGGCCCGACGAGGGCGAGCATCCCGAGCGCGAAGGCGGTGTCCGTCGACATCGCAACGCCCCAGCCGTGCGCCGACGAATGTCCCGCATTGAACGCGAGGTAGATCGCGACGGGCACGATCATCCCCCCGAGACCCGCGGCCAGCGGCAAGGCAGCCCTTCGCCGCTCGCGCAGCTCGCCCAGATCGAACTCGCGCCGTGCCTCGAGGCCGACGACGAGGAAGAACAGCGTCATCAGCCCGCTGTTCAACCAGTAGCGAAGGTCATGCGAGATGCCGTGGTCGCCGATCCGAATCGAGAACGTCGTCGTCCACACCCGTTCGTACGACCCCAGGTCGACGTTTGCCCACACGAGCGCGGCGATCGTCGCGGCGAGCAGAACCGCGGCACTCCCGGTCTCGGTCCGCAGGAAGCGGCGCAGCGGTGTCTCGAGGTTTCTCACCCACGCCGTGCGGCCCGAGAAGGGAAGACTCGCCTCGGCGCCGGTCCCCGTGGACACCGGCCGATCATACGAACGCAGGGCCCCGCGACCGGCCCAGGGCTGACCGCGCGGGCGATACCGACGGAAGCTCTCGCTACCGTTAGGCTCGTGAGCGCGACGCCCGCGATGCCGATTCGCAAGCGCATCGCACTGATCGCCCACGACAACCGCAAGCCCGACCTGGTCGAGTGGGCCGTCTTCAATCGAGGCACGCTTGCCCAGCACGAGCTCTATGCGACCGGGACGACCGGCGCGCTCGTCGCGTCCAAGCTCGACCTACCGGTGCACCTGTTCCTGAGCGGACCGCTCGGCGGAGATCAGCAGGTCGGCGCGGCGATCGCCGAGGGTCGGATCGATTTCGTCGTGTTCTTCTGGGATCCCCTCGAGCCCCAGCCACACGACGTCGACGTCAAGGCGTTGCTCCGGATCACCGTCGTCTGCAACGTCCCGATCGCTTGCAACCGCTCGACGGCCGACTTTCTCCTCTCGAGCCCCTTGATGGGCGAGGCGTACCGGCCCGCAGCGGCACAGGTTTGAAGAACCAGCTCAGCGACCGGACAGGCGACGCTCTTCCTCGACGGTCAACTCGGCCGTCGGGACCGCCTCGAGCCGCTCGTCCGGAATGACGGCTCCGCTCTCGATCGAGAGACCGTACGTCCCGGCGGCCAGCCGTGCCTCGGCCCGCTCGACGGCGGCAAGCTGCTCGCGAAGATCCTGCTCGCGGCCCTTGTCGAGCTCGTCCTGATAGAGATCGGTAGCCAGGTTCCCCGGATCGAACTCGTCGCCCGGCTCACCGTCCTCCTCGTGGGACGTCCGACCCAGCCCTCGCTCGATGCGCCGTCGCTCGGCCTGCAACAGCTCGCGTGCCCGCTCAGTCTCCATGGTCGAAGAATATGCGCGCAGGAGGTCCGACTAGACCGACATGCGCAGAACGGGCTCGACCACAGTCTTCGCCCAGGATCAGACCTTCGCGTATGCCTGCCGGGCCAACTTGAGCACGCTCGCGGTGCCCGCGCCGCCGTTCACTACCCACACCTCGACCCAGTAGGCGCCCTTCGTGAACGTCACGGCGACGAACGCGGTGCCCGGTTTGGTGTTCGTGACCAGCTTCGCGTTCGCCCCGAGGCCCGCCGCCTTGCGCGACACGGTCCCTGGCGGCCAACTCGAAGGCTTGAACGTCTTCGGGGCCACCGACACGACCAGCTTCGCCGACGCGTACGTCCACGTGCAGTTCTTCGCCACCTTCCCGTGGGACTTGCTCGATCCGGGCGTCCCGAACTCCGGCGTGTCGGAGGAGGCGCCGAAAGCGGCGTTCACCGCACCTGCGCTCACAGCCGAACACGGGTCCAGTGACGCAAGCTGTTGCGGCCCGGCGGTCGCCGGCGAGACGAGGAGCAGGCCGACGCCGACGAGGCCGGCGATCGCCGGGGCGAGGCGGCGGAGGAAGGCGGTCCGAGTTCTCATAGACGCGGGACTGTAGCGCTTCCGAGCTCCACTTCGACATCGGCGTCTTCGTATCATCGGTCGGTGGCTTTCGACGCGGAGGGCGGAGGGACGATGCTGGCAGCGCGTTATCCCACGTCGGGCCCCGACGCCGGAACGCTCGAGGTCGTGGAGGTCTCGCGGCCGGAGCCGCGCCCCGGCCAGGTGCTGGTGCGGATCGCCGTCGCGGGGGTCAATCCGAGCGACTGGAAGTCGCGGCGGCGCGGCGGCACGACCGCCGGCCTCGACTTCGTCGTCCCCGGTCAGGACGGCGGCGGTGAGATCGCCGCGGTCGGGGCAGGTGTCGACGCGGCGCGCATCGGTGAGCGAGTCTGGCTCTTCGAGGGCCAATGGCAGCGAGCGCAGGGGACCGCTGCTCAGTGGATCGCGATCGACGCGAGCCGGGCCGTGCCCCTCCCGGATTCCGTCTCGTTCGACCAGGCTGCGGGGCTCGGGATTCCGGCGATGACCGCCCACCGCTGCCTGCACGCCGACGGCCCCGTCGTCGATGCGGCGGTCCTCGTCCACGGCGGAGCCGGCGCCGTCGGGCACGCCGCGATCGAGCTCGCCCGGCACGCCGGCGCCCGCGTCGCGGCGACCGTCAGCTCGGACGAGAAAGCGCAGCTCGCAAGCGACGCCGGAGCCGAGCTCGTCGTCAACTACCGGAGCGAGGACGTCGCCGCCGCAATCCGCGCGTGGGCGCCGGACGGAGTCGCGCGCGTCGTCGACGTCGACGTCGCCGCGAACCTGGGGATCGACACGAAGGTCGTCGCGCCGAACGGCGCGATCGCCTCGTACCTGGTGCGACCCGAGCCGGTCGTGCTCGGCCGCGAACTGATGGCCAACAACGTCGTCCTGCGCTTCGTGCTCGTCTACACGATGCCCGAGGAGGCGAAGCGCGGAGCGGTCGAGGCGATCGACGCGGCGTTGCGGGCCGGCGCGTTGACGCCGCTGCCGTCGACGCGCTTCCCGCTCGGTGAGATAGCCGCCGCGCACGACGCCGTCGAGAGCGGTGCCGTCGGCAAGGTGCTCGTCGACCTGCCCGTCGGCTAGAGCCGATCGAGCAGCTCGCCGATGCCGGCGACGCTCTCGTCCGGCCTCTGCAGCGCCGGGAGCCGGCCGAGCGGTGACGCGCCGGTGATGCCCGTCTGCACGAGCACCGTGTGCGAGCCGCCGAGGTTCCCGAGGGCGATGTCGAGGGCGACGTCGTCCCCGATCACCACGAGCTCGCGGGCCGGAAGATCGAGGCGGTCGACGATCTCGCGAACGGCGGGACGCGACGGCTTGCCGACGATCGTCGGCCGTGCACCGGTGACCTTCGCGAGTGCAGCCGTCACCATCGCGCCCCGGCTGAAGATCGGGCCGTCCGCACCCGAGTACGCGGCCACATAGCTCGCGGTCAGGAGCGCCGCTCCCTTGGTGATCGCGCGCGCCGCCTGTTCGAGCTCATCGAAGTCGAAGTCCGCCGGATGAGCGACGAACACGACCTCGAACCGGTCCTTCGCGTCGACCAGCCGCACGCCTGCTTGCATGAGCCGTTCGTGCGTCGCAGGGGTGCAGAACGCAAGCACGCCGGCATCGCGGTGCCTGCGGCCCAGGAACGAGATCGCGCAGCAGACCGGTGTCAGCACCTCGTCGTCGCGGACGTCGAGACCCCCCTCGCGCAGCTCGGTCGCCAGGACCTGCGGCGAGACATGGCTCGCGTTCGTGAAGATGACGAACGGCCGCCCCGAACGCCGGATCGCGGCAAGCAGCTCCCGGGCGCCGGCGATCGGCTCGTGCCCGCTCCGAGTGCGCTGGATCAACGTTCCGTCGAGGTCGAGCACGAACCCCTTCGCCTCCTGCAACGCCGTCATCCGCGCCGCCACAGCAGGTCCGTCTCGTCCTTGGTCAGGCTGAGGTAGGTCACCTCGGGCCGCCGCGCGAGCTCGCGGAGGAGGGTGACGAGCGGGCTGCGGCGGCCGGGAACCGCGGCCGGCGCACCGCCCACCATCGCGTCGACCTGCTCGGCGGGCATCGTCAGCCGGAGGAGCAGTTCCTCGTCGGAGATCCGCTCCCCGAAGCGGGCGCGTGCCCCCTCGAGGGAGAGCGGCTCGACCCGGCGGAGCTCGGCCGCGCGCGGCAGCGAGAGCACCCGGTCTGCGACATCCGGCGCCGGCGGTGCGGGCGGCTCACCGAAGTGCCCGAGGAAGTAGCGCACGATCTCGTCGGGAACGTCGCTGTAGCGCTCGGCGCCGCGGTGAACGGCCATCACGTTCATCACCGCCTGGGTGACGAGGAACTGCGCGTACGGGGTGACGACGATCGGATAGCCGAAGTCGGCACGCACGCGCCCGATCTCCTCGATCGACTCGTCGAAGAGCTCCGGGCGGCGCATCTCCTCGAGCTGGCGGCGCATCGTCGTCACCACCCCGCCCGGAAGCTGATGGTGGTAGTAGCCCGCGTCGTACTCGGCCGGCACGCCGAGCGGGAGGCCTCGATCGGTCGCGAGCCGGCGGAAGTGCGCCGACACGGCAGCGAGCGCATCGCGATCGAGACGGTGCGAGAGCCCGGAGGCCTCGAGGTTGCGCAGCGTCGACTCGGTCGCCGGCTGGGAGGTGCCGTTGGCGAGCGGCGCGACCGCCGTGTGCAGGGTGCCGAATCCGAGCTGCGCCCCCTCGACGTAGACGAGCGGCGCAAGCCCGATCGTGCAGTGGCTGTGCAGCTCGACCGGTCGTCCCGCAAACGCTCCGAGGAAGAGCGGCGCGAGCTCCCGCACTCGGTCGACGGTGAGCAGCCCGCCAGGGTCCTTGAGGTAGAGGCGATCGACATCCGGCATCGCCGCGACAGCCGCCGCACGCGTTGCGTAGTGCTCGTCGTCGTGCACCTCGCTGATCGAGTAGGTGAGCCCGATCACGACCTCCTCCGCTCCCTCCTGCTTCGCGATCCGTGCGATCTGCGCGAGCGCCCGCGGGTCGTTCATCGGATCCGCGATCTGCACTCGGCGGATGCCGTTGCGAACGACGAGGCGCAGCGCCAGCCGGATCACCTCCTCCTCCGCCGGCTCCCAGGAGATGAAGCGCATGCCGGTGGTCAGGAAGGTCAGGAGCGTCCGCGGCATCGCTGCGCTCATCAGTCGAATTCGCTCCCAGGGATCCTCGTGATGGAAGCGCACCGAGACGGCCATGTGCGTGCTCGAGGTGAAGTCGAGAGCGCGATGACCCACGCGGTCGAGGGTCGGCGCGATCGAGACGACGTCGGGCGTCGTCAGCCCCGTCGCGCCCCAGAGGCTCTGGTTCCCGTCACGCGTCGTCGTATCGACCAGCTCGATCGTCGTCATTCGACCTCGACGCGGAAGAGCGGCTGCCCGAACTCGACGAGCTCTGCGTTCGCGGCGCAGATCTCGACGATCGTGCCGGAGACGCCGGCGACGATCGAGTTCATCATCTTCATCACCTCGATCAGGCACACCACGGTTTCCGGCTCGACCCGCGTGCCGACATCGACGTACGCAGTGGCACCAGGCGCCGAGGCGCGGTAGAACACGCCGAGGATCGGGCTCTCGATCGCGTGCAGCTCGCCCACGGGAACCGCGGCCGGCGGCTCCGGCTCGGCGGCCGGCGGCTTCGGGCCGCGCCGTACGTGCAGCTGCAACTCGGGCGTGTCGATCCGCAGCTCGTCGAGCTCCGACTCGTCGATCAGCCGCAGGATCTCGCGGACGTCGTCGTCGTCCAGAGTCACGATCCTTGCTCCCGCGGCTTGACGCCGAGCGTCGCCATGACGAGGTCGAGCGCCGAGTCGCCGGTAGGCCCGTGCGTTCGCGGAGCAGCCGTGACGGGCCTCGCCTGCAGCACGTAGGTCCTCCCCGCACCGTCGATCGCCCACTCGACGTCCTGGTGGCAGCCGAAGTGGCGCTCGACGTCGCGCGCGACGCGCATCAGCTCAGCAAGGTGAACATCGTCGAGACACGGTGTGTGTGCACGGTCAGGCGCCACGTCGACGCGCACGGTGCCGGCGCCGTCCGGGTCCGGCCGATACTCCACCAGCTTCGCGTTGACCGAGCCTCGCACGACCTCACCGGTCACCTTGCTGACGAGGTACTCGTCCGGCGTGACCTCGCCGCCGACGACCGCCAGTCCAAGCCCCCAACTCGCGTCGATCGCGACGACGCTCGGATCGCCGCTCACCGGGTTGCAGGTGAACAGGACGCCCGCGATCTCGGCGTCGACCATCCGCTGGACGGCGACGCCCATCGCGGGCGCCAGCGCGGTGTCGCCGAGTCGGGCGCGGTACGTGATCGACGGCGGGCTGTGCAGGCTCGCCCAGCAGCGCTGCACCGCATGGCAGAGCTGCCCCGGGCCGCGCACCCAGAGATACGTCTCCTGCTGGCCGGCGAACGTCGCCTCGGCGCTGTCCTCACCGAGCGCGCTCGAGCGCACGGCCACGGCTGGGTCGCGCTCACCGGCGTCGGCCGCGAGGTCCGCGTAGCGCTCGAGCACTTCGGCCCGGACGGGCGCCGGCAGCTCGGCGGCCCCGATCGCCGCTGTCAGCTTGGCGGAGGCGGCCTGCACGGCGGCGAGATCGTCGACGTCGAGCCCGGCGAGTACGCCGTCGAACGACTCGCGGAGACCGGCGGACTCGAGAAAGGCGGTGTACGCGCCGGCGGAGATCGCGAATCCGCCGGGCACCGGGATGCCGCCGGCGAGCAGCTCCCCGAGCGCGGCGCTCTTGCCTCCGAAGTGCTCCTCGTCGCGCAACCTGAGGTCGGCGAGCGGCACTGTCGCCGCGTTCACTCAGGGCGCCTCGTCGAGGATGTCGACCACGCCGGTCGCACCGTCCACCCGCAGCAGCTGCCCCGTCTTGATGACGGCCGTCGCGCGCCCCGTGCCGACGACTGCCGGCTTGCCGTACTCGCGGGAGACGATCGCCGCGTGCGACATGACGCCTCCGATGTCGGTGACGGTTGCCTTCACCTTCGGGAAGATCGGCGCCCACGCGGGCGACGTGATCGTGCACACGAGGATCTCGCCGTCCTGCACCGAGCCGAGCTCACTCGGATCGTTCAACACGCGCGCCCGTCCTTCGACCGTACCGGCGGATGCCGCGGCTCCGTGCAGCCGGCGCTGGGTGCCTTCGAGCGACGCCGCCCACTCCTGCAGCCGCTGCGGTGTGACGCCCCACAGCATCACCGCCATCGGATCGTTGACCGACTCGGGCATCGCGCCGAGCGCCGGCGGCGGCGTCCACTCCTCGAGCCGCGCGAGCAGGGCACGGCGCCGCGCGACGATCGGCGGCCAGTAGTCCGGCCCGAGCGGCGGTCCGCCGGTCGCCCACATCAGGCAGAGCTCCTCGAGCGCGGACATGACCTCGTGGCGACCGAGC
Source organism: uncultured Thermoleophilia bacterium (assembly GCA_963851065.1). Lineage (GTDB taxonomy): Bacteria > Actinomycetota > Thermoleophilia > Gaiellales > Gaiellaceae > PALSA-600. The sequence goes on from CAWKNW010000017.1 coordinate 172,631, forward strand.
TGGAAGATGTCCTCGCCGTCCGCGAGCCAGCCGTGGTTCGCGAGCACGGCACCGAACTCGCGCATCTTGTTGTAGTAGCTCGTGAGGAACCAGTAGTCGCAGTAGAACTTGTGCTCTTCGACGTACGGGAACACCGTGCGCGACAGGCCGAGCAGCTCGGCGAACGAGCCCTTCGCGTCCTCGGGCAGGAGCTCCGCGTAGCCCTCGGCCAGCCGGTCGCGCTCCTCGCGCAGCCTTTCGATCGGCCGTTCGACGTTCTCCCCCGCCACCAGCGCGGCGACGTGCCCGACCAGCGAGGCATAGGGAATCGTCGGGTCGTCGTTCCAGCTGCGGTAGTAGTGGTAGAGGCCGTCGCCCGTGGCCATGTTGAACCACGGGTCCTTCACCTCCTCGAGCTCCGCGAGCCACGCCCGGCCCGCCTCGCTCCCCGCGAGCTCGGCGTCGATCTCGGCCGGCGTTCGTCCCTGAACGAACGCGCCGGCGAGACCCGTGTCGACTGCGAGACGGGCGAGCCGGCGAAGCTCGGCGTCGGGCCGAAAGAGCAGAACGTCGATCCCGGCGATCATCTGCGCGATGTGCTGCTCCGGGATGTCGGGCAGGTGCGCACGGCAGAACTCGGAGAAGGTCAGGTAGGCGCCGTAGCCCAGGAGCAGGAACTCGAAGTGGTGATGCCACATCAGCTCGCCCAGCCGCAGAGTCCGCTGGTAGCCGTCGAGCAGCGGGAAGTAGCTCGCGACGCGGTCGTTCTCGAACACGAGCTCGTCGGGCTCGTACTCGGGCAGGTCGTGCACCTCGATCGCGTGCAGCTCGGCGATCAGGTTCTCCATCTTCGTCCGCCACCCCGCGTACAGCTCGTCCCAGTTCGCGAAGTAGTGGCCGGCGCGGCGCTGGAAGTACTCGGCACGCTCGGCCATCTTCGCCGGGTCCGTGACCGGGTTGACGGTGATGTACACGTAGCCGTTCACGATCCGGTAGTCGACCCCCATCGCGGGCGGGACGGCGAACGCACGGTTCTGCCAGGCGCCGACGGCGTAGTACGGGCCGTCGATCGAGACGATGTCGAATGCCGGCATCGGCATCGGGAAGTGCATCGAGTTCCAGAACCAGAGCCGTCCCTCGTCTATCTCACGGCGCTCCTCGGTGAAGAGCGTGTAGTAGGGGTAGAGCTCCTGCCAGCCCTCGCACCCCGGCGGCGTCTCGATCGAGAACGGGCTGGGAAAGGCGCTCACGGCGCCCGTGGATGTCGTCATCCGAACGCTCCTCTTCGTGCCCGCCGGGGTGGCGAGCTCGCTACGGAGCCTAATGAGATAATCGTGGCATGCCGCGCGGGCAGATCACCTCGAGCGGGGTACGCCGCCGCATCCCGGGGCTGACCCTCGTCGAGCACGAATTCTCGACACCGCTCGACCACGCCGGCGACGGCGGAGAGGAGCTCATGCTGTTCGCCCGGGAGCTGATCGGCGACTCGCCGGGCGCCGAGAGCTTTCCGCTGCTGGTGTTCTTCCAGGGCGGACCGGGGTTCGAGGCGCCCCGGGCCCTCAGCGCACCGGAACCGAGTGCCTGGCTGCAGCGCGCACTCCGCGAGTACCGGGTGTTGATGCTCGACCAGCGCGGGACCGGCCGGTCGACGCCCGTCGGGCGACTCGACGGACTGAGCGCTCGGGATCAGGCCGCCTATCTGACGCACTTTCGCGCCGACTCGATCGTGCGTGACGCAGAGCGCGTCCGGGCGGCACTCGACGTCGAGCGGTGGTCGGTGATGGGACAGAGCTTCGGCGGCTTCTGTGTCCTCGCCTACCTGTCGGCCTTCCCCGGCTCGTTGCGCGAGGCATTCTTCTGCGGCGGCCTTCCTCCGATCGGGCGCCCCACGGACGACGTCTATACGCGCACGTACGCGCACGTCCGGGAGCGGTGCCGCCGGTACTTCGAGCGATACCCGGACGACCGGGAGCGGGTCCGCGCCATTCACCGGCAGACAGCCGAAGGATCGATCACTCTGCCGACAGGCGAGCAGCTGACGGCGCGCCGGTTCCGCCAGCTCGGCCTGATGCTGGGGATGAGCGACGGCGCCGAGCGGCTCCATGCGATCCTCGAGCTTCCGACCGACTCGCCCGCCTTCCTGTTCGACGTGGCGAACGGCAGTGACTTCTCACGCAATCCGCTCTTCGCAGCCGTTCACGAGTCGTGCTATGCCGACGGCTGCGTCACCGCCTGGTCGGCGGAGCGCACCTTGCCAAGCGACTTCGACGACGTCGAGCTCTTCACGGGCGAGCACGTCTTTCCGTGGATGTTCGAGGACTACGCTGCGTTGAGACCCCTTCGCGGGGCTGCGGAGCTCCTGGCGCATCACTCGTGGCCGCGCCTCTACGACGACACGCGACTCGCGGCGAACGAGGTGCCGGCCGCAGCCGTCATCTACGCCAACGACATGTACGTCGATCGCGACCTGTCCGAGGAGACGGCCGGCCGGGTCGGGAACCTGCGGCGGTGGCTGACGGACGAGTACGAACACGACGGGATCCGCGTCGACGGTGCGCGCATCCTCGACCGGCTGATCTCGCTCGTGCGCGGCTAGATAGAGGGGGCGAGTGCCGTACCGGCACTCGCCCCCTGGAAGAAACGTCCCCGGACTCAGAGATCCGATCGTTCGGGGTAGCCCTCCCACCGTGCCGTCAACGCGAAGAGGACGATGATGTTCAACGTGATGATCACGAGCGACCACAGCGGGTACCCGCTGTTGCCCAGCCAGCCGAGCTGAGCGATGATGTTCAGGGCGACGACGACGATCGTGAACCAGCGTGCCCAGCCCGAGCCGCTCCAGAGGGCGAGCCCGGCGAGAACGAGCACGACGCCCCAGAGCATCGTGACCCAGCCCCAGGTCGTCGTGTCGAACACGACGAGCTGGTTGCCGTGAATCACGTAGTACTGACCGCGGATGACCGCGATCAGGCCCTCGAAGAAGTCCAACATTCCGACGATCAGCATCACGACCGCCGCGAAGCCGATCCAGCCTGCCATCGGTTGCTTCACTGCTACCACCTCCACCTTCATTCTTCTTGCCTCGCACGCGGTTCGACACGCGCGACCGCGTTCCTACGGTTCACACCTTCTCAAGCCGCGGCGATCGGTGCGCGGAGGTCGGCCGACGAGCGGGCGATCCCTGCCGCGGCGTAGGCGTCCGCCTCGTCGAGCGTCTCGTGCTCGAGGAGCTTCTCGACAAGCCCGTCGAGCTTGTCGCGGTGCTCGCGGAGAAGCGCCACGGAGGCGTCATGGGCGGTCGCGACGAGCCGGCGTACCTCTTCGTCGATGAGCTGCTGCGTCTCCTCCGACACGTCGGAGACGCCCGGGAGCAGCGGCCCCTGGCCGTCGGCCGGAAGCACTGCGACCGTGCCGATCGCCTCGCTCATCCCCCAGCGGCCGACCATTTGACGGGCGATCTGCGTGAGCTGCTGGATGTCGGACTCGGCCCCGGTCGTGAGATCCCCGAACACGACCTCTTCCGCGGCACGACCGCCGAGAGCGACCATGATCTTCGCGCGCAACTCCTGCTCGGAATAGTTGAACCGGTCGGCGTCCGGCGCGGCGAAGGTGACCCCGAGGGCGAAGCCGCGCGGAATGATCGAGATCTTGCGCACGGGATCCGCACCCTCCGTGAGCATGCCCACGATCGCGTGACCGCCCTCGTGATACGCGGTGCGGCGCTTGTCGGCCGGGCTCATCATCACCTTGCGCTCCGCTCCCAGCACGATGCGCTCCAGCGCGTCGGTGAAGTCGGCCTCCTCGACGCGCTCGTGTCCGCGTCGCGCCCCGAGCAGTGCGGCCTCGTTGACGAGGTTCGCAAGGTCGGCACCCACCATTCCCGGAGTCGTCGACGCGATCGCGCCCAGATCGACGTCGTCTGCGAGTGGGACGCCTCGCGAGTGCACTCGGAGGATGGCCTCGCGACCGTTTCGGTCGGGCGCCTGCACTGCGACCCGCCGGTCGAAGCGCCCGGGACGCAGCAGCGCCTGGTCGAGCACGTCCGGCCGATTCGTCGCCGCGATCACGATCACTCCGGTCGACGAGTCGAAGCCGTCCATCTCGGTGAGGATCTGGTTCAGCGTCTGCTCGCGCTCGTCGTTGCCACCGCTGAAGCCGGCGACGCCCGAGGTGCGCGACCTGCCGATCGCGTCGAGCTCGTCGATGAAGATGATCGCCGGGGCCGCCTCCTTCGCCTGCGCGAACAGATCACGGACACGGGAGGCGCCGACTCCGACGATCGCTTCGACGAACTCGGACGCAGCCATCGAGAAGAACGGCGCGTTCGCCTCGCCGGCGACCGCACGCGCGAGCAAGGTCTTGCCGGTCCCGGGCGGCCCCGACAGGAGCACGCCGTGGGGAACACGCGCACCGAGTCGGCGGTACTTCTCCGCGTCGCGCAAGAAGTCCACGACCTCGCTCAGCTCCTGCTTCGCTTCGTCGATCCCTGCGACGTCCGCGAACGTCACACGGTCAGGAGAAGGCTCGTAGCGGCGAGCCCGTGCGCGACCGAACTGTCCCAGAACGTTCTGCATCCCTCCGGCCCGCCGCATCGCCCAGAAGATCAACCCGACGAGCAGGATCGTCGGCCCGAACCCGACGATCAGGCTCTCCCACCACGACGGCCCCGTCTGGAGCGGTTCGGCGTTGACCACGACACGCTTGCGCTCGAGCAGCTGCGACAGCGCGTTCGTGTCGGCGAAGGTCGGGATCTCGGTCTTGAAGCGGGTGGTCGGCTTCGATCCGGCGTACTCCTCGGGGGACGCGAACGTTCCCTGCACCGTCGTGCCCTTGGTCGTGATCGAGGCCACGTGCCCTGCCCGCACCTGCTCGAGGAAGAACGGGCTGTACGGAACGCGGACTCGAGCCGGTGCCCGTGTCGCCCGTGAGCCGAGCCAGTAGTTGAGGACCAGCAGCCCGGCGATCCAGGCGAGCCACCAGCCGACCCGAATCCGCGGCCGGAACGGCCTCGAGGCCTGCGGCCTGCGGGCATCGTCCCCCGCGCTCCGTGGACGCTGCGGCTCCGGGGCCGGCACACTCACGAACGGATCATGGCATTGCGGGCTCGAGTGCCTCGAGACCGCGGAGGTCGACGCAGGTGATGCCACGGACCGTGGCAAACACCATCACAACACTCCCGCAACTGCGGCATCGGACGACGGTGCCGGGCGCGCGCAGGTAGACCTGGAACTCTGCGACGCACGCACGCGCTCCACAGCTCGCGCAGGTGCCCGTCGCGGCCGTCGACTCGGCACCGAAGACGTCGAACAGCAACCCGGCGATCGCATTTCCATCGAGCGCGTGCATCAGGTTGGCCCGAACCGCTCGGTCCTGATCCGTCCGGGGTCATGGCCGAGACCAACGAGCGCACCGGCGGCGGCTTCGACCAGCCCGGTCGGCCCGCAAACGTAGACGAGCGGACGGTCATGGGGCGGCCAGCTCACGTCGGCAAGGAGCTCAGCGTCGATCCGGCGTGTGTAACCGCGCCACCCATCCGGCCGCTCGCGGGTGAGTGTGAAGCGGATGTCGATCTCGTCGTCGGCGGCGATCCGCATCAACTCGTCGTGATAGACCACCTCGGAAAGCGACCGCGCCGAGTAGAGCAGCCGTACCGGAACGACACTCTCGAGCGCCCGATGATGGCGAAGCATCGACCTGAGCGGCACCACCCCCGAGCCGCCGGCGACCAGGAGCAGAGGGCCTCCGAGAGGCTCGTTCCAGACGAAGTAACCGCCGACGGGCCCACGAAGCTCGAGCTTGTCGCCGGCGCGGAGCTCCTCGGTGAGGTACGGGGACACCTCGCCGTCGTCGAGCCGCTCGACGGTCAGCATCAGATAGCCGTCCTCGGGAGCAGATGCGATCGAGTAGCTGCGCTGGGCCTGGTAGCCGTCCTCCGCGGTCAGTCGGACGTCGACGTGCTGACCCGCCTCGTGCCCACTCCAGTCGGGGAGGTCGAGAACGATGCTCTTGGCGCGTGCCGTCTCCTCGAGGAGCTCGATCACCGTGCCGACCTGCCAGTTCAGTCGCCGACGTAGCGCTGTTCTTTCCATGGATCGCCGTAGTTGTGGTAGCCGTAACCCTCCCAGAAGCCGGGCTCGTCCTCGTCGCGGAGTTCGAGACCGCGCACCCACTTCGCGCTCTTCCAGAAATAGAGGTGGGGCACGAGCAGCCGAGCAGGCCCGCCGTGCTCTGCCTCGAGCTGCTCGCCGTCGTACTGGTATGCGATCCACGCCTTGCCCCCGCTCAAGTCGTCGAGCGGCAGGTTGGTCGTGTAGCCGCCGTCGCTGAACGCGAGTGCGTATTCCGCGCCGGTCTCGACGCCTTCGAGCAGCGTGTCGACCGAGACGCCGGTCCACCCCGTGTCGAGCTTCGACCACTTGGTGACGCAGTGGATGTCGACCGTGATCGTCTCGTTCGGGAGCTCGCCGAGCTCCTCCCAGCTCCACGAGACCGGCTTGTCGACGGCGCCGCGGATCGTGAAGCTCCAGTCCGAGAGGGACGTGTGCGGTGTAGGCCCCGCCGAGAGCACCGGAAAGTCGTCGGTGACGTACTGCCCGGGAGGCACTCTCCCGGCCTCGACCGGCCGGCGGCGGCCCTGGAAGCCCCGTGAGACGGGCGTCATGCGTGTGCCCCGATCGCTCTTGAAGCCATTGCTCTACACCTCCCTGCTTCGGCGGCGACCGTCATGCTTCCACGGTGGCGGGAGCCGCTTCCGGCTCAGCCTGCACTCCCCGCCTCAGCCCGACGAACGCGACGACGGCGGCAACGCCCATGATCGCGGCCATCGCATGGAGGACCGAGCGAGTGGCGTCCGCGAAGTCGAGGCGCACGAAGTGCGGAATCGTCCCGGTTCCGGCCCGTGACCCCTGCTGCGACAAGGCCGACGCCTTCGTGGAGGCCTGCGCCCTCGGCAGGCCCTGCGCGACGAGCGAGCTCGTGAGTTGCGAGTGCATCTGTGAGACGAGGAGACTCCCGAGGACCGCAATGCCGAGGCTGGCGGCATAGTTGCGCACGGTCTGGGTGATGCCCGTGGCTTCGCCGTAGGTAAACCGCGAGGCACGGTTGACCGCGTCCGTGCTGGCAGGGCCGAGCATGAAGCCCATGCCGGCACCGGCGAGGATCACGTACCAGACCTGGTTGCCCAGATCGAGCTCGGTCACCTTCCCGGCCCACAGCCAGTAGCCGACGACGGCCAGCACGCAGCCGAGCACGACCGGACGCTTGGCGCCGATGCGGTCGAGCATCCGCCCACCGATCTGGGCGGCGACCACGAACCCGAGGAAGAAGTACAGGAGCACCAGGCTCGCCGACGATGCCGACTTGCCCAGCGAGATCTGCGCGTACTCGCTCGCGAAGAAGAAGACCGGGATGAAGACCATGTTCGAGACGCCGAGAACGAGGTTCTCGACGAAGAACGGGCGAATCCGGAAGATGCTCACCTCGATCAGCGGAGACGAGACGCCGCGCTCATAGAGGAAGAAGGCGACGAGGAGCAGGGCGCCGACGACCACGCAGGCGATCGTCTTCGGGTCCGACCATCCCCATGTGCCCGACTGCTGGAACCCGAAGATGCTGAGCGCAACACCCGACGCGATGAGCACCAGCCCGCGGTAGTCCATGGGAGCCGGGCGATGGTCGGTGACCGGCCTCGAAACCATGATCAGGATCAACGCGATGATCGCGATCGGAATGTTCACCCAGAAGATCGCGCGCCAGGTCCACTGCGTGAGATATCCGCCGAGCACAGGCCCCACGGCGGTCAGCCCACCGGCAATTCCGAAGAAGAGCGCCAACGCTTTCCCGCGCTGGTGCAGCGGAAAGGTCTGCACGACGATCGCGAGCGCGGCCGGGAACATGAGCGCGCCGCCGACGCCCTGAAGAACGCGGAACGTGACGAGCCACGCCTCGGCAACGCTTCCCTTCGGCGTGAGGCCACAGAATGCGGATGCTCCCGCGAAGACGATGACGCCGATCGTGACCATCTTCTTGTGGCCGACGGTGTCGGCAAGGCGGCCGCCGAAGGCGAAGAAGGCGGCCAGCGACAGCAGGTAAGCGTTGATCGCCCACTGCACGCCGGTGCTCGTCAAGCCGAGCTCGTGTTGGATGTTGGGCGCGGCGATCGAGACGATCGTCTGATCGATGAAGGTCATCGAGACGGCGAAGATCATCGCCGCGAGAATCAGATTCCTCGATTGGACAGGGGTCGCGGTCATGCCGGCATCCTGTCTCCTTCGCTATCCACCGTCGTCGATCCCACGCGACAAGTCTGCCTGCCGGTTCGAGTTTCCATCGGCGATGTCATACACTCTCCTCGCACACGTAGGTCGATCGTTGGATGTCTGCATTCGAGGATTGAGGGGAACCGAACGTGGAACCAAGGACCTCGCTGACGACGGTCGCGAAGTCGCTCGACGAAGCGATGCGGGAAGCTCGGCTGAAGAACGAGCAGCTGCGCCGAAGGCGGCGCTCGGACAAGCCGGCAACCGAGCGGCATCACCTCGCCGAGCTGGCGCAACGCGCGTAGCCTCCAGCCCGACCACCCTGCTGGCGATCGAGACGCCCCACGGCCCTGCGGTGGCCCAGGTCACGAGGGTCCCCGAGGCCCGGGGAGCGCTCGTCCTCGGCCACGGCGCCGGCGGGGGCATCGCGGCACGCGACCTGGTTGCAGCATCGGAGGCAGCAGGCTCGGCCCGCTTCTCTGTCGCACTCGTCGAACAGCCCTACCGCGTCGCCGGGCGGCGGAGCCCCGCGCCGGCGCACCAGCTCGACGCCGCGTGGGTCGCAGTCGTCCAGCACCTGGCCCTGAAGGAGCTCCGGGGGCTTCCGCTCGTGACCGGCGGCCGCTCGTCCGGTGCCCGGGTCGCCTGCCGCACCGCATCGGCCGTGGGCGCGATCGGCGTCCTCTGCCTGGCGTTCCCGCTCGCCCCACCCGCCCGCGCCGGGAAGGAGCCGGCGCCCAGCCGTCTCCCCGAGCTCGACGCGATCACCGTGCCGACGCTCGTCGTCCAGGGAACGAACGACCGCTTCGGGATGCCGCCACCCTCCGCGCAGCGCAAGGTCGTCCAGGTGCGAGGCGACCACAGCCTCCGCTCCGATCTCGGCACGCTCGCCACGGCCGTCGACGAGTGGCTGACAGCTCTTCTCTAGCATCGGAGCATGAGCTGGGACGAGCGGATGTCCGAGCGGTACGACGAGTGGTCCGCGGACATGACGGACGACGTGCCGTTCTACGTTCGCCTCGCGCGTGAGACGGATGGACCGGTCGTCGAGCTCGCCGTGGGCAACGGCCGGGTCGCGGTTCCCGTCGGCCGCGCGATCGGTCGTTCGGTGATCGGGATCGACTCGTCTCCCTCGATGCTCGAACAGGCGCGGACTGCTGCCGCCGGGGCGGGAGTGGAGCTCGACCTGCGTCTCGGAGACATGCGCGACTTCGAGCTCCACGAGCCTGCGGCACTCGTCTACTGCCCGTACCGGGCGCTCCTGCACCTGCCGACGTGGGCCGACCGGCGGCGGACCTTCGAACGCGTCACCGCGGCGCTCCGGCCCGGCGGCCGGTTCGCGTGGAACGTCTTCGCGTTCGACCACGCGATCGCAGCTCGCCTCGACAGGGTGCACGAGCTCCAGCCCGTTCCCCACACCCTCCACTACTCGGTCGGCGACAACCGCATCGACATCGTCCTGGACGGCGGCGGCACGAGCTCGCTCTGGTGGGCGACGAAGAACGAATGGCTCGGCCTGCTCGACGTCGCCGGGCTGGAGCTCGAGACGCTCGACGGCGACTTCGCCGGGACTCCGGTCGACGACGAGAGCCGCGAATACGTCTTCGTCGCCCGGCGACCATGACGGCGCGCGTCACGTCGATCGCCCTGCTCGTCGTGGCCGCGCTCGCTGCGGCGGGTTGCGGCGGCGCGAAGCGCAGCTCGCCGACGACCACGACCTCGACGCAAAGCGCATCCGGCACTGTCTGGCTCTGCCGGCCCGGCCAGGCGCAGAACCCGTGTCTCACGAGCCTCGCGACGACGGTCGTCGAGCCGAACGGGGCGACGCACGTCGTCCCCGCCTCGCCCGCGAAGAGCCCTCCGGTCGACTGCTTCTACGTCTACCCGACGGTCAGCAACCAGCCGACGGTGAACGCGAACCTCGAGACCGGGCTCCGGGAGACCGCCGTCGCCGTCACCCAGGTGTCGCGGTTCTCGCAGGTCTGCAAGCGTCTATGCGCCGGTCTACCGCCAGATCACCCTCGGCGCCCTCGATCACCCGCGCCGGATCACGCTCGCCGACGCGCGCATCGCCTACCGGAGCGTCCTCGATGCGTTTCGCGACTACCTCGCCCGCTACAACCACGGCCGCGGCATCGTGTTCATCGGCCACTCGCAGGGCGCGACCATCCTGATCAGGCTGCTGCAGCGGGAGGTCGACGGGGACCCGACGCTCCGCAACCGGCTCGTCTCCGCGCTGATTCTGGGCGGAAACGTGACCGTTCCCAAAGGTGAGACTGTCGGCGGCGACTTCGCGCACATCCCCGCCTGCACGTCGAGCACCGAGACGGGCTGCGTCGTCGCCTACTCGAGCTTCGCGAGCAAGCCGCCGGCGAACAGCCAGTTCGGACGGACGAGCTCCGACGGGGGCGTGCGCCTCCTCGCGCCGCGCAGGCTCTCACCTGCGCTCAGGATCTTGTGCGTCAACCCGGCCTCGCCGTCGGGCGGGGCGGCGCCGCTCGATCCCTATCTGCCGTCGTTCGCGTTGGGCGTCCTCGCGCCTACGTCGATCCCGACGGTGCAGACGCCGTGGGTCGCATTTCCGGGTGCGTACACCGGCCGCTGCGAGACGTCGGGGAATGCGACGTGGCTCCAGGTCACACGCACGCCCGGCGTCGCCGACGGTCCCGCGCTCACGCGCGCGGAGCAGCCGGAGCTCGGCCTGCACGTGCTCGACGTGAACCTCGCCCTCGGCAACCTCGTCCGCCTCGTCCGGACCGAGGCGGCGGCGTACCACCGCCGCTAGAGCTTCTCGAGCTCGAACTTCGCGTGCACCGCGCGCACCGCGGCCTCGACGTCGTCCTCACGGACGACGCACGAGATCCGGATCGGAGACGTGGAGATGATCGCGATGTTGATGCCGGCCTCGGCAAGCGCGTCGAACATGTCCGCCGCAACACCGGGGTCCGACTTCATGCCGGCCCCGACGAGCGAGACCTTCGCGATCCGGCGATCAGCGGACACGCCGGCCGCGTCGAGGATCGCGGCTGCTTCCTGCAGCACCGGCTCCGCGCGATCGAGGTCGTCCCGCGGCAATGTGAACGAGATGTCGGTGCGACCTTCCTCGGAGACGTTCTGCACGATCATGTCGACGTTGATCCCGGCCTCGGCGAGCGGGCGGAAGAGCGCGGCCGCGATCCCGGGCCGGTCGGGAACGCCGGCGATCGTGACCTTCGCCTCAGATGTGTCATGGGCGACGCCGGACACGATTGCGCGCTCGAGCATGTCCTCCTCCTTGACGATCCAGGTGCCGTCGCCGGCGTGGAAGGACGATCTCACATGGATCGGCACACCGGCGTTGCGAGCGAGCTCCACCGAGCGCAGCATCAGCACGCGGGCACCACACGCGGCGAGGTCGAGCATCTCCTCGTACGAGATCGACGCCAGCTTCGATGCGCCCGGAACGATCCGCGGATCGGCCGTGTAGACGCCGTCGACGTCCGTGTAGATCTCGCAGACGTCGGCGTGCAGGGCGGCGGCGAGCGCGACGGCCGTCGCGTCGGAACCGCCCCGTCCCAGGGTCGTCACGTCCCGTCCCGGCGAGATGCCCTGGAAGCCGGCGACGATGGCGATCTTCCGCTCCCCCAGCGCCTGGCGCACCGGCTCGACTCGTACCTCCACGATGCGTGCCTGGCCGTGGGCACCGTCCGTCACGATTCCCGCCTGATCCCCGGTGAACGACACGGCAGCGAGCCCGAGCTCGTTGAGGGCGATCGAGAGCAGGGCGATCGAGATCCGCTCGCCGGCCGTCAGGAGGACATCGAGCTCCCGAGGGTTCGGCGAGCTCGAGAGCTGCCGTGCGAGGTCGAGGAGCTCGTCCGTGGTCGCGCCCATCGCCGACACGACCACGCACACGTCGGCGCCCGACTCGGCCGTCGCGGCGATCCGGCGCGCGACGTTCTCGATTCGCTCCGGATCTCCCACCGAGGTCCCGCCGAACTTCTGGACGACGAGACCCACGTCGATACTTTATCTTTTGAAGCCTGATGACGGAGATTCGCATCCCTCCCGTGCTCCGCCCCGAGGCCGCCGGCAACCGCTCCGTCGCCGTCGATGCGTCGACCGTCCGCGAAGCCCTCGGCCGGCTGGTCGCCGAGTATCCGGCACTCGAGAGCCGGGTGCTCGACGGTGAAGGCGTGCCGAGCTTCCTCAATGTCTTCGTGGACGGAGACGACGTGCGGCTGCTCGACGGGTTGGAGACGCCCGTCGAGGCGACTTCGACGATTCTCCTGCTCCCGGCCGTCGCCGGCGGCGGGCTGTAGACTCTCGACACGATGCACGGCGCGACCGAGAAGATGCTCGTCCTGATCACGGTCATCGCCTGCGCGCGACTGGCCTAGCCGGACACACCCGTCCTTCCGGCTAGAGCCCGACCAGGGGACGGGGGCACGGTGACGATGACGCCGTTCGCGCTTCGCTGCCGCGTGTGCGAAGAGGTGGCACCGCCGGAGCCGCTCGACGCCTGCCGGCGCTGCGACGGCCCGACCGATGTGACCTACGACTGGGACCGCGTGGCCCGGCTCGCGACGCGCGAGGCGATCGCGGGCGGGCCGGCCTCGTTGTGGCGCTACCACCCACTCCTGCCGGCCGGCGCCCGCATCGAGCACGGCGCCGGGTGGACCCCGCTTCGGCGTGCCGAGCGCCTGTCCGAGGCGCTTGGCATCGACCTGCGTCTGAAGCTCGAGGACACGAACCCGACGCGCTCCTACAAGGACCGTCTTGCAGCGGTCGCCGTCTCGGCTGCGCTCGATCACGGCGTCACGACACTCTGCTGCTCGTCGACCGGCAACCTGGGTGACGCCGTCGCCGCGGGCGCCTCCGCAGCCGGGCTCGAGGCAGTCGTGCTCGCCCCGGAGGGCGGCGAGTCGGCGGCGGTCGCCGCACGCCACCCCGGCGCCCACGTCTTCGCCGTCGACGGGACGTATGACGAGTGCCGCCGGCTCGAGCTCGAGCTGGGCTCGCTGTTCCCGTGGGGATTCGTGAGCGGGAACCTGCATCCCTACGCGTCCGAGGGCGCGAAGACGATCTCGTTCGAGGTCGCCGAGCAGCTGGGCTGGCGGCTGCCCGACGCCGTCGTGTGCCCCGCGGCGAGCGGGACGCTGTTCTCGAAGCTCGCGCAGGGGTTCACCGAGCTCGTCCGCGCAGGGCTCACCCATGGGCCGTTGCCCCGCCTCTTCGCCGCCCAGGCGCAGGGCTCGAGCCCGATCGCAGATGCCTTCACCGACGACCGCCGGATCTCTCGCGTCGAAGCCGATACGACATTCGCGTCGCTGGCGGTCGGCGACCCGTCGTACGGAGACCTCGCGATCGGAGCAGCACGCGCCACCGGCGGACGGATCGTCGCGGTGCCCGCGGAGGAGATCCGGGCGCACACGGAACTGCTCGCGTCCACCAGCGGCGTCACGCCGGACGCGTCAGGCGGCGCAGCGCTCGGCGCTCTCGTCGACGCCGTCCGGCGGGGCGACATCCAGCCTGGAGCGCTCGTGGTGCTGGTCGTCACCGGTGCGAGGCCCGAGCCCTCGGACGGGGACGAGTCGCGTGCCACGACCGTGAGACCCGATGCGCGCGACGTCTTGGCGGCGCTCGGCCTGCGCTCCTGATCGACCCACGATGGCCGACACCGCCGCCCCGCTCCGCCGCGACGTCCGGCTGCTCGGGACGATTCTCGGCGACGTGCTCGTCGAGCAGGAAGGTCGCTGGCTGCTCGACCTCGTCGAGCGCATTCGCAGAGTCACGCGTGACGCGAGGCGCGACGGCACCGTCGCGACCACCGACGTGGTCGACGATCTCGATCCCGACGCGCAGGCCCTCGTCCTCCGCGCGTTCGGGCTCTACTTCCAGCTCGCGAACCTCGCCGAGCAGCACCACCGGCTGCGCCGCCGCCGCGAGGACGCGCACGAAGGGCGGACTCCCCGGGAGTCGCTCGAGGACGCGTTCCGGCGCCTCGCCTCCGTCGCGTCCGACGACCTGAGCAACGCGCGCGCGCCACGTCGGTCCGGCTCGTCCTCACCGCCCATCCGACCGAGGCGACGCGACGAACCGTGCTGCTCGCGCACATCAGGATCGTCGAGCAGCTCGTTCGGCTCGACGACGCACGGCTGTCCGCAGACGAGCGGCGTGCAGCCGAGCAGCGGATCGCGGAGGAGGTCACGCTGCTGTGGCAGACCGACGAGGTTCGGCACGACCGGCTTCGCGTCACGGACGAGATCCGTCATGGGCTGTGGTTCTTCGAGCACAGCCTGATGTCGGCCGCGACCGATCTCTTCGGGGAGTGGCGCGAGCGGCTCCCCGGCGCGCCGCCGCCGATCTCGTTCGGCACGTGGATCGGCGGCGACCTCGACGGGAACCCGGCGACCGGTGAGGCTTCGATCAGGGAGGCGCTCGGTCGCGCTCGCAGGCTCGCCGTCGAGCGCTACCGGGCCGAGGTGCGCGCGCTCGCCGTCGAGCTCGCGCCGGCCCGCTCGCTCGTCCGCATCTCCGACGACCTCGAAGCGTCCCTCGCGCGCGACGAGAGCGAGCTGCCGGGTTACGCGGCCGAGATCGGGGCTCGCAACGAGCTCGAGCCGTACCGGCGGAAGCTCTCCTTCATGTGGTGGCGTCTCGGCAACGACGGCTACCGGCATCCGGAGGAGCTCCTCGCCGACCTCGGCGTGATCCGTGCGAGCCTCGCCGCCAACGGCGGAGCGAGGGTCGCCGACGGCCGCGTCGCGCGGCTCGAGCGGATGGTCGAGCTGTTCGGCTTTCACGTCGCCTCGCTCGACGTCCGCCTGCATGCTCGCGACCTCGAGGGCGAGCGCGCCGGACAGGCGGTCGCAGCGGCCGCCGAGGAGCGCCGCCGGCTCGGGCCGCGCGCGGTCGACACGCTGATCGTCTCGGGAACGTCGACTGCGGCGGACGTCGTCCGCGCACTCGCGCTGAGCGACGAGCCGCTCTCGGTCGTCCCGCTGTTCGAGACGATCGACGATCTCGAGCGCGCTCCGGAGATCCTCGACGACCTGCTCGAAGACGAGCGGTTCGCAGCCCGGGTCGCCGCCCATGGCCGCAACGTCGAGGTCATGGTCGGCTACTCCGACTCGGGCAAGGACGGCGGCTTCCTCGCGGCCCAGTGGGCGATCTACCGCGCCCAGGAGCGGCTCGCCGACGTGGCGCGCCGACGAGGGGTCGAGCTGACGATCTTCCACGGCCGCGGCGGGAGCGCCGGTCGCGGCGGCGGGCCGACGCACGCGGCGATCGCCTCCCAGCCCCCCGGCCATCCGCCCGGCCGGGTCAAGCTCACCGAGCAGGGCGAGACGATCTCGTTCAAGTACGGGCTCGAAGGGCTCGCACGCCGGAACCTCGAGGCCGCGCTCGCCGGAACCCTGCTCGCGACGTTTCCGGAGCACGCGTCGCCCCTTCCCACGGGGGCCGACCGCCGGACACTCGACCGGCTCGCCGAGAGCTCCCGCACCGCCTACCGGCGCTTCGTCTGGGAGAACGACGCGTTCGTCGGGTTCTTCCGCGCCTTCACCCCCGTCGCAGAGCTGACGTTGCTCGAGATCGCCTCACGTCCCGCCCGGCGTCCGGACGACGTGGACTTCCTGGCGTCGCTCCGGGCGATCCCTTGGGTCTTCTCGTGGACGCAGAACCGTGTGCTGCTGCCGGCCTGGTTCGGTTGCGGCACGGCGTTCGCGGCGGCCGGGGACGACACCCTCCGCGACCTCTACGAACGACTGCCCTTCTTCCGGACCGTCGTCGACAACCTCGAGATGACGCTCGCGAAGTCGAGCCTGCCGATCGCGCGTGGCTATCTCGCGCTGGTCGACGACCCCTCGCCGTTCGACGTGATCGCCGCCGAGCACGAGCGCACGGTCGCGGGCGTGCTCGCGGCAACGGGCGTCTCCCGGCTCCTCGAGCGCCAGCCGATGCTGCGGCGCTCGATCGATCTTCGCAACCCCTACGTCGACCCGATGAACGCCGTCCAGGTCGGCCTGCTCCGCCGCTTCCGCGCCGGCGACGACGGCGCGCAGCTCCCGCTGCTGCGCTCGATCGCCGGGATCGCGGCCGCGCTCCGAAATACCGGTTAGGGGCCAGGCACCGGTGACGAGTCTGTGACGTCTTGTCCACAGGGGTGCGCTGGGGGCGCCATCGGTGCGATCCTGGCGCTCGTTGGACGCCGCGGGAGGTGTCGGGAGGACACCGCGGCGGGTTGGGGCTCGCTCGGAGCCGCCTCGACAACGTGCTCGGCCGGCAGGTGGGATGCCTGCCGCAGGCGGCCGCCGCATGGACCACGGCCCGCGGGGCTCGGCCGCCGTCTGCTGCGCTACGAGATGCCGGCCAGGTCGAAGCGCGGCCGGTACGTCGCCTCGAACGCGTCGATCGCCGCCTCCCGCTTGAGCGTCCGCGCGATCTCGTCGAGCCCGTGGACGAGCGTCTCCTGCGAGTGCGCGTCGAGCGCGAACTCGAGCCGCAGACCGTCGGGGTGCGTGATCACGAGCCGCTCCAGGTCGACCGTCAGCTCGTTCCGCCCCCCGACCGCCTCGCGCAGCCGCGCGACGTCCTCCGCGGGAAGCGCGATCGGAGCGAGCCCGGTATTGACGGCGTTCGTCCGGAAGATGTCGCCGAAGGAGGGCGCGATCACGACGCGGAAGCCGAAGTCCTCGAGCGCCCAGGCCGCGTGCTCGCGCGACGAGCCGCAGCCGAAGTTGCGGCCGGCGATCAGGATCGCCGCGTCACGGCTCTCGGGCCGGTTGAGCACGAAGTCGGGATCGCGCATCCAGTCGAAGAACAGAAACTCGCCGTAGCCCGTCCGCTCGATCCGCTTCAGGAACTGCTTCGGGATGATCTGGTCGGTGTCGACATCGGCACGGTCGAGGACGACAGTGCTTCCGCTAACGGCCTTGAGCGCCCTCATTCCCGCTCCAGCGCCGGCCAAGCCGGCACTTCCGCTCTTTGTGAGCCTCCGTCCAGCCTACGGCTCATGCCAGCTCCCGCACGTCGGCGAAGCGTCCCTTGAGCGCGGCGGCGGCGGCCATCGCCGGCGAGACGAGGTGCGTCCGCCCGCCCGCTCCCTGCCGGCCCTCGAAATTGCGGTTCGAGGTCGAGGCGCAGCGCTCTCCGGGCTGCAGCACGTCCGGGTTCATGCCGAGGCACATCGAGCAGCCGGCGCGACGCCACTCGAATCCTGCCGCCTGGAAGATCGCGTCGAGGCCCTCCTCCTCGGCCCGCCGCTTCACCTGCGCCGAGCCGGGCACGACGATCGCGTGCACGCCGTCGGCGACGCGCCGACCCGCCACGACCTGGGCGGCGATGCGCAGGTCCTCGATGCGCGCGTTGGTGCACGAGCCGATGAACACCTTGTCGATCGCGACCTCGACGAGCGGTGTTCCCGGCGCGAGGTCCATGTAGCGGAGCGCGCGTTCGACCGCGTCGCGCTGCTCGGGGTCGGAGAACTCGGCCGGGTCGGGGACGACGCCGTCGACCGGGGCGACCATCCCGGGATTCGTTCCCCACGTCACCTGGGGCTTCAGCCGCGACACGTCGATCGTCGCCGTCTCGTCGTACGCCGCGCCCCCGTCGGTCGGAAGCGCACGCCAGGCGTCGAGCGCGGCCTCCCACGCCGCTCCGGCGGGCGCGCACGGCCGTCCCTCCAGGTACGCGAAGGTGACGTCGTCCGGCGCGACCAGCCCGGCCCGTGCGCCGGCCTCGATCGACATGTTGCAGACCGTCAAGCGGCCCTCCATCGAGAGCGCGCGGATCGCCCCGCCCGTGTACTCGATCACACGTCCTTGCCCGCCCGAGACGCCGATCTGGCCGATGGCCGCGAGCACCATGTCCTTCGCCGAGAGCCCGAACGGCAGCTCTCCGACGAAGTCGACCTGCATCGTCCGCGGCAGCATCTGCGGCAGCGTCTGGGTCGCGAGCACGTGCTCCACCTCGGACGTGCCGATGCCGAAGGCGAGCGCACCGAGCGCTCCGTGTGTCGAGGTGTGGCTGTCGCCGCAGACGATCGTCATCCCCGGCTGCGTGAGCCCGAGCTCGGGGCCGATCACGTGCACGATTCCCTCGCGGCCGTTCCCGGTCGCAAACAGCAGAACGCCGAAGTCCTCGCAGTTTCGCCGCAGTGCCTCGAGTTGCGCCCGTGCGAGCGGATCGGTGATCGGGCCGTCGAGCGTCGGGACGTTGTGATCCATCGTCGCGACCGTGAGGTCCGGGCGCCGTACCCGCCGGCCGGCGACGCGCAGAGATTCGAACGCCTGCGGGCTCGTCACCTCGTGCACGAGATGCAGGTCGATGTACAGCAGCGCCGGACCGTCCGCCGTCCGGTCGACGACGTGCGCGTCCCAGACCTTGCGAAACAGCGTGCGCGGGCTCATTTGACCTCCGCCGGATACGAGCCGAACAGCCGGAGCTCGCGCGTCTCGGCGCGCAGATCGCGCAGCGCCGGGCGCACGGTGGGATCGAAGACCTGCCCGTCGAGGACGACGTCGAACCGGTACCGCCACGGCGAGTTCGGCAACGGTCGAGACACGAGCTGCACCAGGTTGACGTTGTAGCGCGCGAACGCCCCGAGCGCGTGGAACAACGCACCCGGCCGATGGTCGGTGACGAACGAGAGCGCGGTTCGCCAGCCGTCGGCGCCTGCGATCTGCGTGTAGGGGGCAAGAGCGACGAAGCGCGTGAACGCCGCCGGGCGGTCACCGACGTCGTCGGCGATCACCACGAGGTCGTAGTGGTCCGCCGCCTCGCGGCTCGCGATGGCGAGCTCCTTCGGGTCACGCGACTCCGCCACCTCGCGGGCGGCGTCGGCGGTCGTGGCCGCCGGGATGCAGCGAACGTCGAGGTCGGCGAGCAGGTCGCGGCACTGGTCGAAGGCGGCCGGGTGCGAGCGGAGAGTCGTCGCACCGTCGAGGCTCGCGCCTGCCACACCGACGACGCAGTGGAGGATGGGCAGCGACGCCTCCCGCACGATCGAGAGCGGCGCGCGGTAGAGCAGGTCGTGCGTCTCGGCGATCGGCCCGACCAGCGAGCTCTCGATCGGCAGCACGCCGAGGCTTACCTCGGCGGCCGCCGCCGCGTCGACCACGGCGGTGAAGCTGGGCAGGCCCACCGAGCAGACGGCGTCGGGAACGAGGACGGCCGCCGCCGCACCGCTGTGGCTGCCGGCAGGGCCGGGGTAGCCGACGGTGATGCTCACCGGACGCCGCTCCCGCCGCTGGCGACGAGGCGTCCGGAGAGCGACGCCAGCACCGCGTCGCCGAACGCTGCAGTCGTTGCGTCTCCGCCCAGGTCCGGCGTCGGATGGGTTGTCAGCGTCTCCTCGACCGCCGCGACCACGGCTTCGGCGAGATCGCGCCGATCGAGCGAATGCTCGAGCAGCAGCGCGAGCGACCTCAGCATCGCCGCCGGGTTGGCGACGCCGGTGCCGGCGATGTCGGGCGCCGATCCGTGGACCGGCTCGAAGATGCCGGGACCGCCGTCGCCGAGGCTCGCCGACGCAGCCAGGCCGAGACCGCCGGTGACGGCCGCGGCGACGTCCGAGAGGATGTCCCCGAAGGTGTTCTCGGTCACGATCACGTCGAAGCGGTCGGCGTTCGTGACGAGCTCCATCGCCGCGCTGTCGACGAGCGCATGCCGCAGTTCGACGTCGGGATACTCCGCCGCCACCTCGGTGACGACCCGCCGCCAGAGGCGCGACGTATCGAGCACGTTTGCCTTGTCGACCGAGACGAGAGCCCCACTGCGACCGCGCGCGAGCTCGAACGCGCGGCGCGCAATCCGCTCCACCTGCGACGGGTGGTACTCGCACGTGTCGAAGACGGTGCCGTCGGACAGCACGCCGCGACGACCGAAGTAGAGCCCGCCGACGAGCTCCCGCACGATCAGGAGGTCGATACCGGACGCCGTCGCCGGCCGGAGGTTGGCGTAGACGTCGAGCGCCTTGCGCAGGCCCATCAGCCCCGCTTCGGGCCTGACGGCACCGCCGTCCCAGCGCGGGCCGCCGACGGCTCCGAGCAGGACCCCGCGCGCCTCCCGGCACGCATCGAGCGTCGCCGGCGGCAGTGGATCGCCGACCTCGTCGATCGCGGCGCCTCCGAACGGCAGGCTCACGACCTCGACGTCGACCGGCAGCTGCTCGAGCACGCGAACCGCCTGCTCTGCGACCTCCGGACCGATCCCGTCGCCGGGCAGGGAGACGATGAGGCCCCCGCTACTCATCGCGTACCTCGCGCTTCACGAGGTCGAGCACGAACCGGTGCAGCTCGGCGAGCCCGTCCTCGGAGAGCGGCCCGCCGTTGACGCGCTTCAAGTACTGCGCAAGCCACGCTTCGCGCGCCGGATCGAGGAAGTCGATGCCCCGCTGCACCTTGTAGCGCCGCAGCTTCTCGACCGCCTGGATGCGCGCGTTCACGATGCCGAGCAGGCGCACGTCGAGCGCCACGATCTCGTCGCGGAACGACTTGATCACCGGATCCGTCGCCCCGGTCGTCGCGGACTCACGCTCCGGCGCCGTCATACCGTCACGCCCAGCTCGGCGAGCAGCTCATCGACGTCGGCGGCGATCTCCGTCCCGCCGCGGACGTCGACCACCTGCGGAGTCTTCAAGCCGGTCCCCGTGACGAGCACGACCACCCGGTCGGTCTCGCCGATCGCTCCCGCCGCTGCCGCAGCTCGCAGTGCACCGACAGCGACGCCGGCCGCCGTCTCACCGAAGATGCCGCTCGTCGAGGCGAGCAGCGACATGTTCGGGCCGACGTCGGCCTCCGGCACGGCATAGACGGCGCCGCTCGAGGTGCGGGCAGTCGCGATCGCCAGGTCGCCGTCGGCGGGCGCGCCGATCGCCAGCGAATGCGCGACCGTGTCCGGCCGGACGGGCGACACCGGCCGGTCGTCGGAGAAGGCATGTGCGATCGGCGCGCATCCCTCCGCCTGCCCGCCGTACAGGCGCGGCCTCTCGCCGGTGACCAGGCCGAGCTGTCGAAACTGCTCGAAGCCTTGCCAGAGCTTCGTGAAGAGCGATCCGGAGGCGATCGGAGCGACAACGGCGTCGGGCGTCTCCCAGCCGAGCTGCTCGGCGATCTCGAACGCGAGCGTCTTCGATCCCTCCGCGTAGTACGCGCGGAGATTGACGTTCACGAACGCCCAGTCGAGCTCACCGGCAAGCTCGACGACCAGGCGAGAGCAGTCGTCGTAGCTGCCGTGGACCGCGTACATCTCGGCTCCGTAGACCCCGGTCTGCAGCATCTTCTCCGGCTCGACGGTGCTCGGGTAGAGCACGACCGAGCGCATTCCGCTCGCCGCCGCCCGCGCGGCGACGGCGTTGCCGAGGTTGCCGGTCGACGCGCACGCGAGGGTGTCGGTACCGAGCTCGGCCGCCTTGGCGGCCGCGACCGCAACGACACGATCCTTGAACGAGTGCGTCGGGTTCGTGTGGTCGAGCTTCAACCACACCTCCGCCACGCCGACCGCGTCTGCCAACCTCGGCGCGGCGAGGAGCGGGGTGAACCCAGGACCGCTGGCAGCGTCGGCGGGTGCCGGTACCGGCAGCAGGGCTTCGTACCGCCACAACGA
Organism: uncultured Thermoleophilia bacterium; assembly: GCA_963851065.1. Classification (GTDB taxonomy): domain Bacteria; phylum Actinomycetota; class Thermoleophilia; order Gaiellales; family Gaiellaceae; genus PALSA-600. The sequence goes on from CAWKNW010000017.1 coordinate 194,455, forward strand.
GTGCGGCCCTGCTTCGATGCGGGCTCGCGTCGCACGGCTCGCCACGTCCGTCCAGTCGTAGACCGGCTCGAGCGGGCCGAAGCAGCGCACGCACGTTCCGCTCGCGACGGCCGGATACTCCGCCTCGCAGACACGGCATCTCAACGTGTCGACAGGCATCTCCCCTCCTCTGATCTCACGCTGTCCTCGCTCCTTCGGACGCCGAGCCGACGCTCGCCGCGTACTTGGCGAACACGCCGGTCGAGTAACGCGGCTCGGGCGGCCGCCACGCCGCGGCGCGCTGCGCGAGCTCCTCCGGTGCCACGTCGAGGACGAGTTGACGCCCTTCGACGTCGATTTCGATCGGGTCGCCGTCCCGAACGTGCGCGATCGGCCCGCCGCGGAATGCCTCGGGAGCGACGTGGCCCACCATCAGCCCGTGTGTGGCGCCGGAGAACCGGCCGTCCGTGATCAGCGCGATCTCGTCACCGAGCCCTTCGCCGACGAGAGCCGCGGTCACGTGCAGCATCTCGCGCATGCCCGGCCCTCCGGCCGGGCCCTCGTACCGGATCACGACGACGTCGCCGGGCCGGATCGACTGCGCCTTGACGGCTGCGAAGCAATCCTCCTCCGACTCGAAGACGCGAGCAGGGCCGCGATGATGCAGTCGCTCGTGGCCGGCAAGCTTCACGACGCAACCGTCGGGCGCGAGGTTGCCGCGCAGGATCGCGAGGCCCCCCGTCGGCTTCAACGGATGGTCCCAAGAGACGACGACGTCCTGGCCGGGACGCTCGTGCACGCCGTCGGCGACCTCGCGCAGCGACCGGCCGTCGACACCAGACGCCTCCTCGTTGACGACGCCTGCGCGCACGAGCTCCCGCGCGACCAGGGCGACGCCTCCAGCGCGATAGAGGTCGGTCGCGACGTAGCGCCCGGCGGGCTTGATGTCGGCAACGATCGGCGTGCGCGCCGAGATGCGGTCGAAGTCGTCGATCGACAGCTCGACTCCCGCCTCGGCGGCGATCGCGAGCAGGTGCAAGACGCCGTTCGTAGAGCCTCCGGTCGCCGCGATCGCCGCAATCGCGTTCTCGAACGCCTCCCGTGTCAGGACCTGCGAAGGGCGCCTGTCTTCCTCCACGAGCTTCATCGCCAGCTCGCCCGCGCGCACGGCCGCCTCCGGTTTCCCGGGATGCGTGGCCGGGATCTCGTTCAACCCGGGGGCGCTGACGCCGAGGAAGTCGAGCGTGGTCGCCATCGTGTTGGCGGTGAACTGGCCGCCGCACGCGCCGGCGCCCGGGCACGCGACGCTCTCGAGGGCATGCACGTCGGCGTCGGACGCGGTTCCCGCTGCGTGCGCGCCGACGACCTCGAAGACGTCCTGGATCGTGACGTCGCGGCCACGGATAGCGCCCGGCCGCGATCGAGCCCCCGTAGAGCACGAGCCCGGGCAATCGAGCCGCGCCAGCGCCATCACGGCGGCGGGAATCGTCTTGTCGCAGCCGACGATGCAGACGAGGCCGTCGAACAGGTGGCCACGGGCCACGAGCTCGATCGAGTCGGCGATCACCTCGCGCGAGACGAGCGATGCCCGCATGCCGGCGGTGCCCATCGACACACCGTCGGAGACGGAGATCGTGTTGAACTCGAGCGGCGTGCCGCCGGCGCGGCGAATGCCTTGTTTCACGTACCCGGCCAGCACCCGGTGGTTCAGGTTGCACGGCATCGTCTCGATCCACGTCGTCGCGACGCCGACGAGCGGGCGGGCCAGGTCGTCATCGGTGAAGCCGACGCCCTTCAACATCGCGCGTGCAGGAGCACGGTCGACGCCGTCGGTCAGCGCCGCGCTGTGCCGCTTCGCGGGACTGCTCTTCCCGTACACGCTCATTCAGTGTGAGCCCCCTCTCGCGCCACGCCGAGCGTGAGCACGGTCGTTCCCGCGGGCAGCGTCGACTCGAGCTCGCGTGCAACCGCGCCCGCGCGTTCGGGCTCGGCCCAGACGACGACCGACGGGCCGGACCCGGAGAGCGTCACACCGGCCGCGCCGGCCGGCGGCCGGTCGCGCAGAATCCGCAGAAGGGGGGCCCCGTCGACGCGGTACTGCTCGTGCAGACGGTCGGAGAACGCGTCGGCGAGCAGGCTCGCATCGCCCGAGGCGATCGCCGCGCCGAGCAGAGCTGCGTGTGCGGCGTTCACCGCCGCATCTTCGTGACTGACCGTCGACGGGAGGCCGTTGCGCGAATGTGCGGTGTTCGTCCGCTGCGCAGGCACCGCGATCACCGGGGTCAGCGGCAGGCCGGAGGCGATCTGCGCGACGCGCCGGACACCGTTGTGCTTCCAGGTGACCGACACCCCACCGAGCAGCGTCGCGGCAAGGTTGTCCGCGTGGCCCTCGAGCTGTTCGCCGAGTGCGAGCAGCTCGACCAGAGAGATCGCGCGGCCGGAGGCCGCCGCACCGGCAACGAGGCCGATCGCGATCGCCGCCGCGCTCGACCCGAGGCCGCGCTCGAGCGGAATGCGGTTGACGAAACGGAATCTGAACCGGTCGGGAGCAGCGACGAGCTCGAAGGCGCGAAGGGTCAGATGCGCGGCATCGGCGGCGAGCTCGTCCGCACCTTCGCCCTCGATTTCGACGACCGGCCCCTCGTCCACCTCTTCGACGACAGCCTCGTTCCAGAGGTCGAGCGCAGCGGCGGCGGCGTCGAACCCGGGGCCGAGGTTCGCGGTCGAAGCGGGTGCGAGCGCGTGGATGGTCATCCGAGCACCTCGAGGATCGCGTCGAGGGTCGCCTCGACGGTCGCGGACGAGGACTGGTCGACGGGCTCGGTGTCCTTGAGCCCGTGCCCCGTGACGATCGCGACAGCGGTGCGAGCCGCGCCTGCGCCGAGCTTCGCCAGCGCCGCTACCCCGGCTGCAGACGCCGGTTCACAGAAGACTCCCTCCTCGGTCGAGAGCCTGTTCCACCAATGGCGCAACTCGTCCTCGTCGAGCGTCGCCACCTGCACGCGTCCGGAGGCGACAAGACGCGCGACCCCCTCGGAGTGCGCAGGCTCTGCGATCCGGATCGCCGAGGCCCACGTCGTCGCGCGATTCGCCGCCTGTCCGACCACGAGCCGACACGATGCTCCCGCCTCCTCCAGTCCGAGCGCGACGGCGCTCACGTTGCCGCCTCCGCCGAAGGGAAGCGCGATCACGTCGGGCACGGCACCGAACTGGTCGACGATCTCGTGGGCGACCCACTTCTGGCCCTCGATGCGATTGCCGTCGGGGCTCGCGGAGTTGACGAGCACGAAGCCGTCACGGGCGCAGAGCTCGAACGCGAGCCGCAAGGCATCGTCGAAGCTTCCGCGGATCTCGATCACGCGCGCCCCGGCGGCGGCCGCCTGCGCTCGCTTCGCAGTCGCCGTGCCACCGGCCGGGGTGAGCACCACCGCTTCGAGACCGGCACGCGCGGCGTAGGTCGCGGCGCTCGCGGCGGTGTTGCCGGTCGACGCACAGACGACGGCACGCGCGCCCGCCTGGAGGGCGCGCTCGACGGCAACGACCATGCCGCGGTCCTTGAAGCTGCCGGTCGGGTTCAGCCCTTCACACTTGAGATGCAGCTCGAGCCCCAGCGCCTCGGAGAGCCTGACGGCAGGCACGAGGGGCGTCGACCCTTCGCCGAGCGAGAGCGACGAGACGGACGCCGTCACGCCCATCCGAGCTCCGTCACGCCGCGCTCCGAGACGACCGGCAGCGGCAGCGAGCGCCGGTGGACCTCGGGCAGGCTGCCGAGCGCGTCCAGCGCGTCGGCCAGGGCTCCCGCGCGCGCCTCGTGCGTCACGACATGCAGCGCGGCGCCCGACCCGTTGGCGTGCTGGACGAGGCGAGCGATCGAGATCTCACGCTCGGCGAGCTCCTCCGCGACGCGGGCGAGCGTCCCGGGCCGATCCTCGACCGACAGCCGGAAGTAGAACGGCGACCTGCTGTCGCCCGAGGGCAGCCTCGGCAGCTGCCGCCACGCAGCGTCGTTCTGCAGGAACCCGGTTCCCATCGTCCCGAGCACGCTCGTGATGTCCGCGACGACGGCGGACGCCGTCTCGATGCCGCCTGCACCGGGCCCCTCGAGCGTGATCTCGCGGATCGCGTCGCCCTGCAGCATCACCGCGTTGAACGCGCCGTCGACCTTCGCGAGCGGATGCTGCTTGTCGACGAGGGCGGGCCGTACGTTCACGTCGAAGTGCCCGTCGACGAGCCGTGCCGTGCCGATCAGCCGGATCACCATGTCGAGCTCGCGCGCCGCCGCGACGTCGAGCGGATCGATCGTCGTGATGCCGGAGTAGTCGACGTCCTCGAGATCGACGCGTGAGTTGAACGCGACGGTCGCGAGAATCGCCATCTTCGCGGCAGCGTCGGCCCCGGACACGTCGTCGGTCGGATCCGACTCGGCGAACCCGCGCTTCTGCGCCTCCGCGAGCGCCTCGTCGTACGTGCGGCCGCCCTCCATCTCCGTGAGCACGAAGTTGGTCGTGCCGTTGACGATGCCGAGGACGCGATGGACGTTGGTCACGACCAACGACTCGCGCAGCACCTTGATCACCGGGATGGCGGCACAGACGCTCGCCTCGAAGCGCAGCTGGACTCCCTGCGAGGATGCGGCGGCGAACAGCTCCGCACCGCGCCGCGCGACCAGCTGCTTGTTCGCCGTGACGACGTGGCGTCCGCGTCGCAGCAACTCGAGCACGTAGTCGCCCGCAGGCTCGAGCCCGCCCATCACCTCCGCGACGACGGCGATCGACGGATCGTCCGCGATCTCGCGGAAGTCGCCGGTGAGCACACCGCCCGCGGGCGGATACTCACGCTCCTTCCCCGGATTGCGCACGAGCGCCTTCACCACACGCAGGCGGTGGCCCGTGGCCCGCTCGATGTCGTCGGCCGACTCGGTCAGCAGCCGGTTGACGGCCGCGCCGACCGTCCCGTACCCGAGGAGTGCAATCGGGACGTCAACGGACGCCATGGACCTCCGCGGTCTCCTCACGGACGTTCAGCGCCCGCAGCCGCGCGCCGACCTGCTCGAGTTGGGTCTCGGCCAGCTTCCGGCGGTACTCGTCGAGGACAGGTTGTCCCCGATCCATCTCCGCGATCCACTCGCGCGCGAACGAGCCGTCTCGAATCGCCGCGAGGACGGCGCGCATGTTCTCGCGGACGTGCTCGTCGACGACCTTCGGGCCTACCGCGTGCGATCCGTACTCCGCTGTGTCGGAGATCGAGTAGTGCATCCGCTCGATGCCGCCCTCCCAGATCAGGTCGGTGATCAGCTTCAGCTCGTGGAGGCACTCGTAGTACGCGATCTCGGGTTGGTAGCCGGCCTCGACCAGCGTCTCGAACGCGAGACGGATCAGCTGCGTGACGCCGCCGCAGAGCACGCTCTGCTCGCCGAACAGATCGGTCTCGGTCTCCTCCGCGAAGGTGGTCTCGACCATCCCCGCGCGGGCGGCGCCGAGCGCTGCGCCGTACGCAAATGCAAGCTCGAGCGCGCGCCCGCTCGCATCCTGCGCGACAGCGACGACCGCCGGAGTCCCGTAGCCCTCCTCGTACAGCCGGCGCACGATGTGCCCGGGCCCCTTGGGCGCGACCATGATCACGTCGTGCCCCTCCGGCGGTGCGATCCGGCCGTAGTGGACGTTGAAGCCGTGGGCGAAGAGCAGCGCGGCACCGGGCTCGAGGTTCGGCGCCACCTCGGACTCGTACAGCGCCGGCTGGGCGCCGTCGGGGACGAGGAAGACGACGAGTTGCGCTCCGCGCACCGCGTCGGCGACCGACCTGACCTTCAGCCCCGCTTCCTCGGCCGCCGCCTTCGAGGCGCTGCCCTCGCGAAGGCCCACTTCGACCTCGACGCCCGAGTCGGCCAGGTTCAGCGCATGAGCGTGACCCTGGCTGCCGTACCCGAGGACGGCGACCTTGCCGTCGAGAAGCCCAACGTTTCCTTCTTTCACGATCTCGGCCATACGGTTCCTTTCAGGTCAGACTTGGACGGACGGACTGGAAGTGCGCACGGACGCGCTCGGGCGACGGAGCCCGACCCGCCCGGTGCGCACGAGCTCGCGAACACCATACGGGCGGACCAGCTCCTCGAACGCCTCGACCTGGTCGGGGCGGCCGACGAACTCGAAGGTGATCGCGTCACGGCCGATGTCGGCGACACGCGCCCCCGCAACCTGGCTCAGCGCCACGAGGTCGGCGCGGCGGTCGGGCGCGACGGTGACGGTGATCAGTGCCAGCTCCCGCTCGACCGCCTCGTCCGGCTTGAGCTCGGTGACGCGAAGCACGTTCACCAGCTTGTGCATCTGCTTCTCGATCTGCTCGAGCGAGTGCTCGCTGCAGTCGACGCGAAGAGTGAGGCGAGAGATGTCGGACCGCTCCGTCGGCCCGACCGCGAGGCTCTGGATGTTGTAGCCGCGCCGCGAGAAGAGCTGCGACACACGCGCCAGCGCCCCCGGCTTGTTCTCGAGGCGAACTGAGATCGTATGTGTACTCACCTGGTTCCCCGCTCCGGCGCCGGCCAAGCCGGCACCTCCGCTCCTTGGCCGGCTCCGTCGAGCCTACGCCGGCGAGCGTTTGCGGCGATCGGGCTCATACCGGCACCTCCGTGTCCGGCGCCTCGATGATGTCGACGGCGGCGGCGCCGGCCGGCACCATCGGGAAGCACTTCTCCTCCGGGTCGCAGCGGACGTCGACGACCGCGGTCCGTCCGGCTGCGAACGCGGCGGTGAGCGCCGCGTCCAGATCGTCCTCGCTCTCGACGGTGAAGCCGGCACAGCCGTAGGCCTCGGCGAGCTGGGCGTAGTCCGGGACGGCGTGCGTCAGGTGCGTCTGGGCGAAGCGCTCGTCGTAGAACATCTCCTGCCACTGTCGCACCATCCCGAGCCACCCGTTGTTGAGCACGACGGCGATCACGGGAAGCCGCTCGAGTGCGGCGGTCGCGAGCTCCTGGCACGTCATCTGGAAGCAACCGTCGCCGTCGACGCACACCACGGTCGCATCGGGACGCGCAGCCTTCGCACCGATCGCCGCGGGCAGCCCGTAGCCCATCGTCCCGAGGCCGCCCGAGGTGATGAACGATCGCGGCCGGTCGCAGACGAGGTACTGCATCGCCCACATCTGGTGCTGGCCGACGCCCGTCGTCCAGACCACGTCCTCCGCGCGCGTTGCAGCGAGATCGCGGAGCGCCTCGACCGCGGTCTGCGGCTTCAGCACGCCCTCGGTCTTCGTGTACCGGAACGGGAACTGCTCGCGCCAGTCCTCCACCTGGCGAAGCCACGGCTCGTGTCCCGGCGCCCGGCCTTCCCGCACCCGCTGCAGCTCCTGCGACAGCTCGGTGAGCGCGATCGACAGCGGCCCCACGACCGGGATGTCCGCATGGCGGATCTTTCCGACCTCGGCCGCGTCGATGTCGAAGTGGATGACCTGCGCCCCCGGCGCGAACGCGGAGACCTTCCCGGTGACGCGGTCGTCGAAGCGCGTACCGACGGCGATCACGAGGTCGGACTTGTTGAGCGCCCAGTTCGCGTACTTCGATCCGTGCATCCCCGGCGGGCCGTAGTTGAGCGGATGCGAGTCCGGAAGGCAGCCCTTCCCCATCAGCGTCACGACCGCCGGGAGCCGGGCCGACTCGACGAGCTCGAGCAGCTCGGCGCACGCGTCGGCGTTGAGGACACCGCCGCCCGCATAGATGATCGGCCGCTCGGCGGCCGCGATCGCCTTGGCGGCCTCGTGCACCTGCTTCGGATGCACCTTGCGCGGCGGCTTCCAGCCCGGCAGGTCGACCTCCTCGGGGTAGGCGAAATCGAGCTCGGCCTCCTGCACGTCCTTGGCGACGTCGACGAGCACGGGCCCCTGCCGTCCCGTCCGGGCGACATGGAACGCGGCTTTGAGGACGTGCGGCAGCTCCTCGACGTCCTGGACGAGCCAGGAGTGCTTGACGATGGGCATCGTGATGCCGGTCGCATCCGTCTCCTGGAACGCGTCGGTCCCGATCAGCGACGAGCGCACCTGCCCTGTGACGCAGACGAGCGGCGTCGAGTCCATCCAGGCATCGGCGATCGGGGTGACGAGATTCGTGGCGCCCGGGCCCGAGGTCGCGATCGCGACGCCGACCTTGCCCGATGCGCGCGCATAGCCCTCGGCCATGTGGCCGGCTCCCTGCTCGTGGCGGGCAAGCACGTGCCGGACCGACGTCCCGCGCGCCATCGCGTCGTACGTGGGGAGGATCGCGCCGCCCGGGATGCCGAACGCGACGTCGACGCCCTCGTGCTCGAGTGCACGCAGGATCGCGTCCGACCCCAGCATCTTCGTCTGCTTCGTCATCTCCATACCTCGTCGAAGTGGTCGACATCGGTGCGCGCCTGGGGCAACAGCTCGAGCACCGCGTCGGTGAAGGAGCGTGTGTCCCGTGGAGCCGTACCGTCCGACCGCGATGATGCCGCACCGACCGCCCGCTCGAGCGTCCGCGACGAGGCACGTCGCTCGAGGCCCTCGGCCAGCAGTAGGGAGGCCGTCAGCAGCATGCCGGTCGGATCGACGACGCCGAACCCGGCGACGTCGTCGGCCTCCGACGAGCCCGGCGCGAACACGCCGGGCCCTTCGTCAGACAGCCAGGCGTGCGCAACCGACGCCTGCGTGCCGGCAAAGTGCGCCGCGGCGTCGACGATCCCTGAGTGCAGCTGCGCCTCGGCGACGATCACGTCGAGCTCGTCGGGGCACTCACGCAACCGGATCAACGTCACGCCGAGGCCCGCCTGTTCGACCTCGAGACCGTCGTGCCGAGCTCGTCCGCGCTCGACCGCCTCCCTCCAGTCGGGCGACTCGCCGACGGTGAGGATCCGGCCACGCCGCGCGCTCGCACAGGCGAACGCCCGCTCGACGGCGACGTCGTTGGCCCAATCCGCCACCGGCGCCATGACGACGAGATCGCGGCCCGGGCCCAGATGGATGCCGGCGGCGCGCCAGGCGAGCTGCAGGTCGGCCTTGACGCCCTCGAGCGCCGGAGAGGCCGACGACGCGACGAGGATCGCGTCCGCGTCCCGGTAGCGCGCGCGAGTCTCGGCCGGCAGCGGGTGGCCGGAGCGAGTCACGCCTTCGCCCGCGAACGGCAGGTGGACGTCGTCGAGCGACCAGCCGTGGAGCCTGGCCACGCCGTCGAGTGCCCGCGTCGCCGCAGCCATCAGCTCGGGCCCGACGCCGTCGCCCGCCAGACACGCAACGGTCTTGCTCGTCATGCAGGAACCTCCTTGAAGACATCGTCGAGAGACACCAGCGCGCCGTGGTCGGCGAGCCCCTTGAACTTCTTGAAGGCGGCATCGACCTGGTCGCGGTCGAGTCTCCGTCCCGCATCGGCGCACGCGCGCGCGAACGCGTGCCTGCCCGAGTGCTTGCCCAGCGGCAGGGTGACGGCCGCGCCGAGCTCGGCCGGGTCGATGATCTGGTACGTACGAGGGTCCTTGAGCATCCCGTCCTGATGGATGCCGGCCTCGTGCGCGAAGGCGTTCGCGCCGACGATCGGCTTGTTCGGCGAGACGTCGTAGCCGGTGAGCTCCGCGACCAGCGCCGACGCATCCGGGATCCTCCGCGGATCGACACCGGTCTCGACGTCGAACAGATCACGACGCACACGGAGTGCCATCACGATCTCTTCGAGCGAGGCGTTGCCCGCGCGCTCGCCGATGCCGTTGACGGTGCACTCCACCTGGGTTGCGCCGGCGCCGATGCCCGCGAGCGAGTTGGCGACCGCGAGGCCGAGATCGTTGTGGCAGTGGGCCGAGAGCTCGACACTCGCGAGAGCCGGGCACCGCTCGAGCATTTCCTCGAACAGTCCTGCGTACTCGATCGGCGACGCGTAGCCGACAGTGTCCGGGAGGTTGATCACGGTGGCACCGGCGTCGACGGCCGTCTCGCAAGCCTCGACGAGGAAGTCCCGGTCGGAGCGAGTCGCGTCCTCCGGCGAGAACTCCACCTCGTCGACGAGCCCGGCCGCATAGCCGACGGACCACGCGATGCGCTCGAGCACTTCGCCGGGCTCGAGGCCGAGCTTGCGCTCCATGTGCAGGGCGCTCGTCGCGAGGACCAGATGCACGCGCGTGCGTGGCGCAGCAGCGAGCGCGGCCACGGCCGCGTCGATGTCGTCGCGGGTCGTCCGTGCAAGCGAGGCGACGGTGACGTGCGAGACCGCGTCCGCGGCCGCTGCGACACCGGCGAAGTCTCCGGGCGACGAGGCTGCGAAGCCCGCTTCGATCACGTCGACACCGAGCCGCTCGAGCACCAGGGCGATCTCGCCCTTCTCGTCCGGGCGCAGGGCGATGCCCGGCGACTGCTCGCCGTCTCTCAACGTGGTGTCCAAGATCCTGATCCTGCGCACTCCTCACTCCTCGGTCGGCGCCCATGTGCAGGCGCACTTCTGCCGCTTGACGGTCGGCGTGTGCGGCGTCTACTGGCCGCGTGAGTGCGTCCTCCCCCTAGAGGGGGAGAATCGAAATGACCGTAAGGACGACGACGCCGTCGGCGGGCGGAGTGCGCAGCTGGACGTCGCGAGTGGTCATCTCTCTGCCAGTGTGCCGAGCATCAGGAGGGCTGTCAAGCGCAGCGCTTCACTTTCGGAAGCGACGAAACAGCTAGCGGCGGGCGGTGGCAGCGCGCCCGGTCGCCGGCTCGACCACCATCCACGAGCGGCCGAAGCGCCGCATCTCGCGGATCACCGGAAGGAGCGCCCGCCCCTTCTCGGTCAGCTCGTACTCGACGCGCGGCGGCGACTCCGGGTAGCTCCAGCGGACCAGCACCCCCTGGCGCTCGAGCATGTCGAGCCGCTCGGAGAGCGTTCGTGGACTGATCCCAGGGCAGGCGTGCTCGAGCTGCATGAACCGGCGCGGGCCTTCCGAGAGGTCGTGCAGGATGAGCGCCGTCCACTTGGTGCCGATGATCTCCGCCGTCGCGGCGACGGCGCAGTTGCCGTCGTGCACGTCGTTCATCGTGCGCTTCATCGAGCCGCAGTCTACTGGCCGGCGCGGCTCGTAGCTATCGAAACGAAAGTGCCATCAGCGCGGGGCGCAGGACGGACGGCGCTGTCCAGCCACCCGCGGACCGCGTCGGCGCAGTCTCGCCCCTCGCGAATCGCCCAGACCACGAGCGACTGGCCACGCCGGGCATCGCCGGCGGCGAAGACGCCGCCGATGGAGGTCGAGTAGCGCGACGCGTCGGCGTTCCCGCGCGCGTCACGCTCGACCCCGAGCTGCGCGAGCAGCTCCGGCTCGGGCCCGAGAAACCCCATCGCCAGCAGAACGAGCCCGGCCTGCCGCGACTCTTCGGTTCCCGGCACGAGCTCGAACGGCGGCACGCCGGTGTTCCGCTGCCAGTGGATCCGGTCGACTCGGCCGTCGGTACCGGTGAGCCGAGTCGTCGAGATCGAGAAGTCACGCGAGCCTCCTTCCGCGAGCGCGTAGGACGTGCGGAGCTTCATCGGCCAGCGCGGCCACGGCGTCACCTCGTCCGGCCGCGTCGGAGGCGGCTCGCCGAGCAACTCGATCTGGGTCACCGACGCCGCGCCCTCGCGATGCGCGTGGCCGACGCAGTCGGCACCGGTGTCGCCGCCGCCGATCACGATGACGTGCCGGCCGGCGGCGCTGATCGCACCACCGGCCGACCCGGAGACGACACGTGCGCGGTCGTACAGGTAGTCCATTGCGAAATGCACGCCGTCGAGCTCGCGGCCCGGAACCGGGAGATCGCGCGGAACGCGCGCGCCCGTCGCGATCACGACCGCGTCGAAGCGCTCGCGCAGCTCGTCGCCGTGCACGTCGACGCCCACGTCGACGCCGTAGCGGAACTCGACGCCTTCGGCAGCGAGTTGCTCGACGCGGCGGTCGACGAGTCGCTTCTCGATCTTGAACTCGGGCACGCCGAAGCGCACGAGCCCGCCGGCGGCCTCGTCGCGCTCGAACACGGTCACCGCCTCGCCGGCGCGCGCGAGCTGCTGGGCGCAGGCGAGCCCGGCCGGCCCGGAGCCGATCACGGCGACGCTCCTGCCCGTGCGTGTTGCGGGCGGTCGCGGCGCGATCCAGCCCTCGTCCCACGCGCGGTTGACGATCGCAAGCTCGACCTGCTTGATCGTGACGGCTTCGCCCTCGTTGATCTCGAGCACGCACGCCGCCTCGCACGGCGCCGGGCAGAGACGTCCGGTGAGCTCGGGGAAGTTGTTCGTCCGGTGCAGCTGGTCGATCGCCTCGCGCCAGCGGTCGCGGTAGACGAGGTCGTTCCAGTCGGGGATCAGGTTCCCGAGCGGGCAGCCGTGGTGGCAGAACGGCACGCCGCATTCCATGCAGCGTGCCGCCTGCTCACGGATGCCGACCACTGGGAGTGTCCCGACAAACTCGCGAAAGTCTCCGACGCGCGCGCGGGGATCGCGCTCGGGCGCCGGCTGGCGATCGTGCTCGAGGAAGCCGCGCAGCTTGCCCATCAGTGTCCCTTCCAGGAGTGCCGTCTAGCTTCTGGGTCGCGAGCACCAAGCGATGCAAGGACGCAGGGAGCGCTCGTAGCCAAGGCTACGGGCGCGACCGAGGACGCAGCAGCGCGCCGTGTGATCGCGGGCCAGAAGCGGGCATGTATTCCTGGGAGGGGCACTAGGCCGCTTCGGTCTCTCGGGTGAGGAAGCCGACGCCGCCGGCCGAGACCGCCTCGGCCAGGACGCGCTTGAAGTCGTGCGGCATCACCTTGACGAACCGGGTGAGCGATTGCTCCCAGTCGGCGAGCAGCCGCCCGGCGACCGGCGACCCGGTTCGCTCGGCGTGCTCAGACACGAGCAGCGTGAGCGCCTCCTCGTCGGCCTCGTCCAGGGGGTCGAGCGCCACCAGCTCGGTGTTGCAGCGCCGGGCGAACGTCCCGGCCTCGTCGAGCACGTAGGCGACGCCGCCGCTCATGCCGGCGGCGAAGTTCCGCCCGGTCGGGCCCAGTACGGCGACACGGCCGCCGGTCATGTACTCGCAGCCGTGGTCGCCCACGCCTTCGACCACGGCGTGCGCGCCCGAGTTGCGCACGCAGAAACGCTCGCCGGCGAGCCCGCGGAAGAACGCGCGGCCGGCCGTGGCGCCGTAGAGCACCGTGTTGCCGACGATCACGCTCTCCTCGGCGGCAAAGGCAGCATCGTCCGGCGGCCGCACGGCGAGCACGCCGCCCGAGAGGCCTTTGCCCGCGTAGTCGTTCGCCTCTCCGACGAGGGTCAGCTCGACGCCCGGGGCGAGCCAGGCGCCGAACGACTGGCCGGCCGAACCGTCGAGCCGGATGCGAATCGTGCCGGGTGCAAGGCCGGCACGCCCGTGCCGCTTCGTCACTTCGTGTGAGAGCAGGCCGCCCACCGTCCGGTTCGAGTTGCCGAGCAGGAAGCTCCCCGCGAACGGCTCCCCGCGGTCGATCGCGCGGCGCGCAGCCTCGATCAGCTCGAAGTCGAGCGCTCCGGCGAGTGGCGAGACCTGGGGACGGGTGCGGCGAAGAGGCGTCCCCGACGGCGCGTCGGGCGCGCGCAGGACGTTCGACAGATCGATGCCGCGCGCCTGCCAGCGGGCGATCGCGTCGTCCGGCTCGAGCAGGTCGACGCGCCCGACCAGATCCTCGAACCGCCGGACGCCGAGCTGCGCCATCAGCCGGCGCACCTCCTCGGCGACGAAGAAGAAGAACTCGATCACGTGCTCCGGACGGCCGCGGAAGCGCTCGCGCAGCTCGGGATCCTGCGTCGCGATCCCCACCGGACACGTGTTCAGGTGGCAGGCCCGCATCATCACGCAGCCGGTTGCGATCAGCGGCGCCGTCGCGAATCCCATCTCGTCGGCGCCGAGCAGCGCCGCGATCACGACGTCGCGCCCGGTCTTCAGCTGCCCGTCCGTCTGCACCCAGATCCGCGAGCGGAGGTCGTTCAGGACGAGTGTCTGCTGTGTCTCGGCGAGCCCGATCTCCCACGGGATCCCGGCGTGCAGAATCGACGAGATCGGGGAGGCGCCGGTGCCACCGTCATGCCCGGAGATGAGAACGTGGTCGGCGTTCGCCTTGGCGACGCCGGCGGCGACCGTGCCGACACCGACCTCGGCAACGAGCTTCACCGACACGCGGGCCCCGGGGTTCGCGCAGCGCAGGTCGTAGATCAGCTGCTTGAGGTCTTCGATCGAGTAGATGTCGTGGTGCGGCGGCGGTGAGATGAGGCCCACTCCGGGCGTCGTCAGGCGGACGCCGGCGATGTACGCGTCGACCTTGTGTCCCGGCAGCTGCCCGCCCTCGCCGGGCTTCGCGCCCTGCGCCATCTTGATCTGCAGCTCGTCGGCGTTCGTCAGGTAGTCGATGTTCACGCCGAAGCGGCCCGACGCGACCTGCTTGATCTTCGACCTGCGCTCGTCGCCGAACCGCGCCGGATCCTCTCCGCCCTCACCGGTGTTCGACCGGCCGCCGATCCGGTTCATCGCGACGGCGAGCGTCTCGTGCGCCTCACGCGAGAGCGACCCGAGCGACATCGCGCCCGTCGAGAAGCGCTTCACGATCTCGGCAGCGGGCTCGACCTCGTCGAGCGGAACACCACCGCCCTCGGCGAGCCGGAAGCGCAGGAGGCCGCGGATCGTCGAGGCGCGCGCGGAGGCCGCGTTCACCGTCTCCGAGTACTGCTCGTAGGTCTCGAACCCGCCGTGACGCACGGCGTGCTGAAGCAGCGCGATCGTCTCGGGATTCCACTGGTGGTGCTCGCCGCCCGATCGCCAGGCGTAGAGGCCGACCACCGGCAGGAACGCATCCGCCTCGCCGGGATAGGCCCGCGCATGCCGCGCCAGCGCGTCGATCGCCAGCTGGTGCGCGCCGATTCCGCCGATGCGGGACGGCGTCCCGGTGAAGTACCGGTCGACCAGTTCCTGGGAGAGCCCGACCGCCTCGAAGATCTGGGCGCCGCAGTACGACGGGACGGTGGAGATCCCCATCTTCGAGATCGCCTTCAGCAGCCCCTTGCCGATCGCCTTCACGGCCCGCGCGCGCGCCTCGGCCGGCGACAGCTCGAGCACGCCGTCCGTGACGAGATCGTCGAGCGTGGCGAGCATCAGGTACGGGTTGACGGCGGCCGCGCCGTAACCGACCAGCACGGCCACGCTCTGGACGCTGCGCGGCTCTCCCGACTCGACCACGAGCCCTGCCTGGAGGCGGGTGCCCGCGCGGACGAGGTGGTGATGCACGGCGGCCGTCGCGAGCAGCGAGGGCAGGGCCACGCGTTTCGGCCCGACCGAGCGATCCGAGAGCACGAGGATGTTCGCGCCGGCGAGGAGCGCCCCGTCGGCCTCGGCGCAGATGCGCACAACAGCGCTCTCGAGCCCTTGCGGGCCTTCGTCGACCGGCCAGGTCGTGTCGATCGTCGCCGCCCTGAAGACATCGGAATCGACGGCGCGCAGGCGCTCCAACTGCTCGTCGTCGAGGATCGGGTTCTCGATCACGAGCTGGCGCGCATGCGCCGGCGACTCGCCGAGCAGGTTCCGCTCCGACCCGACGAGCGTCTGCACGCTCATCACGACCGCCTCGCGGATCGAGTCGATCGGCGGGTTCGTGACCTGCGCGAAGAGCTGCTTGAAGTACGAGTAGAGCAGCGGATGACGTTCTGAGAGCACGGCGAGCGCCGTGTCGTTCCCCATCGAGCCGACCGCCTCCTCGGCGTTCGCGGCCAGCGGAGCGAGCATCACCTTCATGTCTTCCTGCGTGTAGCCGAACGCCAGCTGGAGGCTCCTGAGCGGTTGCGCGAGCGGCCTTCCCGCGTGCTGCGGCAGATCGGCCAGCCGCACCGATCCGCGTTCGAACCAGTCGCCGTACGGCCGGCGTGCCGCGACCTCGTGCTTGACCTCGTCGTCCGGGACGACCCGGCCCGCCTCGAGGTCGACGAGGAAGAGCTTCCCCGGCTGGAGGCGGCCCTTGCGCTCGACCTGGCTCGCCGGCACGTCGAAGACGCCGGCCTCGGACGCGAGCACGACCCAGCCGTCCTTCGTCTCGAGCCAGCGGCCCGGCCGCAGGCCGTTGCGGTCGAGTGTCGCACCGATCACGCGGCCGTCCGTGAACGCGAGCGCCGCGGGCCCGTCCCACGGCTCGATCAGGCAGCCGTGGTAGGCGTAGAAGCCCTCGAGCGCAGGTGACAGGTCGCCCGGGCGGTGCGCCTCCGGCATCATCATCATCAGCGCGTGCGGGAGTGACCGGCCCGAGAGCACGAGCAGCTCGAGGACGTTGTCGAAGGTCGCCGAGTCCGAGCCGCCCTGCCGCACGACCGGGAGCACCTTCGCGAGGTCGTCACCGAACAGCTCCGACTGAAGCTGCGACTCGCGCGCGCCCATCCAGTTCGCGTTGCCACGGATCGTGTTGAACTCGCCGTTGTGCGCGACGAACCGGTAGGGATGCGCGAGCTCCCAGCTCGGGAAGGTGTTGGTGGAGAATCGGGAGTGGACGAGTGCCAGCGCGCTCGCGAATTCGCGGTCCTGCAGGTCGGGGAAGTACCGGCGGAGCTGCGGCGCGGTCAGCATCCCCTTGTAGACGATCGTCCGTGACGAGCAGCTCGGCACGACGAGGTCGGCCCCGGCGAGCCGCTCTGCGACCCGTCTGATCACGTAGAGCTTGCGCTCGAAAGCGTCCTGGTCGGCGGCGAGCTCGCCGCAGGCGCGGATGAAGAGCTGCCTGATCCGCGGTGCGTGGAGCTGTGCAGTCGAGCCCGCCTCGGTCGGGACGACGGGAACGTCGCGCCAGCCGATCACCTCCTGGCCCTCGCCCGCCACGGTCGCGGCGAGCAACTGCTCGAGCTCCTCGCTGCGTCGCCGCTCACGCGGCAGGAAGCAGACGGCGACGCCGTACTCACCCGGCGGCGGCAGCTCGAGCCGACGGGCGAGAAACGCGTGCGGAAGCTGGACGAGGATGCCCGCGCCGTCTCCGGTCTCGGCGTCCGCGCCGGCCGCCCCGCGGTGCTCGAGCCGTTCGAGCGCGGCCAGCGCCCGGACGATCACCTCGTGCTGAGACCGGGCGTCGAGCCGCGCCACGAACGCGATCCCGCACGCGTCGTGCTCGTACGCCGGGTCGTACAGGCCCTGAGCCTTCGGCTTCATCTCCGCTCCTCTTGTGCTGCTAGTCCGGCGGGGAGCGGTGGAGATTCGCCGGCTAGCCCTGTCGCGGGCGCGCGAACGTGAAAATGGGCTTCGAGACGACGTTCGAGTTCGCGGCGCGGCGGCTCATCGCTTCAAAGAGTAAAGAAACGACGGCGCCGGCGCAAACCGGGGATAGTTCAGAGCCGATGCTCGAGGAGTTCACGCTGCTCGACTGGAAGCGGCGCATTTTCGATCTCTACGCCTCGCTCCGCGCGGATCCGGAGCCGGAGCACGCCTGGCAACGCTGGCGCGCCACACGCGACGAGCTCTTCCGGTCGCATCCGCAGTCGCCGGTCCCCCCGGAGCAGCGCACCTCGTTCGCAGGACTTCGGTACTTCGACTACGACCCGGCACTGCGCGTGCTCGCGATTGCCGAGCCGGCGGAGCCGATGCTGCGGGAGATCGCAACGTCGGGCGAGCGACCGTACGCGTTTCGCCGCTTCGCGCGGGCACGATTCGCGCTCGCCGGTGAGGGTCACTCACTCGACCTCTTCTGGCTCGAGGGCTACGGCGGTGGCGTCTTCCTGTCCTTCGCCGACGCGACCAGCGGCCGGGAGACGTACGGCGCCTGCCGCTACCTGCTCGACACGGTCAAGGGGGCCGACCTGGGGGAGCTCGACGGCGGGCTCGTGCTCGACTTCAACTTCGCCTACAACCCGTCCTGTTCGTACGACACCCGCTGGGTGTGCCCGCTCGCCCCGCCGGAGAACCGGCTCCCGGTGCCGGTGCGGGCCGGCGAGCGCTCCTGACCGGTCAGACGGCGCGGCCGAGCTTGTCGAGGTCGTCCGCGACGAGGCCCGGCACGAACGGCATCAGAAAGCCTGCGCGCTCGTCGCCGTGCCGGTCGATCAGGTAGAGAGCCGTCGAATGGACGATGTCGCCGCGAACCGGGATCACCGTGATCCCGTACGCCCGCCAGACCGGACGCAGCTCAGCGCGCGTGCCCAGAAGCCACGACACGCTGCCGGGAAGCCGCCACTTACGGACGGCTTGCGCCACCGTCCGCGGCGTGTCACCGGCCGGGTCGACGCTCACGACGACCACGTGCGGCCGCTGCGCGGCCGGCACCTGGCGGATCGCCGCGGCGGTCATCTTCCCTTCGAGCGGGCACGCCTGCCTGCACAGCGAGTCCTCGAACATCAGCACCACGGTCCGACCGCGAAGCGAGCGCGACGAGATCCGCCGGCCGTGCTGGTCACGCAGGGCGAAGGCCGGCGCAGGTCGTGCACCGGCCGGCCAGGTCGCCTGTCCGTGGAGTGACGGCAGCTTCGGTGCTGCAGGCTTGGCGGCGGCCGTCGACGCGCCGATCCGGCCGTGGAGCGCGGCGCCGATCACGATGCCGACGGCAGCGGCAACGCTGAGGCTGAGGATGGTCAGGCGCCGCACTGCTCAGAGATGCTGGCGACGGCGGACGGCCCACAACCACCAGCCGCCCACGAGCAGGAGCAGCATGAGCGGCAGCACGAGCGTCAGCACTGCACCGATCTGAAATGAGGCAACGAGCATCAGATCTCCCTCGGTCGAAGGTCTTCGGCGGGTCGAAGGCGACGCGGGCGACGGCTGTCCATCGCCGGCTCGAGCCACCGCGAGACCGCGAAGAAGAGAGCGATCGTGAACGGGATCGAACCGGGAACCCACATCACACCGGCTGCGAGCTGCTGGTCGGCGAGGGCCGACAGCCCACCCGGGCGGACGGCGAGATCGGCATACCCGCTGTACAGGGCATGTGGCGCCAGGCCGAGCACGACGGCGAGCGCCCAGCTGACGAGCATTGCCGCCGTGCCGTAGGCGACGCGGCCGAGGTCGGTGAGCTGCGGCCGCGGGCTCGGCAGGAGGTGAGCCCAGAAGAGCAACGCGCTGGTGAAGAACAACGCGTGCTCGAGATCGTGCACAGGGCCGTCCCTGAGCGTGAGGTCGTAGAGCGACGGGAGGTGCCAGGCCAGCAACATGCCGTTGAAGAACGCGAAGGCCGGCCAGGGCGACGCGACCCACCGCGCCGCCGCACGGACGGGCGAGAGCGGCTCGCCCGCCAGCACCGCACGGGCGACGGGGCGTCGCACCCCGACCGGGAAGGGGCGCACGATGCGCGGCCACGGCCGGCCGAGCAGCAACAGAGGAGGCGCGACCATCATCAGCAGGATGTGCTGCACCATGTGCACCCAGAACAGCGTGGTCGCGTACGCATCGACGGGCGAGTCGACGGCCAGCGCCAGCGTGAGGAGCCCAACGTAGAAGGCGGCGCCGCGGCCCCGCTTCGCGGCGTCTCCCGGCGTGACACTCGCCCGGCCGCCGAGGAAGTACAGGACCCCGGCGGCGACGATCGCCGCGAGCGGCCACTCGAGCGGCCAGTTGGACGCCCGCAGCATCAGAGCAGGTAGAGGATGACCCAGGCGATCACGGCGACCCCGGCCAAGAACACCGCGTAGAACGACATCGCCTCGAGGGAAGGCCGCACGAGCGAGAGCGGGTCCTCGATGTCCGGCTCGGTACGGTGGGGGTCGCCGGAAGCCTCTCCCGGGCCGGGCGCGCCGCGGAGCGTCTTGCGATAGCGAATCGACGTGGCCAGGGTCGTCTCGAGCCAGTACGCGAGGCCGAG
This sequence comes from uncultured Thermoleophilia bacterium, assembly GCA_963851065.1. Classification (GTDB taxonomy): domain Bacteria; phylum Actinomycetota; class Thermoleophilia; order Gaiellales; family Gaiellaceae; genus PALSA-600. Next base: position 214,186 of record CAWKNW010000017.1, read on the forward strand.
CACGAACAGGGCCTGGAAGCCTGTCCAGCCGACGTAGACGCTCGCGAACCCGCCCTCCGTCGGCCCGAACCCCTGGGTCGCCCAGCCGACGATCTGGATCGCGACCGCCGCGACGAGCGCCGCGAGGGCGATCGCGCCCTTCACGCGCCAGGCGGGACGGCGCTCGGCCAGATGATCGCGGTATCCGAGCCGGAGGAGCGCAGCAGCCAGGACGATCGCGACCGTCACGAGAATGCCGACGACCTGGGGTGGGTCGACGTGCGCCGGGCGCCAGAGCCCGTGCGAGTTCAGCGACCGGAGGTAGAAGTACGCGAAGAGGAAGGCGAAGAAGAAGAACAACGTCGCCGAGGCCCACAGGCGGGAGCCGACGCGGAGATTCGCCGCCACGATCTCCGGCGGCTCGCGCTCGACGACCGAGTAGTCGCTCGCGGTGCTCGTGAGCTCGCTCATCGCGTCTGCCTCGCCGGGGTGATCACCGGACGGGCGGGCACGCCCGCTCCTTCGCCGTACGGATACGGGTCGGGGCCGAACGTCGGGATGCGATCGAAGTTCTGGACCGGCACGGGCGAGGGCAGCTCCCACTCGATCGACTTGGAGTCCCAGGGATTCGCGCCTGCCGGAACGCGGGCGAAGAACATCGACCACACGAAGTTGGCGATGAAGATCAGCATCGAGAAGCCGAGGACGAACGCGGAGATCGAGACCCAGACGTTGGCGCCCTGCAGGTAGCCGGCGTAGGTCACGGAGCGGCGCGGCATGCCGAGGAAACCGATCACGAGCAGCGGCCCGAACGTCGAGTTGAACGACACGAACATCAGCCAGAAGTGGACCTTCCCCCACCCCTCGTTGATCATGTAGCCGGTCATCTTCGGCACCCAGTAGTAGATCGCCGCGAAGAACGTGAAGATCAGCCCGCCCATGATCGTGTAGTGGAAGTGGGCCATCGAGAAGAAGCTGCCGTGCGTCGTGACGTCGCTCGGCACGTCGGACAGGAAGACACCCGTCAGGCCGCCGATCAGGAAGTTGAAGAGCCAGGCGAGACAGAACAGCATCGGAACCGTCAGCCTGATGCGACCGGCCCAGAGCGTCCCCAGAGCGCACAGGAAGATGAAGCCGGTCGGCAGCGAGATCAGCTCGGTCGAGAGCATGTAGAACGGTCGGAGATCGGCGTTGATCCCGCTCACGAACAGGTGGTGCTGCCACACGAGGAAGGAGAGCAGCGTGATCCCCAGCATCCCGCTCACCGCCAGGCGATAGCCCCAGACGGGCTTGCGCGCGAAGACGGGCAGGATCTCGAGCAGGATGCCCATGCCGGGCAGCGCGAGGACGTAGACCTCCGGGTGGCCGAAGATCCAGAAGAGGTTCTGGTACAGGTAGGAACTGCCGCCGCTCTGCGGGTTGAAGAACCCGGTCTGCGCCGTCCGGTCGAGCAGCACCATCAGCAGCGCCGAGATCAGCACGGGCGCCGCGAGCAACATCAGCACCGCCGTCGAGACCGTCCCCCACACGAACATCGGCAGGCGCCCCCACTTCATCCCGGGCGCGCGCATCGTGATCACGGTCGCGATCATGTTCAGGCCGAGCAGGCACATCGAGAGGCCGACGAGCGCGAAGAACGCGATATACGCGTCCATCCCCCAGTTCGCCTGGTTCGCGAGCGGCTCGTAGCCGGTCCACCCGGTCGGGAAGCCCCCGAACACCCACGTGGTCATCAGGAGCACACCGCCCGCCATCAGGAGCCAGAAGGTCAGCGCCTCGATCCGCGGGAAGGCCATGCGACGGGCGCCGATCATGATCGGCAGCAGGTAGTTGGCGAACGGGCCCAGGATCCCGCTCGTCATCATCCCCATCATCATCGTCCCGTGGACGCCGACCAGCGTGAGGTAGTTGTTCGCGTTCCACGCGTGCTGGTCGGGGGTCAGGAGCTCGTAGCGGATGAGCATGGCGTTCAGCCCACCGATGAAGATGAACACGCCGACGCCGACGAGGTACTGGAGCCCGACCACCTTGTGGTCGGTGCACAGCCCGAAGTAACGGCCGACGCCCCCGGTCTCCTTCTCGCGCAGGCTCGCCGGCCTGCCGAGCAGGCGCATCACCGGGTAGTTCGCAAAACCCAGCCCGACCAGGAAGCCGAGCACGCCGGTGAAGTACGCGCAGAACAGCGCGATGTCGTTCTGTCCCGTGTCGCTGAAGTAATCGATGCTCTTGCCGTGGATCTGATGGCCGAGCACCCACCCGACGTAGAACCCCACGAGCCCGAGCACCACGGCGCTGAGCAGGTTGAAGCCGAAGAGGCGGCGCACGGTCAGCCCGCCCGTCCTGTCGGCTGCGGGTTGTAGGACTTCGCGTACGCCGGCAGCTCCTTCGTCACCTCGCGGAACATCGCCTGCTGGCTCGCGATCCAGCTCGCGAACTGAGAGTCGCTGACGACCCGGCCGGTGTCGAACATGTAGCCGTGAAAGAGCCCGCACAGCTCGGCGCAGCGAATCGAGAACGTCCGCACGGTCTTCGGCTTCACGTAGGCGACGTTGTCGACGCCCGGGTTCGCATCCGCCTTGACACCGAGCTGATACGCCCAGAACGAGTGGATCGCGTCGAGCGAGGTGACGTGGAACGCAATCTGGCGGTCGACGGGGATGACGAGCTGCGGCGTCTCGACGCCGCCGTACGTCGGATAGCGATACGTGAACTCCCACTGTTGGGCGATCACCTGAACCGGCAACGCCACGCCGGACGGCTTCGACAGCGGCGTCGGGCCCTGCCCGCCGCCGGAGCCGTTGGTTGTGAGCAGCGCGGCCGACCCGAAGATGGCGAGGAACAGCACGGCGATCGTCGTCGTGACGAGCCAGATCACCTGCAGACGCGTGTTGCCGCGGATCGGCGCCCCGTCACGCTTCTCGTCGTCGTCGCGAACGCGAAAGACGACGAGCACGTACGCGAGGTACACGAGGATGAACATCGTGATCGGTGTCATCAAGACCAACATCACGGTGTTCGAGAACACCTGCGCCTTGGCCACGTCGGTCGCCTTGCCGGGAGGCATGTTCGGCCCGAGCACCCAGATCACGAGCGGCAGCGCGATCAGCGTCGCGATCGCGGTCAGGATCCCGATCCGAAGCGAATGGCCGCCCCGAGCGGCGCCGGTCGGCTCAGACGACATTGATGAACCCGTCCATGTACCCGATGGTCTGCATCGGGCCGCCGAACCCGTAGAGGAAGCCCGCGGCGCAGGGCACGAAGCACTGCCAGCGGTAGTGACCCTTCGGGCCCGTACGGAACGTGAAGGTGATCGTGTTGTGCGCGTTCGCCATGCTGCAGGGCGCGAAGTCGCACTGATTCTTCGCGTCGTCGGCGACTCCCTTGAGCGGTACGAGCACGTCGAACGCGGGAATTGCGAACGTATGGGAGGCGTCATCGGGCGGGATCCGGCTCATCGCCTGCCCGTTGACCGTGAAGGTGCCGCCGACGAGGCCGCGGGACTGCGAGAGGAACGGGTTCCGCAGTCCGCTGTTGCCGTCGAACTGGTAGACCGTGACGTGCACGAGCGCGTTGGCGGGAAGCTCCCAGACGGTGGTGCGGACCCACTGGCCGTTCTCCCGGGTCAGGTACGAGACCCAGTTCGGATTCGGCGAGAGCTTCGAGCCGACGGCGGCCACCGTCTGCAGCGTCAGGTTGACCGACCGGCCGTTCGCCGCGTTCGCCGCGGCAGGAGAGTAGGGCGTCGGGCCGTTCGTCAGGAACGCGATGTACAGCCCGATGAGCACCGAGACGACCACGACGGCAGCCGCGACGACGACGCCGTTGCGTGCATTCGAGCTCACCGCGGTCGCGTATACGCCTTTTCCAAGCGCGACGCACCTTTCTGACGAAACTGTCATCTCGCTGTCATCTGGCCGTCATCTGCCGCTTCACATCGAACTCTCAGCCGGCGTTCAGCGGACTCTCGAACCCCGCGCCGAGACTCGGCCCATGACACTCACAACACTGATCACCGTGAACGCGCTCCTCGCCGGGACAGTCGTCTTCGCGATCGTGTGGCTGCTCGGCTCGGCGATTCGCGCCGACCGCGATGCCGGCGCGCCGCGGGAGACCTCGGCCGAACCGGCCCGCCTGCCCGTGGGCGGCGAGCGGATCGCCGCCTGACACCCGGGATCTTTCGCGTCGGCGGCGTATAGACTCGCCGCCGACGCGGAATGAAGATCCTTGTCATCGAGGACGAGCCCCGGATCCTCGAGTTCCTTCGCCTCGGGCTCGAGGCAGAGGGATTCATCGTCGAGGGGGCCGAGGACGGCGCGGCCGGTCTTGCGGCCGCCCTCGCCGAGCCCTACGAGCTTGTCGTCCTCGATCTGCTCCTGCCCCGTCTGGACGGGCTCCGGCTCCTAGCGGAGCTGCGGCGCGAGCGGGCCGACCTGCCGATCCTCGTCCTCTCGGCGCGCTCGGACCTTCCGACCAAGCTGCGCAGCTTCGACCTCGGCGCCAACGACTACCTGTCGAAGCCGTTCTCGTTCGACGAGCTCGTCGCCCGCGTGCGGGTGCACCTTCGCCGCGGGCGCGACGCGGCAGACGGTGCGAGCCTGCGGATCGGTCAGCTGTCGCTCGATCTCGCGCGGCGCCGGGCCGAGACGGAGACAGGCAGCATCGACCTCTCCGACCGGGAGTTCCGGCTGCTCTACCACCTCGCGGCCCACGCCGGCGAGATCGTGAGCCGGGAGCGCCTCCTGTCCGAGGTCTGGGGCTACTCGTTCGATCCCGGCTCGAACGTCGTCGACGTCTGCGTCCGCCGGCTGCGCAAGAAGCTCGGGCCGGAGTGGCCGATCGAGACGGTGCGACATGCGGGCTATCGGCTGGCCACGGCCTAGCCTGCTCGAGCTCGGCTGGGCGGCGCTCGTGGTCGCCTGCCTGGTGCTGATGATCCTCTCCCCACCGTGGGAGACGATCCCGTTTCACGTCATCTGGATCAGCTTGACGCTCTTCTACGGGTTTCGGGTCTGGCGGACCTCGACCACAGCAGGTGTGCTCGTTGCCATCGCGATCGGCTCTGGCGCACTGATCCTTCGCGACACGTTCGATGGCAAACAGCCGTGGGGCGAGTTGTTCGAGGTTCCGCTGCTCTCGGCGATGTTCCTCGCGATGGTGTGGCATGCGCGCCGCCGCGTACAGGCACTGGCAACCGCCAAGGCGCTTGCCGACGAACGCGCCTCGCTCCTCGAACAGGAGGAGCGTCTGCTTCACGACGTCTCCCACGAACTACGGACGCCGGTGACGATCGCCCGGGGTCACCTCGAGCTCCTGCAACGACGCCTCGACGGCGAGGCACCCGAGCTCGACGTCGCGTTCGACGAGCTGGCGCGGATGGAACGCATCGTCGAACGCGTGCTGCTCCTTGCCCAGGCTGAGCGAAGCGACTGGCTCGTGCCCGGGCCGATCCCGCTCGTCGCGTTTCTCGAAGACGTGCTCATGCGCTGGGCAGGGATTGCGCAACGAGCGTGGCGGCTCGGCGAGATCGTCGACGTGACGGTGACGGCGGACGAGACGTGGATTAGAGCCGCCCTGGATGCACTGCTCGAGAACGCCGTCGAGCACACCGAAACCCACGGCCAGATCATGCTTGCCGCCCGAGGTGACAGCGATTCCGTCGTGATCTCGGTCGAGGACAACGGCCGCGGGATCCCCCCGTCACAACTCGAGCACGTGTTCCAGCGCTTCGCGCGGGCCGACGAATCGAGGTCGAGGCGTGCCGGAGGATCCGGCCTCGGTCTCGCGATCGTCGCGGCGATCGCCCGTGCCCACGACGGCTCGTGCACCGCCTCGAGCGGTGACGGCAGAACCGTGTTCGAGCTGCGGCTGCCGCTGCACCAGGCCTGGCGGGGCGATCGCGAAGAGGCTCCCGGGCCGCTCCCGGCCGCGAAACCTGCCGTCGCCGCCGGATCTGCTTCAATCGCCGGGTGACCGCCCTCTACCGCAAGTACCGGCCCCAGACGTTCGCGGAGGTGGTCGGGCAGGAAGCGGTCGTCCGGACGCTCACCAACGCGATCGAGCAGGACAAGGTCCGTCAGGCGTACCTCTTCGCCGGCCCCCGGGGAACCGGGAAGACCTCGCTCGCTCGCATCCTCGCGAAGTCGATCAACTGTGCGCACGGCCCGACGGCGACACCGGACGGCACCTGCCACTCTTGCGTCGCGATCGCGGCCGGCACGTCGCTCGACGTCATCGAGATGGACGCGGCGTCGCAGCGCGGGATCGACGACATTCGCGAGATCCGCGATCGCGCGGCGCTGCAGCCGGTCGAGGGCCGGATGAAGGTGTACATCCTCGACGAGGCGCATCAGCTGACCGATGCTGCGTGGAACGCGCTGCTCAAGCTGATCGAGGAGCCGCCGCCCCACCTCCTCTTCATCTTCTGCACCACCGAGCTGCAGAAGGTCATCCCCACCGTGCGCTCGCGCTGCCAGGCGTTCGTCTTCGAGCGCCCGCGGCTTCCCGATCTGGTACGCAAGCTGCGCCGGATCGCGGACGCCGAGGGGATCGACGTGCCCGACGCCGCCCTCCACCTGCTCGCCCGCAGCGGGCGCGGCGCCTATCGCGACGCGGAGTCGACGCTGGACCAGCTCGCCTCCGCGACCGGCGGCGCGATCGGCGTCCAGGACGTCCTTCAGCTTCTGGGCACGGTCGAGGACGAAGTGCTGTTCCGGCTCTGCGACCTCATCGTCGACGGCGACACGGCGGGTGCGCTCACATTTCTCGAAGAGCTGTCGGAGCGCGGCCAGGATCTGGGGCGACTCGTCACCGACCTGCTCGAGCACCTCCGTCACCTGATGCTCGTTCAGCACCTCGGCGAGGTACCGGGCTCACTGCCGGTCACCGAGGAGTCGCGCGAGCGCCTGCGTGAGCAGGCGAACCAGCTCCCCGCGCCGGCGGTGATCCGCCTCATCGACCTGCTGGCGGTCGCCGTCGACGACATGCGCCAGGGCGGAGACCCACGGCTGCCGCTCGAGCTCGCACTCGTCAAGGTGACGCGCCCGGCCTCCGACCTGTCGCGCGAGTCGGTCGGATTCCGGCTCGACCGGCTCGAGGCCGGAGCGCCCGCTCAGCCGTCGCCACCCCGGGCCGAGCCGCCGCAGCCCGCCCCCCACGGCGGCGAGCCGGCACCGACGGGCTCGGTCGACCTGGGACAGCTCCAGGAGGCCTGGCGGCGCTCGATCCTGCCCGCGATCGAACAGCGGTCGATCCCGATCGGCAAGACCCTGGCAGAGGCGCACCCGGCGAGCCTCGCCGGCGACACGCTGACGCTCGAGTTCCCCCAGACCGCGGCGTTCCACCTGCGTCTGGCCGAGGATCCGAAGAACGCGGCGATGCTGCGCGAGGCGCTGTACGAGGTGACAGGGCGGGAGCTCGCCGTCACCTTCGAGCTGGGCGACGAGCAGGAGGCGGCCGAGGACGACGACGCCCCGGCAGGCGAGGAGGACGTCCTGAAGCTGCTGCAGAGCACCTTCGACGCGCGGGAGCTGGACGAATGAGCGGAGGGTTTCGACCTCGACGCGCTGATGAAGCAGGCGCAAGAGATGCAGGCGCAGGTGCAGAAGCTGCAGGAGGAGGCGGGCAACGAGATCGTCACCGCGACCGCCGGCGGCGGCATGGTCACGGTGACCGCGACCGCGGCCGGCGAGATCAAGCAGATCGAGATCGACCCGAAGGCGATCGACCCGAGCGATCCCGAGCTGCTCGCCGACCTCGTGACCGCCGCCGTCAACGAGGCGCTTCGGAACGGCCAGGCGCTCCTGGCCTCGAAGCTCGGCGAGGCGATGCCGCCCGGCCTCGGCGGCCTGCTGCCGGGGCTGTAGGCCTTCCCAGCCGATGCGCGGGGGCACAATGCAGGCGTGTTCAGCCCGTCGGTCGAGAATCTCGTCGCCCAGCTGACGCGTCTCCCCGGGATCGGAGCGCGCACGGCCCAGCGTCTGGCGTTTCACATCCTGCAGCGTCCCGCCGACGAGGCGCTGGCGCTCGCCGGCGCGCTGACCGACGTGAAGGAGCGCGTCCGCTTCTGTGTCGAGTGCGGCAACCTGACCGAAGAGGAGCGATGCGGCATCTGCACGGACACACGCCGCGACCACGCGCTCATCTGCGTGGTCGAGCAACCGGTCGACCTCGTGTCACTCGAGCGAACGCACGAGTTCCGTGGTCTCTACCACGTGCTCGGCGGCGCACTGAGCCCGCTCGACGGTGTCGAGCCGAGCGACCTTCGCATCGACGAGTTGATCGAGCGCGTCGAGGCGAACGGCGTGCAGGAGGTCGTGCTCGCCACGAACCCGAACATGACGGGCGAAGCGACCGCAGCATTCCTGGCCGACCGGCTACGTGGACGCGTCCGCGTCACGCGGCTCGCCAGCGGTCTCCCGGTGGGCGGGGACCTCGAATACGCCGACGAGGTCACCCTCGGCCGCGCGCTCACGGGCCGTCGCGAGATGTGACGGGTCTTCGTGGCCGAGCGCGACGCCGACGGCGAGCGTCAGGAAGCGCTCCGTTCGGTAGGCGATCCAGAAGCAGAGAGCGGCGACCGGCAGCTCCGCGAAGACCGCTTCGATGATCGCCGTCCGCGTCTCGGCTCCGTGGCTCTCCAACACGACGTCGAACCACGCGTCGGCAAGCAGGAGCGTTCCGGTCGCGGCCGCGAACGCTGCGACCCACGGCGAGCGGCGCCATGCGGCGACCGCCGTTCCGGCGAAGCCAATGGCGAGGCCGATGTCGAACCCGGTCCACGCGACGTCCCAACGGCGGGAGAGGTGCTCCGGCGGCAGCGACGCCGACAGCCAGATCGCCCACGGCACGAGAGCGATGCCGATCGCGGCGAAGACCGGGACGACCCAGTCGCGCAAGGTTCTCGGGCGGTGGCGCAAGGCGTCCCTACACTGTCGCAGAATGGCCGTGGCCGAGTACGAGGCGATTCCGACTCTCGGGCAAGCCCCGCGTTCTCCGGGCGTCGTCGTCATGAAGTTCGGCGGCACCTCGGTCGGTGATGCGGAGCGGCTCAAGCGCGTCGCCCGCCGACTCGTCGCCGCGCGCGAGTCGGGCAGCAAGGTGGTCGGCGTCGTCTCGGCGATGGGACGTCAGACCGACGAGCTGCTTTCGCTCGCGCATGACATCTCGGCGAGCCCGCAGCCGCGCGAGCTCGACATGCTGCTCTCCGTCGGCGAGCGAATCTCGTGCGCGCTCGTCGCGATGGCGATCGTCGACCTCGGGCACCGCGCGATCTCGCTCACCGGTTCCCAGGCTGGAATCGTGACCGACTCGTCGCACACGAAGGCGAAGATCGTCGAGGTGCGGGCGCGCCGGATCCACGAGGCGCTCGACCGCGACGAGATCGTGCTCGTCGCAGGGTTCCAGGGCGTCTCCAGCGAATCGCTCGACGTGACGACGCTCGGTCGCGGCGGCTCCGACACGACGGCGGTCGCGCTTGCGGCCGCACTCGGTGCCGGCGCCTGCGAGATCTACACCGACGTCCGCGGCGTGTTCACCGCTGATCCGCGGCTGGTGCCGGGAGCGCGCAAGCTCGACCGCGTCAGTTTCGAGGAGATGCTCGAGATGGCGTCGTCGGGGGCCGGAGTGATGATGGCGCGGTCGATCGAGATCGCACGGACGCACACTGTTCGTCTCAACGTTCGCTCCTCGTTCGAGGACGACGACGGGACGTGGATCACGGAGGAGGACGATCCGATGCTCGAGAAGGCGCTGATCTCGGCGGTCGTGCACCAGCGGCAGGAGACGGTCTACCGCACCCACGGCACGACGCCGGCTCGGCTCTTCACCGCGCTTGCCGAGGCGAACGTCAACGTCGACACGATCCTGCAGGAGCGCGAGGGCGAGGTCGTCTTCTCGGCGCCGCCCGAGGACCGCGAGGCAGTCGTCAGCGCGCTCGACGGCCTCGACGCATCGTGGGAAGCGCGAGACGACCTCGGAAAGGTGTCGGTGATCGGTGCCGGCATGAAGAGCCACCCGGGCGTGGCCGCTCGCACGTTCGCGACACTCGAGCAGGCGGGCGTCAAGCCTGCGGTCGTCTCGACCTCGCCGATCAAGATCGCCTGCCACGTCGAGGCGTCACAGGTCGATGCCGCCGTCCGCGCTCTCCACGAGGCGTTCGACCTTGCGTGAGCAGCGCCGCATCGGCGTCGTCGGCGGCACGGGCGCGGTCGGCACGGTCACACTGGATCTCCTGCAGTCGCGCGGGTTCGATCACGTCCGCGTCTTTGCGTCCGCGCGTTCCGCGGGCAAGCTGGTCGGGGCCGCGACGGTCGAGGAAGCGACACCTGAAGCGCTGGCTCGGGGCGACATCGACCTGTTCCTCTTCTCCGTGGGCACGACCGCGTCACGCGAGCTCGTCCCTCACGCGGTGCGCGGCGGTGCGATCGCGATCGACAAGTCAGCGGCATACCGGCTCGCCCCGGACGTGCCGCTCGTGGTGCCGGAGGTGAACGGCGGTCGCGCGCTCGAGAACAACGGGATCGTCGCGAATCCGAATTGCTGTGCGATCCCGCTCACATGCGTGCTGAAGCCGTTGCACGACGCCGCCGGTCTCGTCCGCGTACGCGTAGCGACGTACCAGTCGGTGTCCGGGGCGGGCGCCCAGGCGATGGAGCGGTTGCGCACCGAGCCCCAGGACGAGCACGACCTGCGCATGGACTGGTCGTTCGACGGCGAGGAGTTCGACGAGGAGGTGAAGCTCCGCGAGGAGACCCGCAAGATCCTCGAGCTGCCGGAGCTGCCGGTGCAGGCGACGTGCGTGCGCGTGCCGGTGATGATCGGCCACGCCGAGGCGGTCTGGGTCGAGCTCGAGGAGGAGCTCTCGACCGACCAGGCGCGCGGGCTGCTCGAAGCCGCGCCGTCGGTGCAGGTCGAGGACGTCCCGTCGCCCGGCAAGGCCCGCGGCCTCGACGACGTGCTCGTCGGGCGCATCCGCCGCGACCCGACCGTCGAGCGCGGCCTTGCGCTCTTCCTTGCGTCCGACAACCTGCGCAAGGGCGCAGCGCTCAACGCGATTCAGATCGCGGAGCTCCTCCTCGACCGCGAGCGCGCGGCGGCCTGAAACCCGGTGCCTGGCACCGAGGTGCCAGGCACCTTACTTTCGCCTACGGCCGCGGTGCGGGCACGGGCTCGGGGACCCCGAAAGCTTCCTTCACGACGCGCAGCACCTTCTCCCTCGTCCCCTCGGCGACCGGCTGGAGGCCGCCGAGCTCGAGCCGCGAGAGCGACACGCGCCCGGCCGCGCGGAGGGCCCGGAACCCGAAGTCGGCCAGGAAGTCCTGCGGGAACACGGTCCGGTGCACACGGAAGCGCTCGTAGCTCGACTCGCCCTCCGAGTACCGGTACGAGAACGCTTCCAGGCCATGGAAGCCGCGCTCGCGCGCCTCGCCGATCGCCGCCAGGAACAACGACTGGAGCACCCACGGGCTCGAGGGATCGACGAGGTAGGCACACGTGACGAGCATGGCGTCGTTCGAAGGAGGTCCCCCCGGCAGTTCGTACGCGCGTGGAAACGACTGCGCCGGCCCGTACTGCATCGACGCGAGCACCCGCTCGTCGGCGTCGTAGTAGACGGTTCCGAATGCTCCGAACTCGAGCTCGACCTTCTCCATCCACCGGTCCTTGTCGAGCGCCCGCCGGCCGCGCGTCTGCCACCAGACGCATTCGTGGCAGACCGACGGAGCGGTCTCGAGCGTGAGCTTCGTCAGCCCGGCGAGGCGAGTGGGCATCAGCGGCGGGCGACGTCGTCGACGACGACGTGAACGGCAACGGGCCGAACATCCGCCATCCGCTCGAGATAGTCGAGCACGCGCTGCTGCACCTCCGCCGCGACGGCCGGAATGTCGGCGCCGTAGTCGACGACCACGTGCACCTCGATCTCGCCGTCGGCGGCTCGTGCCGCACGGCGCTGCTTCGTGTGGACGCCCGGAACCTCGGCCGCCGCGTCGACGGCGTACCGTGCGAGCACCTCGGAGGAGATCACGCTGTGTCCTTCCATCTCTCCGCACATCGTAGGACGAGCTCGGTCGCTTCGGGGCGCGCGAAGTAACGGAACGGGACGAAGGTCGTGCCGAGCCCGGGCGAGACGTGCATCGTCGTCGCCCCACGCCGATAGACGCCCTGGGCGTAGCGGGCGCGGGGATGAGCGAGCAGCAGCCGTCCGCCGGCGTACGGGACGACGATCTGGCCGGCGTGGAGGTGACCGGCGAGGATCAGGCTCCACCGGCCGGGCGGGGCGAAGTCGATCACGCGTGGGAAGTGGCAGAGCAGCAGCCGGAAGGGAGCGTCCGACGGCGCGAAACCGCTGCCGCGGCGAGCGAGCCAGAAACGCGGATCGACGCCCGCGACCTCGATCCGGCACCCGCGCTGCACGATCTCGACGCTCTCGTCCCGAAGCAACTGCCCGGCGCCGATGCCCTCGAGCGAGACCGGGCGCGAGAACGGGTCCCGGGTCAACGCGTGGTCGTGGTTGCCGAGCACGACGAACGGCGAGCCGAGCCGCTGGAGCAGCCGCTCGAGAAGCGGCGTCCCGCGCGGTCGCGAGACCAGGTCGCCCGTCACGCACACGAGGTCAGGCTCGCGACCGGCGACCCAGTCGACGGCTCGCTCGACGGCGTGCCGGCCGCGCGACGGAACGCCGAGATGGAAGTCCGAGAGGTGGGCGATCCGGAGCCCGTCCAGCTCACCCGGCAGCCCCGGCACCGGTAGCTCCAGCACGCGAAGCCGCACCCAGCCCGCCTCGAACGCACCCCAGCCCAACCCTGCGAGTGCGACCGCACCCACAGCGACGGCGTGTCTGTGTGCGACGCTCAGACCTCGATCTTCTCGAGCATCGGCTTCACCGACACCACGTGCCGCTTGAACCTGAGCTCGGACTCCTCGAGGCCCGCGGCGACACCGACCAGCTGTGAGAGATGGAGGATCGGCATCTTGAAGTCGCGACCGGTCGCCGCCTTGAGCTTGGACTGCCACGCATCCAGCGAGAGATGGCACAACGGGCACGGGGTGACCATCGCATCGGCTCCAGCCTCGACCGCCTGCTCGATCGGCTGGATCAGCTCTCCGAGAGCAGTCTCCTCGCGTGCCTGGATGATCGGGAACCCGCAGCACTTGATCTTCGCCGGATAGTCGATCGCCTCGCCCCCGCAGGCCTCGATGATGCGCTCGAGGGACCACGGCCGGTCCGGGTCCTCGAATCCCTGGATGCGCGAGGGGCGGAGGATCTGGCAACCGTAGAACGGTGCGATCTTCAGTCCTTTGAGACCGCGGTGCGCTGCGGTCTTCAGCTTCTCGTAGCCCTCACCCTCGGCGATCTCCCAGAGCAGGTGCCTCACGTCGACGTCACGCTCGTACGCGGGAACGCCTATCGAGACCAGGTTCTCGTTGATTCGTGCCCGCAGGTCGGTGTCGCCGACGAGCATGAAGTTCGCCTGGCGCAGGTTCAGCGTGCAGACGTTGCAGACCGTCAAGAGCGTGTCCACGCCTTCGGCGGCCGCGTACGCCAGGATGCGCGCGTTGAGGTGGAGGTAGTAGTCGGGCTCGGCTTCGTGAATGTCGCCGGCGCCGCAGCACGTCACCGACTCGAGCTCCACGAGCTCGAGGCCGACCTTCGGCGCGAGCGCCTGCGTGGCCGAGTCCAGCTCCTTCGCCGACAGCGAGGCGAGACAGCCCTTGTAGTACGCGACCCGCCTCATGCCGTCGTCACTCCCTCCTCGTCTGCGATGTACGGGCGCGGGAACGCGCCCGGCCGTTCGTAGATCTGTTCGAGCGTCTCGTCCGAGCCGTGCCCGTGCGCGAGCTTCGCGAGCGCGCGCTCGCCCTGAACGATGCCGGCGTATCCGCTCACTCCCTGGTCGCGAACCAGGTCGTGCAGGTGTCGCGCCTCGCGGACGTTCTTCGCCACGTGCGGAGGGACGGGCAATGGGACCTTTCCCTTGGCCGCCAGATCGAGCGCGAAGCGGGTCTGCTTGATCGCCGCGACGATACCCTGCGTCTTCGGGACGAGCTCGGTCTCCCGGAGCCAGCCCGTGGTCTTCGCGGAGACGACGAACCACCTCGCGTGCTTCGCTCCCATGTCGCCGTCGATGCCCTCCTTCATCGACTCGGCGCCGAGCTTGGCGATCGCGTCGCGCGGATCCACACCCTTCGGGCACCGCTCGTTGCAGAAGTAGCAGCGCGTGCACTCCCAGATGCCGTGCTCGCCGTTGAGCGCGTCGAGACGCTCTACCTTGTGCCCGTCGCGCGGGTCGCCGACGAAGCGCATGGCCTTCGCAAGAGCCTGCGGCCCGGTGAACCGCGGGTCGGACTCCATCGCGTTGCACTCCGAGACGCAGCAGCCACAGTTGATGCAGAGCGACTCCTTGTGGATCACGTTCATGCGCTCCTGGCGGATCACGTTCTCCTTGCCGAGCGGAGGCTCGTCGTAGCCGGGGCGCAGGAAGGGGTCGACGCTCCTGAACTTCTCCCAGAAGGGGCCCATGTCGACCACGAGGTCCTTGACGATCGGGAGGTTGCCCATCGCGGAGATCACCGGGACGTGGCCCGCCTGCGCGACGTCGTACATGCGCACCTGACACGCGAGCACGGCGGCGCCGTCCATGCGCATCCCGCAGGAGCCGCAGATCATCATCCGGCAGCTCTTGCGATAGGCCAGCGTGCCGTCGTGCTTGTCCTTGACGATGTCGAGGCAGTCGAGGAGCGTCGCCTCCTCGGGCGCGTCGACCTCGAACTCCGCCAGCTCCCGCTCGCCGCTGCGCGCGTTGTAGCGCCAGACCTTGAGGCCGACCTGCACGGCTAGTACGTCCGTTCCATGGGCTCGTACTGTGTCACGCGAACGTCCGAGTAGGACAGCTGCGGCGCCCCGTCGACCCAGCGGGAGATCGAGTGCTTCATGAAGTTCTCGTCGTCACGCGTCGGATAGTCGTGGGGGCGTGCATGCGCGCCGCGGCTCTCCTTGCGCGCGAGGCCCGCCTGCACCATGCACCAGGCGAGGTCGAGCATGTTGCCGAGCTCGATCGCCTGCGTGAGGTCGGTGTTGAAGACGTCGCCCTTGTCCTCGATCAGGACACCGCGTTCGTAGCGCTCCCGCAGTCCTTCCATGATGTCCAGCTGTTCGAGCATCTGGTTCTCGCGACGGAACACGCCGAAGTTCTCGAGCATCGACGACCCCAGGTCGCTCCGGATCTGCCACGGCCGCTCGCCCTGGCTCACGTCGAGGAGCTCGCGCAGCTCGCGCGCGGCGGCGGCCTCTGCGCTCTGCGGCACGTCGATCGTGGTGTGCGAAAGCGCCCACTCCGCGGCCGCGCGACCGGCCCGCCGGCCGAACGTGATCGTCTCCATCAGGGAGTTCCCGCCGAGGCGGTTCGCCCCGTGCACCGACACGCACGCGACCTCCCCGGCGGCGTACAGACCTGTGAGCTCGGTCGCGCCGTCGTTGTCCGTCTCGACGCCGCCCATGTGGTAGTGGGCTCCGGGCCGCACGGGGACAGGATCGTAGATCGGGTCGATGCCGGCGAAGGTCATCGACAACTCGCGCGACCCGGGAAGCCGCTCGATGATCCGGGCAGCGCCGAGATGGCGCATGTCGAGGAAGATCGAACCGTCGACGCCACGCCCCTGGTCGATCTCGGTCTGCTCGGAGCGCGACACGACGTCGCGCGACGCCAGCTCCATCGCGTTCGGCGCGTAGCGCTTCATGAATCGCTCGCCGTCCTTGTTGATCAGGTACGCGCCCTCACCGCGGCAGCCCTCGGTGAGCAGGATCCCCGTCGGGTACAGCGTTGTCGGGTGGAACTGCATGAACTCCATGTCCTTCAACGGGAGCCCGAGCTGCAGCGCCATGGCTGCACCGTCGCCGGTGCACGCGTACGCGTTCGTCGTCGTGCGGTAGATGCGACCCTGACCCCCGGTGGCGAGAACGACCGTCTTTCCGCCCACCGTCTTCAGGCCGCCGTCGAGGAGATCCCAGCAGATGACGCCCTGGCACCGGTCGTCGTTCTCGACGAGCTTCCAGGCGAAGAACTCCTCGTAGACGGTGATCCCGCGCTTCACGAGCTGCTCGTAGAGCACCTGGATGAGCACGTGGCCGGTGATGTCCGCCGCGAAGACGGTGCGCGGCGACCCCGCGGCCCCGAACGGGCGCTGTGCGAGCTTCCCGTCCTCGCGCCGGGAGAAGAAGGCGCCCCAGTGCTCGAGCTGGTAGATGTCGCCGGGCGCCTCACGGCAGAGGATCTCGATCGCGTCCTGGTCGCCGATGTAGTCCGAGCCCTTGACGGTGTCGAACGTGTGCGACTCCGGCGAATCCTCCCCGGCGTTCCCGAGCGCCGCGTTGATCCCGCCCTCGGCGGCGCCGGAGTGGCTCCGGGTGGGATGAAGCTTGGAGATGACGCCGACGTCGGCTCCGGCGTCGTGTGCCTCGATCGCCGCCCGCATGCCGGCGCAACCGGCACCGACGACGAGGACGTCGTGCGTTGCTTCCACGGCGATGGACGCTACCGAAAGAGTTGCCGCAGCCGGGTGAGAAGCTGCCCGGTGCGAGGCACGCCCCGCGTGGCCCGCTCGCGCGCGAGATCGGCATTGGCCCACGCGCGCTCGCGCATGGTCCGGGTCGGGTACCGCGGCTTCCAGAACGTGGGTCGCTGCCGCGTCATGCCGGCTCGCTCTCGAGGATCCACAGAGGCCCGTCCGCGAAGTCCAGCCTCTCGGCTCCTTCGACTTCGGTGAGGCTGGTCGAGACGAGACGGCTCCTGGTGCCGTTCCGCTCGAGGATCGGGCCTCGGCCCGGGATCGGCGGCATGAAGTTCCACGCACGCGTCTGACGGTGCACGCCGGCCACCGTCCCGGCCGGGTCGACGTAGCGGTAGTCGTCCTCGAACCCGCTCTGGTACTCGCCGCCCACTTGCGGATCGCCGCGGTCGCCGCGGGCGAGGCGGTCGAATGCAATCGGAAGCAGCTCGCCCGCCACCGGGACCAGCTTGTCCATCAGCGACGGAAACGTGTCGCCGTCGTCGAGCGGCACGGACGCCTGCGCGAGCAGATTCCCGGTGTCGAGCGTCGCGTCCATCAGGTGGTAGCTCAGGCCGATCTCGGTCTCGCCGTTGCGCACGGCCCAGGCGACGGGGAAGGGGCCGCGGTAGCGGGGCAGCAGCGACGGGTGACCGTTCACGATTCCGAGGCGCGGCACCTGGATGGCCTCTTCGGAGAGGCGCCACGGAAAGGTCGTGCACAGTCCGAGGTCGAGGTCGTAGGCCGAAAGCAGCCGCACGAGCGACCGGTTCGACGCGGCAAACAGCACGTCGAGATCCTCCGCATCGTCGGCGACGTGCTCGGCGGCGAACGGAACGGGCGGCGCACCGGGACGCATGCGCCGTGGAGTGATCACGCAGACCGGCTCGTGCCCGAGCTCATGCAGGAGGGCGCCGTACGCACGCGCGATCTGCGGAACGACACAGATGATCGCGACGCGCCAGGACGCTGACATCGACTTAGAGCTCGTAGAGCCGAGGGCCGGCTGCGCGAATCGACTCGTCTGCGCCGGCGAAGCGGGAGGCGAAGTTGTCGACGAACATCTGCGCGAGCCGGCGCGCGGCAGCGTCGTACGCGGCCGGATCGCTCCACGTCGACCGCGGATCGAGGAGCCCGGCATCGACGCCCGGGACGGCGGTCGGGACGGCGAAGCCGAACAGCTCGTCGACGCGCAGCTCGGCGTCGTCGAGCTCACCGGCGAGCGCTGCGCCGAGCATCGCACGCGTCGCTGCGATCGGCATGCGCTCCCCCTCGGCGAACGGCCCGCCGGTCCAGCCCGTGTTGACGAGCCAGACGGCGGCGGCATGCGCGTCGAGCTGGGCGCCGAGCATGCGGGCGTAGACGGCGGGGGGCTGCGGCAGGAACGGTTGGGCGAAGCACGTCGAGAACGTGGGCTGCGGCTCGGTGACGCCGATCTCGGTGCCTGCGAGCTTGGCGGTGAAGCCCGAGAGGAAGTAGTACAGCGCCTGGTTGCGGGAGAGGCGCGCGATCGGAGGCAGGACGCCGAAGGCGTCCGCGGTGAGCAGGACGACCGATCTCGGGTGCCCGGCCCGCTTCGCGTGGAGGGCGTTCGAGATCAGCTCGAGCTTGTAGGCGGCGCGCGTGTTCTCGGTCTTCGAGGCGTCGTCGAGATCGAGGTGCCCGTAGTCGTCGACGGCGACGTTCTCGAGCACGGTGCCGAACGTGTGGACCGCTTTCCAGATCTCCGGCTCGGCGTCCTGGCGAAGACGCACCGTCTTCGCGTAGCAGCCACCCTCGATGTTGAAGACGCCGCTTCGCCCCCAACCGTGCTCGTCGTCGCCGATCAGCCGGCGCGACGGATCCGCGGAGAGGGTGGTCTTGCCGGTGCCCGAGAGCCCGAAGAACACCGCGACGTCCCCGTTGGGGCCGACGTTCGCCGAGCAGTGCATCGGGAACACCCCTTCGAGCGGAAGCCGATCGTTCATGACCGTGAAGATCGACTTCTTGATCTCACCGGCATAGAACGTGCCGCCGATCAGCACCTCCGTCCGAGTCGGGTGCAGCGCGACGAACGTCCCGGTCCGGGTCCCGTCGACCGCGGGGTCGGCCTCGAGATCGGGCGTGTGCAGGACGAGTGCGTTCGGCTCGAATGCAGCGCGCTCGCCGTCGGCGAGGTCGATGAAGATCGTCTTCGCGAACAGCGCGTGGTAGGGGTGGGCGGTCACCACCCGAACACCGATCCGGTGCGCCTCGTCGGCGCCCGCCCACGCATCGACGATGTAGAGCGCCGACGCGTCTCCGAGCCGCCGGGCGATCCTCTCGCGGAGGCCCTCGAAGTGCTGTTCGGAGAGCTCGCGGTTGACGTCTCCCCACCAGATGCGACCCTCGGAGGTGGGCTCGCGGACGACGAACTTGTCCTGCGGCGACCGGCCGGTGTGGAGACCGGTGTCGACCACGAGCGGCCCGCCTTCGGCGAGCCGGCCCTCACCGCGCGCGAGTGCGTGCGTATAGAGCAGAGACGTCGTCGGATTGCGATAGATGCGGCCGGTCGCGTCGATTCCGTGCTCGGAGAGGTCCACCTGCCCAGGGAGCTCGGTCGCCGTCATGAACGGGAGCCTATGGTACGCGTCGCGCGACTCTCAGATCTGCCAGTCGCCGTCCCGCAGAACCGCGACACGATCGCCGGACGCGGTGAGACCGTCGACCTCGAGCTCGGGCGATCCGACCATGAAGTCGACGTGCGTGCCGCTTTGGTTGATGCGCTCGACGTCGTCCTCCCCGACCACGAACGAAAAGCCGTTGCCGAGCGCGATGTGGCTGGCCGCGTTCTCGTCGAGCAGCGTGTCGAAGAACACGGTGCCGAGCGGGCCGATCCGGCCGCCCCGGTCGACGAGCGCCACTTCGCCCAGGCGGAACCCGCCGTCGTCGACCGACAGCTGCGAGCGGAGCGCGTCGGCACGCGCCTCGGCGGAGATCTCGACGGCGCGGCCCTGCTCGAACCGGACGCGCAGCCCTCTGATGATCGAACCGTCACGCAGCATGAGCGGCTTCGTGCTCGTGACGTGGCCCTCGGTGCGGCCCGGATCCGGGGTCGTGAAGACCTCTTCGGTCGGGAGGTTCGGGAGGTGGCGCACCCCTTCACAGGTCGTGAAGTCGGCGGCCATCCAGCGATGGGTCGGAAGCATCCCGATGCGCAGCTCGGTCCCCGGCCCCCGTAGCTCGATCGCGTCGAACCGGCGCTCGCTGAGCCGCGCCGCGGACTCGTTCAACACGTGCATCCGCTCCTCCCATGCTGCGTGCGGGTCGGCCTCGTCGAGCCGCAGGACGTGCTCCAGCTCCTGCCAGAGCTTCTCCAGCGCATCGTCGTCGGGGAGCTCGGGGTACACGAGCTTCGCCCATGCCGGATGCGGGCACGGGACGATGCACCAGTTCGTCGTGCGCTCCGACACGATCCGCGGGATCTCGGTCAGGTACGGCAGGCGGTCCCGTCCGCTCAGCTCCGGATCGAGCTCGTCGAGCAGCCCCGGCGCGGTCGGGCCGGCGATCGTGATCCGTGCTCCGCGGCCCTCAGCGTGCTCCAGCATCCGCTGCCCGTACCACGGCGGCACGAACTCGATCGTCTCCGGGCTCGCGTGGGCGATCCGGGCACGTTTCACGTACGGGTCGAAGTACGAGACGTCGACGAACAACGCACCGCGGTCGTAGGCGGCGGCGGCCACCGCCCGCGCGAGCGGTTCGTGCCCGAGCTCGCCCGACACGATCACGGTCTGGCCGGGCTGGACGTTCGCGCCCTGCACGGCGAGCTCGGCGAGTGGTCGGAAACGGGCGGGATCCACCGGCAGGCGATCCTACCCGCCACGCCGAACACGGCATCGTGACCGTGGACGCTGCGACGGAGCGCTTCCTCGACCGCGCCGGAATCTCCGCTGCAACGCGGCGCGCGTATGCGTCCGACCTCGAGGAGTTCGGGCGCTGGTTCGGCCCGGACTCTCCCGTCGAGGACGTCGATCTGCGTGTTCTCGCCGACTGGGTCACCGAGCTCGGCCGCGCCCGTCCGGGCGGCAAGCTCGCACCGGCCACGATCGCGCGGAAGCTGGCATCGGTTCGCGCACTGCTCCGTTTCTCGCTCGGGCCGGACCGGATGCCCGGCGGAGGGTCGCTGGCACCACGGCGGCCGCGCCGGCTCCCTGATGCGCCGAAACCCGTCGAGATCGACGCGATCGTCGGCGGCCTCGGCGGCGAGACCGCGCTGGCGATGCGGAACAGTGCGCTCGTCGAGCTCGCGTACTCGGCAGGGCTGCGGAGCGCCGAGGCGGTGGGCCTCGACCTCGGCGACGTCGACTTCGAGCAGGAGCTGGTGCATGTGCGACGCGGCAAGGGAGCGAAGGACCGCGTGATCCCGCTCGGCGAAGAGGCTGCGCATCTGATCGCGCGCTACCTGCACGAGGGAAGGCCCCAGCTCGTTCGCGGCGCAGAGAACGCGCTCTTCGTCTCGGCCCGCGGCCGCCGACTCGACACCTCGACCCTCCGGCGCCTCGTCCCGCATCCACACCGTCTGCGCCACGCGTTCGCAACACATCTGCTCGAAGGAGGCGCCGACCTGCGCACGATCCAGGAGCTCCTCGGGCACGCGTCGCTCTCGACGACGCAGATGTACAGCCACGTCGACGCCCGCCGGCTGCGCCGGGTCTACGACCATGCCCATCCGCGATCCTGACCTCGAGGGCTTCCTTGCGTTGCTCGCCGCGCGCAGGGCCCCTTCGACTGTCGAGGCCTATCGTCGCGACCTCCATGCGCTCGCCACCGCACTCGACCGGCCGCTCCGCGAGGCGAGCGTCGACGACCTCGAGCGATGCGTGGCACAGCTCCGCGCCGACGGCCTCGCCGGAGCGACGATCGCGCGCCGCACGGCGGCGGCGCGAGGCTTCTACAAGCACCTTCAGCTGATCGGGCGCCGCGACGACAACCCCGCGGCGGCGCTCTCGCTGCCACGCCGCGCGCGCACGCTTCCGAAGACCCTGTCGGCAGGTGAAGCGGAGCGCCTGATCACCGCCGCCCGCGGCACGCAGCCGCGTGACCTCCGCGATCACGCACTCGTCGAGCTGCTGTACGGCGCCGGCCTGCGTGTCTCGGAGGCGGTCGGGCTCGGGAAGAGCGGCGTCGACCTGGACGACCGGGTGGTGCAGGTCGTCGGCAAGGGCGGAAAGGAGCGGATCGTCCCGGTCGGCCGCCCCGCCGTGGAGGCGCTTCGCCGTTACCTGTCGCGCGGCCGGCCGTACCTCGACACCCGGCACCGGCCAGAGCTGTTCCTGAACGCGCGCGGCGGTGCCCTGACCCGGGCGGGCGCGTTCCTGATCCTCCGCCGTCTCGCGGAGAAGGCAGGGCTCGACCCGTTGCGGGTGCACCCGCATCTGTTGCGGCACTCGTTCGCTACGCACCTGCTCGAAGGTGGTGCCGACCTACGCTCGGTGCAGGAGATGCTCGGGCATGCGGACCTCTCGACCACCGAGCTGTACACGCACGTGTCCGATCGCCGGCGCCGGGCCGTCTACTTCGAGGCCCACCCGCACGCGCGCCGCCGGACGGACTAGGGCCGCGTCTTGCGGCGCAGCTCCTGCGCGACCTTCGCCGCCAGCTGACGAAGCTCGCGGGGTTGCTCGTCGTCCTGACCGAGGCTGGTCAGGATCTGGATCGTGTCGGGGCGCGCAGAACCGTTCCGGATCGCAGCCACCGCCAACCGTCGCACGGCTTCGTTCCCGTCGTTGGCCACGAGCTCGTGCAACAGCGGCCGCACGTCGTTGACGACACCGGGATGGTCCCGCGAGAGGAGCTCGAGCGCGAGCAGCGCGGAGCCGCGGACGGCAGGGCTCTCGTCACCGAGCCCACGACGGAGCAGCTCGGTCTTCGCACGAAACCGGAACTGGCCGATCGCGCGATACGCGACGGCCCGTTGCCGGAAGTCGGTCGAACGCGCCTCCGCCTCGAGCTCGTCGTCGAAGCGCGCGCGAAGCTGGGAGAGCTCGCGCTCGTTTCCCTGCTCGGCGAAAGCGTCGGCCTGAACCGCCGCCTCGGCGAGCGTGCTCAAAGCTCGTCCGGGGTGCGGGCGGCCGGTCCGATGTAGACGGCCGACGGACGGAACAGGCGCCCGGTCCGCTTCTGCTCGAGGATGTGCGCCGACCAACCCGCGACCCGGGAGCAGGCGAACATCGCGGGCGCGAGCGGCGGCGGAATCTCGGCGACGTCGAGAACGATCGCCGAGTAGTACTCGACGTTGGTCGCAAGCACGCGCTCGGGATGCCGCTTCTGCAAGGCCGCCAGCGCGACCTGCTCGAGCTGCTCGGCGACGTCCACCTGCGGCGAGCCGAGCTCCTTCGCGGTCTGTTTGAGGATCCGCGAGCGGGGATCCTCTGCGCGATAGACACGGTGTCCGAAGCCCATGATGCGGCGGCCGCTCGCGAGCGCCTCGTCCACCCAGCGCTGGGGGTCACCCATCGCGGCCACCTCGTCGAGCATCGGCTTCACGTACGCAGGCGCACCGCCGTGCAGCGGCCCCGACAGCGCTCCGACCGCTGCCGAGAGCGCCGCGCCGCAGTCGGCGCCCGTCGAGGCCACGACCCGGGCCGTGAACGTCGACGCGTTGAGGCCGTGCTCGGCCGTGCAGATCCAGTAGGTGTCGATCGCGCGCGCGTGCCTCGGATCGGCTTCGCCGCGCCAGCGGAGCAGGAACTTCTCAGCGGCGGTCTTGCCCTGCGCAACGACGTCGTCCGGCACCGGCTCCGAATGACCGTCGGCGACGCGAGCCGATCGGGCGACGATCGACATCATCTGGGCGGAGAGGCGACCGAGGTCCCGGCGCGCCTGATCGTCCGAGATCTCGTTCAACTTGCCGAGCGTCCACACACCCGAGAGGCGTGCGACCTCTGCCTGGAGGTCGGCCGGTGCGTTCCCGGTCAGCTGCGCCGGGTCGTACGGCTCGGGATCGGGCATGCGCGAGGCGAGATCGCCGTCGACGAGCAGGCCCCAGACGTTCTCGTACGGATACCGCCCGACGAGCAGCTCGACGTCGACGCCCCGGTAGCGAAGAGACCCGCCGTCGCGATCCGGCTCCATGATCTCGGTCTCGACTGCGACGACGCCTTCGAGCCCAGGCTTGAAATCGCTCGTCGTGCTCACGGCCCCGATGACAGTACCGAACAGGCTCATTGATCGGATAGGTAGGCTCGGGCGCTGCCATGGCGCACCGCGTGACGCTGATCCCCGGCGACGGCACCGGCCCTGAGCTGACCGAGGCCACACGTCGCGTTCTCGAGGCAACCGGTGTGTCGTTCGACTGGGACGAGCAGCCGGCGGGCGAGGACGCGATGCAGGCGCATGGTGGCAACCCGCTCCCGGAGCAGACGCTCGAATCGATCCGCGCGAACGGCGTGGCGCTCAAGGGGCCGATCACGACTCCGGTCGGCGGCGGCTTCCGGTCGGTGAACGTCGGCCTGCGCAAGGCTCTCGACATGTACGCGCAGGTGCGGCCGTGCAAGACGTACCCGGGTGTGCGCACCCGCTTCGACGACGTCGACCTCGTGATCATTCGCGAGAACACCGAGGATCTGTACGCCGGAATCGAGTACGAGGAGGGGTCGCCCGACGCCTCGGAGCTGATCGCCTGGATCGAGTCGAAGGGCGGTGCGCTGCGCTGGCGCGATGCCGGGATCTCGATCAAGCCGATCTCGGTCACGGGCACGCGCCGGATCTTCGAGTTCGCGTTCGACTGGGCCCGCAGGAACGGCCGCAAGCAGATCACGGCCGTCCACAAGGCGAACATCATGAAGTTCTCGGACGGCCTCTGGCTGCGCGTCGCGCGCGAGGTCGCGGAGGAGAATCCCGACGTCGAATTCAACGACCGGATCGTCGACAACATGTGCATGCAGCTCGTGCAGCGCCCGGAGGAGTACGACGTGCTCGTCCTGCCGAACCTCTACGGCGATGTGCTCTCCGACCTGTGCGCCGGGATGATCGGCGGGCTCGGGGTCGCACCGGGCGCGAACTACGGCGAGTCGGTCGCCGTCTTCGAGCCGACGCACGGCTCGGCCCCGAAATACACGGGGCAGAACAAGGTCAACCCGATCGCCGAGCTTCTGTCCGGCATGTTGATGCTGCGTCATCTCGACGAGAACGATGCCGCGCGACGCCTGGAGGACGCGATCGCCGCGGTGATCGAGGATGGGCGCAGCCTCACGTACGACATGAAGCCGACCCGCGACGATCCGACTGCGGTGGGGACGAGCCAGGTCGCCGACGCGATCATCGAGAAGCTGAAAGGACGGGAGTCGTGAGCGAGAGGCGCAAGGTGACGGTCGTCGGTGCCGGAAACGTGGGTGCGACCTGCGCGCAGGTCCTCGCGGTGTCCGACTACGCCGACGTCGTGCTGGTCGACATCAAGGAGGGCCTGCCCCAGGGCAAGGCGCTCGACATCAACCAGATGGGCGCCGTGCTCGGCTACGAGCCGAACGTCGTCGGCTCGAACGAGTACGGGCCGACGGCCGGCTCCGACGTGGTCGTGATCACGGCCGGGCTTCCGCGCTCGCCGGGGATGAGCCGCGACGACCTCGTTCAGACCAACGAGAAGATCGTGAAGAGCGTCACCGAGCAGGTCGCTGCGAAGAGCCCGAACGCGATCGTGATCGTCGTTTCGAACCCACTCGATGCGATGTGCCACGTTGCGAAGAACGTCTCGGGCTTTCCGAAGGAGCGTGTCTTCGGTCAGGCGGGGATCCTCGACACCGCCCGTCTGAAGACGTTCATCGCGTGGGAGACCGGCGCCTCCGTGCAGGACATCGGTGCCGTCGTGCTCGGCGGGCACGGCGACCAGATGGTTTCCGTGATCTCGGCGACCACCGTCGGCGGCGTGCCGCTCCGCAAGCTCGTCGCCGAGGAACGAATCGCGGCGATGGTCGAACGCACCGCGAAGGGTGGCGGCGAGGTCGTGCAGCTGCTCGGAACCTCCGCGTGGTACGCGCCCGGGGCAGCTGCGGCGCAGATGGTGGACTCGATCATGCTGGACGCGAAGCGCGTCCTCCCGTGCACCGCGTATCTCGAAGGCGAGTACGGCATCGACGGCCTCTACATGGGCGTTCCCGTGAAGCTCGGTCGCTCCGGCGTCGAGCAGATCCTCGAGGTCGACCTCGACGAGACCGAGCAGGCCGCACTCGCCGCCTCCGCCGCAGCCGTACGCGAGGTCGTCGGCGTCCTCACGACGTAGGCTCCCCGTGATGACGAAGCGCGGCCTTGGCGTCGCATCGGCGCTGATCGGCGTCAGCCTGGTCGCGTGGGCGATCGTCGTGCAGCAAACGCGCGGCATGGACATGGGGCCGAGTGCCGATCTCGGGGGGCTGGCGTGGTACACGGGCCTGTGGCTGGCGATGACGGGGGCGATGATGTTGCCCTCGACCACCCCGGCTGTTCTTCTCGTCGACCGGCTGTCACCGGCCGCGACACCGCGCTTCCTCCTCGGCTACGTCTTCGCGTGGACGGCCTACGGGCTCGCTGCGTACGGCCTCGCGCGCGCAGCGCTCGCCTCCGGCTTCATCCACTCGGGGGCAGCCGGCCCGCTCGTCGCCGCCGCCGGGCTCTACGGGCTGACCCCACTCAAGCGCGCGTGCCTGCGGCACTGCCGCAACCCGCTGGCCTTCCTGCTTCGGCACGAGAGGCTCGGGCCGGTACGCACGGGCGCCCTCCACGGCGCCCACTGCGTCGGGTGCTGCGCCGGCCTCATGGTCGTCCTCTTCGCCGTCGGGATGATGAGCGTGTTCTGGATGGTCGTGGTCGCAGCACTGATCGCGGCGGAGAAGATCGCTCCCTACGGTGAGCGGCTGGTCACTCCGATCTCGGTTGCGCTGATCGCGACCGGCGGCTGGCTCGTGCTGGCGTGAGCTGGCGGATCGCCGGCCGGTACTTCGAGTCGTGCAACTGCGACCCGGTGTGTCCTTGCCGGATGACCGACGGGGTCCCCGGCGGACGCTCGACCCACGGCGTGTGCTTCGGCGTGCTCGGGTGGCTGGTCGACGAAGGGGCCGCCGACGGGCTCGAGCTCTCGGGGCTCAACGCCGCCCTGCTCGTGCACTACGACGACGACGAGCCCCGGTCGCCGTGGAGCATCGCGCTCGTCCTCGACGAGCGCGGCTCCGACGAGCAGCGCGGCGCGCTGGAACGCATCCTGCTCGGTGAAGCGGGCGGCGAACACGTCCTCCGACTGCCCTGGGTGTCGAAGCCCCGCCACCTGCTCGACGTCCGGACCGGCCCGATCGTGCTCGAGCACGGTCCTGCCGGGTACCGGCTCGAGGTCGCTCAGAACGTGTCCCTCACCGCCACGGAGCCGGTTCAAGGGGCAGGCGGCGATCAGGTGCGGGATCCCCGGCTACGAACAGCCCGGCGTGGAGCTGGTCGCCGATGCATTTGCGGTCGACGCCGGGCCCTTCAGCTGGCAGCTGAGCGGAAACTGCGCCTTTGCCAGCCGCTTCGACTATCGCGGCTGACCGTCACCCTCCCGGCAGCTCGAATGACCCGGACAAACCAGAGCCCACCCCCGTCCGGCGCTGTACCTTGCCGCCGATGGATCTCGGTCTGCGCGGCAGGACGGCCGTCGTCTGCGGAGCCTCGTCCGGGCTCGGCCTCGGGGCAGCCGAGGCGCTCGCGGGCGAAGGCGCAAACGTCGCGATGTTCGCGCGGCGGCGCGAGGAGCTCGAGCTCCAGGCGAACCGACTGGGCGCGCTCGCCGTACGCGGTGACGTGACCAATGCATCCGACCTCGAACGGCTCGTCGAGCGGACGGTGCAGGCGTTCGGCGGGATCGACGTCGTCGTCTGGAACGGCGGTGGCCCGCCCGCCGGCAGCGCAGTCTCGATCACCGACGACAGCCTCGAAGCCGCATTCGAGCTCCTGCTGCTTCCAGCGGTCCGCCTGGTCAGGCTCGCGCTCCCCTGGCTCGAGCGGAGCGGCGCCGGACGCATCGTCTTCATCACCTCGGGCGCCGTGAAGGAGCCCACGCGCCACCTCGCGCTCTCGAACACCGTGCGCCCGGGGATCGCCGGCTTCGCGAAGTCGCTTGCACAGGAGCTCGGCGGAGCCGGGATCACCGTCAACTGCGTCGCCCCGGGCCGGATCGACACTCCCCGCATGGCCGAGCTGTACGGCGACGACGGGCCACCGCCCGATGAGATCGCAGGCATCCCGCTCGGCCGGCT
This sequence comes from uncultured Thermoleophilia bacterium, assembly GCA_963851065.1. GTDB lineage: Bacteria > Actinomycetota > Thermoleophilia > Gaiellales > Gaiellaceae > PALSA-600. The sequence continues at coordinate 241,920 of CAWKNW010000017.1, forward strand.
CGGCACCCCGCAGGAGTTCGGCGACGTCGTCTGCTTCCTCGCCTCGGACCGCGCCGCGTACGTGACGGGAACGACGCTGGCGGTCGACGGAGGCGCATCGCGCTCCCTCCTATGACGAAGAGAAGGATCTTCACTCCCGGGCGGCTGCTTGCACTCGGCCTCGTGCTGCTCGCCGTAACGCTCGCGCTCGTCGTCCTGCCCTCGGGCCAGTACATCTTCCTGCCGGATCGCGCGCATCCGGTCGGCCCGCTCGTGTCGGTGCCGGGCGGGCACGACCCGGCCAAGGGGGGCGTCTACTTCGTCGACGTCGTCGTGCGCAAGGCCACGTTGCTGGAGCGGCTCTTCGGCGGGCTTCATCACGGTGCCCAGCTCTACCCGGCGTCGGCGATCGACCCGCCAGGGGTGTCGGACAGCGGCCGGCAGCGGATCGACCTCCAGGACATGCATCGGTCGCAGCAGATCGCCGCCGCAGTCGCGCTGAAGGCGGCGGGCAAGAAGGTCGTCTTGCGCGCGAACGGCGCCCTGATCGACGCGGTCGAGGCTGGATTGCCCGCGGACGGGAAGCTCGAGCCCGACGACATCATCACCGCCGTCGACGGCACCACGGTCCGCGATCCGCGCGGCGTCTTCGGCGCGATGGCGAAGCACCACGTCGGCGACGTCGTCAACTTCACGATCCGACGCGGCAAACAGACGCTGGTCGTGCCGATCAAGACGGTCGCCTCGCCGACGCCGCCCAAGCGCCCGGTCGTCGGCGTGCTGCTCGAAACGGCGGTGGACGTCCACCTCCCGATCCCGGTGCGGATCGACGCGGGCGGTGTCGGGGGGCCGTCTGCCGGACTTGCGTTTGCGCTCGACGTGCTGGCGAAGCTGAAGGCCGGGGTGCTCCACGGCCACCGCGTCGCCGCGACAGGCGAGATCTTCCCGGACGGGTCGGTGGGGCCGATCGGCGGAATCAAGCAGAAGACGATCGGCGCGCGCGAGGCGGGTGTGGACGTCTTCCTGGTGCCGGCTGGGGAGAACGCGCGCGACGCCCGGAAGGAGGCGGACGGGCTGCGGATCGTCGCTGTGAAGACCTTTCCACAGGCGTTGCACGCACTGGCGACACTGCCCGTCGCGAGCTAGGAACCAGCCTGGTCACGGGCGTCGGAACTCGCCGGAAACTGCACGTTTTCCGTTTGGACAAGCCCTTTCCCGGGTCGAGAGGGCCGCGTAGCATCCCGGCCTCGTAGGAGCCCCCCGCACCCCCACGGAAGGACCCGAGTGACCCCCAAGGACGCGCCGAGCTGCGACGATTGCTACTTCCGCCGGGGCGGGCTCTGCGCGATGCGACCCGAGCAGATCTGCCCCACGTTCCGCCCGAGTACGTTGCGGCTCATGCCGCAACCGGCGCCGCGGCTCGTCCCGGTGGCGGCAGTGGCCGCCGGCGCCGTCGCGTAGGCTCGGGTCGGCATGACCGACCCGCAGCCCACACCCTCAGCGAGCCCGAAGACGACGGCAAAGACCGGCGGACGCAGTGCCGGGTCGACCGCAAAGCTCGTGGGGGTAGGGCTCGTCGGCCTCTTCGTGGTCCTCTTCGTCGCCCTGAACACGCACGACACGAAGGTGGACTTCATCTTCGGATCGACGAAGGTGTCGGTGATCTGGGTGATCCTGCTCTCGCTCGCGCTCGGCTTCGCGCTCGGCGCGCTGCTTCCGCAGCTACGCCGTCGCAGGCGAGGCAAGAAGAGCTGACGCGAGCCTGTCGACCCCGTCCGCGATCTCGGCGGGCGAGACGAAGCTGTAGGCCAGCCGAAGGGAGTCGGGATCCCCACCGAAGTCGGTGCCCTTCACGAACGTGACTCCAGCCTGTTCGGCCCGCTGCAGGAGCTCACCGCTGTCGACGCCGCCCCCCGAGAGCCACACGAAGTAGCCGCCCTCGGGTCTCGAGGCTTCGCAACCGGGAAGCTTGGCATCGAGCGCAGCGAGCATCGCGTCCCTGCGGGCGCCGAGCAACCCGCGCACCCGCTCCAGGTTGGGCTCGAAGAGGCCGCGGGCGATGAACTCGTAGACGGTCGCCTGGCCGAGCAGGACCGGCGTGATGTACGTGCCCGTCGCGGTGGCGGCAATCTCGGCTGCGAGCGCCTCCGGCAGGACGAACCAGCCGACCCGGAGCCCGGGTGCGATCGTCTTCGAGAACGACGAGCTGTACGCGGTCTGTCCGCCCGACAGCTCGAACAGCGACGGCAACGGTTCGCCCTCGAAGCGCACGAGCCCGTACGGGTCGTCTTCGAGCACGAGCACCCCGTGCCGACGCGCGAGCTCGACGATGCGCCGGCGCCGGTCGAGCGGCAGCGTGCGGCCACTCGGGTTCTGGAAGGTCGGAATCAGATAGAGGAACGCCGCGTCCCCCGCCTCGAGCTCCTGCTCGAGCGCGTCGGGGTCGAGGCCGTCGTCGTCGCAGGCGATCGGAACGATCTCGGCGCCCAGCTCGCGCAGGATCTTGAGCGGCCGGTCGTACGTCGGCCGCTCGACGAGCACCCGCCTGCCCGGGGCGAGCCGCTGGGCGAGGAAGACGAATCCCTGAAGCGATCCGTTCGTGACGAAGATCCGCGCCGGATCGACCGCGTGGCGCTCGGCCAACCACTCGACCAGCGGCCCGTAGCCGGGCGAGGGCCCGTAGGAGAGCACAGTCGTGCCGTCGCGCTCGATCACCGAGCGTGCACAGTCGGCCAGTTCGGCCACCGGAAGGCATTCGGGCGCCGGAACGCCACGCGCGAACGAGATCGTCGCCATCGCACCCCAGCCTAGATGATCGATGCGGCCGAGCATCTCAGCAGACTCTTAGGCGGGCGGGTGACAATTCCCACATGACCTCTCGCGTCCTCGTGGTCGACGACGACCCTGCCGTCCGGGCCGCGATCGCGCGCGCGCTGCGCGTCGACTACGAGGTCGACGAGGCAGCGGACGGCTCGGAAGCCCTGTCGCGCCACGCTGCGAGTGCGGCCGACGCGATCGTCCTCGACCTGCTGATGCCCGAGATCGGAGGCCTCGACGTCTGCCGATCACTGCGACGCCGCGGCGACTCGGTCCCGGTCCTCGTCGTCACGGCACGCGACGCGGTCTCGGACCGCGTCGAGGGGCTCGACGCCGGCGCCGACGACTATCTCGTCAAGCCGTTCGCGATCGAGGAGCTACGCGCGCGGGTGCGAGCGCTGCTCCGGCGGGCAGGCGCAGCGGGGGACGAGCTCACCTTTGCGGACGTCCGGCTCGACCCGTCGACGCGCGAGGCATTCCGGGGCGAGCGGCGCCTGCAGCTCACCCGCACCGAGTTCAACCTGCTCGAGCTGTTCCTCCGCAACCCGAGGCAGGTGCTGACCCGCTCGCAGATCTACGAACGCGTCTGGGGCTACGACTTCGGTGCAACGTCGAACGCGCTGTGGGTGTACGTGGGCTACCTGCGGCGCAAGCTCGAGGACGGCGGCCAGCCGCGGCTGCTGCAGACGGTGCGCGGCGTCGGGTACGCGCTTCGCGAGGAACTGTGAGCTTCAGCTTCCGGGCAAACTGATCGTTGCTGACGGCGACGGCGATCGCGGTGACCGTCGCCTGCGCATCGTTCGCCGTCTGGAGGTCGCGAAGCACGAACTCTCTCAGCAGGTCGACCGCCGATTGATCGACCCAGGCGGTCAAGCCGCTGCGTCACACCCGCCGGCGGCCCATGGCGGCCTGGTGGGTACATGCTGATCGCCCCGGACCGGAGACTGTCGTCGGCGCAGAACCTCCAGGTGCCCATCGACGCCGCGCACTGAAGGGCGTCGCCGCGAACGGAAGACGAGACCGAGTACTACGTCGACAACGACCATCTCCGGCCGATCCACGTTCGCATCTACGCCGCTGGTTGTCAGAGCGGAGGCGCCGTGATCACCGCGATCGATCCGCTCGCCGACGATCGGGCCCTGCACCGGATCCGCTTCTGGATCTTCCTGATCGGCGGTATAGGCGTCGCGATTGCCGCTGCTCTTGCGGCATTCGTTGCGGCCGCGGCACTCCGACCGATTCGTCGCCTCACCGCAGCCGCAGAGAACGTCGCAGCGACCGGAGATCTGACCGAACGTGTCGACGTCACGGATCGAGGACGAGCTCGGGCGCCTCGCAACACAGTTCAACGCGATGCTCGCCGCGCTCGAGCGTTCGGTCGGAGCGCAACGCCGACTCGTCGCCGACGCGTCGCACGAACTGCGCACGCCGCTGACGGCCGTGCGCACGAACATCGACCTGCTCCGCGAAGGGAAGCTGCCGAAAGACGAGGAGCGACACGCGCTCGACGAGGCCTCGGTCGAGCTCGACGCGCTGACGCGGCTCGTCTCCGACCTGGTCGAGCTCGCGCGCGGCGAGGAGCGCAAGCTCCGCCTGGAGGACGTCCAGCTCGACGATCTCGTGGCTTCGTCCGTCGAGCGGGCGCAGGCACGGGCGCCGCAGGTGACGTTCGTCACGGCGCTCTCGCCGACCCAGGTACGGGCAGATCCGGTGCTCCTCGAGCGGGCCGTGTCGAACCTGCTCGACAACGCCGTCAAGTACAGCCCGGACGGCGCCCCGATCGAGGTCTCGGTTCGCGGCGGCGAGGTAGTCGTCGCCGACCATGGCCCCGGGATCGCCGACGAGGATCTGCCTCGGGTCTTCGACCGTTTCTACCGCGCAGCCACCGCGCGCTCGAAGCCGGGGGCCGGTCTCGGCCTCGCGATCGTGCGCGAGGCGGCCGAGGCCCACGGCGGGCGCGCGACCGCCGAGAGCTCCCCCTCGGGCGCTCGCTTCCGGCTCGTGCTCCCGACGGCGTAAGAGGCTCTCAGGCGGCGGAAGCCGACGGCGGGTGCCGGCTCCGGCACTCGACCATGCGGTCGATTCTCGACTTCACGGCGGTCAGGATCTGCGACTCACGATCGCTCGCGACCCTGCCCGCCGCCACGTCGGCGTCGAGGTGCCACTTGAGGTCGGCGAGGAGCGCGTCCTCGAGCCCGCGAACAGAACGGCCCTCCTCGACCGCCACCTGCCCGAGGGTTCGCCCACCCCGAAGCCGCGTACGGAGCTCGCGCTCGTCGAGGTCGAGGTAGGCCGCGGCGGCGGCGATCGGGCCGCCGTGCACGGAAGCTGCGGAGTGCTCGTGCTGCGAGGTCATCGGTTCGCTCCTTTCGTCCGCCTGCACCACCAAGGCTCCAAAGCACACCCGTGGCGACGAAGAACGTCCCCAGCGCCGCCCAAGAAAAGCCGAAGAAAGCCGGAGCTTGACATGTGACTAAATAGTCACCTATCCTCTCGCCGTGGACGACGACGATCGGGTCTTCAAGGCCCTCGCCGATCCGACGCGGCGACATCTCCTCGACCGCCTCTTCGAGCGCGACGGCCGCACGCTCACGGAGCTCGAGTCCGACTTGGAGATGACCCGCTTCGGGGTGATGAAGCACCTGCGGGTCCTCGAGGACGCCGGCCTCGTCGTCACGCGCCGCTTCGGGCGGGAGAAGCACCACTACCTGAACCCGGTCCCCGTCCGGCTGATCCACGACCGCTGGATCGACAAGTACACGGAGCGCCACGTCTCGGCGCTCGCAGACCTCAAGAGCGAACTGGAGGCATCATGAGCACGACGACCACCACGACCGTGATCGCGAACCAGGTCTACCAGGTGTTCATCAAGGCGACCCCGGAGGAGATCTGGGAGGCGATCACCAAGCCCGAGTTCACCGAGCGCTACTTCTACGGGGCGCGCATCGAGAACACGCCGAAGCTGCACCGCGCGCTCGGCCCGGACGGAAGCGACTGGGGGAGCTCGCCGACCTTCGAATTCGACCCGCCGCGCCGGCTCGTGCACGGCTGGCAGTCGCTCTACGACCCGGAGCTGGCCGGCGAGGAGCCGAGCCGCGTCACCTGGGAGATCGAGCCCGAGGAAGGCGGCTTCTGCAAGCTGACGGTGACGCACGACCAGCTCGAGGGCGCACCGAAGACCGCCGAGAGCGTGTCGGGCGCCGGCTGGATGATGGTGCTGAGCGGGCTCAAGACGCTCCTGGAAACAGGACGGCCGTTGACGGACTGAGCGGACGACGGCAGCAAGGCGATCGTCCGCGGCTATGCGTCGAGCGGCAACCACACCCCGCCGCGCATCAGCAACCGTCCGGAGAGCTCGTTCGCCTCACGCCAAGCGCGGATCTCGGTCGGCGTCACGCGCAGGTACACGTAGTCGCCGGGATCCGCGCGCGCGTCGAAGCCGGTGTGCTTCGTGTGCGCATCGGCGGTCGCGTCGTCGACGCCTTCCGTCACACGGCCGTCGACGAGCACGACGTCGCGCGTCGGACCGACGCCGACGCGCGCGACGCCCGCACGCAAGAGGTTCGTCGCGGTCGGAGAGGAGCGCGGCGTCGCGAACACGAGCGCCGCGCCGTCCCAGTAGTAGGAGAGCGGGACGAGATGGGCGTTCCCCACCTCGTCCGCGCTTGCCACCCAGAAGTCGACCTCCGTGCGCAGCAATGCGAGCGTGTCCGCCTTGCGCTGCGCCCGCGACCGCGGCACCGCACTCATGCCGCGACCTTCCCCAGCAATGCGTCGACGCGCGCGAAGCCCCCCTTCGCGCCCTCCTCGACGCCGTACTGCATGGTCGTGTCTCGTTGCTCGGTCGTCTCGAAGCGCATCGTCTGGGTCAGCTTCGTCTGCTCACCGAGATCCTCGAACTCGAGCGTCTGCAGGTGATTCTGGAACGTCTGGACGAGGCGCGCGGGTGGCTCGACCTCGCGGAACTCGCCCTCGACGAGGCCGAAGGCGGTTCGGAACCGGTACGTGCCGCCGGGACGGACGTCCATCTCCTCGACGACGGTGCCGTCGCCCCACCATTCGGGGATCAGCTCCGGATCCGTCCAGACCGAGTAGACGTGCGTGCGCGGTGCGTCGAAGACCCGCTCGACGCGGATCTCGAGCTCGTTCGGAGTGGTGACGGTGGTCGTGTTCATCGTGCTCCTTTCGTCCGTTCGACGACCTGTGCGAAGCGGTCGAGCCGGTTCAACCACGAACTGATGCCCTCGAAGGCGGAGGGCACGAGTGCACATCTGCGGGCACGGCCGACCTTCTCGGTGGCGACGAGGTTGGCTTCTTCGAGCAGCCGGATGTGCTTCTTCATGCCGGTCAGCGACATGCCGAAGGGCTCGGCGAGCTCGCTGATCGTCGCGCTGCCGTCGCCGAGCCGTTCGAGCACGGCGCGCCGGGTCGGGTCGGCGAGGGCCGCGAACGCGAGACCGACGGTCGTCTGATACTGAACCATTGAGTTCAGTATTGCAGATCTCTCCGGAACGGGGCGAAGAACCAGGTGCCCTCGGAGCTAGGCCCCGGCGGCGGTGACGACGAGCTCGGCGACCTCGGTGGGCGTCGTCCCGACCTTGATCCCCACGGCCTCGAGGGCGTCCTTCTTCGCCTGCGCCGTGCCCGACGAGCCCGAGATGATCGCGCCGGCGTGCCCCATCGTCTTGCCGGACGGGGCGGAGAAGCCGGCGATGTAGGAGAACACCGGCTTCGACATGTGCTCGGCGACCCACAAGGCGGCCTTCTCCTCCTCGTCCCCGCCGATCTCGCCCACGAGCACGACGTACTCCGTCTCGGGATCGGCCTCGAACTTCGCGAGGATGTCGACGAACCCCGAGCCGACGATCGGGTCCCCGCCGATCCCGACGATGCTCGAGTTGCCGAGCCCGCGCTGCGCGACTTCGTGGCCGATCTGATACGTCAGCGTGCCCGAGCGCGAGACAAGGCCGATGTTGCCCGCGCGGAACACCTGCGCCGGAATGATCCCCACGTTCGCCTTCCCCGGGGAGAGCACGCCGGGACAGTTCGGCCCGATCATCGTGACGCCCTTCGGCCGGATGTAGGTGTAGACGCGAAGCATCTCGTGCGCGGGGATGTGCTCCGTGATGCAGATGACGGTCGCGATGCCTGCGTCGACCGCTTCGTAGATCGCGTCGGGTGCAAACCGGGCCGGCACGAAGATCATCGCGGTGTTGGCTCCCGCTTCGCCGACCGCGCCGGCCACCGTGTCGTAGATCGGGATTCCCTCGACGTCCTGGCCGCCCTTGCCGGGCGTCACGCCCGCGACGACGTTCGTGCCGTAGTCACGGTTCCGCAGCCCATGGAAGCGCCCTTCGGACCCGGTCAGGCCCTGCACGACGAGCCGAGTGCCGGTATCGACGACGATCGCCATCAGCCGGACGCCTTCTGGCCGCGGAGCACGAGGGTCGGCAGCATCATCCAGCCGTCGACGATGCGGTCCTCGAGCAGCTCGCAGACGCGGGCCGCCTCGTAACCGGTACAGCCGACGCGCTCCAGCCAGGGGCCGATCTCGAGCGGCCGCTCCATGGAGCGCTCGCCGGTGACCTCGAGCCCGGCGAGCTCGAAGAACGAATGCCACTCCGGCACCGCGTAGTTGCGAACGTGACTCGGGTCGCGCAGCCGGTCGGCTTCCTCTGACTGCACGCTCACGAAGGTGTTGTCGCAGATCACGACGCGACCTTTGGCGACGCGCGCCATCTCGCCCACCGCTGCCCGGACGTCGACGAAGTGGTGCGCGGCGAGCCGGCAGGCGACCGCATCGAAACTGCCGTCGGCGAACGGAAGCGACTCGGCCGGCGCCGTCGTGTCGGCCTGCATCCCCGGTGCGGGATCGACTGTGACAACCGTCGCGCCGACCTCCCTCAGCCGCCGGGCAACGTGACCACCACCGGTCGCAACATCGAGCACGGTCACGCCTGCTCCCGGCTCGCACCACTCGACGACGAGGTCCAGATCCTCACCGGCCGAGTGGATCGCGCTCGTGCGGTACGCCTCGGCACGCTCACTCCAGGCATCGGTCATCCGGCAAGCTCCACAGCGGTCCTCGCAGCCTCCAGCATCGTCGGCGCGACATGGAGGTTCGACGGTGCTGCGTCGGCGAGGATCTTCAGCCCTTCCTCCGCATTCGTCCCGTCCAGGCGCACCACGATCGGCACGTCGATGTCGATCCGGTCGAGCGCCTCGAGGATGCCGCGCGCAACCTCGTCGCAGCGTGTGATCCCGCCGAAGATGTTGAAGAAGATCGACTTCACCTGCGGGTCGCGTGTGATCACTTCGAGCGCGTCGACCACTCCCCCGGCGTCGCCGCCGCCGCCGAGATCGCAGAAGTTCGCCGGCCTGCCGCCCGCGGTCACGACGACGTCGACCGTCGACATCGACAGCCCGGCGCCGTTCCCGAGGATGCCGACGGTGCCGTCGAGCTTCACGTAGGTGACGCCCTTCTCACGCGCGAACGCTTCGAGCGGGTCGGCGGCGCTCGTGTCACGCAGCTCTGCGATGTCGGGATGCCGGTAGAGCGCGCTGTCGTCGACCGTGAACTTCGAGTCGAGCGCCTTCACCTCGCCGCCAGGAGTCACGATCAGCGGATTGATCTCGCAGAGCATCGCGTCGCTCTCGACGAAGCAGCGATACAACTGCTCGACGATCGCCGCGATCTGCTTCTGCTCGCCCGGGTCCTCGATGCCGGCGCCGTAGACGAGGCTCCGCGCAACCCAGGGCTGAAACCCCTCCAGCGGATCGATGTGCAGGCGAACGAGCGCATCCGGATCGTTGGCCGCCACATCCTCGATCTCGACGCCACCCTGGGTGGTGAACATCAGCAGCGGCTGCTTCGCGCCGCGATCGAAGGTCACCGAGAGGTAGTACTCCTTCGCGATCTCCGAGGCGCGCTCGATCCACACCTTCTCGACGACATGGCCGCGAATGTCGAGGCCGAGGATGTCCTCCGCCTTCTGCTCCGCGTCGGCAGGGTCGTCGGCGAGCTTGACGCCGCCCGCCTTCCCGCGGCCGCCGGTCAGCACCTGCGCCTTGACGACCACCTGGCCGCCGAGCTCCTCCGCCGCCGTCCGTGCTTCCCCGGGCGTAGTGGCGATCCGTCCGTCGGAAACGGGGATGCCAAAACGCTTGAACAGCTGTTTGCCCTGGTACTCGTAGAGGTCCATCGGCCGCGCGGCACTCTACCCACGGTGGCCGGGCAACCGCCGCTAGGGTCGAGCCCCATGGACGCAATCGTCGTCTCGGAGCTCCGCAAGCGCTACGGCGACGTGCAGGCGCTCGACGGCGTGTCGTTCGGCGTGCGCGAAGGCGAAGTCTTCGGACTGCTCGGCCCGAACGGCGCGGGCAAGTCGACGACGGTGCGCGTGCTCGTCACGCTGACGCACCCGGACTCGGGATCCGCCTCGGTGAGCGGCCACGACGTACTCCGTGACGCCGACACGGTCAGGCGTTCGATCGGCTACGTCCCACAGGACTCGGGCGTCGACCAGTTCGGGACCGGCCGCGAGAACTTGATGTTGCAGGGCCGCGTCCAGGACATGCGCGGCCACGACCTGCACACGCGCGTCGACGAGCTGCTCGAGCTCGTCGGCATCGCGGACGCGGCCGACCGGATCGTGAAGACCTACTCGGGCGGGATGCGCCGGCGACTCGACATCGCCCTCGGTCTCGTCCACCGGCCACGTGTGCTCTTCCTCGACGAGCCGACCACAGGGCTCGATCCCGAGGCGCGGGTCGCGATGTGGGCCGAGGTCTCGCGCCTCGCCCGGGCGGAGTCGCTCACGATCCTGCTCACCACGCACTACCTCGAGGAGGCCGACCAGCTCGCGGACCGGCTCTCGATCGTCTCGCAGGGGAAAGTAGTGGTGGAGGGAACGCCCGGCGAGCTGAAGGCGGGCCTCCGCGGCGATGCCGTGCACGTCGAGCTCGAGAACGGGGCGGTGGACGACGCGCAGCGGGTGCTCGCGCAGGTCGGCGCGCGACCCGAGCAGGTCGTCGACGGGCGCACGATCGTCTCACGCGTCGCGAACGGCAGTCGCGAGCTGCCGGGAATCCTTTCGGCGCTCGAGAACGCCGGTATCGCCGTCGCGTCGGTCTCGCTGTCGCGACCGACACTCGACGACGTCTACCTCCACTACACCGGACGGGAGTTCGGCACGGAGGACCGCGAACGGTGACGGTCCTGCGCGACACATGGTTCATGACCCTGCGCCAGGCACGCAATCTGATGCGCGAGCCGATCTGGATCGTGCTGCTGCTCGTTCAGCCGATGGTCTGGCTCCTGCTCTACGGGCAGCTCTTCCGCAACGTGACCAGGCTCGGCGGCTTCGGCACGGGCTCGTACATCACGTTCCTGGCACCGGCGATCGTCGTCATGAACGCGTTCTTCGGCGCGACGTGGAGCGGAATGTCGATGATCAACGACCTCGACCACAAGGTGGTCGAGCGATTCCTCGCGACGCCGGCGTCGCGACTGTCGATCGTGCTCTCGCAGATCGTCCGTTCGGCACTCACGGCGGCGATCCAGGCGGTCATCATCCTGCTCGTCTCGATCGCGCTCGGCGTCCGCATTCACACCGGGGTGCTCGGCTGGCTCACGATCATCCTCGCAGGCGTCCTCGTCAACAGCTCCTTCGCGGGGGTCTCGCAGGCGATCGCTCTCCTGACGCGCCGCGAGGCGACGATGATCGCCGTCGCGAACTTCATCGGGCTGCCGTTGCTGTTCCTGTCGACGACGATGATCGCCCGCCCGCAGATGCCTGGTTGGATGCAGACCACCGCAAGCTTCAACCCGGTCGACTGGGGCGTGCGCGCCGCGCGGGAGGTCGTGCTTCCGAACACCGACTGGGCCACGGTCTGGTGGCATCTCCTGCTGCTGCTGGCTCTGACAGCCGTCACGACGGCGTGGGCGACGTCGACGTTCCGCGCCTACCAGCGGTCTCTCTAGCCGCCTACCCGGGCCCGTCTTCGATCGCGCAGATCGGCTGGCCGATCGAGACGGCAGCTCCGACGCTGACCGACAGGACGGCCACGACGCCGCCACGATGTGCGGTGATCTCGTTCTCCATCTTCATCGCCTCGACGATGCAGACGACCTGACCGACGGCGATCGTGTCGCCCGCGCCGACCTTGACGTCGATCACCGTGCCCTGCATCGGGCTCCGCACCGTGCCCGACCCAGGCCCCACGGCGGCTCCGGCCGCCCGCTCCCGCCTCCGCCTCGCGAGCGCGCGATACGCGGGCTCCGGCGTCAGCACCTTCACCTGAACGCGCCGGCCCGCGACCTCGACCTCGGCGGCCAGCTCCGACAACGTGCCGTCCGAAGGCCTCGCTAGGCTCGTTGTCTGATGAGACAACTGCTCCGCTGCCTCGGCAAGCTCGCTCGACTCCACGACTCCGTCACACGTCTCACCCGCGCGAAAGCACGGATGGGACAGCAGCGCCCGATGAAAGCCGATCAGTGTCTTGACGCCGTCGATCCGGAACTCGCCCAGCGCACGCAACATCCGCCCGATCGCATCCTCCCGATCCACGCCGCGCACGATCACCTTCGCGATCATCGGGTCGTAGAGCGGAGAGACCTCCGAGCCCGCCTCGACGCCGGAGTCGACGCGTACACCGGGCCCGGAGGGCTCACGGTAGGCCGTGATCCTCCCGGGAGAGGGCAGGAACGCCTGCGCCGGATCCTCGGCGTTGATCCTGCACTCGATCGCGTGACCTTGCAGCCGGATGTCGTCCTGCGCGAACTGGAGCTTCTGGCCGGCCGCGATCTGCACCTGTGCGCGGACGATGTCGACGCCGGAGACGACTTCGGTGATCGTGTGCTCGACCTGGATCCGCGTGTTCATCTCCATGAAGTAGTACGCGCCGTCGCGCGTCAGCAACCCCTCGATCGTCCCGGCCGACCGGTAGCCGGCAGCACGCGCCGCATCGACGGCGATCGCTCCGATCCGCGAACGCAGCTCCTCGTCGACCGCAGGGGACGGTGTCTCCTCGATCAGCTTCTGATGGCGCCGCTGGATCGTGCAGTCGCGCTCCCCGAGATAGATGACGTTGCCGTGCGAGTCGGCCAGGACCTGCACCTCGACGTGGCGCGGATCTTCCAGATAGCGCTCCACGTACACCGCTGCGTCCGCGAAGTACGAGCGGCCCTCTCGCCTCGCAGACTCGAGGGCGTGTTCGGCTTCGTCCGGGCTGCGCACGACCTTCATCCCTTTGCCTCCGCCGCCCGCGGCAGCCTTGAGCAACAGCGGATACCCGAGCTCGGCCCCGAGCGCGGCGACCTCCGCCGGCGAGCCCACGGGCTCCGTCGTCCCGGGGATGATCGGCACGCCCGCCGCCTTCATCACCTGGCGCGCCCTGGTCTTCGAGCCCATCAGCTCGATCGCCGCCGGTGGTGGCCCGATCCACGTGAGCCCTGCCTCCTCGACGGCGTTCGCGAAACCCGCGTTTTCCGCCAGGAAGCCGTAGCCGGGATGGATCGCCTCGGCCCCCGAGCGTCGAGCGACGTCGATGACTCTCTCGATCACGAGGTACGACTCCGCCGAGGTCCGCCCGCCGAGCGAGAACGCTTCGTCCGCGAACCTGGGGTGCAGCGCGGTCCGATCGACGTCGGAATACACCGCAACCGAGGCGATCCCCATGTCCCGGAGCGTGCGGAACACCCGCACGGCGATCTCACCCCGGTTGGCTACGAGCACTTTCGTGAACACGGCCGTATTCTCCCCTGCGGATGAGCTTCGCCGATCAACTGACCGTCGCACGCGCGCTCGCGGTGCCGGTCGTGGTCGCCCTGTTCGCGATCCCGTTCTCCGGGCACGACTACTGGGGCACGGCCGTGTTCTGCGCCGCGATGGCAACCGACTGGTTCGACGGACGGGTGGCACGCCGATCCGGGCGCACGTCACCGTTCGGATCGCTGCTCGACCCGGTGGCGGACAAGCTGCTCGTGCTGTCGACCCTGATCGTCTTGCTCGGCCAGCACGTGTTTCCCGCGTGGATGGTCGCGGCGATCGTCGCTCGTGAGTTGCTGATCACGGGGCTCCGCCAGGCAGCGGTCGAGCGCGGGATCGTGATTGCAGCCCGCGACCTGGGCAAACTGAAGACGTGGGCACAGGCGGTCGCCGCGGCCGTGGGAGGGCTCGCGGCCGCCGGGGTGTGGCGACACGACGTGGCCTGGTGGGCGCTCCTCGTCGCGCTCGTGCTGACCTGGGTGTCCGGCCTCGACTACGCGCGGGCGGCGCCCCGGCTCTTCCGCGAACGAGCCGCGGCGTCGGGCTGAGCCGTCCCTACGGGTCGGCGCAAAGCGGTTCGAGCGACTCGTCGATGCCCGCCTGCCACCACGGGTCCGGCTGAGCTGTCCGCGCCGCGAGCAACTCGCCGACGACGCGGAGGACCTCGGGCGGCTGGCTCGGCTCGAGTTCGAGCTCCATGCCCACGAGCCTAGATGGTCTCGCCGTCAGCGGGATAGCGCTCACCCGTTCGAGGGATTCAGCGCCTCCCACAGGCCGTTCCCCCGTCCGGGTGATGCTCGCACCCGGGTCGAGCGCAAGAATCGACCCCGATGCGGCAACTGCCAGGAAGGAATCCCCTGATGCTCCAGTGGAACGCAAAGCTCGTGGTCATGATGGTCGTGCTGATCGTCCTCGCCGCGATCCTCGGCATCGCATCGTGCGACCCTCTCAACTTCACCTGGTAACCGGCCCTCCCACCGCATGAGCCGGGCCGCACATCCTCCGGCGAGGTTGCTCGCGGTCGTCGTCCCGGTTTCGGTCGTCGGGATCGGTCTCTACCTCGCTGCGACGGCATGGTTCGTGCACGCCGACCCGTCGATCACCACGCTGGTCGGCGTCACGGCGTTCCTTGCGGCCTCGATGCTCGCGGAGCGGTTCCCGGTCCCGGTCGAGGGTGCAGACGCGAACGGCGTGTCGCTCGGCTTCGTGTTCGCGGTCGCAGCGCTGGTGCTCTTCGGCTGGGCCGCAGCGACCTTCATCTACGTCACCGCGCCTACCGTGACCGCGCTGGTCGAGCACAAGCCCTTGATCCGGACGATCTACAACGCAGGCGTGTTCGGAATCGTCGGGACGCTGGCCGGCTCGATTCTGCATCTGGTGAACGGCCACGGGCCTGCTGCAGTGCTGCTCGAAGTCGCCTTCACGGCGACCGTGCTCTACGCCGCCAACCTGCTGCTCGTGACGGCGGCGATCTCGGCATCAGGGTCCGAGCTCGGCTACAGCCGGCTCATCCGCTCCAACGTGCACTGGACGGTCCTGCCCTTCGCCTTGATGGCTTCGACCGCCTTGATGCTCGTCATCCTCTGGCAACGGACGCCGTATCTGTTCGCCGCGCTCGCCGGGCCGCTCGCCGCGATCTCCCTGTACCAGCGCTCGAGCCACCGGGCGCTCAGCGCAGTTCGCCTTTCGCTGACCGACCCGCTCACCGGGCTCGGCAACCACCGCCACTTTCACGAGCGCTTCGAGCACGCGATTGCGACCGCGCGCGAGGACGGAACGGCGCTGTCGTTGTGCCTGCTCGACCTCGACGACTTCAAGACGGTCAACGACCGATACGGGCATCCCGCTGGGGACGGTGTCCTCTCGAAGGTCGCCGCACGGCTGCGCTCGGACGGCGAGGCGTTCCGACTCGGAGGTGACGAGTTCGCGCTGCTTCTGCCGGAGATCGGCGAGCCGCTCGCGCTGGCGGCCGCACAGTCGATCGTCACGCGGCTCGGCGCGGCGGACGTCAGCCCGGGCGGTGGCCTCACGGTCAGCGCGGGCGTCGCGACCTTCCCGCAGCACGGTCGCGACCGTGACGCGCTCATCCGGATGGCCGACGGAGCCCTCTACTGGGCGAAGGAACAGGGCAAGAACCAGGTGCGACCGGCACGTGACGTCGCAAACCTCGCAGCACTCCACGGCGTCGGCGATCGAGCGGCACGGATTCGCGCCGCAGCGTCCCTGGCACGAGTCGTGGACGCGCGCCACGCCGACTCCGGCAATCATTCCGAGCGCGTGGCGCTGTTCGCGGGGCGGATCGCAGAGCAGCTGGGGCTTCCCGACGATCAGGTCGAGCTGACACGGCTCGCCGGCAGCCTCCACGACCTCGGCAAGCTCGCGATCCCCGAGGAGCTGCTGCGCAAGCCGGCGCCGCTGACCCGCGAAGAGCGTCGACTCCTCCAGCGGCATCCACAGGTCGGCTATCGGATGCTCGCGAGCCTCGGAGTCGACCCGATCGCCGACTGGGTCCTCCACCAGAGCGAGCGTTGGGACGGCACCGGTTACCCCGAGGGCCTGCTGCACGATTCGATCCCGCTCGGCTCGCGCATCGTCTTCGTCGCCGATGCGTTCGACGCGATGACGTCGACCCGCCCCTATCGCCCGGCGCTTCGCCGGGACGACGCCGTCCGCGAGCTCGAACGGTGCTCCGGTTCGCAGTTCGACCCCGAGGTCGTGGACGCGTTCATCGCGGCCGTTCAGCCCGGGTCGCTCGTCACGGCCTAGATGATCGATTCTAGAGCGGAATGTTCCCGTGCTTGCGCGGCGGCCGGCGCTCGCGCTTGGTCATCGCCGTCTTCAGCGCATCGATCAGGACAGGGCGCGTCCGGCGCGGCTCGATCACGTCGTCGACGTAGCCACGCTCCGCCGCCGTGTACGGGTTGGCGAAGCGTTCCCGGTACTCCGCGATCAACTCGGCACGACGGTCTTCGGGATCGTCGGCCGCCGCAAGCTCGTGCCGGAAGATGATGTTCACCGCTCCATCGGGCCCCATCACCGCGACCTCCGCGGTCGGCCAGGCGAAGTTGAAGTCGGCACGAACGTGCTTCGAGCTCATCACGTCGTACGCACCGCCGTATGCCTTGCGCGTGATCACGGTCAGCTTGGGCACCGTCGCCTCGCAATACGCGTACAGCAGCTTGGCGCCGTGCCGGATGATGCCACCCCACTCCTGCGCGGTCCCGGGGAGGAAGCCCGGAACGTCGACGAAGGTGACGAGTGGGATGTTGAACGCGTCGCACGTACGAACGAAGCGCGCCGCCTTCTCCGACGAGGCGATGTCGAGCACGCCGGCGAGCGCCTTCGGCTGGTTCCCGACGATGCCGACGCTGTACCCGCCGAGCCGCGCGAATCCGCACACGATGTTCTGCGCGAACAGCGGCTGCAGCTCGAGGAACTCGCCGTCGTCCACCACTGCAGCCGATCACGTCCTTCATGTCGTACGGCTTCGTCGGCTCGTCGGGAATCAGCTCGTCGAGCTCGGGCGCCTCGCGGTCGGCCGGGTCCGCCGGCGGATCGTACGGCGCCGGATGCGCATTCGACTGCGGCAGGAAGCTGAGCAGGTAGCGGGCGTCCTCGAGCGCCGCCTCCTCGTCGGCCGCCGTCAAATGTGCGACCCCCGACTTGGTCGCATGAGCAGCGGCGCCGCCGAGCTCCTCGAAGGTCACCTCCTCGCCCGTCACGGTCTTCACGACATCGGGCCCGGTGATGAACATGTACGAGGTCCCCTCGACCATCAGCACGAAGTCGGTCATCGCCGGTGAGTAGACGGCGCCGCCGGCGCACGGTCCCATGATCAGCGAGATCTGGGGGATCACACCCGACACCTGGACGTTGCGCCAGAAGATCTCGGCATATCCCGCGAGCGAGACGACCCCCTCCTGGATCCTCGCGCCGCCGGAATCGTTGATCCCGATCACCGGACAGCCGTACTTGGCGGCGAGATCCATCACCTTGCAGATCTTCTCGGCGAAGACCTCCGAGAGGGAACCGCCGAACACCATGAAGTCCTGGCTGAACACGAACACACGCCGACCGAAGATCGTCCCGTACCCCGTCACCACCGCGTCCCCGTAGGGCCGCCGCTCCAGCATTCCGAAGTTCGACTCGCGATGCCGGACGTAGCGGTCGAGCTCGACGAACGACCCCTCGTCACAGAGCCGCTCCGCGCGCTCACGCGCCAGCATCTTCCCCGACTCGCGCTGCCGCTCGACCGACCTCTCGGTGCCCGTGTGCAACGCCTCGTCGCGCAGCTCGCGCATCCACTCGAGCTTCGCCCGCGTCGTCGAGTGGACGCCTGGTTCCTCGGCGTTCGCCATCCTGCGGAGCCTATGCGCACGCTCCGTCTAGAGTCGAGGCATGCCGGTGAAGGAGCTGCGGCTCGCGCTGACCGTCGAGGACTACGATCGGGCGCTCGCGTTCTACCGCGACACGCTCGGCCTCCCCGTGCTCGAGGCCTGGAGCGAGCCCGCAGGACGCGTCACGCTCCTCGACGCTGGGCGGGCGACGCTCGAGCTCCTCGACCCTGAGCACGCCGACGCGGTCGACTCGCTCGAGGTCGGCCGGCGCGTCGCGGGGGCGGTTCGCATCGCCCTCGAGGTCGACGACTCGGCGGCACTCGCCGACGAGCTGGAGGCCGCGGGTGCGGAACGTCTCGCCGGACCCGTCGTGACGCCGTGGCAGCACCGAAA
Source organism: uncultured Thermoleophilia bacterium (assembly GCA_963851065.1). Classification (GTDB taxonomy): domain Bacteria; phylum Actinomycetota; class Thermoleophilia; order Gaiellales; family Gaiellaceae; genus PALSA-600. The sequence continues at coordinate 260,215 of CAWKNW010000017.1, forward strand.
CGTTCGGTTGGTCGCACCGGACGGTATGCAGCTGACGCTGTTCACGGTGCTCGAAGCGTGACCCTCGACATCGGGCGTCTGCGCGCGGAGACGCCGGGCTGCGCCAACGTCGCGCATCTCAACAATGCCGGCTCGTCGCTCCCGCCGAGCGCGGTCGTCGACGCGGTCGTCGACCACCTCCGCCGCGAAGCCGAGATCGGCGGCTACGAAGCGGCGGCTGAACGGCGCGACCGGCTCGAGCACACGTACGACGCGCTCGCCGGACTGATCGGGGCCACTCGCCACGAGATCGCAGTGATCGAGAACGCGACCCGCGCCTGGGACATGGCGTTCTATGCGTTTCGCTTCGCTCCCGGCGATCGCATCCTCACCGGCCGCGCCGAGTACGCGTCGAACTGGATTGCACTGCGGCAGGTTGCCAACCGTACCGGCGTGTCGATCGAGATCGTGCCGGACGACGAGCACGGACAGTTCGACGCCGATGCGCTGGCGGAACTGCTCGACGAACGGGTCAAGCTCGTCTCGCTCGTGCACGTTCCGACGCAGAGCGGGCTGGTCAACCCGGCGGCTGCGGTCGGTCGCGTGACCCGCGCGGCGGGTGTGCCGTTCCTCCTCGACGCCTGCCAGTCGGTCGGGCAGCTGCCGATCGACGTACAGGCAATCGGCTGCGACATCCTCTCGGCGACCGGACGGAAGTTTCTCCGCGGGCCGCGCGGCACCGGGTTTCTCTACGTTCGCGGCGATCTGCTCGAACGGCTCGAACCGCCGTTCCTGGACATGCACGCGGCCGAGTGGCAGCCCGACGGGAGCTACGTGATCAGGGCCGACGCTCGCCGCTTCGAGAACTGGGAGACATACGTCGCCGGGAAGGTGGGGCTCGGAGTGGCAGCCGATTACGCGCGGACCGTCGGCGTCGAGCAGGTATGGGAGCGCGTTCGCGAGCTCGCCGCACGACTCCGAGCCGGTCTCGCCGAGCTGCCCGCTGTCACGGTCGCCGATCGCGGCAAGGTGCTCGGTGCGATCGTCACGTTCTCGGTGCGTGGGCTTGCTGCCGCCGACGTCCGCACCGCGTTGGCGGCGCAGCACGTGAACGTCTCCGTCACCGAGGCGTCGGCGGCGCGCCTCGATCTGGATCCCCGCGGCATCGACGAGCTCCTACGCGCCTCGGTGCACTACTTCAACACGGACGAGGAGCTCGAGCGCCTCGTCGAGTGCGTGGCAGGGCTCGCGTAGAGTCGAGTCGTGAGCTCGATCGATCGCGCCACCGTCTGGCCGTACGACGACGAGGGCCGGCCCCGGGAGTTCGTCTACCAGCGCTACGGACATCCGACGGGTGCGGCGGCAGAGGCAGCGCTCGGTGCGCTCGAGGACGGCGAGGCGGTGCTCTTCGGCTCCGGCACTGCCGCGGTCACCGCGTGCGTGCTCGCCCTGGCGAAGCCGGGCACGAAGCTCGCGATCGCTCGGGGCGCCTACTTCGGCACCTCGGTGGCGTTCTCGGAGTTCGCACCATGGGGGCTCGAGGTGGTCGAGTTCGACCAGACGGGCGCGCCACCGGGAGACGCAGACATCGTCTGGGTCGAGTCGCCCGCGAACCCCGTGCTGTCCGTCCCGGACTGGGAGGCGGTGCGCGCGCATCCCGGCGTCAAGGTCTGCGATGCAACCGCCTCGACGCCCGTCTACTTGCGCGCCCTGGACGAGGGTGCGGACCTGGTCGTCCACTCTGCCACCAAGTTCCTGACCGGCCACCACGACGCGATGCTCGGCGCCGCAGTGACGCGTGACGGTGCGATCGCCGCGCGGCTTCGTGAAGTGCGCACGCACAACGGGCTCAGCGCGTCACCCGACTCCGCGGCCTCGCTGCTCAGGGGCCTGCAGACGCTCGAGCTGCGCATGCAGCGTCACACGGCAACCGCGCGCGAGCTCGCGGCGCGGCTCGGCCGGCATCCGGCGGTCCAGCTCGTCCGCTATCCGGGGTTCGGCGGATTGATTTCGTTCGACGTCGCCGGCGACCCGCTCCCCGTCGAGACGGCGACCAGGGTGATCGTGAACCAGACGAGCCTCGGCGGCGTGACCTCGTCGATGGAGAGCCGCCACCGCTGGGAGGGTGATCGCATCCCGGTCGGGCTGCTCCGCCTGTCGGTCGGTCTCGAGGACGTCGAGGTGCTCTGGGCCGATCTCGACCAGGCACTCGCGAACGCCTAGCCACCAGAGCCGGAGGAGGGACTCGAACCCACGCACTCCCGATTACAAATCGGACGCTCTACCAACTGAGCTACTCCGGCGTTGAATCAATCTTAGGTTGTCGGCTGTTGCCAGTACTGACTACATTCCATCCGAGGCCTCGTGCACGATGGAAAAGTGCTCCACCCAAAAGACATCGGCGACCGCTCGACGTTGGCGGTCATGCTCGCCCTCCACGCGGCGGGATCGAGGATCTACCTGCCTTTCGGTGAGAACAGCCGCTGCGATCTCGTCGTCGACGACGGAGCACGGCTGATCAGGATTCAGTGCAAGACGGGCCGCCTGACGAACGGGAGCGTCGAGTTCAGGACCGCGAGCAGCTACCTCCACCACCCGAACCCGAAGCTCCGGTCTCGGCCGTACCACGGCGAGATCGACGCATTCGCCGTGTTCTGCCCGGAGCTCGGCACGGTCTACGTCGTTCCCATCGATGATTTGCCGAACCGGACGATGGCGATGCTTCGCGTTGAGACCCCGCGCAACGGCCAGACGAGACGAGTCCGTTCGGCTGCCGCCTATGAGGTTGCGCGCGTCTCGACGACGCCTACGCCAGGACCTGACGACCCTGTTGGTGGGTGATGATCTTCCGCTTCACCCGCTGGAGCGCATTGTCGATCGTCTTCGTGTCGCAGCCGAGCGCTTCGGCCATCTGGTCGTACGACGAGCCCTCGAGGTACAGCCGAAGCGCATCCGCCTCGAGCGGCGACAGCGACGACGAGAGGCATCCGACCAGCGCCTGCAGCTCCTCCGTGGAGACGACCTTGACCGCCGGCTCGTGGACGTGCGATGCGGGCAGTGCGTCGCCGAGCGAGCACTCGCTCTCCGACTCCTGGCCTGCCGGCGTGTGGCTGAACGAGACGTAGGTGTTCAGGGGGGCGTGCTTGAGCCGCGTCGCCGTCTTGATCGCGGTGATGATCTGCCGCGTCACGCAGAGCTCTGCGAAGGAGCGGAACGAGGTCTCCTTGTCCGGACGGAAGTCGCGGACCGCCTTGTAGAGGCCGACCAGACCCTCCTGGATCAGGTCGTCCGAGTCGCCGCCGGCCAAAAAGTACGAGCTCGCCTTCAACCGCACGAAGGACGTGTAGCGGCGGATCAGCTGGTCCATCGCCGCCATGCTGCCGTTGGCGGCCTTGAGCACGAGCTGAAGATCCTCAAGCTCTCGTTGAGCCTTCTGCGGTGATTTTGGCGCGGTTCCGGCGTGGACGGCCACGGCGCTTACCCCCGGATTTCGACGGCTTTTTGAGGTGAGCCTTCGACCCAGCCTGCCTGAAGTCTCACCCTGAACTTGAGGTGAATGTAGCAGGGACCCGCAAGGAGCACAAGCCCTATTTGCAGTGGACCCGTCTTACTCGCCGCGCCGGAGCCGCTCCAGCCGTGCCCGCGTCTCCCGGTCGAGCTTCCCGGCGAGCCCGCCGGGGGGCTCCGGCCGGTGCGACGAGGGCGGAAGCTCACGGACGAACGTCTGCGAGGAGACGTGCTGGACGTCGATTCCCGCCGCCGCGGCGACGGTGCCGTCGCTCGTCACGAGCACCACCTCGGCTCGCTCACGATGCTCGACGGCGAGCCGCTCGAGGAGCGTGTCCGCGTCGGCGGCGTAGCGCACCTCGAGCGGGCCGTGGGTCGCGTCGTCCCCCACGCCGTCGAAGACGACGATTCCCCGCGCACCACGCTCGGCAACGAACGAGGCGAGCGCGTCGGCAAGCTCACGCGGGGCGTCGAACGGGCCGGCGTGGAGCAGGTTGTAGCCGTCGAACAGGTAGAGGGTCCGATCAGGCACGCTGCCGCCTGGCCTCGTACAGCAGAACGGCCGCAGCGACGCTGACGTTCAGCGACTCGACCTTCCCGGCCAGTGGAATCGAGACGAGCACGTCACAGGTCCGCCGGACGAGCGGCCTCAGGCCCTTCCCTTCGGCTCCGAGCACGAGCGCCAGCCCACCGGAGAGATCCGCCTCCCACATCGGCGTCGCGCTGTCGTCGCCCGCTGCCCCGTAGACCCACAGATCGCCGCTCTTGACCTCGCCCAGGTACCGCGCGAGGTTCGTCACGACCGCGACCGGCAGGTGCTCGACGGCGCCGGCCGACGCGCGCGCGACCGCCGGGGTGACGACCGCCGAGCCGTGGGCCGGAACGACCACGCCTGTCGCGCCCGCGCCGTCGGCGCTCCGGCAGACGGCTCCGAGATTGTGGGGATCCGTGACGCGGTCGAGCACCGCGAGCAACGGCCGCTCGGCCCGGGCGAGCTCGTAGGCATCCGCGTACCGGAAAGGCTCGACGAGCGCGAGCACACCCTGATGATCGCGGGTGCCGGCGCGCTCCGTGAGCTCCCGGTCGGGGCGCTCCTTCGGCTTCGCGTCGGCAAGCCACGGCTCGGCGGCGAGCGCACGCTCGGTCGCCCAGACCTCGAGCACCTCGCGGTTGCCCCGTAGAGCCTCGCGAACGGCACGGCGGCCGTAGACGAGATCCGAGGTCACTGTCGGCGCACGATCGTGAAACCGCCGCCCGGTTCGTCGCGCATCTCCCACCCGGCCCCGGCGAGCTCGTCGCGCAACCGGTCGGCGGTGTCGAAGTCGCGGGCGGCTCGGGCCTCCTCCCGGCGCCGGGCCAGCCCCAGCACCTCGGCGGGCACCGGTTCGCGCTCCGCGAGGGAGCCGAGACCGAAGATCGTGAGGCCTCGCCGAAGCAGGTCGAGGTTCCGTGCGGACGCGAAACCGTGCAGCACCGCAAGCGCACGCGGCGTGTCGAAGTCGTCTTCCAGAGCTTCGGCAAACGTCTGCCAACCCGCCTCCGATCCGGAGGCCGGCTCCTGTGTGAACGCATTGCGAAGCGTCTCGGCCCGCGCCGCCGCCTGCGCCATCGTTTCCTCGGAGAAGTCGATCGGCTTGCGCCAGTGAGCGGTCAGGAAGAAGACGAGCAGCGTCTCCCGCCCCCACTCGTCGAGCGCCTCGCGCAGCGTCGTCACGTTACCGAGTGACTTCGACATCTTCTCGCCGGTGAAGCGGAGCATCCCGTTGTGCGTCCAGATCGCCGCGAACGGATAGCCCGAGCGCCCGGGACTGCGCGACTTCGTTCTCGTGGTGCGGGAAACACGAGGTCGAGCCCACCGCCGTGGATCTCGAACGCCGGGCCGAAGATCTCCTCGGCCATCGCCGAGCACTCGATGTGCCACCCGGGCGCCCGCGTCCCCACCGCGAGTCCCACCAGAGGTCTTCGCCGGGCTTGTTGCCCTTCCAGAGCGCGAAGTCGCGGGCGTCCTCCTTGAGCGGGTTCGGCTCCTGCTCCTCGACCTGGTCGAGCCGCTGCCCCGAAAGCCGGCCGTACGCCGGGAAGCTCGCAGACTCGGAAGTACACGTCGCCGTTCACCGGGTACGCATGGCCCGAAGCGATCAACCGCTCGATGAACGCGATGATTCGCGGCACCGACTCGGTCGCCTTCGGCAGGTGGTCGGGTTGACCGAGACCCAGATCGCCGGTGTCGGTCAGATACCACTCCGTTGCCTGTGCAGCGACTGCCTTGCTCGGGCCAGGGGCCGCGTGTAGGATCTTGTCATCGATGTCGGTGATGTTGTGGACGAGCGTCGCGTCGTAGCCGGTCTCGCGCAGCCACGAGCGCAGCCACATGCCGACGAGGAACGGGCGCGCGTTCCCGACGTGCGCTCTTGCGTAGACGGTCGGACCGCAGAAGTACATGCGCACCGGGCCGGGAGCCGGAGGCAGCTCGACGAGTGAGCGCGAAAGGGTGTCGTAGAGACGCACCGAATCTAGGTTAGACGGGCGCGGCGGATCGCCTCGTCGCGCGGCAACGCGCGCAGGACGGCCCAGAGCTCGGGGCCCCGGTCGCGTCCCGTCAGGGCCTCGCGCAGGCTGCGCAGGTCGCCGCCCACCGCCTTCAGCTCGCGCAGCACGGTGCGTGCACTGTCCTTGTCGAGCACGTCGGGCAGTGCCGAGCGCAACTCGACGAACCGCTCCAGCGTCTCCGGGCTGCGGACCGCGAACGGACCGTTGCCCGGCGGTTCGAGGACGCTCGCGGCCAGCGCTTTCGCCTCGACGAGATCGTGCGCGCCGCGCACGAGCGGCACTGCCTCGACCGGCACGCCGACACGCGCTGCCAGCTCGTCGTCGGTGAAGCCGTCGAGCACGTCGACGGACAGCGACCGAATGCGGTCGAGATCGAGGTGGACGTCGTGACGAGGCAGGCCCAGCCCATCCAGGTATGCACGCACCGCCTCCGCGGGGTACCCGGCGTCTCGCAGTGACGCGACGGTCGCGCCGTCCGCGCGCTTGGCGAGCTTGCGCCCGTCGGCGCCGACGACGAGACCGTGATGGATCACGATCGGGGGCTCGAACCCGAGAGCGCGATGGAGCGCCGCATGCAGCTCCTCGTTGGCCCGATGATCGGACCCGCGGATCACGTGCGTGATCGCGAAGTCGTGGTCGTCGACGACGCTCGCGAGGTGGAATGTGGGGGTACCGTCGTCGCGCCACAGCATCACGCCGTCGAAGCGCTGGTCGACACCCGCGGTCTGCGCAGCCTCGAGATACCGGTCGACCCTGTCGCTCTGGCGAACGGGCCCCTCGTCCCACCGAACGCCGAGCCAGCCGAGGTCGCCGAGTATCGCCTCCTCGCCGCCGGCCACGTTTCGAGCCGGATCCGTGTCGTCGATGCGAAGGAGCAACCAGTCGCCGAACCGTCGGTTCGCCACTGCACTGAGCGCGTTGCCGACATGCAGGGTCCCGGTGGGGCTCGGCGCGAAGCGGACGCGCGTCATGCCAGGAGAGCGTAACGCGGACGCGGCGGCGACGGTCAGCCGTCGTCGTGGTTGTGATGGTGGGTCGTCGCCCACTGGCTCCACGCGTGCGCCTCGGGCAGCAGGGCGACAGCGGCGACGAGGCCGGCGACGACGGCACCGGCCACGAGCAGCTGCCGCGCCGCCGACCCACGCTGGCCGGGCCGGAAGTCGCGGCGAACGAGCCCCGGGACGTTCAGCACATGCGCGAGGACATGCGCCGTCATCGCGGCGAACCAGACGATGAACGATGCCTTGTGGACGCCGAGCAGCAGCCCGCGCTGCGGGTGCAGCGCGACCAGCAGGATCCCGGTCCCGAACAGGACAGCAGTCGAGGCGATCACGAGCGGTGCGACGACGAGCCGGAGGAGCATCGGGGGCGGCCCGCGGCGCACGTAGTCGGCGCGGCCGAGGTAGTAGGAGGTGAAGCGCCAGGCCGAGCTTCCCGCCTTCAACACGACGACCGGCACGAGCACCAGGCCGAGGAAGACGTGCAGCGTGGTCAGACGGCCGATGAACGGGATCGTCGCGCCTTCCGCCGCGAGCAGGACGAGCAGGATCGCCGCCGTTGCCGCGGTGAGCCGGGCGTTTCCTTCAGCCGCCACGGCCGACAATCCTCCACATCACCATGAGAACCGCGTGAGAGCAGGCTCCAGGGAACATGCGCGCCGGGAACAATGGGGGGATGCGCGTGTTGGTGGTCGACGACGAGCCCAAGCTTTCGGCGCTGGTCGCGCGCGCTCTTCGGGAAGACGGCCACGCAGCAGATGTGGCCGCCAACGGCAACGACGCGTTGTGGATGGCGGAGGCGGCGCCGTACGACGCGATCGTGCTGGACGTGATGCTTCCGGGCGTCGACGGCTTCGAAGTCCTGCGCCGACTGCGCGCTCGCCAGGTCTGGACGCCGGTGCTGATGCTGACCGCGCGCGACGCGATCGTCGACCGCGTCGACGGGCTCGACGCCGGAGCCGACGACTACCTCACGAAGCCCTTCTCGTTCGACGAGCTGCTCGCCCGTCTTCGCGCGATCGCACGCCGCGGCCCCGTCGAGCGGCCGACGATCATCGAGGTCGGGGATCTGAAGCTCGACCCGGCCGGACGACGTGCGTGGCGGGGCGACGTCGAGCTGAGTCTCACCGCGCGCGAGTTCACGATCCTCGAGCTGTTCATGCGCCGGCCCGGCCAGGTGCTCACGCGCCTTCAGCTGCTCGAGGGAGCGTGGGACATGGCGTTCGAGAGTCGCTCGAACATCGTCGACGTCTACGTCCGCTACCTGCGCGAGAAGGTCGACCGCCCGTTCGGGCGGACGTCGATCGAAACCGTCCGCGGTGTCGGCTACAGGCTCCGCGAGGACGGCGGAGCCATGTCGTGAGCCGGCTCCCGATCCGGATCCGGCTGACACTTCCCTTCGCGATCGTCATGGCAGCGGTCCTCGCTGCGATGGGGATCGTCCTCTACCTGCGTGTCGGCAGCACCCTGCTCGCGAGCGTCGACCAGAATCTCAACGCGCAGGTCGCAGAGGCGACCTCGCACGCGCGCGAGGGCCGCCGTCAGCTGCTCGATCGCGACGTGAGCGACGGTCCGACCGTCGCGCAGGTGCAACTGGCGGACGGCACGGTCGTGGAGTCGTCGCCCGCCGGGCTTCGCCCGATCATCCCTGCCTCGCTCCGCGCGGCCGCCGCCCAGGGCCGGCGTGTCCGCACGACCACCGATCTCCCCGGACTCCGAGGAGGCTGGCGGACGATCGTCCTGCCCGTTCACGTCCAGGGCGGAGAAGGAGTCCTCGTGATCGGCCGGTCACTCGCGGCGCGCGAGGAGACGCTCGACCGCCTCGGACACGAGTTCCTGTTCGCGGCGCCCGCGGCGCTCCTGCTCGCGATCCTCGCGGGATACGGGCTGGCTGCTGCGGCCCTCCGCCCGGTCGAGGCGATGCGGCGCCGCGCTGCGGCGGTGACGGCCGACAGCCCTGGCCGGCGACTGCCGGTACCCCCGGCGCACGACGAGATCGCCGCCCTGGCCGTCACGCTGAACGACATGCTCGACCGCCTCGAGGCGGCATTCGAGCACGAGCGGCGATTCGTCGCCGACGCCAGCCACGAGCTGCGCACCCCGCTCGCGCTGCTTCGCGCGGAGCTCGAGCTCGCCCTGCGGCGGCCGCGCCGCCGGGAGGAGTACGTGGACGCGATCCGCTCGGCGGCCGAGGAGACCGAGCGGCTGTCACGGCTCGCCGAAGACCTGCTGCTGATCGCGCGCGGGGACGAGGGGCAGCTACCGATTCGCCGCGAGGAGCTCAACGGCCGGGAGCTGCTCGACCGTGTCCGCGTCCGGTTCGCCGTCCGGGCGGCCGAGCTCGAGCGGCCGCTGACCGTGGTCGACGGCTCCGATGTGACATTCGAGGCCGATCCCGTCCGCCTCGAACAGGCCCTGGGCAATCTCGTCGACAACGCGTTCGTCCACGCGAGCGGCGCGGTGGAGCTACGCGCCTCCCGCACGAACGGCGTCGTCGAGCTCCACGTCGCCGATCACGGCCCGGGCCTTCCCCCGGGGTTCGCCGACCGCGCGTTCGACCGCTTCAGCCGCCCGGACGACGCGCGCGAGGGAGGCGGTGCCGGGCTCGGCCTGGCGATCGTGGATCTGATCGCGAGAGCTCACGGCGGCGTGGCGCGCGTCGCTCCTGCGCCAAGCGGCGGAGCCGACGTCTGCATCACGATCCCGGTCGAGTAGCAGTCGACTCGCAGCACCTGCGCGAGAGGCTCACGAGCGTCTCATTCCGGCTCGCGACCATGTGGCCATGTCGCCCGGTCCCGCCCAGCTCCGCGGCGCAGTCGCTGCTCGCGATGCAGCAGTCGACCGCGTTCGCAGAACTACCGCGTTGATCGCCGCGGGCTGCCTCGCGCTCGGGGCGGCGTTCGCCGCGCTCGCGGCAGGCTCGACGCATCCACGGCGAACGGTTGCGCCGCTCCCGCTCACGACGAACCGCCGGGCTCGAGGGCACGTCGTCGCACCCGCACCACCGCTCGTCGCGGTCGCCCAGGCTGCCGACCCGGCGCCCCAGCCTCCGGCGGGAGCGCCGGCTGCGGCACCACCCACCACCCCTCCCGTGGCCGTCTCCGGGGGCTCGTGAGCGGCCCGTCGCTCCTCGGTGCGGACACGTTCCGGCCCTCGGCACGACGGCCACGGTTGCGGTGGCCTACGTGATCGCCGCCGCCGGCAACGCCAAAGAGCTCTGGTATCTCACACGAGGCACCGGCGTCGTGGCTCTCCTGCTCCTCACTGCGTCGGTCGTGCTCGGCGTGACGACGACGCTCGGAGTGCGCCTTCGACGGTGGCCCCGCTTCGCCGTCGCCGGGGTTCACCGCAACCTGACTCTGCTCGCGATCGTGTTCGTGGTCGTGCACGTCGTGACGACGGTCGCGGACGGCTATGCACCGATCCGGCTCACCGACGCGCTCGTGCCCTTTGCGTCGGCGTATCGACCGGTCTGGCTCGGGCTCGGAGCGGTCGCATTCGACCTCCTGCTTGCGATCGTCGTGACGAGCCTGCTCCGCGTTCGCATCGGCGTACGCGCATGGCGCGCCGTACACCTGCTCGCGTACGCCTCATGGCCCGTCGCGCTCATGCACGCACTGGGAACGGGCAGCGATCCGCGCGCCACCTGGCTCGCTGTCGTGGGCGTCGGATCGCTCGTCGTCGTCGTGGTCGCGGTCGTGGCGCGCCTCGGTCTGGGCGCAGCACCTCGCAACGTTCGGCTCACCGGTCTGCTCGCTGCCGTCGTGGTGCCCCTCCTCCTCCTCGGCTGGTACCGGGGCGGCCCGCTCCAGCGTGGATGGGCGCGACGTGCTGGAACGCCCGCGTCCTTGCTCCCACGGCCGACGATGCGCAGCACCGCACTCGTCACTCCGAGCCCGCCTCGCTCGTTCCGTTCGCCGCTCAGCGGCACGGTCTCACAGCATCCCGAGGCGGACGGCCAGATCACCGTCCGTCTCGACCTCCGCCTCCGAGACGCGCCCCACGGGGCACTGCGAGTCGACCTGCGTGGGATACCGTCGGGGAACGGCGTCTCCCTGACCGCAAGCGGCGTGTCGTTCGTACCGGCGACGACGCAAGCCCTGTACGAAGGCCACGTGATCGGGCTCGACGGCAACCTCGTCGCGGCGGACGTCGTCGACGGCGCCGGCGACCACCTCCGGCTCACGCTCTCGCTCGCCATGGACGGCAGAACGAACGCCGTTCGCGGAAGCGTCGCCGCGTCACCCTCCTCGGGAGGCTCGGAATGAGCGCCCGCCTGCTGGCGGGAGCGGCAACCAGAATCGCACCGACCTTCGACCACCATCTCGCGCTGTACGGGCCCCTCGAGTCGCACGACGACGTGATCGGGACGGTCGAGCGGGCAGGCCTCCGGGGACGCGGCGGCGGCGCATTCCCGACGGCGGCCAAGCTACGGGCAGTGGCAACAGCAGGGGGTCGGCCCGTCGTCGTCGCCAACGCCGTCGAGGGTGAGCCCGCGAGCGGAAAGGACCACGCGCTCCTCCACGTCGCGCCCCACCTCGTCCTCGACGGCGCAGTGCTCGCCTGCCGAGCGGTCGGCGCGCGCGAGGCGGTGGTGGCGATCGCAGACCGCACCGGGCGCGAGCGAGCGAGCGTCGAGGATGCGATCGCGCAGCGGGGACGCCGAGACGGTCGCGTCCGGCTGCGGACAGCTGCCGTCCCGAACCGCTTCGTCGCCGGAGAGGAGACGGCGCTCGTGCGTGCGCTTGCCGGGCGCGACGCGAAGCCGTCGCTCAAGCCTCCATACCCGTTCGAACGTGGGCTCGACGGCGCACCGACACTCGTCTCCAATGCGGAGACGCTCGCCCACGTCGCGCTGATCGCGCGATTCGGCGCCGAGTGGTTCCGCGGCGCGGGGGCGCCCGACTCGCCCGGCACCGCTCTCATCACACTCGGCGGTGCAGTCGCCCAGCCGGGCGTCCACGAGATCGAGCTCGGCACGCCTCTCGACGAAGCGCTGCAGCAGGCAGGAGGAGCAACCGCACCGGCACAGGCGATCCTCGTCGGCGGCTTCTTCGGCCGCTGGGTGACGCCGGCCGAAGCACCGACGCTGCGACTCACACCCGACGTGCTCGGAGCCGGCGCGATCATCGTGCTGCCGGCCGGCGTATGCGCCGTCGCGGAGTGTGCGCGCACGCTCGCGTACCTCGCAGACGAGAGCGCCGGCCAATGTGGTCCCTGCGTTCACGGGCTTCGAGCGATCGCCGACACGGTGTCGGCGCCGGGCAAGTCGAACGGGCGACCGCGACTCGAGCAGCTCGCCGGGCTGGTCGCCGGACGCGGCGCATGCCGACACCCGGACGGCGCGGCCGGCTTCCTGCGCAGCGCCCTCGACGTCTTCGCCGACGAGTTTGCTCAGCACGCCAAGCGCGGGCGCTGTAGCCGGCGGCACGTTCGCGTGCTCCCGCTCCCGACGCGGCCGAGTCGATGAAGACCCTGCGCGTCGATCCGATCGCCTGCGACGGTCGTGGGCTCTGCGCGGAGCTCCTCCCCGAGCGCATCACGCTCGACGAGTGGGGCTTTCCGATCGTCGACTCGAGCCCCGTGTCGTCTTCGCTCGAACGGCACGCCGCGAGAGCCGTCGCAGCATGTCCGATGCTCGCGTTGCGGCTCGAGTCGTTCGACTCGATCGGGGGTCGAACGACGGCCCGCACGCGCCGAAGGTGAGCTCATGGGTCGCTCGGTAGTCTCTCTCTGCGCCGTGTTCGGAACGCTCGCCGGTGGGCTCGTGCCCGCCCTCTGGGGCAACAACGGCTTCGGCCTCGCAGGCGTCGCATTCGCAGCACTCGGCGGAATCGCCGGCCTCTTCCTCGGTCTTCGCCTCTCCGACTGACTGCCCCGACCGGCAGACTCCCGCGGATGACGGGGGTCGGCTACGTCAGCATCGTGGGACACGCTCGCGCGGCAGCGGGGTACGTCCGCACGCACCGCCGACTCGCGATCGGGCTGCAAATGGCCATCGGCGTGGCGACCGTGGCGTTCTGCGTCTGGGCGGTGCGGGACGAATGGTCGAAGGCGAAGCCGCTTCTCGAGAACGCACAGCTCGCCTACGTCGCGGCTGCGTTCGCGGCCGTCGCCGCCTACTACCTCGTCTTCATCCTGGGCTGGATCCGGATGCTCGGAGCGTGGGGGCTCGACGTCCCGTACCGGCCGGCACTCCAGGCGGAGATGGTCTCGATGCTCGCGAAGTACCTGCCGGGCGGCGTCTGGACGCCGGCTGCGCGAACGGTCGCTCTCCGCAAGTCGGCCGGCGTCACCGAGACGCCCACCGTGCTCGCGTCGATCCTCGTCGAGGCGGCTCTCTCCGCCATCTCCGGCGTGATCGTGTTCGTCGATCAGCCTCGCCTGGGTGCGCGGCGTCGACGCACCGCTCCTCCCGCTCGTCCTCTTCGCAGTGCTCTGCGCGCTCCTGCTGCACCCACGCATCTTCCGGCCGATCGGGAACCGCCTCCTGCGCCCGTTCGGCGCAGGCGCGATCGACCCGCTGCCGTTCCCGCTGATGGTGAGCCTGCTGATCTTCTATTGCGGCACGTGGCTGATAGGCGGGCTCGCGGTCTACTTCATGTTGCGCTCGCTCGGCACGAACCCCGGCCTCGCAACGATTCCGTACCTCGCCGGTGTCTCGGCGGTGGGCGCCATCGTCTCCGTGCTCGCGATCTTCGTGCCCTCGGGCCTGGGCGTACGCGAGGCATCGATGTACGGCCTGCTGCTCGCGATCACCACCCCGGGCCCCGCGCTCGGCGCGACGCTCTTGAATCGACTCGCGATCACGATCGTCGAAGTCGTGCTGTTCGGAGTCGGGGTCGTGACGTGGAAGTCGGGACGGCGGCGGTCACCGCCTGAGTAGCGTTGGGGCGGATGAACATCGGCATCTACGTCTACGAGCTCGCCGAAGAGCTCGACTGGGCCGGCCCATGGGAGGTCCTCTCGGCGTGGGCGCGCAAGTGGCCCGAGGACGGCGTGTCCGTGTTCACGATCACCGATTCGAGCGAGCCTGTTCTCTGCGCCAAGGGCCTGCGTGTGCTCGGCGACCGCACATGGGCGACCGCAGCCGACGTCGACGTGATCGTCGTGCCCGGCGGCGATGCTCGCATCCCCAGTGCGGACACGGCGCTGCACGAGCGGTTGCGTGCGATCAGCGCAAGAGGCGGTCTGCTCACGAGCGTCTGCACCGGCGCGTTCGTCCTGCAGGCGGCAGGCGTGCTGGACGGCAAGCCGGCGACGACGCACTGGGGCTCGATGGACCGGCTGCGCGAGCTCGGGGTCGACGTGCGCGACGAGCGATTCGTCGACGCGGGAGACGTCGTCACGGCCGCCGGCGTGTCCGCGGGGATCGACATGGCGCTGCACCTGGTGGCGCGGCTCCACTCGGTCGAACGCGCGCGTGAGGTGCGGCGCTACATCCAGTACGACCCCGAGCCTCCGGTCTAGCCGCCGACCTCCTCCGGTTGCGGGACACCAGCTCGGGCTGCTGCCCTTGACATTGGACACGATTGTCTGATTTATTATCTCGGACAACGTCGTCCAACTTATCGGAGGTCAGTGATGCACCACAAGAAGACCCACAGCCACCCGGCTCAGACGGCTCACGAGGCTGCGACCAGCCGCAGAAGCGTCGCGCTGCTCCTCGTGCTCCTCGTTGCGCAGCTGATGGTCATCCTCGACATCACCGCCGTGAACATCGCGCTGCCGAGCCTCGCCAAGGATCTGCGGCTCACCGGCTCACAGATCAGCTGGACGATCACGAGCTACTCCCTCGTCTTCGGGAGCCTCCTGCTCTTCGGTGGCCGTGCCGCCGACCTGCTCGGACGCCGCCGCCTGTTCCTGACCGGCCTCACCGTCTTCACGCTGTCGTCTCTCACCTCGGCCCTCGCCGGAACCGCCGCGGCGCTGTTCGCGGCACGTGCGGGCCAGGGCCTCGGGGCCGCGATGCTCTCTCCCGCCGCCCTCTCGATCATCACGACCTGCTTCCACGGTCACGCGAAGGCGAAGGCACTCGCCGCGTGGGGTGCGGTCGGCGGCGCAGGCGCAGCAATCGGCGTTCTCGCCGGGGGGCTTCTGACCGAGTTCGCCGACTGGCGGATGATCTTCTTCGTCAACCTTCCCGTAGCGATTGCACTCGCGGTCACGGCACTCAAGGTCATTCCGGCCGACACCGACAAGCCGCGCTGGCGCGGGCTCGATCTGCGCGGCGCGATCGTCGCAACGACGAGCCTGGGCGCAATCGTCTATGCCATCACGCAGGGTGCGAGCGCAGGCTGGACTTCCACCCAGACGCTCACCCTTGCTCTCGTCGGCATCGCGGGCCTCGCAGCGTTCGCCGTGCTGGAAACCCGCGTCGAGAAGCCTCTCCTCAGGATCGAGCGGCTCGCCGATCGCGCGGTCGGCGGCGGACTCTTCCTGATGCTCGCCGCCGCCGGATCGATCTTCGGGCTCTTCTTCCTCTGCTCGGTCTATCTCCAGAACGTCCTCGGCACGAGCCCGCTCATGACCGGTCTGGCCTTCATCCCGCTCGCCCTCGCTGCGGGGATCGGTGCTCACGGGGCCGGACACATCGTCGGCCGCCACGGCGTCCGCGTGCCGCTCGCGTCGGCGTTTGCGATCGCCGCCGTCGGGATGGCGCTGCTCGCTCACGTGGGTGCGAACGGCACCTATCTCCGCAACGTTCTGCCCGGGATGCTCGTCGCCGGATTCGGACTCGGCATCGCAGTCGTCTCGGTCTCGATCGCGATTCTGACCGGTGCCCGCGAGGACGAGTCGGGGATGATCTCCGGCCTGAACTCGACCGGCCACGAGATCGGCGGGACAATCGGCATCGCGGTCTTCTCGACGATCGCGGCCGGAGCCGGAGCACTTGGCGGTGCGCATGCAGCCGCGGCGATCTCACATGCGTTCGTGGCAGCCGGGATCCTGACTAGTCTCGCGAGCCTGACCGCATTCGCTGTTCTCCCGCATGCTCGCGACTTCGTGCCGAAGCTCCGCCTGAGCCCGATCGCGATGCCCGCCCACTGAGATGGCAAGGCAGGCGACACCCGCGAAGACGCAGAGGCGCCGCCGCTCGGACGCAGACCGCAGCGTCCAGGCAATCCTCGAAGCGGCGCTGGAAGCGTTGGCGAGCGATCCCGATGCCAGCATGGCCGAGATCGCCCGCCGCGCGGGCGTCGTGCGGGCAACGATCTACGCCCACTTCCCGACACGGGATGCTCTGCTCGACGCTGTGATGGAGCACGCGGTGGCGGAGGTCGCTCGGGCGACAAGCGAGGCCGAGCCGACACGCGGCGAGCCCGAAGAAGCCCTGGAACGGGTGCTCCGTGCCACGTGGAGAGAACTCGACCGGTTCCACGCTCTCCTCGCGATCAACACCGCCCGGCTCTCCGTGAAGGAGCTACACCGCCGTCACCAGCCGGTCATGGCGCACTTCGCGCCGCTGGTCGAACGCGGGCAACGGAAGGGCGTCTTCCGGAGCGACGTTCCGATCGCATGGCATCTGGCGGTGCTTCGGGCAATCGTGCATGCAGCGAGCGCCGAGCTTCAGAGCGGCCGACTGAGCGAGAACGAGGTCGAGCAGACGGTGGTCACGACCGTGCTCGCGGCGATGGGTGGGTCAAAGCTGTGAAGGAGCTTCTCTTGGCTTGGTACAGCCAACACGGGCGCACGCTGCCCTGGCGAGAGACAAACGATCCGTACGCCATCCTCGTCAGCGAGGTGATGCTGCAGCAGACGCAGGTCGAACGCGTCGTACCGCGCTGGCGGCGCTGGCTCCGACGCTGGCCGACGGTGGAGGCGCTCGCCGGCGCCTCGCCGGCGGATGCGATCGTCGAGTGGCAAGGGCTCGGCTACAACCGGCGCGCGCTCAGCCTGCACCGGTCGGCCGTGCGCGTTGCGGCGAACGGTTGGCCCGACGACCTGACGGAGCTGCCCGGCGTCGGCCCCTACACCGCAGCGGCGATCGGCAACTTCGCGTTCGGACGGAAGGTCCTGCCGATCGACACGAACGTCCGCCGCGTACAGGAACGAACCGGCGAGCAGTTCGACGCAGCCTGCGCCCAGGCTCTGTTCGATCTCGGCGCCACTGTCTGCCTGGCACGCATTCCGCGCTGCGAGGCGTGCCCACTCGCCGAGCGTTGCCCCTCTCGCGGGTCGCGGTACGAGCCGCTCCGAAGACAAGGCGCGTTCGAAGGCTCGTTCCGCCAGCGACGAGCGCTCGCTCTGCGCGCGGTCGCGGGGGGTGACCATCCGGCAGACGACGAGGCAATCGCATCGCTCGCGCGCGACGGCCTCGTCGTCCTACGCGACGGAGCGGCGACCCTCCCGGTCTAGAGCCGTCGCGACCGCACGCGCGAGCTCGGGCTGGTCGGTGACAAGACCGTCGACCCCCAGATCGATCAGCTCCGCCATCGTCTGTGCGTCGTTCACGGTCCACGGAACGACTCGAGCTCCAGCTCTGTGCGCGCCGTCGATCAGGTCCCGTGTCACGAGATCCTGACGCGGGCCCAGCGTCCGTGCGGCGGTCGCCGCGCGCAGAGGTCTCGCGAAGAGGAAGGTCGTGGGCGTCGACGGCCGCAGGCGGGCGACCGATGCGACGACGTGCTCGTCGAACGAGGCGACCGACACCTTCGCGAGCAGCGGACGGAACGCCCGGACGAACTCGGACGCGGTCGGGGTCGCGCCCGGAAAGCACTTCGCCTCGAGCACGACCGGAGTGTCGCCGGCGGCCGCGAGCAGCGCCTCGATGGTCAGGCCCGACGCGTCGCTCAGGTCGGTCTCGTGCGCCACGACGAGCCCGCCGGGCGAGAGCCCGACATCGGCTTCGACCGAGGAGGGGCTCGCCGCGAGCAGTCGACGCAACACCAGCGCGTCGTTCCCCCGGTGCGCCTGGACCTCGAAGCTCACACCGTCAAGTTGCCGCCCCGACCGGCCGTACGGGGTCGCGGGTGGGTTGAGCGGTGGTTACGACTCGGTGGACGGCCGCGCGAGGAGCGCAACGGCGTGCGCCGCGAGGCCCTCTCCCCGGCCCGTGAAGCCCAGACGATCGGTCGTGGTCGCCCGGACGTTCACCTCTCCACCTCCGACCGCGGCCGACAGACGCCTTCGCATCTCATCGCGGTGCCCCGCGATCCGGGGCTCCTCGCCGACGAGCACGCAGTCGGCGTTGACGAGCATCCACCCCGCCGCCCTCACCTGTGCGTACGCCTCGGTGAGCAGGTCGAGCGAGGCCGCACCGCGGTAACGCTCGTCCCCTGAAGGGAAGAGCGAGCCGATGTCGCCCAGTCCGGCGGCGCCCAGGACCGCGTCGATCAGAGCGTGAGCGAGAACGTCGCCGTCGGAGTGGCCCGCGAGCCCGCGCGGATGGTCGAGCCGGACGCCGCCGAGCACGAGCGGCACACCCTCGACGAGGGCGTGCGCGTCGACACCGATGCCAACGCGGTAGGTCACGCGGAGGCCTCGGCCAGCCACGCCGCGACCCGGTCGAGGTCGGCGGGCGCGGTCACCTTCAGGAGCCGCTCGTCACCCTCGACGACCTTGATGCGCCCGCCGGCCGCCTCGACCAGCGACGCACAGTCCGGAGCTTCCAGCAGACTGCCCCTTCCTCGTTCGAGGGCAACTCGGAGAGTGTCCGCAACGAACGCCTGCGGCGTCTGCACGGAGACGAGCTCGCTGCGCTCCAGCGTCTCGGCGACCACCCCGCCGCTCGCCCGCTTGACGGTGTCCGCGACGGCGAGGCCGGGCACCGCACCGTCGAACCCCTCGCCCAGCGCGTCGAGCAGACGGCGAACGATCCCCGAGGGGAGCAGTGGACGGGCCGCATCGTGGACGAGGATCACGGCCGCGTCGGCCGGCACCTCGCCGACTCCGGCCCGCACCGACTCGACCCGGGTCGCGCCGCCCGTGACGCAGGCGGTCACCTTGCCCGTGCCGAGCTCCTCGGCGAGCAGGATCGCCGGCTCCTCCCACCCATCGGGGACGACGACGACGACGGCGTCGACCGCTTCGCACTCGTCGAGGCGCCGCAGGGGCTCGGCCAGCAGCGGCAGGTCGCCGAGCCGGACGAACGCCTTGGGGCGGTCGCCCCCGAGCCGTTCTCCTCGCCCCGCGGCGACGAGAACGGCCCAGACGCTCACTCCGCTTGTCCCTATGCGGCGGCGGGAGTCTTCTTCGCCGGCGCCTTCTTCACAGCCGGCTTCGAGGCGGTCTTCGCCGCGACCGCGGGGCGCGCCGTCGCCTTCGGCTTCGCACCCTCCGTGAGAGTCTCCTCGAGCCACTCGAGGGCCTCGTCCTCGGTCATGTTCTTCGCGTACATCAGCTCGGAAGCGAGGATCTTCTTGGCCTTCACGTACATCTGCTTCTCGCCGGTGGAAAGCCCCTTCTCGCCGTCACGCAGCGCGAGATTGCGGACGACCTCGGCAAGCTCGTAGATGTCGCCGGTCTTCATCTTGTCGCGGTTGTGCTTGAAGCGTCGGTTCCAGTTCTTCGGCATCTCGGTGCCGCCGGAGGTGAGGTACTTGACGACCTTCTTGACCGCCTCTTCGTCGATCACCTTGCGAAGCCCGACGCGCTCTGCATTGTCGGCCGGGACGTTCACGGTCATGTCGTTGTGAAGGATCTTGATGGTGAGGTATTCGCGCTTCTCGCCGAGAACGTCCTTCTTCTCGCGCTTCACGACCGTGCCTGCACCGTGGTGGGGATACACCACCTTGTCGCCGACTTTGTACAAACTCGCTCCTCTTTCCGTCTGTAGTCGCGAAAGTGCCGGTGGCCTTGACGGCTCCACCGGCGGGAACGACAGGGTAGCAGATCCGCTCAAAAACTGCCAGTTTTGCAGGGGTTTTATCGGAAAATCCCTGCTCAGGACGGGTTCTCGGCCAGCCCCCCGGCGAGCGCCCGCCGTAGCGTGTCCGCTTCGAGCGCCGCACCGGGCGTCCCCACGGGCGCAAGGACGGACGCGAGCCCGAACTTGCAGCACTCCGACGCCCGCCGCTCGGCCTGCGTCGCCGCCCGCAGCCGCCCGGTCAGCCCGATCTCCCCGAATGCTGCGACCCCTTCGCGCACCGGGAAGCCCTTCGCCGCGGACGCGATCGCGAGCGCGATCCCGAGATCCCCGCCCGGCTCGTCGATGCGGACTCCGCCGGCCACGTTGACGAACACGTCGGCGCCGCCGAGCGGCAGCCCTGCGTGGCGGGCGAGCACCGCCACGATCATCGCGAGCCGCTTCGGATCGACCCCCGTGCCGACACGCCTCGGCATCGCCAGGTCGGTCGGGGCGACGAGCGCCTGTACCTCGAGCAGCAGCGGCCTGGTTCCCTCGAGCGTGCACGTGACGGCGGCGCCGACCTCACCCGGCTCGGAGCGGCCGAACAGCTCCGACGGCTCGGGCACCCCGACCAGACCGGCGCCCGTCATCTCGAAGACGCCGATCTCGTTCGTCGAGCCGAACCGGTTCTTGACCGCCCGCAGCACCCGATGGGCGCGGTAGCGGTCACCCTCGAACTGGAGGACGCAGTCGACCAGATGCTCGAGAACACGTGGGCCGGCCACCGCGCCGTCCTTCGTCACGTGGCCGACGAGGAAGACGGCGACGCCGTTCTCCTTCCCGACACGCAGGAGGCGCGCGGCCGCCTCGCGGACCTGCGACACCGACCCGGGCGCCGATCCGACCTCCTGCGACCAGAGCGTCTGGACGGAGTCGACGACGCACACGCCGGGTTGCTCGCGCTCGAGTGTCTCGCACACGAGGTCGAGCTCCGTCTCGGCGAGGATCTCCACGTCGTCGCAGCCGCCCAGCCGGGCGGCGCGCAACTTGACCTGCGCGACCGACTCCTCGCCCGTGACGAGGAGCGCGCGACGAGTCGCAGCCATCGAGCCGAGCGCGCTCAGAAGCAGCGTCGACTTGCCGACGCCGGGCTCGCCGCCGACGAGGACGAGCGACGCCGGCACGAGCCCTCCGCCGAGGACACGGTCGAGCTCGGGGACGCCGGTCGCGATTCGCTCGGTCTCCTCCGCGACCACGTCGACAAGGCGAAGGGGCGGCCGCCCGGTCGCAGCGGAGGCGTGGGCACGCCGCCGCTGTCCACGCGCGGAAGGCGCCTCGGCCACCATCGTGCCGAACTCGCCGCAGCCCGGGCAGCGCCCGAGCCAACGGCCCGAAGCCGTGCCGCACTCGGTGCACGCATGCTGGACGACCGCCGCCTTCGCCACGCCGTGACGGTAGCGACGCCGCCCGACGGCACCTGTGCCCGCTCGGGAACGATCTGTCCCCATGCGCAACCGCAGGAGCGGCTCGAGCGATCTCCCGGCCCCGGATGAGTACATTCACGAGCGTGTCCCGGCCGAAGCTGCGTTCACAGAGTGAGGTGATCGACCGCTGCCGCGCACTGCAGGGAGAGGTACGGGCAGGGCTCCAGCACGTCACCAGCGGCTCACCCGATCCCGCCGCGGCCGCCGCGGTGTGGCGCGGGGAGGCGCTCGGAACACTCCTCTGGTCGCTCGAGCTCGTCGACCTTCCGCCGTACGACCGCCCGTTCGACACCGGTGCAGTCGCCCGTGCCGAGCTGACCGGGGCGCGGATGCGCGATCCGCAGGACGTCGATCTCGAACGCCAGTCCGCGCGCCTCTGGCACTGGCGGGCGCGGACGACGGCGCTGCAGGCGAGCGGCGAGGTGGAGCTGCCGCCGCGCTACGCGACCTTCGACCAGCTGATCGCGGCGACCGCCATGCGCGGCTTCGAGCAGGAGCTGTTGCCGGCGCCGATGCGGGGTGACTTCCCCGCCTACGGGAAGGTGTACCGCCACCTGTCACCCGAGCAGTTCGCCGAGGCCCACGCGATCGCGGCCGAGCGCCACCACGCGCTCAACTGGCTCTGCGGTCTCGGCGAGACCTGGGACGACGTGCCCCTCGACACCTGATAGTGGATTCTCTATTGTGGTCGCGATGGATCGCCTGGGGCGCTACGCCGACCTGATCGTCCGCGTCGGCGCAAACGTGCAGCCGGGGCAGACGCTCTTCGTCAACGGCATGGTCGAGCACGCCGAGCTCGCGCGAGCGCTCGCCCGCGCGGGCTACGAGGCGGGCGCCCGCTACGTCGATGTCCGCTACACGGACCAGCACGTCAGGCGCGCGATGATCGAGTTCGCCGACGACGACGTCCTCACCGAGACTCCCCAGTGGCTCCTCGAACAGGCGAAGGCGATCGGCGACGACGGGGCGCTCGTGATGATCTCCGGCGATCCCGAGCCGGGGCTGCTCGCCGATCTCGACCAGAATCGCGTCGGCCGCACGCGCCCGCGTGCACTGCTGGACGCGCTGCACGAGGCGCAGTCCGGGCGGACGGTCAGCTGGACGATCGCTGCGTACCCGAACGAAGGCTGGGCGAGCCAGGTCTTCGGGGAGCCGGACGTCGAGCGGCTCTGGGAGGCGATTGCAGAGTCGGTGCGCCTCGACGAGGCGGATCCCGTGACGGCGTGGCGCGAGCACGACGCGAGGCTCCGCGATCGCTGCCGCCAGCTCGACGCGCTCGACCTGGACAGGGTGCAGTTCCGCGGGCCGGGAACCGACCTGGTCGTCGGCCTCCTGCCCGGTGTGAAGTGGACGGGCGGGGGCATCACGACGACCACCGGCGTCGAGCACATTCCGAACATGCCGACCGAAGAGGTCTTCACCACGCCCGACTGGCGTCGTACCGAGGGATCGGTCCGGTCGACGCGGCCACTCGACCTGGGCGGCACCGTCGTCCGGGACCTCGAGATGACGTTCGTGCGCGGGGAGGTCGTCGATGTGCGCGCAAGCGCAGGAGCGGACGCGGTCCGGAGCCAGATGTCGGTCGACGAGTACGCAAACCGGCTCGGCGAGGTCGCGCTCGTCGACGGAACCTCGCGGGTCGGCCGGACGGGTCTCATCTTCTACAACACGCTGTTCGACGAGAACGCCACATGTCACATCGCATACGGCACCGCCGTGCTCTTCGGCGACGAGGAGTTCGAAGGCCTCGAGCCCGACGAGCTTCGCGCTCGCGGGGCGAACGTCTCGAACATCCACACGGACTTCATGATCGGCGGGCCAGAGGTCGATGTCGACGGCGTCACACGCGACGGCCAGAGCATCGCAATCCTGCGGGAGGACAACTGGCAGCTCTCGAACTAGACCGTCTCGAGCGCTACGCGGCAGTCGCAGTGCACGTCGGCGCGAATGTCGGAGCCGGCCAGAACACCTTCATCGGGACGCAGGTCGAGCACGCGCCGCTCGCCCGGGCGCTCGCGCGCCAGGCATACGCCGCGGGCGCGCGCTATGTCGACGTCCACTTCGGGGACCAGCACGTCAGGCGCGCGATGATCGAGCTCGGGCCCGACGAGGCCCTCGACCATTCGCCCAAATGGCAGGTCGAGCGACTCCAGGCGATTGCCGGGAACGCGATGATCGTCACCACCGGCAACCCGGAGCCTCACCTGCTGGCCGATCTGGACGGCGCGCGGGTGGGTCGCGCCCGCCCGACCGAGCTGCAGAGGGCCGGCATCCAGCTGATCACCGAGCGCACGATGAACTGGACAACCGTCGCATTTCCGAACGCAGGCTGGGCACGCCAGGTGTTCGGCGAGCCTGATGTCGAGCGGCTGTGGGAGGCCGTCGCCGTCTGCACGCGCCTCGACGAGGCCGATCCGGTCGAGGCGTGGCGCGCCCACATGGATCGCCTCGACCGCCGGGCGCATGCCTTGAACGCCCTCGAGCTCGACCGGCTCACGTACCGCGGCCCGGGCACCGAGCTCGAGATCGGCTTGCTCGAGCGATCGCGCTTCGGCTCGGCGCTCTTCCGCACCGTCGATGGACGCGCGTACGTCGCGAACATGCCGACCGAGGAGGTGTTCACGACGCCCGACGCACGGCGCGCCGAGGGGGTCGTCACGTCGACCAAGCCGCTCGCGCTGGCAGGAGACGTCGTCGAAGGGCTGCAGGTGACCTTCGAAGGCGGCCGGATCGTCGACGTGCAGGCAAAGCGCGGCGCGGACGTGGTGAGAGGCGAGCTCAGCACGGACGAGAATGCTTCGCGGCTCGGCGAGGTGGCGCTCGTCGACGGCACCTCCCGTGTCGGACTGACCGGCCTCGTCTACTTCGACACGCTCTTCGACGAGAACGCGACCTCCCACATCGCGTACGGCGCCGCCGTCGCCCAAGGCCACGAAGGAGACGAGCCGGACGAAGGCATCAATGTCTCGACGGTGCACACCGACTTCATGATCGGCGGGCCCGAGGTCGACGTCGACGGCGTCACACGCAGCGGCCGCACCGTCCCGCTCCTGCGCGACGACGTCTGGCAGCTGCCCGAATGACACCATCCCGGGAAGAGCGCTACGCCGAGTTGGTCGTCCGCGTCGGCGCAAACGTTCAGCCGGGCCAGCTCGTCGAGATCCTCGCCGGCCTCGAGCACGCTCCGATCGTGCGCGAGGTCACCCGGTCCGCCTATCGTGCCGGCGCGAGGTACGTCGACGTCCGCTACGTCGACCAGCACATCCGCCGCGCGCTGATCGAGTCCGACGCCGGCGACGACGTTCTCTCGTGGACGCCGCCGTGGCTCCTCTCACGCGAGCGCGCCCTCGGCGACGAGCACGGGGCGATCGTCGCGCTGACCGGCGACTCGGAGCCGGAGCTGCTTGCGGATCTGCCCGGCGAACGCGTCGGCAGGGCCAGGATGCTCGACCTCGCCAAGGAGTCCTCGCGACAGGTCACCGAGCAGCTCTGCAACTGGACCGTGGTCGGCGTGCCGAACGAAGGATGGGCGACCCAGATGTTCGGGGAGCCGGACGTCGACCGGCTGTGGAGGCTGGTCGAACATTGCGTCCGGCTCGACGAGCCGGATCCCGTCGCCGCCTGGCACGCGCACATCGTGCGGCTGGACCGGCGCGCGCAGGCGCTCGACCGCCTGGAGATCGACGCGCTCCGGTTCCAGGGCCCGGGGACCGACCTCACGGTCGGGCTGCTGGCCGAGTCGCGCTGGCTCGGCGTCGAGTCCGAGACCGTCGACGGCGTCACCTATGTCGCGAACATGCCGACCGAGGAGGTGTACACGACGCCGGACGCTCGTCGAACCGAAGGCGTGGTCTCCGCGACGATGCCGCTGTCCGTGAACGGGACGATCGTCAAAGGGCTGCGGGTGCGCTTCAGCGGAGGCCGGATCGTCGACGTCGAGGCCGACGAGGGCGCGGATGTGATCCGCGGCCAGCTGGCGAGCGACGAGCACGCCCCGGCGCTGGGCGAGGTGGCGCTCGTGGACGGAACCTCGCGGATCGGCGAGACGGGCTTGACGTTCTTCGACACGCTGTACGACGAGAACGCGACCTGTCATGTCGCCTACGGGGACGCCTATGCCGAGGCCGTCGAAGGCGGCCGTATCGAGGGTGTGAACGTCTCCTCCGTGCACACCGACTTCATGATCGGCGGCCCGGAGGTGTCGGTCGACGCCGTCACACGCACCGGCGACGTCGTCCCGCTCCTCCGCGAGAACATCTGGCGGCTCCCGGACTAGACAATCGATGCCACGTTCTCGCGAGGGCTATAGCTCGGACGAGGGATTGCCGATACGGAACGTGTGGATGCGTCGGCAATCTCGTCGCGCCTGATCGGGGCGCTCATCGTCGACAAGGGGCTGATCACCGAGGCCCAGCTCGAGCTCGCCCTGCAGGAGCAGCAGGCGACCGGCGCGCGCCTGGGAGAAGTCCTGATGGCGCAGTTCGGGGTGACGCGCGCCGACCTCGAGAGTGCGCTCACGGCGCAGCGGGCCGAGATCCAGTCGCTCGGGACGCAGGAGGACAGCGAGGCAAACGCCGCGGTTCGCGAGCTCGCGCGGATGCTGGACGAATGGGGTCGCAACGATGCGCCTCCGAAGCGCCCGATCGGAGAGATCTTCGTCGAGCGAGGCTTCATCACGAGCGGGCAGCTCGAAGACGCGCTCGAGGAACAGAAGCTCAGCGGCCGCAAGCTCGGAGAGATCCTGGTCTCTCAGGGCAAGCTGTCGAGGCTCCGGCTCTGGGATGCGCTGGAGGACCAGGCCGCGAGCTTCGAGACGCCGAAGCCAGAGGCGACCGGAGGCGGACTGCCCGGGCTGCGAGTCGTCTCCGACGCGCTCACGGGCTCGGCGCCGGCCGCCGGCGAGGCGCCCGTGGAGACGTGGCAGCCCAGTGCCGGCGCGCCCGCTCGCGCCGAGCAGGCCGGGCAGGCCTCCGGTGCGACCGACCAGGACGTCACCGGCCTGCGGGACGAGCTCGCGGCGCTGGCTGCGCGGCTCGACGACCTACCGCAGCCCTCGGAGGAGTGGCGCGAGGCCGTGTCCGAGCTCGGCGGACGCGTCGAAGAGCTGACCGACGGGTCGAGCGAGTCGCAGTCGGCCTTGCAACGCCTGGCCGACCAGCTGGACGAAGAGAGAAACGCCGAGCGCGAGCTCGACGCTCAGGTGAACGCGCTTGCCCAGCGTGTCGACCGGCTCGCCGACGAGATCATCGGACGCCTCGACCAGGTCACGGACAGCGTCACGGCCGCTGCCGATCGCGGTCAGACCGATGCGCTGCGCCACGACCTCGACCAGCTCCGAGCTGCGCTCGATGCGCTGCCCGGGCCGACGGGCGAGGTCGAAGAGCTCGCGGGCCGCCTCGTCACCCTCGACGAGAACCTCACCGCCCGCCTCCAACACCTCACCGACCAGCTCGCCTCCACCGCCACCCGCGACCAGGCCGAACGCCTCCGCCGCGAGCTCGACGACCTCCGCGCCACCCTCGACGCAATCCCCGCCCCCACCGACGAGGTCGAAACACTCACCCGACGCGTCGAACAGCTCGCCGAAAGCTTCTCCGCCCGCCTCCAGCAAGTCACCGACACCGCCAACGACGCCGCCCGCCGAGACCAGACCGACACCCTCCGCCACGACCTCGACCAGCTCCGAGCCACCCTCGACAACCTCCCCACCCCCACCGACGAATGGCGCGACGCCGTCAACGCCCTCTCCGCACGACTCGATGCGCTGCCCGGGCCGACGGGCGAGGTCGAAGAGCTCGCGGGCCGCCTCGTCACCCTCGACGAGAACCTCACCGCCCGCCTCCAACACCTCACCGACCAGCTCGCCTCCACCGCCACCCGCGACCAGGCCGAACGCCTCCGCCGCGAGCTCGACGACCTCCGCGCCACCCTCGACGCAATCCCCGCCCCCACCGACGAGGTCGAAACACTCACCCGACGCGTCGAACAGCTCGCCGAAAGCTTCTCCGCCCGCCTCCAGCAAGTCACCGACACCGCCAACGACGCCGCCCGCCGAGACCAGACCGACACCCTCCGCCACGACCTCGACCAGCTCCGAGCCACCCTCGACAACCTCCCCACCCCCACCGACGAATGGCGCGACGCCGTCAACGCCCTCTCCGCACGACTCGACGAGCTCGCGTCAGGATCGACGGAGGCGCGCTCGGCGTTCGAGCGCCTGCACGCGCGCATCGAGGCCGGCGGCGACGACGAGCGCCGCCGCGACGAGCGCATCGACGCGCTCGCACACGTCGCCGACGAGCTCACCGCGCAGCTCGAGCAGCTCTCTCACGGCGTCGCCGATGCGACGACCCACGATCAGACCGACGCGCTGCGCCGCGAGCTCGACGACCTCCGCGGCCGCGTCGAGGCGCTTCCGGCGCCCACCGAGGAATGGCGTGAAGCGGTCGCAGCTCTCGCCGTGCAGATCGACTCGGCCGAGTCCTCCGAGGAGTGGCGGGACGCGGTCGCAGCACTCGCCGTGCGGCTCGACGAGGTCGGCGGTCCGTCGGAGGAGTGGCAGTCCGAGCTCGGTTCGCTCTGCGATCGCCTGCGCGAGCGGGTCGATCGCCTCGAGCACGACGTCGCCACCGCAGCGTCGGTCGAGGGTATCGATGCTGTCTCGGGTCAGGTGGGCGAGCTCGGCGAAGGACTGGAGCAGACCGGCCGGCGGCTCGACCAGGTCGTCCGCCGACTCGAGGAGCTCGCCCCGCTCCATCGTGTCGAGGAGCTCGCCGACGCGACGGCCGAGACTGCCTCTGCGCATGGAGCCGCACTCGACGCGGTGCGCGAGGAG
This sequence comes from uncultured Thermoleophilia bacterium, assembly GCA_963851065.1. Classification (GTDB taxonomy): domain Bacteria; phylum Actinomycetota; class Thermoleophilia; order Gaiellales; family Gaiellaceae; genus PALSA-600. Next base: position 288,358 of record CAWKNW010000017.1, read on the forward strand.
CTGGCCGCGCAGGCCCGCAAGGCTCAGGAGGCGGCCGAGAAGCGCCGTAGCGACAAGACCGCGGTCCGCGAACGACTCGACGCGCTCGAGGCGGCGCTCGCCGACACGACGGCGTGGTCGTCGGCCCTCGAGCCGCTCCAGGCGCACCTCGCGGATCTCGACCACAGGCTCTCCGAGCTCGCGTCCAGCCAGGCAGCCGCACGCCGCGCCGACCTCGATGCGCTGCGCGAAGAGATGCACCGCAGCCTCGACGGCACCACCTCCGCGCACGACGCGGCGCTCGAGCCGCTTCAGGCTCAGCTTGCGGATCTCGACCACCGTCTCTCCGAGCTCGCGTCCGCGCAGGGCGCCGAACGGCGCGCCGACCTCGATGCGCTCCGCGGGGAGATGCACCGCGCCGCTTCCGAAGCCGCGTCGTCGCACGGCGAGGCACTCGAGCCGCTGCAGGCCCACCTCGCCGCTCTCGACCACCGGCTCTCCGAGCTGGCGTCCACCCAGGCCGCCGAGCGGCACGCAGATCTCGATGCGCTCCGCGACGAGATCCACCACAGCGCGGCCGGAGCCGCATCCGCCCAGGGTGAAGCGCTCGAGGCCGTCCGCGCAGAGCTTGCAGAGCAGTCCCGTCGGGCCGACGAGGCCGCCGATGCCCGTCGCGCCGACAGCGAGGCGCTCAACCGCAGACTCGACCAGTTCGAGTCGACCCTCGAAGAGCACGCCGCCGGTCATGACGCCGAACGGCGCGCCGACCTCGACGCCCTTCGCGCCGAGCTGTACCAGCGCGTCGAGCAGGTCGCCGCGACGAGCGCAGGCCGGAGCGAGCTGGACACGCTCCGCCACGAGCTGGAGGCGGAGTTCGGGGAGCTGCTCGAGCGCCAGGGTCAGGAGGACGCGGCCGCGCAGGCGACCGGAGAGGCGATTCGCGACGGCCTCGCCGAGCTCGCCCGCCGGCTCACCGCTTCGGAGCAGGCCTACTTCGAGAGCGGGCGAACGCTCCGCCGCTCGATCGAGGGGCTCGGCCTCGCGATCACCGACGCGGACTGGCACCTGCGCACGGGAGCCCCCGCCGATCCCGACGACGAAGCGACCTCGTACGTGGCGTTCGTCCCGGCCGGCGATGCGTACCGCCTGGTCGAGTGCGACGGGCCGCCGCCCTACCTCGGACAGGTCGTCGACATCGAAGGGTTCGACGACGCGCTCCTGCGTGTGTCGCGCCTCGGCCGCTCGCCGCTGCCGTTCGACGGCCGGCCGTGCGCGTACCTCGAACGACTGTCCGCCTAGATCAACAACCCCGCCAGGGTCAGTTCGCCTCCGGCGGCCGAAGCCGGGCTTGGCCCGGCGGGAGGCCCGACCAACCGCCGTGGTGTAGCGCGAAGAAGAAGGGGGCGAACGGGGGAAACATGGTTTCCCCCGTTCAGAGGTGCCTGGCACCGAGGTGCCAGGCACCGATCCTTCGAACTCAGTCGGCCGTGACGTCCTCGGGCGGCGCGTCGGGCGCCGCGCTGACGCCGATCACCTCGGGTGGCGACGGTGGAAGCACCGTGATGTCGACCTCCTCGTCGTTCTTGCGCGCGACGAGGATCGTCGATCCGGGCTCGAGCTGACGCCCGAGCACGAAGTCGGCGAGCGGGTCCTCGATGTAGCGCTGAATCGCGCGCCGGAGCGGGCGGGCGCCCATCGTCGGGTCCCAGCCCTTGTCGACGAGCAGGTCCTTCGCCTCGTCCGTGAGCTCGATCGTCACCTCGTGCTCCGCCATCTGCACGCGCAGGCGGTTCATCAGCAGGTCGACGATCTGCAGGATCTCGTCCTTGGTGAGCTTCGGGAAGACGATGATCTCGTCGATCCGGTTCAGCAGCTCGGGGCGGAACACCTTCTTCAGGTCGCCCATCACCCGCGTCTTCATGTCGTCGTACGAGAGGCCCTCCTCGTTCGACAGCGTGAACCCGAGCGAGACGTTCTTCGAGATCGACGCCGAGCCGATGTTGGAGGTCATGATCACGATCACGTTCCGGAAGTCGACCTTGCGACCCTGCGAATCGGTCAGCTTCCCGTCCTCCAGGATCTGGAGGAGGATGTTGAACACGTCCGGGTGTGCCTTCTCGATCTCGTCGAACAGGACGACCGAATACGGCTTGCGGCGCACCGCCTCCGTGAGCTGGCCGCCCTCGTCGTAGCCGATGTAGCCCGGGGGCGATCCGACGAGCCGGGACACGGCGTGCTTCTCCATGTACTCCGACATGTCGATCTGGATCATCGCGTCCTCGTCGCCGAACAAGAACTCGGCGAGCGTGCGTGCAAGCTCGGTCTTCCCGACGCCTGACGGGCCGAGGAAGATGAACGAGCCGGTCGGCCGCTTCGGATCCTTGATTCCGGCGCGGGCGCGCCGGATCGCCTTCGACACGGCGACGATCGCCGCGTCCTGCCCGATCACCCGCTTGTGCAGCTCCTCCTCCATGCGGACGAGCCGCTGCGACTCCGCCTCGGTGAGCTTGAAGACGGGGATCCCCGTCCACATCGAGACGATGTCGGCGATCTCGTCCTCGCCGATCGACGGCTGCTCGGTCTGCTCCGAGTCGCGCCACTGGTCCTCCAACTCGCGCTTCTTCTGCGTGAGCTTGCGCTCCTTGTCGCGCAGCGACGCCGCCTTCTCGAACTCCTGGTTCTCGATCGAGTCTTCCTTGTCCTTGCGGACTTTCTCGATCTCCTCCTCGAGCTCGCGGTAGCGTGGCGGAGCGGTCATCGTCTTGATCCGCATCCGCGAGGCAGCCTCGTCGATCAGGTCGATCGCCTTGTCCGGCAGGTGGCGATCCTGGATGTAGCGGCTCGCGAGCGTGGCGGCCGCCTCGAGCGCCTCGTCCGTGATCTTGCAACGATGGTGCGCCTCGTAGCGGTCGCGTAGCCCGCGCAGGATCTGCACGGTGTCGTCGGTCGACGGCTCCTCGACCCTGATCTGCTGGAACCGCCGCTCGAGCGCAGCATCGCGTTCGAGGTACTTGCGGTACTCGTCGAGCGTCGTCGCGCCGATCGTCTGCAGCTCGCCGCGCGCAAGCGCCGGCTTGAGGATCGACGCAGCGTCGATCGCGCCCTCGGCGGCGCCCGCCCCGACGAGGTTGTGGAGCTCGTCGATGAACAGGATGATGTCGCCGCGCTGGGTGATCTCCTTCATCACCTTCTTCAGGCGCTCCTCGAACTCGCCGCGGTACTTCGAACCGGCCACGAGCGCGGCCAGGTCGAGCGTGTAGATCTGCTTGTTCTTCAGCAGGTCCGGGACCTGCCCCGACGAGATGCGTGAGGCGAGGCCCTCGACGACGGCGGTCTTGCCGACGCCAGGCTCGCCGATCAGCACCGGGTTGTTCTTCGTCCGGCGGGACAGGATCTGCATCACGCGCTCGATCTCCGTCTGCCGCCCGACGACCGGGTCGAGCTTGCCCTCGGAGGCCTGCTTCGTCAGGTTGCGGCCGAACTGGTCGAGGAGCTTGGAGCTCTTGCCCTTCTCGCTCGTCGTACCTGACGTGCCGCCCTGACGGCGTCCGGGGCCGGAGAGCATGCGGATGATCTCGTTGCGGATCTTCTCGGCGTCCGCATCGAAGTCCAGCAGGATCCGTGCAGCGACCCCCTCGTTCTCGCGGACGAGCCCGAGCAGGATGTGCTCGGTGCCGATGTAGTTGTGCCCGAGCGAGAGCGCCTCGCGCAGCGCCAGCTCGAGGACTTTCTTGGCCCGCGGGGTGAAGGGAATCTGGCCCGTGGTCACCTCGTCGCCCTGCCCGACGATGCGGGCCACCTGGGCGCGAACCTCCTCCACCGTGATGTCGAGCGACTCGAGCACACGCGCCGCGAGACCTTCTTCCTCGCGCAGCAGACCGAGCAGGATGTGCTCGGTACCGATGTAGTTGTGCTTGAGCGCGCGCGCCTCGTCCTGCGCGAGTACGACGACCTGGCGGGCACGCTCGGTGAACCGTTCGAACACTCAGAACCTCTCTTCCACCGCCGGAGCGGCGCATCGGATCGTGGGCTTTTCCGAGGGCCTCATCGTACTCGCCCTTCCGGGTGTGGCGCGGAGCCCGCCGGTCAGGGGTGACTCAGAAGGGCCGCCGGCAGCGACTGGGCGTCGATCGCCCGCGCGCATGCTCCGATCGCGCGCTGCAGGGCACGGTCGACGAGAGGGCCGGGCCGGCCGCCCTCCCGGACGCGCCACACCGGCACACCCCGCGCGCGGGCTGCGCGTACCAGCGTCAGCGTGCGCAACCGGTCGCGCGTCGGTGGCGCCCCGAGTTGACTCGACCGGCGGGATCACGTGGACGGGCACAACGGCGCTCTCGCCCGGCTTCACATCTGCAGGCAACGATGTCCGAATACCTTCGTTGCTCTCGTCCCAGCGCGTCCCGATCGTGATCGAATCGTCTCCGAAGCGCCATACGCAATCACCGAGGTTCTCGATGCGCACGTCGATCGTCTGCTGGACGGCCGCGACGAACCGCGGCCGGTGCGTGAGCAGTGTGATCGCCGACTCGTACAGGGAGCCTGGGTGCGGCTCGCCCGGCCATTCGCGATCGACCGCCCAGGGCGCCGGCTCCTCGATCGGCGTTCGCCCACCGCCCGGCGCATCGGCGCGCAGAATCCGCTCGATCGACGTCAACTCCCCGGGGGGAACGGGCTGGATCGCCGGATTGCCTCGCAACTCCGGGAGATAGATGCCGGTGTTGTGCGAGAGGGCGCCGATCCGCATACCGCGTCGCACCCGCTCGTAGCGCAGCGCCTTGCGCTCACGCTCCGAACGAGAGCCGAGAGCCGTGTCCAGATGCCAGAGAGGAGCCTCGACGAACCGCATCGGGCCTCCGCAGGCGACGGGCCGGTGAAACTGGTCGGTGAAGCGGAGAAAGCGGTCGTCGGCCTGGAAGAGACGAAGCTGGTACTCGTTGTTCCACGGCGGTTCGTCGAGATAGGTCGTGACGTCTGGATAGAGCCAACGGCGTGCGACCCAGCAGTGCGTCACGTCGCGCCGGCCGACCAGCAAGGGCAGCTCCAGCAGGAGGGTGGCGCTCGGAATCTCGTCGTCGTCGATGTTGAAGATCCAGTCGCCCCGACACTCGCTGCAGAGCCACACGATCGGACGGTCGCCAGGCTCGGCGTGCGAGAAGAGCAGGATGCGGTCGGCGACGCCTGCGAGCATGGACGCGGACTCCCGCGCCCTGTCGTCGAGCGCGACCACGATCTCGTCTGCGACCGGGCGGAGCAGCCGAAGGATGGCCGTGAGGCGGATCGGCGACCGCCCGTGGGTCAGGCAGCACACCGACAGGCTGGGCCGCGAGCTGCCTTGCCCGACCCGCTCGTCCCCAAGCGGAGCAGGGACCGGCTCGGTCACGGTTTTACTCACGCTTTACATTCTGACAACTGTCGTGCGCGGAATCACGAGCGGAGCGCCGGGAAGAGGATCACGTCGCGGATCGACTCCTTGCCGCCGAGCACCATCACGAGCCGGTCGATGCCGAGGCCGAGCCCTCCGGTCGGCGGCATGCCGTACGAGAGCGCCTCCACGTAGTCCGGATCGCCCTGCTCGGCCTCCACGTTGCCTCCGGCGCCCTCCTCGGCCTGCATCGAGAACCGCTCTGCCTGCTCGTCCGAGTCGTTCAGCTCCGAGAAGGCGTTGCCGAGCTCCATCCCACCGACGTAGAACTCGAACCGCTCGGTGATCGTGGGGTCGTCCTCGGTCGACCGCGCAAACGGCGACAACTCGATCGGATAGTCGTAGAGGATCGTCGGCTCGATCAGGCGCGGCTCGACATATGCCGTGATCGCCTTGTCGACGAGCTGGGCCCAGGTTCGGTCCTGTGACACCTCGATGCCGCGCGACCCGAGGCGCTCCTTCAGCTCGTCGAAGTCTCGCGTCCAGAGCTCGGCGGCGGCGAGCTCGTCGACGAGCCTGACCCGCCGCCAGGGCGCCTTCAGATCGACGTCGTGGCCCCTGAACGTGACCCGCGTGGTGCCGAGCGTCTCGACGGCGACGAACTCGACGAGCCGCTCCATGCGGCTCATCGTGTCGCGATAGTCGGCAAACGCCTCGTACCACTCGAGCTGGGTGAACTCGGGGTTGTGCTTGTAGCTGACTCCCTCGTTCCGGAAGTCCTTGCCGAGCTCGTAGACCTTCTCGAGCCCGCCGACGATCAGCCGCTTGAGGTAGAGCTCGGTCGCGATCCGCAGGTAGAGATCCTGCTCGAGCACGTTGGAATGCGTGACGAAGGGCTCGGCGAAGCCGCCGCCGTAGCGCGGTTGCAGGACCGGGGTCTCGACCTCGACGAAGCCTTCGGCGTCGAGGAAGCGCCGGACAGCACTCACGATCCGTGCGCGGAGCATGAAGTCGGAGCGCACGTCTTCGTTCATCAGCAGATCGAGGTAGCGGCGCCGATAGCGCTGCTCGACGTCCGTGAGACCGTGGAAGGTGTCGGGGAGCGGCGCGCGGATCGGGCTCAGCAGCACGAGCTCGTCGACGATCAGGGACGCCTCGCCGCGGCGGCTCTTGGTCGGATGGCCCGTGACGCCGATCACGTCGCCGAGATGGACGTCGACCTCCCCCGTGCGCGCGAGCGGGCACATCAGCTGGATCCGGCCCGAACGGTCGACGAGATCGAGGAAGACGAGCTTTCCCATGTCTCGGCGAGCGAGCACGCGCCCCGCCAGCCGCCGCGACTCGGGCGCCTCGACACCCGCCTCGAGCACCTCCGCCTCGGCCCGCACGGCGGCGATCTCGTCGCGGTCCGGAAAGCGCTTCGGACGCAGAGGGGTCATGGGCGCCTGACCATAGCCCAGGCGGGCGGCCCGCCCTTCGGTGTCTCTCCTTCGCGAACGACCTCGAAGCCGTGCTCTCGATAGAAGGACAGGTTCGCCTCGTTGTTCGTCAGCAGCACGACCGGGAGCTGCTGCCTCGCCGCTCCCTCGAGGCCGGGCCCGAGCAACGCACCACCGATTCCCTGGCGCTGCGCATCCGGGTCGACGCCGATCCCGGCGAGGTACCAGTGGGCGCCGCCCGCGACCTCGGTGCGCATCAACTCGACCGACCGGCCGTAGGCGAGGAACGACCCGGTCGAACGCCCCAGCCGCAGCGGCGTCGACACCAGCGCCCGCAGCGTGGCGGCGACCCGGAGGGCGGGGCGGCCCGGGGGCAACCACCGGGCGGCACCGCGAACCGTCCCGACCGTCCCCCACACGTCGGCGGCCGTGACGTCGAAGCCGGCCCGGAAGAGCGGCTGGAGCAGGCGACCTCGACGATCCGGATCCGGGATCAGCCAGACCCACGCGGGGTCGTCGAAGAAGGCGCGGGCGAGCACGGCGCTGGCGGCGGCGTAGCTGTCCGGCTCGAGGCGCACGATCTCCACGACCGGCGACCCTAGATGGCTGGAAGGCTGCTCAGGCGGCCTTGATCTCGAGGATCTTGAACTTGAGCGCGCCGCGCGGGGCCGAGACCTCCACGACGTCGCCCTTCTTGTGACCGATGATCGCCTTCCCGACCGGAGACTCGTTCGACAGCTTGTTCTCTGCCGGGTTGGCCTCCGTGGAGCCGACGATGTGGTACTCGAACGTCTTGTTCGCCTGCATGTCGCGCAAGCGCACCTTCGAGCCGACCGAGACCGCGTCCTTCGAGATCTCCTTCTTCGTGATCACGCGCGCCGAGAGCAGCCGCTCCTCGAGCTGGGCGATCTTGTGCTCGAGCATCGCCTGCTCGTTCTTGGCGTCGTCGTACTCCGCGTTCTCGGCGATGTCACCGAACTCGCGGGCAACGCGGATGCGCTCCGCGACCTCGCGGCGCCGTTCGCCGCGCAGATAGTCGATCTCGCCCTTCAGCTTCTCGTAGCCCTCGGGCGTAAGGATGACTTCCTTCAAGTGGCCTCCAGACCCGTCGGAAAACGGGCGCGAATGGTAGCGACGGAGCCGGGAGAGGCGCAACTAGGCCCGGGTACGATTCACGAACCGTGAATATCGACCTCCGGGAGCACTGGTGGATCGGCGGCGTCGAGATTCCGGGCCGGCTCGTTCTGGCGCCCATGGCAGGGGTCAGCGTGCAGGCATTTCGCCGCCAGGGGCGGCGATTCGGCGCCGGTCTCGTCTGCTCCGAAATGGTCTCCGTCGCCGGCGTCCGGCACCGGAACGAGCGGACGCTGGGCTACCTGCGGGTCGGCGCCGACGAGCGCCCGCTGGCGATCCAGATCTTCGGGTCGGACCCCGGCGCGATGGCGGAGGCGGCCCGGATCGTGGAGGCCGCAGGCGCCGATCTCGTCGACGTCAACTTCGGCTGCCCGGTGAAGAAGGTGACGAAGACGGGCGCCGGAGCCTCACTGCTCGACGACCCCGACCATGCCTGCCGCCTCGTCGAGGCGGTCGCAGGAGCGGTGTCGCTCCCCGTCTCGGTGAAGATGCGCCGCGGAGTCGCCAACGGCTCCCGCACATGCCTCGAGATCGGCCCGCGCCTCGTCGACGCCGGCGCCGCGTCGCTCACGCTCCATCCGCGCTCGGCCCGGCAGATGTACACCGGCACGGCCGACCATTCGCTCACCGCCGAGCTCGTGTCGCTCGTTGACGTCCCCGTGATCGCATCCGGCGACGTCACGTCGCGGGCGCGGGCCCAGGCGGTCCTTGCGACGACCGGAGCGGCAGCGGTCATGGTCGGGCGCGCCGCCCAGGGCAATCCGTGGGTGCTGGCCGAGATCATGGGCGACGAGACCGAGCCGTCGCGCGAGGACGTCGTCGCGGAGCTCGTCCTCTTCATGCGCGAGACGGTGCGGGAGCTGGGCGAGCACCGCGCGTTCGGCTTCCTGAAGAAGTTCTACGGCTGGTATCTCGGCCACGGCCGCTTCCCGCGCCCGTTCAAGCAGGAGCTCGTGACGCTGCCTTCGCTGGAGGAGGTCGAACGGCGCCTGTTCGCGGCCGCGCCCGGCGCGCGACTCGCTCTCGAGCGATTGCTTCGCGACCTCCCCGACCCGGCCGACGAGGTGCTCCTCGACTCCCTTCCCATCTCGTTGTACGGAGGAGGCTAGGAGACGGTGCCTGGCACCGCGGTGCCAGGCACCACGCCTACGCGCGGTTGCGCGCCCAGACGAGGCGCAGGCCCTGCAGCGTCAGCTCGGGATCGACCGCCGTGATCGTGCGCGTGTGGGGCGCGATCAGATCGGCGAGGCCGCCGGTTGCGACCACCGGCGCGTCGGGCGCGCCGAGCTCGTCGCGAATGCGGTCGACGATCGTGTCGACCTGGCCGGCGAAGCCGTACACCATCCCGGACTGCAGGCCCTGCGTGGTCGTCTTGCCGATCACGTGGGCCGGCGCCTCGAGCGGGATTCGGACGAGCCGGGCGGCACGCGCGAAGAGCGCCTCCATCGAGATCTCGACCCCGGGGGCGATCACACCGCCGACGTACTCCCCGGCGGCCGAGACGATGTCGAAGTTCGTCGACGTGCCGAAGTCGACCACGATCACGGGCGCGCCGTGCCGCTCGCGAGCGGCGACCGAGTTCGCGATCCGGTCGGGCCCGACCTCGCGTGGGTCGTCGTAGCGGATCGGGACGCCGGTCGAGACGCCCGGGCCGAGCACGAGCAGGTCGACGCCGGCCCAGCGGTCGGCGAACGCCTCGTACTCGCGGATGAGCGCCGGCACCGTCGACGACAGAACGATGCCCTCGAGCGCATCGAGCTCGACGAACGCGCGCAACATCACCGCGAGCTCGTCGCCGGTGTGCGCACGGTCGGTCGCGACGCGGAACTGCTCGCTCAGGCGCTCGCCGTCGAACAGCCCGAACACCGTCTGGGTGTTCCCGACGTCGATCGCTAACAGCACGCGTTAGAGGTCTTCGATCTCGCTGCGGCCTTCGCCGATGCGCTTGGCGAGTGCCTCGGCCGTGAGGACCGGCTCGTCGCCTTCGCCGCGGAGCTCCTCGATCGTGACGTCGCTCGAGGTGTAGACCTCCGCGCGCGGGATCATCCGGGTCGGGCGGTTCTTGTCCCACACCCAGACGTCCTCCATCCGGACGTGGAAGAACGGGTAGCTCGGCTGCGGCACGTACTGGAGATCGAGCTTGTTGCAGAGGTACGTCGCATCCTGGGTGAGGACGCAGTAGCGGAAGAGGCCGAAGACGGCCCCGTACTCCTTCTTCAGGCGAAGCTCGGCCTCTGCCTCGAACTCGTCGAGCTCGTCGAGGTGACTCACAAGCCTGATTGTAACCCTGCGAGCGCCTCCCGGACCGTGCCGTTTCCGGGGATTTCGAGCTCCGGGACGAGCTCGCACAACGGCTCCAGTGCAAAGGCACGCTCGAGCAGGAACGGGTGCGGGACGACGAGCCCCGGCTCGTCGATCGTCTCCCAGCCATAGAGCAGCAGATCGAGGTCGATCGTCCGCGGGCCCCAGTGCTTCCCGGTCCGCAGGCGGCCGAGCCGGCGTTCGACGGCGAGCAGGCGCTCGAGGAAGGCCCTCGCGGACAGGTGGGTCTCGACCTCGGCCGCCGCGTTCAGGAAACGGGGCTGATCGACGATGCCCCAGGGCTCGGTCTCGACCAGGCTCGAGAGCCGCTCGGCGCCGATCAGCGCAGCTGCCTCGCGAATCTGTGCCTCACGGTCGCCGACGTTCGCCCCGAGACCCACGTATGCGAGGGTCACGGCCTGCTCACGGTGACCGCCGCCCACTCGACGGGCAGCCCGGCCGGCCGCTTCCGGACCTTCACGACCACGAGCTCGACCGCGAAGCGCCGCAGGAGCTGGTCCGCCACGGCAGCGGCGAGCGCCTCGAGCAGGTCGAAACGCCTCCCGGCGCTCACCTCGCGGATCGCAGCGGCTACCTGCGTGTAGTCGACCGCCCGAGCGAGATCGTCATCCGCACCACGCTCGCCGACCTCGAGTGAGACGTCGAACCAGAACGGTTGGCCGGTGAGCTGCTCCTCCTCGTAGGCGCCGTGGTATCCGACCACCTCGAGCCCTTTCAGCTCGACGATCATCCGACAACCGCTCGCGCCGCCGAGAGGGCCTCGACGTGGTCACGCACGTCGTGTGCACGCAGAATCGTCGCCCCGCGCTCGTAGGCCGAGACCGCCGCACCGACCGATGCGGCGGTCGAGCCGGTGCGCGCTTCGGGGTCGCCCATGATCCGCCCGAGCGAGCTCTTGCGCGAGACGCCGACGAGCAGCGGCCGCCCGATCGCGGCGAGCTCGTCCAACCGCCGAAGCAGCTCGAAGTTGTGGGCCACCGTCTTGCCGAAGCCGATTCCCGGATCGAGGCAGACGAGCTCCTCCCGCACGCCCTGGGCGACCGCAAACGCGAGTCGCTCCGTCAGGAACCGCTTGACGTCCGAGACGACCTCGTCGTAGACAGGGTTCTCCTGCATCGTGCGGGGCTCGCCCTGCATGTGCATCAGGCAGAGATAGCAACCCGCGTCGGCGACGACGCCGGCGAGCTCGGGGTCGCTCCGGAGGGCGGTCACGTCGTTGACGAGCTCCACGCCCAGCTCGAGCGCCCGCCGGGCGACCTCGGCCTTCGAGGTGTCGACGGACACGGGCGCACCGGCGAGGTCGGCGAGCACCGGTTCGATCCGGGCGAGCTCCTCCTCGGCGCTCACGCCGCTCGAGCCCGGCCGTGTCGACTCGCCGCCGACGTCCACGATCGCCGCACCGGCCTCCAGCATCCCCCACGCCGACGTGACCGCCGCCTCGACGCGCAGGTGGACGCCCCCGTCCGAGAACGAGTCCGGGGTGACGTTGATCACACCCATCACCGACGGACGCGGAAACCGTTGCTCGATCGGAGCCCTGGTTGACATCTCCGGATACTTTCGCGGGTGGAGAGCGGTTGGCGCTACCTCGGCCTGATCGCACGGCGGTTGCGCTGGTCGATCGTCGGCGCCGTCGTGTCGGGGCTCGCCTGGCAGGGCGCCGCGATTGCAGCGCCCCTGCTGATCAAGCGTGCCATCGACGCGGGCGTCGTGGACGGCGACCAGACCGCTCTCTGGTGGTCGTGCGCCGGCCTCGTCCTGCTGGGCGCCGTCGAGGCGGTGTCCGGCGCGCTCCGACACGTGTTCGCGATCCGCAATCGCGCGCGCGCCGACGCCGAGGTGCGGGACGCGATCTTCCGGCGGGCACTCGAGCTGGACGCGCACTACCACGACCGGGTCGGAGCGGGTGAGCTGATCTCACGTGCCTCGAACGACGCCGAGCTCGTGGCACGTGCGTTCGACTCGATCGGGCACACGATCGGTTACGTCTTCACGATCGTCGGCACGTCGGTCGTCATGTTCGTGCTCGACTGGCGGCTCGGTCTCGCAGTCCTGCTGCCGCTGCCGCTGCTCAGCATCGGGTTCGGCCGCTACTCGGAGCGGTACGCCGAACGGACGAAGATCAACCAGGAGCGCCTCGCAGCGGCAACCTCGCTCGTCGAGGAGTCGATCGCCGGAGTGCGCGTCGTGAAGGGCCTGGGCGCCGAAGCGGCGCTCTCGGCCCGGTTCCGTGAGCGCTCCGACGACGTCGTCCGCACCGCGCTCGACGTCGCGGGCGTCGATGCGGTGTTCCTGCCCGCTCTCGAGGCATTGCCGCTGATCGGGATGCTCGTGGTCCTCTGGTACGGAGGGCACCAGGCGCTCTCCGGCGCGATCACGATCGGCACGTTTGCGGCGTTCGGCTTCTACCTCGCGCTGCTCGTCAACCCGTTGCGGACGATCGGGCAGCGTGTCGGGACGCTGCAACGCGCGGCTGCGGCAGGTCAGCGCGTGACCGACGTGTTGCGCGCCGAGCCGGTCGTCGTCGAGTCGCCGAACGCGCGAGCATTCCCGAAGGACACGGGGATCCGCTTCGACGGCGTGCAGTTCTCCTACGGTGACGGGCAGCCCGTCCTCGACGGGTTCGAGCTCGACATTCCCGCGGGGACATCCCTGGCGCTCGTCGGCGCGACCGGTTCGGGGAAGTCGACGGCTGCGGCGCTGCTCGCACGGTTCTACGACCCCGACGCCGGGCGAGTGACGATCGGTGACGTCGACGTCCGCGATCTCCGGCTGGGCGAGCTTCGGGCCCGCGTCGGCATCGTGTTCGAGGACGCGTTCCTCTTCGGCGACACCGTCCGCGGAAACGTCGGGCTCGCCGCGCCGGATGCGGCCGACGAGGAGATCGAACGGGCGACGCAGCTCGCGGGCGCCGACGAGTTCGTGGAACGGCTCCCGGAGGGATACGAGACGATGATCGGGGAGCGCGGGTATTCGCTCTCCGGCGGGCAGAGGCAGCGCATCGCGATCGCACGCGCGATTCTCGCCGACCCGAAGGTGCTGATCCTCGACGACGCGACCTCGGCGGTGGACGCAACCAAGGAGCACGAGATCCGCGCCGCGCTGGCGGAAGTGATGCGTGGGAGGACGACGCTCGTGATTGCGCATCGGCCGGCGACGATTGCGCTCGCCGACCGGGTTGCGCTCGTCGAGGCCGGCCGAGTCGCAGAGCAGGGCACTCACGATGAGCTGCTCGCGCGCTCGCCGCGGTATCGCTCCCTGCTCGCGCTCGCCGTGTCGGAGGCCGCGTGATTCGCGAGCAGATCGGGCCGATCCTGCGCCCGTACCGGCGACCGATCGTCCTCGCCGGGCTGGCGATGATCGGGGCGACCGCGATCTCACTCGCAGCTCCGTTGCTGACGAAGTACGCAATCGATCACGGCATCTCCGAGGGCAACGCACGCGCGATCAACATCGCCGCCGCCGTCTACCTCGTGCTCGTCCTCGTGCGGCCGGCGCTCGAGCGCGTGATCGTGCTCTGCAGCGCCCGCGCCGGCGAATGCTTCCTCGGCGACCTGCGGGTGGCGGCGTTCGACAAGCTCCAGCAGCTCTCGATGCCGTTCTTCGAGCAGACCCGCGCAGGTGTTCTCATGTCCCGCCTGACGAACGACGTGCAGACGCTGACGACGTTCACACGCATGGTCTTGGTCGAGGTCGTCGGCTCGGTGCTGCTGTTCGTGGTGACGCTCGTCATCCTCGTGTCGCTGTCGCCGCTGCTCTCGCTGGTGATGCTCGTCTCGGTTCCCCTGCTCGTGTGGTCGTCGCTCCGCTACGGAAGGCGCTCCCGGCCGGCGTTCCTCGCGCTGCGCGACCGGGTGGCCGAGACGATGTCGTCGCTCCAGGAGGGTCTGACGGGCGTGCGCGTCCTCCAGTCTTATCGCCGCGAGACCGACCGCTACGCCTCGTACCGGGTGCGCTCGCGCGCCCAGGTCGCAGCGTGGCGGCGAATCTCCTTCGTCAACATCGGCTTCTTCCCGATGATCGCGTTCGCGCAGTCGCTCGCGCTCGCCTCGGTGCTCGTCGTCGGCGGCTATCTCGAGCAGCACGGACGCGTCACTGTCGGAACGATCGTCGCGTTCGCCCTCTACCTGATCTCGCTCTTCGACCCGATCGCCAGGCTGGGCGACTGGTACACCGAGTTCCAGTCCGGCCGCGCAGCGCTCGAGAAGATCGCCGGACTGCTCGCGGAGCCCGTGACCGTCGAGGGCGGCACGGGCACGCTCCCGCCGACCGGGAGCCTCCGAGCCGACGGAGCCACGTTCGCGTACGACGGCGGTGCACCGGCCGCAGCGGATATCTCGTTGGCCGTCGGCGCCGGCGAGCATCTCGCGCTGGTCGGCCCGACCGGCGCCGGGAAGTCCACGCTGGCAAAGCTCCTCGTCCGCTTCTACGACCCGCAGGCGGGAGTCGTGACATTCGGTGACGTCGACCTGCGCACGGCCGCCGAGGAGGAGCTCCGGCACCGCATCGTCTTCGTGCCGCAAGAAGGCCACCTGTTCTCGGGCTCGATCGCCGACAACGTCCGCCTCGGCCGGCCCGAGGCCGGCGACCACGACGTGCGCGCCGCGCTGGCGGCGATCGGCGCCCTCGAGCGGTTCGAGCGTCTCCCCGGCGGCCTCGGCACCGACGTGCGGTCGCGCGGTGTTCGGCTGTCGGCCGGAGAACGGCAGCTCGTCTCGATTGCGCGCGTCGCCCTTGCCGACCCGGCGGTGATCGTGCTCGACGAGGCCACGTCGGCGCTCGATCCGAACACGGAGGCCGCGGTCGAGCAGGCGCTGGCCGCCGTCGCCCGAGGTCGCACGATGATCACGATCGCCCACCGGCTCTCGACGGCGCAGCGTGCCGACCGCGTTGCCGTGCTCGAGGGTGGACGGCTGGTCGAGGTCGCCTCCCACGAGGAGCTCGTGCGGCGCGGCGACCGTTATGCGCGGCTGTGGGCCTCCTGGGAGGCGGGGCTGGGCACGGCCGCCGCAGGAGCCTGACCGGTCGGCCGCTGCACCAGCCAGAGGCCGGCGAGCACGATCGCCCCACCGACCGCCAGCCCGGCTCGGAGCGGCTCACCGAGCACGAGGATCGACAGCGAGACGCCGAACACCGGGACGAGGAGGGTGAACGCCGAGGCCTTCGCGGCGCCGAGCGTGTGCACGCTCTCGTAGTAGAGGACGAACGCGAGCACCGTCCCGAGCGGTGCCAGGTACAGAACCGCGAGCCAGGCAGACGCTCCGGCGTGGACGAACGTCCCCCATCCCGTGACCGAGAAGGGCGCCAGCATCAAGGCCCCGACCACCGAAGCGTACGTCGTCGCGAGCAGCGGGTCGAAGCGAGCAGTCGCAGAGCGTCCGAGGATCGTGTAGACCGCCCAGCAGACCGATGCACCGACGAGGATCAGGTCGCCGGCGAGTCTCCTCGAGCTCACGGCACCGGCCGGATCGACCACGACGACGAGCCCGACGATCGCGATGGCGAAGCCCAGCGCAGCTCGACCCGAAGGCCGCTGGCCGAACGCGCGCCACGCGAGAAGCGTCGTCAGCACCGGGATCAGACCGGGAACGAGAATCGCTCCGTCGCTCGCCGGTGTGCGGACGAGGCCGATCAGGAAGAAGGCCTGGTACGCAGCGATCCCCGTCAGGCCGAGCGCGAGGACGAGCGGCACGTCCTCGCGAGCGGGGAGCGGAAGCGCGCCCCGCCGGAGGCGGACGAGCGCGATCAGCAGCAGGCTGGCGAGGACGAAACGCGCGGTCGCGACGGTGAGCGGCGGCACATGCTCGACGGCGACCTTCCCCGCGGGCCACGTCCCGCCGAAGAGGAACGCGACGAGGACCAGCTGACCGAGCGCCGTGCGGCTGGGCCGTTCCACCTCGAGATCAACGCCGGCGAAGCGGAACTGCTTCCGTCAACAGGTGCCGAGCCTCGTCAAGTCGGTGCCTGGCACCTCGGTGCCAGGCACCGAACTGGAGGGCCTAGCTCGCCTCGGGCAGAGTGATCCGGTGGATACCCGCAAGCGGGCATCCACGCGAACCCGAGCCGAGCCTAGCTCGCCTCGGGCAGAGTGATCCGGTGGATACCCGCAAGCGGGCATCCACGCGAACCCGAGCCGAGCCTAGCTCGCCTCGGGCTCGGGCGGCTGCATGGCCGCACCGCCCGGGAGCGGGAACGGACGCGGCTTGGGCTGCGGCCGCCGCTCCGGCTCGCCCGCAGGCTCGGCGGCGGGTGCCGGCTCGGGCGGGAAGACTGCATCCTCGGACTCGCCGGCAAGCAGCCGCTGGAACTGATCGCTGTCGATCGTCTCGCGCTCGATCAGGATCTGCGAGATCCGGTGGAGATCGTCGATGTGGTCGCGCAACACGCGCGTCGCCACGTCGTGGCCCTCCTCGATGATGCGCCGGATCTCGTCGTCGATCTCCCGCGCCACCTCTTCGGAGTAGTCCGGCTCGGCTCCCATCTCCCGTCCGAGGAACGGCATGTCGTGGTTGCGGCCGAGGACGCGCGGGCCGAGCTTCTCGCTCATCCCGAAGCGCATCACCATCTGCTTCGCAGTCGCGGTCACCTTCTCGATGTCATTGGCGGCACCGGTCGTCACCTCGTTGAAGACGAGCTCCTCGGCCGCGCGACCGCCCATCGTCATCGCGATCTGCTCGAGCAGCGCCTTGCGCGTCGTCAGGTAGCGATCCTCGGTGGGGAGCGAGATCGTGAGCCCGAGCGCCTGTCCGCGCGAGACGATCGTGATCTTGTGCACGGGGTCGGTGTTCTCGAGGAAGTGGCCGACGAGCGCGTGCCCCATCTCGTGGTACGCGGTGATCCGCTGCTCCTTCTCGGAGAGCAGGCGCGCCTTCTTCTCGGGGCCTGCGATCACGCGCATGATCCCCTCTTCGAGCTCCTCCTGCTCGATCACCTTCTTGCCGCGACGGGCGGCGAGCAGCGCAGCCTCGTTGACGAGGTTGCGAAGGTCGGCGCCGGTGAAGCCCGGCGTGCCGGCCGCGAGCGAGTCGAGGTCGATCACCGAGGCCAGCGGCTTCCCCTTCGAGTGCACCTCGAGGATCTTCCGGCGGCCGTTGCGGTCGGGGCGGTCGACGACGATCTGACGGTCGAAGCGACCCGGGCGCAGCAGCGCAGGGTCGAGAATGTCGGGACGGTTGGTGGCGGCGATCAGGATGATGTTGTCCTTCATCTCGAAGCCGTCCATCTCGACGAGCAGCTGATTCAGTGTCTGCTCGCGCTCGTCGTGGCCGCCGCCCAGGCCGGCGCCGCGATGGCGCCCGACCGCGTCGATCTCGTCCATGAAGACGATGCACGGTGACGCCTGCTTCGCCTGCTCGAACAGGTCGCGGACGCGAGACGCGCCGACACCGACGAACATCTCGACGAAGTCGGAGCCCGAGATCGAGAAGAACGGCACCCCGGCCTCGCCGGCGACGGCGCGCGCGAGCAGCGTCTTGCCGGTGCCCGGCGGCCCGTAGAGCAGAACGCCCTTCGGAATCGACGCGCCGAGCGCCTGGAACTTCTTCGGGTTCTCGAGGAACTCCTTGATCTCCTGGAGCTCCTCGACCGCCTCGTCGACGCCCGCGACGTCCTTGAAGCCGATCTTCGGCGAGTCGGGAGCCATGCGCTTCGCACGCGACTTGCCGAAGCTCATCACCTTCGAGCCGCCGCCCTGCACCTGGTTCATCAGGAAGATCCAGAAGCCGATCAGCAACAGGAACGGGAGGAAGCTGCCGATCAGCGCCGTCCACGAGAAGCCGCCCGTCCCCTTCGAGTCCCAGAGCACGCCCTTGCTCTCGAGCAGCTGCTGGAACTGGAGCTGCGCCTGGTCGGACGCATAGTGGACGGTGGCATGCTTGCCGCTCTCGTACTTGAGCGAGATCGACCGCTTGCTCGGGTTGAAGACCGCCGAGGAGACCTGGCCGTTCTGCACGTCCGTGATCGCCTGCGAGGTCGTCCGCTTCTCCGCCGTTCCGCCCGTGTGGATCAGAGTCTGGCTTGCCAGCCAGACCAGCACGACGATCACGATGAGCGGGAAAAACGCGCTGCGGAGAAAACGGTTCACGGGTCCTCACCTAGCGTAGCCGCTTGCATGTTCCCGGTGTTCCCCCGATTCCCCTCCCCGGACAACCGGCTCAGGCCCCTTCCGGCATCAAATCGTCCCGCAGGACGCCCACGTAGGGCAGATTCCGGTACCGCTCGGCGAAGTCCAGCCCGTAGCCGATCACGAACCGGTTCGGGATCTCGAAGCCGATGTAACGGACGGGCACGTCGACCTCACGCCGGTCGGGCTTCGTCAGCAGGGCACAGATCTCGAGGCTCGCGGGCTCGCGGGACTCGAGGTTGCGCAGCAGGTACGAGAGCGTCAGGCCGGAATCGATGATGTCCTCGACCACGAGGACGTGCCGGCCCTCGATGTTGATGTCGAGGTCCTTGAGGATCCTGACGACACCCGAGGAGTCCGTCGCCGCCCCGTAGCTCGAGATCGCCATGAAGTCGATCTCGCACGCGACCGAGATCGACCGCATCAGATCGGCCATGAAGAAGACAGCGCCCTTGAGCACGCCGACGAGCAACAGCTCGCGACCGTGGTAGTCCATGGAGATCTCGGCGCCGAGCGCACGGATCCGCGCCTGCAGCTCGTCCTCGCCGATCAGGATCTCGCCGACTCCGGCCTCGACGTCAATCATCGACACGGCGCGCCGTCACCCCTTCTGCCTCGACGATACCCGGGACGCAGACGACCTGGTCGCCCCGCACGACGAGCGGCCACCCTTCGCGGTCGGAGCGAGGGATCTTGGCGTCGACGAACACGTCCTGCACCTTCTTCGTGCGGCCCGCAAGCCGGTCGCCCGGCCTCCAACCGCGAACGCGGAGACCCGGCCGGCGCGACTCGATGAGCCACGCACCCCAGACGACGGAGCCCGACAGCGGAACCGGGCCGCGTTCGAGCCACAGGCGCTCGTGCTCACGCACCGCCTGCACGCCGCCGCCGAGGTCGACCCGCTTCGAGCCGACCGGCGAGTCGAGCAGCTCGGCGAGCGCCGGCGGCAGTGTGCGCCGCTCGTCGAGCGCGCGCAGCACGTTCTCGCGCGCTGCCGGATGGATCCGCTCGAGCACCGGCAGCACGTCGCGCCGGATCAGGCCGCGAACGGTCGTCGCATTCGACGAGTCCTCCCGCCATTCGAGGCCGCGCCCCCGGCAATACGCCTCGGTGTCCTCACGCCAGAGACAGAGGAGAGGACGGACGACGCCGTCGTCGCGACGCACCTCGATCCCCTTCGTGTTCCCGCTCGACGCGAGCCGGTAGATGATCGTCTCGACCTGATCGGAGAGCGTGTGGCCCGTCGCGCGCAGCGCGCCGGCATGGAACGAATAGCGCACGTCGCGAAGCTCCGCCTCCGTGCGACCGCGCGTCGCGCCCCTGACGACCTCGGCACCGAAGCGCACTGCACACCACTCCGCATCTCCGTCCGACTCCTCACCGCGGAGGCCGTGGGCGACATGGAGCGCCGAGGTGCGATAACCGAGCTCGGCGAGGGCGTGGTAGAGACACGTGGAGTCCACACCGCCCGAGACGAGGCAGAGCACGTCGCCGCCCCGCGCGATCAAGTCGTGGCGCCGGATGTGCGCCTCGATCCGCTCGAGGACCTCCAAGCCGACAGTGTTGCACCTCAACGACCCGGTCGTCGACGCGCGAGGACGGACGCGATCTCGAGCACGGCCCAGCGGCCGACCCAGGCGGCCACCGCGAGCCAGACGAAGCGTCGCAGCCGGGCGCTCAGAAGAGCACGCTCCTGTACTCGAGCTCCCGCTGCATCCCGACCGCCTCGTACAGGGCGATCGCGGCCGCGTTCTCGGCACGGACGAACAACGTCACGACGGGTGTCGTCCGGAGCAGGAGGCGGATCAGGTCCGCCAGCCCCCGCGAACCGAAGCCGCGGCCACGTACGTCCGGGTCGACCCAGACCTGCTGGAGCTGCACAGCCGACCCGGTCCAGGCCGAGGCCTCTGCCTTGAAGCGCACGACGCCGTCCTCGAGCCACACCCACGAACGCCGCTCCTCGATCTGGGCGGCCGTCCGCCACCGAAACGCATCGCCGTCGCGGGCCACCGGGTCGACGCCCAGCTCGAGCTCGTAGGCGGCGGCGCACGCCGGCAGCAGCCGCGGCACGTCGTCGAGCGTCGCGAGGCGCAGCGCGGTCTCTCCCGGCGCGGGCGCCTCGCGGATCGCGAAGACCGGCTGATCCGGACGATCCTCGCGCGGGCTCGGCAGTTGCGCACGCGCCGCGTCCCACAGCTCGGTGACCGCGCGGGACTCGCCGATCAGCATGCGCACGTCGGGGTGTGCCAAGCCTCCGGCGAACACCCCGCAGCCGGGGCCCGAAGGGACGATGTTCGCTCCCACGTGACAGAGCGCGGACAGCGTGCCGTCGGCATCGGCCGTGGCCACGAAGCGGCCCAGGCCCCGGCGGGCGACGTCCTCGAGAAAGACGCGCTCGACCGGCGCCGCGGAGCAGAACGCGAGCACGTCGCGCGTCGTCGGCTCGAAAACAGTCATCGCGGAGGTGTTCTATAGAGTCCGCCGCCATGCCGATTCACATCCGTGCCGAGCCGGGCTCGTATGCGGAGGCAGTCCTGCTGCCGGGCGACCCGCTGCGTGCGAAGTACATCGCCGAGACGTACCTCACGGAGGTCGAACAGCAGAACTCGGAGCGTGGCCTGCTCGGCTACACGGGCAAGTACGAGGGCACGCGCGTGTCGGTGCAGGGAACCGGCATGGGGTGCCCGGGTGCGACGATCGTCTTCGAGGAGCTGATCCAGCTCGGCTGCAAGAAGCTCATCAGGGTCGGCACCTGCGGCGGCCTGCAGCCGCACCACGCCCTCGGTGACCTGATCGTCGCGCTGACCGCGGTTCCGGCCGATTCGACGGCATCCCACCTGGTCGCGAACGAGCCGCACTGCCCGACCGCATCCTGGAGCCTCGTCCACGGCGCGGTGCACGCGGCGAAGGAGCAGGGCGTCCCCATGCACGTCGGGCCCATCGTGTC
Source organism: uncultured Thermoleophilia bacterium (assembly GCA_963851065.1). Lineage (GTDB taxonomy): Bacteria > Actinomycetota > Thermoleophilia > Gaiellales > Gaiellaceae > PALSA-600. The sequence goes on from CAWKNW010000017.1 coordinate 309,663, forward strand.
GAGCGACCTGTTCTACAACCCGGACGGCGGCCAGTACGAGCGCTGGTCGAAGCGAGGCGTCCTCGCGGTAGAGATGGAGGCCGCCGTGTTGTTCACGCTGGCCGCTCTGCGCGGTGTCGAAGGTGGCTGCCTGCTGACGGTCTCGGACATCGTGGTCGAGGGTGAGTTCAGGCGCATCAGCGACGACGAGTTGCGGGCGGCGGTCGACCGGATGACCCGCATCGCCCTCGACGTCGCCGTCGCCGACTGACGGGCGGCACGGTCGGCGACATGCCGGACACCGTCTTCCTCGTCAATCCGGCGTCCGACAACGGCCGCACCGGCCGGCGCTGGGCGGAGCTCGCGCACCGCGCAGCTCATGCAGGTCTCGACGGCGAGACGCTGTTCTCCGAGCATCCGGGACATCTGATCGAGCTCGCCCAGACGGCGGTCGACCGCGGGGCGCGACTCGTCGTCGCAGCCGGCGGCGACGGGACCCTCAACGAGGTGATCAACGGCATCGCCGAACGTGACGTCGACCTCGCCACGATTCCCCTCGGCACCGGAATGGACTTCGCACGGGCGTACGGGATCCCGAGGCGCTTCGACGACGCGGTTCGCGTGGCGCGCGACGGCGTCCCGCGAACGATCGACGCCGGGCGGGTCCGCTACCGCACGTGGGGCGGTGAGGATGCCGTTCGCTGGTTCGGGAACGTCGGCACCGTCGGCATGAGCGGCGCGGTCGCGCAGCGGGCCAACGGAATGTCCAAGGTGCTCGGCGGTCGACTCACGTTCTTCTACGCGCTGACGAGGGTCTTCCTCACGTGGGAGAACACCGAAGTGACCGTCTCGCTCGACGGCGCCGAACGGAGCGGGAGGATGCACGACGTGATCGTCGCCAACGGGCCGTGGCACGGCGGGGGGATGATGCTCGCGCCGGACGCGCAGCCCGACGACGGCCTGTTCGACGTCGTGCTGATCGGCGACGTCTCCAAGGTCGACTTCCTCACCACCGCTCCGAAGATCTACAAGGGTCGCCACGTGGGGCATCCGAAGGTCGAGGTGCTCCGCAGCGCACACGTGACGGTCGATGCCCCGGAACGCCTGCCGATCGAGGTCGAAGGCGAGCAGGTCGGGACGACGCCCGCTGCGTTCGAGGTCGTGCCGGGCGCGCTTCGCGTGCGCGTCCCGGGCTGACGGGCCTCTACGCCTGTTCGTGCTTCGGCTTGGGCGGGGCCGGCTTCCGCGCGGGCTTCTCGAGCTTCGCGACGCGCTCTTCGAGCTCGTCGACGCGTTGCTCCAGGGCGTCGAGCCCGCGGACGCGCTTCGAGAGATCGTCGACACGATCGCGCAGCTGGTTCGCACCCTGGAGGAACTTCGACGCGGCCGGGTTCTTCGAAGCCTTGCCGAGCAGGTCCTCGCTGAACGAGGAGAGGTGGGAGAGGGGGTTCTTGGTCTCGGGCATCTGCGGCGCCTAGCCTACGCGCTCGGGGGCGGAGGCGCCGCGCCCTACCGCCGGACGACGACGGGGGTCCCGGCGCCGGCTGCTGCGAACACGCGCGCGAGCGTGGCGTTTTGCAGCCTGATGCAGCCGTTCGAGCGAGCCTGCCCGATCGAAGCCGGCTCGTCGGTGCCGTGGATCGCGATCGGGCCTCCCTGTGGCCACCAGGTGAGAACCGGTGAGAACGCCGAGATGCCGAGCGCGGCGGGCCCGAACGGGCCCGCCCGATCGTCGGGAACGAGTCGCTGGTCGACGTAGAAGCGCCCCGTCGGCGTGGGGGTCGAGGGCGAGCCGACACCGACCGGCGCGCGCAGGACGAGACGACCGCTCCGGTACAACCACAGGCGCCGGTCGGAGAGGTCGACGACGATCCGCGTCCGCACCGGCTCGACGACGAGCGCGGGTGCACGCACCCAGGCCACGCTGCCGTTCGGCCGGATCGGCAGCTGCACCCGATACCACCGTCCGCCGCAAGTGCGGCCGGCCGTCTCGCCGACGATCCCGAAGACCGTCGGATAGCCGTTCAGGTTGCGTGCGCCGAACCGGGCGACCACCGCACCTCCCGGTCGCTCGTACGCGACTGCGCCGTGCTCCGCCCAGCCGGCGTAGGAGAGACTCGGCGACCCGAGCGACTCCGTCCCGCAGGGGCTCGTTCGCCCCGCCCCCGCGCCGGAGGCGCAGACCGCGGCGACCGGCAGCACGACCGTCATCAGGATCGCCAACCTCCGCATCTGGCGGTGAATCTACGCTGGTTGAGTGCTCGTCGCGCACCTCGACCTCGACGCGTTCTTCGCCGCCGTCGAGGAGCTCGAGAACCCGACACTCCGCAGCGTGCCCTTGATCGTCGGCGGCGATCCACACGGTCGAGGCGTGGTCGCCACCGCGAACTACGTCGCCCGCGAATTCGGCATTCGCTCGGCGATGTCGTGCGCCGAGGCGCTGCGACGATGCCCGCACGCAACGTTCGTTCGGCCTCGCCACGCTCTGTACCGCGACTACTCACGCGAGGTCTGGTCGACGGTGCGCGAGATCGTGCCGACGGTGGAGCAGACGGGCATCGACGAGGGGTATCTCGACGTCGGCGAGGTCGCACCGGTCTTCGAGGACGCCCGCGCCGTCGCCGGGGCGGTTCAGGCCGTCGTCCGCACCCGGACGGGCCTCTCGTGCTCGCTCGGAGTCGCAGGCTCGAAGGTGGTGGCGAAGATCGCGTCCGACCGGCGGAAGCCGGGCGGGCTCACAGCCGTGCGACCGGGCCGCGAGGCGGCGTTCCTCGCCCCCTTTCCGCTCCGCGTGCTGCCGGGCGTCGGGCCGCGCGCCGAGGAGCGGCTCGTGGCAGCCGGCCTCAAGACGATCGGCGAGCTCGCCGCACTGGACGACGAGGGCCTTGGGCCGATCCTGCGCGGAAAGACGGGCCGGGAGCTCCGGGATCGCGCACGCGGGATCGACCCCCGCCCACTCGAAGTGTCGGCGGAACGGATCTCGATCTCGCAGGAAGAGACCTTCGCCCGGGACGTCGGCGAGGTGGAACGCCTCCACGACGAGCTCCGGCGCATGGCCGTCGGCCTCTCGGGGCACCTGACGCGTCGCGGCCAGGTGGCCCGCACGGTGACGACCAAGCTGCGCTACCCGGACTTCTCGATCCGGACGCGCTCGACGTCGCTCCAGGTCGGCACCGACGACGCGGCGCGGATCGGCACGCTCGCCTGCGACCTTCTCGACCGTGCGCTTCGCGAGCGTCCCGGCCCGCTGCGACTCGTCGGCGTGGGCGTGTCGGGGCTCGCCGACCACGTGCAACTTTCGCTCCCGGCCGGCGTCTGAATCGTTGCCCAATTGACACAAACTGCTCAGTTCGCGCGGGGGATCTGCCGATTACTCTGGGTGGAGAGATGACGAACCAGCCTTCCGACAAGCACGAGCACGACCACGAGCACGACCCGATGCACGTCCGGGTGCTCGTCGTCCGTGCGGGCATCCCGTACGAGACCGAGCAGCAGGTGTGCGCCGGCTGCCTCCGCGTCCTCGACGAGAAGCCCGTCAAGCGCGCCGCGGCCTGACGAAGCTCGCTTCTGCGAGCATGGCCCCTCCGTGCAGGGGTTCAGCTTCTCGACCGACATCCGCGTGCGCTTCGCCGAGACGGACGCGCAGGGAATCGCCCACAACTCGAGCTACTTCGTCTGGTTCGAAGTCGCGCGCGTCGAGTACCTCGAGGAGTATGCGCACGGCTACCAGCGCCTTCGCGACGAGGGCATCGAGGCTCTCGTCCTCGAGTCGCACGCGCGCTACATCGAGCCGGCCGTCTTCGACGACCGGCTGAAGGTGTTCACGCGCTGTGTCGACTTCAAGGGCGCCCGCTTCCGGTACGAGTACGCGGTGCGGAGAGGCGACCGCACGATCGCCGACGGCTGGACGGCGCACGCGACCGTCGACGCGAAGACGTTCCGTCCCACCCGCCTTCCCGCCTGGCTGCTCGACGCGATCGCTAGCGCGGAGCGGTCGGCGCCGTCCCTGCAGGACTGAGCGGCGTCGCCGGCTTCGCCTTCGGCTTGAGCTTCTTCGTGCCGACGGTGATCAGTTTGGGGACTGCGCGGTAGTACGACGACCACGTCTGGTCGGAGAGGAGCTTGCCGGAAGCCGAGTAGACCTTCCGCTCGACGCTGGTCGTCTGCACCGGAACGCCAGGGTCGGTCACGATCGTCTGGCCGGCCGGCAGGCTCGGATCCTTCGTCTTCTGCACCGGCGGCGGCGCGACGACGCGCAGCGGCTGCGTCACCGACTCGACGCGGCGGTGCAGAGGCGTCCCGTACAGCGCGACCGTCAGCGAGGACGAGCTGACCCACGTGCGCAGCAGCAGCCAGTGACCGGTGTCGTTGACGAACTTCAGGTCGACGTCGGGGTAGTCGACGGTCGCATCGCGACCGAGGGGGTAGTGCGAGATGTAGAGCGCGTGGTTCGTGCGGGCGGTGATCGGCAACCCGGCGACGAACGCGGCGTTGAAGACCGTGGTCGAGACCTGGCAGACGCCTCCCCCGAGACCGGTCTGAACCTCGCCGTTGATGATCACAGGAGCTGCGAGGAAGCCGCGGGCGGCGGAGCGGTCGCCGGTCGTCTTGTTGAACGAGAACGTCGCGCCGGGAGCGATCAGCTTCCGATCGACCAGGTGGGCCACGAGCTGGACATTGTGGATCCGGTTGGGCACGCCGCCGAAGAAAGTCTCGTATGCGCCGACCGTCCCCGTGATCCCGAGCGCTTCCGCCTCGGCAGTCGACCGGTTCGGCTGCGCCACCGAGTAGGAGAGCCTGGCGACCCGGTTTGCGGGCCGCTCCGCGGCGGCGAGAATGGCCGCCATCGACTTCCTGACATCGAGCGCGAGCCCGGGCTGTGCGGGCACGACTCGTACCGACCCGCCGGCGCCGACGGCCCAGTCGGCATCACGCGGCGCGCGGTTGACGGCCTGCTGCAATCGCCGGAGCTCCGCAGTCGCGCCCTGGCCGCCGAGCTGCAGGCCGCCGGTCGCGTGGGTCAGGTCGAGCAGCGTGGCGATACGCCACCGGGGCAGCTTGATGCGGGTCGGCCCGATCACAAGCGTGACCGGCGCGGAGACGGCGACCGTCGCCGACCGCTGAGCCGCCGCCAGCGAGGCAGCCGTGACGTCGGGCGGGCTGACGTCGACGGGCAGTGCAGCCGGGCTGCGGTCGAACGACGAGAGCGATGCGAGGATGACGCTCGCCGCCGCCGTCCGATCGAGCAGGCGGCCCGACTCGCCACGGACGACCTCGAAGTGAAGGCCGCGACGGACGAGCTGGGCATCGCGAGACGGCCGGTCGGTCACCCGGCCGATCAGTCCGAGCTCGTACGCCAGCGCAGCGTCGGACGCGCGCGCACGCGGCGTGACGTCCGCGGGGAACAGTTTCAGCCCGAGTCGGCGGTAGCCGCGGACGAACCCGAACCCGTCGCCCTGACGCCGCGCGGCTGCGACGGCGGAGGCCCAGTCGACCCGCACGCCGAGCTCCCTCGCCGAGAGCAAGAAGCGACGCGAGCCGAAGGTGAACGCCACCGGCGTCGCGGCGGTTCGCTGCCAGCGCTGCGCCAGCTCGCGCCGGGCCGCCGCGGGACTGAGCCCGCTGACGTCGACGCCGGCGACACGCGTCCCGCCGCCAAGGCGGTCGGCCGAGCCCGCGAACGCGAGCCCCACCGCGAGTGCGAGGACGACCAGGAACACCCCGGCCCAGGCCATGCGGGTCCAGAAGCGCCTGCGCGCGGCTGCGCGGCGGCGTGCAAGGATGGCCGGGGAGGTGGCGGCCACAGAGGCCGCATCCTAGCGGCTGTTCGGACTTCTAGAACACGAACAGCTCGACGCCGCCGGACACGTTCAGCTCGATGCCGGTGATGTAAGCCGCGAGGTCGGAGCAGAGGAACGCGATCGCGTTCGCGATGTCTTGCGGGTCGCCCGGCCGCTTGAACACCGTGCGATTGGCGATCCGCTCGTTCATCGCAGGATTCGCCATGTGGAACGCCTCGGTGCCGATGATGCCCGGGACGATCGCGTTGCACGTGATCCCGTGGCGACCCCCCTCCATCGCCAGCGTCTTCGTCAGCCCGATCAGCCCAGCCTTCGTCGTCGAGTACGACGCCTGGCCGAACCCGCCGAGCGTGCCGGCGACGGACGCCATGTTCACGATCCGGCCGAACCCGCGCTCCTTCATCCGGGGCCACACGGCCTGCGCGCAGTTGAACGCCCCGGTGAGGTTCACGTCGAGATCGCGCGCCCACAGCGCCGGCCGCTGATCGGCGAACTGCCCGACGTGGTCGAGTGTCCCGGCGTTGTTGACGAGGATGTCCACGGCTCCCAGCTCGTCGACGGTGCGCGCCACCGCAGCAGCGACCTGCTCGCGATCGGTGACGTCGCACCGCACGGCCAGCGACCGTCGGCCGAGGCTGCGGATCTCCTCGGCGGTCGATTCGGTGTGGACGAGCCCCTGCGTCCGCGCCACCTGCGCGAGGGGGCCGTAGGCATCCGTCTCCTCGGACAGCTCCGACTCGACGAGCAGGTCGGCGATCACGACGTCGGCGCCCGCACGCGCGAGCGTCAACGCGTCGGCTCGTCCGAGCCCACGCGAGCCGCCGGTGACGAACGCAACGCGTCCGGACAGATCGATCTCGAGGCTCACGGCTCGCCGACTCTAGCGTGGGATGAAGATCTCCTTCGCGATCACGAGCCGCTGGATCTGCGACGTCCCCTCGTAGATCTGGAAGAGCTTCGCGTCGCGCATCAGCTTCTCGACCGGATACTCCTTCATGTAGCCGTACCCGCCGAAGACCTGCACTGCGTCGGTGGTCACCTTCATGGCCGTGTCGGCGGAGAAGCGCTTGGCGAACGACGAGTGCAACGTCGCGCGCTCGCCGCGGTCGATCAGCCAGGCGGCCTGCCAGGTGAGCAGGCGGGCGGCCTCGATCTCGGTTGCCATGTCGGCGATCAGGAAATTGACTCCCTGGTGCATCGCGATCGGCACGTCGAAGGTGACGCGTTCCTTCGCGTACTCGACGGCGAGCTCGTAGGCCGCCTGAGCCACCCCGACTGCCCCGGCGGCGGTGCCGGGGCGCGTGAAGTCGAGCGTCCTCATCGCGATCTTGAACCCTTCACCCTCCTCTCCCAGCCGGTTCGCGGCGGGGACGGCGACATCGGCCAGCGCGAAAGCCGAGGTGTCGGTCGAGCGCTGCCCCATCTTGTCGAGGTGCTGCTCGATCGTGACGCCGGGCGTGTCCATCGGGACGATGAACGCCGATATCCCTCGATGGCCCTTCGCCGGATCGGTCTTCGCGAAGACAACCGTCCAGGCCGCGTGGCCGGCGTTCGTGATGAAGGTCTTCGAGCCGTTCAGGACGTACTCGTCGCCCCGGCGCTCCGCGGTCGTGCCCATGCGGGCGACGTCGGAGCCGGCGTCGGGCTCGGAGAGGCCGAAGGAGCAGAGGATGGGCTCGTCGAGCAGCGGGGGCAGCCAGCGGGCCTTCTGCTCGTCCGACCCGGCGAGGATCACCGGGCCGGCGCCGAGGCCGTTGGCGCCGATCGACGTTCCGATCCCCGAGCAGCCCCAGTTGAGCTCCTCGCCGACGAGCATCCCGTCGAACGACGCGAGGCCGAGGCCGCCGTAGGCCTCCGGCACGTGGAGGTTCATCAAACCGAGCGCGTGCGCCTTGGCGATCACGTCGGCCGGGTGGGTCGACTGCTCGTCGTACTCGGCCGCCTTCGGCCGGATCTCCCTGGCGGCGAACTCCCGCGCAAGCGCGCGCAGCTCCTTCTGCTCGTCGGTCAGTGCGAACGAGACACCCGTCGACGTCTGCTCCACCGTGGCCATGCGCGTTCCACTCCTCACCTGGCTTGATTGACTGGTCAGTCAATACTGTAGCTCCGCCCCGGCACCGGTCTCAGGAGGCAGGGTGACGTCGGGCGGTAGGCTTCCGCCGCCATGGACTTCGAGCTCAGCGACGAGCAGCGGCTGATCCAGGAGACGGTCCGCAGGTTCGTGGACGAGCGGGTGCTGCCCGTGGCGATCCAGAACGACATCGACCACAAGCTCGACCTGGAGCTGATCGAGGGGATGGCGGAGCTCGGGATCCTCGGCATCGTGATCCCGGAGGAGTACGGCGGCGCAGGGCTCGACTACGTCGCCGAGGCCCTCGCCTGCGAGGAGATCGAGCGCGGCGAGGCGGCGTTCCGGACGCTGATCTCCGTCCACGTCGGCCTCAATTCGCTGTCGCTGCTGAAGTACGGCACCGAGGAGCAGAAGCAGCGCTGGCTCACGCCCCAGGCAAAGGGCGAGAAGCTCGCCTGCTTCGGCCTCACCGAGCCCGGCGCGGGCTCGGACGTGGCTGCGATGCGCTCGACGGCGCGTCGCGAGGGAGACGTGTACGTCCTGAACGGCCAGAAGAACTGGATCTCGTACGCGACGGTGGCCGATCACGCGCTCGTCTTCGCGAAGACCGACCCCGCGGCCGCGCACAAGGGAATCAGCGCGTTCGTCCTCGAGCAGGGCATGCCGGGCTTCACGTCGCGCGACACCGAGCACAAGCTCGGCATCTGGGCCGGCTCGACGGGTGAGCTCTTCTTCGAGAACGTCGAGGTGCCGGCCGACAACCTGATCGGCGCCGAAGGCCAGGGGTTCGAGATCGCGATGCACTCGCTCGACCAGGGCCGCTTCACGGTCGCAGCCGGCGCGTGCGGCGTCGTACGTGCGTGCCTCGAGCGAAGCGTCGAGTACGCACGCGAGCGGGAGACGTTCGGTCAGCAGATCGGCCGCTACCAGTTCGTGCAGGACATGATCGCGACGATGGTGCTCGGCTACGAGACGTCGAAGCTGCTCGTCATGCAGGCGGCGTGGATGAAGAACGAAGGAAAGCGCAACACGCGCGAGACCTCGCTGGCCAAATGGCACGCGACCGAGTCGGCGTTCGAAGCGGCGCACCTCGCGATCCAGGTGTTCGGCTCGTACGGCTACTCGGGCGAGTTCGGCATCGAGCGCTACTTCCGCAACGCGCGCGCGCCGATCATCTACGAGGGAACGACGCAGATTCACAAGATGATGCAGGCCGAGCATGCGCTCGGCTTCCGCAGGCTGAACGGGCAGACCGGCGACGTCTCCCCGCTCTGCTCCTGGGCGCCGGCGCTCGCGCCCGTGCACGCAACCGCGTAACCAAGAGGCATGGAGAGCGCCGAGGTCGTGATCGTCGGCGGAGGCGCGCTCGGGGCGTCAGTCGCCTGGCACCTGGCGGAGCTCGGAATCAGCGACGTCGTCCTGCTCGAGCGCGACACGCTCGCATCCGGATCGACCGCCAAGTCCGCGGGTGGCTTTCGCATGCAGTTCGGCGACGAGCTGAACGTGCGGATCGCGCAACGGTCGCTGGCGGAGCTGATCGCGATGGGCGACGAGATCGAGCTCCGCCAGTGGGGCTACCTCTTCCTGCTCGACCAGGAGGACGACGTGACCGCGTTTCGCGAGGCGCTGGCGATGCAACAGGCGCTCGGCGTTCCCGCCCGCGAGCTGACTCCGGAGGAGGCCCTGGAGGTCGTCCCGCAGCTCGACCTCGACGGCATCCTCGCTGCGACGCACTGCCCGCTCGACGGCTACTGCTCGCCCGAGGCGGTCGTGCAGTGGTACGCGCGCGGTGCCGCGAAGCGCGGTGTGCGCATCCGGCAGAGCTCTCCGTTGACCGGCGTGCGCGTGCGCAGCGGCCGCATCGAAGCCGTCGAGTCCGGCGGTGTAGAGATTGCGACGACCACGGTCGTCTGCACGGCCGGCGCCTGGTCCCGCGAGGTCGCGGCGCTCGCGGGAATCGACCTTCCGGTCGAGGGAGAGCCCCGTCACCTCTGGTTCACGCCGACCGACGGCGGGCTGCCGGCAGAGCTGCCGCTGACCATCGACTTCACGACGAGCTTCTACGTCCACCGCGAAGGTCCCGGCCTGGTGTTCGGCGGACGCGAGGCGGGGCTCGAAGACGTCGCCGAGCATGCGGCGCGGCGCCTGCCGGTGCTCGCGGACCTGCCGATCTCCTCGTCGTGGTGGGGGTACTACGAGGTGTCGCCGGACCACAACGCGCTCGTCGGCGAGAGCGAACGCGTGTCGCGCTTCCTCTATGCGACCGGCTTCTCCGGGCACGGCTTCCAGCAGGCACCGGCAGTGGGCGAGCACGTGGCGCAGCTGGTCGCCGGCCGCGAGCCGTCACTCGACCTCTCCGGCTTCGACGTCGAGCGCTTCGCGCGCGGCACGCCGCGCCGCGAGACGGTCGTGATCTAAGTCTCGCCGTCCCAGTAGTCGACGGCGTCGTCGATCCGGAAGAGCTTGCCGGGCGGCCAGGCGCCGACCTTGTTCGAATCCGGGTAGACGGCGATGCCCGGCTCGTTCCGCGTCGAGAGCATCCCGACGCGCACGGTCGCATCGCTCCGGTTCGTCACCTTGTGCGCGCCATCGGCGCCCGCCGGGAAGCAGACCGCGTCCCAGGGCTCGAGCTCGCGCTCGCCCTCCGGCGTGCGCAGCGTCGGGCGGCCGGCGAGCACGATCAGCCACTCCTCGTCCGTCTCCCAGTGATACGGGCAGATGCTCTGACCCGGCGGCAGCTCGTACACGGACAGGCCCAACCGGCTGCCGCCGACGAGCGGGCCGACGCGCGCGTACGCGGTGTGGTACCCGTCCGGATCGCCCTCGTCGAGCGTGAGCTCGACCCCGAACAGGTTGACGTCGGTCATTCTTCCCCGTCCCAGTAGTCGACGGCGTCGGCGCGGCGGAAGTCGAGCGTGTCGCCTGCTTCGCCGGACCGCGTGCCGAGCTTGTCAGAGTCGGGGTAGACCGCGATCGACGGTCGGCCGCCGCCCGACAGGATCAGCACCCGGCCCGGGCCGCTGACGGTGTGCGCTCCCTCGGCGCCGGCCGGGAAGCAGAGAACGTCACCGGCCTCGAGCTCCCGTGTGCCGGACGGCGTGCGCACGGACGGCGTCCCGTCGACGACGAGCAGCCACTCCTCCACGCCGTGGTGGTAGTGGTACGGGAACGTGCGCTCTCCCGCCGCGAGCTCGTAGATGCTGCCGCCGATCAGCGCCGCCCCGAGCTCGTCACCGACGCGCACCGACCGCTGGCGCCACCCTTCCCGGTCGCGCTCCGGACCGAGCGCGGCATCCGCAAGGTTGACGACCTTCGTCACGGCGCCAATCCTGCCGTAACGACATCGACCACCGTCGCAATCGCCCGCTCGACGTCGGCGGCAGACGACGGAAGCTGCTCGAGCACGAAGCCGGTCAGGATCTCCTCGAGCGCGCCGTAGAAGGCGAACGTGGCGAATCGCGCGTCGACCTCGGCGCGCACCTCCCCCCGGCGTGAGCCTGTCTCGATCATCCGGCCGAGCGACGCGAGCACCGACTCGATCTCACCGGCGCGCGCACCGACGTCGGGGCCGCGGGCGATCTCGCGGACGAGCACGCGGATCAGATCCGGCGTCTCGAGCCATGACCCGAGATAGATCGCCGCGAAGCGCTCGAGCTGCTCGCGCAACGGCGCACCAGACGTCTCGATGCGCTGCACCTCGGCGGCGAGGTTCGACCAGGTGCGACGGAAGATCTCGTCGAGCACCTCGTCCTTGGAGCGGAAGTAGTGGTAGAGAAGGCCGTGCGCGACCCCTGCCTCCTCGGCGACGTCCCGGACACGCGACGCGCGAAAGCCCTTGCTCGCGAAGACACGCACCGCCGCGTGCAAGAGCTCGCTCCGCCGCTCGGTCGTCCGCTCGGACAAGGTCGCCCAGCATAATCGGCCGATGGGTGCCGCCACGCTCGACGGAGTGACCGTGGCCGACCTGACGCGCTACCTGCCCGGCCCGTTCGCCTCGCGGGAGCTGCTGCGGCTCGGGGCGCGCGTCGTGAAGATCGAGCCGCCCGACGGCGATCCTGTCGAGACGACCGCACCCGGGTGGTACGGCGCGCTCAACGAGGGGAAGGAACGGCTCGTCTGGGACGCGCGGTCCGAACCGCCGCCGGAGGTCCTCATGCGGGCCGACGTCGTGCTCGAGGGCTTCCGCCCGGGCGTCCTCGAGCGCCTCGGCATCGACCTGTCACCCGAGGTGATCCTCTGCTCGATCACGGGATTCGGCGCGACAGGACGACATGCGGCCGACGCGGGGCACGACCTCAACTACCTCGGCTACGCGGGCGTCCTGGCCGACACGGCTCCGGCGCTCCCGCCCGTGCAGATCGCCGACCTGTGTGCCGGCGCGCAGGGGGCCGTGATCGAGATCCTGGCGGCGCTGTTCGAGCGTGCACGTTCCGGTCACGGAGCCCGCATCGTCGTCTCGATGACGCACGGCGCCCACCGGTTCGCCGCCCACCGGCTTCGCGGCGAGCCGCTGCCGCGACTCCTGACGGGCGGCGCCGCCTGCTACCGGATCTACGAGACGTCCGACGGCCGCCACGTGACGGTGGCCGCGCTGGAGCCGAAGTTCTGGAACCGCCTGTGCGAGCTGCTCGGGCGCCCCGATCTCGTCGGCCGCGGGTTCGAGCCGCGGCTCCCGGAGCTCGAGCAGCTGTTCAGGACGCGTCCGCTCCGCGAGTGGCTCGACCTGCTCGAGGGCCACGACACCTGCGTCGGCCCGGTGCTGACGCTGGCCGAGGCGGCAGCAGAGCTCGGCTAGCTTGCGCGCCGATTGAGCGCGGGAACCGGCACCAGTCTTCCCTGCAGGTGCCAGGCACCGAGTGCGAGCACGCACACGGCCCCCGCGGCGATCACGAGCGCCTGCGCGGCGACGCCGAACGCAACCGCATCGTCCGTGCGCATGCCGGAGGCGACCAGGATCGCCGCGCCGGCGCCCGCCTGGACGGCGGCGCCGGCCGGGGCGACCGGCAGCACCGCAGACGCCGACGAGGCGCACACGAAGGCGAGGGCGAGGGCGAAGTCCGTGCCGAGCCCGAGAGCAGCCAGGAGCACGAACACGGCGAGCGCGCGAAGGGCCCAGGAGATCGCAACGGCGAGCCAGGCATACATCGCCTCACGGCGTCCCGTCGCATGCTCGCCGACGAACCGCGCGATCCGAAACCGCGCCACGAGCCGAAGCCCGGCCAGCTTGCGCAGGCTGAGCACCACTGCCGCGGCAGCTACCCCGGCCGCGGCGACGACGAACAGTCCCACGCGCAGCCATGCGCCGACGTTCGCCACCAACGCCGCCACGTACGCAAGCGGCGCCAGGGCGGCGCTGTCGAGCAGCGCGAGCAGGAAGATCGAGAGCACTGCCGCGCCGACGCTCGCCCGACGACGCCGGCAGCGCCTCACGACGGCAAGCCGGATCACGTCGTCACAGCGGCCCGGCAGCGCGATGCCGCCGACGGACGCGGCGCCGCCCGCTGCCGCAAGCGTGAGGACGGCGGGACGCTCGCTGCTCGAGAACAGCCGCTGCCAGCCCCACGCCTTGGCCGCGTAGGCGGCCAGGAAGATCAGCGCGGCGAGAGCGACGAGCCAGACGTTCGCGTTGTGGAGCGGCCAGCCGGCGCGCGCGTAATGGCGCGCGACGAGACCCCCGACGACGAGCGCCGAGAGAACGAACACCGCGTTGAGCAGCCGCCTGCGCGAGAGCACCTGAGACTGATCGTCGGCTGCGGGCTTCCTGAAGCGCATCCCTCAGGTTGACTCTGTTCCGTCACCTGATCGGGGGAGGATGCGCTCCGAGATCCCACCGAGGGCCCGTGTGAGCTCGCTCGGGATCACCCAGACCTTGTTTGCATCACCCTGGGCGATCTGCGGCAGCACCTGCAGGTACTGGTAGGCGAGCAGCTTCGGATCCGGGTCGCCGTCGTGGATCGCCTTGAAGACGGTGCCGATCGCCTCGGCCTGGCCCTGGGCTGCGAGGATCGCCGCCTGCTTCTGACCTTCCGCCTTGAGGATCGCAGACTGCTTCTCGCCCTCGGCCGTCAGGATCTGCGACTGCTTGACGCCTTCGGCCTGCAGGATCGCGGCCCGCTTCTCGCGATCGGCCCGCATCTGCTTCTCCATCGTGTCCTTGATCGACGGCGGCGGCTCGACGGACTTCAACTCGACACGGTGCACGCGGATGCCCCACTTCCCGGTCGCTTCGTCGAGGATGCCGCGCAGCTGGTCGTTGATCCTCTCGCGCGACGTGAGCGTCTCCTCCAGCGTCATCCCGCCGATCACGTTCCGCAGCGTCGTCACGGTCAGCAGGTCGATCGCATTCACCGGATCGTTGATCTCGTACGTCGCCGACTTGGCGTCGGTGACCTGGAAGTAGATGACCGTGTCGATGTTGACGACCAGGTTGTCCTGAGTGATCACGGGCTGCGGCTCGAACGACACGGCCTGCTCGCGCATGTCCTGCAACTGGCGCAAGCGGTCGACGAACGGGACCACGATCGAAAGGCCAGGCGTCAGCGTCCGTGAGTACCGACCCAGGCGCTCGATCACTCCTGCACGCGCCTGCGGAATCACACGGATCGTCTTCGCGAGCGTGACGAGGATGAAGAGCACGATCACGGCGAGCACGATCAGGGCTGCGAGAGCTGCGCTCACACCGACCTCCTATTCGGACACGAGGGCGGTCGCCCCCTCGATCTGGATCACGTCGACGCTCTTGCCTTCCTCCAGCACCTCACCGTCGAGGTACGAGCGCGCCGACCATTCCTCGCCGCCGATCCGAACGCGACCGCCGTTGGCGTCGATGCGGCGCGTCACCACTGCTTTGCGGCCGACGAGCGCATCCGTGCCGGTGCGTGAGATCGAAGGCATCCGGACATGTCGCCGGGCGATCGGGCGGAGGAACGCAAGCGAAGCGATCGATGCGAGGATGAACACGATCAGGGTCACGATCGTCCCGCCTCCGAACAGCCCCGCCAGCGCCGCGGCGCCTGCAGACAGCGCCAGCGGCCCGAGGAAGAACAGCCCGGGCGTCAGCATCTCGCCGATCCCGAGCAGGACGGCGATGATCGCCCAGATCAGCCATACCGGCACTGACGTACAGCGTAGAGGGGACTACAGATTGAGCGCGGCCACGAGACCGGCCAGCGAGTCGAGGCGCTCCGGCCGGCCGGGGTAGCGCCGGTCGCGGTCGACGAGCAATGCCCGCATCCCCACGGCGCGCGCACCCTCGATGTCGTCCTCGATCGAGTCGCCGACCATCACGGCCTCCTCGGGCAAGACGCCGAGCAGGTCGAGGAGATCGCGGAAGATCGACTCGTGTGGCTTCGTCTTCCCGTGGGCGCGGGAGGTGAGCAGCGCATCGACGACCAGGCCGTGATGGGCGACGAAGAGCTCGAGATCGCGGGCCGTGTTCGACAGCAACCCGATCTGGAGGCCGTGGGCCCGGAGCTCGTCGAGCGTTCCGGCGACATCGGGGTAGAGCTCGAAGTGGGCGGCGTGCTCCCACGCCCGCGTCATCTCGACCGCCGCGCCGTTCGTGTCGCCCTCGCCGCCCATGCCGATGATGATGCGCTCGGTGAAGAGCACCCAGAGCTGCTCGTCGTGGTCGAGCTCCGGGTGGCGCTCCAGCGTCGCCAGCGCCTCGCGCCGCGCCTCGTCGTGAAGCGCCGGATCGAGCTCGAGCCCGAAGCGCCGCCCCACCTCGACGTAGCCCGCCGGCCCAAGGTCGGGCCCCGGCCGGGCGATCGTGAAGTCGACGTCGAAGACAACGGCACGGAGGACGGCCACAGCCCGACGATAGATGCCTTACGGCGGGGGCACGGGCTCGGCCCGTGCCCCCGCTAGGCCCCACATCCTCATCGCGGCACCTTTCCGAACCACCGCAAGGAGCGACCGCGAAGCCGCGAGGAAGAAGGGGGCTCGCGGGGGAAACCTGGTTTCCCCCGCGTCTATCGGGGTGCCCAGATTTGAACTGGGGACCTCTCCGACCCGAACGGAGCGCGCTACCAGGCTGCGCCACACCCCGGAAAAGCGCGTACAGCGTAGACGAAGGTCGCATCCGTCACGCGGTTCGATTATCGTGTGGACATGAGCTCCGGTGGCGCAGCGAGGGTCGCGTGAAGATCCTCCCTGGCCCCGCCACAGAGCTTCTCGAACCGGTCCGCCAGCGCTCAGCGCGGCGGGCTTTTTTGTGCGCGAAGAAGATGACGACCGAGAGGAGCGGCATTGGCCAACCACCTGACGCCTGACGAGCTCTCCAGGGAGGTCGGGATCGACCGTGACGAGGTGATTCGGATCTGCGTCGAGGAGCACGTGCCGATCTACCAGGGCAAGATCGACAAGACGCTGTTCCAGGCGCAGCTGCAGGCGCTCGGCGCCCTACCGGCGCCGCACTGACCTACGAGCGTGAGGAGCCCGCCGCGCGCTTTCGCGCCGCGGCGGGCTTCTTCTTCTTCGCAGTCTCTTTCTCCGTCGCAGCGGCGACGGACGCGCGCAGCGCGGCCATCAGGTCGACGACCGGCGCCGGCTCCTCCTCGACCGGGAGGTCGAACTCCTTGCCGGCGAGCTTCGCCTCGAGCAGCTCGCGCAGCGACTCGCGGTACTCGCTGCGGAGCTCGGCCGGGTCGAACGGCGCCTCGAGCGAGTCGATGATCTGCTGGGCGAGGTCGAGCTCGGGCTTCTTCACCTCTGCGCCGGCGACGGCGTCGTCGATCTCGGCGTGATCCTTCACATCCGCGGCGACGAAGAGCGTCTCGAGCGCGAGCGCGTCTCCCATCGGCCGGATGAGGCAGAGCTTCTCCTTGCCGGCGAGCACGAACCTGCCGAGCGCGGCGACACCGCTCGCCTTCATCGCCTCGAGCAGGAGGACGTAGGGTCGCCGTGCCGCCTCGGCGGCGGCGGGGACGAGGAAGTAGGTCCGGTCGAAGTAGATCGGGTCGACCTCCTCGAGCTTGACGAACCGGCCGATCTCGATGCTGCGCGACGTGTCGTGCTGCTCGATCGCCTCGAGATCCGCGTCCTCGACGAGCACGAATTGGCCCTTCGCGACCTCGAAACCGCGGACGAGCTCGTCGCCTGTGACCTCCCGGTCGTGAACAGGGCACCAGCGCTTCTGCTTGATCGGCGTCTGACACTCGCGGTGCAACATCCGGAAGGACACGTCGGACTGGCGCGCGGCCGGAGCCGTCGCGGGCGCAAGCCCGACAGGGATGTTGACGAGGCCGAAGCTGACTGAACCGTTCCAGGTTGTGCGCATCTGCAGGTGAATCGTAACGGGGACCGGCCGGATTCGCGCTCGGTCGCCGGTTCCCTCTCGTCCGTCGCAACTACATTGCAGGCGATGGCCGAAAATAGGACGATCGCGAGGCTGTGGCTGGACGCAGCCCGCGAGAACCGCTCCGGCACCGCCTACCTGCACGAGGTCGACGGGGAGTGGCGTGCGGTCCCGTGGGCCGAAGCTGCCGGCGCGGTCGAGGAACTCGCGAACGGGTTGCTGGCACTCGGTCTCCAGAAGGGGGAGGCATTCGGACTGCTCGCGCGGACGAGCCTCGAGTGGGCGCTCTTCGACTTCGCGCTCGCACTCGTCGGGGCGGTGGGTGCGCCGATCTACGCGTCGAGCTCTGCGCGGGACGTCCAGTATCTCCTCGAGCATTCGGACGCCGTGGGCGTGCTGGCCGAGGACGACGCGCAGCGGGCGAAGGTCGACGGGACGGCTCTTCGCTACGTGCTCACCTACGCCGACCTCGATGCGCTCCGCGCGGACGGCCGTGCGTTCGCCGCCGCGCGACCGACTGCCCTGGCCGAGCGCGTCGCGTCGATCGACGAGGACGATCTCTTCACGTTCATCTACACCTCGGGGACGACGGGACCGCCGAAGGCCTGCATGATCCGCCATCGCAACTACTACGCGATGGTGCAGAAGGGCGACGAGCTCGACGACCGGTTGAGCGCGCCCGGCGACGTGATGTTGCTCTACCTCCCGCTCGCCCACAATTACGGCAGGCTCCTCCACCTCTCTGCGGCGTACATCGGGTTCACGATCGCGTTCCTCTCCGATCCGCTGCGCGCCGGGACGGAGCTCCAGCGAGTGCGGCCGACGCTCTTTCCGAGTGTCCCGCGGGTCTACGAGAAGATCCACATGGCCGTCATGGCCCAGTTCGCGGAGCTCGGCGGCACCCGCCGCCGGATCGCGGACTGGGCGCTCGACGTCGGCAGGCGCGTCTCACGCCTGCGCCAGCAAGGACGTCCCGTGCCCGCGCTCCTTGCTGCGCAGCACCGCGTCGCAGACCGGCTCGTGTACTCGAAGGTCAAGGAGCGGCTCGGAGGCCGCCTGCGGATCGCGAATTCGGGTGGTGCACCCCTCGGTCGCGAGATCGCCGAGTTCTTCCACGCTCTCGACGTCCTCATCCTCGAGGGATACGGCCTGTCGGAGGTGACCACCGCAGCCACGGTCAACCGGCCGACCGACTTCCGCTTCGGCACGGTCGGCAAGCCCCTGCCCGGCGTCGAGCTTCGCATCGCCCCGGACGGCGAGATCTTGATCCGCTCGAACACGGTCTTCGCCGGCTACTACCACGACGACGCGGCGACGCGTGAGGCCCTCGACGACGAGGGCTTCGTGCACACCGGCGACGTCGGGCACATCGACGACGACGGCTTCCTCGTGATCACGGATCGCAAGAAGGACATCATCGTGACGGCCGGCGGCAAGAACGTCGCTCCCCAGAACCTCGAGAACGACCTGAAGGCGCACCCGATCGTGTCGCAGGCGGTGATCGTCGGCGACCGGAGGCCATACGTCGCGGCGCTCGTGACCGTCGATCCGGGTACGGTCGACGGGCTGAACGAGGATGCCGTGCGCGCGGCGGTGCAGTCGGCCGTCGATGCCGTGAACACGGACAGGTCGGGCTTCGAACAGATCAAACGGTTCCGCGTCCTGCCCCGGGAGTTCAGCATCGAGGAGGACGAGGTCACGCCGACGCTCAAGCTGCGGCGCAAGGTGATCTTCGATCACTTCGCCGGCGAGATCGACGCGCTGTACGCGAGCGACTAGAGAATTCGCCGGGCCCCGACGTACGTCGCCGAGTACCACGGATCGTCGAGGCTCGAGATCTTCACGACGTCGCCGGTGTGCGGCGCATGGACGAACTGGTCGCCGCCGATGTAGATGCCGACGTGGCCGACCCCGTCGAAGAACACGAGGTCGCCGGGCGCGAGCTGGTCACGCGACACCGGCACGCCCATCGCAAACAGTGCATAGGTCGAGTGCGGTAGCGAGACGCCGACCTGCGCGTACGCCCACATCACGAGGCCCGAGCAGTCGAAGCCGCCGGGTGCGGAACCGCCCCACACATACGGCGTCCCGAGCTGTGAGAGCGCGATCCCCACGACACCGCCGTAGGTCGGGGGCGGCGCCACGATCGTGTTCGCCTCCGGCGCGATCGCCGAGATGCCGACGATCGTGTCCTGGGCCGCTTGCTCCTGCTGCTGATGCTGGGAGACGATGCGCGCCTGCGCCATCCGCGCCATCTGCAGCTGCCGTGCCTGCTCGGCCTGCACCATCTGCGCGATCTGGCCCTTGATCGATGCCAGCAGCCGCTGCTGCTCTCCGATCTTCGACTCGATCGACTGCTTCGCCGCCGCGCGCACCGCGACCAGATGCTCCTGCTCGACACGAGCCGCCGCGAGTCGCTTGCGGTGCTCGATCACCGACACCCGAAACGCCGTCACCTCGCCCGCAACACGCGCATCGAGGCTGGTCACGTTCTTCGCGCTGTCGATCCTCGTGATCATGTCGTCCAGGCTCTTCGAGCCGAGGATGACCTCGATCGTCGAGTCCTGGTCGGTCGTGTACAGCGACACCAGCCGCTTGCGGATCGTGCGCTGACTCGCCTTGAGGTTCCCGCGCGCTACGCGCAGCTCGTAGGCGTTCTCCCGGAGATCACGTCTCGTCTGAGCGAGCTGCAGGCTCGCCGCGTCGTACTGCGACCGCGCGCGCTCGAGCGAGTCTGCAAGGGTCTGGAGCTGTCCCATGACAGCCTGTGCCTCGGCGCGCTTGGACCCGACCGAAGGGTTCGCAAACGCCGGAACTGCGGCTATCAGAGCCAGACAGATCCCGACGAGAACGTACGGCGCCTGCCCCAACCTACGGATAACAACCCCCTGATCGGGGGCGGGACGGGCGCACCGGGAGGGGCCGGTACGTCACGAGTCGGGCAGGCTAGCAGGGTTCCCGGACAGGCGTCAACCGACAACGTGCCCGAAACTTGAGCAATTCTGCACGAAGTGTGCGACTCCTTCTCGAAGGCTGTGGTACGGTCCCGCCCCGTGCTTGGGCAGGCACACACGCCGAAACGGCGCCTGCTTCCGCTCGTCTTGCTCGCGCTGGGAGTGCTGGTTGCCCCGGCAGTCGGAGGCGCCGGACGCTCGCCGTCGCAGGCCTCCCTCCGCGCACAGGATGCCCGGATCGTCGCGGAATCGCGAGCCTCGGCGCTCTCCCTCTACGCGCTCGACCAGCGGCTCGCGTCGGCACGGGCGCGGCTCGGCACGCTTGCGGCGCAGGCCCGCACCCTGCGCACCGAGCGCATCGAGCTCCGGCACGAGCTCGCGCTCGCGCGCTCGAGCACGCGACTCGCATCACAGCGTCTCGGCGCGCGCCTGCGCGCGCTCTACGAACAGGGGAACGTCGAACCGCTCGAGATCGTGTTCGGAGCAAGGAGCCTCGACGAGGCGCTCTCGGCCCTCGACACGCTCTCTCGGGCGAGCAGCCAGGGCGAGGACGTGCTCAGCCAGCTCGAGGCGGCACGCACCCAGCTGCACGACGCCTCGCGCAGCCTCTCGGCCCGCACGGCGGCTCTCGCGACGGCCCTCGGCGAGGCTCGCGCGACGACGCGGTCCCTCGAGGCCGCCCGCGCAACCCGGAGCGCCTACATCGATTCGCTCGCCGCGAAGCGGCGTCTCACCGAGCAACAGCTCTCTGCGCTCGAGGCCGAGGTGCGCGCGGCGGACGTCCGCACCGCCTCACTCGATACGCCCCCGGCAACGCAAAGCACCGCATCACCACAGCTCGCCGCCGCGCCGCCCGTCGCGGTCGGCTCGCGGTCGATCACGGTGTCCGCAACCGGGTACTCGCTCGGCGGCTCGACGGCCACGGGACTGCCCGTCGGCTGGGGCGTCGCCGCGGTCGATCCGAGCGTGATCCCGCTCGGCACCCACATGACCGTTCCGGGTTACGGCGAGGCGATCGCCGCCGACACGGGCGGCGCAATCGTCGGAGCCACGATCGACCTCTGGTTCCCGACCACCGCTCAGGCGATGGCCTGGGGTCGGCGCATTGTGACGATCTCTCTGCATTAGGTACGTTCACGAGACCCAGGTGAACGAGACGGCCGAAACTCGGGAGCACGTCAACCCCCGCGTCCTGCTGGTCGACGACCATGACCTGTTCAGGACGGGACTGCGGAAGCTGCTCTCCGAGCAAGGAGTTCAGATCGTCGGCGAGTGCGACGACGGCGACGAGGCGCTGCGCGCGGTCCGCGAGCTGGCCCCCGACGTCGTCGTGATGGATCTGAACATGCCGGGCATCGGCGGTGTGGAGGCGACTCGCCAGATCGCGATGATCGCGCCGCTCACCCGGGTCCTCGTGCTCACGATCTCCGACCAGGACGCCGACGTGCTCGAAGCGATCCTCGCCGGCGCGTGCGGGTACCTGCTCAAGGACTCGTCGATCGACGACTTGATCGCCGGGATCAACGCTGCAGCCGTCGGCGAGGCGCTCGTCTCGCCGGCGATCGCCGCGAAGGTGCTCCAGCACGTGCGCGCGTCGAACGCGTCGCGGCACGAGGCGGAGCTGATCAGGTCGGAGCTGTCGCAGCGCGAGATCGAAGTCTTGAAGCTGATCGCGAACGGCAAGGACAACGCGCACATCGCCGCCGACCTGCACATCAGCCCGAAGACCGTCAAGAATCACATCTCGAACATCCTGATGAAGCTGCAGATCGAGAACCGCATCCAGGCGGCGGTCGTCGCGGTCCGCTCGGGCCTCGTCTAACGAGTTAGCGAACTGCCGCGGCGTGGCGGCGCAGGTCGGCGAGCGCCGTGCGCAGGCGAGTCAGGTCGCCGGCATTGCCGTCGAGCCGCCGGGCGACGGACGACAGCTCGTCCGTCTTGGTAGCCGTGTCGCCGACGTGGAGCTCCCGCGCCAGCTCCGACAGCCGCCGCTCGAGCCGAAGGCGCTCCCCCTCGAGCGAGAGTGCGTGCGCGTACCCGTCCGTCAGCGTCCGCTCGATTCGGTCGAGGTCGCGCTCGGACGCGTCGATCAGCGTCGTGATCCGGTCGAAGAGCTCAGTCATGCAGGGGAAGAGGTGGCCGCATGCCGATTCTTCGACAGTGCACCCCGTGCCGACAAGGGCCGGTGGACCCATCTTCGAGGTCGCGCGGACCCAACTCTCGCGAGTGGAGCGCCGCCGGCTCGGTCACACTGTTCCCGGAGATGCGCGTCCTCGTCGCCGTTCTGGCCGCCGTGCTGCTGCTCGCCCCGGGGGCCGTGTCCGCTCCCCGCCTCCCGCTGCCGACGCGCCTCGCCCATGCGCTCGAGGTGCCGTCCCTCTCGGCGGCCGACTCCGGCGCGATCGCCGTCGACCTCACTTCCGGAGCGGTCGTCTTCGAGCGAAACGCCGACACCCCGCTCGCGCCCGCGTCGAACGAGAAGCTGCCGATCACCTTCGCTGCGCTGCGCGCGCTCGGGCCCGCCTACCGCTTCCCGACCGAGGTTCTCGGCCGCGGCGAGCTCGTCGGGGAGACGTGGGAGGGCGATCTGTACCTGAAGGGCTTCGGGGATCCCACCCTGACGTCGAACGGCCTGGCGCGTCTCGCCGTCGCGCTGAAACGCCAGGGCATCGAGCGGGTGAACGGGCGAATCGTCGGCGACGAGACCTGGTTCGACACGCGGCGAACCGCGCCCGGCTGGAAGTCGTCGTTCTTCGTCAACGAGTGCTCGCCGCTCTCGGCGCTCGTCGTCGACCGCGGCGTCTACGACAACCACATCGCCGACCATCCCGCGGTCGCCGCGACGGGGCGCTTCCGTCAGGTCCTGCGGAAGCACGGGATCACCACGGGCCGGGTGACGGTCGGCCGGACGCCTGCGACGGCCGTCTCGCTCACACGGATCGAGTCCGCTCGACTGTCGCAGATCGTCGAGTTCATGGACCGGCAGAGCGACAACTTCACCGCCGAGATGCTGCTCAAGCAGCTCGGCGCCGTTCGAGGTGCCGGCGGCACCTCGGCCGCCGGTGCGGCGGTCGTGATCGACGAGCTGCGTGACGGCGGGATCCCGCTCGCCGGCGTCCACATCGCAGACGGCTCGGGCCTCTCGCTCGACGACCGGCTGACCGTTCGCGCGCTTGCGGCGCTGCTCATCTCGTTCTGGAACGACCTGTCGATGCACGCCACGGTCTGGGGCGCGCTCCCGGTCGCGGGGGTCAGCGGGACGCTCAAGAACCGCCTGCAGACCGCACCGGCCCGGGGCGTCGTGCGCGCGAAGACGGGCACGACGAACGAAGCGTCGGCGCTGTCCGGTTACGTGCGCGCGCGCTACGCGTTCGCGGTGCTCGAGAACGGCAGCCCGGTTGCCTACTGGCAGGCGCACAAGGCCGAGGACCGCTTCGTCACGGCGCTCGCCGTCGGGCCGTAGATGATTGCTCAGGAACCGGAGGGGTCGGCCAGCAGCGCAGCGAGCTCCGCCTCGGTGCGAAGCGCAACGCCCGCCTTCTCTGCCTTCGCGACCTTGCTGCCCGGCGACTCGCCGACGAACACGGCGGTGGTCTTCTTCGACACATTGTCGGAGACCTTCGCGCCGAGCGCCTCGAGTGCCGCGCGCGCAGCCTCGCGTGTCATCGACTCCAGCGTCCCGGTGATCACGTACTGCCGGCCCGTGAGCGGCCCCTCGACCGGCCGGTCCTCCTCGTCCGACTCGAATCGAAGGCCGATCGCCTTCAGTTCCGAGACGAGCGCCGCGTTGTCCTCGTCGGCGAACCACTCGGCGATCGCCTCGGCGCGCTCCGGGCCGATCCCGGGGCACTCGATGATCTCCTCCTGTGAGGCGGCGGCCAGCCGGTCGACGCTGCCGAAGTGACGCGCGAGCCTCTGCGCAGTCACCCAACCGACGTCGGGGATGTTCAGGCCGAAGAGCACGCGCCGGAACGGAATCTGCTTCGACTGCTCGATCGCGACGATCGCATTCGTGGCGGAGATCTCCGCGAACCCGTCGAGGGAGACCAGCTGCTCCTTGGTCAGCCGGTAGAGCTCGGGGAGCGAACGCACCAGCCCGAGCTGCCACAACCGCCGAACGAGCTGCTCGCCGACCCCGTCGATGTCGGCCGCCGCCTGCACCCAGTTGATCAACGACTCGAGGCCCCGAGACGGACATGCGCGATTGGGGCAGCGGTGCATCGCCTCGCCCTCCGGCTTGACGATCGGCGTGTCGCACAGAGGGCACCGCTCCGGCATCCGGAACGGCTTCGTCCCCCGCCGATGCGGGCCTGCCGGGCCGACGATCTGCGGGATCACGTCGCCGGCTCGCTGCACGATCACGTCGTCGCCCTCGCGGATCTCCTTGCGGTTGATGTCCTCCTCGTTGTGCAGCGTCGCGCGGGAGACGGTGACGCCGCCGACCTCCACCGGGGCGAGCATCGCCCACGGATTGAGCGCGCCGGTGCGTCCGACCCGAACCGCGATTCGCTCGAGCCTCGTGACCGCAGTGAGCGGCGCCCACTTGAACGCGCGCGCCCAGCGCGGCCTCGAGTGCAGAGAGCCGAGCACCTGCTGCTGGGCGAGAGAGTCGACCTTGACGACGATGCCGTCGATCTCGTAGTCGAGCTTCGCGCGCCGCACCTCCCACGCGCGGCACGCCTTGGCGACCGCGTCGATCGACTCGAGCCGCTCGGCAAACGGATTGGTCGGAAACCCCTGCAAACGGAGCCATTCGAGCGTCTCTGTATGCGACTCCAGATCGAGCCCGTCGCGGGCCCCGACGCCGTAGGCCCAGACTGCGAGCGGGCGCTCCGCGGTGATCATCGAGTTCTTCTGGCGCAGCGATCCGGCCGCAGCGTTCCGTGGGTTCGGGGCGATCTTCTTGCCGTCGGCGGTCAGCCGCTCGTTGAGCTCGCGGAACCCGGACAACGGCATGTACACCTCGCCGCGGACCTCGACGACGGCCGGCGGAGCCTCTCCGAGCAGTCGAAGAGGGACCGACGGAATCGTGCGGAGGTTGACGGTCACGTCCTCGCCTTCCTCGCCGTCGCCCCGTGTCGCACCCCTGACGAGAACGCCGTCCTCGTAGGTGAGGTTGATCGCAAGCCCGTCGATCTTGGGCTCGATCACGTACGCGACCGTCGCGCCGGGGTCGTCGAGCCGCTTCGCGACGTCCTCGTCCCACTTGCGCAGCGACTCGTCGTCGGTCACCTTCTCGAGCGAGCCCATCGGCGTCAGATGCCGGACCTTCCGGAACCGGTCGGAGGGCGGCGCGCCGACACGCTGCGTCGGCGAGTCCGGTGTCACCAGCTCTGGATGGTCGCGCTCGAGCGTCAGCAGCTCGTCGTAGGCGCGATCGTAGGTCGGGTCGTCGACCGATGGATCGTCGAGGACGTGGTACTCGTGGAGCCACCGCGAGAGGAGCGTTCGCAGCTCGGCCGCGCGGTCGGCGGTGCTAGAGGACATCGAGCAGCTCCTCCGCGCGGTCGACGATCACCTCGGCGTCGGCGAGTGCGCCGCGCTCGTGGATACCGCCCCACGTGACACCCACGGCGTACAAGCCGCCGGCGCGGGCCGCCCGCATGTCGTAGGGCGAGTCGCCGACGTATGCAGCCTCGGAAGCCTCGGCGCCGAGCCGCTCGAGCGCCAGGTGGAGCGGAGCCGGATCGGGCTTGTGCCGGTCGGTCTCGTCGCCGCCGACCACCGTCTCGAACAGGTGCGCGAGCGGCAACCGCGCGAATGCCAGCTCGACGGTTGCACGGCGCTTGGCGGTGACGATCCCGAGCCGGTGCCCGCGGGCGCGAAGCGCGTCGAGCGTCGCCTCGATCCCGTCGAATCCCTCGAGCGTCTCGTGCAGCGGCTCGTTGTGCTCCCTGTACACGCGCACGAGCTCGGCCGCGCGCCCCGGCCCGAACGCCTCCATCTGAGCCTCGAGGCCGGGCCCGCCGACGTTTGCGAGCAGCTCGTCGTCGCTGAACTCCCGCCCGAGCACGGTCTGCGTCGCATGGCGCATCGAGGCGAGGATGATCCCGCCGGAGTCGACGACGGTGCCGTCGAGGTCGAAGAGGACGACCCGGTAGCGCATGCGACTACTTGTACCGAACCCCGGTGAGGTAGAGACCGTGCGGCGGTGCGGTGGCGCCCGCGTCGGTTCGCGGCCGGCCGCCGAGCAGCCCCTCGAGCTCGCGGCCCTCGAGCATCGTGCCGACGAGCGTTCGCACCATGTGGCGCAGAAACGAGTCCGCGGTGACCTCGAACGCGACGAGATCGTCGTCGACCTCGATCCAGCGGGCGCGCTCGACGACTCGAACGAAGGTGTCGTGCTGGGTCTCGGTCGGCGTGAACGCACGAAAGTCGTGCTCACCGAGAAGAGCCTGGGCGCCGGCGTCGAGAGCGCGCACGTCGATCGGACGTGGATGCCAGAGCGCCCGCTTGGCCTCGAGCGCCGAGCGCTCGCGCCGCCGCCAGACGCGGTAACGGTATGAGCGCGCGCGGGCGTCGAAGCGGGCGTTGAAGTCGTCGGCCGCCTCATCCGCAGCAGCGACGGCGACGTCGGGCGGAAGCGCCGAGTTCAGCGCCTGCGCCGCACGGGTGAACGGTGGCCCACCGTCGACCTCGACCGAGACGACGTTCGCGAGCGCGTGCACCCCCGCGTCGGTCCTTCCCGCGACTGCGAGGCTGCCGTGCACCGGGTAGAGGCCCTGGAGCGCTTGCTCGAGCTCGCCCTGCACCGTGCGCCGTCCCGGTTGCGCGGCGAAGCCCTGGAACCGGGTGCCGTCGTATTCGATCGTGAGCTTCAAACGCACGTCAGGGGCTCCTGACCGCATTTGTAAGGTGTTCCATATGCTCTAGTCACTTGCTCTATCTTAGATACACTCTACTCGTGAGCGCACGAGCACAGCTTCCTCCTCCAGCGAGTCCAGCCGGCGATGATCGGCCTGATCGACGGCTCGCTGTCGACGCTCGCGCCGATCTTCGGGATCGTCTTCTACACGCACAAGCCGCACGCAGCGTTCGTCGCCGGGCTGGCGACGGCGATCGGCGCCGGCATCTCGATGGCGTTCTCCGAAGGCCTGTCGGACACCGGTGAGCTGACCGGACGCGGGAGCCCAGCCGTCCGCGGCACGATCACCGGGGTCGGGACCTTCATCGGCGGCATTCTCCACACGCTGCCGTTCCTGATTCCCCAGTACCGCGCGGCGGTGATCGCGGCGGCGATCGTCGTTGCCTTCGAGCTCGTCGGGCTCGCGGTGCTGCGCTGGCGCTTCTTCGACACCGGGTTCGGGCGCTCGCTGCTCGCGATCTCGTTCGCCGGCGCGGTGATCGCCCTCGTCGGCGCGCTGATCGGCACGGGTATCTAGAGCTGAAAGGGGGTGCCTGGCACCGAGGTGCCAGGCACCGAACTACTTGTCCTCGTCCTCGGTGACGGGCTCGGCGGGCTCGGCCTCGGCGGCCGGCTCGGGCTCGTCGTCGACCTCGGGCTCGTCCTCGTCGTCTTGGGCTTCCTCGACGGTCTCCTCGACTTCGGCCTCGGCCTCGGGCTCCTCGACGACGGGGGCCGCCGTCGCGCGCTCCTCGCGCTGCGCGGCCACGTACTCCTCGTCGACGAGCTCGAGGTACGCCATCTCCGCGGCGTCGCCCGCGCGCGGGCCGATGCGAACGATCCGCGCGTAACCGCCCGGCCGCTCCTTGAACCGCGGTGCCACCTCTGCGAACAGCTTGTGCACGACGTCGCGCGAACGCAGAACCGCCGTCGCCTGTCGCCGCGCGTGCAAGTCGCCGCGACGGCCGAGCGTGATCATCTGCTCGGCGAGCGGCTTGACCGCCTTGGCCTTGGTCACGGTCGTCCTGATGCGCCCGTGCTCGATCAGCGCCCCGGCGAGGTTCGCATAGAGCGCCTTCCGGTGCGCGGCGTCGCGCCCGAGCTTCTTCCCTGTCCGCTGGTGGCGCACCGTCGCCTACTCGAGGCCGCCGTTCGTGCTGCCGCCGCGAAGCGTCAGCCCGTGCTGGGCGAGCGTCTCCTTGACCTCTTCGATCGACTTCTTGCCGAAGTTCGGAATCGCTGCGAGCTCGGACTCGGACTTCACGACCAGGTCGCCGATCGTCTCGATGCCAACGCGCTTCAGGCAGTTGTACGAGCGGACGCCGAGCTCGAGCTCCTCGATCGGGAAGTTCTCCATCCCACCGGCGAGCGACGGAGCGGCTTCGCCGGCGCCGTCGCCGTCGACGACCGCGTCGCGGTAGTGCTCGATGCGGTCGAGGTCGGTGAAGATCGCGAGCTGCCGGATCAGGATCTCGGCCGCCTCGGCGATCGCGTCCTTCGGATCGATCGAGCCGTCGGTGGTGACGTCGAGCACGAGCTTGTCGTAGTCGGTCCGTTGGCCGACGCGCGCAGCCTCGACGTCGTAGGAGACGCGGTTGATCGGCGAGAACATCGAGTCGACGGGGATCACACCGATCGTGTGCGCCTGGCCGCGGTTGCCCTCGGCCGGCACGTAGCCCCGGCCGCGACCAATCGTCAGCGTGACCTCGAGGCGGCCCTTCGACGACAGGTTCGCGATCTCGAGGTCGGGATTCAGGATCTCGAGGTCGGCAGGCGCCTCGATGTCGGCTGCGGTGACGACGCCCTCACCGCGCTTCGTCAGCCGCACCTCGACCTCCGGCGACTCGCCGTGGAGGATGCAGACGAGCTGCTTCAAGTTGAGGATGATGTCGGTCACGTCCTCGCGGACGCCCGGCAGGGTCGTGAACTCGTGAGCGACGCCCTCGATCTTCACGGAGGTCACGGCCGCACCCTCGAGGGACGAGAGCAGCACGCGGCGCAGTGAGTTGCCGAACGTGTAGCCGAAGCCGCGATCGAGCGGCTCGATCACGAAGACGCCGTGGTGCTCGGTGATCTCCTCGTGGGTGATCTTCGGGACCTGGAAATCGGTCGCGCGTACTGCCATCTTTTCCTTTCTCGCTGCTTGCTTGAAAACTCGGGCCGAGCGCTACCGCCGTTGGTTACTTCGAGTAGAGCTCGACGATCAGCTGCTCCGAGACCGGCGTGTCGATCTCGGCCCGCTCCGGCCACTTGAGCACGGTGCCCGCGAGGCCGTCGTGGTCTGCCTGCAGCCACGGCGCGACGGCGGCGGTGAGGTCGGTCGCATCGCGGACGATCTGCTCGGCGGTCGAGCCCGTCTTCAGGGTGACGACGTCGTCCGGCGTCACCTGGTAGCTCGGGATGTTGACGCGGCGGCCGTTGACCCGGAAGTGACCGTGCCGCACGAGCTGCCGCGCCTGGGCGCGGGATGCTGCGAAGCCGAGCCGGTAGACGACGTTGTCGAGTCGTGTCTCGAGCATCCGCAGGAGGTTGTCGCCGGTGATGCCTCCCTGCTTGTTCGCCTTGTCGTAATACGTGCGGAACTGCGTCTCGAGCAGGCCGTAGTAGCGACGCGCCTTCTGCTTCTCGCGCAACTGCATGAGGTATTCGCTCTGCTTGATCCGGCCGCGGCCGTGCTCGCCCGGCGGATACGACCGGCGCTCGATCGCGCACTTCTCGGTCAGGCAGCGCTCACCCTTCAGGAAGAGCTTGATGCCCTCGCGCCGGCACTGCTTGCACTTGGGGGAGCGGTCGCGGGCCACTAGACCCTCCGCCGTTTCTTCTGGCGGACGCCGTTGTGGGCCTGCGGCGAGACGTCCTTGACGCCGAGGATCTCGAGCCCGGCCGCCTGGAGCGAGCGGATCGCCGTCTCGCGGCCCGAGCCGGGCCCCTTGACGAACACCTCGACCTTCTGCAGGCCGTGCTCCATTCCCTTGCGGGCGGCCGAGTCGGCCGTCACCTGCGCGGCGAAGGGCGTCGACTTGCGGGAGCCCTTGAAGCCGGCCGAGCCGGCCGACTCCCACACGATCACGTTGCCCTCGTGATCGGTCAGCGCAACGATCGTGTTGTTGAACGACGTCTTGATGTGCGCCTGGCCGATGGCGATGTTCTTGCGGACGCGGCGGCGCGTGCGACCGCGCGTCGCGGCTCTACGAGGAGGGGCCACGCTACTTCGCCTTCTTGCCGCGGCCGACGGTCTTCTTCGGGCCCTTGCGCGTGCGGGCGTTGGTCTTCGTGCGCTGGCCCCGCGCAGGGAGGTTGCGCCGGTGGCGCAGGCCGCGGTACGCGCCGATCTCGGAGAGGCGCTTGATCGCCTGTGTCCGCTCGCGGCGCAGGTCGCCCTCGACCTGCTGGTTGGCGTCGATGTAGTCGCGGAGCTTCGCGACCTCGTCCTCGGTGAGATCGCGGACCTTGGTGTCCGGCGAGAGCCCGAGCGCCTCGCAGATCTTGAGCGCGGACGGCTGGCCGATCCCGTAGATGTAGGTCAGGCCGATCTCGAGTCGCTTCTGGTTTGGCAGGTTGACGCCTGCGATCCGGGCCAATCTCGCTCCTTTATCCCTGGCGCTGCTTGTGACGCGGGTTCGTGCAGATGACCATGGTGCGCCCATGCCGCTTGATCACACGGCAGCGCTCGCACATGGGTTTGACGGAGGGACGTACTTTCATGGCAAAAGGATGCGTGCAGACGTTCGCCTGCCGACGCGGAACGTCATCGTACCAGGACCGCCGTTTCCGTCAGCACGCGGGGCCCGTCCGCGGTCACCGCGACGGTGTGCTCGAAATGGGCGGCGAGCGACCCGTCCGAGGTCGAGATCGACCACCCGTCGTCGTGCAGGTAGACCTCGGGACCGCCTGCCGTGATCATCGGCTCGATCGCGATGGTCATGCCCTCGCGAAGCTCCGGCCCGCGGTGCGACGACACGAAGTTCGGCACCTGCGGATCCTCGTGCATCGAGCGCCCGACGCCGTGCCCGACGAGGCTCCGGATGACGCTGAACCCGGCGCCCTCGGTCACCTCCTGGACGGCACGCGAGATGTCGGAGACGGCGTTCCCGAGCACGGCCTGCTCGATCCCGGCGGCGAGCGCAGCCCGACAGGCGTCGAGCAGCCGCTGGGCGTCGGGTGTGATCGTCCCGACCGGGAACGTCCAGGCCGAGTCGGCGACGAAGCCGTCGAGGGTGACGCCGACGTCGACGGACAGGATGTCGCCGTCTTCGAGGGTGCCGGGCCCGGGGATCCCGTGGACGACCATGTCGTTCGGAGACAGGCAGGTCGCCGCGGGGTAGCCCTTGTAGCCCTTGAACGTCGGGATGCCGCGCTGTGAGCGGATGAACTCCTCGGCGATCGCGTCCAGCTCGGCCGTCGTCACACCGGGCTGCACCTGCTGCTCGAGGAGCGCCAGCGTGCCGGCCACGACCGCACCGGCGCGGCTCATCGTGTCGATCTCGCGTTGGCTCTTGCGGATGATCATGCCGTCGTCCTCCGGAGGTGCTCGAGCGCAACTTGCGTCGCCTCCCAGACCTCGGAGATGTCGCGCCCGGCATCCACCGGGACGAGACGGCCGGTCCGTCGGTAGTGCTCGACAACCGGCTCCGTCTCCGCGTGGTAGGTGCGGAGCCGCCGGTCGATCACCTCCGGTGTGTCGTCGGAGCGGTTCTCGAGCTTCGCGCGCCGGAGCAGACGCTCCACGGCGATGTCGTCGGGAAGGTCGAAGAAGACCGCGGCGTCGAGCTGCCGGCCGAGGTCCTCGAGCAGGTCGTCGAGCGCCGTCGCCTGCTCCAGGTTGCGCGGAAAGCCGTCGAGGACGAAGCCGTCTGCCGCGTCGGAGGCGGAGAGACGACTCCCGATCAGCTCGATCGTCAGGGCGTCGGGCACGAGCTCACCGCGGTCGAGAATCGGCTGCACACGCCGGCCGAGCGGCGTCTGCTCGGCGATCGCAGCCCGGAACATGTCGCCCGTCGAGATGTGGGGGATTCCGAACTCGGCGGCGATTCGCTGGGCCTGCGTCCCCTTGCCGGCTCCCTGCGGGCCCAGAAGCAAGAGGTTCAGCGTAGGAACCCTTCGTACGAGCGCATCATCATCTGCGACTCCATCTGGCGCATCGTGTCGAGCGCGACGCCGACCACGATCAGGACGGACGTGCCTCCGAGAGCGCGTGACGTCGCCTGCGAGAAGCCGAAGTGCTTGATGAAGATCGACGGTAGGACCGCCACCGTCGCGAGGAACAGCGAGCCCGGCAGGGTCAGCCGCGTCAGGACGCGGTCGAGATACTGGGCCGTCGGCGGCCCCGGGCGGATCCCGGGGATGTAGCCGCCGTTCTTGCGGAGGTTGTCGGCCTGGTCGACCGGGTTGAACTGCACGGCCGTGTAGAAGAACGTGAAGACGACGATCAGCAGCGCCTCGACGAGGAGATACGTCCAGGAGGACGGCGCGAAGTGCTGGTTGATGAACGTCTGCGTTCCGGGCAGGAACGACCCGAGCGTCTGCGGCAGCGCGAGCAGCGCCGCCGCGAAGATCACCGGGATCACGCCGGCCATGTTCACGCGCAGCGGCATGTACGTCGACCCGCCGGTCGTCTGCCTGCGCCCCACGACCCGCTTCGCGTACTGGATCGGGATCCGCCGCTGTCCTTCCTGCACGAACACGACCGAGACGACGACGCCGAGCGCGATCAGCGGGAAGAACAGCTTCTCGATCGGCCCACCGTTGATCCAGGCGTTGATCCCGGCGGGAGCGGACGTGAGGATCGAGGCGAAGATCAGCAGCGAGATGCCGTTCCCGATCCCCCGCTTCGTGATCATCTCGCCCATCCACATCAGGCAGGTCGTGCCCGCGGTGAGCGTGACGATGATCAGCACCAGCCGGCCGGGGTTCGCGGGCAGCGCGCCTTCCCGGTGGAAGAGGTATGCGTAACCGGCGGCCTGGGCGGCCGCCAGACAGACGGTCAGGTAGCGGGTGTACTGGTTGATCTTGGCGTAGCCCGCTTCACCCTCTTTCTGCAGCTGCTCGAGCGACGGGATCACAACCGTCAGCAGCTGCAGGATGATCGAGGCCGTGACGTACGGCATGATCCCGAGCGCGAAGATCGAGAAACGGGAGAGCGCCGAGCCCGAGAACAGGTTGAGCAGGCCGAGGATCGACCCGCCGTTGTTGTTGAAGAAGCTCTGGATCTGAGCCGAGTCGACGCCCGGCGCCGGCAGGAACGACCCGAGCCGGTACACGGAGAGGATGAACGCTGTGAACAGCAGGCGCCGCCGCAGCTCCGGCACGCGCCACGCGTTCGCGAGCCAGCTCAGCATGGGCTAGCTCTCCTCGCCTGCGGGCTCGTCGTCGGCACCGCCGCCGGCCGGGCGGGTGCGGCCCTCCGGGCGGCGCTTGAGGTTCTTCGGCTTCCGCTGCTTCGGCTCGCGGAGCACGGTCAGCGTCCCGCCCGCAGCCTCGACCTTCTCACGCGCCGTCTGGGAAGCAGCGTGCACGGTGATGGTGAGCTTCTTCGTCAGCTCGCCCGACCCGAGCAGCTTCACGTCCTTGCGCACCGACCGGATGAGGCCCTTTGCCTTCAGCGACTCGGGCGTCACCTCGTCACCCGCCTCGAAGCGGTCGAGATCGCGGACGTTGACGCCCTGCGTCACCGTGCGGAACGGACCGATCGGCATCGCGTCGGCAGACGTGTTGCCGCGCAGCTTGGCGGTGCGCATGCTGAGCGGCATCTGGCCGCCCTCGAATCCGGCCCGCATCGCGTGCGATCCCGCGCGCGCCTTCTGACCCTTGATCCCGCGGCCCGAGTAGCGGCCCTTGCCCGAGCCGAGGCCCCGGCCGACCCGCTTGCGGGCCCTCCGCTCCTGCGCCGGCTTCAGGTTCGACAGGTTGAGCTCTCCGGCCATCAGACGTGTTCGACCTTCACCAGGTGACGGACCTTCCGCAGCATGCCGTCCACGACGGGCCCTGATTCGTGCTCGGACTGCTTGCCGATCCGCCCCAGCCCGAGAGCTCGAAGCGTGCCGCGGTGGCGCTGCGTCTCTCCGATCGCGCTACGCACCTGCGTCAGCTTCAGCTTCGCCATCCGCGCTCACCTCCTGACTGTTGCCCGGCGCCACCGTCCCGGCCGGCTCCACAGTGCTGCCGGGCTTCGCCGTCCCGGCCGGCTCCGCATCCTCGACGGGCGCCTTGTAGGGCAGCACTTCGCTGATCGTCTTCCCGCGCGCCTTCGCAACGTCCTCCGGGCGCCGGAGCTGTCGGAGCGCCGCCTCGGCCGCCTTCAGCATGTTGATCGGGTTCGTCGTCCCGAGCGACTTCGCGAGCACGTCGCGGATCCCGCCGAGCTCGAGCACCGCGCGCACCCCGCCGCCGGCGATGACACCGGTTCCCGGCGAAGCCGGACGGAGGAGGACCCGCGCAGCGTCGAACCGGCCGAGCGACTCGTGCGTGATCGTCTGTCCGTGCTTCGGCACGGTGAAGAGGTTCTTCTTGGCGTCGTCCACGGCCTTCGAGATCGCGAGCGGCACCTCGCGCGCCTTCCCGTAGCCGACACCCACGCGGTCGACCTCGTCGCCGATCACGACGAGCGCCGTGAACGAGAACCGCCGGCCGCCCTTGACCACCTTGGCGACGCGGTTGATCTCGACCACGCGCTCCTTCAGCTCTCTCGTCTCGGCAACGTCGATTCCCATCAGAAAGTCAGTCCTCCTTCGCGGGCGCCGTCGGCCAGCGCCTTCACGCGACCGTGGAACAGGTAGCCGCCGCGGTCGAACACGGCGCGCTCGATGCCGGCCTTCTTCGCGCCCGCGGCGAGCGCCTTTCCGACTTCTGCGGCCTGCGCGGTCTTGTCACCGTCGGCCTTGCCGAGGTCGAGCCACGAGGACGCGGCAAGCGTGCGGCCCGAGTCGTCGTCGACGAGCTGCGCGAAGATGCCGCGGTTCGAGCGGAACACGACGAGGCGCGGACGCTCGGCGGTGCCACGAACCTTCCCGCGCACGCGCCGGTGCCGGCGCAGGCGCGCTTCCCTCGTGGAAAGCCTCGAGCTCACGCTCTTTTTCCGACCTTCCGGCGGACGAACTCGCCCTCGTAGCGGATGCCCTTGCCCTTGTAGGGCTCGGGCGGGCGGACCTTGCGGATCTCCGCGGCCGTCTGGCCGACGACCTGCTTGTCGATGCCGCGCACGACCACCTGGGTGGGGACCGGCACCTCGAACGAGATGCCCTCGCGCGGCTTCACGCGCACCGGATGCGAGTAGCCGACCTGCAGCTCGAGATCAGATCCGGACATTGCCGCACGGTAGCCGACACCCTGAATCTCGAGGCGCTTCTCGAAGCCCGCGGTCACACCCTCGACCATGTTCGCGATCAGGGTCCGCGTCAGGCCGTGGAGCGCACGATCCTCTCCGCGCTCGGTGGGGCGCGTGACCAGGATCGAGCCGTCCTCCTGGGCGATCCCGATCCGGGTCGGCACGACCTGCTCGAGCTCGCCCTTCGGCCCGGACACGGTGACACGGCCGGGGTCGACCGACACGGTCACGCCCGCGGGCACGTCGATGGGTCTCTTGCCGATGCGACTCATTTGGCGTTACCAGACGAAACAGATCACTTCGCCGCCGATGCCCTCGCGCTCGGCAGTGCGGCTCGTGACGACGCCGCGGGAGGTGGACAGGATCGCGGTGCCCATGCCGCCGAGCACGCGCGGCAACCGGTCCTTCCCGGCGTAGATGCGCCGGCCCGGCTTCGACACGCGCTTGAGGTCGGTCAACACGCGCTCGCGACCCCGGCCGTACTTCAGCTCGACCACGAGCGTCGGGTGCGTGCCGGTCTCTGCGATGTGGAAGTCGCGGATGTAGCCCTCTTCCTTGAGGATGCGAGCGATCTCGACCTTCAGCTTCGAGTTCGGCATCTCCGCGCGGTCGTGCAGCGCCTTGTTGGCGTTGCGGATGCGCGTGAGCATGTCTGCGACTGGATCGGTGAGCATGTCTGTTCTCGGTCCTCCTACCAGGAGCTCTTCGTCATGCCGGGGATCACGCCCTGGTGGGCGAGCTCCCGGAGGCAGATGCGGCAGAGCCCGAACTTCTTGAAGACGGCGCGCGGACGCCCGCAGCGGTTGCAGCGCGTGTAGTTCCGGACCTTGTACTTCTGCGGCCGCGAGGCCTTGACGACCAACGACTTCTTCGCCATCGCTCCTTAGCTCCTCTGCCCTTCCGCCGCGAACGGGAGGCCGAGCTCCGTGAGAAGCGCGCGGGCCTGCGTGTCGTCGACGGCAGTCGTCGTGATCGCGACATCGAGGCCGCGGATCTGGTTGATGCTGTCGTAGTCGATCTCGGGGAAGATGATCTGCTCGCGCACGCCCAGCGAGTAGTTGCCGCGACCGTCGAACGAATCGGGGCTCAGGCCGCGAAAGTCGCGAATCCGGGGCAGGGCGATCGAGACGAGCCGGTCGAGGAACTCCCACATCCGGTCGCCGCGCAGCGTGACGCGCACGCCGACGGGCATCCCTTCGCGGATCTTGAACTGCGCAATCGACTTCCGGGCGCGGCGCACCTGCGCGCGCTGGCCGGCGATGATCGTCAGCTCCTCGAGCGCGGCGTCGATCTGCTTGGCGTCGGTCTTGCCCTCGCCTACGCCCATGTTCAGCGTGATCTTCGAGACGGTCGGCGTCTGCATGACCGAGTCGAGCGCCAGCTCCTCCTTGAGCTTGCCGCGGAGCTCGGTGGTGTAGCGCTGCTTGAGGCGCGGCACGTAGGTCTCCTCGGTGGCGGCCATCAGCGGTCGATCTCCTGGCCGCAGCCCTCACGCTTGCAGACGCGCACCTTGACCGCCTCGCCGCCCTTGGCCTCCTTGAAGCGATAGCCGATGCGGGTCGGCAGCTTGCAGGTGGGGCAGACGACCATCACGTTCGAGACGTCGACGATCGCTGCGCGGTCGATGATCCCGCCGGGCATCATCTGTGTCCCGCCCATCCGGCTCGCGTCGCGGATCGGACGCGGCTTCCGGTGCCGCTTCTGGATGTTCAGGTTCTCGACGAGCACCTTGCGGTCACGCGGGATCGCCTCGAGGACGCGGCCCTGCTTGCCGCGGTCCTTGCCGGTCAGCATCTGCACCGTGTCGCCCTTCTTGACCTTCAACGCCATCTCAAAGCACCTCTGGAGCCAGACTCACGATCTTCATGAAGTTCTTCTCGCGCAGCTCGCGGGCTACGGGCCCGAAGATGCGCGTTCCACGCGGGTTTCGTGCGTTGTCGATGATCACTGCCGCGTTCTCGTCGAACGCGATCAGCGTTCCGTCGTCGCGCCCGAAGGGCTTCTTCGTGCGCACGACGACGGCCTTCACCACCTCGCCCTTCTTGATCGCGCCCTGCGGGGCTGCGCTCTTGACGGTCGCGGTGATGATGTCGCCGACACGCGCGTAGCGGCGTTTCGAGCCGCCCGCAACGCGGATGCAGAGTAGCTCACGGGCACCCGTGTTGTCGGCGACCTTCAGGCGTGTCTCCTGCTGGATCATCTACTTCGCTTTCTCCACGATCTCGGCCAGGCGCCAGTGCTTGGTCTTCGACAGCGGGCGCGTCTCGACGATCCGCACCGTGTCGCCGACGCCTGCCGTGTTCTGCTCGTCGTGGGCGTGGAACTTGACGCTGCGACGAACCACCTTCTTGTAGCGCGGGTGGCTCTTGATCACGTCGACCTTCACGACGATGGTCTTGTCGCCGGCGTCCGAGACGACGACCCCGCGCCGCTCCTGGCGCCGGCCACGGTCGCCTTCGGGCTTCGGCGTCCGGGTGATCGGCTTGCGCTTGGCGGCAGGCTCGCGCTTCGGCCGCGGCCTGGTGCGCCGCTGCGAGCGCGGAACGTGCTTCCGCGAGCGGGTCGGCTTCGCGGAATCGGTGCCAGGCACCTCTTCCGGCGCATCGACGATCTCGGCCTCGGAGGAGGTGCCTGGCACCTGCTCTTCGGCTTCGACCGGCTCTTCGGCCTCGGCCTGCTCTTCGGCCTCGGCCGCCGGCACCTGCTCCTCGACCGCCTCGGGGGTCTCGTCCGTCGTCTCGTTCTTCTCGTCGTCCGCCATCTAGCTCTTCACCCTCACGTTTCGGTCGTGCTGAACGGTCAAGATGCGCGCGATCTCGCGCTTCGCGAGCTTGAGGCGCGCCGTGTTCTCGAGCGCACCGGCTGCAGCCTGGAAGCGGAGGTTGAACAGCTCCTGCCGCGTGTCGGCAAGGCGATGCTCGAGCTCATCGTTGGTCAGGTCGCGCATGTCCTTAGCCCGCAAAGAGATCACCGCCCTCGCGCGTCACGAACTTCGTCTTGATCGGGAGCTTCTGCCCGGCGAGCCGCAGCGCCTCCTTCGCGAGCGGCTCCGAGACGCCGGCGAGCTCGAACATCACGCGGCCCGGCTTGACGACGGCGACCCAGCCTTCGGGCGAGCCCTTCCCCTTGCCCATGCGGGTCTCCGCCGGCTTCTTGGTGAACGGCTTGTCGGGGAAGACGTTGATCCACACCTTCCCGCCACGCTTGATCTTGCGCGTCATCGCGATCCGGGCGGCCTCGATCTGCCGGTTGGTGACCCAGCCGTTCTCGAGCGCCTTGATGCCGTACTCGCCGAACTGGACGGCGGCCTGGCCCTTCGTCTCGCCGCGGCGACGGCCGCGGTGCACCTTGCGGAACTTCGTCTTCCTCGGGAGCAGCATCAGTCTTCAGCCTTCTTCCGGCGCGTGGCCGGCTTCTTCGGCGGAGTCGCCGCCTCGGCCTCGGGAGCAGGCGCCGGCTCGACGGCCTCCGGCGTCACCGGCTCCGGTGCCACCTCGGGCGTCTCGACGACCGTCTCCTCGACGGGCGCGACGGTCGTCTCGTCGACCGCCGGCGGCTGCTCGGCGGCCGGGCGGCGCCGCGGCGACGGCGAGGCGCCGCGCGAGCGATCCGACGGAGGACGACCCGAAGTGGACGCGGGCGGGCGGCCGGCACCTGACGTCGAACCGGAGGCGGCGCCGCGACCGCGGCCACCACCGCTCCGCTGGCCCGGGCGGCCACGGCGCACCGGGCCGAGCCCTTCCCGGTCCTGCTGGCGCCCACGGCCGGACTCGCGCGACGCGCCGAGCCCTTCCGTGACCCCGCCGCGGCGGCGCGCCGTGTCCTGGTCGCCGAGGCGCGTCTCGCGCGTGCCACCTGGTACCCCGTAGCCCTCCGGCATGATCTCGCCCTTGTTGATCCAGACCTTGACGCCGATGCGGCCCGTCGGAGTCTTGGCCTCGACGAAGCCGTAGTCGATGTCGGCGCGGATCGTGTGCAGCGGGACGCGACCCTCCGAGTACTGCTCGGAGCGGCTCATCTCCGAGCCGCCGAGGCGACCCGAGCACTGCACCTTCACGCCGGCTGCGCCGGACCGGATCGCCGAGGCGAGTGAGCGCTTCATCGCACGTCGGAACGAGACGCGGTTCTGCAGCTGCTCGGCGATCGACTGCGCGACGAGCTTCGCGTCCAGCTCGGGGCGCTTGATCTCGTTGATGTTGATGTGCACGTTCTTCTGCGTCATCGCGTGCACTTCTTTGCGCAGCGCGTCGACCTCGACGCCGGACTTGCCGATCACGATGCCGGGCCGTGCGGTGTAGATGTCGATCGTGATCCGCTGCTTGTCCTTGCGGATCAGGATGTCCGACAGCCCTGCGTGCGACAGCTTCTTGAGAATGTGCTCGCGGATGCGGATGTCCTCGATGAGAGCACCGGCGAACTCCTTCTTGCTGACCATCCAGTTCGACTTCCAGTCGTGGATGACGCCGACGCGCAGACCGCCCGGATGAACCTTCTGTCCCATTAGCCGTTCGTCTCCTTCTGGGCAACCTTGATCGTGATGTGGCACGTGCGCTTGCGGATGCGGGCGACGCGGCCGCGCGCGCGTGCGCGCCAGCGCTTGATCGTCGGCCCCTCGTCGACGTACGCGGCGGCGACCACGAGATCGTCGCCGTTCCAGAGCAGCGCGGGATTCGACTCGGCATTGGCGACGGCGGAGCTCAGCACCTTCTCGACGTCGACCGCGGCCGCGCGCTCGGTGAACGCGAGGATCGTCCGTGCCTCGGGCACGGTGCGCCCGCGGATGTGATCCGTCACGAGGCGCGCCTTGCGGGGCGAGACGTGCACGAACTTCGCGACCGCCTGCACGGTCCGGGTGGTGTCGGTTGCGGCGGCCACTAGCGCTTCTTCACCTGGGTCTTCTGGTCGCCGGCGTGCCCGCGGAAGTGCCGCGTGGGCGCAAACTCGCCGAGCTTGTGCCCGACCATCTGCTCGGAGATGAACACGGGCACGTGCTTGCGGCCGTCGTGGACCGCGATCGTGTGCCCGACCATCTGCGGGAAGACCGTGCTCGACCGCGACCAGGTGCGCACCATCTGCTTCGAGCCCGACGTGTTCATCGCCTCGATGCGGCCGAGCAGCCGCTCCTCGACGAAAGGCCCCTTCTTCGAACTCCGGCTCATACCGCTTGTCCTTCCCGCGGCGACGGCCGCGAACGATCAGCTTGTCCGATTCCTTGTGCTTCGAGCGGGTGCGCTTGCCGAGCGTCGGCACGCCCCAGGGCGTGACCGGGTGCCGCCCGCCCTTCGACTTGCCCTCGCCGCCGCCGTGCGGGTGGTCGACGGGGTTCATCGCCGAGCCGCGCACCGTCGGGCGCTTGCCGAGCCAGCGGCTGCGACCCGCCTTGCCGCCGGTGATGTTGCCGTGGTCGACGTTTCCGACCTGTCCGACCGTCGCCCGGCAGGTGAGCAGGACGCGGCGCATCTCACCCGAGGGCAGCCGGAGCGTGGCGTAGCCGGCGTCCTTGGCGACCAGTTGGATGCCGGAGCCGGCCGAGCGCGCCATCTGACCGCCGCGGCCGGGCTTCAGCTCGACGTTGTGGATGAGCGTGCCGGTCGGGATGTTCTCGAGCGGCAGCGCGTTCCCCGGCTTGATGTCGGCGTCCGGCCCCGACTGAACCACCGAGCCGACCCGGAGGCCGGCCGGCGCGAGGATGTAGCTCTTGAAACCGTCGGCGTAGTGGAGCAGCGCAATGCGCGCGGAGCGGTTGGGGTCGTACTCGACCGCGGCCACCTTCGCCGGCACCCCGTCCTTCGTCCGCTTGAAGTCGACGATCCGGTAGCGGCGCTTGTGCCCGCCGCCCTGGTGGCGCGTCGTGATGCGACCGTTGTTGTTGCGGCCGCCCTTCTTCGTGAGCTTCTCGGTCAGCTTCTTCTCCGGCGTCGACTTCGTCACCTCGGCGAAGTCGGAGACCGTCATGAAGCGGCGGCCGGGGCTCGTCGGCTTGAACCTTCTGACAGGCATGGCTAGATCTGCGCTCCCTGGAAGATCTCGATCGTGTCGCCGGCGCGCAGCTGCACGACGGCCTTCTTCCACGCGGGGCGGACGCCGCGGTGCAGGCCGCGCCGCTTCGGCTTGGCGGGCACCTGGATGACGTTGACGCGCTCGACCTTGACGTCGAAGAGCTCCTCGACGGCCTGGCGGATCTGCGTCTTGTGCGCGTCCGGATGGACCCGGAACGTGTAGGTGCCGCGCGTCGTCCCCTCGTAGCTCTTCTCGGAGACGATCGGCTTGAGCACGACCTGTGAGGCGTGCATTACTGCGCCCTTCCAGTGACGACGGGCAGCGCGCCCTCGGTGACGAGCAGCGAGCGCGCCCAGACGACGGCAGCGACCTCGAGCTCGGCGGGCGACACGATCGCGACCCGCTCGAGGTTACGGAAGCTGCGGATCAGCGCCTGCTCGTCCGGCTGGGCGACGACGACGAGCGGCGTTGCGAGGCCGGAGCCCTCGACCAGGCCCTTCGCGGCCTTGGTCGACGGTTCGTCGAACGACGCGGCGGAGACGATCGCGAGCGTCCCCTCGCCGGCGTGACTCGCGAGCGCCGAGCGCAGCGCGGCCTTCGCCGCCTTCCGGTTCACCTTCTGCACGTAGTCGCGCGGCTCCTTGGCGAACGCGTGACCGCCGCCGGTGAACTGCGGTGCGCGGATTGTGCCCTGGCGCGCCCGGCCTGTGCCCTTCTGGCGCCACGGCTTCGCGCGGCCGCCCGAGACGAGCCCGCGGCTCTTCGTGGCGGCGGTGCCGGCACGGTCGGCGTTCAGCTCGGACCGCACGGCCTCGTGCACGAGGTGCGGCTTGACCTCGGCCGCGAACACGCTCTCCTCCAGCGAGACGTCGGTCGCCTTCTTGCCCAGGAGATCGAGCTGAGGAGCGTGTGGGGCCGCCACTATCCCCTCACCTCGACGAGCCCGTTCCTCGGGCCGGGAACCGCGCCCTTCACGAGCAGGAGGTTCCGGTCGGCGTCGACGTCGTGCACGGTCAGCCCGAGCTGCGTGACGCGCTTGCCGCCCATGCGGCCCGCCATCTTGATGCCCTTGAACACGCGCGAAGGGGTCGCGGACGCACCGATCGATCCCGGCTTGCGGATGTTGTGCGAGCCGTGCGAGCGCGGGCCGGAGCCGAAGTTGTGGCGCTTGATCGTGCCCTGGAAACCCTTGCCGATCCCGATGCCCGCGACCTTGATCCTGTCGCCAGGCTCGAACAACGACACCGTCACGGTCTCGCCCTCGACCGCGCCGTCGATGCCACCGCGGAACTCGACCAACCTCCGGTGCGCACCGACCTTGAACTTGGCGAGGTGGCCGCGCTCCGCCTTGGTC
This sequence comes from uncultured Thermoleophilia bacterium, assembly GCA_963851065.1. GTDB lineage: Bacteria > Actinomycetota > Thermoleophilia > Gaiellales > Gaiellaceae > PALSA-600. The sequence goes on from CAWKNW010000017.1 coordinate 352,287, forward strand.
AGCTTGCGGTCGGCAACCGGCTCGAAGGCGAGCTGGACGGCCTCGTAGCCGTCAGCGTCCTCGGTCCGCACCTGCACGACCGGGCACGGGCCCGCCTCGATCACGGTGACCGGGGTGACCCGGCCGGTCTCGGGATCGAACACCTGCGTCATGCCGAGCTTCTTGCCGAGGATTCCTTTGGGCATCACTGCGTCCTAGAGCTTGATCTCGATGTCGACGCCGGCCGGGAGGTCGAGGCGCATCAGCTGGTCGATCGTCTTCGGCGTCGGGCTCAGGATGTCGATCAGCCGCTTGTGCGTGCGCACCTCGAAGTGCTCGCGTGAGTCCTTGTCCTTGAACGGGCTCCGGATCACGCAATAGACGTTCTTCTCGGTCGGCAGAGGGACCGGCCCAGTGATCGTCGCGCCGCTGCGTTGCGCGGTGTCGACGATCTGCTGGGCCGACCGGTCCAGCTGCTGATGGTCGTAGCCCTTCAGACGGATCCGGATCTTTCCCTGTGCCATTTCTCTTCTGCTCTCGTCGCTACTTGATGATCTTCGTGACGACGCCGGCGCCGACCGTGCGGCCGCCCTCGCGGATGGCGAAGCGCAGGCCCTCGTCCATGGCGATCGGCTGGCCCATCTCGATCTCCATGTTCGTGTTGTCGCCCGGCATGACCATCTCCTGACCTTCCGGGAGCTTGATCGAGCCGGTGACGTCGGTCGTGCGGAAGTAGAACTGCGGCCGGTAGCCGTTGAAGAACGGCGTGTGGCGGCCACCCTCGTCCTTCGACAGGACGTAGACCTCGGCGTTGAAGTGCGTGTGCGGGGTGATCGAGCCGGGCTTGGCGAGCACCTGGCCGCGCTCCACCTCCTCGCGCTTGACGCCGCGGAGGAGCGCGCCGGCGTTGTCGCCCGCCTGCGCGAAGTCGAGTGTCTTCTGGAACATCTCGAGCCCGGTGACGACCGTCTTCTCCACCTTCTCGTGGATACCGACGATTTCGACCTCGTTGCCGACCTCGCACTTGCCCTGCTCGATACGACCGGTCACGACGGTGCCGCGACCCGTGATCGTGAACACGTCTTCGATCGGCATCAGGAACGGCTTGTCGACGTCACGGGTCGGCTCCGGGATGTAGGAGTCGACCGCCTCCATCAACTCGAGGATCTTGGGCGTCCACTCGGCGTCGCCCTCGAGCGCCTTCAGCGCCGAGACCTGCACGACCGGGATCTCGTCGCCCGGGAACTCGTACTTGGTGAGGAGCTCGCGCACCTCCATCTCGACCAGCTCGAGCAGCTCGGGGTCGTCGACCATGTCGGCCTTGTTCAGCGCGACGACGATCGCCGGCACCTCGACCTGCCTCGCGAGCAGGATGTGCTCGCGCGTCTGAGGCATCGGGCCGTCCGCGGCGGAGACCACGAGAATCGCGCCGTCCATCTGTGCGGCGCCGGTGATCATGTTCTTGATGTAGTCGGCGTGGCCCGGGCAGTCGACGTGCGCGTAATGGCGGTTCGCCGTCTCGTACTCGACGTGCGCCGTGTTGATGGTGATGCCGCGCTGACGCTCCTCGGGAGCGTTGTCGATCGACGCGAAGTCGCGCACCTGTGTGTTGCCGCTGCCGGACTCGGCGAGCACCTTGGTGATCGCCGCCGTCAGTGTTGTCTTCCCGTGGTCGATGTGCCCGATCGTGCCGACGTTGACGTGCGGCTTCGTGCGCTCGAACTTCTGCTTGCCCATTCCTTCCTTCCTTTGACTTAGGATCCCGAGCCTTGCTCGGTGATCTCGCTCGCGATCGACGCCGGCACTTCCTCGTACCGGTCGAACTCCATGTGGAAATCTGCGCGCCCCTGGCTCATCGAGCGCAGGTCGGTGGCATAGCCGAACATCTCGCTCAGCGGGACGATCGCCTTGACCACCTGGGCGTTGCCGACCGGCTGCATGTTCTCGATGCGGCCGCGGCGTGAGTTGAGGTTGCCCATGACGTCGCCGAGGTAGTCCTCGGGCGTCGTCACCTCCACCGCCATGACGGGCTCGAGCAGCTTGGGCTTCGCCCGCTTCATGGCTTCCTTGAACGCCATCGAGCCCGCGATCTTGAATGCCCGCTCGCTCGAGTCGACGTCGTGGTAGGAGCCGTCGACGAGCTCGACCTTCACGTCGACGACCGGATAACCGGCGAGCACACCAGAGCCCATGGCCTCCTGGATGCCCTCGTCGACCGGCTTGATGTACTCCTTGGGGATCTTGCCGCCGACGATCTTGTCGACGAACTCGTAGCCCGCGCCCGGCTCCTGCGGCAGCAGGTTGATCACCGCGTCGCCGTACTGACCGGAGCCGCCCGTCTGCCGCACGAACCTGCCCTGGACCTTCTCGGCCGGCTTGGAGATCGTCTCGCGGTAGGCGACCTGCGGTCGGCCGACGTTCGCGTCGACGTTGAACTCGCGCTTGAGCCGGTCGACGATGATCTCGAGGTGAAGTTCGCCCATGCCGGCGATCAGGGTCTGGCCGGTCTCCTCGTCGCTCGTGACGCGGAAGGTCGGATCCTCGTCGGCGAGCCGCGCGAGGCCGCTGCCGAGCTTGTCCTGGTCGGCCTTCGACTTCGGCTCGACCGCGACCGAGATCACGGGCTCCGGGAAGGTCATCGACTCGAGCACGATAGGCGCACTCTCGACGGCCAGCGTGTCACCGGTCGTCGTCGCCTTGAGCCCGACGCCCGCTGCGATCTCACCCGCGCTGATCTCTTCGCGCTCCTCGCGGTGGTTGGCGTGCATCTGGAGGATGCGGCCGATCCGCTCGGTCTTCCCCGTGGTCGTGTTGAGCACCCGGTCGCCGGCCTTGAGACGGCCGGAGTAGACACGGAAGTACGTCAGCTTGCCGACGTACGGATCTGACATGACCTTGAAGGCGAGCGCGCTGAACGGCTCGTCCTCCGAGGCCTTCCGCTCCGCCTCGGCGTCGGTCTTGGGGTCGAATCCGGTCACCGGGGGAACGTCGAGCGGGCTCGGGAGGTAGTCGATGACCGCGTCGAGCAAGGGCTGGACGCCCTTGTTCTTGAACGCGCTGCCGAGCAGGACGGGGGTGATCTCGTCGGACAGCGTGCCCGCGCGGACGGCGCGCCTGATCATGTCTGCACTGACCGAGGACTCGTCCTCGAGGTATGCCTCCAGCACTTCGTCGTCGAAGTGCGAGATCGCGTCGATCAGCTGGTGGTGGTACTCCGCCGCCTGCTCGGCGAGCTCGGCGGGGATCTCCGTGACGTCGAACTCCTGGCCGAGATCGTCCTTGTAGACGACGGCCTTCATCTCGACGAGATCGACGACACCCCGGAACTGGTCCTCCTGGCCGATCGGAATCTGGATCGGCACGGGGTTCGCCGCGAGGCGGTCACGCATCGACTGCACGGCAGCGAAGAAGTTCGCGCCGGTGCGGTCCATCTTGTTGATGAAGGCGATCCGCGGGACCTTGTACTTGTCGGCCTGGCGCCAGACGGTCTCGGACTGCGGCTGCACACCGGCGACCGAATCGAAGACGGCGATCGCGCCGTCGAGCACGCGCAGGCTCCGCTCGACCTCGACGGTAAAGTCCACGTGCCCGGGCGTATCGATGATGTTGATGCGATGGTCGCGCCAGAACGCGGTCGTGGCCGCCGACGTGATCGTGATGCCGCGCTCCTGCTCCTGCGCCATCCAGTCCATCGTCGCGGCACCCTCGTGCACCTCACCCAGCTTGTGGGTGCGGCCCGTGTAGTAGAGGATCCGCTCCGTCGTCGTCGTCTTGCCCGCATCGATGTGGGCCATGATCCCGATGTTGCGGACGCGGTCCAGCCCCACGCGTGTCTCTGTTACTGCCACTTTCTCCAGTCCTTACCAGCGATAGTGGGCGAAGGCCTTGTTCGCCTGCGCCATTCTGTACATGTCGTCCTTGCGCTTGAACGCGTTGCCCTGCTGCTCGAGCGCGTCGAGGATCTCGCCGGCCAGCTTGTCGGCCATGTGCTTCTCGCGGCGCTCGCGCGAGTACGTGACCAGCCAGCGCAGCGCCAGCGTCCGGCCGCGCCGCTGCGGCACCTCGACCGGCACCTGGTAGTTCGCCCCGCCGACGCGGCGGGACTTCACCTCGAGCACCGGCGTGACCGTCTTCACGGCCTGCTCCAGCACCTCGACCGGCGGGCGGCCCGTCTTCTCGCCCACCTTCTCGAGCGCGGAGTAGACGATCTGCTCGGCCACCGACTTCTTGCCGTCAAGCATCACGCGGTTGCAGAGCTGCGTGACGAGCTGGCTGTCGTAGACCGGGTCGGCCACGATCGGCCGCGGCTGGATCTCGGCTCTGCGCGGCATCAGCCGGCCGCCTTCTTCGCCCCGTACTTCGAGCGGCCCTGCTTGCGGTCGGCGACACCGGACGCGTCGAGCGCGGCCCGGATCACCTTGTAGCGGAACCCCGGAAGGTCGCTCGTGCGACCGCCGCGGACGAGCACGACCGAGTGCTCCTGCAGGTTGTGCCCCTCGCCGGGGATGTACGTGCCGACCTCGAGCCCGTTCGTCAGCCGAACACGCGCGATCTTGCGCAGCGCCGAGTTCGGCTTGCGAGGCGTCGTCGTGGAGACACGCGTGCAGACGCCGCGCCGTTGCGGCGCGCCTGCGAGCGCAGGCGTCTTGACCTTCGCCTTCTTCTTGGCGCGGCCCTTGCGGATCAGCTGGTTGACGGTCGGCATGGTGAGAGGCTCGGTGCTCGTGCAGGTCGTATACAGACGGATGGCCGGGGGAGCGCACGCGGCAGCTCCCACCGAACCGGCGGGCATGGTAGCGAACCGGCTTGGATGCTGCAAACGCGCCGGTGCGTACGATTGCCCCGTGAACGAGCGGTTCAGTGGCGCCGCCGGAACGCTGGAGCGGCTGCGCGCCAACGTCGAGACGGTGGTGATCGGGAAGACCGAGCAGATCACGCTCGTGCTGACGGCCCTGGCCTGCCGGGGCCATGTCCTGCTGGAGGACGTGCCCGGAACCGCGAAGACCGTCCTCGCCCGGGCGGTCGCCGGAAGCATCGAGGGGGCCGAGGCGTCGCGGATCCAGTGCACGCCGGACCTGCAGCCGACCGACGTCACCGGCCTGACCATGTACGACCAGCGCGATCGTGAGTTCCGCTTCCGGGCCGGGCCGGTGTTCGCCAACGTGCTCCTGGTCGACGAGATCAACCGCGCGATGCCGAAGACGCAGTCGGCCCTCCTCGAGGCCATGGCGGAGCAGCAGGTGACGGTCGACGGCGTGACCCACCGGCTCCCCGACCCCTTCACCCTGCTCGCCACCGAGAACCCGATCGAGCAGGAGGGCACGTTCCCGCTACCCGAGGCGCAGCTCGACCGTTTCTTCCTGCGCACCGCGCTCGGGTATCCGGACGCCGACGAGGAGGTACGCATCGTCGAGGGCCAGCACGGCGGACATCCGCTCGAGTCGCTGCGACCGGCGGTGCGGAAGGCCGACGTCGACGCGCTCCCGGCGGCGGTCGCCCAGGTCTACGTCGATCCGCTCCTCCGCCGCTGGATCATCGAGCTCGTGCGCGCGACGCGCGGGCTGCCGTTCGTCGCGCTCGGCGCCTCGGTCCGCGGTTCGCTGGCGCTCGATCGAGCCGTACGCGCTTTCGCCCTGATGCACGGACGCGACCACGCGGAGCCCGGCGACGTCGAGCGGCTGTTCGTCCCGGTCCTGATGCACCGCCTCCTCCTGGCGCCGGAGTACCTGGCAGAGCACGAGCCGTCGTCGGAGGAGATCGCCGGACGAGTCTGGGAGGACTGTCTCGCCGCGGCGCCCAGGCCGGCCCCGGAGTGGGAGGCGCAGCGGGCCGCGGTCGGCCCGTGAGCTCGTCGCCCCGCCGCACCTTTCCGCTCGTACCGCGACGCACCCTGCTCGGAACCCCGTTCGGCGAGAGCCGAAGCCCGCGACGCGGCCGCGGCTTCGACGTTGCCGGAACGCGTCCGTATCTTCCGGGCGATCCGGTGTCGACGATCGACTGGTACGCGTCGGCGAGGCTCTCGACCGCCCGCGGCTCGGACGAGTTCGTGGTGCGCGAGGCCTACCGCGAGGAGTCGCCGCGTGTCGTGATCGTCGCCGATCGCCGGCCGTCGATGGCCCTGTACGGCGCGGAGCTGCCGTGGCTCTCGAAGCCGCAGGCGGCGACCGCGGCGGCCGAGGCGATCGCGCGATCGGCGCTCGCGGCACGGTGCGAGCTCGGCCATGCCGACGGAGCCGGGGGCCGCACGCGCGTGCTGTCGCCCGGCGCAGTCGCGCCTCGCTACGTCGTCGACCGGGTGCGCCGAGCGTCGTTCGACGCACCGCCGGCGAGCCTCGACCATGCGCTCGCCGAGCTCACGAACCGCCGGGCCGAGCTGCCCCAGGGGAGCTTCGTGTTCGTGCTCTCCGACTTCCTCGCCGAGGTCACCGAGACGACCTGGACGCGAGCCCGCCGTGCCCTCCTCGACGTCGTCCCGGTCGTCGTCCAGGACCCGACGTGGGAGCAGAGCTTCCCGCCCGTCCACGGAGTCCTGATCCCGTTCGCGAGCGTCGACGGCGACGAAGCACCGGTGCGGCTGACGGCTGCCGAAGCGGAACACCGGCGCGACCAGAACGAGAAGCGGCTCGAGAAGCTGCTCGCGCGCTTCCGCCGGCTCGATTTCGATCCGATCCTGCTCGGGACGGCCGAGCCGGAGACGGTCGACGCAGCGTTCCTGCGCTGGGCCGAGCGGCGGCGACGGCGGCGGCGGAGACGATGACGTCGGCTCTCGCGGCGGCGGTCGTCGTCGCGCTCTCCCCCAATCCGGCCCACTTCGGGCAGATCGTGACCGCGACCGTGAGCGGCGAAGGACCGCCCGACTTCGCGCCGTTCGCGATCCGGGGCCGCCGAGGGAACGTCTACGAGCTGCAATGCCTCGATCCCGCCTGCGTCCCGGGCCCGGGGCCGCGCGTCGTGACCGTCGGCGGCCGGCACCTCGTGATCGTGCCGCGCACGACTACGAAGCAGGTCGCCGAACCGTCGCGGTCGTTTGCGCGCGACACTGCGCTGCGGCCGCCAACGTACCGGGTGCGGCCGGCGGTGCTGAGGGTACTCCTGCTCGCGGCCGCGGGCCTCCTCGCAGCCCTCGGAGTGATCGCCGCCCGGCCCGCGCTCCGGCGCCTCGTTCCGAAGCACGTCGACCACCGGACACCACTCGAGCGGGCGCTGGCGCTCGCGCGCACCTCGCTGCGACGGAGCGGCGAGGACCGGCGGCGGGCGCTCGACAACCTGGCGCGGGCACTCGAGCGTCGTGCTCCCGCCTCCGAGGCACTCGATCTCGCGTGGTCGGAGCCGGATCCCGAGCCGACCCGCATCGAGCGACTGATGGAACGGATCGAGGCGCCGCGATGACGACCGGCGGGATCCCGCTGGCCGACTTCGGGCGCCTCGACCGCGCGCGCAGGCGCACACGCTTCGTGCGCGCGCTCCTGGTCGTTGCGCTGGTCGCGCTCGTCGCCGCGGCCGCCGCGGCGGCGACGCGCACGAGCGGGCGAACCTTCCGCTTCCTGCCGAAGAGCAGCAACGGAGTCGTCGTGCTCGATCTCTCGGCGAGCATCTCGACCGACACGTTCCAGCGGATCGGCCAGACGCTCCGCCAGCTCTCTTCGACCAACGGCCGCTACGGGCTGGTCGTCTTCTCGGACGTCGCGTACGAAGCGCTGCCGCCGGGGACGCCGGCGGCCGAGCTGCGGCCGTACGCGCGGTTCTTCACCCTGCCGCCGCCGAAGGGCGGCTTCCTGCCGGCGTTCCCGCTCAATCCCTGGACGAACTCGTTCTCGGGCGGGACGCGCATCGCGGCCGGCCTCGGGCTCGCGCTCCGTCTGATCCGCAACGAGCGACTCGCCCACCCGGCGACGATCCTCGTGAGCGATCTCGACGACGACCCGGGTGACCTGAAGAACCTGGCGAGTGTCGCGCTCGCGTACCGGCAGCTCGAGATCCCGGTGCAGATCGTCGCTCTCAACCCCGAGCCCCAGGACGAGCAGCTGTTCAGCACGCTGCTCGCCGGCGCGGCGAGGATCCAGAACGCAACGCTGCCGGGAGAGCGCAGCGTCGAGCACGGGCCGCGCATCCCGCCGTTGCTCGCCGCCCTGACGGTCGCCGTCGCGATCGCTCTCGCGGTCAACGAGCTCTGGTCCGCGCGCCTGACGTGGGGAACAACGTGACGCGCGCGTTGTGCGCAGTCGCGGCCTTCGCTGCCGCAGGACTGCTCGTCGCCCTGGCGACCGACGTCGGGCGCTGGCAGCACTCCGTCGACCGGTCGCCGGCGACACTCGTCGGGGGCGCTGCCGAGTACCTGCTCGGCACCTCGGACGATGTCGCGCTGCGCAGCGGCGTCCGGTCGTTCGTCGCTGCAGAGCGAGTCCCGTACGGCTTCGACAACGGGCAGCAGCAGTCGAGGGCGCGCATCGAGGCGGAGGCGACGCTGTCCCGGGTTGCGGCGACGACCGCACCCCGCGAGGCGTCGCAGGCAGACGACCTCCTCGGCGTGCTCGCATGGGGCAGCACCCAGGCGCCCGCCGGGGTGCTCGATCCCGCGGACCAGGCGGTGCAGGCGTTCACCAACGCGGCGCGCCTGAACCCGTCGAATGCCGCCGCGACCTTCAACCTCGAGCTCGCACTCAGAGCGCTGCGTGGCTCCGGTGTCCGCACGGGCACGAACGCCGGCAGCAGCCCGAACGGCGTCGGCCGCAGCGGCGCGAGCGCCGGCACACCCGGCGAGGGCTACTGATGCTCGCGTTCACGTTCTCGTTCCTCACCCCGCTCGCCGCACTGCTCGCGCTGCTCGCCGTGGTTCCGCTCGTCGCGCTGGGCGTCGGCTCGCGTCGAGCGGACTCGGTTCGACAGCTGCTGCGACTCCCGTCCCCGCCGCCCGGGGCCCGTTACCGCCGGGAGCTGAGCCTGATCGGGGTGGTAGCGCTGCTCGCGCTCGCCGCCATGCAACCCGTGATCCGGACGCACCACGGAACGCGGTCCCGGACGGACGCGCAGCTGTTCATCGTTCTCGACACGTCGCGTTCGATGGCGGCCGCCGCTTCGCCGACGAGCCCGACGCGGCTGGCCCGCGCCGAGCGCATGGCGCTCGCCCTCGGCTCGCAGTTCGGAGACCTTCCCGTCGGAGTCGCGACGTTCACCGATCGCGTCCTCCCGGATCTCTTCCCGACGGCGGATCGCGCGGCCTTCGATTCGGCCGTGTCGGCCGTGACCGTCGAAGACCCGCCGCCGCAGAACGTGAGCACTGTCGCCACGACGTTCAGCGCACTGACCTCGCTCGCGACGGACGGGTTCTTCCCGAGCTCCGTGCACAAGCGCGTCGTCGTCGTGCTGACGGACGGAGAGAGCGTGCCCTTCGATCCGCAGGCGATCGCATCGTCTCTCGCGGGCCACGGGGTCCGGCTCGAGCTGATCAGGATCGGCGACGGCCGCGACCGGGTCTGGCGGTCCGACGGGAAGCCGGAGGCCGGCTTATCGCCCTGACGCCTCGGGTGCCCGCCGCGACATCGCCCAGCTCGCGGCGGCGATCGGCGGCTCACCACGGCAGAGCGCAGCCGCGTTCGTGCGTCATGCCGTCGGCAGCGGGCCGAGCGCCCCGGTCGGAGTCGAGACGCGGACGCGCACACTCGCGCCCGTGCCGGCGGTTCTCGCCCTCGTCTTGCTGATTGCGATTTTCCGGCCACCTCGGGCCGGTGGGCGCTACCGTTTCGGCGCAGGCCGAGCGAATGAGAGGGTGTCGGCATGAAGAATCTGGTACTCGCACTCGTCAGCCTCGGGCTGCTGCTCCTCGCCGGAGGCGGCGCGGCTGCGTCGGACCAAACTTCTGCCGGTGACTGGCTGAGCTTCGGTCGCACGACCGACAGCATGCGGCACTCGCCGCTGACGCTCATCACCCCTGCGAACGTCTCGCAGCTCGGTCGCGTGTACGACATCAACCTCCAGAGCCTGGACAAGGACGTCAGACGAGGCGAGCAGTCGTACCCGCTCGCGCTGGCCGGGACCCTCTACGAGACGACCAACGACGGACAGGTGTTCGCGATCAACGGCGCGACCGGCAAGGTGCTCTGGCACTTCAAGCCGGCGAACAGCGGGCTCTTCAAGAACTTCGGCATCGTCGCGAACCGCGGTCTCGCCTACTGCGACGGCGCGCTCTTCCTGCTCACGCTCGACATGCACCTGAACAAGCTCGATCCGAAGACGGGTGCGCTCGAGGGCCGCGTTGCGATCGGTGCCGCCGTCCCCGGCGCCGGCTCGAACTACGGCTACTCGGAGACGAGCGCGCCGATCTGCGCCGGGAACCGCGTGATCGCCGGCGCCGCCGGCTCGGAATACGGCGTGCGCGGGTACGTGATGGCGTGGACGACCGACCTGCGCCCCGCATGGCCGAACCCGGTCTGGACGATCCCGCCCGAGCAGCAGAGTTGGCGCTCCCAGAGCCGGGTCGTCGGCGGCGGCGCCGTCTGGACGCCCGTCACCGTCGACACTTCCACCAACACGGTCTTCTTCGGGACGGGCTCGGCGACGCCGCTCTACTTCCCGCAGCTCCGGCCCGGGACGAACCCGCGCACCGACTCGCTGGTCGCCGTCGACCTGAAGACCGGCCAGTTGAAGTGGTGGCGGCAGCTGATCGCCGGGAACGAGTGGTCGTACGACGTCTCGCAGCCGCCGCTCGTCTACACCGGCAAGGTCGGAGGCACGGTTCACCACGTCGTCTCGGTCGCGACGATGGAGGGCGTCTGGTTCGCGTTCGACGCCAGTACGGGGCAGCCGTTCTACCAGCGGGTGAAGGTGCTCGACCGCATCGAGCACCCCGCGCTGCAGCCGGGCAAGCCCGTAGCCGTCTACCCGTCCAGCATCGGCGGCCTCAACTACTCGCCGGCCTCCTACGATCCCTCGACCGACTACGTGATCAACGCGGCGGCGGAGACCGCCGCCGTCGAGGTCCAGTCCGAGCTGACGCCGAGCCAGAAGAAGAACAAGTTCGTGCTCGGCAGCGTCTTCCTCGGGCTCGAGAACGGCAACTTCGGTCAACTGCTGCCCGGCTGGCACGACCACGGCTCGATCAGCGCGATCGACGTCAACACCGGGAAGCGCGTCTGGAAGTTCGAGACGACCGAGCCCGAGCGCGGCGGCGTCACCACGACGGCCTCCGGCCTCGGCTTCGCGGGAGGCGGCGACGGCATGCTCCGCGCGTTCGACACGAAGACGGGCAAGGTCCTCTGGACGTTCCAGACGGGTCACCAGATCGCGGCCGGGCCGACGGTCTTCACGGGCGACGACGGCAAGGAGTACCTCGCGATCTCGGTCGGCGGCACGCCGACATCGTCGAACGGCGGGGTCGCATCGGAGCTCCAGGTGTTCGGGCTGGGCGGCTCGCAGAAGCAGTCGACGCCGCCGATCCTGAACCGGACCTTCCAGCCGGCGGCCGCACCGGCACCGCACGTGGTCATTCGCACGACGACCGACGCGCGCGGGACGACTCGAGCGGCGAGCACGCCCGCGAGGATCTCGACGGCGGCGCCGCTCGCGGTTCGCCTGTGGGGCGCGAACGATCCGAACACGGCACTGGTCAGCGGGCAGCTGCTCCTCGGCGGAAAGCCGGTGAAGGGTGCAGCGATGGAGGTCGACGACTACACGCTGCAGAAGCGGACGAACGCCGACGGGCGCTTCTACTACCGCGTCGACACGACGATCCCGCGGCGCCACATCGTCCATGTCGTGCGCCTGGCGAACGCAACCGTGAACGGTCGGGCGTTGACGGCGGCGGACCGGACCGCGCTCATCCGCGCCGCCGGCGCGTTCAACGTCGGATACACGGTGAGCGGCCTGCACGTCGCCACCAGCGGAGGGAACGTCGTGCTCACCGGCCGGATCTCGTACGGGGACGGACATGCCGCACCGCCGGTCGTCCTCTACACGTACCAGCTCTCCGGCACGATCACCGACGCCTCTGGGCACCCCGTCGCCGGCGCGACGGTCGTCACCCGCACCCAGGACCGCAACTACTGGACGTTCTCGACGCCAAGCGACGCGAACGGGCACTACGTGTCCTTCTTCACCGCATCCGATGCGGCCGGAGAGAGCCCCGTCCCGCTCACCGTTCAGGTCGCGTCGGGTGCGACCTCGTATGCTTCGCCGACCGGGAAGAACGTCAACTTCACGCAGCTGCACAGCGCGACGATGGACGTCCACCTCCCGGCCTCGCCGAGCGCGCCGCTCGCCCTCCCCACGTCCACCTCGTACCCGGGCGCGATCTACGAGGGCGTCATCGTCGGCGTCTCCGGGCCGAGCGGCGTCGTCAAGCCGATCTCGGCGTCGTGGCCGACCGCGAACGGCAGCTTCCGGCTGGTGCTCCCCGCGTCCGTCAAGGGCCAGCCGCTTCGCATCTGGGAGGACTACTCGACGTTCTTCCAGTCGAGCGAGGCGCGACCCGGCGGGCCGATCGACCTGAGCATCTGGCCGCGGATCCCGCCCGGCGACCAGCCTCAAGGGCTCGCCGTCGTTCAGGGTTGAGGAGCGGGACCGATCGCTGTCGTCGTCCGCGCCTGGGCGAGGTACCCCGATGCGGTCACGACCACCCGCTCGTTGCGGCGCCAGGCGACGCGCGTGCACGACCAGGCACCACAACGCTTGTAGTAGGTCGGGACGAGGAACCGCAGAACGGCTTTGCCGCTCGCCGACACGCGGAAGGACGAAGCGATCCTGATCCCGCAGCACCGCATCCCGTCCGCAGGCACGAGCACGACCTCGACGTTGCTCCCGGGACGGAAGCCCGCGGCGGTGAAGCGCGCCTGCTTGGCGGGGACGATGAATGCAGGGCCGGTGAGAGCCGTCTCCCGTGCGGCCGCGACGGCTTCCGCTGCGAGCATGCAGGCGAGGAGCGCGACCAGCACGACGATCGGAGGCACGCTCAACCCGCTGCTTTCCGCGCCGCTGCGAGTCGACGGAGAGCCCAGTGGGCATTCGCCAGCACGACGCCCTGCAACGCCTGCTCGTTGCTCTTCTGCCCGTACGCCCACGTGTTGACGATCACCGGCCCGTCCACGAACACCACGTAATGCGCGAGATAGCCGTTTCCGCGTGCGCGCAGCACGTAGGTCGGCGTCGGCAGGCCCGCTACGTTCCTGGAGACGATCTTGTTCGGCCCGCTGTTCGGCGGATAGGCCGCGAGGTCTGCGAGCGCGTCGTTGCGGTTCTTGAACACGAGATAGCCGACCAGTGCACCGCCGTTCGTGCTGACGATCGCTCCCGCGGCGTGGTGCGCCCGTGAGCCGGAGCTGAGCGCCGCCGCCTGCGTCTGGGAGCCCCGGAGGCTCGCAGGGAGAGACGCCTTCGGCGGAGCCTTCAGCAGCTCGAGGATCAACCTGGCGGTCGGAGTGAGCTTCTGACCGGCCGGGGTCGTCGTCGTCGCTGCCGTCGTCGTCGGAGAGGTGACGGTCGTCCCCGCGGGCTGCGAGGTCGAGGACTTCGACCCGCACGCGGCGAGCCCGACGGCCGCGGCGAACACGGTCACCGCGACAAGGCCGAGCCGCAGGCGCCCGAGTCGTCCTTCGTGTCTCATCTTCTGTTAGGTGGGGATTGCGAGTTGGTTAACGAAGTGAATATGATCTGCCGTCAAGCCTGAACAGGGTTCGTTCCCAGAAGGGGGTTGCCCGAATGCGTTTCGCTCGCCGTGGCATGTTGATGCTAGTCGGTGCCGCCGCGCTAGCCATTGTTGCTGGTTCTCTCGCCACAGGGGCGGGGAGCACAACTTCGGCAGCGGCGATCACGCCGGCACCGGCTTTTACTCCGACAGATCTCTCGACAAACCCAGGTGCGGACTGGATCACCAACGGCGGCGCGACCAACAACGAGCGGTACTCGACGCTGAGCCAGATCAACGCGTCGAACGTTGCCGGCCTCACTCAGGCCTGGCACATCCATCTCAACGGTTCGGGCAAGGCCACGAAGTACTCCGCCGAGGCGACTCCGATCGTCTACAACGGCGTCATGTACATCGCGACCGGGAATGACGACGCGTTCGCGCTGGACGCGACCACCGGTCAGCAGCTCTGGCAGTACCAGTCGCACATCGATCAGACGATCAACACGGCCTGCTGCGGCTGGGACAACCGTGGCCTCGCGATCGGCGCGGGCCTGGTGTACGACGCCCAGCTCGACGGCAACCTCGTCGCGCTCAACCAGCAGACGGGCGCCGTCGTCTGGAAGGTCCCGGTGTTCAACTGGAAAGAGGGCGTGACGCTCACGTCCGCGCCGCTGTACTACAACGGCGTCGTCTACGTCGGATCGACCGGCGGCGAGTACGGCTTCCGCGGGAGCATCACGGCGTACAACGCCGCCAACGGGAACTTCCTCTGGCGGTTCTTCACCGTCCCGCAGCCGGGCGACATCGGCGGGCAGACGTGGGCAGCAGGCCCGCTCGGGTTCTCGACCGGCGGCGCGACCGTCTGGAACACACCGTCCGTCGACCCGGCGCAGAACATGATCGTGTTCACGACCGGCAACGCCGCACCGTGGTCGAGCCGCGGCCCCGGCCTGAACCTCTTCACCTCCTCGTTCGTGGCGCTCAACGCGACGACCGGGCAGATCAAGTGGTGGTACCAGGTCGTGCACCACGACATCTGGGACTACGACTGCCCGTCGCCGACGGTGCAGTTCGACGTCTCGGTCGGCGGAACGACCCGCAACGCGATCGCCGAGCCGTGCAAGACCGGCTGGGTGTACGAGCTCGACCGGAACAACGGGACCCCGCTGATCGGGATCCCGGAGAAGAAGGTGCCGCAGATGAAGTCCAACAACACCTGGGCGACGCAGCCGACGCCGGTCGGCCAGGCCTTCGACAGCCAGTGTGCGGTGAAGAGCACGTACACCGGGAAGCTGGGGGCGATCGGCGGCCACGCGGTGAAGACGGGCTGCATCTTCGCGCCGTACGACACGACACACGCGGTGGCGATGGCCCCGAGTGCACAGGGCGGAAGCGACTGGAACCCGTCGTCCTACAACCCGGGGACGCACTACCTCTACGTCTGCTCAGCCGATTCGGACTTCAGCCTGCTCGGTGTCCCCGCGGCGACGCTGAATTCGACCTACGTCGCGGGTGCCGGGTTCTTCGGCGTGACGTTCGGTGGGATCAAGTTCTACCGCGGCAAGGTCACGGCGATGGACATGACCACCAACAAGATCGCCTGGAACGTCAACTGGCACAGCCCGTGCTACTCGGGCAGCTTCACGACGGCGGGCGGTCTCGTGTTCGCCGGCCAGGTGAACGGCGAGTACGACGCCTTCGACGCGGCCACGGGCAAGCAGCTCTGGAGCTCGAAGCTCGACGCGGGCGTTGCTGCACCGGGCATGACCTACAGCGTGAACGGCAAGCAGTACGTCGCGATCTACGCCGGCGGCTCGGCGTTCTCGTTCGAGGCGATCAAGCCGGACACCTTCGTGCACGGCGACAGCGTGTACGTCTTCAAGCTGCCGTAGTGCTCGTAAGCGGATCGTAAAGCGGGCGGCGGGGCCACGAACAGTGGCCCCGCCGCCCCTATACTTCACGCCGCAAGTTCTCGTCCACTGATCGTTCGAGCGAGGGGGGTCTGTGTCCAGAGGAGTTCGGATCGGAGCGGTCGCCGGCGCGCTGGTCGCCCTCGCGGCAGCCACGACAGCAGGGTTCCTGGCCGCGCACGCGGGCGCAGCCTCACCCGCGACCTACACGGCCGCGGCCACTCTGAAGGCCACCGCCGGGTCGGGCAAGGGCTCGTTCACCGGCACGGTTTCGAGCACGACCTCGACGAGCGGGGCCCTGAGCTGGAAGCTGACGTATTCCGGTCTGAGCGGCCGCGTGACCGGGGTGCAGCTGCGCCAGGGCACCAAGGTCCTGGCCCGCCTCTGCATCGTCGCGTGCTCGAGCGGGGTGCACCGGACGCAGGCGCTTCGTGGAGCGACATTCACGGCGGTGAAGGCTGGCAAGACGACGATCACCGTCGCAACAAGAGCCCACTCGAACGGCGAGCTCGTCGGCGTGCTGAAGCTCAAGGCGACCTCGACGGGCGGCGGCGGGACCGTGCCGGTCACGGCCGCAGCGATCGCGGCAGGCAAGAAAGCGGCCGAGAAGTACAGCTGCACCGGCTGCCACTCGATCAACGGCACCAAGTCAACGGGCCCGACGTGGAAGGGTCTCGCCGGGTCGACGGTCCACCTCATCGGCGGGGGGACCACCCCGGCGACCGACTCCTACCTGATCAGCGTCATCACCGACCCCAGCAATCTCAAGGTGGCGGGCTACGACCCCGGCGTGATGCAGGAGGCCATCCCGGCCGGCCTGGTCTCGGACGCCGAGGCGAAGGCCATCGTCGCGTACATCAAGTCGTTGAAGTGAGGACCAAGATGCGGATGCAGCACAAGCTCGTAGCCGCGCTTGCGGCAGGCACAGTGGGAATCGGAGCGGCGGTCGCGGGCGTGGCCGGCGCGACGACCGGCCCCGCGCCTCACACGCTCGTCAACGTCGTGATCACCGATAGCTCGATCAAGCTGAGCAAGAGCCACGTCCACGACGTCACCTACGTCGACTTCTATCTCCACAACACGGGCAAGCTCAGCCATGACTTCGTCGTCGGAACCTCGAAGTCGGTCGTCGTCAAGCCGGGCGGGCGCGTCCACTTCTACGCCGGATTCCCCGTCTTCGGCTGGTATCGCTACCACGTCGCCCTGAACGGGAAGCCGCAGATGAAGGGGCGCTTCCACATCGACTCGCCGGACCTGCCGGACTAGGGGGGAATGCAGTTTGAAGGGTCTTGCACTCACGACCTCGGCCGTCATCTCGGCCGTGCTCCTCGGCACGGCGGGCCTGGCTCTGGCGCAACCGACGGCCGCGCGCGTCACGCACAAGCCGACGGCGACGGTCGCGTTCGGAGCCGACGTCTCCGTGAAGGGGAAGTACTTCAAGAAGCGCGAGAAGCTGACCGTCACGCTCTCCTCCACGACGATCAGCGAGAAGTGGACGAAGAAGGCGACCGCAACCGCGACCGGGGCCTTCACGCTCAGCTTCGGGCACATCTCGCTGAACTCGTGCAATCAGTACACGCTCAAGGTCGTCGGCTCGATGAAGAGCCGCTACACGACCTCGCATGACCTCGTCCCGTGCTAGTCGGGGTCACGGTCCAGATCATCGACGTCTGATCACGGCCGCCGCGTTCGCGGTGGTTGTGATCCTTGTGGGTTTCCTCGCGCTTGCCGTCGTCCTCGCGCAGAGCGGACGGAGCGCCCGGAGCGAGTGGCCGCTGCCGAACGCCAACCTCTCCGGCACCAGAGCGGCCGCCGGCTCGCCGATCGACGCCTCGAACGTGGCCACGCTCCGGCCGGCCTGGCGGTTCCGGCTCGCCGGCTATCAGACCCCGTCGGGTGTGTTCGCCTCGACGCCGATCGTGCTCGGCGGGCGGGTGTACGTCCAGGATCTCGACAGCAACGTCTTCGCGCTCGACGCGGAGACCGGCCGGCTCGTCTGGCGGACGCGCGTGCGCCAGGTGAGCGGCGGCCCGAACGGGCTCGCGGCCGGCGACGGGCGGATCTACGGCAATTCCAGCCGGGCCGCCTTCGCCCTGGACGAGGCGACCGGCAAGGTGCTCTGGCGCCGAAGGCTCGTGCGCACGACGAACCAGGCGGTCGACATCGCCCCGCAGTTCGCGCACGGCCTCGTCTACACGAGCACGGTCGGCTTGCTTCCGGGCGGGAAGGGTGTCTTGTATGCGCTCGACGCGGCCACGGGCCGCGTTCGCTGGCGGTTCGACACGATCGCCGGGAACTGGGCCGTCCCCGGCAAGGCGGCGGGCGGAGGCGCCTGGTGGCCCGCGTCGGTCGGTGCAGACGGCACCGTGTACTTCGGCACCGCGAACCCGGTCCCGTGGGGAGGGACGCCGGCCCTGCCCAACGGGGCTGCGTACCGCGGGCGCGCCCTGTACACGGACTCGCTGCTCGCCCTCGGCGGCGCCACCGGATCGCTCGAGTGGTACCGCCAGGCAACACCGCACGACGTCCGAGACTATGACTTCTCGGCCTCACCGATCCTCGCGAGCGAGAAGATCGGCGGAACGACGCGCAGCGTCGTCTACGGTGCGGGCAAGGCAGGCGTGGTCTACGCGCTGGACGCGGCAACCGGCCGTCCCTACTGGAAGCGACCCATCGGCCTCCACCGGAACGACCAGGGCCCGCTGCCGGGGCAGCGCGTTCTCGTCTGTCCCGGTCTCTACGGCGGCGTCGAGACGCCGATGGCGTACGAGGCCGGCCGGCTCTTCGTCCCGGTCGTGGACCTGTGCATGCGCGGAAGCGCGACCGGCTACGAGCCGCTGCAGAACGTCGACATCGCCAAGCGGGGCCGCGGCGAGCTGACGGCTCTCGACGCGGCGACCGGGCATCCCGTCTGGACGAGGCGGTTTCCGGTGCCGGTGTTCGCGTGCGCGACGGTCGTGAACGACGTCGTGTTCACGGCGACGCTCGACGGGCGCGTCTACGGGCTCGCGACGAGCGACGGCCGTCTCCTCTGGCAGGCGAGGATGCCGGCCGCGGTGAACGCGTGTCCGGCAGTCGCCGGCGACCAGCTGCTCGTCGGAGCCGGTGCCGACTTCTCGACGCTCGCCGACGAGCGCTACGAGCTCGTCGCGTTCCGGCTCGGCGCGCTAGCTCAGGGAGTCACGCCGTCGATCAGGGTGTCGAGCGGGCCCCAGAACGCATTCTCGGCGGCGGTGTCGACTCGCAGAGGGGCGCTGTGGATCGCTGCCAGCGAAGCGGTCGAGCGGACGACCTGGATGCGCGCGAGCCCGCGGGGATGCGAGGAGAGGTACTCCCTCCACCGCGTTCGCGGTCGACGGGCCCGCCGCACGGTCACGATCGCCGACCTGCACGAGCACGTGCACGCGCGGAGTGAGCTCCCGGCTCGGCAGGGGGACGAGCGCATTGACGATCGGGAAGACGGTGTCGACCGCGACGGGCGCCGGGAAACCCCACTCGTGCGCCCGTGCGGCGAGCGTCAACGCGAGCGTGCCACCGGTGCCGAAACCGGCCGTGACCGCGGGGACGGCGTCGGCACGGTCGCGATCGAGTCCGAAGGACGTCTTGCGCACGAAGGCCATCCCGGCCGCGACGCCGGCTCGAAGCCCGCCGAGGTTGCGTGCGTTCGTGGCATGGGCCGCAACCTGGTACCGAGGGAAGACGATCGCACAGTGATGTCTGAGCACCGTGTAGTCGAGCCACGACGTGTAACGCGCGGGTGAGAGGTCGCCGTCGTCGTGGATGAACGTCAGAACGCATACCGGCGGTTCCTCCGGAAGGAAGACCCAGGCCTCGCCGGTGCCGGCGCCGACGTCGACCAGGCGGATGATGGCGCTGCCCGGAGCCGCCGCGGAGACCGGCGTGAGCACGACGGCAACGGCGACCGCCGCAAGAGCAAGCCGAACGCGCATCGCGAGAGCCTACCCGCGCGGGCCGGCTCTAGACTCATAGGCATGGCCGGCTCTCTTTCCCGGCGGTCGTTGCTCCGGCGAGCCGGTTTCGCTGCCCTCGGCGTCACCGGCGTCTACGGCGCGGTCGACTCGCTCGCGCCCGCACCCGCCCGAGCGGCGACCGAGAGCGCCGCGCCGCCTCCGGAGCAGCACCTACTGCAAGGAACGCGGGTGATCGTCGACGACGGCGTCCTCGTGAACGTGCCCCCCTTGCACCACCAGGTCGTGACCGCGGAGCTGACGGTTGGCAGAAGCCGGCGTGACCTTCGGGACGCCCGGCAGACCCTCGAGCGAGCCCTCTCGGCGATCGAAGCGCGGCACGCGCCGGCGCCGAGTGGGTTGGGGATCGTGGTCGCCTGGGGCACGCGCTATTTCCGGCGGTACGTTCCGCGGCTGCGCGGTGCCCCCTATCCCGCCTATCTCCCGGTCGACCTGCAGGCGTCCCACGAAGCCGGGAAAGCGGTGCCCGCGTTCTCGGATGTCGGACGATTTCCGAGCGACCCGTCCGAGACACGGCTCGAGCACAACGACGTGTGCGTGGTGTTGCAGAGCGACGTCCTTTCGCACATCACCGAGGAGTCCACGTTCCTGTTCAAGGAGCTCTCCGGCTCGCTCGAGATCACGAGCGTGCGGCGAGGGTTCGTCGGCGGGGGCTTCGGAGGGGAGCGGAGCCTGCCGAAGCGGATGGCGATGCAGGCCGGCATCGCCGGTGCCGGCTCGATCCCGGACCGCGCGCAGCTGTTCCTGGGCTTCACGTCGACGCAGCACGCCTCCCTCGGCCCCGACCGGATCGCGAACTTCGAGACGCTTCCCGGTCTGACCGACCAGTGGCCCGACGGGTACTTCCGACACGGCACGACGCTGCACCTCTCCCACATCCGCGAGGAGGTCGAGCTCTGGTACCGGACGAACTTCTTCGTCGACCGCGTGTGGCTCGCGACAGACCTCTCACGAGCCGCGAACAACGTCTTCGAGGGCACGCTGACGCTGCCGGAAGGCCCTGGCGACGTGCAGACGGAGCAGCTCGTCGAGCAGTTCGCGACCGATCCCGACAACGGGCTCGTCGGTCACAGCGCCTCGATGCAGCCGGTGAACCGCCTCTTCGCACCCGTCGTGGACAACTACGGCACCCCACGTGCGAGAGGGACGGCGATTCTCCAGCGTGTCGACTTCAACACGCTCGACAACCCCTTCTACTGGACGGCGCGGCCGGCGACGGATGGGCAGTCGACGACGCCCGCGGCAGGGCTGCACTTCCTCGCCTTCTCGCCGACCACCGACCTGTTCCGGCGCATGCGCCTCGCCATGGACGGGCGCTACTCGGACGGCGTCACCCTGCCGATCCCGGCCCGTTCCCCCCGGATGGGGCTGAACGGGGTGCTCGCCACGACGCATCGCCAGCACTTCCTCGTGCCGCCGCGCCGCAGCCGGTCGTTCCCGCTGAGCGAGCTGCTCTGACGAAAGCGAAAGGCCGGTGCCAGGCACGTGCCTGGCACCGGCCTTTCGAGCTCAGTCGTCGAGCGGGCTGTCGACCTCCGGAACCTCCTCGGCCTCACCCGCGTCGTGCGAGTTCGTCGAGTCCGACCCCGGCTCGCCGCCGAAGGTCAACCCGAGCGCTCCGAAGTCGGTGGCCGAGCCTCCGTCCTGGCCGATCTCCTCGAGCGCCTGCAGGAGCGCGTCGCGCTCGTAGGCCTCGCGCACGATCGGCTCCGACGGAGCGATCTCGATCGACCGGTATCGCTTGAGGCCGGTGGCCGCCGGGATCAGCTTCCCGATGATCACGTTCTCCTTCAACCCGAGCAGGCGGTCGACCTTCCCCTCGATCGAGGCGTCCGTCAGCACCTTGGTCGTCTCCTGGAACGACGCGGCCGAGAGGAACGACTCGGTCGCGAGCGACGCCTTCGTGATGCCGAGGATGAGCGGCTCGTACGTCGCGAGCTCGCCCTTCGCCTTCTTCACGCGGGCGTTCTCGCGCTCGAGCACGACCCGGTCGACGAGCTGGCCGGGCAGGAGGTCGGTCTCTCCCGCCGACTCGACGCGCACCTTCTTCAGCATCTGGCGGACGATCAGCTCGATGTGCTTGTCGTGGATCTCGACGCCCTGGCCCTTGTAGACCTTCTGCACCTCGCCGACGAGGTACAGCTCGGTGTTCGTCGAGCCCTTGAGCGCAAGCAGGTCGGCCGGGTTCTGCGACCCCTCGTTGACCGCGTCGCCCGGCTCCACGACCTCTCCGCTCGTGACGAGCAGTCGGGTGCGCCGGGGCAGCTGGTACTCGATCGGATCCTCGAGCTCGCCGTCCTGCCCGACCTCGGTCGGGTGGATCGTGACCTTCGGCCCGCGGTCGCTCGGCTCGATCTCGACCCGACCCGCGGCACCCGCCAGCACGGCGGCACCCTTCGGGTTGCGGGCCTCGAAGATCTCGACCACGCGCGGCAGGCCGTGCGTGATGTCGGAGCCGGCGACACCGCCGGTGTGGAACGTCCGCATCGTCAGCTGCGTGCCCGGCTCGCCGATCGACTGCGCGGCGATGATGCCGACCGCGTCGCCGATCTCGCACATCTCGCCCGTCGCCGGAAAGATGCCGTAGCACGTCTTGCAGACACCCGTCTCGGCGCGGCACTTGAGCACCGACCGAACGGGGACCTCGAGGTCGTCACCGAGCTCGGTGGCGAGCTCCTCGAGCATGCCGAGCGTGACCGTGTCGCCCTTCTCGGCCAGCACCGTCTTGCCGGGCTTGCCGGAGGCGAGCGGCTTGTGGACGCCGTCGGCCAGCACCCGCCCGAGGAGCGACTTGTTGAAGCCCTCCGGCGAACGGAGCGGCAGGACGATGTGGTCGTCGGTCTTGCAGTCGTCCTCGCGGACGATCACGTCCTGCGAGACGTCCACGAGACGCCGCGTCAGGTAGCCCGAGTCGGCGGTGCGAAGCGCCGTGTCGGCCAGTCCCTTGCGGGCGCCGTGGGTGGAGATGAAGTACTCGAGCACCGAGAGGCCCTCCATGAAGTTGGCCTTGATCGGACGCTCGATGATCTCGCCCTTCGGGTTGGCCATCAGGCCGCGCATGCCGGCGAGCTGCCGGATCTGCTTGAACGAGCCACGCGCCCCCGAGTTGGCCATCATGAACACCGGGTTCAGCTCGGTGAAGTTCTCCTGCATCGCGTCGGCGACGGTGTCGGTCGCCTCCGTCCAGATGTTCACGATCGTCTCGTGCCGCTCCTCATCGGTGATCAACCCCATGTCGTACTGGCGGTGGACCTCCTCGACGCGCTTTTCGTACCCGCTGAGGATCTTCTCCTTGTCGGGCGGGATGACGATGTCGTTCTTCGAGATCGTCACGCCTGCACGCGTCGCGTACCGGAATCCGAGCGTCTTGATCGTGTCCAGCACCGGCGCCAGCGTGTGCGCGCCGTAGCGGTCTGACAGCGACAGCACGTAGCGGTCGGTGTCCGGCTTGGCGAGCGTCTGGTTGACGAAGTCGTACTCGAGCGCCTCGTCCGGCGGGAGCAACTCGTCGAGCGCCCGGTACACGGCCGAGTTGAACAGCACGCGCCCCGGTGTCGTCAGGTACAGCACGCCGTCGAAGCGGAACTCGATCGGCTCCTGCAGGCCGACGCCCCGCATCTCGAGCGAGACCTCGATCTCGTCGGCGGAATCGAAGCGCCGCGGACGTGGGTTGAGCTCGGACGGCTCGAGTGCAGGCAGGTCGTGCTCGGAGTACGTCAGGTAGTACATCCCGAGCACCATGTCCTGCGTCGGAGTGGCGAGCGGCCGTCCACTCGCCGGCGAGAGGATGTTGTTCGAGGAGAGCATCAGGATGCGCGCCTCTGCCTGGGCCTCTGCCGAGAGCGGCAGGTGCACGGCCATCTGGTCGCCGTCGAAGTCGGCGTTGAACGCGTGGCAGACGAGCGGATGCACCTGGATCGCCTTGCCCTCGACGAGCACCGGCTCGAACGCCTGGATGCCGAGACGGTGGAGCGTCGGCGCACGGTTCAGGAGCACCGGATGCTCGGCGATCACCTCCTCGAGCACGTCCCAGACCTCGGGCGTCATCGAGTCGACGTACTTCTTCGCCGCCTTGATGTTCTGGACGGACTTCCGCTCGACAAGCCGGCTCATGATGAACGGCTTGAAGAGCTCGAGCGCCATCAGCTTCGGCAGCCCGCACTGGTGCAGCCTCAGGTTCGGGCCGGCGACGATCACGGAGCGACCCGAGTAGTCGACGCGCTTGCCGAGCAGGTTTTGGCGGAAGCGGCCCTGCTTGCCCTTGAGCATGTCGGAGAGCGACTTCAACGGCCGGTTGCCCGGACCCGTGACGGCGCGGCCGCGGCGGCCGTTGTCGAACAGGGCGTCGACGGCCTCCTGCAGCATCCGCTTCTCGTTGTTGACGATGATCTCCGGCGCCCCGAGATCGAGCAGCCGCTTCAACCGGTTGTTGCGGTTGATCACTCGGCGGTAGAGGTCGTTCAGGTCGGAGGTCGCGAACCGGCCTCCGTCGAGCTGGACCATCGGCCGCAGCTCCGGCGGGATCACGGGCACGGCCTCGAGGATCATCCAGTCGGGCTTGTTCTCCGACTTGATGAACGCGTTGACGACCTTCAGCCGCTTGATCGCCCGCTGCTGCTTCTGGCCCTTCGACGTCTTGATCGTGTCGCGGAGCGACGCCGCCTCGAGGTCGAGGTCGAGGTCGCGCAACAGGTCGCGGATCGACTCCGCTCCCATGCCGCCGCGGAAGTAGATACCGAACCCGTACGGCGACCCGAACCGGTCCTTCAGCTCACGGAAGAGCTGCTCGTCGTTGACGACCATCTTCGGCTCGAGGTCGCGGAACAGCTGCCACGTCTGCTCGAGCCGGCGGACGGAGTCGACCGCCGCCTCGCGCGTGTCCTCGCGGCGCGACTCGATGTCGAGATACATCTCGCGGACCTTCAGCGCCCACTGGACGATCGCGTCGAGATCCTCCTTCTGGATCTTCCCGTCGGTCCGGAGGCACAGGTCGTTCGTCAGCTCGCGGATGTCCTGACCCTGCTCCCACGTGTCGACGACGTCCTTGAGCAGGCCGCTGCCGAGGTCGCGCGCCTTCTCGATGTTCTTCTGGTCGATTCCGGCAACGAGATCGACGTCGTCCTCGTGCACGTCGGTTCCCTCGAGCTGCGCGTCGACGACGCGGTGGATGTGCTTGGTGATCGCGCCCTTCTTGGCGCCGGTCGCCTTTTCGAGATCCTTCTCCAGCGGTGAGATCGCCGCCAGGATCTGCTCGGCTGCGACGGCGACCTGCTCCAGCTCGCGCGGGGCGAGCTTGCGGTCATCCCGGATCGCGGCGTTGCGGACGAGCTCGCGGATCTTCTTCGAGTCCTCGGTCGTGATCTGCGGGACGAGCTCCAGGAAGAGCCCGCCGACGAGCTTGCGCGCATCCTCGAGCGCCGGGAGCGCCTGCTCCTCCGCCCAGGTCGCGAGCCCGCGCGTCCAGAAGTCGTCGTCCTCGTCGAAGCCCTTCTCGGCTCCGGCCGCGAAGAAGTCGCGCCGCCGCTTGAGCCTCTTCTCGAGGTCGGCGAGCTGCTCGTCGCGGTCGACGTAGATGCGCTCGGACTCGGCCTTGACCTTGTCCTCGAGCCCGTTCAGGTCCTTCGCGCGCGCCTCGTTGTCGACGCTCGTCACGATCGACGCGGCGAAGTACAGGACCTTCTCGAGCTCGCGCGGCGCGATGTCGAGGAGGTAGCCGATACGGCTCGGCACGCCCTTGAAGAACCAGATGTGCGAGACGGGCGCGGCCAGGTCGATGTGGCCCATGCGCTCGCGGCGCACCTTCTGCCGGGTCACCTCGACGCCGCAGCGCTCGCAGATGATGCCCTTGTAGCGGACGCGCTTGTACTTCCCGCAGTAGCACTCCCAGTCCTTGGTCGGACCGAAGATCCGCTCACAGAACAGCCCGTCACGCTCGGGCTTCAGCGTGCGGTAGTTGATCGTCTCCGGCTTCGTTACCTCGCCCGACGACCAGTCGCGGATCTGCTTGCTCGATGCGAGACCGATACGGATCGCGTCGAACTCGTTGATGTCGATCAAAAGTGTTTCGCCTCTTTCTTCTCGGTCGTCACAGTCCTTGGCGGTACAGCTCAGTCGTCCAGTTCGACTTCCTCGGCCGCGCCGACGGGCGCGTCGAGCTCCTCGTCGGCCGGCTCCTCCTCGTCGAGCTCGATCACGTCCACGTCCTCGAGCGACTCGTCGGCCGGCAGCTGCAGCTCGCCGTCCGAGTCGACCCGGTCCTCACCCTCGTCGACCTCCTGCGCCGTCGGCTGCCGGGCCGCGGCGCGGAGCGAGCCGGGCGAGAGGTCGATGCCGAGCTCCTCCGCCGCGCGGAGCAGCTCGTCGTCCTCCTCCCGCACCTCGACCTCGCCGCCGTCCTCGGAGATGACGCCGACGTCGAGCGCCAGCGACTGCATCTCCTTGAGCAGCACCTTGAACGACTCGGGGATCGACGGCTCGGCGATGTTCTCACCCTTGACGATCGCCTCGTACGCCTTCACGCGCCCGACGGTGTCGTCGGACTTGATCGTGAGCATCTCCTGGAGCGTGTACGCGGCGCCGTACGCCTCGAGCGCCCACACCTCCATCTCGCCGAAGCGCTGGCCGCCGAACTGCGCCTTGCCGCCCAGCGGCTGCTGGGTGACGAGCGAGTACGGGCCGGTCGACCGTGCGTGGATCTTGTCGTCCACGAGGTGGAGCAGCTTGAGGATGTACATGTAGCCGACGGTCACGTCCTGCTCGAACGGCTCGCCGGTGCGGCCCGAGAACAGGCGGGCCTTGCCCGACGCGCGCCGCCCGGGCGGTGCCTTCGGGTCGAGCACGAACTTGATCGGGCTGTCCTCGCGCGACGCCCATTCGAGCAGCGCGTTGTCGACGTCCTCGACAGTGGCGCCGTCGAAGACGGGCGTCGCGACCGGCGTCGGCTTCGGCGCGTTGATCACGCGGCTCGCCGTCCCGTTCACGACCTCGACTCCGTCGCCCTCGAAGACACCGTGCGCCGCAGCCCAGCCGAGATGCGTCTCGAGGATCTGCCCGATGTTCATCCGGCTCGGCACGCCGAGCGGGTTGAGCAGGATGTCGACCGAGCGGCCGTCCTCGAGGAACGGCATGTCCTCCTCGGCGACGATCTTCGAGATCACGCCCTTGTTGCCGTGGCGGCCGGCGAGCTTGTCGCCCTCCGAGATCTTGCGCTTCTTGGCGACGTAGACCCGGACGAGCTCGTTGACGCCCGGCGACAGGTCGTCGCCGCCGTCGCGCGAGAACGTCTTGACGTCGATCACGACGCCGCCCTCGCCGTGCGGGACCTTCAGCGAGGTATCCCTGACCTCGCGCGCCTTCTCCTTGAAGATCGCGCGGATCAGCTTCTCCTCGGCCGTCAGCTCGGTCTCGCCCTTCGGTGTCACCTTGCCGACCAGCAGGTCACCCGAGCCGACCTCGGCGCCGACGCGGACGATGCCGCGGTCGTCGAGGTTGCGCAGGGACTCCTCCGAGCGGTTCGGGATGTCGCGGGTGATCTCCTCGTCGCCGAGCTTGGTCGACCGTGCGTCGATCTCGTACTCGTGGATGTGGATGGACGTGAGCACGTCCTCCTTGACGA
Organism: uncultured Thermoleophilia bacterium; assembly: GCA_963851065.1. Lineage (GTDB taxonomy): Bacteria > Actinomycetota > Thermoleophilia > Gaiellales > Gaiellaceae > PALSA-600. The sequence continues at coordinate 379,398 of CAWKNW010000017.1, forward strand.
GGCGCTCCGAGAGGACGATCGCGTCCTCGAAGTTGAAGCCCTCGAACGGCATGAAGGCGACGAGCAGGTTCGCGCCGAGCGCCAGCTCGCCGTGATCGGTCGAGGAGCCGTCGGCGAGTACCGCCCCGGCCTCGACGCTGTCGCCCTGGCGGACGATCGGCTTGTGGTGGATCAGCGTCCCCTGGTTGGAGCGCATGAACTTCGTCAGGTCGTACTCGTCACGGGTGCCACGTCCCTCGACCACGATGCGCGTCGCGTCGAGCTCGACCACCGTGCCTGCGGTCTTGGAGACCACGACGTCACCCGAGTCGACCGCCGCGCGATGTTCCACGCCGGTGCCGACGAGCGGCGACTGCGGGATCATCAGCGGCACGGCCTGCCGCTGCATGTTCGCCCCCATCAACGCGCGGTTCGCGTCGTTGTGCTCGAGGAACGGGATCATCGCGGTCGCGACCGACACGATCTGCGCGGGCGCGACGTCCATGAAGTCGACGTCCTTCGCGTTCGCGATCACGGCCTCGCCCTCGGCCGAGCGGCAGAGCACCTGGTCGTGAAGGAACTTGCCGGTCTTCTCGTCGACGCGCTCCGACGCCTGCGCGATCGTGAACATCGCCTCCTCGGCGGCGTCGAGGTACACGATCTCGTCCGACACCTTGCCGTTCGCGACCTTGCGGTACGGCGTCTGGATGAAGCCGAACTCGGACACGGTCGCCATCGAGGCGAGCGAGCCGATCAGGCCGATGTTCGGGCCTTCCGGCGTCTCGATCGGGCACATGCGGCCGTAGTGCGTCGGGTGCACGTCGCGCACCTCGATCGGCGCTCTCTCACGGGTAAGGCCCCCTGCTCCTAGAGCACTCAGTCGCCGGCGGTGGGTGAGGCCGTCGAGCGAGTTCGTCTGCTGCATGAACTGCGACAGCTGCGAGGAGCCGAAGAACTCCTTCAGCGCCGCGACGACCGGACGGATGTTGATGATCGTCTGCGGTGTGATCGTGTCGACGTCTTCTGTGGTCATCCGCTCGCGCACGACCCGCTCCATGCGGTAGAGGCCGACCCGGAACGCCTCCTGGATCAGCTCGCCCGTGGTGCGCAGACGGCGATTGCCGAAGTGCTCGTACTCGTCGAGCTCGGTGCGGATCGGATCGCGCGAGAGCACGATCGCGTCGGCCGCGAAGTCCTTCGACTCCTCCGGCACGCCGATCGCATGCGGCAGCGCGACGAGCTTCTGCACGAGCGCGAGGATGTCCTGGGTCGTCAAGACCCTGGTCGACTCGGGCACGTCGACACCGAGGCGCTGGTTCAGCTTGTAGCGGCCGACCTTCGTCAGGTCGTAGCGCTTGGGGTCGAAGAACAGCGAGCGCAGGAGGTTCCGGCTGTTGTCGAGCGTCGGCGGCTCGCCGGGCCGCTGCTTCTTGAAGACCTCGATCAGCGCCTCTTCCTCGCGGGTCGTCGGGTCCTTTTCGAGGGTATTGCGGATGAAGTGCGAATCGTCGAAGAGCGCGAGAATTGCCTCGTTCGTGGATGTGTCGAGCTGGAAGCCCGTGGTCGGGTCCTCGGACGGCAGCGCCCGCAGGAGCGTCGTGATCGGCAGCTTGCGCTTCCGGTCGATGCGGGCGTAGACGACGCCCTTCTTGTCGATCTCGAGCTCGAGCCACGAGCCGCGGCTCGGCATCAGGTTGGCGGTGAAGACCTGCTTCGTGGCGTCCTTCGGCTCCATCAGGTAGGCGCCGGGAGAACGGACGAGCTGCGTGACGATCACGCGCTCGGTGCCGTTGATGATGAACGTTCCCCACTCGGTCATCATCGGGAAGTCGCCCATGAAGACCGTCTGCTCGCGGATCTCGCCCGTCTCCTTGTTGACGAAGCGGACCGTCATCGAGAGCGGGGCCTGGTACGTCAGGTCCTTCTCGCGGCATTCCTGGATGGAGAACTGGGGCTCCCCGAACCGGTACTCGCCGAACTCCACGGCGAGCGTGCCGGTGTAGTCCTCGATCGGGGAGATGTCGTCGATCGTCTCGCGGAGGCCTTCGGAGAGGAACCAGTCGAAGGACTCCCGCTGGATGTCGATCAGGTTGGGGAGGTCGAGGACGTGCTTGAGACGTGAGAACGACTTGCGCGCGCGAGGCGCTGTGACCGTCTTGGCCAAGTAGAACAGCCTCCCTTAGTGGCTATGAAGTGAGGAGCGGTGCAGCAGAAGCGGCGAAGAGGCGTGCAGGGATGCGATGTCCGGACGTTCGGCGCGAACCCACCACGATAGCGGTACCAGCCCTCGAGCCGCAAGGCATGCGGCGAGGGCCTCGTCGGGCCGACTGGAGAAAGATAGCAAAGCAAGGCCGCGTGGCGCCTCGAAAACGGTGCCTGGCACCAGGGTGCCAGGCACCAGGCCTTCTAGACTCGCCGGCATGCCTGCCTGCCTCGCCTGCGGCCACGAGAACCGGGCCGGCGCCCGGTTCTGCGACGCCTGCGGCGCTCCCCTGGCCGACCAGGGGGCTTCGACCGGCGAGCAGCGAAAGACGGTGACCGTCCTGTTCGCCGACGTCACCGGCTCGACGGCGCTCGGCGAACGCCTCGACCCCGAATCCCTGCGAGCCGTGATGGCCCGGTACTTCGAGGTCGCCCGGAATGTCGTCGAGCGCCACGGCGGCTCGGTGGAGAAGTTCATCGGCGACGCGGTGATGGCCGTCTTCGGCGTCCCCGTCCTGCACGAGGACGACGCCCTCCGCGCCGTCCGGGCGGCGGTCGACCTCCGCGACGGCCTGGCCGGCCTGAACGAGACCCTGGAGCGCGACTACGGGACGCGGCTCGAGCTCCGGATCGGCGTCAATACCGGCGAGGTCGTCACCGGCACAGCGGAGCGACTGGCGACGGGGGATGCCGTGAACGTCGCCGCCCGGCTCCAGCAGGCGAGCCGTCCGGGAGAGATCCTGCTCGGCCCGGAGACCGAGGTGCTCGTCCGCGACTCTGCGGAGCTCGAGGCGCTCGCGCCCCTCGAGCTGAAGGGCAAGGCGGCGGCAGTGGCCGCGTTCCGGCTCGTCTCCGTGGCGTCGACGAGCCCGCCGCCGCGTTCCGGGCCCGCGATGGTCGGCCGCGCGCGCGAGCTCGAACGGCTGCGGGCGGCGATGGCTCAGGCAGTGACGGACCGCTCGTGCCAGCTCTTCACGGTGCTCGGGGCCGCGGGAGTCGGCAAGTCGCGGCTCTCGCACGAGTTCCTCGACGACCTGCCCGGCACCACGATCGTCCGCGGCACCTGCCTCTCGTACGGCGAGGGGATCACCTACTGGCCCGTCGTCGAGATCCTCAAGCAGTTGCTCGGCCGCGATGCCGAGCGCCGGCTCGACGAGCTCGGCATCGACCGCAGCGCGTCTCGCCCGCTGCTGGCGCTGCTCGGGGAGGGCGGCCTGCAGACGTCGGCGGAGGAAATTGCGTGGGCGTTCCGCCACCTGCTCGAGGCGGCGGCGGAGCGAATGCCGCTCGTGGTCGTGCTCGACGACATCCACTGGGGCGAGGACGCCTTCCTCGATCTCGTCGACCACGTCGCCGACCTGAGCCGCGACGCGCCGATCCTGCTCCTCTGCATGGCGCGTCCGGAGCTCCTCGATCGCCGCCCGAACTGGGGCGGCGGCAAGCTGAACGCCACGACCGTGCTGCTCGAGCCGCTCGCCGCGGCCGACGCCGAGGCGCTCGTCGGGGCGCTGCTCGAGGGCGCCGACATCGGCGACGATCTGCGCGCCCGCATCCTCGAGGCGGCCGAGGGCAACCCACTCTTCACCCAGGAGATGGTCGGTCTCGTCCGCGACTCGCCCGATGCGGCGGTGACGGTGCCGCCGACGATCCAGGCGCTGCTTGCGGCCCGCCTCGACCAGCTCCACCCGACCGAGCGCGGAGTGCTCGAGCGCGGCTCGGTCGAGGGGCGCGTGTTCCATCGCGGCGCGGTGCAGGCGCTGTCTCCGTCCGAGGCCGAGGTGCGCGAACCGCTGACCGCGCTCGTGCGTCGCGAACTCGTCCGTCCCGACCGCACCCAGCTTCCCGGAGAGGACGCCTACCGCTTCCGCCACCTGCTGATCCGCGATGCAGCGTACGAGGCGCTCCCGAAGACCACGCGCGCCGACCTCCACGAGCGCTTCGCGACCTGGATCGGCGAGCACGGGGCCGGCCTGGTCGAGCTCGACGAGGTGGTGGGTTACCACCTCGAACAGGCCTACCGCTACCGAACGGAGCTCGGGCCGACCGGCGAGCAGGGACGCACGCTCGCGAACCGCGCCGCCGAGCGCCTTGCCGCCGCCGGCCGGCGGGCGGCCGGCCGGGGCGACCTGCGGGGGGCAGTCAGCCTGCTCGGCCGCGCCGAAGCCCTGTTCGCCCCCGACGATCCGCGGCGGCTGGCCGTCCTGCCGGCGCTCGGCCGCGCGCTGCAGGACAGAGGCGACTGGGAGCGCTCGCACGCAGCCCTGACCGACGCCGTGTCACGTGCTCGCGCGGCCGGCGACCGGCTCGTCGAGGCCGACGCGCTCGTGGCGCTCGCGCACATCGATGTCTTCACGGACGCGCTTCCCAGTCACGACGAGGTCCGAGCGCGGCTCGAGGAGCCGCTCCGCGTCTTCGAGGAGCTCGGCGACGAGGGAGGTCTCGCCCGGGCCCTCGGCCTTGCCGGGCAGCTTCGCTTCTGGGCCGGCGACTCGGCCAGCGCGATCGGGGACCTCGAGCGCGCCGCCGCACACGCGCGCACGGCCGGCGACCGCCAGCAGGAGAGCCAGAGCCTCGGCTACATCGTGATCGCCTCGGTGCACGGCTCGACCCCCGTCGATCAGGCGCTCGAGGTGTGCAGGCAGGCGCGCGCACACGTCGACGGCGACCGGCGTCTCGAGGTGGCCTCGCTGCGGGGCGAGGCGAACGTGCAGGCGATGGCGGGCCGGATCGAAGAAGCCCGCGTGGCGATCGCAGCGGCGCTGGCACTCGCGAAGGAGGTCGGCCTCAGCGTGATGGCGGCCGGCGTCGAGGGGGACGTGGGCCGGGTGGAGGCATTCGCCGGCGACCCGGTCGCGGCCGAGCGCCTCGCACGGCCCGGGCTGGACGCGCTCGAGCGGATCGGCAACCAGGGTCACTGGGTGACGGCGGCGATCACCGTCGCCGAGGCGCTGTACGCGCAGGACCGCCTCGACGAGGCAGAGGCGGTCGTCGACCAGGTCCACGCCTGGTCGATGGAGGACGACAGCGACCCGCAGATCGGGTGGCGCCGGATCAAGGCGAAGATCCTCGCGCGGCGCGGCGAGCTCGGCGACGCCGAGCGACTCGGACGCGAGGCCGTCGCGATCGCGTCGCAGACCGACTACCTCGAGAATCGCGCCCTGGCCTGCGCCGACCTCGCCGACGTGCTCGGGCTCGCGGGGCGGGCCGACGAGGCCCGCGCCGAACTGCAGGAAGCGCTCGCACTGGCGGAGCGAAAGGGGATCGTGCCGCTCGCGGCCCGTATCCGGTCGCGGCTCGCGGTGCCTGGCACCCAGGTGCCTGGCACCTAGGTGCCAGGCACCGGTACGTGACCTCGACTACTTCAGTTCGACCGTGGCGCCGGCCTCTTCGAGCTGGCCCTTGATCTGGTCGGCCTCCTCCTGGTTCACGCCCTCCTTGACGGGCTGCGGAGCCGAGTCGACCAGGTCCTTGGCCTCCTTGAGACCGAGACCGGTGACGGCACGGACGACCTTGATCACCTGGATCTTCTGGCCGCCCGCGGCGGTGAGGACGACGTCGAAGGCGGTCTTCTCCTCCGCTGCCGCCGCGCCGTCGCCGACCGCGACGCCGGCCGCGACGGCGACCGGCGCGGCGGCGGTGATGCCCCACTCGTCCTCGATCTTCTTCTTCAGCTCGACCAGCTCGAGCACCGTCATGCTCCCGAGCTGCTCGAACACGTTGTCGACTGCTGCCATCGTTCATTCCTCCTGATCTTCAGTGGGTTCGGATTCCTGGGATTCGGGCTCGTCCGCGGGCTGATCCGCAGCCTCGGCGACGACATCGCCGCCGCCGCCCTGCGCCTCGAGCTGCTCGACGCGCGCGTCGATCAGCCCGACGAGGTTCTGCAACGGCGCGTTGACGAGCGCGAGCAGGCTCGTGAGCGGTGCGATCACCGCACCGAGCACCTGGCCGCGCAAGACCTCGAGCGAGGGGAGCTTCGCGAGCTCCTCGACGTCGGCGGACGAGATCGTGCGGCCCTGCATGATCCCGCCCCGGATCTCGAGCACCTTCGTGTCGCGGGCCGAGTCGGCGAGCGCCTTCGCCACGGCGGCGGGATCGCCGTCCGACTCCACGAACGCGATCGCCGACGGCCCCTCGAGCAGCGCGAGCAGCTGATCGGCGCCGGCGGCCTCTGCGGCGCGCCGGGTGAGCGTGTTCTTGACCACCGAGAACCGCGCCCCGTGCTCCAGCAGCCTGCCCCGCAGGGCGTCGATCTGCGGCATCGTCAGGCCGCGGTAGTCGGCCACGATCAGCGTGTCCGCGCCGCGGAGCTTCTCCGTCAGCTCGGCGACCACGCGTTCCTTGTCTTCTCTTTGCATCTCCCTCCTTCGCAGAATCGGCCCACCTGACGGCGGGCCGATGGTCGCTGGAGGGATCCAGTGAGCTCGTACCGCCTCGGCTGGTCTTCCGCCGCTCTCCACGGCTGCCAGCTGTCTTTGGCGCGGGCGTGTTGACGAGACTCAGGCCGTCGCGGCAACCTCGCCGGTCGGCTGGGCGTCGAGCTCATCGGCGATCCCGCGCGTGACGGAGGGATCGACGTGGATGCCGGGGCCCATGGTGGACGTGACGGTGATCTTCTTGATGTAGCGGCCCTTCGCGGCAGCAGGCTTGGCGCGGACGATCTCCTCGATCAGCGCCGCGTAGTTCTCGACGAGCTGCCGCTCGCCGAAGCTTCGCTTCCCGATCGGGATGTGGACGTTTGCGCCGCGGTCGGTGCGGTACTCGAGCTTGCCCGCCTTCGCGTCCTTGACCGCCTTGGCGACATCGAACGTGACGGTGCCCGTTTTCGGGTTCGGCATCAGCCCACGCGGGCCGAGGACCCGGCCGAGACGACCGACCACGCTCATCTGGTCGGGCGTCGCGATCGCGACGTCGAACTCGGTGAAGCCCTCTTCGACGCGCTTGGCCAGATCGGCGGCGCCGACGACGTCGGCCCCCGCGTCCTCTGCCTCGCGTGCCTTCTCGCCCTCGGCGAAGACGGCGACGCGCGCCTCACGGCCCGTGCCGTGCGGCAGCATCATCGTGCCGCGGAGCTGCTCGTCGGCATGCCGGACGTTGAGGCCCAGGTTCATGTGCACCTCGACCGTCTCGTCGAACTTGGCGGCCGGCGCGCCCTGCAGCAGCCGGATCGCCTCGACCGGTGAGTAGAGATTCTCCCGGTCGATCACGCCGCGCGCCGCGCTGTAACGCTTGCCGTGCGCGCTCATACCCGCTCCAGCGCCGGCAAAGCCGGCACTTCCGCTCTCTGGTCGCCTCCGTCAAGCCTACGGCTCACGACTCGACCTCCACGCCCATCGAGCGGGCCGTTCCGGCGATCACGAGCATCGCCTGCTCGACGTCACGCGCGTTCAGGTCGGGCATCTTCGTCTCGGCGATCGAGCGCAGCTGCGCGCGGGTCAACTTCCCGACCTTGGCGCGATTCGGCTCGGCCGACCCCTTCTCGAGCCGCAGCACCTCCTTGATCAGGACGGCGGCCGGCGGCGTCTTGGTGATGAAGTCGAAGCTCCGGTCCTCGTAGACCGTGATCTCGACGGGGATGATGCGGCCGTTCTCCTGCGCGGTCTGCGCGTTGAAGGCCTTGCAGAACTCCATGATGTTGACGCCGTGTTGGCCGAGCGCCGGCCCCACCGGCGGAGCCGGGTTCGCCTGCCCGCCGGGGATCTGCAGCTTGATCAGCGTGAGAACCTTCTTCGCCATCTGTTTCCTTTAGTCCAGTTTCTTGACCTGGTCGAACGACAGCTCGGCCGGAACCTCGCGCTCGAAGATGCTGACGAGGACCTTGAGCTTCTGCTGATCCGGGTTGACGTCGACGATCTCGCCGTCGAAGTCGGTGAGCGGGCCGCTCGTCACCTTGACCGACTCGCCGAGCGAGAACTCGACCTGAGCGCGGGGACGATCACCGCCGGCCGCCGCACCCGTCTTGAGGATCCTGTCGACCTCGGGCTGCGACAGCGGCACGGGCTTCGAACCGGCGCCGACGAAGCCGGTGACACCGGGGGTGTTCTTGACGACCGTCCAGGCGTCGTCGTTCAGATCCATGTTCACGAGCACGTAGCCGGGGAGCACGCGCTTCTCGGCCTGCACCTTCTGGCCGTCCTTCGTCTCGATCACCTGCTCGGTCGGAACGACGACCCGCCGGAAACGCGGGCGCTGCCCCATCGACTCGATGCGGTGCTCGAGATTGGCCTTGACCTTGTTCTCGTGGCCCGAGTACGTGTTGACGACGTACCAGCGAAACATGCGCCCTATTGCCCCAGCAGCACCTTGGACACGACGTGCTTCCAGACCGTGTCGTTGATGTACAGGAAAAGGCCGACGACGAAGCAGGCGACGAGCACGACCACGGTGCCCTGGATCACCTGGTTCTGGCCCGGCCACTCGACCTTCTTCAGCTCGGCGTACGACTCGCTGATGAAGTTCGACCGGCGCTTCTCCTCGGACTGCGCCGCACGCTGCGGCTGCGGCCGCGCGTTCGCAGCGCGCTGGTCGCGCTCGGCGCGCCTGGCTGCACGGCGATCTGATGAGCCCAGCTCGGACATCTAGCGCGTCTCGCGGTGCGCGGTGTGGGTCCCGCACCAGCGGCAGTACTTCCGGAACTCCACCCGGTCCGGCGTGTTGCGCTTCGATTTCATGGTCTGGTAGTTCCGCCGCTTGCAGTCGGTGCAGGCGAGCGTGATCGCAACTCTGACTCCGGTCTTGGCCATTTCTCTCTAAGAGGTCGTTGGATGCCCAGGCATGCTGACGCACCGCCGGCGGGCCGCGGAAGTGTAGCGGGACCGGCCGAAACCGGCCTCGAAGCTCAACTCCGAGCCGCTGCGACGCGAATCTGCTGCCGCTCGAGCGCGTTCACGTCGTCCGTGTCGGTCGCGCGCAGGATGAACTCGACGCGGCCTGCCCTCAACGGCGTGCCGTCGATCCGGCCGTCCGGCCGCAGGTGGAGGCCCCGTGGCAACGGCCCCGAAACCGCCCGCCACGTGTAGGGCGGGCGCCCGCCGGTCACCCGGACCTGTGCCGAGTACGGTCGACCGACCTGCGCCGGCGGAAGCGGCTGCGATACCGCGACGAGCGGCGGCGCGAGCGCAGTCCAGACAGCGGCATGGACGAGCGTCGCGAGACCGACGCCGCCACCGACTGTCAGGTGGATCAGGTCGGTCTGGAACCAGTCGTTGTGGCCCTGTGAGTAGGCGTTCCAGTCGAGGAGCGTGACCTGCGGATGGCGTGCAGCCGCCGCCACGAGCACCCGGTTCATCGCAACGAGCTCCGGAGTCGCCTCGTGGAAGTTCACCCAGAGAATCTTCTCGACGCCTGCGCCGAGCAGCGCGTCGATCGATTCTTCGACGTCCTCCGCGAAGGTGCCCTCGAGATCGTTGTACCCGCACTCGACGACGACCGTCTTGCCGAGACCGACGCCGTCGGCGCCGACGACCTGGACGAGCGTCGCCGGCCGCTCGCCGTCGAACGGACAGCTCGTGCCCGTGAGAGTCCGGCAGACCGCGACCTCCCAGCGAACCTGCAGGTCCTTCTGCACGATCGCGACCGCGTCCGCGTGCCAGAGGACGCCCGTCATCACCGAGTCCCCGATGATCGTCACGTCCGGGACCGATGACGCAGCCGGCATCGCGGACGACGTCAAGCCGCCGAGCAGAACGACCGCGCCGGCCAGGCTTGCCGCCCAAACCCTCATGTCCTAACTATCCAACCGCCTGTTAACGAATCTGGCAAGAACCTGTGAGCCGCGTGTGATGGCCGACCGGCGCCTCTAGCATCGCGACGTGCCCACCATCCGGCCGCTGGTCGAAGCCGATGCCCGGGCGCTCCTCGAGCTCCGCGTCGCGAACAGAGCCTTCCTGGCGCCGTTCGAGCCCGAGCGGCCCGAGTCGTTCTTCACCCTGGCCACGCAATCCGAGGTCGCGCGGAACCCCGATGGGCTCCGGTTCGCGATCCTCGATGGGGGAGCGCTCGCCGGCACGATCTCGTTGTCGAACGTCTCGTACGGCTCGTTTCGAAGCGCGAACGTCGGCTACTGGGTGAGCGCGGATCGCAACGGCCGCGGCCTCGCGACGCGGGCCGTGGCCGAGCTCGTCGAGCGCGCGTTCGGCGAGCTCGGCCTCCACCGCCTCGAGGCGGGCACGCTCGTCGACAACATCGGGTCGCAGCGGGTGCTGGAGAAGAACGGGTTCGAGCAGGTCGGCCTCGCGCGCAAGTACCTGCACATCAACGGGGCCTGGCGCGATCACCTGCTCTTTCAGCGCGTCGACGAGACGGGCTGACGTCGAGAATCGAGCCGAAGAGCCTCGGCCCTCCGACGCGTGTGATGGCTACGGGGTTTCCAGGCGATCCTGATTCACATCCTCCCCGTCAGCTCCGAGCGAGCCGCCGGCGGAGCCGCACCGCGAGGTAGGCAACGATCGCGATGTTGACGGCGGTGCCCGCCGCCTTGAGCATGCTCGGCTTGCGCACGAGCTCGTAGAGCTCGAGCGGGATCAGAAGCGACGTCGCGATCACCGTCAGCCACTCGGCCCACAGCTTCTCCAGCCACAGGCCCCCGCCTTCGACCGTCTCGAGCACGCCGTAGAAGATCGCTGCGACGCCGGTGATCAGCACCGTCGAGGCGTGGAGGTTGTGCAGTCTGACGATGATCCGGTGGAAGAACGGCCGGCGCGGATCGAGCTCGACCGCCCGCGCCAGCCGGTCGGCGAGGCGTCCGAAGTCACTGTGCGAGTGGGAGACGAGATAGAGGCCGGCAACCACGAGCACGACGCCGCGGATCAGGCGCTCCCCCGCGATCAAGCGGATGACCAGACGGCTTCCCTGTCGGTCTTCGGTTTGCGCCATGCCCGCCGGGAGCTCGTTGGCCCAACGCGTCTCGATAGCGGCGGGTGGGCTCGAACCACCGACCTTCGGGTTATGAGTCCGACGCTCTAACCAGCTGAGCTACGCCGCCTCGTGCAGCGCCATTTTACCAACGTCCTCCCGCCCCCCTAGCCTGGGGGCGGATGGACGTCGAGCGGTGCTGGCGGTGCTCTGCGGAGATGGAGTGGCGGCACGGAACCTGGCAGTGCGCGCGCTGCCGGTTCAAGCTCGGCTGCTGCGAAGGTGAGCCGCAGACGTCTTGCGAGCGGGCGGCTGCTCCGACCCTCGACCCTTCGCAGCGCACTGCATGACGGGCGACCCGCTCGCGCTCTTCCACGAGTGGGTGGAAGGCTCCGAGGTTGCGCTGGCGACGGCGACGCCGGACGGAAGGCCCGCGGTTCGCATGGTGCTGCTGAAGAGCGCGGACGAACGGGGATTCACGTTCTTCAGCAACTACGAGTCGCGCAAGGGCCGTGAGCTCGAGGCGAACCCGCAGGCTGCCCTGCTGTTCCACCGGCCGGGGATCCAGGTTCGGGTCGAAGGGCCGGTCGCGCGCGTCGCGCCCCAGGAGTCCGACGCGTACTGGGAGACGCGGCCCGCCGCATCGCGCAGGAGCGCTGCCGCCTCGCGCCAGTCGGAGCCGATCGCCTCCCGCGAGGCGCTCGAGGCAGCAGTCGCCGCCCAGCCGCCGGAGCCGCCGCGTCCCGCGTCCTGGGGCGGATACCGCCTGATCCCCGACGCCTACGAGTTCTGGCGGCACCGGGACGACCGCCTGCACGAACGTCACTCGTTCAGGCGACGCGGCGGCGAGTGGGAGGTGCTACTTCTCCAACCGTGAAGGTTCTCGCCGCCGCCGGAGCCGCACTGGCCCTCGCCACCGTTGCACTCGCCGGGAGCACGCCGGCGTCACCGACGCTCGGCGGCTGCCCGGTGTTCCCGGCGACGAGCGTCTGGAACCAGCGCGTCGACACGCTCCCCGTGGCGTCCAACTCGACGGCGCTGATCGCGTCGATCGGGCTCAACTCGGGGGTGCACGCGGACTTCGGCTCCGGTCTCTGGGACGGGTCGCGCATCGGCATCCCGTACGTCGTCGTCCACGGCAAGACCACACCGAAGTCGCGCGTCACGTTCGAGTACGCCGACGAGAGCGACAAGGGCCCGTATCCGATCCCGGCGAACGTGCCGATCGAGGGACAGCCTGCGGTGACGGACGGCGACCGGCACGCCCTCATCCTCGACCGCGACTCCTGCAAGCTGTACGAGCTCTATGCGCTGCACCGTCAGGGCAGCGGCTGGGCGGCCGGCTCGGGCGCGATCTGGAACCTCCGCTCGAACGCAATGCGGCCGGCCGGCTGGACGTCGGCCGACGCGGCCGGCCTGGCGATCCTCCCCGGCCTCGCCCGCTGGGACGGTGACGCCTCCAAGGGGGCAATCGACCATGCGCTGAGGTTCACCGCGGAGCGCACGCGGAACACGTTCGTCTATCCGGCACGGCACGAGGCCTCGAGTGACAGCGATCCGTCGCTACCGCCGATGGGCCTGCGCGTCCGGCTGAAGGCGAGCGTCGACATCAGTCATCTGCCACCGCAGGCGCGCATCGTCGCGACGGCCATGAAGCGCTACGGGATGATCCTGGCCGACAACGGCTCGAGCTGGTACGTGAGCGGCGCGCCGAGCCCGCACTGGTCGAACGACCAACTGCACGCACTCGGTCAGCTGACGGGCGCCGACTTCGAAGTCGTCGACACCTCGACGCTGCGGCCGTAGGCGGAAGGCCGCAGCGACACGACGAACGTCGCTCCCTGCCCGAGCCCGCTTTCGACACGCACGTCACCGCCCATCGCCACGACGAGCTGCCGGACGATCGCCAGGCCGAGCCCGCTGCCCACCGGGCGGTCCTTGCCGATCTTGTCGTAGAGATAGAACCGCTCGAACACGCGAGGCAGGTCCTCGGCGGCGATTCCGGGGCCCGTGTCGACAACGAGGAGCGCGCCGTACTGGGCACGAATCGTCACCGTGCTCCCCGCCGGAGACTCCCGCAAGGCGTTCTCGACGAGGTTCGAGGCGACCTGGAGCAGACGATCGTGGTCGGCCTCGACCCACGACTCGTCACCTTCGGCGACCAGGCCGACGCCGAACTGCGAGGCGGACGTTTCGTGGCGCCGCGCGGCCTCGCGCGCGATCTCGGCGAGATCGACGGGCTCGTTACGCACCTCGAACTCGCTGCGGTTCATGCGAGCGAGATCGAGGAGATCGCGGACGAGCCGTTCGAGGCGACGTGCCTCGACCGTGATCGTGCGGGCAGCCTCGTCCGGCTCGAAGGCGCCGTCGGCCAGGCCCTCCGCGTAGCCGCGGATCGCGGTCAGCGGCGTCTTGAGCTCGTGGCTGACCGAGAGCAGGAAGTTGCGCTCCGCCTCCCGCGACGCGGCGAGCTGCCTCGTCATCGCGTTGAACGCGTCGGCGAGCGACGCGAGCTCCTCCGTCCCTTCACGGGGGAGAGGCTCGTGGCGCTCGTCGGCCGCCAGCGCACGAGTGGCGTCGCCGATGCGACGGATCGGCCGGACGACCGACCGCGCGACGACGTACGAGAGGATCGCCGCCAGGCCGACGCCGGCGAGGGCGGCCAGGAGCAGGTCGCCGAGAAACGGCCGCCACGCCGCCGAGCTCGGGGCCCGCAGCAGGAGCATCCCGCGGTGGGGCAGCGTGCGGTACGAGTAGAGCTTGGCGCTGCCGAGATAGGTGGTGCGACCGTCCGAGTCGCGATTGACGTTCGGCACGTACGCCGCCAGGTGGGCTCGCGTGTCGACGATCACGCGCACCTTCGCCGACACCTGGTTCTGATTGGCGTAGCTGACGTTCCGCCGGCGCTGTGCGGCGAGATCGTCGGCGCGCGCGGCGAGATCCGCGGCCTGGGCCTTGTCGACCTGGCGCCGCGTGAGGGTCGCTCCGATCCCGATCGTCAACGCCAGCGTGAGCGCGAGGGCCACGAGGGTGGCCCCGAACAGGCGCCCACGCAGCGTCCTCACGGCGCGACGGCCTTGTAGCCCGCCCCGCGGAGAGTTCGGATGAGATCCGGCCGTCCCAGCTTCCGGCGCAACTGCGCGACGTGCACGTCGACGGTGCGAGTCCCGCCGGGATACTCGACGCCCCAGACACGGTCGAGCAGCAGGTCACGCGAGACGACGATCCCGGTGTTCGCCATGAAGAACGCGAGCAGGTCGAACTCCTTCGCGGTCAGCTCGACCGGTGTTCCCGCGACGCTGACGTCACGAGACTCGCGGTCGAGCACGACGTCGGCCAACGTCATCGACTCGTGGCGCTCCTGCGGCTCCGACCGCCGGAGTACGGCCTTCATCCGCGCCACGAGCTCCCGGGGCGAGAACGGCTTGGTGACGTAGTCGTCGGCTCCGACCTCGAGACCGACGATCCGATCCGGCTCCTCGTCGCGGGCGGTCAGCATCAGGATCGGGACCTGCGACCGCGCCCGGATGTCGCGGCAGACGTCGAAGCCGTCCCTGCCCGGCAGTCCGATGTCGAGCAGGACGAGGCGCACCGGGTGGCGGTCGAGCTCGACGAGGGCCTCGTCGCCCGAGCGCACCCAGATGACGCGGTAGCCGTCGCGAGTCAGGTAGCCGCGGACGAGCTCGCCGACCGAAGGCTCGTCCTCGACCAGGAGAACAGTCCCGGCCATGAGATCACCAAAGAGGGTACGTCAGCCTCGCGACGTCACCCGGATGCGCACCGCCGGGCCACCGTCGATTCGCATCGTCATCGCCTGCTCCTTCCTGCGCAGGTCCAGGATCGTCGCCGGCTGCCCGAGGATCACGACGAGCGTCTGCGGAGTGAGCGGGATGACCGGCTGCGTCCCGTCCGGCTCGCGCAGCGTCAACTGCGTCGTCGACACCTGGATGATGCGGCCGCGATCGAGCGTGATCGTGTGCGGCTGCCGGCGGATGGTCAGGTTGATGTCGACGTGCGACCATTGGCCGGGCACCTTCGGAAAGTTCGGCACACCCGGCTGTGCCGCACGCAGCCGGGGTGCCGCGGCCGCCGCGCCCGCGAGCGAGAGAATCAACGCGACTACCGCGAGCAGCCTCATGGCGAAACTATCGGCCGCCCCGGTCAGTTGCGGGTTGGCCCTGTGTAAGCGAGACGTAAAACGCTCCGCCGGCCTGCGAAGGCCGGCGGAGCGAAATCTCGTCCAGAAGCGGCGCGTTGCGGTCGGTGGGTCAGTTGGCACCTCGTCCCGACACCACCCGTCAATGTGCCTTCGACCTGCGCCTCCGTCGTTCAATTCGTTCGCGGAAGGAGTTTCGCCGAGCAGAAGCTCCCTCCTGCCGAATCATGACGCCCGCGTCGGCCGGCAGGCAAGGCCAGGCTTACCGAGCCGTTGGTCCTGACGACTATTCGTCCTGCACGAGCCCGCTCAGACGCTCGGCGAGGTCCGCCTTCGTCTGGTCGAGGCGGGCTACATCCTCGGCGAGGCTCGCAGCGACCGACTTGATCCGCGCACGGTCCTGATCGGCCTTGGCCGCCGCGGCGGCGAGTTGCTCCTTCTGCTCACGCAGCTCCTGGCGCGTCTGGTCGAACTGCTGGGCGATTCCCTGCACCTGTGTCTGGAGCGCGATCAGCGTCTCCGCCGCCTGGGCGAGCTGCTGCGCGAGCTGCCTGACGTTGGCCGCGTCGAACAACTCGGTCGGAATCTGCGCCGTCGCAAGAGCCGATGCCGGAGTGGAGTCCGGCGCGGCGTCCGGGGCCTGGGCGGCGGCCGGAGGAGGCTCGACCGGAGCAGGTGCGGCCTCCGGCGGTGGAGCTTCGACCGGCTGCCCCTCGACCGGCGCGGGGGCGGGCTCGGCGGGATCGGCGGTGGTGGAGAGCTTCTGCTCGGGCGCAGGAGCCGCGTCGGCGCCGTCGCTCTCGCTGAGGATGCGGCTCTTGAGCAGCGCGTCGAGCGACTCGGGCGCCACGAGCACGAACTTCACCTCGGCGCCGACCTGCTCGCGGATCGCGGCGAGTCGCTTCTCACTCGGGTCGGCGACGGCGACGACCGGCCGACCCGCCTCGATCCCGAGCGGCACGGCGCGCATCTCCCGCGCGTCCTTCGGCTCGAGGAGCGTGTGCGCCTGGGCGTCGATCGTCAGCTGGTGCCTGGCACGGAACTCGAGCTGCCGCTCATCGGCAAGTGCCTGCGCCTCCGCGTCCTCGACGGACTCGGGGGTGCCAGGTGGGACGGCGGCGGGGGTGGTTGAGGCCATTCGGCTTGGTTGCTGCTTTCGGAGTTGCATCGTCCGTGCCTGGCACCCCCTGACCCCCTGTTCGAGTGATTGAGCCGCCGGGGGCTAGGGAGCAGGCAACTCGCGGTAGAGCAGGACCGTGTAGGCGTAGTCGATCGTCGGGAACCACGGCGGCTCGAGGTACTGGAGCGAGGCGTCGTAGTTGTAGACGCGCGTCTGGAACATATCCATGAACGGGCTGCCATTGGACGTGGTCGACCCGGTGAAGACCGCCGTGCCATGGCTCCCATCCGAGCTTGCCGAGTGCCGGACCCCCGTCTGGGCGAGCACTGCCGCCCGCCAGTTCAGGTTGTACGGTGCCCACTGCGCGACGATCACGTCGTTCGTGGCGATCAGGCCGAGCACGTCATCACCCGTCTGCACGTAGTCGAGGTTGTCGCCGACGATGACGTCGTTGTTCGACGCGACGGTGACGCGGCCGTTCACGCAGTTGCCCGTGATCACCGGCGAACCGCACGTGGACGTGCCGTCGGAGATCATCACGCTCTGCTGCGCGTAGATCGCGCCGTTCGTCGGGAGTTGCAAGGTTCGTGCTGACCGTCGTGCAGTTCGTCGGCTTGACATTCTCGGGGGCGTTCGACCCGGAGTCCTTGCAGCCGGCGATGTTGAGCGTGCCGGCGCTGTTGAACGTCAGCTTCCAGACGTCGTAGTTGCTGTTGTTGAGGTCGTACACCTTCTGCCCGGCGACGAGGTTGAGATCCGCGGCGCGCCTGATGTCCGTGAGCGACGTCGTGAAGTTTGAGAAGTTGATCGGCGTCTTGATCACCGACCGAATCGTCCCTGCGGAGCCCGTGTACTCCTGAGCCGGAGGAGTTCCGGCCAGCGTCGGGTTGCCCGTGATCGAGCCCTCCGCGTAGAGGTTCCCGTAGGCCGTCCCCTGGTGGTTGATGTTGTACTTCACGGTGCCCGTCGAATTCTCGCCGGCGTAGATCTTCCCGTAAGTCGTCGCGGTCGCGCCGACGTTGTAGTTGCTATTGGTGAGCATCAGGAAGTCGGCGACCGACGACGGCCGCACCTGCTCCTCGAGGATCCGGTAGTTGTTGGTCGTTCCGGTCTTGCGTCCCGGTGGCGACGATGTCGACCACCTGCGAGCCCGCGCTCGGGCCGGTGACCTGGAGGTTGAACTCGTAGCCGTTTCCGAGCGAGCACCACTGGTCCTTCCCGTTCGGGTACGTCCACGTCGAGCCCTGGCCTGTCCAGGGAGCAGGGGTCGGCGTCGGGCTGCACGAGCTGGAGACGACCGTCGCGCCCGACTGGCGCGTCGACTCTCCGGCTGCGACGTCGTGGAGGTAGTACTGGTTGTCGTCGACCAGCTTCGAGAGGTAGTTGTCGATGCCCGCCTCGGCGGCGGCGAGTGCCGTCCCGCGCTGCACGGTGGTGTTGGCGCGCGTCGAGTCCGACTGGACGACGTCGATCATCACACCTGAGAGCAGCAGGAGCATCGCCGTGATGAGGACGACCATGACCATCGCGATTCCGCGTTCGTCGTTCACGCGCCGGATGTGGGTCAGCTGTTGCAATCTGGAGTCCTCAGGTTGATGGTTTGCGTGTACGTGGTCGCGCCGTCGCCGCCGGTCGAGCCGGTCGGCTTCACGGTCATTGCGATGTCGACCCGCGCGACGTTGGCCGGGGTGGTGGTCGCGGTGTTCGTCGCGTCGTAGTACTTGAAGTACGGGGCGGCGCCGGCGGCGGAGACGCCGCCGAACACGGTGATCCAGCTCGCCGTCCCCAGGCTCGGCATCGTCCACGGCGGCCCGCCGGTGTTGGTGCTGGTCACGAACTCGCGCTGGAACGATCCGCCGGCCACCTGGTAGGAGACCTGGCGCAGGTCGAAGGGCGTCGCACGGTCGGGCGTGTAGAAGGTGATCTGCGAGGTGTTCGAGGTCGTGACCGGCGTCGCCGTGTCGTTGCACATCGCCTGGCGGAGGTCGCTGGCGAACGCATCGAGGCCGGCCCGGGCCTGGGTCTGCACCGTGCTCTGTTCCTCGGTGCGGCCGCTGCGCTTGATCGTGAACGCGAGCAGCTGTGCGAACGCGGCGATGACGATCGTGAGGATCGCCATTGCCGCGACCATCTCCACGAGCGTGAATCCTGTCTCGGCGTGCAGCCGTGTGCGAATGGTCGGCATGGGGTCAGTTGACGGCGTTCGTCTTGGCGGAGGTCTTGTTCGCCGAGCCTTGGCTGTTCGTGGCGGTCACGATCACCTGGAGCTTGTAGGTCAGGTCCGGGGTAGCGTTGGTCGGCACGTAGGTGACCCCCGTGGCGCCGGCGATGTTGGTGCAGGTGCTGTACGGCGAGGGCGGTGCGCAGCGCTGCCACTGGTAGGTGTAGGTGGGCGTCGGGAACCCGGACCACGTGCCGGGCGAAGCCGTCAGCGTGAGCCCGTGCGTCGCGGTTCCGGAGATCAGGGGAAGAGCCGTGTTCACTGGCGGGCCGGTGACGGCAGCCGTCTGGGCTGACGTCGCTGTCGGTGTTCCGCCAAGGTTGCTGGCGGTCACGACCACCTGGATCGCAGCGCCTGCATCGGCGGCGACGGGCGTGTAGGTGGCCTGGTTCGACCCGACATTCGAGCAGCTCGGGTTGCAGCTCTGCCACTGATAGCTGTAGGAGATCGGCGCCGTGCCGGTCCAGGTTCCGGTCGTCGCCGTCAGCGTCTGTCCGACCGCCGGCGTTCCCGAGATCGACGGCAGCACGGTGTTGGACGGCGGCGTCACCGCGGTGAAGATGAACGTCGAGCTGAGGTTGGTCGGATAGTTGTTCGCCGGGACCGACGCAGTCGTCGACGCGCCGGAGAAGGTCGCGGCAGAGACAGAGACCGTGTAGTTGAGGCCTGGAACAAGCAGCTCGCCGTTGAGGGCGGTAATCGCGGTCTGCGGGGCCGTGTACGCAAACGTCTGCGTCCCGCGGCTCGACGTCACCGTGATCGTTGCCGACCCGGTATAGGTCGTTCCGTCGTACTTCTGCAGCTGGACGTAGATCGTCACCGGCTGGTAGATCTGGATCGCGGCGGGCTGCGTCTGGCCGGGCGACAGCGAGAAGTGCGCAACCGCGGCCGGCGGCTGTGTGTCCTTGAACGCGACGTACCCGCTCGGCGGCGTGA
This sequence comes from uncultured Thermoleophilia bacterium, assembly GCA_963851065.1. Lineage (GTDB taxonomy): Bacteria > Actinomycetota > Thermoleophilia > Gaiellales > Gaiellaceae > PALSA-600. The sequence continues at coordinate 398,865 of CAWKNW010000017.1, forward strand.
CCGTGACGTCGTAGTTCGGCTGACCGGTCGTGGTCGGGAGCAGACCGGCGAACGTGACCTTGCCGGTCGCGTCCGTGACGTCGCTCTCGTTTCCGCTCGGGCCGTTCGCGATGTTGACCGTGGCGTTCGGCACGACCGTGTTGTTGCCCGTGTCGATGACGGTGACGACGATCGCCGCCTGGCTCTGTGACGCCTTGATCGGCGGAGCGATGTTGGTGACCTCGCGCGCGAGCTGTGTCCCGTCGGCGCGTGTGATCGTGACCGTCACCTGCTTGTAGTTGGCGAGCGACTGATACGAAAGCGGCGTCGGATCGTTGACGTAGCTGATGTGCGTCGTCTCGGTCGCATTCGTCGTGCCGCCCGCCCCGCTGATGTTGACGGACTGGGTGAGCGGGATCGAGCCGGACGGGTTGCCCGAAACGTTCCCGACGGAGGAGTAGGGAAGGTTGCGGATGTAGTCGATCTCGGACGCCGCCATCTGCTGCGCAAGCGTCTTCTGCCGCGAGAGGGAGCTGATGTTGACCGTGGAGGTCAAGAGGTAGATGAGGCTCGCCGCGACGATCGCGAAGATGCCCGATGCGATCAGCACCTCGATGAGGGTCTGACCGCTCTCGGACGTGCGAACGTGGGTCCACAGACGCCGAGCCGCCGCAGGCTGAAACTTCGCTCCGTCCATCGTCGCACCGGCCGTATCGGCAGCGCGTTCTCGGAGCTTTATCCCCCCGAACGGGGTTGACTTCTCCGTTACTCGGGGGCGGTTGCCGAGCCCGAGCTCGTCGACGAAGACGGTGATCAGCTCGGGATCCCAGTGAGAACCTGCTCCCCGGCCCATCTCGTCGAGTGCCAGCTCGACCGGCAGTGCCGCACGCCAAGGCTGCTCGTGCGTCATCGCGTCGAACGAGTCGGCGATCGCGAACACCCGTGCCGCGAGCGGAATCTCCTCGCCACGCTGGCTACGCGGGTACCCGTTGCCGTCCCACCGCTCGTGGTGCGCGCCGATCACCTGACGGCACAGACCGTCGAGGCCGGGGACGGTCGCCACGATCCGCTCACCGAGCCACGGGTGCTCCCGGATCTCGTCGAGCTCCGCCGGCGTGAGCCCCGTGCGCTTCAGGAGCACCGCGTCAGGCACGGCGAGCATGCCGATGTCATGGAGCCGGCAGCCGTGTTCGAAGCGCGGGTCCTGCAGCAGCTCCGGCGCGACCTTCGAGGCGAGCTTGACGGCGAGCAGGGTCACCCGCTCGGCATGCTCCCGCGTCTCCGCGAACTTCCCGCGGCGATAGTCGCGAAGCTCGAGCGCGCGGATCAGCGCGTCGACCACGGCGGCAGCGGCCATCGCCTCCGGAGCGACCGGATCGAGGGCATCGCTGACACCGCTCGTACCTGCGGGTGGCGTCACGCCTGATTGTTTCGGCTCGAACGGCCTTCTCCTTGAATGCCGGATCGCGGAAGCGACGCAGGCCGAGCGCGGAAGCACTAAAGAAGCAGCCGAGCCCGAGCCGATAGCAGCGGCATGAACCTCGACGAGATGCTGGCACGTGCGGTTGAGGCGGGCGCCAGCGACATCCACCTCAAGGTCGGCCAGCCGCCGATGCTTCGCGTCGACGGTGCGATCGGCCCGATGGCCGGGGCGCCCACGCTCTCGACCGACGATTTGACAGCACTCCTCCAGGTCGCCGGCTCTTCGGCGCCGCATCGCCTGGCCACGTTTCGCGAGACCGGCGAGCTCGATGCGTCGTACGAGACCGATCAAGAGACGCGCTTCCGCGTGAACGCGTTCCGCCAGCGCGGCGCGGTCTCGATCGCATTGCGCGTGATCCCGCGCAGATCCCGAGCTTCGAAGACCTCCACCTGCCGCCGGGCGTCCGCCGCCTCGCCGAGGAGCACCGCGGGCTCGTCCTCGTCACCGGCGCGACCGGCTCCGGCAAGTCGACGACGCTCGCCGCGATGGTCGACCACATCAACCGGACGCGCACGCAGCACATCGTCACGATCGAGGACCCGATCGAGATGCTCCACCCCGACGAGAACTGCATCGTCAACCAGCGCGAGGTCGGCATCGACACCGTCTCGTTCGCGCAGGCGCTGCGCCGCGCGCTCCGCCAGGACCCGGACATGATCCTGATCGGCGAGCTGCGCGACGCGGAGACCGCGAGACCGCGCTGCAGGCGGCCGAGTCGGGGCACCTCGTCCTCTCGACGATGCACACGGTCGACGCCGCCGAGACGATCGGCCGGATGGTCGAGTTCTTCCCCGCGGCGAAGCAGCCGATGATCCGCTCGATCCTCGCCGGCGTGCTGCGCGGCGTCGTCTGCCAGCGGCTGCTGCCGCGCAAGGGCGGCGGCCGCATCGCCGCGGTCGAGGTGATGGTGGCGAACGACCGCATCGCCGAGCTGATCCGCGAGGCGCGAGTCCGAGGAGATCCCGACGGCGATCGGCGAGGGCTCGTTCTACGAGATGCAGACGCTCACGCAGGCGCTGATCGAGCTCGTCGATCGCCGGCCTCGTCGACCGCGAGACTCGCAGCCGGCGCCGCGCCGAACCGGCACGACTTCCTGATCGCGCTCGCCCAGGCCGAGAAGACACGCGGCGGCCCGGGCCGCAGACGCCGCCGCAGGCCGACCCGAATCGCCCGCAGCCGCAAGGAGCCGCACTCGGACGACCGAGGCACCGCCTCTGCGTCTGCTCTCCGAGGCGGGATGACGTGCGGAGCACTGTTCGCCGCCGTCGGCGTTCGTTCCCGGGCTCGCGGTCGGGAGCTTCCTGAACGTCGTCGCGGCGCGGGTGCCCGCGCGGCGCTCGATCGTTCGACCGCGCTCGGCCTGCGTGCAGCTGCGGCGCGAGATCGCGTGGTACGACAACATCCCGCTCGTCTCGTACCGCTGCTGCGCGGCCGCTGCCGCTCCTGCGGCACCCGGATCGGGTCAGCTACCCGGCGGTCGAGCTGACCGCCGCCGCTGCTCGTCGCGGCCTGCGTCCTCGAGTTCGGCCTGACCCTGCACGCGCTCGTCGCGGCGTTCTTCTGCGCGGCGCTCGTCACCGTCTCCGCCACCGACATCGAGCGCCGGGTGATCCCGAACCGGGTCGTGCTGCCGGCGGCGCGGTCGTGCTCGTCGGCAAGACGGTCGTCGCATCCGTCGCCGAGTGGGCGATCGCGGCCGTCGGCGCGTCGGCGCTTCCTGCTCTCGCCGCGCTCGCCTATCCCGGCGGCATGGGCATGGGCGACGTCAAGCTCGCGCTGCTGCTCGGCGCCGCGCTCGGCGTGGCCGCTCCGGTCGCGCTGATGATCGGGATGCTCGCCGGCGCTCGTCCCCTCGGTCGTCCTCTCGCGCGCCACGGCGGGCGGCGCGCAAGATGGCGATCCCGTTCGGCCCGTTCCTCGCCGTCGGCGCGTCGTCGCGCTCTTCGCCGGGCACGCCGATCCTCGCACTGGTAGCTGTCGCTCGGCCGGCTGAGCGTCGATTCGTCAAGGCACGGCCTGCCGACGCGCGATACGGCGAGATCCGAGACGGCTCGCGTCGACGCTGAACGCACCGATGTCCGACGCCGCGCCTCGCCGGACGAGCAGGCGACCGCGCGGCAGCGGCGACTCCGGCGGCGCGCAGTCGACCGCGGCGCCGACGAGCTCGACGACCTCGACGCGTGGCAGCTCGCCGAGAGCCACGGCTGCCGCTCGTCGACCTCGCGGTCGACGGGGTCATCGCCGAGGCGACGAAGCTGATCCCGCTGGCGGTGCTCGAGCGCGTCGGCGCGATCCCGTTCGCCTTCGAGGAGAACGTCGCTCGCGGTCGCGCTCACCGACCCGGACAACGTCCACGGCGATCGACGAGCTCCGGCTCGCCTCGCGGCTCCGGTCGAGTTCGCGGTCGCGCCGCACGAGGACGTCCTGGTCGAGGTCCGCCGCCTCACGCGCGCGAACGACGCGTTCAGCGCGGTGCTCGACGACGACGCGTACCGCGGTCGACGACGAGGCCGACGACCTCGAGGCCGAGGACGGCATCTCCGAGGCGCCGATCGTGCGGCTCGTCAACTCGATCATCTTCCAGGCGGCCGAGGACGGCGCCAGCGACGTCCACTTCGAGCCGCAGGAGGACGCGCTGCTCGTCCGCTTCCGGGTCGACGGCGTGCTGCACGTCGCGCAGCGCGTCCCGCGCAAGCTCCTCGTCGGGCGTCGTCACGCGCCTCAAGGTGCTCGCGAAGCTCGACATCGCCGAGCGGCGCAAGCCGCAGGACGGCCGCATCACGCTCGGCGCCGCCGCCGCCGGCCGCCTGCTCGACATCCGCGTCGCGACGCTGCCGACGGTCGAAGGCGAGTCGGTCGACGATGCGCCTGCTCGACAAGTCGCGCAAGGCGCCGACGCTCGCGGAGCTCGGCCTGTCCGAGGCGATGCACGCAGCAGATCGCACGAGATCGTCTCCAGCGTCCGACCGGCGCCCTGCTCGTCACCGGCCCGACCGGCTCGGGCAAGTCGACGACGCTCTACGCCGCGCTCGCCGGGATCAACCGGCCCGAGATCAACATCATCACGGTCGAGGACCCGGTCGAGTACCGGCTCGCCGGCATCAACCAGGTGCAGATCAACCCGCGCGCCGGCCTGACCTTCGCGACGGCGCTCCGCTCGATCCTCCGCTCCGACCCGGACGTGATCATGGTCGGCGAGATCCGCGACGTCGAGACGGCGAAGATCTCGATCGAGGCCGCCCTCACCGGCCACTTCGTGCTCTCGACGCTGCACACGAACGACGCGCCGAGCGCGCTGACGCGCCTGACCGAGATGGGCGTCGAGCCGTTCCTGACCGCCTCCGCCGTCTCGGCCGTGCTCGCCCAGCGGCTGGTGCGCAAGCTCTGCTCGCACTGCGCCGAGCCCTACCAGCCGAGCGAGGCCGAGCTCCGCGCTGCCCGCGTCCCCGAGCACGAGCTCGCAGGACTACATGGAGAACTCGGCGTTCCGCCGCGAGGCGGGCTGCGCCCGCTGCGGGAACACCGGCTACAAGGGCCGCATCGGCGTCTTCCAGCTGCTGCGGATGACCGAGCGAGCTCGAGCGCTCGCCGCGCGGGGCGAGCCGCGACGAGATCGAGCAGCAGCGCCTACGAAGCAGGCATGCGGACGCTCTGGGACGACGGGATCGACAAGGTCGCCGCGGGCCTGACGACGGTCGAAGAGCTCGCCCGCGTCTGCGTCTGATCGCGGGCTCCCTCGTGTCGAGCGAACGACCGTGGTCACCCTCGGTGAGATGACCCGCTGCGGCGCGCAGCGATCACTCGTTCTGACGAACAAATCACCCATTGTGGGCTAGGCCTCCGACCGCCGAATCCGGCGATATCGAGCAGGCCAATGTTCGCCTCCCAAGGAGCCAACCACATGAATCGTCTGCAGCAGCGACTCGCTCGGAGAGAGGGCTTCACCCTCATCGAGCTCCTGGTCGTCATCATCATCATCGGCATCCTGCTCGCGATCGCGGTGCCGTCGTACCTCGGCTTCCGCAGGCAGGCGCAGGACACCGCCGGGCAAGTCGGACGTCCGCGCGGCGATGCCGTCCGCCGAGGCGTACTTCGCCCAGAACAACACCTACGCCGGCATGACCCGGCCGCCCTCAAGACGCTCGACAGCGGCCTCCGCCGGACGTCACCTCGGTCAACGTGACCGCCACCGGCTACTGCCTCTCGGCCCGGCAGGGCAGCGCGATCTGGTACTACTCCGGCCCGGGCGGCGGCGCTCACAGCACCACTCAGCCGACCGGCTGCCGAGCGACTCCGAACCCGACACTCGTTCACACCGAGGCGGCGGGCCATAGCCCGCCGCCTCCGCGTTCTCGTCGCGGCCGCTGCGGCTCTCGAACCTCAAGCGAAGCCCGGACTGCCGATAGACGCCGAGATGGCGCCGACAGCGCTCCCCGCATCGCGCTCGCTCGCCGACGGCTGCTCGCCGCGCCCACGGCGGCTCGCTGCCGTCGCCGGTGCACCCGCGCTCGCCTTGATCGTCGCCGTGTCGCCGTCGTTCGCGCGCTCGCCGCGACTGCGCACCGACGCCGAGTACTTCCCCGACGAGTACATCTACAGCGTCGCTCTCCCGCTCGCTCGCACGCACGGGCGCCCGCTCGTCCGCGGCGCGGCGCGCACTTCCCGGCCCTGCTCGAGCCGCTCCTCGCGGCCCCGCTCTGGGCGATCGGCCCCGAGGACCGCCTACCACCTCGTCCAGCTCGAGAACGCGCTCTTCATGTCGCTCGCGGCGGTCCCCGTGTACCTGCTCGCCCGCGCGCTCGAGCCTCGAACGCGGTACGCGCTCGCCTGCGCCGCCTTCGCCGTCGCCATCCCCGACCTCGCCTTCTCGGGCTTCATCGTCGCCGACCCGCTCGCCTACCCGCTCGTGCTCGCCGCGCTCTACGCCGGCGTCGTCGCGCTCCAGACGCCGACGTCGCGTCGCCGCAGTCGTCTTCGTCGCGCTCGCGGGCGTCGCGACGTTCGCGCGGGTCCAGTACGTCGTCCTCGTGCCCGCGTTCGTCGTCGCGCCGCTCGTCCTCGACCGCCGACGGCCGCTGCGCGTCTCACCGGCTGCCGCTCGCGCTCTCGCTGCGGACGGCCGCTTGCGGCGCTCGGCCTCGGGCCGCCGCGTCCTCGGCTACTACTCGGCGTCGCCCACCTCCACGTCGGCCGGGGGCTCTTCCGCTGGGCCGCGCCTCGACTGCTTCCTCTCGCGCTCGCCGGCGGCGTCGTGCTCGTCCCGGGCGCGCTCGTCGGCCTCGCCGACCGCCGCGGGCCGCAGCGACCTGCGTTCGCCGCGCTCGTCGTCTTCTTCGCGCTGCGCTCTGATGGTCGAGGCCGGCCTGTACGCCTCGAACGGCGCGGACGATTCAAGGAGCGGTACCTGTTCTTGCTGCTCCCGCTGCTCCCGCTCGCCTTCGGCCTCTACCTCCGGCACGGCCGGCCGCGCGCGCATCGCCGCCTCGTCATCGCGCGGTGCTCGTCCATGGTGCGGCGTGCGCATTCCGCTCTCGGGCTACGCGGCCGAGACGGTTCGACGACTCGCCGCTGCTCTGGTGCGGTGCTCGCAGCTCGAGCGACGCTCGTCGGCCTCGGGTACGAGCTCGTGCTCGTCGCGGTGTACGTGGCGATCGGCGGCGCGCTCGCCGCTCTGGTCGCGTTCGGCCTCGGCCGCTGGCCTCGCCGCGCGTCGTCTTCGTGGTCGCCGCTTCCGTCGGCAGCGACCGGCCGACCTGTCGAACGTGCAGGCGAGCCGCGCCCAGTTCGTCGCCCCCAACCCATCCTGGGTCGACGCGCACGGTCGGCGCCGTCGCGGCGATCGAGACCCACTCGCCACCCGCGGCCTGCTCGACCGAGCAGCTCTTCTGGAACCGCTCGATCGCGCACGAGCTCCTGCTCGGCGGCGCGCCGACCCGACCGACCCCTTCGAGCGCCGGCCTCCGGTGATGGTCGCCGCGACGGACGCTCGTCCGCCGGCCGGGCACCGCTCGCGAACGCCGATCCTCTTCCAGGGCTTCGGTGCTCACCGCCCGCTTCCAGCCGGCGACGCTCGTGGCGGGCTCGTCTTCACGCTCTGGCGACCCGAAGGGGTGCACGCCGCGGCTGTGCTCGAGCCCGGCCGCTACTGGGACGGCTGGCTCGCGCTACCGGCGGGCTCGAGGTCTGGCCCGCCGGGGACGCGCCGCGAGGGAGCTCTCCTTCACGCTCTCGCTGCCGCGCGGGCTCACGCCGACGACCGCTCGCGTTCGGGGGCGGCGCGCTACCGTCAGGCCCGGCGGCCGCGTCGCGCGTCCGGATCTCCGATCGCCGCCGTCGGGCCCTGGACGGCGCGCTTCACGGCCGTCGCAGCGGTGCGCTGCCCGACTCAGGCTGGTCCGCGTGCGGTCGACGGTACCCCTTTTTCACCGCGGCTGCCTCATACCGCACCCGCGGTCACTAACCCTCTCAAGCAAGCTCCGACGCTGCCGATAGGAGCCTGCGATATGGCCGCATCGCCGGTCTCGATCGACGATCTCGTCCGCGAGATGAAGGATCTCGACGCGTCGGACCTCCATCTGACGGCCGGGGCCGAGCCGATGGTGCGCCGCCGCGGCGAGCTCGAGCGCGCTCGAGCAGCACGAGCCGCTCACGCCCGAGAAGACCCGCGACCTGCTCTACCGGATCCTCTCGACGCGAGCAGCAGAAGGTCCTCGAGACGCGCCGCCACATCGACATGGCGTACTCGATCCCCGGCGTCGGCCGCCTCCGCGTCAACGTCTTCTTCCAGCGCTCGGCGCTCGGCGCCGCGTTCCGCATGATCCCGACCGAGATCCGGTCGCTCGGGAGCTCGGCCTGCCCCCGCACATCGAGAGCTCGCGGACAAGCCGCGCGGGCTCGTGCTCGTCACCGGCCCGACCGGCTCCGGCAAGTCGACGACGCTCGCGGCGCTGATCGACCAGATCAACAGCACGCGCTCCGAGCACATCCTCACGATCGAGGACCCGATCGAGTTCCTGCACCACCACCGGATGTGCATCGTCAACCAGCGCGAGATCGGGTTCGACACGCCCCTCGTTCGCCGAGGCGCTCCGGGCCGCGCTGCGCCAGGACCCCGACGTGATCCTCGTCGGCGAGATGCGCGACCTCGAGACGATCGCGACCGCGCTGACCGCGGCCGAGACCGGCCACCTCGTCTTCGCGACGCTGCACACCCAGAGCGCGCCGCAGACGATCGACCGCGTGATCGACGTCTTCCCGGCCGAGCAGCAGGACCAGGTCCGCATCCAGCTCGCCGGAACGCTCCAGGGCATCGTCACCCAGAACCTCGTGCCGACCGCCGACCGCCTCGGCCGCGTCGCGGCGCTCGAGATCCTCCTCCCGGACGACGCCGTCCGGAACCTGATCCGCCAGGGCAAGGTCGAGCAGATCTACTCGGTGATGCAGACCGGCACGGCCCGCGGCATGCAGACGATGGAGCAGTCGCTCGCCGACCTGATGCTGCGCGGCGTGATCACGCGGGAGGCCGCGCTCTCGCGGTCGAGCAAGCCCGAGGGGCTCGAAGCCCTGCTCGATCGCGGCGTGACCTGACCGCCGGCTCCCGAGGCCGGACTCCGACTGGCGGGGGCGTAAACCCATGGACCTGAAGCAAGGAGATCAAGCTCTCCGACCTGATCGCGAAGGGCGGCGGAACGAGCAAGCCGGCGCGCCGAAGAAGAAGCAGGCGAAGAAGAGGCGCGAGCCACTGCCTGACCGAGCTCGTCGGCCTCAAGGTGGGCCGACCCAGATCGCGCGGCCCACGTCATCAACAACGGCGGCAAGAAGCTGCTCAAGCTGCATCGCGAGCCGCTCCGGCGGGATCTGTCCGGCGGCGAGGTGCGCGACCCGGCCGCGCTGGGCGCCGCGCTCGCGAGCTTCTTCGGGACGTACGACCTCCCGCCGCGGGGCGTCCGGCTCGGCCTCGCGAACACCCGCATCGGCGTCCGCGTGATCGAGATCGCCGGCGTCGAGGACAGCGCCAGCTCGAGAACGCGATCGGCTTCCGCGCGCACGAGATCTCTCGTCCCGCTCGACGAGGCCGTGATCGACTACCACGTCGTCGACGAAGACCGAGACGAGGAGGGCCGGTGAACCGTTCCGTCGTGGTCGCCATCGCCTACCGCGACTCGGTCGACCGCTACCTGGCCGCCACCGACGCGGCGGGGATCGAGTCGCGGGCATCGACCTCGAAGCGTTCGCGCTGCTGCGGGCGCTGCCCGTGCCGGCCCCGCGGAGGAGTCAGCCCGCCGCGCAGTGGCCGCCGTCGCATCGGCCACGAGCTGACAACGCTTGCCATCTCGGACGGCCGCGCCTGCCAGTTCACCCGCGTGCTCGACTGGGGCGGCTAAGCTTGACCAACGTGGTCTCGCGGGCACGCCGGATATCGCCCGCGGAGGCCGAGGGGCTCAAGCGCGGGCTGTCGCTCGAGCAGGAGCAGAAACGCCCGAGGGCCTCGGCCCGCGCGGCGAAGGAGGGCGTCGTGCGGTGCGGTATGAGCTCCAGTCGCTCGTCCGCGAATTGCTCTCGTCGCTGCGCTTCTACCAGTCGCAGCCAGGTTCGCTCGACATCGGCGAGATCCTCGTCTCCGGCGGCACGACCAGCATTCCCGGGCTCGTCGCGGAGCTCGAGCGTGAGCTCGGCGTGAAGATGGTCGTCGGCGACCCGCTTTCGCGTGTCACCGGGCCCGAGCAGACGCCGGAGCAGATCGGATCGTTCGCCGTCGCAATCGGACTTGGAATCGAGGACTAACGATGAAGGCCGTCAATCTTCTCCCCGCCGATCACAAGCCGGTTCGCCAGGCAAACATCGGCGCCGGGCTCTCGAAGACGCGGTCGCCGTCGGCGGAACCGCGGGGCAATCGCGGTCGCAGCAGTGCTCGGCCTGTCGTACCAATCGGCCTCGAACTCAGCGAAGTCGAACCAGACCCAGCTCGATGCGCTGAACGCACGGATCGCAGCCGTCTCACAGCCGTTGAATGCCGCCGACCAGAGTGTCAGGGCGCGCATCAGCAGGTCACGGCCGCGGACGCAACCCGCATGTCGTGGGACGGCTTCATGACGAAGCTCGCGCGTGTGCTCCCCGAGGACGTGTGGCTGGTCAGCATGCAGGCCCAGGAGACCCCGCCTGTTACGACAACCCCTGGGGCGACGGACTCGACGGCACCGGCGACTCCGGCACCTGCGGCAGCTCCGACCGGCTTCACGATCAGCGGGTTCACCTATTCCCAGGCCTCCGTGGCACGCCTCATGCGGCGGCTCTCGATGCTCCCGTGGCTGTCCGACGTGAGCCTGCAGAGCAGCAACGTCACGACGGTCGGCGCGCACTCCGTGTTCCAGTTCACCATCGTCGGCGCAGTCAACTCGCTGCCCGCAAAGGAGGCATCGTGATCAGCCGCATCAAGAGCTCCCGCCGTGCCTCGGCGATCGCGGTCGCACTGCTGATCGTGCTCGTGGCGGCGGCTGCGTGGGTCGGTGTCGTCTCGCCGAAGCGGTCCAACGTCACGAAGCTGAAGGGCCAGGTCGTGCCGCACAAACGCAGCTCGCAACGGCGACGCAGGCCGCCGCGGTCGCGAACAAGGCCGCGGAAGCGGCAGCACTCAAAGCGATGCCCACGGACGCGGACGAGCCGGGCATCCTCGACCAGCTGAACTCGCTCGGGAGGCGCACCGGCGTGCTGGTGGCGACGGTGGCCCCGAACGCGACGTCGGTCACACCGAACACGGTCGGTCTGTCGGTGACGGTGGACGGGACGTACTTCCAGATCGCCAAGTTCCTGAACAAGCTCCGCACACAGGTTCGTGTCGGTAGCGGCGGTCGCGTCGTCGCCGGCGGTCGGCTCTTCGACGTCCAGTCCGTCAACATCTCCCAGGGCAACGCGACCGGACAGCTCGCAGCGACGATCATCGCCAACGCATCGATCTACAACGCCGCGACAGCGGCAGCTTCGACGACAGCGTCGACCTCCGCGACCGCGAGCGCCCCGACCGGGAGCACGGGCTGATGGCTGTCGCAGCGGGGACGATGCGCCGGCGGCGACGACGAAGAGAAGAAGGTCGCTGCCAAGTCGAAGCGCGACAAGGTGATCCTCGTCGTCGGCGGCGTCGTCCTACTCGCCGTGCTCGTCTTTGAAGTCCCGAAGGTGCTCTCGGGCAGCAGCTCCTCGCCTCCGGCGCCTGCGCCGGTGACCGCCCGGCCGCACCGGCCGCCGCCGCGACGGGCGGATGCCGAGCCCGGAGGCCGTCCGTAGCGACCTCAAGGCGATTGCGAAGCTCCCGTCCAAGGATCCGTTCCAGGCGCAGCTCGGTGCAAATACCGCGGTCGCCACCGGCATGCAGCCCCTCGCGCACGGGCCTGCGGTGCGCCGCTCGCACTTCGTCGTCAAGAATCCGTTCAAGGCGCAGATCGGCGCGCCTGCAAACGCCACGCCGGCTGCCCCGCTCGCGACGCCGCCGCCGGTCACGTCGACGAAGGCGGCCCACAAGGCCAAAGCGTCCACCTCGTCGCTGGGCTACATCGTGATCCTCCGCTCGCTCGACAGCAAGGCCGCCGCGCAACGGGAGGTCAAGAAGGCACACGCGAAAGGCCTGACCAGCGCGTCGATCCTCTACTCGTCGAAGTACACGACGCCCGCCACGGCTACTGGGTCGTCTACCTGAGCAAGTACCCGACGGCGGCCGCTGCCAACGCCGACCTCCACGACGCATCCGCACACGGCTACGGGTCCGCCTATCAGCGGCCGGTGAAAAAGTGAGGAACGAATGACCGCCTTCGCCTACACGGCCATCAATGCCCAGGGGCTCGTCTCCAAGGGCACCCTGCATGCTGCCGATCAGGTCGCTGCCAAGGATCAGCTCCGCCAGCAGGGCCTGCTCGCACAGTCGCTGTCCGAGCAGAAGGCCGCCTCGAGCGGCGGCGCGCGCTTCGCGAAGATCAAGCCGAAGTCGCTGCAGATCTTCTCGCGTCAGTTCGCGACGCTGATTCAGGCCGGCGTCAGCATCGTCCAAGCACTGCTCATTCTCGAAGAGCAGACCGACGACAAGAAGCTGGCCGTGGTGATCGCCGAGATCCGCGAGGACGTCGAGAGCGGCGTCGTGCTCTCGCGCGCGATGTCCAGGCACCCGAAGGTGTTCAGCCGCCTGTTCGTCGCAATGATCGAGGCCGGTGAGGCATCCGGAACGCTCGACATCGTCCTCGACCGCGTCGCCATTCAGATCGAGAAAGACACGAAGCTGAAGCGGCGGGTGAAGAGCGCGATGTTGTACCCGACGGTCGTGCTGACGTTCGCGACGCTCGTCCTGGTCGGCATGCTGATGTTCCTGGTTCCGATCTTCGTGAAGATCTTCCAGAGCCTGAACGGACAGCTGCCGACGATCACCCAGATCGTCGTCAACATGTCCAACGTCCTGCGCGACTACTGGTGGATCATCTTCCCGGTCGTCGGCGCCGTCATCTTCGGGCTCCTGCGCTTCAAGAAGACCCCGGAAGGCCGCGCGATGTGGGATCGCTTCAAGCTGCGCCTGCCGATGAAGATCGGCGACGTCGTCTTGAAGGTTGCGATGGCGCGGTTCTCGCGCACCCTCGCGACACTCGTCTCGGCAGGCGTCGACATCGTCAAGGCGCTGGAGATCACGGGCACGACAGCCGGCAACACGGTCCTCGAAGAGGCGCTCGTCAACGTTCGCCAGCGGCTCAACGAAGGAGCCCGCATCGCGCAGACGATGACCGAGAACGACGTCTTCCCGCCGATGGTCAGCCAGATGGTGAAGATCGGCGAGGAGACCGGAGAGCTCGACAAGATGCTCTCGAAGATCGCCGACTTCTACGAGGACGAGGTGGACACGGCCGTCGCTGCGCTCACGTCGATCATCGAGCCGATCATGATGATCGGCGTCGGCGCCATGGTCGGCGTGATCGTCATCAGCATGTACATGCCGATGTTCAAGATGCTCAAGCTCGTTCACTAGGCGCGAACACACTCCGGTACAGACGCGAAGCGGCGGCCTCCGGCCGCCGTTCGCGTTCAAGGCGACGATCGAAGAACTGCCGATAGGTGACGTCGGGATGGAATCTGCCGCCGTGGCAACCGCACTCGCACGACTGCGAGCCTTCTCCTCGTCTCCGAGGCTGGATGCTCGGCAGCCTCGTCAGCGCTGAGCGCCGTCATTCGGTTCGTGTTCTCGGCGCTTCGCCTCCAGACGCCCGTCTACCTGCCCGACGAGTACACGTACTCGGCGCTCGCACAAAGCATCGCCGAGACAGGACGTCCCGTCATCCGGGGCGTGCCGGCGCACTTCCCGGCGCTGCTCGAGCCGCTGCTGGCGGCTCCGTTCTGGCTGCCTCGGCGGCCCCGAGCTCGCGCTCCGGCTGACGCAGGCAGAACACGTCGCTCGTCATGTCGCTCGCCGCCGTTCCCGTGTACCTCCTCTGCCGGCGGCTCGGCCTCGGCACGGCGTATTACTCGTCGCAGCCGCGGCTTGGCACTCGCGTCGCCCGAATTCGTGTTCGGCTCGCTCATCGTCGCCGATCCGATCGCGTATCGCTCGTTCTCGGCGCGGTCTATGTCGGAGTCGTCGCGCTCGACTCCCCCTCTCGCAGGGCTCAGCTCGCCGTCGTCGGCCTCGTCGGGCTCGCCACGTTCGCTCGTGTCCAGTACGTCCTGCTCGTCCCCGTGCTGATCGTGGCCGCAGTCGTCGTCGAGCGCGGGCGGATTCGCCGCGCCTATCCAGAGCTTCGGGCTCGCGTCGCTCGTCTTCGTGGCGCTCGGGATCGTTGCCGTCGCATCGGGCCCGCAGCGAGTCCTCGGCGCATACGACGTCGTGTTCGGCTGCACGCGTCGCTCGGACGGTCGCACACCAGATCGGCATGCACGCCCTGCTCGTCCCGTTCGCCGCCGGCATCGTGCTCGTCCCCGGCGCACTCGTCGGCCTCGCCCGCGGGATCACGCGGCCTCGCTCGAGAGCCGAAAGTCGGCGTTCGCCGCAATCACGTCCCTGCTTGCCCTCGGGCTGATCGCGCAGGCGATCTTCATCGGCTCCACCATCTCGGGCAACTTCGGCGAGCGCTACCTGTTCTTCTTCTTCCCTCTGCTCGCTGCCGGCGTTCGGCCTCTACGCCGCCCGGTGGCGGCTCACGCGCACCGGTGCTCGTGCGTCGAGGGCTGTGCTCGCGGTTCTGGCGATGCGGTTCCCGCTGTCGCACTATTCGGCGCTGAAGCTCGGACTCGACCACGTTGTGGGCGGTCTGACAGACTCGAGGCGCTGCTCGGCACCGCGGACGGCGCGCTCGTCGTCAGCGTCGGAGGCGTCGTGCTCGCCGCCGTCGCCGCATACGTCGGGCTGGCGACCGAGGAAGCGTGCATCCGTGGCGTTGGCGGTCGCAATCGCCGCCCAGGCGGCAGTCGCCGTCGGCCGCGTCGCGTGGGCCGTCGGCACGAGCACGGCCGACAGGCACGCGCTGCCGGCCGATCTGCGCTGGGTCGACCACGCGGGGTCGGACGCGTGACGCTCGTCGAGCCGCCCGGGAACGACTCAGGCGCGGCAATCGAGCAGCTGCTCTGGAACAGGTCGATCACAAGCGTCGCTCTCCTGCCTCACGGCGATCACTCGTCGACTCCCACACGAACACCCCGATCCACGCGACTGCCGACGGAACGCTCCTCATGGCCGGCGGATCGGTGAGCGGCGCGGTGCTCGTCGACCGCCGGCGCACCTGGACTACATTCGCAGGCGCGCGGCTGGTTCGTACGACGGTCGGGACGCTCCAGGCGCCCTTCGATCTCTGGACACCCGTCGGCGGTTCCCACGTCCGGCTCGTCGCCGAGGTCGCCGGGCTCGGCTCGGACAATTGGCTCATGCGCACCGGCTGGATCACCGTCTGGCCGGCCGCGTTCGAACGCCGCCTCACCTTGCGCGTGGGGCTGCCGAGCAAGCTGGCGGCGGCCGACACGATCCACTTCACGGGTGAAGGCGCAAACACGTCGTTCACGGTGCAGCCGGAGCAGACGCGGACGATCTCCTTCTCGATCCCCGCTGGCAACCACCCGTGGACGGTGCACTGGACCTGCGATCGCTACGGCTATCGAGACGGCGCCGCCGTCAGCTTCTTCTCGGCCCCGCCGCACATCACGGCGGTCGACGGGCCGTTCCGCTAGGAGCCGAGCCCGTCCAGCAGCCGGAGCGGCAGCCGGGCGAGCCCGCGCTGCTCACCGGGTGAGCCGATCTCGCCGAGCAACAGCCGTTCGACCGACCGCCACAGGAGTCGTGTGCGCGCGACCTGCCAGCTCGCACGCGGCCACCGATCGAGCGCGCGCTTCAGTTTCCAGGACGCGCGGTGCAGCGGCGCGAGCTCGGCATCCAACGCGCGTCCGTACGGCTCGAGCGACGAGGCACGGCCGGCAAGCAGATCGCCGATCGCGGCAGCAGCAAGCTCGAGCCGAGACGAAGCACTCGTACATCCCGTCACCGGAAACCGGATCGATCAGCCCGGCCGCGTCACCGACGAGCAGGGCGCGTTCGCCGGCGACGCTCGTGCCGGGGCGACGGAGGGGCAGCCGGTGTCCTCGCACATTCTCGAGCTGCGCGGGAACGAGACCGTGGGCCGCGCAGACGCTCGCGAGATGCTCGCGCAACCGCGGCCCCTCTTGCGCCCACGCCCCCACGCCGACGTTCACGTGGTCACCCTTCGGGAACACCCAGCCGTAACCGCCGGGAATGTCGGCGAGCTCGATGACGGCGCGATGCCGGTAGCGATCGACCTGCAACTCGCTGTGGGGCACGTTGCCCTCGAGCGCGACCCCGTGGACGATCGCACCGCCGAGCGACAGCGCACTTCGCAGTCTGTCCGTTCGCCCCGTCCGCAGCGACGACCACGTCGGCCGCAACCCGCTCACCGGCCACCGTGATTCCACCGTCGTGCGAGACCTGCACGCCTTCGCGTACCTCGGCGCCCGCGGCGCGAGCAGCATCCAGCAGGAATGCGTCGAGCCGACGCCGCTGCGTCATCCAGATCACAGGCGCACCCGCCCTGCGCACCACCGCATCGCGATAGCGGAACCGGAGCTCGACGACGTCGACGCGTTCCTCGACGACGGCCGTCGGATCGACCGGGCTGCGGAGAAAGGCACGTGTCGTCAGCCCGCCGCCGCACGGCTTGTCGCGCGGAAACCGTGCGCGGTCGGCGACGAGCACGCGCAGACCCGACGATGCGAGCCGATGCGCCGTCGCGGACCCGGCGGGCCCCGCACCGACCACCAGCACGTCAAAACGCTGCACGACGTGAGGCTACAATGCGCCGCTCCGGGGGTGTGCCCGAGCGGCCAAAGGGAACGGGCTGTAAACCCGTCGGCTCAGCCTACGGAGGTTCGAATCCTCCCGCCAGTCTAGGCCGCCTCCCGCCGCACTCCAACCTGACTCACAGCAGAGAGACGGACCCGCCGTGGAGCCTCGAGATCGCAACCGAACCTGGCTACAACGGAGCCCCCTTGCGCCGAAGCGATGCGACACCACTCACCGCCGAGCGGCCTTCGGAGTTGACAGCTCTCGCGCACCCCACCCGACCGGAGACCCCTAGCGCATGCGGTTATTGGAACCGACCCGAGTTATTGGAACTCTCCCACTCACTCAGGACTGTTCCAAATTCAGTCCCAAAGCCCTGATGGCTCCGCGACGTGAGCGCAACAGCTGCTCAGCGCCGCCGACGCGTCTACGTTGAACCGTATCGTCTGGAGCAATGACGCTTGATCTGATCGAGTTTCCTGCTGATGACCTGACCCGCGCCCGTCGCTTTTGGGAAACGCTGCTCGACCTCTCTCTCGACGAACGGAAGCAGAGTGAAGGCGAGGGCCTTCAGACGCGCGACGCTCACCCGTCGCTCGGGCTGCACGAGCGCGGCCGCGGCCCGGGCGATCGCTTTTCGCTGCCCTACTTCCGCGTCCCGAATCTCGCGCAGGCGCTCGAGCGGCTCGTCGAGTTGGGAGGGACCGTCGTCCACCCGGGCGAACACTGGGCGATCTGCCGCGATTCCGAGGGCAGCCCGTTCGGTCTCGCGGCTGCGCACCCCTCGGACGATGCGCGAACGGCGTAGTAACAGGTTGACCTTCGACGTGACCGTGCCGAACTCCGACGCCCCGCTGCAAGGGCGCGCGCTGCGAATCGTGTTCGCGGCGCTGATGCTCGGCATGTTCTTGGCCGCGCTCGACCAGACGATCGTTTCGACTGCATTGCCGACGATCGTCGGCGATCTGGGCGGGCTCAACCATCTCTCCTGGGTAGTGACCTCGTATCTGCTCGCCTCGACGATCTCGACGCCGATCTACGGGAAGCTCGGCGACATGCGCGGGCGCAAGCCGATCTTCCTGGCCGCGATCGTGATCTTCCTTATCGGCTCGATGCTGGCCGGGCTGAGCCAGACAATGGGCGAGCTGATCGGCTTCCGCGCCCTGCAAGGGATTGGCGCCGGCGGACTGATGGTCAGCGCGCAGGCGGTGATCGGCGACATCGTCCCGCCGCGGGAACGCGGCCGCTACATGGGTCTGATCGGCTCGGTGTTCGCGGTCGCCTCGGTGGCCGGGCCGCTGCTCGGCGGCTTTCTCGTCGAGAACCTGTCCTGGCGGTGGGTGTTCTACGTGAACATGCCGGTCGGCGCCGTCGCGATTGTCATCGTCTGGTCGCGGCTACACCTGCACACGCCGACCATCCGCCACCGGATCGACTATCTCGGAGCGGCGCTGCTCAGCGGCTGCGTCGGCGCCCTGATCATGCTCACGACGTGGGGCGGCAGCGAATACGCCTGGGGTTCAACCATGATCGTCGGGCTCGGGATCGCGGGCGCCACCCTGCTGGCGGCGTTCCTTTGGTGGGAAACGCGCGCCCCTGAACCGATCCTGCCGCTTGGGCTCTTCCGCTCCAGCGTCTTCAGCGTCGCCTGCGCGATGGGCTTCGCGATCGGCATGGCCATGTTCGGCGCGATCATCTTCATCCCGCTCTTCCTGCAACTCGTCTACGGCGCCAGTCCGACCAGCTCGGGTCTGCGGCTGCTGCCGCTGATGGCCGGCCTGCTCGTCGCATCGATCGCCTCCGGCCGGGTGATCAGCCGCATCGGCCGGTACAAGATGTTCCCGATCGCCGGCACCGCGATCCTCATCGGCGGCATGTACCTGCTCTCGCTGCTCGGCGTCGGAACCGCTCCCTGGCTCGCCTCCGTCTACATGCTCGTCGTCGGGGTCGGCATCGGCCTGGTCATGCAGGTGCTCGTCCTCGTCGTCCAGAACGACGTCCAGCCCAAGGACATCGGCGTCGCCACCTCGACCGCCACCTTCTTCCGCTCCGTCGGCGGCGCCTTCGGCGTCGCCGTCTTCGGCACCATCTTCGCCGTCAGGCTTGCCGACCAGCTCTCGCGATTCCCCCGTAGCGTCGTCGAGCGGCTCGGCAGCGGCGTCCACCTGAACCCCGCGCAGGCGAGGCACCTGCCCCCCACGGTGCACGCCGACTTCCTACACGCCTTCGCCACCTCGCTTCACGGCGTCTTCCTCTGGGGAACGGCAATCGCCGTCATCCCGTTCGTGCTGTCCTGGTTTCTCAAGGAGGTGCCGCTCCGCACGACCTTGCACGACTCCGCCGAACTGAGTGCGGAAGAGGCCGCGGCCGAAGGAACCCCGCCCGAAGAGCTCATCGAGCCCTACGCGCGCACCGGCCGGTAGTCCAATGTCGTGCTGTGTCCCAAGCCTGGCTAGCCCGCTGGGCGCCAGATGCCGGTCAGCGGCGGTGTCGACGCCGAGGCGCCGAGGTGGGCGAGCCCCAGGGCGTCCTCGACCGTGCGGAGCACGGTGTAATGGTTCGCCGGCTGGTTCGACGTCACGTGACGCTTGACCGCCGTCCCAACCACGAACCCGGCGATGTGACCGCCGCCCCGCTCGTCCGTCGTTCCCTCGTCGAAGACGACGAACACCGCGGTGCTCGGGATTCGTAACAACGGCGGCAGGAAATGCGCGAGAAAGGCGTCTGCCATCGAGAGGGGGCAGCTGTGACCGTCGTTGCAGAGGTTGGGGGCGACGAACGCGTAAGCGGGCAGCCGTGCCGGACTGAACGCAGTCAGGGGATACACGTGGCTCTTCTCGCCCTGGAAGTAGAGGAACGGCATGTGCTTCTTCGCGAACAGCGACGACGACGGATACCCCTCGGCATAGCCGCCCCAGCTGAGCCCCTGGCGCGAGAGGAGCGTCCCGATCGACGTCGGCCACGGGCCGCAGGACGTGCAGTCGCTGGTGATGCCGTGTGTCGATCCTGACACGAGCGCGAGGTAGTTCGGGAGGCTGGGATGACTCACCGCGTAGTAATCAGCGAGGTCGGCGTACCGGTTCGCGTAGGAGGTGAAGTGGGTCGCGTCGCTGCTGCCAATCACTGCGCTCCGCTCCTCGTTCTCGAACACGACAACGACGAGGTGCGCAAGTCTCGGCACCGGTGGAGTCTGACGCGTGCTGCCGGAGGCGTTCGTGCTCGAGAGGAGCGTGAGCGCAAGGGCGAGTGCGGCGCCGACTAGAGCGAGTCGACCGAAGTGTGGCCGCCGCCGTGGCGGCCCTGCGTTCATCGCCTCGTCGCCCTTGCGCATCGCGTCTTCGTTGTCAGCCTCTGAACGCGGGCGTCAATCATGGTGGACAGATCAGCCTAGGCGGGGACGGCGCCAGACGGACCGACCCGCCGAGTCTTGTCGTCACCTGAGCGGACGCGCGTGCTTCGTCTCGAGCGTCAGGTGGTACTCCCCTCCAGGAGCCGTGGGAAGCCCTTCGCGAATCACCTCGGCCTGGCCCGGATCGAGCTTGACCTCCCACGCTTGCGATTCGCGTAAGAAGAACCCGTACTCGCCATCCTCGTGTGGGACAACCTCCGTGAACGCGACGTCTTCAACCACACCGAGAAGTGTGGCAACACGCTCCACTCCAGGCAAGCCAGGCCCGCAGCGGACTCTCTCGTCAACTGCCGGGAGCGAGGCTGACGACCGCCGCGCTCGCCGACAGCCCACCGTCGGTGGGAACCGCTGCGATGTCCCATTCGACCTCGAGGCCGTCGCGGATGCCGCGCATGAAGGCGGCGAAGCCCCCGTCCGGCGCATGGATGGTGAGCCAGCGCGCGGGGCGGTCGCTGTCGTTGCGGAGCGCATGGACCACGCCCGGCGATACGCAGACGAAGCCACCGGAAGAGACCGTGATCGTCTCGGGCTCGCGGCCGATCTCGAAGGTCAGCTCGCCCTCGAGGACGTAGAAGGCATCGGTGTGCTCGTGGTGCACGTGCCGACCGGCAACCTGCTCACCCGCCGAATACTGCGCGTGGGTGAGCGTCAGGTCCTCTCGCGCGACGAGGATGCAGATGTCGCGCTCCTCGCTCCGAACGACGACCTCAGCGGCCGTCACGGCGCCGGGGTGAGACCGTGGCGGCGCATCACCGCTCCGATCGCCGCGACGTCGGGCGGCCCGCCCGCTGCGGCGTCGAGGATGGCTCCGACCTCGCGGAAGTAGTCGGGGCCGAGGACACCCGGGGTGACGATCGCCAGCGCCCT
The DNA here is from genome assembly GCA_963851065.1 of uncultured Thermoleophilia bacterium. GTDB lineage: Bacteria > Actinomycetota > Thermoleophilia > Gaiellales > Gaiellaceae > PALSA-600. The sequence goes on from CAWKNW010000017.1 coordinate 419,910, forward strand.
GGCATCGGCATCGCGAGCGTTGTCGAAGTGGTGGACGGCGCCGCGGGGGATGCAGAGCACCTCGCCGGGGCCGACGTCGGTCGGCGTGCCCTCGATCGTCCAGGTCAGGACGCCTTCGAGCCCGTAGATCGTCTCCTCGTAGCCGTCGTGGCTGTGTGCGGCTGCGACCTTCGAACCGGCGGGAACGTCGAACTCGAAGACCGCGACCGACCCTGCCGACTCCTCGCCCTCGACCAGGAACCGGATCGCCATTCCCCCGACCTTGATCTCTTCGTGCGTCCTCGTCGCCATCGATCGCTCCTCCTGCCGTAGTGGTAAAGTGATTTGACGATATATGCCTTCAAGCGCTTCGTCAAGTCATTTTACGAACTCGGACGGCCCCACGGCAGAGCATCCGTTCGGGCCGCCGCTGATCGGCGCGCTCCTCCGCCTGCCCTGGGAGGCGGTGCAACGGCGCATGCTCGAGCGATTGCACGAGCGCGGCTTCGACGATCTCGACGCGGCGCATCTGAACGTCTTCCAGTTCCCCGGCCCGCAGGGAACGCGGCCCTCCGAGCTTGCCGCCCGGCTGCGGATCAGCAAACAGGCCCTCAACTACCTGCTCGGTGAGCTCGAACGTCTCGAGTACCTCGAACGGCGTCCGGATCCCGACGACCTGCGTTCCAAGCGCGTCGCCATCACGCCACGCGGCGTTTCCGCGATCGGAGTGATCCGCGAGGCGGTCGGTGAGGTGGAGACCAGTTGGGCGCAACAACTCGGCCCGAAACGCTTCGCCCAACTCCGCAGCATCCTCCTCGACCTCAACCAACCCGCCTAGAGATGTCGCAGGCGATGGTGGACGAGCTGAGGGCGCTCGTGCTCCTCGAACGGAAGGAGGCGAGCGAGTCGGAGCGGTTGCACCGGCTCGACGCCGATGTGGCGCAGCTCCGCACACGGTTCGAAGCGATCGCGAGCTTCTTCGCCCTCGAGCGAGGCGAGGACCGGCGGCTGCGCCTCGCAGTGGACGAGGCGCGCGCCGAGGTCGACCGTCGTGAGGCCGAGATCGGCGCCGCCGAGGACGAGCTTGCCCGCGCGGGGAACGACACCGAGCAGGCGCTGGCCGAGCAGCGCCTCACACGGGCGCGCGACCACCTCGAAGTCGCTGCGCACGCGGCCGAACGGGCCGCCGAAAACCGGGCGGCGTTCGAACGCGAGGCGGCAGAGCTCGAGGGGGAGCTACCGCAGCTCGAGCAGCGGGCACGCGAGCTGTCGCGCGAGATCCCGGGCGGAACGCCGCCCGAGGACGGCGACCTGACCGACTGGGCGTCCCGCGCCCGCGCCGAGCTGTTCGTCGCAACGAGCCAGGTCGATGCCCGTCGCGAGCGCGCGATTCGCGAGGCGAACGAGCTCGCCTCGGCGCTGCTCGGCGAGTCGACGCACGGCTCGACACCCGAGCAGGCGCTCGCACGCGTCGACCGCTACTGGACGTCGGCGCCCGGCCAGGTGTCCGAGAGCAGGTAGCCCTCGGGGAAGGGGTCGTCAGGGTCGACGACGACCTGCGTCACGCCCGTGACGAATGCGCTGCCGCGGATCGCCGGCACGATCGCCGGGCGCCCGCCGACCGAGGTCTCGGCGACGATCCGTCCGTCGAAGGTCGAACCGATCGGCGAGGCATGCGTCATCGAGTCGCCCACGCCGAGCAGCCCCCGGGCATGGAGCACGGCCATGCGCGCGGAAAGACCGGTGCCGGTCGCAGAGCGGTCGAGCCGCCCCGGCGCGACCACGACTGCGTTGCGCGAGACGGCGCCGATGCCACGCCAGGGCTCGGCAAGCTCGACGATGCTGACGCCCGAGATCTCCGGGTTCTCGGGATGGATGCACGTGAGTTGCTCCCGCGCCGCGTCACGGATCAGCTCGCCGACGCGGCTGAGCTCGCGCGCCTCGCCCGGTGAGAGCTCGAAACCGAGCGTGTCCGCATCCGCGATCGCGTACCACATCCCACCGTAGGCGACGTCGACCGAGATCGCGCCGAGCCCCGGAACGTCGAGTCGCGCATCGAGGTGCTCGACGAAGGACGGGACGTTCGTCAACTCGACGCTCTCGACCCGTCCGTCGCGACAGGCCGCGCGGATCTCGACCGGACCGGCGGGCGCCTCGAGCCGAAGCGTCGTCTCCGGCTCGCGCAGCTCGATCATCCCCGTCTCGAGCAGGACGGTCGCGACGCAGATCGCGTTCGAGCCCGACATCGGCGGGTACTCGGTCGGTTCCATGATGATGAAGCCGGCGTCGCAGTCGGCGCGCGTGGCGGGGACCACGAGGTTGGCGTGCACGGCGACGCTCCCGCGTGGCTCGCGCAGCAGCAGCCGACGCAACGAGTCGTCGGCGCGGAGCGCCTGCATCTGCTCGAACACGGTCTTGCCAGGCGGTGGGAGGACGCCGCCCACGACCACGTTGCCGATCTCGCCGCCGGCGTGGCAGCCGACGACGGTGATCATCCGGCGGGCGCGCACCGCCTAGGAAGCAGGCGCGGCGAGCGTCGCTGCGCGACGGCGCGGACGCCGCACGCGGATCTCCTCGGCCAGGAGGTACGAGCCGACGACGAGCAGCGCCGCGAGAAGCTGGGCGATGACGCCCTCGACCGTCGGGAAGAGCGCGAGCCAGAGCCCCATCCAGCCCGGGAACGACACCCCGAGGGAATGCGTCGGCAGCCAACTCGCGAGCTGAAGCTCCTGGACGCTTTCGCCGACCATCACGAGCAGGACGAAGCCGAGCAGGACGCCTGTCGCCACGAGCATCCGGCGATACGGCAGCCGGTGCTGGAAGAAGAACGTCACAGCGCCGACGGCGACCGTGAGCGCGAGCCCGAGCCCGACGCCTTCGAGCACCGTCGTCGAGCCCGCAGTGAGACGCAGGTTCTGCAGGAAGAGCACGATCTCGAAGCCCTCGCGGAAGACTGCGGTGAAGCCGAGGAGCGCGAGGCCGAGCAGCAGCCGCCGGGCTGCACCCGGCGTGCCCTGGAGCTCCCGCCGACGACGGTTGTGAGCCGCTATCCAGCCCGTCCAGTAGACCTTGTGGAAGAACCAGTTCATGACGACCAGCAGAACCGCCACTGCGAGCAGTCCCGTCGCCGCCTGGACGTCGAGGCCCGGCCCGCCGAGTGCGCCGATGATCCAGATTGCAACGAACCACGTCACCACCGAAGCTCCGAGCGCGACCGACGCGCCGGCGGCGACCGGCTTGCGAAGCGCACGATTGGCGCCGACGAAGCTGGCGGTGAACGCCGCGAGCACGAGCACGGCCTCGAGCCCCTCGCGGAAGACGAGCAGGGCGCTGTCGACCACGACGGCGCCGTGGCTCAGATGGGTTCCTGACGCCGTAGGATCGGGCACACCGTCCGGAGCGGTGAGGGCCTTCCACGTCAGCGCGGCGATCGCAGCAGCCGCGACCACCGACCAGGCGGCGCGCCGCAAGAGCAGCTTCCGCTGGGCGATCTCCTCGACGGTCGTACAGCGCAAGCGCATCTGTAAGGCGCACCTTACACAGCTCCGGCTAGGCTGGCCAATCGCATGAGCTGGTCGGGTACCCGTAGGCGGCTGCTCGCACTCGCCGGGCTCGGAGCGGTCGGATCGCTCGGCCGACTCCCGGCCGCGCTCGGAGCGACACCGCTGCTGTCGCGCTTCAGCGTCGACAACGGCGGGCACCCGTTTGCGGGCGACACCGGTTACCTGACGACGCTCGGACCGAGCTCCGGGCGAACGGCCGCGCGCCTGCGGTTCGCCCTGGCCCGTCCGTCGACCGTCACGCTCGAGGTGCTCCAGACCGGCCAGGGCGCGGCGTCGGAGAAGCCGGTCGCCGTCGGGCAGTCGGAACTGTCGGCGCAGCGCGTCACGCTCGGCCGCGGTGAGCACGCTCTCGAGTGGAAACCGCCGGCGACGCTCCCCGCGCGCACCTACATCCTCCGCGTGAGCGCTCAGCCGAGACACAGCCACGCTCCTCCCGCTGTGACGCACGCGGTCGCGCGGGTGCTCGGCGTCGACGCGGCGTTCGCCGTGCGCACCGCGAAAGCCGGCGACACGGTCGATCTCTTCCTGCGAACCGACGCGTCGCAACTCACGCTGCAGATGATGCGAAGCGGACCGGAAACGGTCCCGACCTACTCGAACAACGACCTCAACGGCGTCCCCGTCGGAAACCCGATCGAGATCGACTGGCAGACGTTTCGCAATCAGCCGGGCGCGGTCCCGGTCCCGCTCGACCCGAGCTGGGGCACCGGCATCTACTTTGCACGGCTCCAGGCGGACGACGGTCGGATCGGGTTCGCGCCGATCGTCCTTCATCCGCCGGCGCCGACGCAGCGCGTCGCCGTCGTCATGCCGACCTCGACGTGGGAGGCCTACAACTTCTACGACGCGAACGGCGACGGCTGGGGCGACACGTGGTACGCACGCTGGAAGACGAGCTTCGTCGACGTGACACGACCGCATCCGAACCGCGGCATCCCCTACCGCTATCGCAGCTATGACCTCCAGTTCCAGCATTGGCTCGCCCAGACCGGCAAGAACGTCGACACGTACGGCGACGAGGACATCGAGGCGTTCGCGACGCCCGACGCCCTTCGCGCCGCTTACGACCTGATCGTGTTCCCCGGGCACACCGAGTACGTGACCGGGCGCCTCTACAACCTGATCGGCGGCTATCGGGACCTCGGCGGCAACCTGCTCTTCCTGTCGGCGAACAACTTCTTCCGGCGGATCGACCGCAACGGCGTCCAACTGAAGCTGATCGACGAGTGGCGCGACCTCGGCAGGCCCGAGGAAGCGCTGCTCGGAGTGCACTACATCGCAAGCGACCGCGGACAGCGTCACGCGCCGTTCACGGTCGTCGGTGCCGACATCGCCCCCTGGGCGTTCGCGAACACCGGGCTCGGCAACGGCGCCCAGTTCGGGATGTACGGGATCGAGATCGACGCGCGCGGTCCGGCATCACCGCCCGACGTGCAGGTGCTGGCGACGATCCCGGATCTCTTCGGCGCCGGGCGCTCCGCGGAGATGACGTACTACGAGCACTCGAGCGGCGCAAAGGTGTTCTCGGCAGGTGCGCTCAACTTCGGCGGCCAGATCATGCTCTGGCCGGCAACGCAGCAACTGCTCGCGAACGTCTGGCAGCAGCTGGCGTAGTGCCGCGCCGCTCGAGCGCGGGTACCCTATGCCGCGCTGCCCTCTTAGCTCAGTTGGTAGAGCACCTCCATGGTAAGGAGGGGGTCGACGGTTCGAGTCCGTCAGAGGGCTTCCGGAAATGCCTGCAAGTGGCGTCTTCCTTTGCCTAGTTTGCAAACGTCTGGCACGCGCAGGCACTTGCGGGCTCTAGCTGACGTTCCCTTATCGCGCGAGTTCGCATGCCGCGCTCGGCTTGTGCAAGCCGATCCGAGCTGCGGTGACCCCCTCGTAAGCGGACAAGGAGCTAGACGCACGTTGCTCTCCCGGGTTGGCGCGACCGTACCGGCGTTGAGAGGATCGCGTCGTGGTTGTTGCGCTCGATCGTCGCCTTGTTGCGGTGATGTTCACTGACATGGCCGGGTACACCGCGTTGTTGCAGGCGGACGAGCGTCTCGCACTCGACCGGCGAGAGCGGTACTGGGGCGCGCTCGAACGTCATCACGAGGCGTTCGGGGGGACGATCGTGCAACGGCTCGGGGACGGAAGCATGAGCATGTTCCCGAGCTCGCTCGCCGCGGTCCAGGCAGCGGTGGCTGTTCAGCGGGAGCTCGCGCCGCGGGACGTGCTGGTTCGTATCGGCGTGCACAGCGGTGAGGTGGTCGTCGAACCGGAGCGGTTGACGGGCGATGCCGTCAACGTCGCTGCGCGGATCGAGTCGTTCGCCGTCCCAGGCGGCGTTTTGCTGTCGGACGCGGCGTACGAGCAGATCAAGAACCGAAGCGATGTTGTTGCCGTGCCGTTGGGGCGGTTCAGGCTCAAGAACGTCGGACGCCCCTACGAGCTCTACGCCATGTCGGCGGACGGCTTGGTGGTACCGGACGCGAGAGCGCTCGAGGGAAAGGGCGAGCGCTTCGCGAGCCTGCCGAGCAGTCTCCCCACTCCGGCGGTGCCGCTCGTCGGGCGTACGGGCGAGCTCGCCGCGCTCACCGATCTCGTGCGAACGCAGCGGGTGGTCACGATCACCGGTCCCGGTGGGGTCGGAAAGACGCGCGTGCTGATCGAGCTCGGACGGCTGCTCGCAGCTGAGTTCCCGGACGCTCTCGCGTTCATCACGCTTGCAGACGTCTCCGAGCCTGCGGCGTTCCTCCCGACGCTCGCGACTGCACTCGACGTCAAGGAGGCGGAGGAACGAACGCTCCTCGACGGCATCGTCTCCCTGATCGGCGACCGGCCCACCGTGCTGCTTCTGGACAACTTCGAGCAGATCGTCGTTGTCGCACCCGAAGTGGCGACGCTGACTGAGCGCTGCTCCATGTTGCGAATCGTCGTGACGAGCCGTGCGCCGTTGAGGCTCGCGGCCGAACACGAATATTCGTTGGGGCCGCTTGCGCTCCCTTCCGGGTCGGAAGGAGTCTCGCCGGAGTCGGTCGCGGCGTCCCCCGCCGTCGTGCTGTTCGTGCAGCGCGCGAGGTCGGCCCGGGGGTCGTTCGACGTGACGGCCGACAACGCCGGAGCGATCGCAGCCATCTGCCGCAGGCTCGACGGGCTGCCGCTCGCCCTCGAGCTCGCCGCTGCTCGTTCACGGCTGTTGTCAACCGACGCGCTCCTCGAGCGCCTCGACCACGCTCTCGACGTGCTCACGTCAGCGAATCGCGACAGCCCGGGGCGCCAGCAGACGCTCCGGGCGACGATCGACTGGAGCCATTCGCTGCTGACGGAGCCGGAGCAGCGGCTCTTCCGGCGCATGGCCCTCTTCGCAGGCGGGTGTGCGTTCGGAGATGTCGAGGCCGTCTGCGCCGACGCGGAGACGCCTTCACTCGACGGGCTCGAGTCGCTCGTGGACAAGGCGCTCGTGCAGGTCGAGGCACAAGACCGGCTCCAGATGCTTGAGACGATTCGCGAATATGCGAGAGAACGACTCGAGGCTGCCGGGGAGTCTGACCAGATCGCGCTGAGACACGCTCATCGGTACGCGGCCCTCGCTCGCGAGGTCCGAGACGGCATCGAGGGCACGACCCAGCAAGCGTCGATCGAGCAAGGCGTCGCGGACGAGGCCAATCTCGAAGCCGCTCTCGGCAAGCTTCTCGACGCCGCGCGCGCAGGCGACGCCGACGCCCTCGAGGCCGGCCTCCGGCTTTGCGGCGACCTCTGGATGTACTGGCACATCCGAGGAAAGCACCTGACGGCACGCGACTACACCGCCCGCTTTCTCCAAGCCGATGCGACGAGCGCCCCCACACGCGGTCGCGTGGGCGCACTGATCACGGCGGGGCTCGCGTCCTGGACCCTCGGGGCGTACGAACAGGCGGACGAGCAGTGGGCCGAGGCGTGTCAGGGGGCAGCGGGGCTCGGCCCCGCGCGAGAGGTCTGCATTGCCGCGACATGCCGCGCGATCGGTCTGCTTGGATCCGACCTCGAGGAAGCGTCGAAGTGCGCGCGCGAGGGCGCCGAGGCGAGCCGCGCGCTCGGCTTCGCCTGGGCTGAGGGCCTCGCCTCGAGCTTCGACGGGATCGTCGACGCTCTCCAGGGAGACACCGAGACCGCAGCGGAGAAGTCCGAGCACGCACTTGCGATTCAGCGGAGGCTCGGCGACCACGAAGGAGCCGGCGTCTCCCTCAGTACTCTCGCCCAACTCGCGGCGGGCCGTGACGACCTCGTCGACGCGCTCGATCTGTACGGTCAGGCGCTCGCAGCCTTCGAAGCGATCGGAGATCGCGCAGAGGAAGCGCGCATCCTGTCGGAAATGGCGTGGACGCATCTCGGGCTCGAAGACGCCGCAGCCGCACGCCAGTACTTCTTCGAGTCCGTTCGGGCATACACCGAGCTCGCGAGCATCCGTGGAGTCGGCCTCTCGTTGATCGGCCTTGCGGCTGCCGCCGCAGTCGACCACCGGCCCGATGCAGCAGTACGCATCGCGTCAGCGGCCGAGATCTATGCCGGCGAAGAGGGCATCGTCAACGTCTACGGCGACAATCCGGTCGGGCGCGAGCTCATCGACCGCGCGCGCGCCTCGCTGGCCGCGGAGGATGTCATCCGCGCGACCGAGGCCGGCCGAAGGCTCACCATTGCCGAGACGCTCGAGATGGCTCGGCCGGGCGATCCGGCTCCGGCGTAGCCGAGGGAACCCTGAGGGAACACCAGCGCGGGCACAGGAGTCCACGGAGGTCACTCGTCTTCGGGCGATTCCTTCTTCTTGCGGGACTTCCGTGACCGCGGCTTCCCGGCCTTGCCCGCCGTCGCCTCGTTGCTCATGGTAAGGAGGGGGTCGATGGTTCGAGTCCGTCAGAGGGCTTACTCGAACGCGGCGTGCCTGCCGACCTCGACACGCTCGCACAGCGACTCCGCACACTCGGCGAGGTGGCGCCCGCAGCGATCGCCGCCACCAGCCTATCGGACTCATCGGCACCGAAAGGCGAGCCAACGCGTCGAGCTATGGTCGCCGCCATGGCTGGACGTCGCGACGAACAAGGATGGGCGTCTCGGGCCGTCGACCTCGAAACGTTGCCCTCTTCTTCTCGTCGCGTCGCCTACCCGACGTCGCGGTGCCTCGTGCGGTTCCATCTTCGCCGACCGCGACGACCGCGACGCCACATGAACCAGTTGGCACACTCCCCGCCGCCGGCCGTGTCCGCAGGTTGCGGAAGAACCGCTTCGGGCGCCTGCTCGTCCGGACGCCCTTCTACCTGCTATCGCCGTGATCGTCGTCTACTGCCTGTTCCCCTTCTACTGGGTCGTCCGCTCCTCGTTCACGCCCGAGGTGAACCTGTTCCAGACCCCATCAAGTACTTCCCGTCGCATCCCACCTTGGACAACTACCGCGGCGCGCTCAGCGCGAACTTCTTCACGGACGCACTGCTCAACTCGACGATCGTGGCGGGGTCGGTCACGGTGCTCTCGCTGGCGATCGGCTCCTCCGCCGCCTTCGCACTCGGTCGCTTCCGCTTCCACGGCCGCTCCTTCGTCCTCTACCTGGTGCTGTCGATGACGATCTTCCCGCAGATCGCGATCCTCGGCGCCCTCTACACCACCATCACCAAGTTCAACCTCTACGACACGCTCGGCGCGCTGATCTTCACCTACCTGATCTTCACCCTCCCGTTCACGATCTGGGTGCTCACGAGCTTCATGCGAGCGCTCCCCGGCGACCTCGAGGAGGCGGCCTACGTCGACGGCGCGACGCCGCTGCAGGTCTTCTGGAAAGTGCTGCTGCCGCTGATCGCGCCGGGCCTCGTCACGACCGGCCTCCTCGCGTTCATCTCGGCCTGGAACGAGTACCTGTACGCGCTGTCGTTCATCCAGTCACCGAACCACTACACCGTGCCGCTCGCGATCACGTCCTTCGTGGCTCCGCGGACCGAGTCGAACGCCGTACCGCGGGGCGAGATCATGGCCGCGACCGTGATCGTCACGCTGCCGCTCATCATCCTGGTGCTGGTCCTGCAGAAGCGGATCATCGCCGGGCTCACCGCCGGCGCCGTCAACGGCTAGCCGCAATGAGCGGACTGCCCGGCAAGCGGGGACTCGTCGGCGAGCGTGCGGCCGCGATCGGTGACCTCGAGAGGCAGTTCGGACAGCAACCGGCGGCGTCGTCGCATGGCTGCACGTTCGCCCCTGTGAGCGGCAACCGAAAAGCTCGGCTTAGTCCGCGGCCTGAAACAGCGCGGACGTCTGAGCCTCATGTCCGTGGGGCACTATGGCCCTCATCGGTGGCGACCGGCGGCAACATTCGCCACTCAGACGTTCGGGCAGTTCGCGGTTTCCCTGCGAACCTGGCGTGCGATTGCCAGCCGATCGTCGTGCGCCGGCGCGAGCCGGGTCGTCTGGACTGCGGATGCTGGGTCGTGCCGGTCATCGCGGTCTCCGTTCGGGATGGGGGTTGCATGCTGTGCAGTGACACGGCGCTGGAGCGACGTCTGTCCTGGTGCGGGATCTCGCCGAGTCGGCGGTTGGATTCGGTCATTCGCGCACTGCCATCGCTCTGATTGGGTTCATGCGCAGTGCGAGCCGGGTCGGGAGGGCGGTGGCTGCGAAACCCAGCAGGGCGTAGATCGCCAGCACCGCGAGTAGTTCCGGATCGGGACGGATGGGAATGCGGCGCCGGTGAGGCTGTAGTTGAAGGCGACGAGGCCGGGTGCTGCGATCAGCGAGCCGATCGTCAGTCCGAACGTGACCGTGATCAGCGTCTCGGCACGGATCATCGTCTTCACTTGGCGCTTGGTTGCGACAGTGAGTCGGAGCAGCGCGAATTCGCGAACCCGTTCAGCGGTCGCCATCGTCGTCGCGTCGATGAGCGCCATCGCGCAGAACACGCCGATGACAGCCAGGAGCACAAAGACCGCCAGCGACTGTTCGTGCGCGTCGGCTTCCAATTGGTCTTGTACTGCGCGCCGGTCAGGACCTTCACTGTCAGCCGCCCGTGCGCGAGCGTGCGCAGGCGCGCGAGGATGTCCGCCTGGCTCGCGCCCGGAGCGGCTTTGACGAACACGGCGTCGTCGAGGGGGTTGGTGACGTGGCGTTCGACCAGCGCGCGTGGCAAGACGATCTCGCCGAATCCCAAGGACGCGCGTAGGTCGCTGCGACTCCGGCCTGACCGGGTGCCGCTCCGAGCCAGAGTTGACCTCGTCGCGGCGCCAGCCGAACGCACGTGCGCTGCTGCGGCCGACGGCGAGGGCATTCCCGGTCGGATCAGCCAATGAGCCGGAGCGGACGTCGAGGTCGATGACGACGGCGGTGTCCTGACATCCACGCCGCGCGCCGGGAACGAGCGCAGGTTTGCGCCGTCGGCTGCGATCACCACCGAAGTCGCAATTGAGCCTGACCATGCGCAACGCCCGGCAGGTCAAGCCGGCTGTTGCGACACCTGGAGGCAGACCGGGGGCGTCCTGCGCGCGCAGCACATATCCCGCTGAGACACGCTGGTTTGTCTGTTCGGCGGTCTGCCGTTGCAGCGACGACTTGGCGAAGAGGATCGTGCAGTCAGGGACACGGCGAAGATCACCGGCGTCGCGACGGACGCCGCGCGACGGAGGTTCGCGCGCGTATTCGCTCGGGCGAGCATGCCTGGCGCGCGACTCATCGCCGCGACGGGTAGGCCAAGGAGCCAGGCGAACTCAGCGTCAGGAGCGGCCCGAGCAGCGCCGCCGCCAGCATCAGGATCATCGCCGCGGCAGGGGCGTCGCTTTGCCCGCCCGCGCTCGAGCGGTGAGCGAACGCGACCAGCGTGGCGATCCTCCGGCGAGAACGGCGCCCGGCGAGGCCTCTGCGCCACGAATCGGTCGCCGCTGAACGGCCGCTTCGCGGAGCGCGTCGGTCGGGCGGATCCGAGCTGCGCGGCGGGCACTCACTAACGCGGCGAGTTGGGTCGTGATGATGCCGCCGCAAGCCCGCCCGCGAAAGGCAGCCAGCCGATGGTCAGGTGCAGACCTTCAGGGATCATGCCGGCGCGGGTGAACAGCCCTTCCTCGAGGTGCGCGACGAAGAAACCGTCGGTGCAGCCGACCCGAATACGAGGAGCGAAATGAGCAGAGCCTCGCCGGCCACCATGCGGCGCACCTGTCGCGGTGGGCTTCCGATCGCGCGGAAGAGGGCGAGCTCGCGGTGGCGCTGTTGGACTGAGAGCGAGAGGTGCTGGAGACGACGAAGATCGCGATGAAGGCGGCGAGGACGCCGAAGACGGTCAGCCCGGCGACGACGTCCTCACGACTCGACGCGTCCTCGGGTGACTCCGCTTCGCCCCGCTTCGCTCCGGTCACACGCGTAGCGCCGGCTCGGTCGAGGGTGGCGCGTACACGCCGTGCGACCGTTCGATGTCGGCGCCTGGACGGTGACACGCCGAGCGGTCGACGCCGTCGCCTGTCACCGTCGAGACCGGCAGCGACGTCGTCCCTGAAGAAGACGGCTGCCGGTCGTGATTGATCGAGCTCGTGCCGGGCGGCGGCGAAGCCCGCGATGGTGAACACCCGCGAGGAGGTAGGTGTCAGCAACCGAAGCCGGTCGCCCAGCCGTAGGTGGCCGCGGGTACCGAGGCGAGTGTCCACGACGACGTCCGTCGATCGCCGGGGCGCGTGGCCGCTCTTCAGCCTGTAGGGGGTCAGCGATGCGCTCGACCAGCCGTGACCGATCGAGGTTGCTCCGCCGCTCGTCTCGATCAGGTGTCCACGCTGGTCGAGGGCCTGCGCGTAGACGGAGCGGTCGGCGACGACCTTCGCGACGCCGGCCAAGTCGCGGATCCCTATCGCCAGCTTGGCGCTGAGCCGTCTCCGCTCGCCGAGGAGGACTGTGACATTCGCCTCCCCGGTGGCCGGTTTGATCGATGGGTCGGCCTCCACGACGACGGCGGCAGCCTTGAGCCGTTCGACCGGTATCGATGCACGCAGGCTGGACTCGAGCAGGATTCCGCAGGAGACGACGAGCACGACTGCCAGCACAACCGCGGCCACGGCGCCAGACGAGCCGGCCTTGCGG
>CAWKNW010000018.1:0-13608 GCA_963851065.1 uncultured Thermoleophilia bacterium
GAATCCGACCGAGGTGCCGGCGGGTATGAACAGAACCCAAAGGACCGAAGGAGATGAGATGGACCAGCAACGGGCGCAACGCTTCGCCGAGCAGTGGTACAGCGCGTGGAACGCGCACGACCTCGGCGCGATTCTCGACCACTACACCGACGACGTCGAGATGGCCTCGCCGCTCGTGTCCGCATTGACCGGTAGTGATGCCAGCACGATCGCTGGCAAGGAAGCGCTGCGGGCCTACTTCGCCGCCGGGCTCGAGAGGTACCCGACCCTCCACTTCGAGCCGATCGAGCTCTTCGTCGGCGTTGACAGCCTCGTCCTCCAGTATCGAGGCGCCGGCGGCAACCTGGCGGCAGAAGTCATCTTCCTGGACCGCCAGGACAAGATCACTCGCTACTTCGCGCACTACACCCAGCCGTAGCACGGGCTCGCCACACGATTCCGTCGAACGACTACGGCTGCCGGCAGACGATCAACGAGCTGGTGCAGGAGTGGAGCTTGTCTGGCGGCGTGCGGCCTCGATCCGTTCGACCGGGGTGGGGTGGCTGAAGAACGCCAGGTAGATCGGCCGGGGCGGGTCGAGGTCGGCAAGGTTGGCGGCCGCGAGCGAGCGATGCGTCGCCTCGAACGTGGCGAGATCGTGGGTCAGGTCGAGCGAGAAGCGATCGGCCTCACGCTCCCACGTTCGCGACAGCCCGGCGCCGAACGGCATCCCGAGAACCTCGAGGGTTGCCGCGAGCAGCAGGACGAACGGCACGACGCGGGGGTCGCTCGCCCCGCCGGGCGCTCCGATCAGACTACGCAGGCCGGGGAGGTGGAGGAGCGCCCAGAGAAGGAGGACGAAGCCGGCGGCGCCGGCCATGGCGAGCAGCGTCCCTTTGACGAGATGGCGCGCGTGGCGGTGGCCGAGCTCGTGTGCCAGAACGAGGCCGATTTCGGGCGGGGTCGCTCGCGTGAGAAGCGTGTCGTAGAGAACGAGACGTCGCGTTCGCCCGAGCCCGGACACGTAGGCGTTCGCCTTGCGGGTGCGTCTGCTCGCATCCGCGACGAGCACCTCGCTGATCGGGACCCGCGCCGTCTCGGCCAGCGCCTGCAGTTCGACGGCGAGCTCGGAGTCGTCGAGCGGAGCGAAGCGATTGAAGAGCGGCTCGATCAGGAGCGGGGCCAGAAAGCCCAGCGTCAGCACCAGCGTTGCGGCACCCACTGAGGCAGCCACGGGCCACAGATGTGGAAGAGCCCGCGCCGATCCGACCAGGCCGAGGAAGGCAGCGGCCGACAGCACGAGGCCGAGCGCGAACGCCTTTGCCCGGTCGGACGTGAACCCGGCAAGACCCTGGGTCGAGAAGCCCCAGCGCCGCTCGCGCACGAAGCCCGTCCAGAACGAGATCGGCAGCGCGACCGCCGTCGTCAACGCCTCGATCAGGGTGGTGAATCCGACGACCTGGGCCCACCACGGCCATCCCTCGACCGGCTCGAAGAGCCAGCTGCCGGCCGGGCCGAAGACGAGCACCACGAGCACGAGGAGCCCGAGCGCGAGCTGTGCCACCGCAGCGGCATAGAGCGGCCGGTGGTATCGCCTTGCGCGAGCCACCTGCTCTTCGCCGAAAAGGCCGACCGCGTCCACCCTCATCACAGCAAACCAGTAGCCGCGATGCGGCGAGGCCGAGTCGCCGGAATGAAGAAGGGCCGCCAAGCGGCGGCCCTTCTCACCCCCGTACCGCAGTCCCCTGGTCAATCGAGCGACCTGGCGGCTGCGAAATACATCCGCCGCTCACAGAGCGACGATTCCCTCACCTCCGATGGCACCCGGGACGGTCACCGAGCCGATTGCGTTCAGCGATCCGTCGCCGTTGACGTGGAATGCGTCGACGTTTCCCTGCGCGCCGGTCTGCACGTACAGGAACGAACCGTCCGGAGTTGCGGCCGCGTCGACGGTGCCTGCGTCGGTCGACGTGTTGCCCAGCAACGAGAGCGACCCGCCGGCCCCGGATGCGAAGCCGCTGACCGACCCGCTTCCGGCGTTCGACGCGTAGAAGAACGAGCCCGCCGCAGCGACCCAGCACGTCGCTGACTGGCCGGTCGGCACCCTGTGCAGAAGCGAGACCGTACCGTCCGGATTGAGGCCGTACGTCGCCAGCGCGTTCGTGCCCGCCTCGGCCACGACCAGGTTTCCGGCTCGGTCGAAGCTGACGGCGAACGGAACCGTTCCCGGCTCGACGTTGACCACCGGGGCGAACGACAGATAGCCGACCCGCCCGACACGGAAGACGTCGATCGCGTTGCTGTTCGCCTTCGTCGTCACGATCAGCTTCGATCCGTCAGGCGAGAACGCGACCTGGCCCGGCGTGGTCGTGAACTGCGGAGTCGCAGACGGGTTCAACCCGAGCGACCGGTTCGAACCGGGCAAGGGAAGCAGGAAGTCACCGAAGGCGGCGAAGCCCTGCACGGAGCCTCCGTTCAGAGCATTGAGGACGTAGACGAGCCCGCCTCGGACGGCAACGCTGACCGGGAACGTTCCACCGGAAGAGACGACCTGTCTCAGAGCGAGGTGGTCTCCCAGCACATGGAAGACAGACACGGTGGAGCTGCCCGCGTTCACGGCGAACAGCAGTCCGCGCGATGAGTCGAACGCGAGTGCCCCCTGCGACGCCGTGTGATCGACGACCGAGCCGTCGAGTACGCCGCCCGTTCCTCCGGTCGAGTAGGCACCCACCTGCGTCAGTGAGCCGTCCGCGGCGCGGTCGTATGCCACGACCTGATTCCCGGACGGATTGTCGGTGAGCACGAACACCACGTGGGCTGGATCGTGGCTGTTCGTCCCCGCCGCGAACGACGTCCCGGCGAATGTTGCAAACAACGCGAGGGCTCCGAAGAACGCGAGACCCAACCGAATCGATGACCTCATCGACGTTTCTCCTTTCGGATAGCTGTCGCTGCACAGGTCCGGTGATAGGCCGCGTCGTTACGTGCGTTAAGGGGCGTTAACAGGCGAAACGTTTCGGACGTTCGCGAGTCGTGGCGCCGGTCAGAGCGATGAGTCGTCCGGCGGGTGGTCGCGGTGCTGCTCCTCCCGCCACTCCGCCTGGTACCGCTCCGCTTCGTCGAACTCCCGCTCGACTTCTGCGCGGTCGGCGGCATCTTCAGTCGCCAGGCCCTCGCCTGCCGCTGATCGCTTCCTGACCTTGGCGACTGCGATCACGAGGATCGGGATCGCGACGAGCGCGAAGATGAGGACAGGGAGCACGCTGCCTTCGACCCTAGACGATTGCGCCGTGGAAGATCGTCGAACTCCCCGCCGTCTCGTGACCATGAGCGGACGGCTCCTGATCACCTGGCTGGCGTTGGTGCTCCTCGTGCTCGCGGTCGGCGGCTGGCTCGTCCAGGCTCTGCGCTGGCCTTCGCGCGCGCTCGTGCCCTCCGCCCGCTGAGATCGTTTCTTCGCGAAGCTACAAGCCTGCGACTGGCGCCGGAGACATCGCGGGGATGCAGCAGCTCGCTCTGAAGGCGGGCGGCAGGCGATCGTCTACTGCGTGACCCCGCCGGCGTGTGCGTTGTACGAGTCGATCGGCTTTCGCGTGCACGCCTCGCTCGTCGGATACTCGCGCTCGGGCTAACCCCTCAAATCGATGTCGGTGAAGCCGTACTCGATCGCGAGCTCGCTCGCCTTCAACCTTTGCCCACTCTTCTCCATCACCGCCGGATCGGCTGGGAGGGCGGCAACCGCCCGCCCCACGCGACGTTCTGCACGTAGCGCATCGAGCCGGGCGCCGAGATGCAGACGATCAATCCGCCGCCGCCTTCGATCATAAGAGGGGCTGCGAAGACGCTGGCGACGTAGTGCGAACGTAAGCCAACCATGTGGAACGCATCCCAGAACGAGATCGGCATCTCCCAGAACGGATGCAGATCCCATTGCGACAGCGCGCCTGCGGGCAACTCCGCCCGCTGAGGTGTCGACATCACGTTGTTGACCAGGACGTCCAGGCGGCCCTGTTCCGTCCGGACGCGATCGAAGACAGCCTCGACCTGCCCGTCGTCGGCGTGGTCGCACTGGACTGCGACGCCGACTCCGCCGAGCCCCGCGATTTCATCGACCGTCTGGTTCAACGACCCCCTCGGATCGTCTGATCGGTGGAGGCTTCGCCCGGTCACGTACACGGTCGCGCCGGCCTCGCCGAGCCCAAGCGCGATGCCCTTGCCAACACCTCGGCTTGCGCCGGTGACGACAGCTACTCGCCCGACCAGCGTGCCTGCGCTCCGTTCCTTTCCCACGCTCGGAGTACCTCGACTCGCGACTTCAACGCCGTCAGGTTGAGACTCACATGCCGGCTCTGTCAAGCTTTCTCGGCGCCATGCGCGCTCTCGGCTCCTGAGAGCAAGCGGCCGGTCGGATTAGAACCGGCTCGTGGTGGGAACACGTATGTCCTCGCGGCACGCGTGCTCTCTCCGAACGAGGGGGTTGGGAGATCGAGCGGCGGATTACCACAGCCGGGGCGGCCCGCCCCGGCTGCCCCAGGGTCAGTCGATCAGCGAGTGGCGGATCGCGATGGCGACCGCTTCGGTCCGAGTGTCCGCTTGGAGCTTGCCCATCGCGTTTCGCACGTGCGACTGGACGGTCTCGGTCGAGATGCCGAGCGTCTGCGCGACCTTCTCGTTCGTTCCGCCGCGGGCTACGAGAGTCAGCACCTCTCGCTCACGAGGGGTGAGCGACGCCGCGACGACACCGCTCTCGGACTTGGCCGCCGGGAGGTTCGTGATCGCCGGATGCGTTGCGGCTCGAACGGCCGAGACGAGCGTCTCGGCCGAGAATGGCTTCTCGAGCAAGGTCGGCACCCCGGGCCCGTCGGGCCCGGTCGCAGGTCCCTCGTCCGTGTACCCGGACATGTAGACGATCGGCGTCTCCGGGCGTCGCTCGAGGACTCGCTCGGCGAGGTCGAGCCCGCCCATCTCGGGCATGACCATGTCGGTGACGACGACGTCGATCGCCTCTGCATCCCGGTCGAAGAGCGCGAGGGCGTCCTGGCCGTTCGCGGCGGCGCGCACCTCGAACCCACCGCCCTCGAGGACGCTCACCGCAAGGTCGCGAACCAGCGGCTCGTCCTCGGCGAGCAACACGCCCAGCGTTCGCTCTGTCGACCGCGTCTCGAGCTGCCGCGGGGCCGGGAGGAAGATCTCGAAGCGCGCTCCCTTGCCGGGCTCGCTCTCGACCCGAACGAAACCGCCGCTCTGATTGACCGTCCCGTAGACGCTCGCGAGACCCAGCCCGGATCCCAGGCCGCTCGGCTTGGTGGTGAAGAACGGCTCGAAGATCTTTGCCATCGTGTCGGCCGCGATGCCGTGACCGGTGTCCTCGACGCGGACGAAGGAGTACTCACCCACGGCCACGTCGTGCTCTGCGGCGAGATCCTCGTCGACCTGCTCGGTTCCGATCGAGATCGACACCCGTCCGCCGTCGGGCATCGCATCGCGCGCATTCACGACGAGGTTGATGAGTGCCTGCTCCAGCTTGTCGGCGTCCACGTACGCAAGGGCCGGTGCCGTTGCGACCGTTTCGAGTCGAACACGTGCGCTGACGATGCTCCTGAGGAGCTCGTCGATGTTCCTGACGACGTCACGGAGGTCGACGACATCGGGCTCCAGTGTCTGCTTGCGGCCGAAGGCCAACAGCTGGCGTGGGAGCGTGGCCGCCTGCTCGGCGGCGCGCCTGATCTGCGAGGCGTGTGCGTACTCCGCCGTCTGAGGATCGAGTTTGTCGAGCAAGAGGTCGCTGTAACCCTCGATTGCCGTCAGCATGTTGTTGAAGTCGTGCGCGACTCCGGCTGCGAGGCGTCCGATCGCCTCGAGCTTGTGGGCGTGGTGGAGCTCGTCTCGCAGGCGATCCCGGTCTGCCTCGGCTTGTTTTCGCTCGCTGATGTCCTCGATCTGGTTGATGAAGTAGCTCGGGCTGCCGTCTGCCGTCCGTACGAGCGAGACGCTCGAGAGCGCCCAGACGACGTTGCCATCCCTGTCGAAGTAGCGCTTCTCGAGTTGATGGGTGGGCATCGTTCCGGCGAGCAGGCTGCGAACGAGCGCCCGGTCGGCCTCGAGGTCGTCGGGGTGGGTGACGTCCTGAGCGGTCTTCCGGAGGAGGTCGTCTCGTGAGAGACCGAGCAGCCTGCACAGCGATCCGTTGACCTGCAGCCAGCGACCGTCCAGCCCGACGAGCGCCATGCCGATCGCTGCGTGATCGAAGGCGCTCCGGAAGCGCTCCTCGCTGAGGAGCAACGCGGTGGCGGCAGCACGGCGCTCGCTCATGTCGCGCACCAGCCCGAGAACGCCGACCGGAGCACCGGCGTCGTCGGTGAAGATCGTGGACGTGATCTCGATCGGCACGCGATCGCCGTCACGCGTCACGAGAATCGACTCGTCGGCAGTGCTGATCGCCCCGACACTCAGCCGGCGCGCGAACTGCCGTACGGCCTCGGGGCGTGCCTCGTCTGCGATCAGGTCGATGGCGAGCGTCCCGATCAGCTCGTCCTCCGAGTAGCCGGTAAGGCGCACGCCGGCGGGGTTCACGGCGCTGAAGGCGCCGCGCAGGTCGAGCGTGCACGCCATCTCGCCGGCGTGCTCGAACAGCAGCCGATACGGGTCGGTCGTGCGGTGGTGACCCACGTTCGCTGGTATCGGCTTCATCGGGCGCCCCTTGAGAGGTCTCTACGACATTTCAGTGAGGCCGGCCGTGGCCGGTCCTGCCAGGAAACCCCCCAGAGCCGGCGAATCACGGGATCAGATCCCCCGAATGTGGGAGATGAGAGGTACCTGCGGAACCGATGCGATACGCGAACGAGGGAGTGGCTCTCCCTCCGAACAGGCAGGCGAGCTCCCGCCACTCGTAATCGCACAAGAAGGAGAATCGATGAATTCGCAACGGACCTGGCGTCGGATGCGTTGTGTCCTTTCCCGCGGCACCATAGGGCGCGGCTCGGCTGGTAAGCGGATCGCCTTGGGCGTCGCAGTCGTGTCGCTCGTGGCCACGCCGGCCGCCGTCGCCGCTACCGGCACGGCGACGATCTCTGCAGGATCCCTCGGCTTCGTTTCGGCACCCCCGAACGTCAGCTTCTCGACCACGCTCAACGGGCTCGACCAGACGCTGACCTCGGCGCAGGCGATCGACGTCGGAGACGCGACCGGCTCGGGCACCGGGTGGAACCTCACCGGCACCTCGACGACGTTCACGACAGGCGGCGGCACGCCCCATCTGCTGTCGACGTCCGCGACGTCGGTCACGGCAGCCCCGGGCGATGCTTGTGACACGGGCGCGACGTGCACGCTCGCGACCAACGGCGTCACGTATGCCTACGTCCTGCCGGCCGGGGCCTCCGCCCCGACGGCGACGAAGTTCTACAACGCCGCGGCCAACACCGGGCTCGGCAACCAGACGGTGACGCCGTCCTGGAAGCTCGCGGTCCCGGCCAGCACGTTCGCGGGCACCTACACCTCCACCTGGACGATCTCCCTCGTCAGCGGCCCGTAGATGATCCGACACGGCGCGAGTCTGGGGCGCGCCCGCCTCTGCGGGATCGTTGCGCTGATCGTTGCGGTTGCCGTTCCCGCCGCCGCTCAGGCGGCGGGAACGTTGACCTTCAGCGTTCGGCCGGGTCACTACGACCCGGCCGACCCGGCCACACGTGCGTACTTCAAGCGGCAGGTCGCGCCCGGACAGTCGTTCGCGGACGACGTGATCGTCACCAACGGCGGATCGGCTCCGCTGACCCTGCGCGTCTACCCGGTCGACGGCCTCACCGGCCAGACCTCCGGCGCCGTCTATGCCAACCGCGGCCAGCGGCGCCGCAAGGCGGGAGCCTGGATCCGCACCAGCGTCTCGAGCGTCGTCGTCCCGGCGCACGCCGAAGCGACCATTCACTTCGTCGGCGTCGTTCCGGCCGGGACGGCTCCCGGTGACCACCTCGCCGGCATCGCCTTCCAGAACGCGCACGTCACGACGTCGCGTGGCAGCTTCCGGGTACGCGAGATCCTCCGTGAAGTCGTCGGCGTCCTGATCCGCGTCCCGGGCCCCGCGCGTGCGCGCCTGCGGCTGGGCCCGATGTCGCTGCGCACGCTTCCGGGGACGCGCCTCGGTTCGGTCGTCGTGGGGATCGCCGATGTCGGGCGCCTGCTCTGCAAGCCGACCCTCTCGGTCACGCTCGCATCGCCCGGTCGCCGGCTGCGCCTCACCCGTCGGCTGGACACGATCCTCCCCGGTGACCGGATCGCGTATCCGCTCATCCTCCGGCATGCGCTGAAGCCGTCGGCCTATCTGATCCGCGGGAGAGCATCGTGCGCCTCCTCGACGGCGAGGAAGACCGCACGTGTCGTCCTCGGCGCGCGACTCGCCGGGGCTGCCGACACGCAGGCGCCGGCTGCGCTTGCCGCGTCGGGCGTCGGCCACTCCGGGTCGACCCCGTGGGCTGCGATCGGACTGGTCGCGCTCGGTGCTCTCGGTGTCGGCGTCGGCGTGGGGTGGGTCGTGCGGCCACGCCGTCCGGAACGGTGAGCGCGCGTCGATTCGTGGGTGGTGTGCGGGCAGCGGTGGCTGCCGCGGCGTTGGTGGCGCTGATCTCGATCACGGCGCCGTCGAGCACCGCAGGAACTGGCGCCTGGGCGACGCAAACCTCTGGCGTCGCGACCAATCTGAACGGTGTCGACTGCGCGAGCACGTCGAACTGCTGGGCAGTTGGCAACAGCGGCGTGATCCGCACGACGGTGAACGGCGGGACCAGTTGGAGCGCGCAGACGTCTGGCGTGGGCTCCACGCTCAACGGGATCTCGTGCGCGAGCACGAGCATCTGCTGGGTGGTCGGCAACGGCGGGACGATCCTCGCGACCAACAACGGTGGGTCCACGTGGTCCGCGCAGACCTCGGGAGTAGGCAGCACGCTGAACGAGATCGCATGCCCCGATTCGAGTCACTGTTTCGTCGTCGGAAACGGCGGCGTGATCCGCGCCACCTCGAACGGCGGCACGACCTGGACCGGTCAGACGTCGGGAGTGGCCGGCACGCTGAGCGCGGTCAGCTGTTTCAGCGCGAGCGTCTGTTGGGCGACCGGTAACAGCGGCGTGATCCTCACCACGTCGAACGGCGGAACGACCTGGACGGCGCAGACGTCGGGTGTGAGCACGAACTTCAGCGCGATCAGCTGTCCCGACTCGAGTCATTGCTGGGTCGCAGGGGCCGGCGGCGCGATTCGTGCGACCGTGAACGGCGGCACGACCTGGGCTGCTCAGACGTCGGGCACGGGCTCCGCTCTCAACGGCATCTCGTGCGCCGGAACGAGCAACTGCTGGGCTTCCGGTGCCGGAGGCACGATCGTCGTCACCGCGAACGGCGGCGCGTCGTGGGTGGGCCAGACCTCGGGCACGACGAAAGCGCTCGCCAACATTGACTGCGTCGATCTGAACCACTGCTGGGCGGCAGGCAACAGCGGAACGATCGTCGCCTACAAGGTCAGCTGTACCGGCGGCAGTCTCGGGCTCGCTGCACCGGTGACGACGACGTTCGCCGCCGCGACGCTCAACGGCCTGAACCAGACGGTCACGGCGAACAGCAGCTTCACGCCGGACGACGAGACCGGCTCGGGCAGCGGCTGGAACATCACCGCCTACGCGACCGCCTGGTCGGACGGCCACGGCAACACGATGTCTGCGCCACAGGTCACGGCGGCGAGCGCCGGCATCGTCAGCGGCACCTGCACGCTGCCGACCCGAACCGTCGGCTACCCGACTGCGAGCCTCGGCTCGGCACCGGCCACCGCGACGAAGGTCTACAACGCATCGGCCGGAAGTGGAGCAGGGCCGGCGAACGTGACTCTCACCTTCTCCCAGTCGATTCCGGCGAATCAGAAGATCGGCACGGGGAGCCCGGACACCTTCACGTCGACCTGGACGTTCACCATCGCCTCCGGCCCCTGAGGCACGGCTCAGTCGGGGATCCGGGCGACTGCCCGGCGCAAGACGACGGTGAACCAGCGGTCGAAATCGGACAGCTCGGCCGCTGGGAGTCGGTCCCGGTGCCGGATCCACGCGAATGCGTGCGCGAAGGTCCCGACGCGTACCGCGAGCGAGAACGCGTCTGCGAGCCCGCTTCCCCACGGCTCGAGATACGCGTCGCGCAGACGTTGGTACCACGGGTCGCTCGCAGGAAGCCCGTTCACCTCGTCGAGAAACCGGAACACGACGACGAGTGAAAAGAACGGGTTTGCGATCGACGAGTCGCCCCAGTCGAGAAAGCGCAGCTGCTCGTCCCGAAGGTAGAGGTTCGCATGATGAAGATCGTCGTGCTGAATCGTCGCCGGGAGGTCGAACGACGAGAGCTCGGCGCAGAGCTCTGCGAAACGCGGGGCGAACCGACGGAGCGTCCCGATCTCTGACGAGGCGAGGGGAAGATCGCGCCGAACGAGGTCCTCGTAGTGCGCCGGCAACGTCTCGACCCGCAGGTCGGGAACACCGCGTGCAAGATGCTCGGCCGCGTGATCGGCTTCGCCGCGTTGCAGCTCGGCATACAGCGGAAGCGCGGCAAGCCACGTCTCCGGCGGGTTCCCAACCTCTCGCAACGATGTGCCTGCGTCGGCGACAAGGAGCCAGGCCCGCTCCTCGTCGTGGGCGAGCACCTCACCGACGCGATCCGGCCACCGAGCGAACAGGTCTGCGCTCAGCCGCGGCTCGAATGCCTGAACGGGCGCGCACGCCTTGAACCAGGCAATCCCGGGGTCGACCGGCACCCGAAAGACGGTCGACCACGGTTCCTCGTGAACGAGCTCGATCGCGCCCATGGTCTCGATCTGCTGCTGGATCCACGCCTCGGCGGCCGAGCGGTCGATGCGACCACTATGCACCCGGCTCGCCGAAGCGTTAGCGTAGGCAGCCGATGGCCGCGACCAACGCACCCGTGACGCGGCAGCAGCCGTCGTCCTGGCGCCGCTGGGTGCCCTGGGTGCTCGTCGTCCTCGCCGCCGTGATCGGCCTCGTGTCGGCGCTGAACATCTGGGTGAAGCGGCAGGCGCTCGACACGAACAACTTCACGAATGCGAGCGTGCAGATGCTCGAGGATCCGCAGGTCAGGAGCGCGATCTCCATCTATCTCGTCGACCAGCTGTACCAGAACGTCGACGTCGCGGCCGAGCTCGAGCAGCAACTGCCGCCTGCGGTGAAGGGGATCGCCGCTCCGCTCGCCGGTGCGCTGAGGCAGCTGCTCGTCCGTGCTGCGGACGCGCTGCTCCAGCGTCCGCGCGTGCAGGAATTGTGGAAACAGGCAATCAGCCGGGCACATACGTTATTCCTGGCCGTGATCGACGGGAAGAAAGGGATACTCCAGAACACGAACGGGAACGTGGTCCTGAACTTACGACCGATCGTCCAGCAGCTCGAGCAGCAGGGAGGCCTGGTGGGCAAGGTCGCCGCTCAGCTGCCCCCGGATGCCGGGCAGATCACGATCATGAAGGGCAACCAGCTCAAGACCGCCCGCCAGGGGGTCAAGGTGATTCGCTTCCTCAGCTACTTCCTCTTCTTCCTCGTGCTCGCGATCTACGCGCTGGCCGTCTACCTGGCGACCGGTCGGCGGCGGCAGGTGTTGATGGGGGTCGGCGCGAGCGCGTTCGTCGTCGGGCTGATCGTGCTCGTCGTCCGTCGCTTTGCAGGCAACTACCTCGTCGACGCGCTGACGAAGAACTCGGTCGACAAGGGCGCAATCGATGTCGTCTGGGCGGTCGAGACGCAGCTGCTGCGCAACGTCGGGATCAACGTCCTCATCTACGGCACCTTCGTCATGCTCGCCGCCTGGATCGCAGGCCCGTCGCGGCCGGCGCGGTGGGTCAGGCGCGTCTCCGCTCCGACGGCGCGCGATCATCCGTGGGTGATCTACGCGGCGCTTGCGCTCTTGCTCCTGTTGATCCTCATCACCGGACCGACCGATGGTCAGCGGGTGTATCCGCTGCTGGTCGTGTTCGTCTTCGCCTTCATCGGACTCGAGGTGCTTCGGCGGCAGACGCTCCGCGAGTTCCCGGCGAGTGCGTAGCCGCTTGATCTTCTCCTAACTCGCGTTTGGAACCATCCGCCCGAGGGCCTCGGGTTGAAACGCTTCCTTCTTGCTGCAGTGCTGCTGGCGATCGCGTCGTCGACGGGCGTGGTCGGGCGCGCCGGTGCTGACACCTCGCCGGCGATCGAGCAGATGGTCGGGCAGTTGATGCTCGTGCGGATGCAGGGGCAAGTGCCGAGCGCCTCCTTTCTCGCGCGTGTCCGCGACGGGGAGGTCGGCGGGGTCGTGCTCTTCAACACCAACTTCGGCACCGCCGGCCCGGCGAGCCTTGTTGCGGCGCTGCAGGCGGCTGCGAAGGCGGGGCAGCAGCCTCCGCTGCTGATCGCGGTCGATCAGGAGGGCGGGATCGTCAAACGGCTGCCCGGAGCGCCGTCGCTGTCGGCCCCGCAGATGCGCTCCGCGGCGACTGCTGCATCGCAGGGGCTCGCGACCGCCCGCAACCTGAGCGCGTTCGGGGTCAACACCGACCTGGCGCCGGTCCTCGACGTCGGCCACGGCGGCTTCATCACGGCACGGAGCTTCGGGTCGACGCCAACCGCCGTCGCGGCACGGGGGCCGGCCTTCGCCGCGGGTCTGGCGCGCGGTCACGTGCTCGCCACCGGCAAGCACTTTCCCGGTCTCGGCTACGCGACGCTCAGCACCGACCAGTCCGTGGCGAAGGTCACGGCGACCGCCCGGCAGTTGAAGGTCGACTGGGCGCCGTTCACCGCCGCGATCCAGGGTGGAATCCCGCTCGTGATGATGTCGACCGCCGTCTATCCGGCGCTCGGCTCGAGCCTGCCTGCGGCGTTGTCGCCGAACATCGTCAACGATCTCCGCCGGCTCGGTTTCACAGGTGCCATCGTCACCGACGCATTGCAGACGCCGGCGGTGAACGGATTCATGCCGACGGCGAGGGCCGCGGTCAAAGCGGTCCAGGCCGGCGACGACCTCGTGCTCGCAGCGGGCTCCTCGGACAGTCTCGCGGACACCGACGGCGCCTCGACGTCCGCGTACGACGCGCTGGTCACCGCTGCCCGGTCGGGTGCGCTGAAGTCGCGGACGCTGAAGGCCGCCTATGCCAGTGTGCTCGCGCTCAAGAAGAGCCTCTCTCCCTAACCTCGGCAAGGGTTGTGGCGGGCGGCTCGAGGACAGAGGGGGACAACCTTCCACGGGCCGCCCGCCCTGCCGGTTCGCGTCGTGTCGGAAGCCGCGCCGGCTCTAACTAAGACGCGAGGACGGAGCAAATGGTTTGGGCATGTGCTTGAATCGGGAATGATCACGCTCGATGCCGGTTGCAGCTGAACATCCGACGGCGCGGCGCGTCAGGCTCGTGCGCCGGGTCGTGAACGAGACGACGTACGACATGGCGCTGAGCCGGGGCGTCGACGCCGACTATGCCGCTCGAGTTCATGTGCGAGTGCGGCCGGGTCGAATGCAGCGACCAGATCGTCCTTCTGCTCGCGCAGTTCGACCGGTCCGCGCCGGCAGGGTCGATCGTCGGCCACTCTCGGGTCTAGAGCACCCAGCTACCGCTCGGACGGCGGGATGCCGGCCAGCGG
>CAWKNW010000019.1:0-24663 GCA_963851065.1 uncultured Thermoleophilia bacterium
CGCCCCGAGACTGTTCGTGCGCTTTCGTAACCCCTAGGCTTTCGTGAGACGGAATGGTTTCCAGTGTCCGCAGTGCCGAGTACTACTACGCGACCGTCCACGACGAGATAGGGGCGGCGTACCGTTTCCTGTCGCACCTTGCCGACCGCGGTGTCAATCTGCTTGCCTTCACCGCGGTTCCCGTCGGGCCGAGCTTGGCGCAGTTCACGCTCTTTCCCGAGGAACCGAAGAAGCTGGCGGCCGAGGCAAGCCTTGCCGGCCTCGCGCTCGACGGCCCGCACCACGCGCTGCTCGTGCAGGGCGACGACGAGCTCGGCGCGTTCGCGAACGTTCACGAGCGCCTCGCGAAGGCCCACGTCGATATCTACGCGTCCTCCGGCGTGACCGACGGCAAGGGGTCGTTCGGGTACGTCATCTACGTGCGCGAGGATCAGTTCGACGAAGCCGCGCGGGCGCTCGAGCTCTGAGTCGGCTCGGCGCGTATCCCGCTGAGCGAGTAGTCGAGGCGGCCGACGAGCGTGAGGAGCAGTGCCTCCTCGGTCGGCATGCGGTTCGCCGACTGCTGCCACACGGCCGACTGCGTCCCGTCGATCACGGCCGCGGCGACCTCTTCCTCGCGCTTCGCGGGCAGGCAGTGCAGGAAGATCGCGTCGGGACTTGCGAGTGCCATCAGCTCCGACGTGACCTCGAACCGCGCGAGCGTCTGGGCCCTCCGGGCGTGCTCGGCCTCCTCGCCCATCGACGCCCAGACGTCGGCGTAGACGGCGTCGACGCCGGTCACCGCGGCCACCGGGTCGTCGGTGACGGCGAGGCTCGCCCCCGTCGCCTTCGCGAGGTTGCGGGCCTCTGCCAGGAGATCGCGATCGGGCGGGTAGTCGGGTGAGCATGCGATCGTCACGTCGAGACCCGTGAGGGCACCCGCCTCGAGCAGGGAGTGGGCGACGTTGTCGCCGCCGTCGCCGAGGAACGCGAGCCGTCTCCCCGCGAGCTCCCCGAACCGCTCCTGGATCGTGAGCAGGTCGGCGAGCGCCTGGCATGGATGGTGCACGTCGGAGAGCGCGTTGACGACGGGGACGGTCGCCCAGCGTGCGAGCTCCTCGACGGTCTCCTGCGCGAAGGTCCTGATCACGATCGCGGACACGTAGCCCGACAGCGAGCGCGCCGTGTCGGCGATCGACTCGCCCCGGCCGATCTGCAGCTCCTGGGGCGAGAGGGTGATCGCGTTCGCTCCGAGGCGCGCCGCCGCGGCTGCGAAGGAGACCCGCGTTCGTGTCGAGGGCTTCTCGAAGATGCACGCGATCGACTGTCCGTGCAGTGCGCCTTCGAACTGCTCGGGCCGCTCCTTCGTGAGCCCCGCGAGCGCCAGCACGCGCGCGATGTCCTCGGGGCCGAGCGAGGCGAGGCGCGTGAAGTGCCGGAGCGCCGGCCCGGTTTTGGTCGTGGTCGCCATCACGCCTCCTCTCCGACGAGCGTGGGCCGCCGCGCGAGTGCCTTGGCGATCAGCGGCGCGAGCACCTGCTCGAGATTCGGCTCGCCCACCTCGTGGAGCTCGTACCGGACGTGCCGGATCGGATGCACCGACCTGACGACGCGCGAGAGGTCGATCGGCGTCCCGGTGACGACGACGTCGCAGTCGACCGCGTTGATCGTCTGCTCGAGATCGTGGAGCTGCTCGGCCGAGTACCCCATCGCCGGCAGGACGTTCTGAAGCTGTGGCCACGTGTCGAGCGTCTTCTTGATCGATCCGACCGCGAACGGCCGCGGGTCGACGATCCGAGCGGCACCTGCCCGGCGCGCCGCAACCAGACCGGCACCGAAGGGCATCTCGCCGTGGGTGAGCGTCGGACCGTCGTCGATCACCAGCACCGTCCGCCCCTGGATCTCCGGCCCCGGGTCGAGAACAGGCGGCGACTCGGCGAACACCATTGTCGCCATCGGGTTGAGCTCCTCGATGCTCGCGATCACGAGCTCGACCTTGTGCGCCTCCGCCGAGTCGACCTTGTTGACGACGACGACGTCGGCCATTCGAACGTTGGTCTCACCGGGGTGGTACAGCCGCTCGTGGCCGGCCCGCAGCGGGTCGGCGACGACGATCAGGAGGTCGGGCCTGAAGAACGGGAAGTCGTTGTTGCCGCCGTCCCAGACGACGACGTCGGCCTCCTGCTCCGCCTGCCGCAGGATCGCCTCGTAGTCGACGCCTGCGTACATGACCATGCCCATGCGCACCGGTTCCTCGTACTCCTCGCGCTCCTCGATGGTCGGGTTCGCCGCGTCGATCTCGTCGAGCGTGGCGAACCGCTGAACGCGCATCGCCTCGAGGTCGCCGTACGGCATCGGGTGCCGGACGAGGGCGACACGAAGGCCCGCGTCGATCAGCAGGCGGCCAACCTTGCGGGTCGTCTGGCTCTTGCCGCACCCGGTGCGGGTCGCGCAGACCGCGACGACCGGCCGCGTCGAGCGGAGCATCGTCGAGTTCGGCCCCATCAGCCTGAAGTCGGCGCCCGCCGCGAGCACCTGGGACGCCTTGTGCATGACCACCTCGTGCTTGAGGTCGGAGTACGCGAGCACGACCTCGTCGACGGCGTGCGCGCGGACGAGCTCGGACAGCTCGTCCTCGGGGCGGATCGGGATGCCGTGGGGGTATCTCGGGCCCGTGAGCGAGGGCGGATAGACGCGCTCGTCGATGCCGGGGACCTGTGTCGCTGTGAACGCGACGACCTCGGTCCGGGGATCGTCGCGGAACGCGACGTTGAAGTTGTGGAAGTCGCGGCCCCCCGCGCCCATGATGATCGTCTTGCGCATGTCGCCCTCCTTTCGCTCGAGCTCGATCGCCCGGGTCATGACTCCTCTCTCAGACCGGCTCGGCGTGCGCGCTGACCAGGTGCGGATGGCCGGCGCCTCGCCGGGGTACACGGATGCAAAGTGTCCCGTGGCTGTACGAGGCGGTGACTTGCGAGGGCTCCGCGTCGTCCGGCAGCAGGAACGACTCTTCGAGATGCTCGTCGATTGCGAAGGGCAGCTCCTTTTCCGCGACGCGGGTCTGCTCCCCGCGCACGACGACACGACGGGCGATGACGTCGACGCTCACCTCGCGCTCGGTGAAGTCGGAGACGTCGAGCGTGATGACATATTCCGTCGTCTCCTCGGTCAGGTGCGCATGAGGAGGCAGCGAGACACGGATGCCCGTCTCACCAGGGGCGGTCATGGCTCCTCCTTCGATTCGCTCGCCAAGAGCGTCCCGCAGCACCTGCGTCACAGCGTCGGGGGGAACCCCGCTCCGGCGAGCGGCAAACTACCGACGGGTCGACACCTCCGGCCGGGAAGAAGGCTGACCGGGCTCAGCTCGAGGCAACGCCCCAGCTCGCCCAGCCGACCGATTGCGACGCTTCGTCGCGGTGACCTAGGGTGACGGCATGCCGCTGGATCAGCCGCCCACTCTCCCGCTGCGCTTGCGCGCTCGCACCGCCTCCGCGGGTGCAGGAGCGACCGTGGCGACCCGAAAGGCCATCATTGCGCTTGTCAGAGCTGTCGGAGACCTCGTCGACGCGGCCGTCGACCGGGTGCTGCTCACCGACGAGCGCGTGACCTCGGCCGAAGAAGCGCAGCGACTTCTGGCGGGCGAAGCCGACACCGAGGCGCTCGCCGACAAGATCCAGCGCGTCGTCGTGCTCGCGGTCCCGGTCGTCCGCATGCTCGCGCGGGGCGCCCGCTTCACCCGGCTGCCATGGGTCATGCTCGCCTCGAGCTCGGCGTCGATCGCGATCGCGGTGCGGTCGGGCGTGCGCGAGCTCCAAGTGCTCGCCTCACTCGTGGCCCACCGGATCGAACGGGCGACCGGCGCGCCGAGCGATCCCGCACTCGTCAAGAAGGTGGCCGTCGACCTCTACCTGAAGCCAAAGCGCGCACCCGACCTGTCGGACGACAGGCTACGCCTGATCCGGTTGACGCGAACATGGCTGCTGCGCGGGGCGCTCGGACGGAACACGGCGAAACGTGCGGCGAAAGCGCTCGCCGCCGCCGAGAGACTCGACGGCGCCGACCTTACGGTGCGCTGGCACTCAGCTGTACGACGGCGCGAACCCTCGAAGACGCGGACGAGCGGCCCATGAGCCTGTGCCTCGAAGTGAGCAACAGCTTCCGTCTGACGGCTTCTTGGCACGGCTTCAACTCCCCGTCACCGACCCGACCTTGATCGCCGTCAAGTGCGTGTAGTACGCGTAGGCGTCGGTCTCGTTGCTGCCGCACTGCACCGAGACGGTGGTCCCGCTGCTCGTTAGCGGCGCAAGCAGACTCGACGTGGCGTACGCATACGAGAAGCCGATGGCTCCTACAGTGCTCGTGTCGATCACACCGGCGCTGCTGTCTGTCAATTTGCACGTCGTGCCCTGTCCAGACGGCAGGTAAAGCGTCGTCTTGGCCATGACGACGTAGGAACCAGCGGCGAGCGTGAGGGAGGCGACGGTCGCGTAACCCGATCCGAGGGCGACGGAAGCGGCGTACGTGGAGTACGCGTTGCTCGGACCCGTCGGTCCCTTGGCGCCAGTGTCACCCTTCGAGCCTTGCGGCCCGTTGGCGCCTGTCTGCCCTTGTGGTCCGGCAGGCCCCTGTTGCCCGCGCAGCGCCTTGATCGCCGCAGCGGTCAGCTTGTTCTCGGGGATCGAGTGGTTGACGATCGTCTTGCCCGAGATCAGCCCGCTCGCAAGGGCAGCTCCCCCGCCCAGCGCAACGAAGAAGGCCAGCGACGCGATGATCGTGGCCGGATGCTTCAAAGCCTTCATTCCCGCCCTCCTTAGACAGACGCGTGGAGCCTGTCACAGCGAAGCGGCAGGGGTCGGTGTTACTCGACGCGCGCCGCCGAGAGCCGCGCGAATCAACTAACCCGAGCACCTATCGGCTGTGCTCCGGGGCCTGTCTCCGCGCAGGAGCAGTGAACTCCCGCTCGACGGAGTCGACGAGCTGCTCGTGCAGATCGAGCAGGCCGCGGAGGAAGTCGATAGCGAGACGCAAGTACTTCTCCCGGTGGGGCAGTTCGCTTGCGGCGCGCTCCGAGTCGTCGAGGCGCTGCCTCAGATCGGCGAGGTCGTCGCGTAATGTCGCGAGGCTGTCGCGGGTAACGACTTCTCCGACAAGGTCGCAGATGAGCAGGCGCAGGAGCGGCTCGCTCTTCAGCGGCGTAACGGCCACGGGCGTTGCCGCATAGTCGCGGAGCGCTTTCCGGCCCTTCTCGGTGAGCGTGTAGACGGTGCGCTCGCGTGTCTTGCCGGGCACCTTGCGCGCGTCGAGGTAGCCGAGGCGAGCGAGTCGCTTCGGCTCGACGTAGTACTGGCTCTCCCCCGCCCAGTCAAGGATCCGGCCATGGCGTGCCATCTGCAGCAGGTCGTGTGCGCCGGCACCGCCGCGGCCGACGAGCCCAAGGATCTCGTAGGAAAAGAGCGTCAGCTCCTGGTTGACTAAACTACGGGACATAGTCTATAACTACGAAACGTAGCTTAGCGGAAGGAGTGGACGTGAGCACAGCTCCATCAGCCGTCACCGGCAGCGCCTCCCGCTGGGGGCCGCTCTGGGGCGCCCGCGCCGCCGACTGGGCCCTCAGCGAGGACCAGCAACTCCCCACCTACGAGACCGCGCTCGCGCACACCGGACTCGAACCAGGCTGGCAAGTACTCGATGTCGGCTGTGGCGCCGCCGCCTTCCTGCGGCTCGCCGGCGAGCGCGGAGCCACCGCCCACGGGATCGACGCGTCGGAGGCGCTCATCACCCTTGCGCGCACCCGTCTGCCCGACGCCGACCTGCGCGTCGGCGAGATGGAAGAACTTCCGTGGGAGGACGATACTTTCGACCTCGTCACCGGCTTCAACTCGTTCTTCTTCGCGAACGACATGGTCGCCGCGCTGCGCGAGGCGCGACGCATCGCCAAGCCCGGCGCACCGGTCGTGATCCAGGTCTGGGGCACGCACGAACGCTGCGACCTGGAAGCGATGAAGCAGGTCGCGCGACCGTTCCTACCGCC
Organism: uncultured Thermoleophilia bacterium; assembly: GCA_963851065.1. Lineage (GTDB taxonomy): Bacteria > Actinomycetota > Thermoleophilia > Gaiellales > Gaiellaceae > PALSA-600. The sequence continues at coordinate 6,011 of CAWKNW010000019.1, forward strand.
GCGGCCGCCCGACGCGCCAGCCGACCCCGACCTATCACAGCCCGGCCTGCTGCGCGGACTTGCAACCACCGCCGGGCTCACGCCGGGGGACGAGTTCGACACCAACTGGGCGTTCGAGTACCCCGACCTGGAGACCCTCGGCCGCGCCATGGTCGCAGTCGCCGGCCTCGCCGTCATCGCCGGCCCCGAGCGCGAGCAGGAACTGAAGCAGGCAATCGTCGACGGCCTTGCGCCCTACCGCCAGACCGACGGCAGCTACCAACTCTCGAACGAGTACCACTACCTCATCGCACGCGCATGAGCCTCTACGCCGTCACACGCGAAGCAGGACCCCGCTGGTCACCCGGCGGCATCTACGACCAACCCAGGGTCGACGAACACGCCACCTTCATGAACAGGCTCGCAGAAGAGCGCTTTGTCCTCTTCGGCGGGCCACTCGCAGGCACCGAGAACGCACGCGTGCGCGTCCTGCTGATCGTCGACGCCGACGACGAAACAGCGATCCGGACGCGCCTTGTCGACGATCCTTGGGTACCAACCGAACAACTCCGCATCACGAGCATCGAGCCCTGGACCATCCTCGTCGGCGCAGACCGCCTGCCCATCGTCGACGCGCAGCGGATCACAGCGGACTTGAGCGGACCAACCGAGGCCGCCTCGAACGACGCATAGATCGAGGACCGCGCAGACTGCACATTCCTAGATGTCTGAGTGGTGCTCCTCTGTCGGGAGGCCCTCTCCTTTCCAGGCACTGAACCCGCCGTCGAGGTTGGCGACGTCCGCGAAGCCAAGCGTCTTGAGCGTGACCGCGGCAAGCACGGCGCGCGTGCCTGACCTGCAGTACACGATCACCCGGTGGCCCGGATCCAACTCGGCGACATGCCGCGGGCTCGCAGGATCTGCAGCGAACTCGAGCAGCCCTCTCGGCACCTGCACTGCGCCTTCGATGTGGTCTTCCCACTCGACCGGTTCGCGGACGTCCAGGGCGACAGCCTCGCCGGTGGAGATCTCCTCGAACGCCTTCTTCGGGGCGACGTTCTCGATCTGCGCGCGAGCTTCTTTGACCAGCTCGACCGCGGTTCTTGGTTTGGCAGCGGTGGTCGTCATAGTGGCTTCTCCTTGTCCCTGATGGTGCGCCGGCCCACCTTTCGCGAGTGGACCGGCGCACTCGTTGAAGATCACTGCGCGTCGACTAGCCGAGCCGGGCGGTGGTCATCTGCAGCTCGGATGTCTCGGGCAGCTTGATCGTGGTGACCTTCTTCCACTGCTCTGCGATCAGCTCCTCGGCGGCCTGCTCGAGGAACTCCGGTGCCGCCCATTCGTGCACGTCGAAGTCGTTCTCGATGTAGCCGTGGCTGAACATGAAGTCCTTGCCGATCTCGATCGCCGCCAGGTTCTGCGGCGACAGGTTCGGCACCATGTCGACGTTCTTGATGTGCCGGTAGGTGTGCTCGGCGTCCAGATAGAACGTCTGCTTGTCGAGGATCGCCGCCGCGGCGTGCTTGTTCTCGTTCGCCCAGCGCCCGACCTTGATCATGCCCTTCATGAACGCGAGGACGAGCTCGGGGTGCTGCTCGGCCATCTCCTCGGTGCAGGTGATCACCGCGGGGACATTGGCGACCTGCAGCGTCCAGTCCGGATACCGGGACAGGTCCTCGACCGCCTTGAACTTGCCCGTCGCCTCCTGCAGCCGCTCGAACACGACGCTCTGGGTGTAGATCGCATCGACCTTGCCCGCTTCCAGCGCCGGCTCCAACGGGCGGAAGGCCAGATCATGTTTGTGGTCCCGCTTCAGCCACAGCTCCGACGGGTTGTCCATCGGCGCCAGCATCTCCGGCTTGTCGTACCAGTCATCCGGATACGGGAACTCCACGATCTCCACGTCGTCGCGGGTCATGTCGTTCAGCATCAACATCAGCTCGATGCCCTGCTCCTCCTGGATCCGCCACCAGTCGTTCTTGATCGTGTTCAGGCTCTTCGTGAGCCCGATCTTCTTGCCCTTCAGATCCTTCATCCGGTAGATCGGATCGCGGGCGCGCACCAACATGCAGCCGCCCTCATACACATGCGTCGCCCCCAGTAGCCGCGTCCTGCGGATGTCCGCATGGACATCGACGGGCGGGAACAGACCGCCGAAGCGGATCAAGTTGTCGAGGTTGTGGATGTAGTGCGGGTACCAGTCGTTCTCGCGCCGGGAGCGCAGGAACGCGTACCTGACGCCGATCTTCTTGAACTCCTCCCTCGTCCAGCCGAGCTCCTGGTCAACGTTGCTGGCGGAGACGAGGGGACAGTTGGTGTAGTAGACCTCGTTCCAGTCCAGCGGCACCGTGTTGCCCTTCTTCACTTGCTGACGGGGCTTCTCTGCCACGACCGCCATAAGGCACCTCCCTCGCAGGGTTTCTCGCGCTCACGAAAGAGACGCGGGCGCGCCTGTCGCAGCAGACGCTCCCAGCCCGACACCGCTCCCACATCCGAGGGCCGCCTGACTGTGACTGCTCGCAACTACCGATGACGCGACCGAGCCACACTGGCCTCGCTCGACCGCCGGACCGTTGCCCGACTCATGGGACGTCGCTAACGCTCGTTGACATGCTCGAACTCACCGGCTGATCGCACTCAAGGATCCGGCGCGTCACTCGCGGGTCGCGGCACGCTGGCTGCAACGATGGCTCGACGCGTTCGCCGACGCAACGATCGACGACGTCGCCCTCGCGACCGCGGTGTTGCGGGCGCTTGGTAGTCGGCACCACTCGCAGGCGCTCTCGACGCTGCGACCCCATGGCCGAAGAAGCGACAGGTCGAAGGCGTGCTCGCGGCGTAGGGTCGAACGGTGGGTCGGGCACCGTGACGAAGCCAGCGTTCGGGTCGCCGCCCGGCCCTCACGGCGTTCGGCGCCACCCGTGCGATCATGACAGGAACTCTGCCTGAGTAACTGCACCACGATTGGAGGCGTAATGATCACCGTGCTGGTGAATCACCGGGTCGCCGACTACGACGACTGGAAGGCGGCCTACGACCGAATCGACTCCGGACCTCTGGCAAGCGACGTACGCAGTTACCGAATCTGGCGCGGTCTCGATGACCCGAACCTCGTGATCCTTGCGGAGACATTCGAGTCGCGCGAGATCGCAGAGTCGGTATTCGGGCATCCTGAACTCGCGGAGGAGATCGGCAAGGCTGGTGTCGATATGGCCTCGATGGAGCTTCACTTCGTGGAAGAGATCGCTTTCGCCACGAAGTAGTAGGGCGCGTCGTGCAGCGCTGCTCTCTCTAGAGACCGAGGCCGCCTTCTCTGCCGCCCAAAGAGGCGACCCCGGTCATCCTGCAGCGAGGCTCAGTGGTCTCGTTCCCCTCGACGGCGACCAGAGCCTCGCTCATAACACCTACCTCGGGAGTGGCTTGATAAACACCGAAAGGTCACCACCAGGTGGGCAGCCCTTGTGCTACGGATAAACGAGAGGATCGTGTGGCCGGTGAACACGTAGGTGGCCGGCCCGACAGGTTGGTCGGTCGCGAAGAAGATGCTGATGCCTGAGCCGCGCCCGTCTTCGGTCGCCGAGTCGTCGGCGTGCTCGATGATGGTCGCGGGACCGGAGACCTTGACGATGATCGACTTACCCGTCTCGACGTTTGTCAGTTGATCCTTCAAGGTGCCGGTGATGATCAGCCGGATGTCGCTTGGAGGCGCGCCAAGCAGGCAGAGGAGAGGGCTGCAGCGGCGCGGAGTCAAGCGCGAGCGGAGCTCGAAAAGTCTGCGGATAAGGCGAGAGCAGACGCACAGTCACACGCCGAAAAGCTGCGCGAGTCAGCAAACGCGACCGAGGCGAACGTGTCGGCGACGTGGAACGACATGCAAGAGACATTGAACGCGCACATCGCGAAGGCGCGCCAGAACATCGGCGAGAAGAAGGCCGAGATCGACGTGAGTTGAGCGCAGAAGCGTGCCGAGGGTGCCGAGGACGACGCGCTGTTCGCGATCGACTACGCGTACGTCGCGATCGAGGAGGCCGAATCCGCGGTGCTCGACGCGATCGTTGCGCGGAACGACGCCAAGGAGCTTGCCACGCGCTGAGGCGGCAACATGCAATCCACTCGCCGCCGACTGGGTGCGTCAGCAACTCGGTCGCGCGTCGACCAAGCTGACTCCACGCATCGAGCTGTGCCCGCCACCGGGCGGGCACAGCTCAGCCTTTGTCGAGGCTTACGTTCAGGCGGGTGGTCTGAGCGAACAGCGGTTTGAAGACGTCAGTTGCCGAGAGTTTCGGGCTTGTTGACAGGTAACCTGATTTCGTCGGATACTTGTCCCGTCAACTGCCAGCCGGGGGCAGTGGCTCCCGCTGGATGCACGAGGGGAGGTCGACGTGAAGGCATCGAGGTATCTCGTACGGGTCGCGTCGCTGACAGCGGGACTGGCACTCGCGGCGGCTGCGGTGACCGCGTCAACGGCGTCGGCGACGGCGGTGCACTCCAGCGGTGTGCTCGCCGACGGCGCGACTTGGGTCGCCGACGTTCCGAGCGACTGGAACGGCATGCTGCTCCTGTACAGCCACGGCTTTGGCCCGCTTGTGGCCGCAGATGCGCCGGATCCGGCGTCCGCCGACGCGCTGCTCGCCCGCGGCTACGCGCTCGCCGGTTCGTCGTATGACCCGAACGGGTCGTGGTGGGCGTTGCAGAGCGCGGTGCGCGACCAGTTCCAGACGATCGATGCGGTGACGGCGAGCGCGCTGCCCCATGCTCCCGGCCGCGTGATCGCGGTCGGCGAGTTCGATGGGCGGGCTCGTTAGCGCGCTCGAGGCCGAGCAGGGCGCGGGACACATCGACGGCGCTCTCTCGACATGCGGCATCGTCGCCGGCGGGATCGAGCTCAACAACTACCAGCTCGACGGCGAGTACGTCGATGACGAAGCTGCTCGCGACGACGCCGATTCAGCTCGTGAACTTCTTCCCGGACTTCGGGGCGGGCATCGCGACCGGATTCACGCTGCAGGCCGTTGCGAACGAGGCGCAGACGACGCCGGAAGGACGGGCACGGCTCGCGCTCGCGCTCGCGTTTCTGAACGCGACTCCTGATGCGCCTGGGCAGCCGGCACCCCCCGCCAACGATCCGAACGCGGTGGAGGCGGCGCAGTTTGCGAGCATGTTCAGCGGGAGCTTCCCGATCATCGCGTTCGTCAATGCCGCACGGCCGTGGATCGAGATGTCGGCCGGAGGCAACGCGTCGTGGACGCTCGGCGAGGACTTTTCGTCGGTCCTCGACCACTCGCCGTACGCGGACACCGTTCGAGCGCTCTACCGCGAGGCAGGGCTCGATCTGAGGGGAGACCTCGCCACGCTGACCGCGGGCGCGGACATCCCGGCCGACCCGACAGCGATCCAGTCGCTCGAGCAGACGTCCGTGCCGACCGGCCATCTGCAGGTGCCCGAGCTCGACCTGCACACGATTCACGACCCGCTGGTTCCGGTGGAGATGGAGAACCAGTACGCGGCCGCCGTCCGCGCCGCCGGCAGCAACAGCCTGTTCCGCCAGGCATTCGTCGACCGCTTCGGCCACTGCGCGTTCTCGGCATCGGAGATCGTCGCCGGCGTCGAGGCAGTCAACCACCGCATCGAGACAGGCCAATGGGACTCGGTCGCACAGCCGCAGAAGCTCGAGGACTTCGCAACCAGCCTGGGTCTCGATCCGGCGCGTTCGTCTCGTACCAGCCGCTCCCGCTCTCGGGCGACAACGGACTATTCGACCCGACAAGGAACCAGTAGAGGAGAGCTCACATCGAGGTCGCGACGGCGGCGATCCCGCTGCCGTCGCGACCGCTTCACCGGCAAGAGCTTGGCGAACAGTGACCGAAACTGTGCGCATCGAGAACGTCAGCGTCCCGTCGGAGCCGCGGATCAGCTACGCGGTGGCACGACTCGAACGAGCAGTCCGCGCCGGCATCGCGGAGCGCGTGCGCCGTACGGGCTGACGACGCTCCAATACACGACCCTGAGCGTCCTCAACCGTCACGGCTCGCCGCTGTCGAATGCACAACTGGCGCGGCGAGCGTACATGACGCCGCAGGCGATGAGCGAGGTGATCGACGCCCTCGCCGCCAAAGGCCTGATCCGGCGAAGTCGGCACCCGAATCACGGGCGCCTGCTACCCGCCGCGCTGACGCCGAAGGGTCGCCGCGTGCTCGCCGAATGCGAACGCGAGGTAGACGACATGGAGGCGGTGATGCTCGGCAGCCTGACGGGACGCGAGCGGACTGCCTTCCTGGCGGCACTCAAGTCCTGCGTCCGCGCGCTCGGTGCGGGCTTCCGCAGACTGAGGCGCTCGATGGATGGCGCGGTCATGTGGGGCGCGGGTTCGCAAAGACGCACGGTTGAGCGGCGGGGCTGGGATTCGAACCCAGGGAGCCCGTTAAGACTCAGCGGTTTTCAAGACCGCCCCGTTCGGCCGCTCCGGCACCCCGCCGTGCCGCCATTCAAGCCGATCGGGCCACGAGCTCGCTTGGCCGGGGCACGGCGCGAGGAGGGACGATCAACCTCCAGTCTCGGACCCCTGGGGCCGGACGCGCGCGGTCTCGGCGCCGCATTTGCGCCCTACACTCCTTGGCATGGCGATTTGCGCGCAGTGCGGCACGGACAACCCGGACATCGCGAAGTTCTGCATGGCCTGCGCATCGCCGCTCGCCGCAGACACGCCGCCGCCCGAGCCTCCGCGGAGGCATGAGGAACGCCGCCCGGTCACGGCCGTCTTCGTCGACATCGTCGGCTCGACGAGTCGCGCCGAGCAGCTCGACCCCGAGGACGTCCTCGCGTTGCTCGCGCCGTACTACGAGCGGCTGCGGCGAGTGCTCGAGCAGCACGGAGGGAGCGTCGAGAAGTTCATCGGCGACGCCGTCGTCGCGCTCTTCGGCGCTCCGATCGCCCACGAGGACGACCCCGAGCGTGCCGTCCGCGCCGGCCTCGCGATCATCGGCGCGATCGACGCGCTGAACGAAGAGGATCCGTCCCGCGAGCTGCGCGTCCGCGTCGGCGTCACCACCGGCGAGGCGATCGTTGCGCTCGAGGCGCGGATCGGTGAGGGCCAGGGCATGGCCTGGGGCGACGTGCTGAACACCGCCGCCCGCCTCCAGTCCGCCGCCCCGGTGAACGGCGTCCTCGTCGACGAGCGCACGTACCGCGCCTGCCGCGGTGCGATCGAGTTCGAGGACGCCGAGCCGATCACGGCGAAGGGCAAGGCAGAGCCCGTGCCGGTGTGGGTGGCGGTCGGCGTGCACGAGTCCCCGGGCCGCAGGAGCGCAGAGACGAGCTTCGTAGGCCGCGCCGCCGAGCTCGAGCGGCTGATGACGGCGTGGAATCGGGTCACGGCGACCGACAAGCCGGGCTTCGCGATCGTCGTCGGTGAGCCGGGGCTCGGCAAGAGCCGGCTCCTGCACGAGGTCTCCGCCCGCGCCGAAGGCGCGGACGTGCACGTCGGCAACTGCCTCCCCTACGGCGAGGGGATCACGTACTTCCCGATCGTGCAGATCCTGCGCGAGGCGGCCGGCATCCTCGTCAGCGATCCGATCGAGGTCGTCTCGGCGAAGCTGGACGTCTTCCTCGACCGGCTGCCACTCGACGACCTCGACCAGCTCAGGACAATCGCCTCGACGCTGTCGAACCTGCTCGGCGCGCCCACGACGCCACGCGGCTCCTTCGCGACCACGGACATCTCCCAGGCCGAGCTGCACTGGGGCATCCGTCGCATCTTCGAGCTCCTCGCGTCGCAACGGCCGCTGCTGATCGTGCTCGAGGACCTGCACTGGGCCGAGCCGACGTTGATCGAGCTCGTCGAGTCGCTCGGCGACCTCGACGGCCCGGTGCTCCTTCTCGCCTCGGCACGCCCCGAGCTCGGCGACACACAGCCGAACCTCCTCGTCGAACGCGGCGGCCGCAGCGTGATCGCACTCGACATGCTGAGCGCCGACGACAGCGGGACGCTCATCTCGGAGCTCGTCGCACAGCTCGACGAGCGCGGCCTCCCCCGCTCTGCCGTCGAGCGGCTGATCGAGAAGGCGCACGGCAACCCGCTCTTCCTCGAGGAGACCGTCCGCATGCTCGCCGACGCAGGGGAGCTCGACGCAGACGCGCTCGAGGCGCTACCCGTGCCGCAGAGCCTGCAGGCGCTGGTCTCGGCCCGACTCGATGGTCTGCCCGGCAACGAGCGCCGGCTCGCCCAGCACGCCTCCGTGGCGGGCATGACTTTCTGGTCGGGCGCCGCCGGGCTGCTCGATGACCGGCCGCATCCGCCGAACGACCTGCTCGAGTCGCTCGCCGGCCGGACCGTGCTGCACGAGCACGGCGCCTCGGCCGTCGCCGGTGAGCGCGAATGGGAGTTCAAGCATGTGCTGATCCGCGACGTCGCGTACGGGCGGCTGCCAAAGAGCCGCCGGGTCGGCCTCCACGTGCGCTTCGCCGACTGGATCGACGGGCTGCCGGACGGAAGCGAGGAGTTCGTCGAGATCCTCGCCTACCACCTCGAGCAGGCGTGCCTCGTCGCGCGCGAGGTGGGCCGGTCGGAGATGCCGCCGCCCGTCGCCCGCGCGATCGAGGCGCTCTCGAACGCCGGCGAGAAGGCGGAGCACCGCGAGGGCCTGCGCGAGGCCTACGGGTTCTATTCGCGCGCGCTCACGCTGGTGCCCGACGGCGATCTCGCAACCGCACTCGCGCTCCGTCTCCGCCGCGCGAACACGCACGTGGGGCTCGGTGAGCTCCGCCTGGCGAGCGACGAGCTCCGGTCAGTCGCCGACGGAGCACGCGATCTCGATCTCGACCCGATCCGCTGCGAAGCGCTCGTCCTCTTCGGCAACGTGGCGTGGAAGCAGGGCGGCGCGGCGCAGGCGGAGACGGCTCTCGCCGAGGCCGAGGAACTCGCCTGGCGGATCGGCAACCGCCGGCTCGCGATCCGGGCGTCGTTCGAGTCGGCGTGGGCGGAGAACTGGTTCACCGGCGAGATCGACGGGCCGGCCGGCAAGCTGCGCAAGTCGCTCGAGCTCGTCACCGGCGAAGGCGACGTCGCACTCGAGATCCAGGGGCTGCTCCGCCTGGCGATGATGCTCATGAACGCGGCCCAGCTGGACGAAGGTGAAGAGGCGCTGCAGCGCTGCGTCGATCTCGCGGCCAGCCTTGGCTCGGTGCGGGACGCGGCCCGCGCCGAGCACATGCTCGGCATGATCAGGTACTACCGCCGCGATCTGAAGGGGGCCGAGGAGTTCCTGGCGCGGGCGCAGGGCTGGCTCGTGCGCACCGCCGACGGCCTCTTCCTGATCCAGAACCTCCGCGCGTTGAGCCTCGCGGCGCTGGCCCGGGGGAACCTGGCCGACGCCGAGGAGCACCTGCGCGAGGCGTATCCGCTCGCGCTCGAGCACGGCGGCTACTTCGAGAAGGAGATCTGCCGCCTGCTCGTCGTGACATTGCTACTCCAGGGACGGGCGGACGACGCTCGCTTGATCGGCCGCACCGCGATCGAGGCGCCACCCGAGGAGGACCCGGTCGCCCTCGCCACCGTACGGCGGATCGAGGCGGAGCTCGCGGCCGCCGACGGCGACGGCGACGCGATGCGCGAGGGCTACCGCGACGCCGTGCGCCTGCTCGAGGAGATGCAGACGCTGCTCGACCTCGGCGAGACGCACATCGAGTTCTCGGTCCAGCTCCGCGCGTTCGGCGATGCCGCGGCAGCCGACCTCGAGCTCGCGCTGGCGGACGAGATCTTCGCGTCGATCGGGGCAGCCGAGGCGCGCGAGGCGGTCTGGGAGGCCAGACCGCCTGCGGCTACGAGTTCCTGACCGTGAACGTCCCCGACGTCGAGTCGGACTCGTAGTACCCGTCACTCGTGAAGCTCGACTTCAGCGAGTAGCTGCCCGTCGTCGACGGGAGCGTCACGGTGCACGACGCGACGCCCGTCGAGTTCGTCGCGCCCGAGCAGCTGAGCGTCCCGAGCGTGAACTTGACCGTGCGTCCGACGACTGCGCCGTCGTCCGATGTGAGCCGCGCACTTAGCGTCGTTGAGCTGCCCTTCTTCCCGGACGTCGCACCGGTGTACGAGAGGTTGTCCTCCTCGGGCGTGATCGTGAACGTCTTCGACCCGCTTCCCGACTTGTAGAAGCCATTGCCGCCGAAGGTCGCCGTCGCCTGATATGAGCCGGCGATGTCGCCGATCTTGAGCGAGCACGAGGCGACCCCGGACGAGTTGGTCGTCGCCGAGCAGCTCTTCGAGCCGAGCGTGAACGTGAGGGTCTGGCCGCCGAGCGGCGTCCCGGTCGCCGTATCCTCGGTGAGGACGCCCTTCATCGTCACCGAGTCGCTGAAGTCACCGGTCGTCGCGCCCGTGTAGACGACGTACGACTCTTCGTGGTTGACCGTGTACGCGAGCGGACCGCCGCTGGCGTTCTGGTAGTCGGTGTCGCCGGCAAAGCTCGCGGTCACCGTGTATCCGGTCCCGGGCGTGAGGGTGAGCACGAACGAGCACGACGCGGCGCCGCTCGCGTTCGTGGTGCCGTTGCAACTCTGCTGGTTCGTGCCGTTCGTGATCGTGAACGTGACGGTCTTGCCCGCGTCGACTGGGTTGCCGGTGTCGTGCTCGATCAAGGTCGCCGACAGCGTCGTCGAGTCGTTCCAGTCCTCGGCGACGTCGCCGGTGTAGGTCAGGTCGACCGGCGCCTTGCTGATCGTGAACGGGGCCGGGAGGCTGGTCGAGCTCTCGGCGTAGTACGGGTCGCCGGCGAAGCTCCCCTGGACGGTGTAGCCGCCCGGATCTCCGGTCAGGGTCACCGTGCAGGAGGCGCCGCCGCTCCCGTCGGTCGTCTGCGAGCAGCTCTGCGTGCTCTTCGGGTCGGGCGTGATCGCGAATGTCACCGACCTGCTCGTCACCGGCAGGCCGGTGTCGACCTCGGTCAGCGTCCCGGCCAGGCGGACGCCGGTGTCGTGGTAGTTGCCGCCGGTGGCCCCCGAGTAGGCGAACATCGTCGGCGCCTTGTTGACGGTGAACGCCGCCGGCGTGCTCGAGCTCGGGAGGTAGTACGTGTCGCCGGCGAAGCTCGCCGTCACCGTGTACGGCTGGAGCGGCAGGAGCGTCACGTTCTGGATCGTGCAAGCGACGTTGCCGCTCGAGTCGGTCGTGCCGCCGTTGCAGGTCTGTGTGTTCGTGCCGCCGTCCGTGATCGTGAAGTCGACCTCGCGGCCGCTGACCCCGGTGCCCGGGTTGTCGGACTCGCCGAGGTTCGCGGTCAAGGTCAGGTGATTGTCGTAGTCGACCGCGATCGGGCCGGTGTACGTCAGCGTCGTCGACGTCGGCGCCTGGTTGACCTTGTACGTCACGGTGCCGGTCGCGCTACCGGCGTAGGTGTTCGTGGCCGCGAAGGTGCCGGACGCCGAGTACGTGCCGGGGACGTCGTTGATGATCGGCTGCGGGTTGCAGCTCGCGACGCCGTTGGCATCCGTCGTCGCCAGGCAGCTCTCGGCGCCCATCGACAGCTGCACGGCCTGCCCCGAGATCGGCGCGTTCGTGTCCGAGCGGGTCAGCGTCGCTGCGAGGTCCGCGGTCTGGTGGTAGTCGCGGTTGGTCGCACCGGTCCAGGTGAGCTTGGTCGGTATCAGCGCGCCGTTACAGACCCCGGATTGGCAGGTCTGCGTGTTGTCGACGTTCGAGCCGGTCTGCGTGCTCCCGAAGGGCGTCGTGTTCTGCGTGCCGGCGATCGTGCCCGTGCAGCTGCCCGAGGTGCCGGCCGTGGTCGTAAGCTGCTCGGTCTGGCTCGCACCCGGGTTCGCGACCTGGCTCGTGTTCTGCGTGATCGTGCAGGTGTCCGAGCCGTTGGTGCCCTGGAAGCTGCAGCAGGCGCCGCGCAGCAGCGCTCGCTTCGCGCGGATCACGGGCTTCGTGCCCGAGATGCTCGTCGGGCCGACCTGGGTCTGCGTGACCGCGGTGTTCTTCGCGAGGAACTGGTCCTCGGACTGGTTGGCCGTGTAGTCGGCGTGCGAGTTGCTGCACTGGTCGATGTGGCCGAGCAGGTCGGCGTGCTGACCCTGCGTGCCCGAGGACGCGGTCGTCGCGTAGCCGCGCTGATGCTGGCTCTGCGATGCGGTCGCGCCGAGCGAGCCGGTGTTCGTGCAGACGGGATGGCCCGGATCGAAGTTGGGCGGGCCTTGCTGGATCGTGAACGTCTGCGAGGTCGCCTGGCTCTGTGCTGCGGCGCTGCTGGTGGTCGTGCCGGCGCACTGCGTCGCCGTCTGGCTCACGTTCGCAGTTCCGCCGCCGGACGAGCTCCACTGGATCACGCTCGCCGTCTGGGTTCCGCCCTCGCTCTGGAGGTCGCTCGTCCCGGAGGGCGGTGAGCACGAACTCGGCCCCTGGAGGCTGGTCTGCGTCACCGTCGCGTTGTTCTTGCCCGAGCCGGACTGCTGCTGGATGCTGCAGGTCTGGGCGAGCGTGCCGGCGCTGGTCGTCGACGCCTGCTCGGTGCAGGTGGCGTTGTTCCCGCCGCTCGTCGAGACCTGGACGATCGTGCACGTCTGGGCCGAAGACGTCGAGCTCGAGCTGACCGAGCCGCCGCCTCCGCTCGAGGTACAGGCGACCGAGTTGACGCCGCCTGCCGTCGCGAGCTGGAGGACGCGATGCGCCTTCGTGCACGTCCAGCCGGTGCCGGGGCACTTCGGGCCTGCGTAGTTGCGATGACCGCGCTGGACGACGAAGCCCGAGGGATCGAGCCCGATCGAGCTGAGGTAGCGGGTCGCGCTCCCACCGTGCGAGAGCGTGGCCAACGGCGAGGACTGAGCACTACTGCCCGCCGTCGCACCGCCCACGAGCACCAGCCCAAGAAAAAGTGCGAGCAGCGCCAGTCCAGCCCGGTCCCTCGTCATTCGCCTCTCCCCCGTTCCGCAGTCGCCAATTGCCTTCGCGAGCGATCCTAGGGTCACGGAGCACAAATGGCAAGGATTTGCAAGGAAGAAGCCTGTTAGCGCGCGGTTAGCAGCGCGCGCCAATCTCTTACCTGCGCGTCACGGCGCGCTTTCAGCTCGGTCGTAGTCTCGGGCGCTCGAGCTATCGGCACCGTTCTGAAAGAGATCCGGATGGACCCCCCACTCCCCCCCCCCCCCCGTCGCGATGCTCGCGCTTGCTCGTGTCGCTCGGCGGTACCGCGACCGCGGCACACCTCCTGATCACGAGCCAGGACATCCAGGACGGAACGATCAGGCTCGTCGATCTCAGCACGGCCACCAAGACGAGCCTCCATTCCCATGCCGTGGAGGCCAACATCGCGGGCTACGCGGAGCACGCCGGCACGCTCAACGACGTGCTGTCGTTCCAGCGGATCCCGGCCTCGAGGACACCGACTCCGGGGGCACTGTTGCCGCTGGGTAGCGACCGCCGCTTCCCCGGGAGCGTGATGCCCGACATCGCCGCGCGCGTCTACAGCAGTCACGACCAGCTCACCCACCTGCAGATCCCGTTCGGGCCGATCTACCAGCTGAGCTTCGACTCGGTCAGCTTCGACACGGCGCACATGTTCGACCCCGCGCGACCGAACGCCCTGGTCGCACCGACCGCGGGCATCTACCTGATCACGACCAACGTCTCGTGGGCGATCGAGGACACGAGCCGGATCGGGGTGAACCGCGCCGTCTACCTCGAGGTCGACGGCCGCGCGATCGCCGTCGACCAGCGTCCTCCCGCCGACGAGACCCGCCAGGTCGTGACGACGATCTATCGCCTGAACGCGGGTGACACGGTGCAGGTCGGCATCGGCCAGGACGCAGGTGACCTGACGGCGAACGCGGTCGGCGACTACGCGCCGTCCCTCGCGATGGCGTGGATCGCTCCGGGCTAGGAGACGGCGACGTAGCGGGCGCCCAGGGTCGTCGCGAGCGTCCGGTGCGTTGCGGAGACGCCGATGAGGGTCGACCGCGCCGGATCGACGCCGTGGGCGCGCGCGAACGCGAGCGGCAGCCCCGGCAGGGGCGGACGACACCAGCAGGTCGGAGGGCCGGCGCCGTGAGGGCAGACGGCGATCTCGACGGCCCCTGAGAGCCCGGGCGCGGCGCGAAGGAGGATGGCTTCGCGCCCGCCGTCCGGGTCCCAGTCGAACAGGAGCTTCGGCGCGTCGGGCCCGGTCTCGGCGATCGCGCGCTCGAACTGCGGGAGCTCCAATGCCGTGCCGGCGACGAACACGCCGGCGTGCGCTCGCGACGAAGACGCGCGAACGAAGGCGTGCTGCTCCACCTCGCTCCAGCCCTCGTCTGCCGACGGCGGCTCGAGCTCGCGCACCGCGCGCATCTGCGACGTCGGCAGCAGCAGTCCCGCCTCGCGCCGGGCAAGCACCCGAAGCTCCTCCGGCGTCGGCAGCGCGCCGAACCTGTCCAGCAGCCGCTCGACGAGATTGACCTGCGCCTGGGCGAGCGGGATGTCGAGCCACACGCACCGCGCCCGGACGCCGTGTCGCGCTGCGGCGTCGACCACGTGACTGCGCGATGCACGCGTCAGGTAGGTGTTGTCGAGCACGACGTGCCGCTCCCCGGCCGACAGCGCGTCCTCGAGTGCGCCGGCAAGCGTGCGCAGCGAACCACCGCGCTCGTCTCGGTTGAGGCGGAGGTACCCGCGCGCCACGTACTCCTCGGCGATCCGCGTCTTCCCCGCGCCCGGGATTCCCATCACGAGCACGACGTCGCCGTCGCCGGCCGCGCGACCGGCCGGACGGCTCCGGCCGAACGCCTCCGCGAGCGTCTGTCGGTCTGCCGCATCGAGCTCGAGCTGCGCGGCGCGCGCGGCAGAGCGGGCCGCCTCCGGCCGTCGCGCTCCCGGAATCGCGACGATGTTCGGCGAGAGATCGAGGAGCCAGGCGAGCGCGACTTCCGCCGGCAGCGCGCCCCGCGCATGGGCGACCGTCGCGAGGGCAGCGTTGCGTGCGAGACCGCCCGCCCGACGGGGGCCACCGAGCGGCGAGTGCGCGATCACGGTGATCCCCGCCTCGGCGCAGCGCTCGACGATGCCCGCCGCGCAGCGCACGGTCGTCGAACACACTCAGCGCCACCTGCAGCGCCGTGACCGGAGCCAGCTCGAGGGCCTCCTCCAGCTGCGCGCGGTTGACGTTGGCGAGCCCGACGCGCCGGACGAGCCCTTCGTCGAGCAGCCGGGCGAGAGCCCGCACCGACGTGCGCCACGGTGTCCGTGGGTCGGGCGCGTGGATCAGATAGAGGTCGATCGGCAGTCCGTCGAGCGCGGCCAGACTCGCCTCGCAGTCGGCGCGCAACGCCTTCGCGCGGCCGTCGGGGATCCACGCGTCGTCGACCCGCGTCATCCCGCCCTTGGTCACGATCCGCACGCGTTCCTCGGCACCGCAGGCGCGAAGTGCGCGCGCGAGCAGCCGCTCGTTGCCCTCGTACGCGCGTGCGGTGTCGAACACCGTCATCCCCGCGTCGACGGCGGCGGCAATCGTCTCGAAGGCAAGCTCCTCGTCCGCCGGGAGCCGCATGCAGCCGAGGCCCACACGCAGCTCCGACGTGTCGAGCAAGGGCGCCTTAGTCGCTCGCGAGCCGAGCCAGGGACTGCTCGATCCGGTCGAGTCGCGCGTCGAGATCGTCGAAGCGCGATTCGAACTGCTCGTCCGACTTCGCCTCGGTCTCGGCGGCGCGCTGCCGGTACTGCATCTCGGCGCGAGCGACGAACGTCGACGTGATCGTCGCGGTCAGGATCGCGAGGTAGGCGGTTCCCCAGATCATCACGATCGCCGCGACGAGCCGACCGGCCGTGTGCACCGGCGTCACGTCCCCGTACCCGACCGTCGTCACCGTCTGGATCGCCCACCACAGGCCGCGCCCGTACGTCCTGTACTCGTGCGGGTCGAACAGGCGCATCGCGAGCGCGCTGGTGATGACGACCGCCAGCGTGCCGGCGACGATCGCGCTCAGGGCCTTGCGCACCGAGAGCGGTGCGCTCGCGACGCGCATCACCCCCCGCTCGATTGGCCGCCTCGGCCTAGCCACGTTCAGACGCTAGACCCGACCCCGGACAGCGCGGGCGGGGCTCACGCCCCGCCCGCGCGAGATCACTAGACCTCGGACTCGATCTCTGCCTCGTCCGCGAGCTCGGCGATGTCGATCGCGAGGCCGAGGGCCCGCACGATCTTGCTCAGCGCCGAGACGGTGCGCGTCGTGCCGACGATCGGAGCGATCGCCGTGAGGACGTCGCGGGCGTCGTCCGCGTCGAGGCCGGCGTCGCTCGCTGCTCCGATGTTGAGCAGGTACGACGCGGGCGGTGCGTCCGACGCGACGAGCGCGGCGAAGCGCACGAGCATCAACTCGCGCTCGTCGAGGTTCGTTGCCTCGATCGAATCGGCCGTCATCGTCGGCGAGCAGATCGAGAACCGGCGTCTTGGTGGGTTGCTCCGGCATTGGACTCCCCTTCCGAGCCGGGTGGTCGAACCGTCCCGGGTACCCGGTCGGTTCCCACAGCTGTCTTCTACCAGAGCCCGGGCCGAGACGGGGCTCTAGCCGGACGACGCCGAGCTCGCCAGCGACTTGCAGGAGCTCGCGTTTGCGAACGCGCTCGTCAACTTGCCGCTCGCGTCGATCTGCTTCAGGCTGTTGTACGCCGTCGTCACAGCGGTCTGCATCGACGTGAGCGTCGCGGTCACGGACGGCACGACCGCGAGCGCGCTCGTGACGCTGGAGACGTTGCCGACGTCGTTCTGGATCGACTTGACGCTGTTGTCGATCTGGGTCGAGAGCTGGTCGATGTCCGACTTCGCCTGATCGCCGGCCTGCGTCGGCGGCTTGCCGAGATCCTTGACGCTCTTGACGAACGTGTCGGTCGCCGACTTGAAGTCGTTGAAGGCGGTGTTGACGCTGTCCTTCGTGATGTTGCCGCTCTTGAGCGGCGACACGGCGGACGTGATCGACTCCTTCCATGTGGTGACCGAGGAGCAGAAGCTGTTCGCCCATTCGGTCGCCGTTTCGGGCTTGCTGCTCTTGCCGCAGCCCGCCGCGACCAGAACCAGAGCAGCGATCAGCGGCAGGAAGATGAGCCGTGCGGACGTCACGCCGCCGAGCTTACCGCAGCCGCTCGCCGAGGAACGCGACCATCCGCTCGAGGAAGAGCCGCCCCGCCTCGGTGTCGAGGTCGAACTGGTACTCGTGGCCGAGCCGCTGCGCGTCGTCGTCGGCGAAGAACAGCGTCTCCGGCTCGAGGCCGGATGCGCGCAGCCGCTCGACCAGCAGCTCGGAGTGCGGCCGGAGCGGGTCGACGTTGCCGACCGTGATCAGTGCCGCCGGAAACACAGCCGTGAGGTGGTCGGTGACCGAGAACGTGGCGAACTGCGGATCGTCGAAGAAGCGGCGCCTGCCCGAGTAGGCCCAGAGGATGGTGGTGAGGAAGCGGTGTCCTTCCGGCGACTCGACTTGCTTGGCGAGGCCAAGGTCGTAAGGGCCGCAGGCGAGCACGACACAACGCAGCTCAGCGGGCGTGATCGTCGGCGCGATGCCGACCGCGTCGGCGTACCCGGGCGTCGTGACGAGCGCGGCGATCTGCGCGGCGATCTGCGCTCCGGCCGAGTCGCCCGCGAGAGCGATGCGCCCGCCGTCGATCCCCAGCCGCTCGGCATTGGCCTGGAGGTAGCCGAGCGCGTGCATCACCTGCCGCGTCGGTGTCGGATAGCGGTGCTCGGGGGCGAGCGCGTATCGTGGCGCGACGACGGTGTAGCCGTTGCTCGCAATCAGCTTGAAGTAGCCGGCGAGCTCGTCCTTCGAACCGCCCACGAACCCGCCGCCGTGGACCCAGACCAGCGCCGGCAAGGGATCGGCGGTTGCGCTCGGGCGGTGGACGTCGAGGAGCATGTCGGGCTCGTCGCCGTAGCGCTCGTCGATCAGCGAGTCGACATCGGTCGGCGTGTGTGCCTCGAGCCCGCGGGCGGTCTTCGCGCCACCCCTCACGAACGCTCTGCGCAGCAGCAGCGCCGAGGGGCGCGGGCTGAAGAGCAGGCTCGTGTTCAGCGCGAACGTCGCGAAGCGATCGATCATCTACGGCGAGGTGACGGTCACCGTCACGGTGACCGGCTTCTGCTTCTCGACCACCGTGATCACGCGCCACTGAACCGTCGTCGTCGGCACGGTCTTCGTGATCGTGACGGTGCGCGTCCGCGTTCCGCGTCTGCGTCACCGTGCGAGCCGGGAGCGTCACCGCCCGCGGACGAGACGCGGCGACGGTCTGTACGACGGTGCGCGTGCCGTACACCGTCGAGGCGACACGCACGGTCTTTACCGCGGCCGCCTTGTTCGCGACGTAGACCTTCTGGATCACCGGCACGTGCTTGACGACCACCTTCCCCCGCGCGCGCACGGTGACGACGCGCTCGACGGTGCGGACGACCGTCTGCGAGCCCTTGTCGCCCGCCTTCGCCGACGGCAGCTTCTGCGCCGCGAACCAGCCGCCGGCGACGACGCCGCCGAGCAGGACGAGCGCGGTCAGCGCCTTGACCGCCGACGGCACGCGGTTCCGCCACCACCAGCGCCAGAAGCCGAGCTCTCTCCAGTGCTCGCGCATCGCGCCGGCGGGCGCGTCAGGCGTCGGCGCGACTGCGCGCCACGGCGGGAACGGTCTGCAGCAGCAGCCTGAGGTCGTTCAGCATCGACCAGCTGGTCAC
>CAWKNW010000020.1:0-12640 GCA_963851065.1 uncultured Thermoleophilia bacterium
CGTCCCGTCGGCCACCGATGCGACCGTGCGCGCCCCGAGTCGTGCGTCGGTCGCCTGCGCCGGCAGCTGCGCGAGCAGCCGCAGGCTGCCCTTCTCCCAGAAGTAGACGCGGCCGCCGCTGCCGACGAAGTCCTCGCTCAGCGTCCGCGTGTCGTGCCAGGTGCGGCCGGCGTCCGTCGTCCACAACTGCCTCGTCGCGCACATGCAGACACCGGGATCGAAGCCCGTCGAGACCACTCCCGACGTCGCGGAGACGCGCAGCACGGCGAGCGCCGGTTGCGACAAGATCCTTTTCCAGTGGCTGCCACCATCGTCCGTCGCGTACACGCCGTTCGCTCGTCCCTGCCAGCCGTGCTCGGCATCGGCCCAGCTCGTCGATGACCGCCGGCCGGTCGCGGACGTCGGAAGGGGCTCCGGCGCCGTACCGAACCCTTCGACGATGCCGTTGAACGTCCCCACGATCACGCGGCCCGCGACGACGGTCGGCGCTTCCAGCGTCGTGCCCCCGAGCGGCGCCGCCATGAGCCGCTTGCCGCTGGTCGCGTCGTAGGCGTCGAGCGTCTGCTTGCCGTTGTCTGCGAACCAGACCGTGTTCCCGGCAACGGTCGGCGAGCCGTTCTCGGTGTGCGTTCCGAGCTTCCTGCGCCAGGCGACCGAGGGCTTGCACCCGGCGCCGATCCTGATCCGGACGAGCTCGGTCCCGGTCACGGCGTAGACGGACGACGTCGCCGACGACCACGCCAGCTGGGACACGAAGGGGTTCCCGATCGCGTACGGCTCGATCGCCACCTTCCAGACCCACCCCTGCGCGAGGTCGCCCTCGCTCCAGCCGTAGACGGCGTCGTTCTTCGTCGCGGCAACGACGAGTGGCCCGCACGAGGTGCCGGGAACGAGCAGCGGCGAGCCGACGAAGTCGAGATCCTGACGGTCGGGCAGCCCTGCCGGATGACTCGACGCCCGAACCTGCAGATCGGGCCCGAAGTCGATCAGCCGGTCGCCGTACCCGGCGGTCTCCGTGTAGGACGCTCCCGTGTTCGAGCCTCCGGCGAAGGCTCCGGACGAGCCGGCGAAGAGGCCCCCCGAAGCAGGGTCGAAGGCGAGGCCGCCCCAGCCCCACGGCCCGCCGCCGCCACCCTGGTCGAGCGGCACCGCCAGCCAGTGGCTCACGGCCCGCGTCGCGAGGTTGACGCGGTAGATCCCGCCAGGTGTTCCGGCAGCGTCGCAATAGGCGGCAGTCGGCACGTACACCGACCCGCGGGCAAGCGTGAGCGCGCCCCAATTCAGCTCGGAATCGACGTCCGTGAACACACGCACCGGCCAGCCGGGCCGCTCGGCGCCGGTCGCAAGCGCGAGGGCGTGGAGTCGCCCGAACGCGTCGGCGACGTAGAACGTGCCCGACGCCTGATCGATCACGCCCGTGCCGACGACGCCTAGCCGTCGAAGCGCAAGTGCAGGCGAGTTGCCCGACTTGGTCGCGCCAGAGCACGAAGCCGTTCCGGTCGAAGGCGACGACGTCACCGCGCGTGCTCGCCGCGACGAACACACCCTGGGCAGACAGCACCTGGGCCGTGATCCGGCCCGACAGCGGCAGCACGAACCGACGCGCGACATTCGAGACCGGCGCGGAAGCGGCGACCTGGCCAAGCCGAGCGGTGCTCGCGCCGAACGTCACCCAGGTCGACGGCTGCTTCACCGCACCGGCCGCCGTCAGGCAGCACAGCGCGAACAGCGCAAGCGCTGTCGCCCCAGCGACGACCCCGATCCGCAGCTTCCGGCCCAAACCGGAGCGAAAGGTAGACGGCAATGGACGAGCCGACTCAGCCGGCGCCGGCTCGTTCGGCCAGCCACGCCCTGGCGACGCGCTTCTGCGCACGCGTGAGCCAGGCGTCGACGACCAGGTCGCGCAGCTCGCCGCGGTCGAGGTGCGCCAGCTGCTGGATCCGCCCAGTACCGCCGGATACCCGTTGAAATGGGGCGTCGTGAAGAAGACGTCGGGCCGGCTGGCGAGCAGCAGCTCCTTCTCCTCCTGGTCCGCCACCCGGAACATCAGCACGTCGTCGAGACGCTCGCCCGTCGCCGCGTCGACCGCGTCGGGCCGGCGGCCGCGGTGGAAGCACATGAGCTTGCCGTGCACGTGGTAGGACGGTCGCCCGTCGTCCGAGACCTCCTTCGTCATGAGCGGCATCGCCCGTGCGAGCTCGTCGAGGTCGGCCATCGTCGCCACGCCCGCACTCTGCCAGGCGATCGAGGTCGGGGGCGCCGGTCTCCGGGCGCCCCCGAACCTCGGCCTCACCAGGGAGCCAACACCCCGAAGGCGTGGCTGAGGTCGTAGTCCGCGACCTCCTTCCCGAGGGCCACGCCGGCCTCGCCGGAGAACCGGTAGTGAAGGCCGCCCCATACGCGGGCGTTGACGATCTCCGTCCGCAGGTCGGCGGTCGTCGCGAAGTGACGTACCGCGTTCATGTTGCCGGCGGGTCCGGCCGGATCGAACCCGTGAATGTCGACGTTGATGTTGCCGGTCCCCAGAAAGTCCGCGAACACCTCAGCCTCGGCCGAAGTGAACGTGGTGTGGGCCGACGGGTACTCGGGATGGTTCGGCGTCGGCAGAAGCGGCCGCCACCCCGGTCTGCTCGACCGTCGCCGGGTTCCCGTCGTCGTCGAACCCCGGAGCCGGGCCGAATCCGTCGCTCGACGACACCGACGTCGGATCGATCGCCGTCACCGGCCGCCAGAACAGATAGCGGTACTTGGCGTTCATGAACGAGATTCCGTGTTGGCACCGACCACGTTGACCATCGCGACGAGCCGGGCGGTTCCGGCGTCGTCGAGGCCTCCGGCCGTGGCCACGTCACGGGCGACCCCGTTGTACTGACGGATGATGTTGGCCGTCCAGAACTTGGCCGTCGAAGTCTCCACCGTGTTCGGATTCGTGCTCGAGCCGTGCACCTTGATCTCGTTGAAGGCAGCAACCCACAGCGGGCTCGACAGCGACGGCGGAGGCTGCGGCAGGAACTGGTCCGGCCGCTGCAGGACGAACGGCGTCACCGACCCGACCCACGGCGTCTGCGGCGCCTGGTAGGCAGGCGGCGTCAGGCGCAAGACGCCGGGCCCTGGCGTCAGCGTCGGGAACGGTGAAGTCGAGGCGATCGGCGTCACGACCCGTCACCCGTCCGCCCGAGGATCACACCTCGTGCGGCCACCGATCCGAAGAACGTCCCGAGATACTTCGACAGGCTGTTCGGGATTGCGGCCATCGCCTCCTGACGCAGCGAGGCGAGCGTTGCCGCCTGCGCCGGGAAGTAGTGCGACAGCGTTTCGGACGCCGCCTGGACGGCTGCCGCGTCGTCATAGCCGGCGCCGAACCCCCGGGCGGGATTCGTTGCGCGGTACATGGCTTGCGACACGTACGCCATGTAGATCATGCCCTCGCTCTGGAACGCACCAGAGGCGACAACCGTGTCCTCGGCGATCTTGTCCCATTGCTCGACCGCGTTGCCGGGCGGCAGGACTGCGCCTGCATTCCGTGCCGACGCCCCTGCCAGCCCTGCGAGGGCGCCGATCACGAGGACCGTGAGCAGCATTCTCGACATCGAATGCTCCTTTCGTCTCCCGGAGTAGCTCGATCGCGACTCCGACTCGAGGCTACGACGGCTTCGGCCGCGCGCATACAGTGGCCCCACGCGTTCTCGAGGGATGCTGGCATCCCGATCCGCGTGGAGGCTGGCACGCTGCGCGGAGCGTCAGCTCATCGGGAAGAAGACATCCCAGTCCTCGGCGATCCTCCCGTCGGCGATGCGAAAGTGGTAGGCGCCGCGACCTTCGACCAGCGCGCCGTCCGCGCGCCGGGTTGCCGACCACGTGAGGTAGACGGCGACCAGGTCGCCTTCGACGAGTGTCTGCCGCACCCGATACGAACGGTCCGCGAACACGCCGTCGACCCAGGCGATCCCCTCCCGAAAACCCGCGAACGGCACGTCGCCGAATGCACTGTGATGGACGTAATTCGGACCGACCAGTGTCGCCATGCGATCGAGCCCGGCATCGTCCGACCAGCACTCCTCGACGATCGTGCGTGCGAGCTCCGTCGGATCGGGCACGACGCGACTATTCCTTGAACCGCGCCAGGAAGGTCAACGCCGTGTCGGCGACCTCGCGCCAGCCGCTGTCGATCGTCAGCGAGTGGCCGCGCCCCTTCATCTCGGTGATCTCGGTGACTCCCGGGTTGCCGCGCTGCTTCTTGTACGACGCGTGCGCGATCGCCCAGGGGACCGTGTGGTCGCGCTCGCCGGAGAGGATCAGCAACGGGCCGCGGTCGGGGTTCTTCGTGTCGACCCTCGTGCCACTCCAGGGATTGAGGTTGGCGGATGCGGCTTCGAAGAGCGGCATGCCCGAGCCTGGAACGGAGTACTTCTCGTAGAGCTCCTTCGCCTCGAACTCTCCGACCGCGTTCGCGAACGCGTAGCGGAACTGGCCGAAGCTGAGCGCGACCGCGCGGTTCAGGTTCAGCGGGTTCATGAGTACCGGAGACGCCGACCGGAGGGCCGAGACGGGCAACGAAAGAACGCCGCGGAACGGCGCCGGGTCGATGGCGACGGAGGCTGCCGCGAGCCCGCGCCCGGCGACGATCTGCGTGAGCAGCCCGCCGAACGAGTGGCCGACGACCACGGGCTTCTTGCTCAGCTCGCGGATCAGCTCGGCATGGTGGTCGGCGACCTGCGGCACCGACTTCCCTGCGAAGACCTCGGGGTTCGCCTTCGCCTCCTCGACGGTGGCCGGGTCGTCGGGCCACTCGGCCGCCACGGGTGCATAGCCGGCCTCCTCGAAGACGGGCAGCCAGTCGTCCCAGCTGTTCGCAAGCAGCCAGAGGCCGTGGATGAACACGGCCGGCGTACGTCCCGAGCCGTTTGCCTTCTCGACCTGCTGCTGTTCACGGTCGCTGATCGTGGCCATGCCGCCCTCCTCGTGTTCGCGTAGCGACAACCTACTCGGCCCCGTCTCGTTCGGGCAGACTTCCCGCAATGGCCGAGGACTGGCGCGTTACCGTGACCCTTGCCGACGCGACCGGCGTGGAGCCCCTGCTGCAGGTGCTGCGCGACCACCGCGCAGACCGCGAGCTCGAGGTCCCCGCCGGCGAACGCGTCGCCGTGAGCGCTGCCGACGACAGGGTCATCATCTACGCGGACACGCGCCGGAGCGCGGAGTCGGCCGAGACGCTCGTCGGGGAGCTCGCTGCCGACCACGGGCTCGACGTCGGCTTCCAGCTCGACCGGTGGCACCCGGAGGAGGAACGGTGGGAGGATGCGCGCGCGGCGCTTCCCACGACCGAGACCGAGCGCGAGGCGGAGCACGAGCGCCGTGAGGCCGACGAGGCGGAGGACTCGGAGGAGACGGGGATCGCCGACTGGGACGTGCGCGTCGAGTTCCGGGCGCATCACGAGGCGGTCGAGTTCGCGGACCGCGAGGAGGCCAACGGGCGGCCGGTGGTTCGCCGCTGGAAGTTCGTCCTCATCGGTGTCAACGACGAGGACGACGCGAAGGCACTCGCGGCACGGCTCGCGAAGGAGCTCCCGCCGGGCGCCGTGGTCCACGCCGAGCCCGGGAGCGGCGTCGCCTGGGAGTTCACTCCGAGCAACCGGTTCGCCGTCTTCGGCGGGCTCGCCGGCTAACGGGCGAGACGGCCGACGAGCGACGACGCCGCCGTCACTCCGACAGCGACGGAGACGAGCAACACGGCGAAGTCGAGCGCGAGATGCGACGGCGTGCCGATCAGTAGGCCGCGCAGCGCGTCGACCTCGTACGACAACGGGTTCACCAGGGCGAGTGCCCGGAGCCACGGTGGCATGACGGCGATCGGGTAGAGCGCGTTCGACGCGAAGAACAGCGGCATCGTGATCATCTGGCCGATTCCCATCAGCCGGTCGCGCTTCAGCACGATGCCGGCGATCGTCATCGACAGGCACGCGAAGAACGCCGACCCAAGCATGACGACGACGAACGTCGCCGCGATGTCGAGCGGGTTCTTCGTCAGGGCAACGCCGAGGATCACCGACAGCACGAGCACGACGACGACCTGGGCGAGCGCGCGGATGCCGGCCGAGAACGACTTGCCGAGGATCAGCGCAGCGCGCGGCGTCGGCGTCACGAGCAGCTTGTTGAGGACGCCCGCGTCGCGCTCCCAGATGATCTGGATCCCGTAGAAGATCGCGACAAAGAGACCGGACTGCGCGATGATTCCCGGCGCGAGGAAGTCGAGGTACGAGTTGCTCCCGGTCTGGATCGCATGGATCCGGTTGAAGGTCTCGCCGAAGATGACGAGCCACAGGACGGGCTGAACGGCGCGGGTGAAGAGCTCGGTCCGGTCGTGGCTGAGCTTCTGCAGCTCGACGAGGCAGAACGTCAGGGTGCGGCTCGGGAAGGTGCGCCAGAGCGGTGGCGCCGGCGGCCGCTCAGCCGACGCGGCCGGCAGTCCGGCGAGTGCGGCGGATCTCACGGAGCCCCCCTTTCCCGATCTCCTCACCGTCGAGCGTGTTCCCGGTCTGACGCCTGAACACGTCCTCGAGCGTCGCCCCCGGGCCCAGGGAGCGGCGTAGCTCCGCCGGCCGACCGACGACGCGGAGCGTTCCGAGGTGCATCATCGCCACGCGGTCGCACATCGCGTCGGCCTCCTCCATGTAGTGCGTCGTGACGAGCACGGTCATGCCGGTCGCCTGTCGCATCTCCTCGACGCGTTCCCAGACGCCGCCACGGGCGACGGGGTCGAGGCCGACGGTCGGCTCGTCGAGCACGAGCAGCGCCGGCCGGTTGACCAGCGCCTGCGCGAGCTCGAGCCGCCGCACCATGCCGCCCGAGTAGGTGCCGGCGAGCCGGTCGGCGGCGTCGAGGAGGCCCATCGCTTCGAGCGCGTCGTCGACGCGGTGCCTCCGTTCGCGCCTGGGCACGTCGAACAGGCGGGCGAACCACGCAACGTTCTCACGCCCGGTGAGCGCAGCTTCGATCGAGAGCTGTTGCGGCACGTAGCCGAGCAGCCGACGCACCGCGGTCTGCTCGGTTCGCACGTCGTAGCCGAATACCGAGACCGTTCCTTGCTGGACCGGCAGCAGCGTGTTGAGCACGCGGATCGTCGTGGTCTTGCCGGCGCCGTTCGGGCCGAGCAGACCGAACACCTCGCCGGGCATGACACGGAGGTCGATCCCGTCGACCGCGACGTGATCGCCGAAGCGATGACGAAGGCCGCGCACGTCGACGGCCGGCACCGTGCTCACGGTTCGAGCTCCGTTCCGAGGCGGATGAGAGCCGGCAGCGCGCGCTCGAGACGACGGCGCTCGCCGGGAGGCAGACGACATATCGCGTCGTCGACTGCCGCCACCCGGCGGTCGCGCCATGCGTCGATCTTGCGCTTCCATCCGGCGGTCAGCTCGAGCTGCGCAACCCGGCGGTCGGACGGATCGGCGCGGCGAACGAGGAGGCCGGCGGATACAAGGTCGGCGACGAGCGTGCTCACGGTGTTCGGCGCGAGTCGCATCGCCTCGGCCGCCCCGGCAATCGAGATCCCGGGGTTCCGCCGGACGACACGGGCGAGCTCGAGCTGCGCGGTCGACAGCGACGAGAGCTCGGCGGGCCTGCCACTGTGGCGCCGCGTCCCACGTCTGATCGCCGAAAGGGCGGCCAGCAGCTCGTCGGCAACCCGGCGCTCGGTCTCGACCGTCTGAGCCGCGATGCTCATCGCCTCATAATAGCTCTGTAACAGAGCTAAATGTAACCCCCTCGGCGGCCATGCCCGCGCGGACGGAGACCGTGGGGAGGCGGGGTTCGGCGGAGAGCGGTGGGGTCAGACCCGGGTCAGACCCGGGTCTGACCCCACGGGGGTCGCCCGTATCCCTTTCGTGACGAGCGCCGGCACCCGTTTGCCCTGCTCGATGCGCGATTCGGGCCGGTGTGGCCGGAGCGCCCGCAACACACCACGCGCCGCGATCGAGTCGGCGATCGCGCGGCCGCCGGGGTCAGACCCGGGTCTGACCCCACGACGTGCCGAGGACGGCCATCGTCCGCGATCAGACGTCGATCCAGCTCGTCTCGACGGGAGCCGCCGGCGGCTCCCTGCGCACGACGAGCCTGATCCGCGCTCCGGGCTCGAGCGAGAGCCGGAACCGGCCGAGCTCGTCGGCCTGTGCGGTAGCCGCGACCGATCCGTCGTCACGCTGCGCCTCGACCTTCATCGCACCGGCAGGTGCGAGCTGGCCCAGGAGCAGGACCTCCTCGTCGCCGGCCTGAAGCTCGACGTCGATGTCGAGATTGCTCGACCGGAAGGTGAGCGTGCGCTCCGACTCGGACACCGAGCGCGTGGTCGACGGCGACTCGAGCTGCGAGTCCACCAACAGCTCCGCCAGCTCCGCGTCGATCCGACGCCAGCCGAGCGCGGCCCTCGCGTAGGCGGTTACCTGCTCCGGCACTGGATCGACCACTTCCGCCAGCCGTCTCAGCTCGGCGAGCAGCGGGTCGTCCTGGGCCTCTGAATTGGTGGGGTTGTCGGTCATCGCTGGGCGGCCTCGTGGAACAGAGCATCGTGGGGTGGCCCCTGATACATCATGCGCCAAGCTCCGCCACGCCGGCCGTCCGGCGCAGCCGGTCGAGGCAGCGCATGCGTGTCGGGCCGATGGCGCCGACGGGCATGTCGAGCGCTGCGCCGATCTCTTCGTAGCTCGGCGGCTCGTCGGCCATCAAGATCCGCAGCAGCGTCTTGCAGCGCTCCGACAACGCCGCGAAAGCCCGCCACAGCTTCCCGTCGCGCTCCTGGTCGAGCAGCAGGCGGTCGACAGCTTCGTCGTCGGGCACCTCGAACAGATTGGCCTCGTCGGTCGGCTGCTCGCGCCCGCCGCGACGGATCATCCGGAGGGATTCGTGCCGAGCCGTCGTCGCGAGCCACGCCCCGAGCCGGTCCGGCTCGCGAATCCGGTCGAGATGCTCGACGAGCCTCAGCCACGTCGTCTGGGCGACGTCGGCCGCGTCCTCGCGCGAGAGTCGGTGCGCGCGCGCGGTCGCCCAGACGAGCCCCGAGAAGCGGTCGACGAGCGCGTTCCAGGCGAACTGATCGCCGGCGGCGGCCTTCTGCAGGAGCTCGCCCGGTGACGCCGCAGGCGACGACACTAGACCGGCGGAAGCCCGTCGAGGCGCTTGCCCATGTCGAGACCCGGGGTTGCCCCGCCCGAACTGAGCTGCCCCCAAGCTTCGAGGGGGGTGACCGCTGCACCAGAAGCCACGAGCTCGGCGATCGCGGCAGCAACCTTCGGCGCTGCGAACGAGGTCCCGCTCCACGAGGCCCATCCGTGGAACGACTTGACCGGGTGAGGCCAGTCCACCTCGGGCAGCAACGGATCCGGATCCCCTTCTTCGGTCAGGCCGTCCCAGTGATCGACGAAGGCGGACGCCACATCCTCGCCGACGGTGCAGCAGTTCACCCACGGCCCGTGGTTGGAGAACGTCGACCGGTCGCCGCTCGCATCGACGGACCCGACGCCAGCCACATTCTCATGGGTCAGCGAGAACGCAGCCGGGTACTGCTGCACGATGCAGTTCTGGTTGCCGGCCGGGGCAACAACGACGCCCTCTCCGTTTTCGGTTATCGCGTTCATCACGGTCCGGAGTGTGAAGCTGGACGGACCGTTCACAACGCTCGGATCGCTTTCGACGCTGAGCGACATGTCTGGAAGCGTCGCGAACGCGAAACCGACGTTCATCACGGGCGCATTCCGGTGCTCCCACATGCAGCGCGCTACTTCAGCCTCGGTCACGAACCCCGGAATGCTCGTGTCGCCGTCGATGACCGAGGAATTGAGACTTTCCACGGTGAGCTCGGCGTGCTCGCAACCTTGGGCGACGACGCCGGCGACGAAGTTCGCATGACCGGCAAGCGCGTCCAGCCTTCCGTCTTCGTTCTGATCGAGGGGGTCCGGAACGCCGGGAGGCGCCTCGGTGCCCGGCTGCCAGTCGTACGCCGGAGCGATGCCGGGCACCTGCACGAGCCACTCCCCAAAGGTCACGTTCGTGACCACCATGGACACCGGGCTCTCCATGATGAATCCCGAGTCGATCACGACGACCTCGATTGCAGGCGTGACCCGAGCTGGAAGGGTGACCGCGCCGTGTTCTGCCGGTGGTCCCCACGGGCACTCGTGCATCTTCCCGGCCGGAACGAGAACATGGTTCGGCGCGACCATCTCCGGACCCATCCCACTCGGCAACTTCTTGCGCAGATCCCACACGGCCTCTGCGACGTCCGCGTGCGTGTGCTTCCCCGAAGCGTGCTCACCGTGGAGCCGCCATATCTGGACGTTGTCCACGTCTGCTACGCCGCTCGTCTCCGGATCGAAGACGTGCACGCCTGTCGGGCCTGCGTACTTCGAGAGCTCCTTGTTGAACGTCGGCTCGTTCGCGAGCGGCGCGGCGACGAGCAGTTGGTCGACGACGAAAGTAATCAAGACTGAAGAGTCGCTCTCTTCCCCATCGGTACCAAGACCGCAGAGAAAGTCCGGGTAGATGTAGTAGCCGATTCGGCGGTGCTTCGTCAGTCGAGCGGTGAAACCCAGCCCCGCGAACAGATTGCGGTTCGGCCTATTCCCCATCGAAATCGCTCCCTTCCGGCAGTCTCCTCCGGGATGATGAGTGGCGACCCCAGGACCTGATACAGGAGCGAGCATATGACTCCCGCTCGTCGGCCGGAAGCGTTGGGGTTGGCTGAGCACGCATACGGGCTCGTGCAAACCAACCCGTTCGCAGCGCGCAGGTTGGCAGAGGAAGCGTTGGCGTTGGCCCGGGCTCACCGCGACTCGGAGGCGCACGCGGCGGCGCTCCATGCACTGGGCTGGGCACAAGCCGACCTCGGAGACCCTCGCGCCCTCCAAACGATGCGCGCCGCCGTTCGGACCGCAGAGCGACACGAACACCACGACCGCGCGGCAAGGGTGCGCCGCAATGTCGCCTGGCACATGGCCTATCGGGGAAATTCCGCCGAGGCCGTCTCGGAGATCGAGAAAGCACGGGCAAACCTGCATGGAATCGACCGCGCGCGGAGTGAGGTCTTTCGCGTCGGCATCTACCACCTTGCGGATAGGGCTGCCGAGGCGTTGCCGGCATCGGCGGAAGCGCGACGCATGCTGGAGCGACTCGGCGACACGGCGTGGGAAGCACGCCTCTCGTACAACCGCGGAGTCGTGCTCGCAGAGATCGGCGACCACCTCGCCGCCCGCAAGGAGCTCGAGCGTGCGCGCGACCTCTATGCGTCGCTCGGATATGTGGCCGCCGCGGCAGACGCCCGCATCGAGCTCGGCCTGCTGCCGTCGCTCGCAGGCGATCCCCTCCAGACACTCGTCGAGCTGGACGCGATCGACACCGCCACGCTGCCCGACCTCGCTGCCTGGCCGCTCCACCTGAATCGCGCCGAGGCGCTGCTACGGCTTCGGCTCCTCCCGGAAGCGCGCGCCGACCTCAGGCGCTTCGAGGCGATCGTGGCGCGAAGCGGTCGCCAGGCCGAGCTGAACAAGGCCCGTCTCGATGCCGCTCGGCTCGCGTTGGCCGCGGGTGATCCTGATGCGGCCGCCGCGATCGCCACAAGCGCCCGGCGATCGTTTGCCGCAAGGCGGCAGCGCGCCTTCGCAGCAGCGGCACGGCTGATCTTGCTCGCGGCGGATATAGCCCGCGACTGTGTCACGGCGTCGGCAATCCGTTCGAGCCGCGAAGCCACGGACGTGCTCGCAGCCCGTCGATGGGCCTCGGACGCCCTACGCGGACGACTGCTGGTCGCCCGGGCCGCTGCAGCTTCCGGCTCGACAGCGATCCTCCGCCGAGAGCTCGCCGCTGCGCGACCACTCGAACGGAAGGGAACGGTCACCGACAGGGTCGAGCTCCGTCACGTGCAGGCGCTCCTGCTGCTCCGCGAGGGCGATGCCGGGCGCGCCGAGCGACGGCTTCGCGCCGGCCTCGAGCTGCTGGAGAGTTATCGGGCGGCCCTCGGGGCGCTCGAGGTGCGCGCAACGACCGGTGCACTTGGTGTCGACCTTGCACGCGCAGGGCTCGGGATCGCACTGGACTCACGGAACGCCGGGCGCGTCCTCGCGTGGGCGGAGCGACTGCGCGCAAGCGCGCTGCGCTTTCCCGCGCGTTCGGCCGCCGACGCGATCCGCGTCTCCGTACCGCGCAGGCCGAGCTCCGCGCGCTCGGCCGCAGAATTCGCGACGCGGAAGGTCGCGGAAGACCCGCCGCAGCCCTCTTGACCCATCAGGCCGAGCTCGAGGAGACCGTCCGCAGTCGCTCCCGCCTGGTACGGGCAGACGCCGCTGCTCGGTCGACGACTCCGGGCGTTCGTGCGGCCGCGGCGTGCGTTGGGAGCGCGCGTGTCTCGTCGAATACGTCGAGCTCGACGGCCAGCACCACGCACTGACCCTCGCCGCCGGCAGGCTCGAGCTGCACGACCTCGGGAAGATCGACGTCGCCGCCGACCTCGAGTGGCTTCGCTTCGCTCTCCGGCGTTTGGCGCGCGGCGGCCTCGACGCTGCCGGACGCACAACCACGCTCGGCAACGCCTCCGCGGCGGCAGCGGCCCTCGACGGTCAACTGATCGAACCTCTTCGCGACGCGATCGGCGACG
>CAWKNW010000021.1:0-15822 GCA_963851065.1 uncultured Thermoleophilia bacterium
CTCCAGTCGCTGACAGTCCGATGCGGGCCGATCTTCCGACGGGCACGGTGACGTTCCTGTTCACAGACGTCGAGGGCTCGACACTCCTCCTGAGCCAACTCGGCGACGAGGCGTTCGCTGACGCCCTCGCAGAGCACCGTCGTGTCGTCGTCGGAGGCATGCGCGGCCGACGGCGGCGTGGTCGTCGACACCGAGGGAGACGCCTTCTTCGTCGCGTTCCAATCCGCGCCGCGTGCGATGATCGCAGCCCACACGATTCATCAAGCTCACGCCGACGGACCGATGAAGGTGCGAATCGGCGTGCACACGGGCACGCCGGTCGTCACGGAGGCAGGGTACGTCGGCATCGACGTGCATCGTGCTGCGCGCATCGCCGCGGCGGCACACGGTGGGCAGACGGTCCTGTCGTCGACGGCGCGAGCGCTCGTCGAAGCGTCTGGCGGCATCACCCTGAGAGACGTCGGCGAGCATCGATTGAAGGACCTCTCAGCAGCTGAGCGGCTGTACCAGCTCGGCGACGAAGACTTTCCGCCGCTGAAAAGCCTCGGCCAAACGAACCTACCATTCCCTCGACCCCGTTTCTGGGTCGAGTGCACGAGCTCACCGAGGTCGTCGGCTTGCTTCGAAGCGAGGACGTCCGCCTGCTGACGCTGACCGGGCCCGGCGGCACCGGGAAGAGCCGGCTTGCGCTCCAGGCAGCTGCGGAGGTGTCGGACGCGTTCCCGGGCGGCTTGTGGTGGGTCGCGCTCGCCGCGCTGCGCGACGCGGCGCTCGTCCTGCCGTCGATCGCGCAGACGCTCGGCGTCATGGAGGAGCAGGGAAGAGCTCTGGTGGACACGCTCGGGAACCGACTGGACGGCAAGCGGTTGCTGTTGGTGCTCGACAACGCCGAGCACCTCCTGCCCGAAATCGCAGCCGAGCTCGCCGCGCTCGTCGCCAAGTGCCCGATGCTGAAGTTGCTCGTGACGAGCAGGGAGCGGATTCAGGTCGCGGCCGAGACCATCTGGCCCGTGCCGCCTCTGAACGCAAGCGATGCAGAGCAGATGTTTCGCGAGCGCGCACGCTCGGTCGGCGTGACGTTGGCTGCAGACGACAGGATCACCGAGCTGTGCCGCGTCTCGACGAGTTACCGCTTGCGATCGAGCTCGCGGCCGCCCGAGCGGTGTTGTTCTCGCCCGCACAACTGCTCGAGCGCTTGACGCAGCGGCTCGATCTGCTCAAGGGAGGACGCGATGCCGACCCGCGCCAGCAGACCTTGCGGGCCGCCATCGACTGGTCGTTCGAGTTGCTCGCGGCCGAGGAGCAGCGAGTGTTCTGCGCGCTCAGCGTGTTCGCAGGCGGTTGCACGTTCGAAGCCGCAGAGGCGGTCGTCGACGCGGATCCGGACACGCTCCAGTCGCTGCTCGACAAGAGCCTCCTCCGACGACGGGACACGGAACTCGAGCCGCGATATTGGATGCTCGAGACGATCAGGAGTTACGCGGCCGAGAAGCTCGATCTGCGCGACGATGCATACGACTACCACCTTCGCCACGCCGAGTGGATTTGCGAATTGGCACTCGAACGCATCGGCAAGCCGGGCCCGAACGTCGAGCGCGCGGCGAGCCCGACCGAGCTCGGGTCGTTCCGCCCCGAGTAAGACAATGCGCGCAGCTCGCTTGCGTGGTGCTGGATCGCCGGTGAGAACGACCTCGCGTTGAGTCTCGGGGTGGCCTGCTGTCGCTTCTGGCTGGGCGAGGGTCTCTTCCGTGACGCAACGGCGTGGCTCAGCGAAGCCGCTTCCCGGATGGACACCGCCGCCGCCGAGACGCGCCTGCAGGCGCTCGAGGTCGCAGGGCTGATCTCGTTCTTCGTGACCGACGAGATCGACCAGGCCGAGGCCTTCTGGTCAGACGCCCGGCTGATCGCCGAGGACCTTCGACTCGCCGACGACTCCGCCTGGCTCGATCATCGCCTCGTCGGCGTAGCCTGGACAAGAGGAGATCTCGAAACGGCGATCGCGTCACACGCGCGAACTGCTCGCCCATTACCGGGCGACGGGTGACCGGCTTGCACAGGCAAGCTCGTTGCACAACCTCGGAGAGGCGCTCCGCGATGTCGGCAGGTTCGACGAGGGTGAGCAGCGCTTGCTCGAAGCACAAGCGCTGTATGCGGAGCTCGGCTCGTCCAGCGCGCTCGCGAACAATACGCACAGCCTCGCCGACCTCGCGCTCGACCGCGGCGACTACGACGCCGCGACGGAGCTCTATCGCGCCGCGATGGAGACGTCGACGAGCGACCGCTTTCGCCTGATGGCGTATTGCCTGGCCGGGGTCGCAAGCGCGCTCGCCGAGACGGGACAAGAGCAGGAAGCGGCGCGCCTCTGGGGAGCGGTCTGCGCGGCGGAGCAATCGAGCGGGTTCCGCATGCTGACGGCGGAACGGGGGCGGTACGAAGCTCATCTCGACCGCCTCGAGCACAACACCGCCTGGAGTGAGGGGCTGAGGCTCTCGCTCGAAGACGCGGCCGCACTCCACGCGAAGGGGGAGCCTGAATCCCGTGGGACGGCCGACTCCTAGCCCACCGACCAGCTCGAGCCGCCGTCGCTCGACGTCCACGTGATCGTGCGTGACGGGTGCTGGACGTAGTCGACCGCGGTGACGACGACGCGCTTGCCGGAGGCCCTGATCGACTGCACGAGCGGATCACCCGGCCGACCGGGAAGGGTGACCGTCTTGGCGGCGCCGCCCTCGGCGATGATCACGCGCGGGGCGTTGTCCCACCCCGCGCCGCCGACGCGATTCGACACGAGGGCGGCGACACCACCCTGGAACGGAATCGCGGACACGATCGTCCCGTCGGCCACCGATGCGACCGTGCGCGCCCCGAGTCGTGCGTCGGTCGCCTGCGCCGGCAGCCGTGCGAGGAGCCGCAGGCTGCCCTTCTCCCAGAAGTAGACGCGGCCGCCGCTGTCGACGAAGTCCCCGCTCAGCGTCCGCGTGTCGTGCCAGGTGCGGCCCGCATCGGTCGTCCACAACTGCCTGGTCGCGCACATGCAGACACCGGGATCGAAGCCCGTCGAGACCACTCCCGACGTCGCGGAGACGCGTAGCACGGCGAGCGCCGGCTGCGACAAGATCCTTTTCCAGTGGCTGCCACCATCGTCCGTCGCGTACACGCCGTTCGCTCGTCCCTGCCAGCCGTGCTCGGCATCGGCCCAGCTCGTCGATGACCGCCGGCCGGTCGCGGCCGCCGGAAGGGGCTCCGGCGCCGTGCCGAACCCTTCGACGATGCCGTTGAACGTCCCCACGATCACGCGGCCCGCGACGACGGTCGGCGCTTCCAGCGTCGTGCCCCCGAGAGGCGCCGCCATGAGCCGCTTGCCGCTGGTCGCGTCGTAGGCGTCGAGCGTCTGCTTGCCGTTGTCTGCGAACCAGACCGTGTTCCCGGCAACGGTCGGCGAGCCGTTCTCGGTGTGCGTTCCGAGCTTCCTGCGCCAGGCGACCGAGGGCTTGCACCCGGCGCCGATCCTGATCCGGACGAGCTCGGTGCCCGTCACCGCGAATACGGACGACGTCGCCGACGACCACGCCAGCTGGGACACGAAGGGGTTCCCGATCGCGTACGGCTCGATCGCCACCTTCCAGACCCACCCCTGCGCGAGGTCGCCCTCGCTCCAGCCGTAGACGGCGTCGTTCTTCGTCGCGGCAACAACGAGTGGCCCGCACGAGGTGCCGGGAACGAGCAGCGGCGAGCCGACGAAGTCGAGATCCTGGCGGTCGGGCAGCCCTGCCGGATGACTCGACGCCCGAACCTGCAGGTCGGGCCCGAAGTCGATCAGCCGGTCGCCGTACCCGGCGGTCTCCGTGTAGGACGCTCCCGTGTTCGAGCCTCCGGCGAAGGCTCCGGACGAGCCGGCGAAGAGGCCCCCCGAAGCCGAATCGAAGGCGAGGCCGCCCCAGCCCCACGGCCCGCCGCCGCCACCCTGGTCGAGTGGCACCGCCAGCCAGTGGCTCACGGCCCGCGTCGCGAGGTTGACGCGGTAGATCCCGCCAGGTGTTCCGGCAGCGTCGCAATAGGCGGCGGTCGGCACGTACACCGACCCGCGGGCAAGCGTGAGCGCGCCCCAATTCAGCTCGGAATCGACGTCCGTGAACATGCGCACCGGCCAGCCGGGCCGCTCGGCGCCGGTCGCAAGCGCGAGGGCGTGGAGTCGCCCGAACGCGTCCGCGACATAGAACGTGCCCGACGTCTGATCGATCACGCCCGTGCCGACGACGCCGTAGCCGTCGAGCTGGGGGCAGCTGTGGGCGAGTTGCCCGATCTGGTCGCGCCAGAGCACGAAGCCGTTCCGGTCGAAGGCGACGACGTCACCGCCCGTGCTCGCCGCGACGAACACGCCCTCCGCAGACAGCACCTGTGCCGTGAACCGGCCCGACAGCGGCAGCACGAACCGACGCGCAACATTCGAGACCGGCGCGGACGCCGCAGCTTCGCCGAGGCGCGCGGTGCTCGCACCGAACGTCGCCCAGGCCGACGGCTGCCTCACCGCACCGGCCGCCGTCAGGCAGCACAACGTGAACAGAGCAAGCGCTGTCGACCCAGCGACGACCCCGACTCGCAGCTTCCGGCCCAAACCGGAGCGAAAGGTAGACGACGGACGAATGAAGGTGCCTGGCACTGTGCCAGGCACCGAGCGGAGGGTGTCAACGAACCCAACACAACCCCCCCCCCCCCCCATCCCCCCCCCCTCCCCCACCCCAGCCCCCCCCCCCCCCCCCCCCCCCCCCCCCCCCCCTCCCCCCCCCCCCGGCCCCCCAAACCCCCCACAAAAAAAAAAAAAACCAAAAGGCGCCCCCCCCCCCCCCACACCCCCCCCCCACCCCCCCCCCCTCCACTCCCCCGCCCCCCCCACACCACCCCCCCCCCCCCCCCCACCCCTCCTCCCCCCCCCCCACCCCCCCCCCCCCCCCCCCCCCCCCCCCCCCACCTCATCAACAAACACAGCCCCTCCCCCCAAACCGCCCCCGCCCCCCTCCTTCCCTCCTCCCCTCTCCCCCCCCCGCCGGCTCACTCGTCGTCCGGCTCGTGCTCGGCGAGCCAGGCCCTGGCGACGCGCTTCTGCGCGCGCGTGAGCCAGGCGTCGACGACCAGGTCGCGCAGCTCGTCGCGGTCGAGGAGCGCCAGCTGCGGGATCCGCGTCAGCACCGCCGGATACCCGTTGAAATGGGGCGTCGTGAAGAAGACGTCCGGCCGGCTGGCGAGCAGCAGCTCCTTCTCCTCCTGGCCGGCGACCCGGAACATCAGCACGTCCTCGAGACGCTCCCCCGTCGCCGCGTCGAGCGCGTCGGGCCGGCGGCCGCGGTGGAAGCACATGAGCTTGCCGTGCACGTGGTAGGAGGGTCGCCCGTCCTCCGAGACCTCCTTCGTCACGAGCGGCATCGCCAGCGCGAGCTCGTCGAGGTCGGCCATCGTCGCCACGCCCGCACTCTGCCAGGCCATCGAGGTTCGGGGGCGCCGGCCTCCGGCGCCCCCGAACCACCGCCTCACCAGGGAGCCAACCCGAAGGCGTGGCTGAGGTCGTAGTCCGCGACCTCCTTCCCGAGGCTCAGGCCGGCCTCGCCGGAGAACCGGTAGTGAAGGCCGCCCCATACGCGGGCGTTGACGGTCTCCGTCCGCAGGTCGGCGGTCGTCGCAAAGTGACGTACCGCGTTCAGGTTGCCGGCGGGTCCAGCCGGATCGAACCCGTGAATGTCGACGTTGATGTTGTCGGTCCCGAGAAAGTCCGCGAACACCTCAGCCTCGGCCGAGGAGAACGTGGTATGGGCCGACGGGTACTCGGGATGGTTCGGCGTCGGCAGGAGCGGCCGCCACCCGGTTTGCTCGACCGTTGCAGGGTTCCCGTCGCTGAACCCCGGAGCCGGGCCGAATCCGTCGCTCGACGACACCGACGTCGGATCGATCGCGGTCACCGGCCGCCAGAACAGATAGTGGTACTTGGCGTTCATGAACGAGATTCCGGCATCGGCACCGACCACGTTGACCATCGCGACGAGCCGGGCGGTTCCGGCGTCGTCGAGGCCTCCGGCCGTGGCCACGTCACGGGCGAGCCCGTTGTACTGACGGATGATGTTGGCCGTCCAGAACTTGGCCGTCGACGTCTCCACCGTGTTCGGATTCGTGCTCGAGCCGTGCACCTTGATCTCGTTGAAGGCAGCAACCCACAGCGGGCTCGACAGCGAAGGCGGAGGCGGCGGCAGGAACTGGTCGGGCCGCTGCATGATGAACGGCGTCACCGACCCGACCCATGGCGTCTGCGGCGCCTGGTAGGCAGGCGGCGTCAGGCGCCAGACGCCGGGCCCTGGCGTCAGCGTCGGAAACAGTGAAGTCGAGGCGATCGGCGTCACGAGCCCGTCACCCGTCCGCCCGAGGATCACACCTCGTGCGGCCACCGATCCGAAGAACGTCCCGAGATACTTCGACAGGCTGTTCGGAATTGCGGCCATCGCCTCCTGACGCAGCGAGGCGAGCGTTGCCGCCTGCGCCGGGAAGTAGTGCGACAGCGTCTCGGACGCCGCCTGGACGGCTGCCGCGTCGTCATAGCCGGCGCCGAACCCCCGGGCGGGATTCGTTGCGCGGTACATGGCTTGCGACACGTACGCCATGTAGATCATGCCCTCGCTCTGGAATGCACCAGAGGCGACAACCGTGTCCTCGGCGATCTTGTCCCATTGCTCGACCGCGTTGCCGGGCGGCAGGACCGCGCCTGCATTCCGTGCCGACGCCCCTGCCAGCCCCGCGAGGGCGCCGATCACGAGGACCGTGAGCAGCATTCTCGACATCGAATGCTCCTTTCGTCTCCCGGAGTAGCTCGATCGCGACTCCGACTCGAGGCTACGACGGCTTCGGCCGCGCGCATACAGTGGCCCCACGCGTTCTCGAGGGATGCTGGCATCCCGATCCGCGTGGAGGCTGGCACGCTGCGCGGAGCGTCAGCTCATCGGGAAGAAGACATCCCAGTCCTCGGCGATCCTCCCGTCGGCGATGCGAAAGTGGTAGGCGCCGCGACCTTCGACCGGCGCGCCGTCCGCGCGCCGGGTTGCCGACCACGTGAGGTAGACGGCGACCAGGTCGCCTTCGACGAGTGTCTGCCGCACCCGATACGAACGGTCCGCGAACACGCCGTCGACCCAGGCGATCCCCTCCCGAAAACCCGCGAACGGCACGTCGCCGAATGCACTGTGATGGACGTAACCCGGACCGACCAGTGTCGCCATGCGATCGAGCCCGGCATCGTCCGACCAGCACTCCTCGACGATCGTGCGTGCGAGCTCCGTCGGATCGGGCACGACGCGACTATTCCTTGAACCGCGCCAGGAAGGTCAACGCCGTGTCGGCGACCTCGCGCCAGCCGCTGTCGATCGTCAGCGAGTGGCCGCGCCCCTTCATCTCGGTGATCTCGGTGACTCCCGGGTTGCCGCGCTGCTTCTTGTACGACGCGTGCGCGATCGCCCAGGGGACGGTGTGGTCGCGCTCGCCGGAGAGGATCAGCAACGGGCCGCGGTCGGGGTTCTTCGTGTCGACCCTCGTGCCACTCCAGGGATTGAGGTTGGCGGATGCGGCTTCGAAGAGCGGCATGCCCGAGCCTGGAACGGAGTACTTCTCGTAGAGCTCCTTCGCCTCGAACTCCCCGACCGCGTTCGCGAACGCGTAGCGGAACTGGCCGAAGCTGAGCGCGACCGCGCGGTTCAGGTTCAGCGGGTTCATGAGCACCGGAGACGCCGACCGGAGGGCCGAGACGGGCAACGAGAGAACGCCGCGGAACGGCGCCGGGTCGATGGCGACGGAGGCTGCCGCGAGCCCGCGCCCGGCGACGATCTGCGTGAGCAGCCCGCCGAACGAGTGGCCGACGACCACGGGCTTCTTGCTCAGCTCGCGGATCAGCTCGGCATGGTGGTCGGCGACCTGCGGCACCGACTTCCCTGCGAAGACCTCGGGGTTCGCCTTCGCCTCCTCGACGGTGGCCGGGTCGTCGGGCCACTCGGCCGCCACGGGTGCATAGCCGGCCTCCTCGAAGACGGGCAGCCAGTCGTCCCAACTGTTCGCAAGCAGCCAGAGGCCGTGGATGAAGACGGCCGGCGTGCGTCCCGAGCCGTTTGCCTTCTCGACCTGCTGCTGTTCACGGTCGCTGATCGTGGCCATGCCGCCCTCCTCGTGTTCGCGTAGCGACAACCTACTCGGCCCCGTCTCGTTCGGGCAGACTTCCCGCAATGGCCGAGGACTGGCGCGTTACCGTGACCCTTGCCGACGCGACCGGCGTGGAGCCGCTGCTGCAGGTGCTGCGCGACCACCGCGCAGACCGCGAGCTCGAGGTCCCCGCCGGCGAACGCGTCGCCGTGAGCGCTGCCGACGACAGGGTCATCATCTACGCCGACACGCGCCGGAGCGCGGAGTCGGCCGAGACGCTCGTCGGGGAGCTCGCTGCCGACCACGGGCTCGACGTCGGCTTCCAGCTCGACCGCTGGCACCCGGAGGAGGAACGGTGGGAGGACGCGCGCGCGGCGCTTCCCACGACCGAGACCGAGCACGAGGCGGAGCACGAGCGCCGTGAGGCCGACGAGGCGGAGGACTCGGAGGAGACGGGGATCGCCGACTGGGACGTGCGCGTCGAGTTCCGGGCGCATCACGAGGCGGTCGAGTTCGCGGACCGCGAGGAGGCGAACGGACGGCCGGTTGTTCGCCGCTGGAAGTTCGTCCTCATCGGTGTCAACGACGAGGACGACGCGAAGGCACTCGCGGCACGGCTCGCGAAGGAGCTCCCGCCGGGCGCGGTGGTGCACGCCGAGCCCGGGAGCGGCGTCGCCTGGGAGTTCACTCCGAGCAACCGGTTCGCCGTCTTCGGCGGGCTCGCCGGCTAACGGGCGAGACGGCCGACGAGCGACGACGCCGCCGTCACTCCGACAGCGACGGAGACGAGCAGCACGGCGAAGTCGAGCGCGAGATGCGACGGCGTGCCGATCAGCAGGCCGCGCAGCGCGTCGACCTCGTACGACAACGGGTTCACCAGGGCGAGCGCCCGGAGCCACGGTGGCATGACGGCGATCGGGTAGAGCGCGTTCGACGCGAAGAACAACGGCATCGTGATCATCTGGCCGATTCCCATCAGCCGGTCGCGCTTCAGCACGATGCCGGCGATCGTCATCGACAGGCACGCGAAGAACGCCGACCCGAGCATGACGACGACGAACGTCGCGGCGATGTCGAACGGGTTCTTCGTCAGGGCAACGCCGAGGATCACCGACAGCACGAGCACGACGACGACCTGGGCGAGCGCGCGGATGCCGGCCGAGAACGACTTGCCGAGGATCAGCGCAGCGCGCGGCGTCGGCGTCACGAGCAGCTTGTTGAGGACGCCCGCGTCGCGCTCCCAGATGATCTGGATCCCGTAGAAGATCGCGACGAAGAGACCGGACTGCGCGATGATTCCCGGCGCGAGGAAGTCGAGGTACGAGTTGCTCCCGGTCTGGATCGCATGGATCCGGTTGAAGGTCTCGCCGAAGATGACGAGCCACAGGACGGGCTGAACGGCGCGGGTGAAGAGCTCGGTCCGGTCGTGGCTGAGCTTCTGCAGCTCGACGAGGCAGAACGTCAGGGTGCGGCTCGGGAAGGTGCGCCAGAGCGGTGGCGCCGGCGGCCGCTCAGCCGACGCGGCCGGCAGTCCGGCGAGTGCGGCGGATCTCACGGAGCCCCCCTTTCCCGATCTCCTCACCGTCGAGCGTGTTCCCGGTCTGACGCCTGAACACGTCCTCGAGCGTCG
The DNA here is from genome assembly GCA_963851065.1 of uncultured Thermoleophilia bacterium. GTDB lineage: Bacteria > Actinomycetota > Thermoleophilia > Gaiellales > Gaiellaceae > PALSA-600. The sequence goes on from CAWKNW010000021.1 coordinate 9,797, forward strand.
CCCCCGGACCCAGGGAGCGGCGTAGCTCGTCCGGCCGACCGACGACGCGGAGCGTTCCGAGGTGCATCATCGCCACGCGGTCGCACATCGCGTCGGCCTCCTCCATGTAGTGCGTCGTGACGAGCACGGTCATGCCGGTCGCCTGTCGCATCTCCTCGACGCGTTCCCAGACGCCGCCACGGGCGACGGGGTCGAGGCCGACGGTCGGCTCGTCGAGCACGAGCAGCGCCGGCCGGTTGACCAGCGCCTGCGCGAGCTCGAGCCGCCGCACCATGCCGCCCGAGTAGGTGCCGGCGAGCCGGTCGGCGGCGTCGAGGAGGCCCATCGCGTCGAGCGCGTCGTCGACGCGGGGCCTCCGTTCGCGCCTGGGCACGTCGAACAGGCGGGCGAACCACGCAACGTTCTCACGCCCGGTGAGCGCAGCTTCGATCGAGAGCTGTTGCGGCACGTAGCCGAGCAGCCGGCGCACCGCGGTCTGCTCGGTTCGCACGTCGTAGCCGAATACCGAGACCGTTCCTTGCTGGACCGGCAGCAGCGTGTTGAGCACGCGAATCGTCGTGGTCTTGCCGGCGCCGTTCGGGCCGAGCAGACCGAACACCTCGCCGGGCATCACACGGAGGTCGATCCCGTCGACCGCGACGTGATCGCCGAAGCGATGACGAAGGCCGCGCACGTCGACGGCCGGCACCGTGCTCACGGTTCGAGCTCCGTTCCGAGGCGGGTGAGAGCCGGAAGCGCGCGCTCGAGGCGACGGCGCTCGCCGGGAGGCAGACGACATATCGCGTCGTCGACTGCCGCGACCCGGCGGTCGCGCCACGCGTCGATCTTGCGCTTCCATCCGGCGGTCAGCTCGAGCTGCGCAACCCGGCGGTCGGACGGATCGGCGCGGCGAACGAGGAGGCCGGCGGACACAAGGTCGGCGACGAGCGTGCTCACGGTGTTCGGCGCGAGTCGCATCGCCTCGGCCGCCCCGGCAATCGAGATCCCGGGGTTCCGCCGGACGACACGGGCGAGCTCGAGCTGCGCGGTCGTCAGCGACGAGAGCTCGGCGGGCCTGCCACTGTGGCGCCGCGTCGCACGTCTGATCGCCGAAAGGGCGGCCAGCAGCTCGTCGGCAACCCGGCGCTCGGTCTCGACCGTCTGAGCCGCGATGCTCATCGCCTCATAATAGCTCTGTAACAGAGCTAAATGTAACCCCCTCGGCGGCCATGCCCGCGCGGACGGAGACCGTGGGGAGGCGGGGTGCGGCGGAGAGCGGTGGGGTCAGACCCGGGTCAGACCCGGGTCTGACCCCGCGGGGGTCGCCCGTATGCCTTTCGTGACAAGCGCGGGCACGCGTTTGCCCTGCTCGATGCGCGATTCGGGCCGGTGTGGCCGGAGCGCCCGCAACACACCAGCGCCGCGATCGAGTCGGCGATCGCGCGGCCGCCGGGGTCAGACCCGGGTCTGACCCCACGACATGCCGAGGACGGCCATCGTCCGTGATCAGACGTCGATCCAGCTGGTCTCGACGGGAGCCGCCGGCGGCTCCCGTCGCACGACGAGCCTGATCCGCGCTCCGGGCTCGAGCGAGAGCCGGAACCGGCCGAGCTCGTCGGCCTGCGCCGTCGCGGCGACCGATCCGTCGTCACGCTGCGCCTCGACCTTCATCGCACCGGCAGGTGCGAGCTGGCCCAGGAGCAGGACCTCCTCGTCGCCGGCCTGAAGCTCGACGTCGATGTCGAGATTGCTCGACCGGAAGGTGAGCGTGCGCTCCGACTCGGACACCGAGCGCGTGGTCGACGGGGACTCGAGCTGCGAGTCGACCAGCAGCTCCGCCAGCTCCGCGTCGATCCGACGCCAGCCGAGCGCGGCCCTCGCGTAGGCGGTTACCTGCTCCGGCACTGGATCGACCACGCCCGCCAGCCGTCTCAGCTCGGCGAGCAGCGGGTCGTCCTGGGCCTCTGAATTGGTGGGGTTGTCGGTCATCGCTGGGCGGCCTCGTGGAACAGAGCATCGTGGGGTGGCCCCTGATACATCATGCGCCAAGCTCCGCGACGCCGGCCGTCCGGCGCAGCTGGTCGAGGCAGCGCATGCGTGTCGGGCCGATGGCGCCGACGGGCATGTCGAGCGCTGCGCCGATCTCTTCGTAGCTCGGCGGCTCGTCGGCCATCAAGATCCGCAGCAGCGTCTTGCAGCGCTCCGACAACGCCGCGAAAGCCCGCCACAGCTTCCCGTCGCGCTCCTGGTCGAGCAGCAAGCGGTCGACAGCGTCGTCGTCGGGCACCTCGAACAGATCGGCCTCGTCGGTCGGCTGCTCGCGCCCGCCGCGACGGATCATCCGGAGCGATTCGTGGCGAGCCGTCGTCGCGAGCCACGCCCCGAGCCGCTCCGGGTCGCGAATCCGGTCGAGGTGCTCGACCAGCCTGAGCCACGTCGTCTGCGCGACGTCGGCCGCGTCCTCGCGCGAGAGCCGGTGCGCCCGCGCGGTTGCCCAGACGAGCCCCGAGAAGCGGTCGACGATCGCGTTCCAAGCGAACTGATCACCGGCGGCCGCTTTCTGGAGAAGCTCACCCGGTGACGCCGCAGGTGTTGTCACTACGGCGACACCGGAATCCCGTCGAGACGATGTCCCATTTCCTTCCACGGATTGGGTAGGCCGGCTTGGTCCGCTTGGTCGGTCATGCTCTTGAACGCGTCCTGGAGCGACATGCCTCCAGCGTGGCGTCGTGCGAGCTCCGCAGCGACTCTGGGCGACGCGAAGGAGGTGCCGCTCCATGAAGCCCAACCGCGGAAAGGCCGCGCAGGAGGTGCACCGGGTTCCTCGGTCCCTCTGTCCCAAGCATCCACGAAGGTCGAGACCACACGGCGGCCGAGCGTGCAGCAGCGCACCCAGTCGCCATGGTTCGAGAAGATCGATCGCTGATGGTTGGCATCGACCGAACCAACGCCGATCACATTCGGATATCCCTTGCCTCCATTGCCGTATTTCCAGAACGCGGCCGGATACTGCCGCGCCGTGCAGTTCTGATTGCCCGCCGGGGCGACGATGTACGTCCGACGCCGGTCCAGCGTGTCGAGAACCGTCTTCAGCGCGAGGCTCGGCGGTCCGCCAACAAATGGCATGACGTCCGTAATCTGAACGTCGGTGAGCGTCGGGAACGCGTAGCCGACGTTGATCACCGCCGAGTTCCGCTGGTTCCAGATGGATCGGGCGACGGCCGCCTCCGTCGGGATCGTCGGGTTGTCGGTACCAGTGTTGAGAAAAGCCGCGTTGTCGCTCTCGACGTGGATCTTGGCCCTTCGGCAACCCTGAGCGATCACGCCTGCGACGAAGTTCGCATGACCCACAAGCGCATCGAGCTTTCTGTCGCGGTTCTGGTCGAGCGGATTGAGGCCCGGCCGCGCGACCTCCCCCCCGTTAGCCCAGACGTACTCGGGAACGCGCGGCGGCAGACGGTGCGCGAGCCACTGAGCGTATACGGCGCTCGCAAGGCGAGGCGCGATGGGACTCTTGTGCACGTAGCCCGCGTCGACGACGGAGACGTCGACGGCGTTCGACCCGTTGTAACGAGGGATCTTCAGTGGAGCGTGGCTCGCCGGAGGCCCAAAGGGGCAATCGTGGAAGTTCGGAGAAGGAACGAGCACGTGATTGGGGGAGATCTGCTCGGTCGGAATCTTGTGCTTGATGAGCGTTGTGCGAAGCGCCCACACCGCCATCGCAACGTCGGCCTCCTGCTGTTTCCCTTTGGCATTCTTCAGACGCCAGATCGCGATGTTCTCCTTCGGACGGTCATGCGAGTCGAAGACCGTCATCTGCGAGTCCTCAGCAAGGTGATTCAGGCGGGACATCACCGCGCGGTTGGCGAGAGCCTGCTCTCCAACTAGCAGCTGATCGACAACGAACTCAATCAGCGATCCGCAGTGCGGATCGGGAACCGCGTAGTACGCCACGTAGGCGTTCTGGGCAACGCGCTTCGTGAACTTATCTGCGAATTTGGCCGGGGGCTTGTTCCCCATCGCAATCGCTCTCCTTGCCTGTCGACGCCACGTTCCCGGATGAGTAGCGACCCCGTTAACTGATACGAATGTCCAGCATATGACTCTCGCCGCGCGGCGGGAAGCCCTGACGCTCGCGGAACAGGCACACACGCTCGTGCAGTCGGATCCATTCCGGGCGCGCGTGTTGGCCGAAAAGGCGCTGACAGAGGCGCGGGCGGAGCATGACCGAGAGAGTCAGGTCGCCGCACTGCATGCGCTTGGGATCGCACGCTGGCGACTCGGAGACCCGCGCGCGCTGCCTACGATCCGCGAGGCTGTGCGCTTCGGCGAGCGGAACGGCTTCGTCCACCGCGCGGCGCTCGCCCGCCGGAACCTCGCGCTCTACCTTGCGTACCGTGGCAAGACCGAGCGGGCCATGGCGGAGATCGACGCAGCCCAGGCCGCCCTCTCAGGCATCGACAGGGCGCGGAGCGAGGTTTTCCGGATCGCCGTGTACCACCTTGCCGGCCGTCTCACGGCCGTGTTGCCAGCATCCGACGCCGCCTTGCGGGTCCTCAGACGCCGTCACGATATTGTCTGGGAAGCGCGTCTCGCCTACAACAGAGGAGCCGCGCTGAGCGAGATCGGAGAGGTGGGACGCGCACGTCGCGACCTTGAGCGAGCGAGTCGGTCGTACTCGACGCTCGGTCTCTCTGCAGCGGCGGCCGACGCGAGGATCGAGCTCGCGCGCCTGCGCTCAATGGAAGGCGATCCCGTCGCATGCCTGGCAGAGCTCGACGCAGTCGATGCGGATGCGCTTTCCGACTGGGCCGCGTGTTGGCTGCATCTCAACCGTGCCGAGGCCTTCCTGGCGCTCCGGCTCCTGCCCGAGGCCCGCGCGGACCTCGAACGATTCGAGGCAACGTCGGCTCGTGTGAAGGCAGCTGACTCGGTCAACAAGGCTCGCCTCGAAGCCGCGCGCCTATCGCTCCTTGCCGGTGACGCCGACGGAGCGATCGCGCTCGCCACGACCGCAAGACGTTCCTTTGCGGCACACCACCAGCGGCCTAACGCCGCCGCTGCGACCGTCGTGGCGCTGAGCGCTGCAATCGCGCGCGGCGCGGTCAGCCGATCGACGGTCCGTGCTGGACGGCGCGCTGCCGATGATCTCGAGGCTGACGGTCGAACGCTCGAGGCGCTTCGTGCGCATCTTCTTCTTGGTCATGCGGCGGTGGTCGCCGGTACATCGTCGGCAGCGAAGCTCGAGTTGACCACCGCCAGATCCCTCGAGCGGCGAGGAACAGTCGAGGACCGGATCGACCTCCGTCACGTCGAGGCGCTCGATCTCCTTCGCGATCACGACAGCCGTAGGGCGGAACGCAAACTGCGGGATGGGCTCGAGTTGCTCGAGGAGCACCGGGCGACGCTCGGTGCAGCCGAGCTCCGTGCAACGACTTCTGCGCTCGGCGTCGAACTGGCGCGTCAGGGGCTGCGGATCGCATTGAACGCCGACGAGCCGGCTCTCGTCCTGGACTGGGCCGAGCGGCTACGCGCAAACGCGCTTCGCCTGCCGAGCGTTCGTCCGCCCTCCGACCAGCGGCTTCGCAGCGAACTGGTGGAGCTCCGCCGGCTCGGGCGGATCATCGAGTCGGAGCAAGGAGCGGGGCGATCGACACGCGCCCTGACGGCCCGTCGTTCAGAGCTCGAGGCGTCGGTACGGGCGCGCGCGAGGCTTGGCCGGGGAGCGCGGAACGGCCGCTCGTTGCCTGTCGGTGGTCACGCTCGGCGCTTGGGCCGCAGCGATCACGCCGTCGTCGAGTTCATCGAGGCCGACGGCCGGTTGAAGGCCGCGACTCTTGCCGGCGACTCGTTGATCCTGCATGAGCTGGGCGACGTCGAGATCTCGACCGACCTGGACTGGCTGCGGTTCGCCCTCAGGCGACTCTCGCGTGGAGGGCTCGACGGGCGTGGCAGGGCGACGACGCTGGCGAGTGCGCGCGCGGCCGCCGATGCCCTCGACAGTCGACTCTTCACGCCGATGCGCGATGCAATCGGCACGGCGCCGC
>CAWKNW010000022.1:0-64093 GCA_963851065.1 uncultured Thermoleophilia bacterium
ATGCCCCGCAATTGGGCCAGGCGAAGCGCGACGATCTGGCCCGGGACGACCGCGAGAAGCGGGCTGAGCCACTCGGGCACACCGGGCTCGAGCGGGAGGCGAACCTCGCCGCGGCCAAGCACGCGCTCGTCGTCGGCGATCACGATCAGCCTTGCGCCCCGGGCCGACACATCGCCCATTGCCTCCTCCACACTCCAGAGCGCCGGGCCCGACGGCGCGACTGCGATCACGGGCCAGCCGGGCGCAATCGCGGCGACAGGGCCGTGCATCAGGTCGGCCGCCGAATACGCCTCGAACAGGAGCCCCGACAGCTCTCTGATCTTGAGCGCGATCTCGAACGAGGTGCCGTAGTTGACGCCGCGGGCAACCACCGTCCCGCCGTCGACCGGCCCCAGCCGGTCGATCTGCCCGATCGCATCGCGCGAGCGGGCAAGCTGCCGCTCGAGCTGAGCGGGCACGTGCTCGAGCTCGGCGAGCGCTTCCGCGTCACCGGTCGACGCCGCGAACAGCAAGGCGATCGCACCGAGGGAATTGACGTACGTCTTGGTCGCGGCCACCGACTGCTCGACACCCGCCTCGAGCGAGAGAACCGCATCGACCGATGAGCCGAGCGGCGAAGACGGAACGTTCGTGAGCGCGACGGTCGGGCGGCCTTGCGCGCGCGCCTCTTCGATCACTGCGTTCACGTCCGGCGACTCGCCCGACTGCGAGATACCCACGACCAGCGCGCCGTCCAGCCGTGGCGGTTGACCGTAGAGCGTGTAGAGCGAAGGCGTGGCGAACGCCACAGGAACACGGTGGGCACGGCCGAGGAGGTACTGCGCGTAGCGAGCGACGTTCGACGAGCTGCCACGCGAGGCGATCAGGATGTACTGCACGTCCTCTCGAGTGAGCAATGCGGCGATCTTCGCCGCATGATCGCGCTGCCGGTCGAAGAGACGCGCCAGCGCCTCCGGCTGCTCGGCGAGCTCGCGCTCGAGGTGCGTGCTCATGCCCGCACCGGCGGCTGCAGGATGCCGGAGGCTGCGGCAAGCGACGCACGGCCGGCGCCGTACGTCGCGACGTAGCCGCGCGCGTGCTCGGGCCGCCAGACAGGCAACCCGACCTCGATCACGACGGCACCTGCACGGTCGACCGCATCGCGCATCCAGGCGTGGCGATGCGCATCGCGGACGACGTACGCGTCGGCGGGTGGGACGGGCTCACCCTCGCGCACCACACGCGCGCCGGCCAGGCGGTGCTCGGGCTCACCCGCCGCGATGTTCGCACGGGGGCGGAGCTCGACGATCGAGGCGCCTGCGGCGAGCGAGGCATCTCCCGAGACGAGAACCGCACGCCGTGCCGCGACGTCCCCGACCGCGGCGTCGACGGCCGTGGGCTCGGGTTGGGCCCAGGCGGCGAGTGACCGGACGCGGGCCGCGGCTTCGACGAGCCGCTCCTCCTCGAGCTCGCCGGAGGCCACCGCCGAGACGAGCGCGCCCTCGATCCGCCCCACGTCGAGCGCGCCGAGATCGTGACCGACGCAGAGCAGATCGACGCCTGCGCGAAGCGCGCGGACGGCGGCAACCTCCACCCCGACCGTCGCGCTCACTGCGCGCATCTCGAGCGCATCCGCGACGAGGACGCCGTCGAAGCCGAGCTCCTCGCGGAGCAGACCACGGACGATCCGCTGGTTCAGGGTCGCCGGCTCGTCGCCGAGCCCCGGCACGACGACGTGGGCCGTCATGATCGTCCTGACGCCCGCCTCGATCGCCGCGCGGAACGGCCCGAGCGCCGCCGCAAGATCACCGGTGACGACAGGCAGCTCGAGGTGGGAGTCGAGCTCGGTCGCGCCGTGCCCCGGGAAGTGCTTGGCGCACGCAGCGACACGCGAGCGCTGAAGGCCGCGGACGAAGGCCGCAACGTGCGGTGCCACAACGGCCTCGTCGTCGCCGAAAGCACGCACGCCGATCACCGGGTTCGCAGGCACGTTGACGTCGGCGACCGGTGCGAAGTTCCAGTTGATTCCGACCCCGGCGAGGTCGGCGCCGATCGCCGCAGCGACCTCCTCGGTGAGCGCGACGTCCGCAACGGCCCCGAGCCCTGCTGCAGAGGGGTACGAGCTGCCCTCGCGCCATTCCAGGCGCGTCACGTCGCCCCCCTCTTCGTCGGTCGCGAGCAGCACGTCCGCGCGCTCGGCGCGCAGCGCGCCCGTGAGGGCGGCCAGGTCGTCGCGGGTTGGCGCGTTGTAGGCGAAGAACAGGACGCTCGCGCCGCCGCGCTCGAGGAAGCGGCGGATCCAGTCGGGAACGTCGACGCCCGGGAAGCTCGGCAGCAGGCAGGTCGCCGCCAGACGTTCGAGCTCAGCACTCATCCCCGAACGGCTCCCGCCGTGAGCCCGAACGCGACCCGCTTCTGGACGGCCAGGAAGAAGAGGACGACCGGGATCGCGGTCAACGTCGAGGCCGCCATCAATGCTCCCCAGTCCGTGTTCCGACTCGTGCCGAGGAAGTAGGACAACCAGACCGTGACCGTCTGCCTCGACTGGTCGTTGAGCAACACCCTGGCGAAGATGTACTCGTTCCAGGTCGTGATGAATGCGAACACCGACGTGGCGACGAGCCCGGGCCCCATCAGCGGCAGCAGGATCTTCATGAAGACGCCCAGGCGTGTCGAACCGTCGACCATCGCCGCCTCCTCGAGATCCTTCGGGATCCCGATCAGGAAGCCGCGCAGCGTCCAGACGCAGAACGGCAGGACGAATGTCATGTAGGTGACGATCAGCCCGGAGAGCGCGTTCACCTGGTGGTAGCGCGCGAGCACCACGTAGAGCGGGATGATCAGGCCGACCTGCGGGAGCATCTGGATACCGATCACGAGGACGACGAAGACCTCTCGGCCGGTGAAGCGGTAGCGAGCGAGCGCGATCGCCGCCAGGAACGCGATCGAGATCGAGATCGCGACCGTCACCGAGACGACGATCAGGCTGTTCAACACGTCCTGCCAGAAGAAGGGCCGGTCGAGGGCGTCGCGGAAGTGCTGCAGTGTCGGATGGAGCGGGAACCAGGTCGGGGTCAAGCTGTCGATCTGGTCCTGCGCCTTGAACGCCGTCGAGATCATCCAGAAGACGGGGAAGACCATCACCACGAACACCGCGAGGCCGACGGCGTTCCACCCCGCCTGGCGGACGCTGCGCGTGTTGCGGCGCCGACCGCTCATTGCGCCGTTCCGATCCGCACCATTCTGCGCACGTAGAAGACACTGAGCACGGCCACGATCAACAGCATCAGGATCGAGATCGCCGCGCCGCGGCCGAAGTCGGCCTTGAAGTAGCCCTCCTCGAACAGGTAGATGCTCATCAGGTAGTTGCCGGTCGTGATCTTCGACTGCCCGATCAACAGGTACGGCTGCGTGAAGACGCCGAAGTCCCAGATGATCGAGAGGCTCGTGAGGATCAGCAGGATCGGCCTGATCACCGGGAGCGTGATGTCGCGAAAGATTCCCCATGGCCGTGCGCCGTCGACCTCGGCGGCCTCGACGAGGTCGTGGGGCACCTGCGCCAGGCCGGCGAAGAGCGTGATCGCGACGAACGGGAGCGCTCCCCAGACGATCAGCACCGTGACGAGGCTCAGCTGTGAGAACGTCGTCGCATACCAGTCGTGCTGGGTGAAGTCGCCGATGTGGAGCTCGGTCATGACGTAGTTGAGGACACCGTTCTGGAAGTTCGTCATCCAGTAGAAGATCTGCACGGCCACGACGACCGGCATCGACCACACGAGCACGAGGCCCGAGCTCAGGACGATCTTCACGACGGTGCTCACCCGCACCAGGAGCAGCGCGATCAGCAGGCCGAGCACCATCGTCAACGTGACGTTCACGACGGTGAAGACGACCGTGCGCAGCAACGTGTGCCAGAACACGGGGTCGTGCAGAACCGAGCTGTAGTTGGCGAAGCCGACCGACACGCCGTGGTGCTGGATCAGCTCGAACAGGCCGTAGCGCTCGGTCGACAGCTTGGCCAGCCAGTAGAGCGGGTACCCGAGGACGAGCGCGATCACGACGACGACGGGAACGATCAGCCCGTACGGGACGGCCGATCGAGCGGGCCGTTCCCAGAAGTGCCGCCGCCGCCGGGACCGGTGGAGCGTGGTCTCGGCGGCGGCGGCGGTAGCGCTCGTGTCGTGCACCGGTGTTACGGCTGGTTCAGCACCGATGCGATGTTGTCGCTGGCAGACTGGGCGGCCTGCTGGACGCTCAGCTTGCCGGTGAGGATCTGCGCCAGCATGTTGCGCAGGATGTTGCCGTTCTCGACGTCGACCCAGTGCTTGGCGGTCGGCACGAACCAGCTGCGAGAAGCAGCCCGCTCGTTGACGCTGTTGCCGAGCAGGTTGGTCGCGTTCGGGATGTTGCCCTTCGCCTGCAGGCCCTTCTCCCCGCTCGTGCTGGTGAAGTCCTTGATCCACTCGGCCGCGAGCGCCTTGTTCGAGCTCGTGACCGGCACGGCGAGGTCGGAGCCGCCGAGGAAGCCCGGCATCGGCTGGCCCTTGACGTGGCCCGGCATCACGAACTGCGCCGTCGTCGCCGTGTACTTCTTGCCGACGCAGCACGTGAACCAGCTCGGGCCGATCGTCGAGGCGACGAGGCCCTGCGCGTAGACGGTGTACGGATAGGGGTGCGCCTCGTCGTTCGTCTTGCTCGCCCGCGACGCCGCGAGGTAGAAGTTCTTCCACGCCGTCAGGCCGGCGATCGACTTCGGCGAGGCCAGCAGGCCCTTCCACTTGTCGCTCACCTGCGTCGCGATCCCGCCGCCGTAGTCGAAGACGAAGCCCATCGCGACGTACCAGTCAGTGCCGGCGATGTAGACGGGAGAGAATCCCTTCTGCGGGTTCTTCGCCAGCAGCTTCTGCGCATCGGTCATGTAGTCGGCCGTCGTCGCCGGCAGCTTCGTGATGCCCGCCTGCTTGAACAGGTCCTTGCGGTACGTGACGACGCGGGAGCCTGCGTAGTACGGGACACCGTACGTCTTGCCGCCGTACTTGCCCGAAGCGGCGAGTCCGGGCAGCCAGTTCGACGAGTTGTCGAACTGCGTCTTGTCGAGCGAGGCGAACGCCCCGGCAGCCATGTACTTCGTCATCTCGGTGTTGCCCATCTCGATCACGTCCGGCCCGCCGCCGCCCGCGAGCGTCGCGTCGAACTTCTGCAGGTGATCGCCCCACGTCTGGTACTGGACGTTCACCGTCGTGCCGGGGTGGGCGGCCTGGAACGTCTGATTGGCGGCCGCAACGAGATCCGGCCAGCCACTCTGTGCATCGGTCTGGAGCCATACGGTGATGCTGTTCGCCGTCGTCTTGTTCGTCGCGCCCGACGTCGCGGCGGCGAGCGCCGCGGCGAGGACTGCGATCAACCCGAGAGCGACGATGCTGCGTCTCTTCATCTGGATACCTCCAGAGTCAAGCGGCCCTGTCGCTCTCCTCGCACTGTCCTCCTGGGGTTGCGAGGGATCTCGGCGCCGCGCGGTTGGTATAGACCAGTTGTCACTTCGCGGGATCGTGTCACACGTGCGACCGATATGTCAATACCAATTCTGAATTGGTACGGTCGACACCCGATCAGGGGAGCGTGACCTGCGCGAGCTCGATCGGCTGTGCCGGGCGACCGCCGACCCCGAGCTCGGTGACGAGCCGGTAGCGATCCCCGCGGTACGTCGAGGTCGTGAACTCGACGACGTCACCGGTGATCGTCCGCGTGACGCGCTCGAAGAGCAGCGCCGGAGAGTGCAGAGGGACGCCGAGCACCGCCGACTCCTCGTCGTTCGTCACGGTCGGCTCGACGGTCTGCGTGCCGGCGACGATCTCGACCTCGTAGCGCGACGCGAGGAGGTCGTAGAACGAGCTCTGTTCGAGGTCGTCTCCGGTGAGGCCCGGAACGAGCGAGGCCCGAACGTTCAGCAGTTCGATCGCCATCGGCTCGCCGTCGGCGAGCCGGAGCCGCTTGATCGAGAGCACCGGCTCTGCGGGTGACACGTGGAGCAGCCGACCGAGCCGGGCGCCTGCCGGCACCTCCCGCAGATCGAGCGTGCGGCTCGCCGGCACGAGCCCGCGCCGCCGCATGTCGTCGCTGAAGGAGCTGACATCGATGCCCTTCGCGACCTTCGGCTCGGCGACGAACGTCCCCGCGCCGCGCCGCCGCACGAGGTAGCCCTCCCGGACGAGCTCGTCGAGCGCGGCGCGGACGGTGAGGCGCGAGACGCCGAGATCGACTCCAAGCTGCCGCTCCGATGGGATCGCATCGCCGACACCGAGCGGCTCGATGAGCTCGAGGACGCGCTCCCTCGTCTCCCGCTGTTTGGTCAACGGACCGGCTGCAGCTCGGCGGCGGCGGACGCGAGGCGCTCGCCGCTCCCCGGATCGAAGAAGTGGCAGCCTGAGGGATCGAGCGCGAGTGAGAGCCGCCGGCCCGGACGCGCCTGCGACCGCGGGTCGACCCGCGCCGCGAACAGCGCCCGGTCGACGGTCAGGAGGCTGCTGTCCGCGGCTGCTTCGAGGATCTCCGCCGTGATCGGCGGCGCGTCGACGTGGAAGAACACGTGCGCGTCCGAACCGAGGTCCTCAACCACTTCGACGCCGACTTCGATCGTCGGTGACCCCGGGCCGAAAGCCGCGTCCTCGAAGTTCTCGGGCCGGATTCCCAGCACGACCCGTTCGCCCGACGACGCCGGGCGAAGACCCGGTGGCAGGGCGACCCGGAACTGGCCAAAGGTCACCTCGTCACCGTCGATCGTCGCGTCGACGAGATTCATCGCCGGCGATCCGATGAACGCCGCGACGAACAGGCTGCGCGGCCGTGCGTAGAGCTCGTGCGGGCTGTCGATCTGGAGGATGCGACCGTCTCGCATCACGGCGACGCGCTGGCCCAGCGTCATCGCCTCGGTCTGGTCGTGGGTCACGTAGACAGTGGTGACGGCCAACCGCTGATGAAGCTGTGCCAGTGAGGCACGCATGCCGACACGAAGCTTCGCATCGAGGTTGGACAGTGGCTCGTCGAGGAGAAACGCCTGCGGCTCACGGGCGATGGCGCGGCCCATGGCGACGCGCTGTCGCTGGCCGCCCGAAAGCTGAGCGGGGCGCCGCTCGAGCAGATCCGTCAGACCGAGCAGCTCTGCAACGTCCGCGACACGGCGCGCGATCTCGGGCTTCGGCGTGCGCCGCGCCTTCAGGCCGTAGCCGAGATTCTGGCGCACGGTCATGTGCGGGTAGAGCGCATAGGTCTGGAAGACCATCGCGATGTCCCGACTGCGAGGCGCGAGGTCGGTGACGTCGCGCTCGCCGATCCAGATCGCTCCGTCGGTGACCTCTTCGAGGCCGGCGATCATGCGCAGGAGCGTCGACTTGCCACAGCCGGACGGCCCGACGAGAACAAGGAACTCGGCGTCCGCGATCTCGAGCGTGACCTCGTCGACCGCCTTCACAGAGCCGAACGACTTGGTCACCTGCTCGAGCTTGATCCCGGCCATCTGGCTCGATGGTATAGACCAAAGCAGAGGCAGACAACCCTGAAACACCCCAATTTCGGTCAACTGGTATTGACCAAACTGCCGGACCACTCCTACACTGTCCCGGTGGGCGGCAGGCGGAGAGAACCGTGAGGCTCGGAGTCGAAGCCTGTCTGGTCGAGGGCGTGCTCGTGCCGGGGGACGTCGAGGTCGACGATGGACGCCTCACCGCGACCGGCCTCTCCTCGCCGAACGGCCGCGGAATCGCGGTTCCGGGATTCGTCGATCTGCAGGTGAACGGGTTCGGGGGCGTCGACTTCCTCGACGCCGACGCCGAGGGATACCGGCGCGCTGGTGTGGCGCTGCTGGAGACGGGCGTCACCGCGTATCTGCCGACGTTGATCACGAGCCCCGAAGAGCAGGTGATCGCCGCGATGCGGGAGGCGCCGCGCGAGCGCGAGCGGCCGCGCATCCTCGGGATGCACCTCGAAGGGCCGTTTCTCTCACCGAGCCGCCTCGGGACGCATGTCCCAGAAGCCCGACGCGACCCTGACGTTGCGCTGCTCGACCGGCTGCTCGACGCGGGCCCAGTGCGGCTGATGACGCTCGCGCCCGAACTGCCCGGCGCGGGCAAGGTGATCGACCGCCTGCTCGCTCGCGGGGTCGCCGTCTCGCTCGGCCACAGCGACGCGACCGCGGAGCAGGCGAATGCGGCATTCGACCGCGGCGTGCACAGCGTCACCCACATCTTCAACGCGATGCGACCGTTCCGTCACCGCGATCCGGGCATCGTCGGCGCAGCGCTCGCCCGCGACGACGTCATCGTCGCGATGATTCTCGATGGCATCCACCTTGCGCCCGAGACCGCCTCGGTCATCTGGCGTGTCGCTCGTGAGCGGGTCGCGCTCGTGACCGACGCGATCACCGCGGCGGGCCGCGCCGACGGTTCGTACTCGAGCTTCGGCTCGCTCGACGTCCAGGTGCACGACGGCACCGTGCGCGGCCCGGACGGTGTGCTTGCGGGCAGCGTCCTGACCATGATCGAGGCGGTGCGAGCACTGCACGCACTCGGAGCGTCGCTCGAGGAGGCAGTGCGCGCCGCCACGGAGACGCCGGCCTCGGTGATCGGGGCGTCATCCGTCGGCCGCCTGTCGATCGGCTCGGCTGCCGACCTCGTCGTGCTCGACGATCGCCTCGAGATCCTGCGCGTGATCGTCGCGGGCGAGACCCGCGTCGCGGCTTAGTCCGGCACCGGCTCCAAGGCGGCGGCAGCCGCTGTCCAGGGTTCTTGACAGGAGCAGCCGCTGACGAGAGTCCTTGACACCGACGCCGCGAGTTCTAGGCGCTGTCTGCCACCGCTTCGGGCGCAGGCGGCATCGGCGCGATCGGCCGGGCCGCGACCTGCGGGTGGAAGAGGCGCTGCGCGATTGCCGTCGGCACGATCGCGGAGAGAACGACGACGCCGATCAGCAGGGAGAACTGCGTGCGGTCGATGATCCCGGCGCTCAGCCCGTAGAGCGACGTGATCGTCCCGAAGGTCAGGCCCGTCGACATCAGCAACGTCGTGAACATCGCGTAGGGCGCGGTGTAGCGGCGCGGGAGCGGATACACACCGGCGAACTTCGGGACCATCTTGCCGAGGAACAGGAGAGCGAGGACACCGAGGTTCGCCCACAGCGCACTGGTCGACACGCTCATCCCGCCCTTGAAGAAGAAGAAGAAGAAGAAGAAGAAGAAGAACGGAGTCAAGAGACGACAGGCAGGCGCTCTTGCTCGACGCGATGCGACGCGTAGTGGCTGCTCATCACCAGGCCGAGGATGAACGCGGGCAGCGCAGCCTGGGAGTTCGCCCTCGTGCCCAGCCACATCAGAAGGAAGAGCGAGGCGAAGACGAGCTTGATCTCCGGCTCGATCACCCGGTTTCCGTACCGGCCGAAGAACCAGGGCGAGAGCTTCGGCAGCCCGACGATCAACCCGATCGACACGAGGGCGAACGGCACGATCCAGACCGTCGGCGTGATGAACAAGAGCGTCAGGCCGATGACGGTCGCGATGTCGGTGACGAACGTGGCCGACATCAGCCGCTTCCCGACGAGCTCACGGTTGAGCCCGGTCTCGACGAGCACCGCATAGACGACGGCGAGGCTGGTAGTCGAGAGCGCAAGACCGGCGATCTCCGCCTGGCGGTGGTTCCAGCCGAGGCCGTAGTACGCCAGGAGGCCGACGACGACGAACGGCGCCACGAACGACACCAGACCGATCGAGAGCGATGCCGTCCACTCGCGCCGGAACTGCGGAACGTCGACCTCGGCCCCTGCCTGGAACACCAGCACGATCCCGGCGAACGAGCCGATGAAGCTGAGCCACGATGGGACGGCGAGACTTAAGACGTTGCCGACGACGATGCCGGCGAAGAGCTCGATCAGCGCGACCGAGATCCCGATCTCGACGCTGATCATCGACGCGACGAGGATCGTCCCTGCGAGAAGTGCAGCTACCGCGATGTCGCTCACCGTGCTCTACCTCCTTGAAGACGAACTTCAGTTGGTAGAGGCCATCGGCGGCGCTAGCCACGGTTAGGCGGGAGCCTCACCCCGCATGCAGCGACCTCACTCTAGCGGCGAGCACCGTGAATCGCTCGCCTTCTGCAGGAACCGAACGGCATCCTGGAAGGCGACAACGATGCGTCGAGGAGGGGTGGCTAGACTCGCGGGCGCCGAACGGCGACAACGTTCGCCCCCGTAGCTCAGTGGATAGAGCAGCGGTTTCCTAAACCGCGTGCGCAAGTTCGATTCTTGCCGGGGGCATCAGCCGCGAGCCCGCTCCGGAAGCGGGATCGCGGCATCCCCGAGCCTCGCACGCAACGTCGAGTTCACGGTCGCCGAGAGCAGCGAACTACCGTTTGCGGACGCGTCCTTCACCGTCGTCCTGTGCACCTTCTCGTTTCGCCACTACCCACGCCCGGCGGCCTCCGTGCAGGAGATGGCGCGCGTTCTCGTCGATGGAGGCCGCATCGTGCTTGCGGACGCGAGCAGCGACCATATGGGTCAGGGTTGCCGACGTCGTCGCTCGGCGTCGCGAGCCGGGCCACGTCCGCTTCTACCGTTCGCATGAGCTTGCTTCCCTGCTTGAGCAGGCTGGCTTTGGCCACGTCGCCGTCCGCCGCCTCCCCAGAAGCTGGTATGTCATCGCGACCGGCACAAAGGCGTTCGCTGGCGATCGGCACAACCCGCGCGCATCATCGTCTTCCTAGCTGCCGCCGCCACCCGCTCGCCTGCGCGAGTGTGCGGGACCGGTCCCTGACGTGCCGCGGCGCCGGCTGTGATCTCGCACTCGCTCAGGTAGATTCGTGCTCGCGATGGACACCTGCACCGTGCTGGGCGCGGGTGGTGGGATCGGGAATGCGGTCGTGCGGGAGCTGGCCGGACGAGGCCTACGCGTGAGGGCGGTGAGCAGGGACGGGCGCGCCCCGGTGCCCGACGGCGTCGAGGCATGCGCCGCAGATCTGGCCACGTCGGAGGGGGCAGACCGCGCCTGCGCCGACGCCGCGGTCGTGTACCACTGCGTGCAGCCCCGCTACACGCGCTGGGCGGAGGAGTTTCCAGGGCTGAACGCCACCATCGTCGCAGCCGTTGAGGGAGCCGGCGCGAAGCTCGTGGTCGCGGACAACCTCTACATGTACGGGCCGGTCAGCGGGCCGATCGGCGAGGCCTCCCCGCAGGAGCCGCAGAGCAGGAAGGGTCGCCTGCGCAAGCACCTCGCCGCGTCGCTCCTCGCCGCCACCGAAACCGATGGTCTACGCGTAACGATGGGCCGTGCATCCGATTACTTCGGGCCTGCAGGCGCGCACAGCGTCGCGGGCATGATGGTGACAGCCGTCCTCGCTGGCAAGGCGGTGCGCTGGCCGGCCAATGCGGACCTCCCGCACACCTTCAGCTACCTCCCTGACGTCGCACGCGGCCTCGCCGTCCTGGGCGAGAGAGACGAAGCCGACGGCAAGGCATGGGTGCTCCCCGCAGCCCCGCCGATCAGCGCGCGAGCGTTCGTCGCCCTCATCGGCCAGGCGTGCGGCCAGCCGGTAAAGCTCTCGGTAACCTCGAAGCTGATGATGCGAGCGGCCGGGCTGGCCGTCGCGGAAGCGCGAGAGGTTCCCGACATCTGGTACCAGTTCGCCGCCCCCTTCGTCGTCGACGGCTCGGCTTTCGACGCAGCCTTCGGATCCCTCCAGATCACACCGCTCGCCCAGGCTGTGAGCGAAACGGTCGCCTGGTATCGGGCCACGGCCGCGGCGACGTAACCTCCGGCCGGCATCGACGCGCCTGGCCTGCGCCACTGTTCCGCAATGCACTCTGAGCACTGTGAGCGGGGCTCAGTTTGACTTGACGGCTGCGAGGTGGGCGAGGGCCATTCGCCATTGGCCGCGTCCTTGTTCGACGAGTGGGCGCAGGTAGTCGCTGAAGCGTTCGCGTTCGTCGGGTGTGAACGTCTGTTCCATCGCCTCGGCCAATGTTGGGATGTTCGGATTGCCGGCGCTGTTGAGGAAGCTGTGCCAGCTGCGTGGTTCGCTCGGTCTGCTCTTGGCTTCGAGGTGAAGTTCGATCGGGAAGAAGCCGTTCTCCTCTGCGAGTCGGAACAGGTCCCGCTCGTCGAAGTCAAGCATCGGGTCGGAGTCGGGCGGTTGGATCGTCTCGTAGATGGCGCGGAGCTTCGCCCCGAGGTCGGCGAGCGGCGAGAGGTCGTAGCCGGCCCACGTATCGTCCGGTCGCACTGCGAAGCGGTTGATTGGCTCGAACAGCGAGATGCGGCCGCCGGGTCGCAGAACTCGCGCGAACTCGCTGAACGCGGCTCCTTTGTCGGCGACGTAGATCAAGACCGAGCGGGTCGTCACGACGTCAACCGAGCCGTCTTCGATCGCGCTGAGGTCATCCGCGGACGCGTGGATGAAGCGGCATCGCTCACGCACGCCGAGATCGGTGGCGGCTCGCGCACAGAGGTCGAGCAGATCCTCGGAGACGTCGCTGAAGATGACGGCGCCCGCGTTGCGATCGAGCGCACCGAACCCGATTAGCCCCTCGCCGCAACCGACATCGAGCAACGTGTCATCGTCAGCGAGCCGGGCGAGGTCGAGCACCTTGTCACGGCGTGCGGTCAACTCCACGAGTACGCGACGGCGGACCTCGTCATCCCCGCCAAAGCGTCTCTCGGCCAGCCAAACAGCCCACCTGTCCGTCGCACCAGCCATCAGTCCGTTGACGAATCGTGTACCACAGGGGCTGTTCCGGCTCGACCGGCCACTGTCAGCACGCCACTCGCCGCCGTCTGCAACAACGTCGTCTGGGCGAGTTCGCGAATGTTCCCTGAGCGGAGGACGGCATAGATCCCAACGTTTGCGCGTTTTAGAGGTAGGGGTACGCAGACTTCGGATCGGAGGGGCAGCGGTGACAGTCGAATCGGATGCGTGGCGCGGTGAGCGAATGAAGAAGACGGGTACTACTACGGTTCGATACGAGACGCGCACGACGATCGACCGACCGATCGGCGACGTGTTCGCGCGACTGGCGGACCTCGATGGTTACCGAACGTGGATGCACCGAACGGGCTTGTTCCGCCGGTCCGGCCAAACCTCTGACGGTCCTCGAGGCCCAGGAACCGCGTACTTCGACGCCACGAGGATGGGCACCTTCCGCGGTCAAATAACGGACTACCAGCCGCCGTCGCGGATCGGGTTCCGCGAGACTCTGCGGTTGTTCGGCTCCGACTTGATGGAGGCGAGACCCGAGTACCTCCTCGAAGCGGACCAGGACAGGACGATCGTCCATCACATCGCGGAGGGTGAGCTCTTCGGCTTGATGCGATTGATGAAGCCGGTTGCGGCGCTGTTGGCAAGAAGCGAACGGACGCGAACCGTCAAGTCGTTGAGGCGTTCGCTGGAGTCGGGGTAGACCCGCAACAGCGTGCCTACTCTGGCGTGTTCCGCGCGGCGGAGTAGACGAATCATCGTCCGTTCCCGCCTCGATATCCATGAAGAGAAAAATGACAGTGCCGGCAGGCAGATCTTGCCCCTGGCGTCATGCGCCGCCGCATCGGCCCTCCCGCAGGAAGAGTCCGCGCTCGCTTGCGCGAGCGTCCTCTCCCTCGACGTCCTCGCGAGCCAGCTCCCAAGCAGCGATCGTCAAGCGTCCAGAACACTTTGCGCAGCGTTCGGGAACGAGCGCTACCTGCGGGGGTACGCGGCGCGGCTGCGCGACCTGGCAGCCGAAAGAGTTGCGCGGACTGCTGCTCTGACCGGCATGGCGGGAGTTTGTCGAGCGGTAGAGCGAGCCCAACAGCCCTGCTCACACGTCGAGGTTCAGCAGCACTCGCAGGAATCGCCTCGCCAGGACGCGCGTCCTTCCCTCACGGCGACACCGGCGATCACGAGTGCGGCGAGAGGATCGGCCCACCACCATCCGACGAGAGCGTTCGCGAGCAGCCCCACGAGGAGCGCGACCGAGAGGTAGGCGCAGATCATGTTCTGGCTCGCCTCGCTGACCGTGGCCGACGAGTTCAGCTGGCGGCCCACTTTCCGTTTCGCGCGGGCGAGAAGCGGCATCGTCGGCGCGGTCACCGCCGCGAGTGCGACCCCGACCCACGACACGCCCGGCTGGTAGCCGCCGACCAGGTCGCGAACCGACGCAACCGCCACGTACCCAGCGAGCAGGAAATAGCTCGCCGCAATGATCTGCTGCGCGCGACGCTCCGCCAACTCTGAGTGCAAACGTGACCCAGTGAACAGCCACACGATCACGAACCCGGAAAGCGCTTCGATCAGACTGTCCGCACCAAAGGCGATGAGTGCGATCGAACCGGCAGCAACACCCGCTCCGATCGCGATCGCAAACTCGACTAGGTGCCACGCGTTGCCGCCCCACGCCAGCATCCGAGCCCGCCGCTGAAGACGCTCGCGATCTCGCGTGGATGGAAGCGTCAGCCGCGGAAGCGTCGTGAGTTGGATGGTCGGCTCAGCCACTAGCCACACGGTACTGAGTGCTCTGATACTCACGATCTGCTGTAACGACCCGCTCCCCGAGCGGCGGTTGTCAAGCGTCCAGAACGCAGTCTTCGCCACGCCGGTCGGCTCGGTGCTCGGTGGTTTTGAGCAGAGGCGTCGGTAGCTTCTCCGATGTCCTGGTGCGGTCTTCGTGCGAGGCTCATGGGTTGCAAGGTGAGCAAGCGCCGAAGGGAGGTGCAGTTATGTTCACCTATGTCGGATTGATTCAGCTCACGCCCGAAGGGCGGGAGAATCTGGAGAAGACACCCGTGTACCTCGACAAGATTCGCCACATCATCGAGGAGGAGGGTGGAGTCCTCGAGAAGGTGTTCGCGATCATGGGTCCTTGGGACTTCTTCGCGATCGTGAAGTACCCCGACAACGAGACCGCGTTCCGCGTGCTCGCGAAGATCGGGCTCCTCGAGGTCGTCAAGACGGAGACGTTCCCGGCCGAGCCGGTCGAGATCTTCACCAAGGTCTTCGCATAGACGAGTGTGTCCCGCTGGTACTGCAGGGCCGAACAACGGCCCTGCAGGCCGGGACGTACTGGAGATCAGTGAAAGGCCGTAAGTGACGTGCGGCAGTCAGCCGAGGTGAGTGTCGCCGCCATCGGGTTACGGTGCGAATATGCACGCCGACCTCGATACGTCGAAGCACGCCGGGCCCACGTATGCGGTGCTGTGGAGCCGTGACGATGGCGAGGGATCTGGGCGGCTGGAGGTATTTGCCGATCGGTTCGAGCTGTCGAGCAAGACCGGACTCGTTGTCGTGCCGTTCGCCGGGGTGAGCGAAGTGCACATAGCCCGTGACCCTGCTGATCGTCTGCGAGGCCTTCCTGCATTGGCGCTGTGTTGTGAAGACGGCGAACGGTTGCGGATTGCGAGCCTGGAGGGAACCGGCGCGCTTTACGAGATCGCCCGCTATGTCGAAAGGCCCGCGCTCGTTCCCCAACTGAGTAGGACGTAGCCGGCGAGTAATCAGGTGCGCGCGTGGGCGAGCTCGTCGATCGAACCGGCGAGGAACGGTGCGAGGTAGCGGCCCGCGATCTTCGCTGGCGGCCACCAGAGAGGCTCGGTCGAAACGGTGCTGGTGTCTCCGTGGCCCCCGGTCGGCTCGCTGCGCAGGTAGAGCGGCGCGCCGCCGGTGAGGAGCAGCGCCCGGAGGACGGGGCGGAATCCCTCTGGTTTGACCGGGGCGCCGGCACGTGCGGCGATCAGCTCTGCCAGCGCGTCGGCCTGCTGCGCGGCGATCCCACCCTGTTTGATCGCGAACTGTGTGATGTCGCCCGCGGCGTAGACCTGCGAGAGGCCGCGGACGCGGCCGCTCGAATCGGTGGCGATGAAGCCCTCGGCGTCCTGCGGAATGCCGAGGATCTGCGAACCTTCGAGGAGAGGGAGCGCGACGACACGCTCGGCGCGGACGCTCGACCCGGGGACCAGCTCGAGCCGGTCACCGTCGTAACGGCTCGCATAGCAATCCGTGTGGAGGGAGATGCCGCGGTCGGCGAGCACGCCGCTGACGGCCTCGCTCACGGCCTCCCCGAAGACGGTCAGCGGCGCCGACTCGGTGGTGACGAGCACGAGCTCGACGTCCACAGCGCGCTGTTCCAGGCGAGTCGCCGTCAGCAGCGCGAGCTCGTAGATCGGCAGGGGCCAGACGGCGGTTCCCGGAACGACGAACGCAACCGAGCGCACAAGACCCTGCTCGAGCTCGCTCAGCAGGGCCGTGAACGCCTCCTCATCGGCGGGCCCGCGGAACGTGAGCACCCCTTCCAGCATGCGGCGCGGAAGGGTGCCGCAGGCGATCACGAGCTCGTCGTAGTGGATCGTCGCTCCGAGGCCGGTGCGGGCGGTGTGCGTGTCGGCGTCGACCGACGCCAGCCTGTCGAGGGTGAAGCCGGCTGCGACGGCGTCGGCGACGGCTGCCAGATCGAGGTCGTAGGCGCTTTCCGGCTCGAACGGCTCGGCGACGGCCAACGGCCGATACCAGAACCGGGGCTCGGGTGCGAGCAGCTCCAGGTCGACCAGTTCGCCGGCGAGCGCGCGCAGCGCGAGCAAGGCCTCCAAACCGGCCACGCCGCCGCCGGCGACGAGAACACGGAGACCGCCGTAGCGCTTCGCATACCTGGTCTCCGCCATCACACCAGAGTCGCCGTCGGGGCGCTTCCCGCAATCAGCGAAGCGCCTGAATCGTCCGGCGGGAAACCCGAAGTCGAGGCGTCCGAGTCGCTCCTCCGACCGAGTCAGTAAACGGAGAGCCCCTCGATCAGCGATGGACGACGTTCGCGACGTCGCCCTCGCCGGATCAGCGCTGAAACGCTTCGGAGCCGGCACCACTCGCAGGCGCTCTCGACCCTTCGAGCCATGGCCGAAGAAGCGACTGGTCGGAGCTCCTGAGCAGCGATCGTCAAGCGTCCAGAACACCTCCCCAGGTGACAGGGACGCTCGCGCAGGTGACGCTCATTTACCGGCTGTCCGGCGGCGCGGGCGTGTGCCGAAGACGATGTCCCACCAGGGGGCGCTGACGCCGAAGCCGCGCTCGTGGTCTTCGAAGTGGTGGCGCATATGCAGTTCGCGAAGGCGATGCCCGAATCGGCCTTTCGGATGCGTGTGGTGAAGGGCGAAGTGGACGGTGTCGTAGGTGACGTAGCCGAGGTAGAACCCGGCGGCCACGGGCCATACGAGTGGTCGACCGAGCGCGACAAAGAACAAGCCCAGGAACAGGAGCGCGAGCGGGATCGAAAAGGCCGGTGGCAGCACCAGGCGGCGTGGGTCGTTGGGATGATCGTGGTGGACGCCGTGGATCATCCAGTGCAGCCGTGCGCCTATGCCTTTTTCGGGTTCGAAGTGAAAGACGGTGCGGTGTCCCCAGTACTCGCAGAGGGTCCAGAACAGGTATCCGCAGCCTGCACCCAGCAATGCCTCGGGCACGCCTAGGTCGCTGACGGCGAGTACGCCGAGGAAACAGACCGCGGGTAGAAACACAAGCGCAGGCGTTGCAGGGTGCGCACGCGTGAGCCGGTCGAGCGTCGGCGAAGGAAAGATCGGCGGCGATGCCCGAAGCTCGTCGGCTTCTCTCACCGTCGCGGAATCGACGTTCACGACCCGACGGCCCGGATCGCGAGCGTCAGTGCCTCGAACGCGGCCAGGAACCAGAGCACCCGCACATGACGGGGAAGGGAGGCGAACCGGTCGAGGGCATGGCGCTTCAAAGTCCTTTCGCCACCGTAGCCCACCTCGCCTGAGACTCGCGTGAACGCAG
The DNA here is from genome assembly GCA_963851065.1 of uncultured Thermoleophilia bacterium. Classification (GTDB taxonomy): domain Bacteria; phylum Actinomycetota; class Thermoleophilia; order Gaiellales; family Gaiellaceae; genus PALSA-600. Next base: position 17,763 of record CAWKNW010000022.1, read on the forward strand.
ACTGCGTGCTCTAGGTCTCACCGACGCCGCGGAGGGTCGCTCAAAGCCTCGGTCAGGATGAGGTTGCCGTCCGGCCCCGGACCGGAGTGCCGGATCACCGCGCAAGGTCATCCTCCTGCGCACCGAGATTCCGCGGCCGACGCTCGTCGATCTGCTTCGAGGTGAGTCGCTTTTCGGCTTACTCCTCGTCTGAGAGCTTCTGAACTTCGAGTGCGATTTCCCGCAGGGCGTTTTCGAGCGCCCCAGTCCGACGGGTGAGGTCGTCGATCGCGACGGCGGTCGGTGTCGTCGACACAAGTGGGTGTCCCCATTCCAGCGGCTTGCTGGGGTGGAGAAGCCTCTCCACCCGATCCGTCAAGGAGTCCGTCAGGCTTTCAGCAGAACGTCCTTGCTCGCACCCGAGCAGATTGTCAAGGAGATGACTCTGGTCGTGACTCGTGGTTCCCGACCGGATGCTGCTTACGCTCATGACTGCTCCCTCCGTTCCGAAGCGAAGACCCAGATTGTCGTACCGCTGCGCGACCGACACATCGGGGAAGACACTGACTACATCGCGTTTCGTAGTCAGCCGCAGAGCCAGTCGGCCCTCGAGCCATCAGACGTGGCCGAATCTCGCCTTCGCGGGGGCACGTCCCTGCCAGGCGCTCGTAGCCGGCACTACTCGCACGCACTCCTGACGCCTCGAGCCATGGCCGAAGAAGCGAGTGGTCGGAGGCACTTGCGGCCGCCGGCATATTTCGACTAGGCGCGAAGCCGTAGCTACTACGGACGTGCGCCGACGCTTCTTACCTCAGTGTGACCTTGGGCCGGACGAGAAGGACTCTTCCCGGAGGGCGAGTTCCCTCGTTCTCTCCCTCCGTCAATCCGACACCCTCGCCCGGCCTGCTTCAGGGACCGCCTCGACGGGTCGTTGCCTGATCCGTCGGGTTTCGACGGCTGAGTGACCTTGGGCCGGACGGGAAGGCCCCTTTGCCGGAGGGCGTGGTTTCCTCTACCCCCCGTCGATTCGACACCACCCTCGCCCGGCCCGCTTTGCTGATCGGACTCTCAGTGAACGTTCGACTCGTCATCGGTCACTAGACGGCGCTGGTGACAGGACGCTCGCCCACGCGACTGGGCTCGGCTCGCTGGGGGCTGACGGCGACGCGGCTGCTGCACAGCTCGCGTTGATGGGACGATGTGGGTCGATGCGTTCGAGTGTTGGCTGTCTACTCGTGTTCGTTTCGCTGGCCGTCGGTCTGACCGGTTGCGGTTCGGCGGGCAGATCTGCGGTCGCACTCAGGGTCGATCAGCCGGTCGCGCTCTCGGATACGCCGGTCACGATTGTGATCACGGGCCTCGCCGCGCATGCAGACGTGGCTCTCCGAGCGACGACGCGTGACCGATCGGGGACGACCTACGCGTCGCTGACCAGCCTGCAAGCAGACGGCCAGGGTCGGATCAGGCTCGCCGGGAAGCAAGCGATGCGTGCTCTCTGGTCGATGCAACCTCCGACAGCGGGCGAGTTCATCTACATCCCCCGCGGCCACACGGAGTCGGTGATGCTCACCGCGAGTGTCCGGGGCCACGTAGTCGCACGCGGCGTCCTTGAGCGGAGAACCATCGCCGACGGCGTCCGCAAGCAGCCGCTGCGACTACGGACGAGTGGCGTGTACGGCGAGTTCTTCAGCCCCGCCTCGACGACCAAGCGTCGACCAGCCGTGCTCGTGTTCGGCGGCTCCGAAGGAGGTCTCACCACGGGCGAAGACGCGGCACTTCTTGCCTCGCACGGATACCCGGCGCTCGCCCTCGCCTACTTCGCCGAACCCGGCCTGCCCCGCAACCTTTCCCGCATTCCGCTCGAATACTTCGCCCGCGCGCTCCGCCTCCTCGCCGGAGAGCCCGGCGTCAACCGATCCAAGCTGGTCGTCTTCGGAACCTCCCGCGGCAGCGAGGCAGCCCAACTACTCGGCGTTCACTATCCGCAACTCGTTCACGCCGTCGTCGCGCTCGTTCCAAGCAATCACGCGATTTGCGGGATCCCCCGCTTCACCGGCCAAGCAAACGTGTCCTGCATCGGGCCCGCCTGGACGTTCCGGGGGCAACCCATCCCCTATAGCACCTTCGCCACTCCCACCGGGCCGCCGGCACCGATCGCCGACCAGCGGATCAACGGCCCGATCTTCCTCGACTGCGGCGGTCTCGACCAGCTTTGGCCCTCATGCCCGATGGCTACCGCGATCGTCGCGCAGCTGCACGCACACCACTTCGCCCACCACGTGACCTTGCTCGACTATCACTCCGGCGGGCACGGCGTCGGCTCACTCATGCCATACCTCCCCTCCTACAACCCACTCCTCGACGGCGACACACCAGACCCGGACCAACGCGCACGCGCCAACGGCTGGCCACGCCTGCTCTCCTTCCTCGCCAACCTCTAGACCCACCAAGACCCCCGACCATCGGTCTGTGTCCGTTCCCTCCGCCCGCACCGTAGACGAGAGCGGTCTTGTTCTTGGCGACCCTGTCATCCTCCCACGACTCTCTCACCTCGGAAGAACTCGGCCAGCACGGGTGCGAGGACGTCGGCGGCGACGTCGTGTGTCTGGTCGGGGAGGGTGCGTCGCTGCGCGTTGGGAAGCAGATCTGCGAGGGCGTCGGCGCCGCTGTGCATCATTGCCGGGCTTGCGCCACCGTCGAGCACGAGTGTCGGCGTCGTGACCGAGCCCCAGCGTTCGGGCGACAACGGCTTGCCGCTCAGGCAGTCGCCGAAGACGGCGGCCTCGTAAGCGAGCGTTGGCGCGACCTTCTCCAATTCCACCCAGAAGGGTCCGGTCCGCATGGCGGCGATCGCCGCCTCGGGAAGGCGCAGGACATCGCTGAACCAGAGTGCGACTGCATCGCTGCGGCGATCGGCCGCCAGGAGCTCGTCAAGCCGCGGCAGGTAGTCCTCCGGTAGCGGCGGAGTGTTGTTGTCGACGATCAAGGGTGGCTCGTACACCGCCAGCTTGTCGATCGGCACGCCGTGCGCTGCCGCATCAAGGGCGAGCAGCCCACCCGAGCTGCCGCCCATCACGAACGCCGAGCCGCCGGCCGCAGCGACCAGCGCGTCGAGGTCTTCGACCTCACGCTCGACCGCATAGGGCTGTGTGTCGCCGCTCTCGCCGCGGCCGCGCCGGTCGTACGTGTAGACGCTGAAGCGCGGCGCGAGAATCGCAGCAACTTTCGGCGAGGTCGGGTTGATCGCCCGATGGCTGAAAGCGCCGTCGACGATGATGATCGGCGGCCCCTCGCCCTTACGGCCGAACGCGATCGCAGTTCCGTCACTCGAGACGACCTTGCTCACAAGGTTCCCTCCAATCGGTCTATGGTTGTCTGCCGTGAAGACGTAGACGGTGGCCGGCTCGGAGACTCATCGACACCGGTGAGTGTCTGCCCAAGCCGAAATCGCGCTGACCGCGTCAGCTCCTTGAAGAGCTTGCGCTCTCCCCCGACCGAGTGGGGGTTCCGGGAGGTCGGTGCCGGAAGTACGGTCACCTTTCACAACTCCGAGCGGGGGTACATCCGTGACCGAGACTTATACGAACGGGGTCTGGCTCGTAAGAGAAGGCGAGGAGGACGAGTTCGTCGCGGCCTGGCGCGAGTTCGCGTCGTGGGGCCATACGTGGCCGGGCTGCGGGACGCTGCGGCTCGTCCGCGACCACTATGAACCAAATCGCTACATGAGCTTCGGGCCCTGGGAGAGCTTTGAGGCGCAGCAGGCGTGGAAGGACGACCCCGAGTTCAAAGAGCGGATCATGCGTGTGAGGCAGCACGTGGAGGACTTCACACCGTCGGTGTTCGAGCACGTAACGGCCGTGGAATGAGGCATCAGGTCGTGCTCGCGCAGACGACAGTTGCGTCGCCTGGGCGAGCATTCGCGAATGCCCCCTGAGCAAGCGGTTAGCGTGTCCGGGTCATGCTCGAGATCCCCGCGGTTGTTCGCGAGAAGGCGACGGCAGTTGGGACGCAAGCCTGGCTCGATGACCTTCCGGCGCTCGTCAGCGCGATCGAGTTGGACTGGCAGATCGTCGTCGGCCGGGCGTATCGCGACTCGACGGAGGCTGTCGTGGCCGAGGCGACGTGCGCGGACGATACGTCCGCGGTACTGAAGCTGCTCGTTCCGCGCGATCGCAATGCAGCGGCGCACGAGGCGACCGTTCTGCGGCTGGCGGCCGGGGAGGGGTGTCCGCGGCTGCTCCGGGAGGACGTCACGCGGGGCGCTCTCTTGCTTGAGCGGCTGGGCCGGTCACTCCATGAGCTGCGGTTGCCTGCCAGCCGCCGACAGGAGATCCTCGTCTCCGCTGCCGCACGCATCTGGCGTCCGGTGGCCGAGTGCGGTCTGCCGAGCGGGGCCGACAAGGCGCGGTGGCTTGCCGAGTTCATCGCCACCATGTGGGAGGAACTCGACCGGCCGTGCAGCGAACGCGCCGTCGAGCACGCACTCGCGTGCGCGAGGCGCCGCGGCGACGCGCATCGCGAAGAGACCGCGGTGCTCGTTCACGGTGACGTGCATGAGTGGAACGCGCTGGAGTCCGCCGGCGGCTTCAAGTTGGTGGATCCCGATGGTCTCCTCGCCGAGGCCGAATACGACCTCGGCATCATCATGCGCGAAGACCCACTCGAGGGAGACCTGCACGAGCGAGCCCGCCGGCTCGCCAATCGGACCGGTCTCGACGTGACCGCAATCTGGGAATGGGGCGTCGTCGAGCGAGTCTCGACCGGCCTGCTCGGAACGCGCGTCGGACTCCAACCGATCGCCGGACAGATGCTGGCCGCAGCCGATCAGCTAGCCGCATAGCAGGGCCGACCACTGTCGCCTGCGCCAGCAGTCGGCAATGCACCCTGAGGAAAGGCGCCTCAGGATCTGTTACCAGCCGGTGGTGCCGTAGTCCGGGCCAGGCACTGCGAGCGGTACGACAGAGTGCCACCCCCCACCGGAGACGTTTATGGCGAAGCAACCTGTACGTCCGATCCGCAGTTCGGTCTGCACGATCCGCCAGCCGGCGCGCGGGTTGATGGTGAGAGTTCGAGCGAAGTGGAGAGGGCGAGATTTGCACGAGACGTCCGGTGGGTTGACGGTGCAGGCCGTTGCTCCGTTGGTCGAAAAGCCGAGTGCGGCGCGGCGCCTGCTCTTGCCGAGCCGGTGGCCCGTGACGGTCATTCGTGCCTGGTAGCTCGGTGCAACCGCGATCAGCGCTCGGTGAAGGTAATAAGCCGAGCTGTCGGTTGAGTCGCCGTCGCGCGAGATCGCGGTCTTGCTCGACAGGGCGACGAGGTAGATGGGGCCGGAGTGAAGTGCCTTGGCCGCCGGGCGTATCCAGGGGAAGAAGCGCAGCGCTGCGATGCGGAGCGGAGCTGGTGCGTGCTGCTCGGCGAGCATCGACGCGCACCTAAGGTTCCACGGATTGCCGCCCGCTGACGCTGAGCCGCCGACCAGTTGCAGCGCAGCGAACGATGCCGCCACGGCTAGGAACCTCACATCATCAAGGTTACGCCGACGACACGCGGACAGGTCCGTCGGGTCGCGAGCGGGACGGAGGTCTGGCCTGAGCCACCATGCTTACGCCAGACCTTACGCGCGCATCACCAGACGCAACTGCCCTCGATCGGACTGTGCAACCGCCTCGTCGCCTACCAGTCGTCTACCGGGAGCAGCCGGACACAGCGGTACTCAGACGCACTCCCGCGCACAACACGCGCCTCGAAACCGGGACCAGCCGGACTCCACGGACGGACTCGTACAGCAGAGCACTCATGCGACCGGCGGCATCCGCATGGAGGCGCCTATGCCAGACCGTTTCCGAGATCGGCGAGGCGGCGTTCGAAGAGTGGCGCCCGACGCGCGGCATGGACCGAACGCGCTGCGCGTTTTGTATCGGAACCGGCGGCGCACGCTGCCACGGAGCAGAGGAGGAACGACGTGCCTGGTTACACGATCGTCAACCTGATGGAGCTGGAGAACCAAGCCGCCGAGGGAGGATCGACACTCGAGGTCCGCTTTGCCCGCGGCGCGATCGAGTCAGATCACATCGGACTCAGCCACTTCCGCTGGGCGCCCGGGCGACGCAGCTCGCGGGGCCATGGCCATCGCGAGCAGGAAGAGGTCTACGTCGTCCTCGGCGGGTCCGGACGCGTCAAGCTCGACGACGACCTCCACGACCTCCGCCGGTGGGACGTCGTGCGGGTGGCGCCGGAGACGATGCGAGGCTTCGCAGCCGGCCCCGATGGGCTCGAGGTGCTGGCAATCGGGTCGGACCGGCCCGAGGGCGGCGACGGCATCCAATCAGACGACGACTGGTGGGGTGACTGACCACAGATCCGGTTCAACCCTCACCGCGTGCGAAGCACAATCCCTGTTCGGAATCCATTCATCAGCATCTCACCACTGCCTGCGACGCGCTTTGCGCACATCGGCTTGAGCGAGCGTCGCGACCGTCGAGGCGTTGAGAGCGCTGGTAGCAATCGGGCCGACGTCGCCTGGCACAAGTGCATCGCCGGCCGCCCCGGATCAGCAACCCCGCAGACCGCACGACTACAAAGCGAGGCGGATCCACTTCAGATGGGCGCTTCCTGGCGGCCGCGCCGGATGAGAAACAACGAGGCGGCGAGCGCGAGTGCGAGAAAGCCGAGCAGCCCGAGCTCCAGCAGCAGATTCGTGAGCGCGCGCCCGCCGGAAGCGGGCCGCTCAAACTGCGCAGTGACGATCAGGATCCGCCGGACGACCGCGATCAGGCCGATGAACAGGAACGGCTCGACGGCGATCTCGTGGGTGCGGAGGACGAAGCGAAGCGTGTACACGAGCTCGGCGATGATGAGCAAGAGCAGAACGCGATCAAGCACGATCACCCCCGTGTCGACGCCACCCAGCCTGGCCGAGATCGCGTGGACCACCTCGTGCACTGTTCCGACAAGCACGAAGCCCGCGGCCACTGCGAGCAGGAGCCCGACCGCGACATACAGCACGAGCTCGAAACCGACCAACCCGCCGAGCAGGCTCCAACCCGGGCGCGCCGACACATCGGCGCCGGGCGGGCGATCCGAACCCGGACGCACTCCCTCCGGGGGCATCCTGCCAGCTTACGCCGCCAAATCGTGCTCGTTACGACGGGAAGCGTGAGCCAGCTGAGATCGGCGGGTACTGCCGAAGAGCAGCACCAGCCAAACAGGATTCGCGTCTGCCCGGAATGCCCGTTGGCCGACCATCCCGCGACTCCGTCTACCAGCCGTCTACCGGGAGCAGCCGGACGCAGCGGTACTCAGACGTACTCCAGCGCACAAGGCGCACATCAGAACCGGGAGCAGCCGGACTCCGCGGACTGAGACGTACAGCAGGTTGCTCGCGCGACCGGCTTCCTAAACCGCGTGCGCAAGTTCGATTCTTGCCGGGGGCATCAGCCGCGAGCCCGCTTCGGAAGCGGGATGCGGAGCCGGACATGCGTCGCCCGGTCTAGCCGCTCGTATCTCGCTGTGAGAACATCGGAGACGCGCATGACAGATTTCGACGCGGTTATCGGCCGCATCGAGGCCGATTTCGACTTCTATCTGACTGTCCAGAATGACCCGGAGCGGGCTCTCGGATCGTACGACCTGACAGACCAAGAAAGAACGGCGTTCTGCGCGCCGAGCGGCTTCGCCCTTTGGGGACTCGTGGCTCTTCGTCGCACCCGCACTGCACACGACAGTGAAGACTCACCCGTTCGTCGATCCCTGCCGTGGCCGGTGTCAGACGCTCAGCCGCCTCCGCCGCGGCCGCCGGTCCAGCTGCCGCCGCCTCCGCCCCCGCCCCCGCCCCCGCCGGTCCAACTGCCGCCGCCTCCGCCTCCGCCGCTCCAGCTGCCTCCGCCTCCGCCCCCGCCCCCGCCCCCGAGTAGTGGTCGTCGGTCAGACGGTCGCGCTGACGTCAGCATGCGTCCGGCGGTCGACCGGGCTCTTGAAGATCTGCTTCGCGTACTTGAGCCCGAGCGACGCGCGGCCGCCCTTGAACAAATGATCGAATCGCTTGAATGACGCTAAGCGCCGGCTCGGAACAACCACAGTTCGACATCGCCGTCGCGGGGCTTGGTGTGGTGAGCGTTCATCATTTCACCACTGAACTGCGGGAGTGCATACGGCGTTGCCAGCAGGTCTTCGTACTCGATTCAGGCTATGGCGTCGACGCGCACCTTCGGGAGCTGTGCCCGCAGGTGACGAGCCTCGACTCTCTCTACACAGTCAACGAGAGTAGAAGGCACGCATACCGGCGAATGGCCGCCACGGTTGTTGCTGCGGCCATCGAAGAGCCTCCGGTCTGCTTCGCGACCTATGGGCACCCTCGTGTCTTCTGCTACCCCGCGACGTTGATCCAACGGGCCGCTCGGCTTCTCGACCTTCGACTGCGCGTGCTCGCAGGTATCTCGGCCTTGGACACCCTCCTCATTGACGTGGACTACGACTTCTCTGCCGACGGACTTCAGATGTACGACGCAACCGATCTACTGCTCCGACAGCGCCCGCTTCAGCCCGACGTGCCCTGCGTTCTTTGGCAGACCACGGTGATTGCTGACCCGACGCACCACCCGGGTCAAGTTCCCGCGGAGCGTTTCAGCGGCCTACAGAACTACCTCCTTAGGTTCTATCCGCCTCATCACGAAGTGCTGGCGGTCTTCTCGCGGACCCACCCAGCGCTCAGGTCAATCATCCATCGACATCAACTGGCGTCACTTGCGACGGGCTTGGCTGAGGGTGCCCAATCGGGAACCTTGTTTATCCCGGCATCCACCGCGCGACCAGTGGCCACTATCAATCTGAACCAAAGCGTACGTGTGACTCACGAATGAGCGCCGGGCGGGCTTCGCTTCTGCGTCAAGCAGCGGGCGTATGTCTCCAGACGACCGTTTTCTGCTGCGTGTGCGCAGGTGTGACGGTCTCGGTTGGTGCCGCGCCGAGTCTTTCCGCGACGCGCTGAGAACGGACGTTGTTGGGCGAGATCAAAGAGACCAGATAGTCGATGGTTGAGGATTCATATGCCCAGTCACGGATGGCTGCGGCTGCTTCGGTCGCATATCCGAAGCCCCAGTGCGCCCGTATCAGGGCCCAGCCGAGTTCAGGCTGAGCATGGCTTCCCGCGCTCGTCCAAGTCGAGGGCGTCCAGCCGCGCGTGTCGAAGATCATCAGGCCCGCCCAGCCGACTACCCGCCGATCAGTCGCGGCGGTCTCGAGAATGAACGGCCCAAGTCCGTCGGTTCTCCAACCGCCGATCCCTCCTTCGATCATTGCTCGGGCCTCGTCGAGCTCAGAGACGGGTTCTCTGTTCAAGCCGTGCATGACCGCCGGATCCGCGAACAGCTCATGCATGGCCTCCGCATCTTGCGGAGTTGGCGTGCGAAGGCAGAGCCTGTCCGTGTAGAGGCAGATCTGCTCCCAACGCGGGGTGTCGTAGGCCACGCCGGGACCGTAGCCGGAGCCCACGGCTTGCATGTTTGCAACGCTTAGCTGCGCCAGACCGTATGGGGCGCCCGGCGCCTCGCTCGTAAGTTGGCGCGGGTTGCCGTCGGGAGTGGCCCGGCGGTAGAGCCGCTATTACGGGAGGCGCCGGTGATGGGCGAAGGTAGCTGGGTCGGGCTTGATGTGCATGCTCGGTCGGTGGTCGCGGGCGTGATCGATCAGGGGAGCGGTGAGGTGCGGTCGCTGCGTGTGCCGCCCGGGTCCGCGGAGACGGTCGCGTGGTTGCAGACGTTGCCGGCGCCGGTTCGGGTGGTGTACGAGGCGGGGCCTACCGGGTACGGGCTTGGGCGTGCGTGTGCCGGTGCGGGGATCAGCTGCGTGGTCGCGGCGCCCTCGCGGATCCGGGCGGCAGCCGACCGGGTCAAGACCGACCGACGGGACGCCGAGCTGCTGGCGAGGCTGCTGCGGCTGGGTGAGATCACCCCGGTACGTGTGCCCGAACCCGAAGAGGAGGCCGCCGCGCGTGATCTGGTCCGGGCGCGCGAGGACGCCCGCGGTGATCTGATGCGGGCCCGTCACCGGCTCTCGAAGCTGCTGCTCCGGCATGGGATGGGTGTATGACGCGACCGCGTGGACGCGGGCGCACGACGCATGGCTTCGCTGGCGGCGGTTCCAAAGCGGACCGCTCGCGATCGTGTTCGACGAGTGCTACGGCCTGATCAGCGTCGGCGCCGTGCTGTTGGTCTTCCCCCCCGGCTCCTAACCGTTAGCCGGTGCACGATAGGCGATGACGTGCACCTTCTCGAGCGTGACCATCCCCTCGGTCACGAGCTCGTCGAGACCCGGAAGGAAGGCAGCGATCTTCTCGGCCCCGTCGACGATCTCGATCACGATCGGCAAGTCGGCCGAGAGGCGCAGGATGCGGGTCGTGTGCAGTCGCGAGTGCGCGCCGAACCCTTCAAGTCCGCGTAGCACCGTCGCGCCGGCAAGACCTTGTTCGCGGGCACGCCGGACGATCTCTTCGTAGAGCGGATTCCCGTGCCACCGATCGGACTCGCCGACGAAGATCCGCAGCAGTTGGCCATCGCCCTCGAGCTTCATAGCGCCCGGCCGATGATCACACCCACGTAGAGAGCGAAAAGCCCCGCCGACAGACTTCCAACCGCGTTCACGAGCGCGAGTCCGAGGGCGCCGCTCTCCAGCAAGCGGTACGTCTCCAGCGACAGCGTCGAGAACGTGGTGTACGCGCCAAGGAGCCCGATCGTCAGGCCGGTTCGGATCCACGCATCGACGGACACGCGCTCTGACATGACCGTGAAGACCAGCCCGAGGAAGAGAGAGCCAGTGATGTTGACAACGAACGTGCCCCACGGAAAGGGCCCTGATGTCCGCTGAGCTATCAGCCCGTCGACCCCATAACGAGCGAGTGCACCGGCAGCTCCAGCGAGGGCGACTGCGACAACAATCGGCATCGAGAGCCCCTTTCGGATCCCGTAGGAGCCATTAGCCGTCTGGCAGTTCGGGCGAGCCCCATCGCCACATCTCAACTCCGTTCGCAGGCTATCGAACCCGGCGGCGATCGCGCTAGGCTCGGCGACTACCTCGATCAGGAGGCGCCGCCAAGGTCCTCTAGCAGCGCGTACGTGAAGCGCAGCGGGGGGTCGATGTCCTCGAGCCGGATGTGCTCGTTCGGCGCGTGCTGGCGTTAGCCTGTGTAGGTCGCGAGGGTCCCCGGTAATCGCCGAAGGAGATCTATCGCCGCGGCGGACCTGGCCACCCGCCGAGCAGTTTCGCGCCGACGCGACTGCGGGTCGTCAGGCAAAGCCGCCAGCGCTCGCTCAGATCCTAAGCGAACAGTCGCCAGCGGCGGATCCGACCACGACAGTGGCGTCGCTCTGCTTCGGTCTGTACCGAGCACCCCCAACGTGCGGGGTTGGTACGTCTCGGCATTGCGGATTTCATCGACCACCAGGATGGGCTTGGTCACGAGTCGTGCAGGCTGCTTCGCCCACCGCAAACGCAGACCGACTTCCGGTGAGGGTGGTGGGTACTCTTCTGAGGGCGCCGTTGCGTTCCAATCGGTGGAGCTTCGTTCTAACTCCGCACGATCTCCATAACCCGCTGACGGGATAGGCCGCAGGTGTCGGCGATCTCCTGGAGTGTCATTCCGTCGGCTCTCGCCTCTTTCATCGCATCCCAGAGCTCTCTGCGGGCGGCTGTCGCCGACTCGTCAAGTGCGCGTGAACGGTCGGCCGCTCTTTGCAGGCTCCGATGAGCGCTCATCCTCAACGGTTCGCGAACCGAGGCCCTCACCTGACCTTCGCTAGGTAAGTTACCTTGACAACACCACTCCGTGGTGTAATGGTATCGCGCCTCGCAAACCCCGTTCCGGCCCCTCCCGGAACGACTCCTAAGACGCCGGAGCTTGGCCCTTGCCTCCCCGGCCGAGCGTCGGCGTCTCAGGGCCAGCGAGGCAAGCACCGGATTCAAGGCGCGCGGCGGGCCCACATACGGACCAAACCGACGGACCGTGCATGAGTGGTCGCCTTCAACCTTGGTGAGGCTGTTTGTCGCGCCGACGCAGTACGGCGTTGGCATCGTCGCGAACGCCCCGGCTTTGGAAGAGCGAGTTCCTGCACGGCGAAATGGCACGGCGGTCGGCCGGCACCGACGGCTGCTCCTGCCGACTGGGTCAGGACGGCGACGGCAAGCGCTACCAGAGCGGCCACAACCAGAGCCAACCAGTCGCCGACCTTCATCTGCCGTGGCTTCCTCCGCAGGCGCCGTTCAGAACTAGACCACTTCATGATGTTTATCCAGCCGTGAGTCGCATACCCCCGATTGGGGGAACCGCACGCGCCCCGGTCTCGACGCGGCGCGGTCGACTGTTCGCCCCCATCCAGCCGTGTTAGCGCTTCTTGACGCATCGAAGACTGGCACGGTTGAAGAAGAAGCCCTCACCCTCAGCCCGGCGGCGCGCGGGAGCGCCGCCGGGGTCGCTCCGCGAATGCGCTGGTCGTCAGCTTGCCGCCCAGGCCTTCGCATCCTTGAGTTGTTCGAGTCCGAAGATGCGAACCTCGCCGGGGACCATCCAGCCGAACGCCCTGACGACGTGCTTCACCCAGTCCTTGTCCGTGGCGACCGCGACCTTTTCCCATGCCTTCAACTCGCCAATGCCCAGCTTCGCGTCCTCCCACATCGCCCCCATCGTCCAGCCGTCGAACTCCTCGCCGATCACGTAGACGAATCGGAGAGCCTCGACTGCCTCGAGTCTCGCCCGCACCGCAGGGACGAGGACGCGCTGGTAGTCCTCGTCGGTCACCCTGTCGCTCACCTCGACACCGACGACATTCTCGGGCAGGTCATCCAAGAGCCGGATCACTACGCATTCCTCCTCGCGATGAGTTCTCGTTGAGCCGCTGAACGGTAGGTAGCCCTGATCATGGCGGAGGTGGCCAGCCTCGGCTCGCCGGGTACGACGCGATGGCCGTACTCCATCGTTCGCGCAGGTGGCGGTCGCCGCTATACGACGCGCGGGCGAGTGGCAAACCGTGTTCGGCCCCGGCAGGCGGGTTGTCTTCGTACGCTGACGCGATCCTGCGCCCTCGCTCACGTGGGCGCTCTAAGTTCGGGGCACGAACGTTAGAACGAGACCGCTGGGGGTCGAAGCTTCCCTTGAGACGAGTCGAACGCCTACTCCTGACGCTACGCGTTCTGCTGGAGGTCGCAGTCGTCGCTGCTCTTGCGTACTGGGGTGTCCATACCGGGGGCGAGGCGACCGCGAAGATTCTGCTCGGTATCGGAGCTCCGGCCGCCGGTTTCGGGTTTTGGGGTTCCGTCGACTTTCGCCAAGCGGGCCGGTTCGCCGAGCCGTTGCGGCTGTTTCAGGAGCTCGCGATCTCGTGTCTGGCCGTCCTCGCCTGGTACGAGTCCGGTCGAGTCGAGCTGGCGATCGCTCTCGCTGCGTTCTCGGTCGGCTATCACGTCTTGGTGTACGCAACGGGCGCCCGGCTGCTCGATGCGAGCACCAAGCTGAACGCAGAGGGCACGTAACGCTTGCCGGTCTCTTCCTAAGCGCCGTTACCTGTCAGCCGGCCGCCGAACCGGGCCTGCCCCCCAATTGGACATATCGTCCAGGCCCGATTCGGCTGTCAGCCCTGACCCCGGACGCGTGCGGTTGGTCACCCGCTCACGCGTCCCCTCGCCTTGCTGGCCGCAAGCCGGCTTGGCGGGTCGATCTGAGCAGCGTACGAGCATCAGATGAGCGGCGCCTTCAACTTTGGTCAGCGTTCCTTCACATCGGCGTCGGGCGAAATCAGACGCTCGTGAGCTTGTAGCCGTACTCGCGGACCGTGACAATCCGCTCCGGGTGCGCAGGATCGCGCTCGATCTTGCGGCGCAGGTTCGAGATGTGGACGTCGCACGCTCGGGCCTGTCCCACATAGGGTGTCTGCCAGAGGTTCTCCATGATCTGCGCACGCGTGAATACGCGATCGGGCTCCTCGGCGAGCATCGTGAGCAGCCTGAACTCGAAGGGTGTCAACCGGACCGGCCGGTCGTTGACCTCGACCGTGTGGCGGGCCAGATCGATCGTCAAGCCGCCGACGCGGCACACCGGCCCTCCACGCGAGCCGAGATCGAGCTCTCGCCGGCGCAACAGCGCGCGAATGCGACTGATGAGCTCCGCGGTCGAGAACGGCTTCGCGACGTAGTCGTCCGCGCCGAGCTCGAGGCCGAGCACGCGGTCGAGCTCCGCGTCCCGCGCCGTCAGCATGATGATCGGCACGTCGCTCTCGCTCCGGAGCAGACGGCAGACATCCGTTCCCGACATCGCGGGCATCATCACGTCGAGCAGGACAAGCTCGAACGATTCGCTCCGTACCGCCTCGAGGGCAGCTTCACCGTCCCCGACGGTCACAACTTCAAACGATGCCTGCCGCAGGGCGTAGGCGAGCGGCTCGACGATGTCGGGCTCGTCATCGGCGACGAGGATCCGCGTCGTCATGCGGCCCTAACGGCCTGCGAGTCGAGCGTCACCCTGGCCATCGTCCCGCCTTCCGGGCGGGCCACGATCTCGATTCGTCCGCCGAGTGCGCGGACTGCTTCGCGCACGATCGCGAGGCCGAGCCCGAAGCCGTCCGTACCGGGATCGCCTCCGCGGTAGAAACGCTCGAACAGCCGTTCACGCTGCTCCGACCGGATACCCGGGCCCGAGTCGTGCACCTCGATCGACGCTGCGCCGGTGCCCGTCACCTCCCCGCGGAGAAGGATCGCCCCTGGCCCACCGTGCTTGGCGGCGTTGGCGGTGAGGTTCGACACGATCTCCTCGATCAGGTCGCGCTGCCCGAGCGCGTACAGCGTCTCCGGGCAGTCGATGCTGATCGCGGAGGCAGGATGGCCCCTCCGGGTCTCCGAGGCGACCTCATCGAAAACGGGGCGGAGCTGCACGCGCTCGAACGGCACCGCCTCCTGTCGGGTCTGGGCCCTGGCCAGCACGAGGAGCGCGCGTACGAGCCTGTTCAGGCGACCCGACTGGCGGGACACGATGCGCAGGAAGCGCTCGCGCTCGTGTACGTCGTCCTTCGCTCCGCTCTCGAGCACCTCGACGGCAGAGGCGATCGCTGCCAGCGGTGTGCGCAGCTCGTGCGCTGCGTTGGCGACGAACTCACGCTCCGCGCGCTCCCGGCGCTCCTGCGCGGTCACGTCGGAGAGCACGAGGACGGCGATCGGCGGCACCCCTCCCGCCGGGAGGCCGACGACGGTGTACGTGCTGCCGTCACCCAGTTCGACGCGTTCCTGCACGGTGGACGCGCCCGGCGCGAACAGGGTGCGTGCGAGCTCCCCGAGCGCAAGTGGCTCCCAATCCGGCAATCGCCCGCCCGTCTGCAGCGCAACGCTGCCGAGAAGGTCGCCAGCGGCCTCGTTCGCGAACTGCACGGTCAGCTCGCCGTCGACGGCGAGGACACCGTCGTGCAGTCGCTCGAGCAGGATCTTGAGCCTGTCGCGCTCGGACTCCAGCCCGGCGAAGGAGTCACGAAGCCGGACGCGCATCTGGTCGACGGTCGCGGCGAGCTCGCCCAGTTCGTCCGGAAAGCGCGGCTCCAATCGACGGCCGAAGCTGCCCCGCTCGATCTCCGAGGCGGTGCGAGCGATGCGCTTCAGCCGAAGCGTGATCAGAGTCGCTACGAGGAGCCCGGCGATGCAGCCCGCGAAGACAGCCCAGATCGCAGCGGGAGTGATTTCGTCGTGGAGGATGCGGGTCTCCGCGACCAGCTCGGGCCGCGATCCCATCGAGACCAGCGCCGCGGTGCCGCCACGGTGGAGTGGCAGCGCCACGACGATCGTCTCCCCCTTGTCGTAGCTGGCGATGAAGCGATGGCCTGCCAGTGCGGTCGCAACCGCGTCGCGGCGCCCCGGAATCGAATCGATGTCGACTCCACGTGAGCGGCGCGGCGTCATCAGGTTCCCTCTCGCATCGATGACGAAGAGCGACAAGCCGTGCCGGCGCGCGAGCGTGCCGATCGACCCGGCGAGCCGATGCTGCTCTGCGGCGTCCCCGACGGCGACCGCAGCGGTGAACGTCGACCCGGCAGCCAGCGTCCGCGCGCGCGCTCGGAACGCAGCATCGGATCGGCTCGTGAACACCTCCGCGACCACGACCGCCGTCAGCAGCGCGATCACGGCGAAGGCGGCTGCGAGCCACCATCGCATGCTCAGGCGGGCCTTGGCGAGCGAGCGCACCAATGCGCGTCCGATCTTGACACGGCCACGTCAGAGGAACGTCAGAGCATTGTGAAGAGACCGAACGCATTTCGTGACGGTGGCGCGGCGTGTTTGCGAATCGTTGCAAAAGCTCAAGCCGGCGGACATCGCTTCGCAGTCGTCCCTCACCGGTGCGCTCTACGTTCGAGTCTTCTTCGATGAGAGGGAGGAGACGAACATGAAGCATCGCCCGCGTTTCGTGATGCTCGTTGTGAGTGCGGTCGCGATCCTCGCCGTATCGGTCGCGGCGTTGACGGTGTCGCCGGCTCGAGGAGCGTCGACCACGCTGAACGTCCTCGGCCCCTGGTCCGGGGCGGACGCTCAGTCGTTTGAAGCCGTCTTGAAAGGGTTCGAGCAGGAGAACCCCGGGGTGACCGTGAACTACCAGCACGCGACCGTCGCGGTCTCGACGACGCTCGCCGCGAACGCGAGCACGGGCCAGCAGCCGGATGTCGCCGTCCTGTCACTCCCCGACGAGCAGGCGGCGATGAAGACGCTCGTGACGAAGAACGTGCTGCAGCCGATCGACTTCGTCGAGCCTGCCGTCGATTCGAACTATGCGTTCACCTGGAAGCAGCTGGGCGCGGTCGGCGGACACCTCTACGGGCTCTTCTTCAAGGCGACCGACAACTCCGGCTACTGGTACGACGCCGGTTTCTTCAAGAACCTGGGGCTCACGGCGCCGACCACCTGGGCTGGGTTGCAGCAGCTTGCTCAGAGGATCCGCGACAACGGGAAGAAGCCGTTCGCAATCGACATGAGCATGCTCGCGAACCTGTTCGAGAACGTCTACCTCAACCAACAGGGGAACGTGCGCTACGACCAGCTCGCCCAGGGAAAGCTCGCATGGACCGACCCGTCGGTACAGGCGGCGCTCGAGACGATGCGACGCGTGCTCGCCAACCCGGCGTCGATCGCCGGTGGCCTGCCGGCGGTCGGCGGCACCTACGCGAGCTCGGTCCTCCGCGTCTTCGGGACTCCCGTCACGGCGGCGATGGTCGCGGGCGGTAGCGAGGCGCTCCCGGTGGTTACATCGGCGCCGAACGCGAGACCGCTCGCCCAGTTCGGCGTGTTCGCCTTCCCGACGATGGGCAAGCCGTCGACGCCCAGCGTGATCGGGGACGCCGACGCGGCGGTGATGGTGAACGACAGCGCGATGAGCCGGGCCTTGGTTCGCTATCTCGCGACGCCGCAGGCGGCGACGATCTGGGCCCAGCGAGGCGGGTTCATCTCGCCGAACCGGAAGGTGAGCCTGGGCGCCTACCCGAACGCAGTCACGCGTCCGCTGGCGTCGGCGGTCGAGGGAACGACGATATTCAGGTTCGACCTGCCGCAGCTGCAGTCGCCGGGGTTCAACCGGGCGATGGCGAACCTGCTCGAGCAGTACGTAGGCAGCGCCGGCCGGCTGAGCTACGTGGTCGGCCGCCTGCAGGCGCTCGCGCCGGCTCCGACAGCCGACTGATGAGATCGCTCCCGGGAGGATCTGCGTCCGCCCTACGGGGCAGACGCACGCACTCGCTCCATCGCATGTCGCAACGACACATCTGCCACGGAAGGAGAAACCGAGATGTCCAAGCCACGATCGAGACGAGGCACCGCGACGGCGGCCCTGAGCAGTGCGTTGATCGTCGGCGCGCTGCTCGCAGCCCTTGCCGTGCTCGCGACCGGCGGGTCGGCGGCGTCTGACACCGCGCCGACGAACAGCAGCCTGCCCACGATCGGCGGCGAGCCCGTGTCCGGCGAGACACTCAAGGCGAGTCCCGGGACGTGGGCGGGAACGACGCCGATCACCTATGCCTACCAGTGGCAGCGCTGCCCGTCGAACGGGGCGTGCGTAGACGTCTCGGGCGCGAGGGACGAGACCTATCAGCTGGGCTCGGCGGACGTCGCTAACACCGTCAGAGTCGTCGTGACCGCCTCGAACGCCGCCGGGTCCGGGACCGCCGCGTCGGCGCCGACCGCGACCGTCACAGCCCCGGCGCAGGCGCCGAAGAACGCCGTGCCGCCGTCGATCAAGGGGACCCCGACCGTCGGCCAGACGCTCACCGCGGTCGACGGCAGCTTCACCGGCACGGCCCCGCTGACCTACAGCCACCAGTGGCTTCGCTGCGACCAGCCCGGCAACACGTGTGCGCCAATCAGCGGGGCGACCGCCTCGACCTACACACTGACCACCGCCGACGCCGGCCACGCCTTCCGCGTGATCGTCGCCGCAAAGAACAGCGCCGGGTCGCAGAACGTCACCAGCCCGCCGACCGGTGTGGTCAGCGGCACGGTCAACGGCTGTCCGGTCGGAGCGAAAGGGACGCTCTCCGCCGCGAACATCGCAGCGCCCGCGCGTCTCACCGTCGACCAGCTCCAGTTCAGCCCGGCCGTCGTGACGAGAGCGGCGACCGAGGTGGTCGCGCGGTTCCACGTCAGCGCCTGCAACGCTCCCGTTCAGGGCGCGCTGGTTTATGCGACCGCCGTGCCTTACAACCAGTTCGACGCGCCGTCAGAGGTCGCGACCGACTCGAGCGGCTGGGCGACGATCACGTTGCAGCGCACGAACGGCTTTCCTGCTGCCCGAAGACAGCAGCTGCTGGCAATGTTCG
This sequence comes from uncultured Thermoleophilia bacterium, assembly GCA_963851065.1. Taxonomy (GTDB): domain Bacteria; phylum Actinomycetota; class Thermoleophilia; order Gaiellales; family Gaiellaceae; genus PALSA-600. Next base: position 36,563 of record CAWKNW010000022.1, read on the forward strand.
TGCGTGCGCGAAAGCCGGGCGGCAGCCTGCTCGGCGGCGTCTCGACCCGTCGGTTGGTTTCGACGCGCGTCGATCTCGCCGGCTGATCGAAGTGCTCAGGCTCGCACCCTGCGTGCGAGCCTGAGCATCGTCGGGCCGAGTGTGCGAACAACGTATGTGGGGTCATCGACGATCGGGCGGTGCCGATCGTCGGTGAACTCCTCGACGGCACGTTGGACGCGGCTCCGGATGTCCCGCACCGCGTCGGTCAGCCCCAGTTCGCCGAGCCGGACCGCCAGCCGCTTCATGTTGACCAGGTAGTAGTAGAGCGAGTCCACGTCTGGTCCGTACGACTCGCGCAGGTGGGCGTCGATCAGGCCGTGCGAGTGCTTCGCCTGCCGGAGCAGACGGTCGGCAAGATTCAGGTACTCGGTCGAGACGGCAACGAGCAGCTCGGCTGCGCCATCGTGCTCCGCAAGGAACTTGTAAGTGGCGAGCACGGCGATGCGGACGTGCCGACCCTCGTCGCGACGGACATTCGTCTGCCCTTCCCGCATCCCGGGCAGCCCGTACTCGGAGTACTTGTCGTTGCTCTTGGCGCGCCGGATGACGACGTCGCTGTTTGCGACGACGTCCTCGCTGAGGATCCCGTAGATGAAGATCGCGGTGTAAACATCCGCGAGCGGCCGATTCGGCCGCAACAGGCGCCCCATCTGCTGGTCGAAACGCGCGAACATCGTCTCCGCGACGAAATTGTTGTACCGACGCGCGAGCTGCTCGATCTCGTCGGGAGCAACTCCGAGCACTTCGGTGGCGACACGCGCAAGGCTCCCGCGGTGCATCCGCTCGTCGTGCTCCTGGCCCTTGAGAGCCATCCTGAGAGCGCGGTAACTCGATGCCCCGCCGTCGGCGTCGTTCTCTGTCGGGATGGCGGCGACGATCCGGCCCATCCAGTCGTCGACGACCGACTCGGCCCGGTAGATCGTCGCGAAAACGCGCCACAGCGCACGACGCTGCCTTCGGTCGAGGCGTCGGTAGCTCGCCACGTCGGTGGTGAGATCGATGCTGTAGGCGTCCCAGGCGTGGGCCTGCTCAGCGGCGACGATGTCGTCGAACGTCCGCCACGCACCCGAGAGGCGCCGGTCGGCTGCCTCATCTGCATCGATCAGAGCGTCGATCTCGCCCAGAACGCGGTCGATCCTGACCGACCCGCGGTCTTCTTCCTGGGTCTCATCCGTCGAGGCGGCTGGCTGGGTGTTGATCATCGGTCGCGCCTAGGCCCGGGCGATTCGTTAGCGAAGAAGGCGACCCAGTCCCCAACAATAAATCACAGAGTGATATTCGTCGTCAGCGGGCCGGAGCCCTACTGTCTGCTGGTGGTCGGGTCGAGCAGCGCGATGGCGCGCTCGATCGCCCTTCCTAGCGAGTCGATGCCCTCGCGGGCGTAGAGCAGGCTTCGACTGTCGGTGATCAGTTCGCGAACGTGCAGGACGCCCGCAGCGGCGCGAAGGTCGTGCAGCCTGCGGCGGCAGGACCGCGTCGCGCGAACGATCCGAAGCGATAACGTCACCTCGGAGCGAGAATATGCCATGACATGATCTAACGCTCCACGGTCTCTTCTCGTTCGGGTGCAGGGGGCGCCGGACGGTGTGCTACACAGGTCGGAGATGGCAGGCCGTAGGAGGATGCCGCGGGGAGGTGCGCTCGAGGACGAGCTCGCAAGCGCTGCGGCCTTCCGAACGGGCCTGCGGCGGTTCCTCGCCCGTACCGACGACGTCGCATCGGCGGCGGGTCTGACGTCGCCCCGATACGACCTGCTGCTCATGATCCGCTCATCGGGCCCTTCCGGGACGCGGATCACCGAGCTGTGCGAGCTGTTGCAGATGCGCCAGACGGCGGTCACGGAGCTTGTTCGGCGCACGGAGGAGGCCGGACTGATCGAGCGCCGTCCCTCCGAGGAGGATGGCCGGGTCTGGCTGCTCCGCGTGACGCCCGAGGGGGAGCGCCGGCTGATGGAGGCGTTCGCCGCGCTGCGCGCCGACCGAGTGCAGCTCGCGGCGGCGTTCGACGAGCTGGACGTGCGTTTCCGCGCGACGAAGGGCTAGCGGCGGCCGCGGGCCGCGGCCGCGGCGGGACGTGAGCGTGCAGCCGACGAGAGCGAGCGGAAGCCGCCGCCTCCCTCGCCGCGAGATATCTGTGCGTTGTAGGCGTGGAGCACGTCGGTGTGTGTAAGCCAGCCGACGAGGGCGTTCGTGCCTTCGTCGACGACGGGTAGTCCCTGCTCGGAGCGAAGGAGCGAGGTCAGCGCATCCTCGAGCGACTGCGTCGCGCGCAGGGGTGGGGTGGGGTCGGAGAGCGCTTCGAGCCTCGCGTCGAGCTCGTCCTCCCTGAGCGCCTGCTCGAGCCGCTTGGCGGTGATTGCTCCGACGTAGATGCCCCGTTCATCGATGACTGCCACGCTGTCGGCTGTCGCCTGGGCAAGCAAGCCGACGGCCTCGCCCGCTGACGTGTCGGCCGCCAGGCGGAGCGGGATCGCCTGCATGGCGTCTGCGACGCGGAGGAGGCTCATCACGCTGCGGGCGCGGCTGCGATCGACGTCGATGCCGCGGCGGCGGAGCTTGAGCGTGTAGATCGTGTCGTGGGAGAGGAGTCGTGAGGCGCCGACGGCGAGGGCGATCGCGAGCATCAGCGGCAGGATGATTCGGTAGTCGCCGGTGAGCTCGAAGATGATGATCACGGCGGTGATCGGCGCCCGTGCGGCTGCGGCGAAGACGGCGCCCATCCCGATCAGTCCGTAGGTGCCTGCCGGTGCGGCGTGGAAGCCCGGGGCGAGGTGGTGGATGGTGGCGCCGTAGGCGGTGCCGAGCATCGCGCCGATGAACAGCGAGGGCGCGAACACGCCGCCCGAGCCGCCGATCGCGATCGTCACGCTGGTCGCGATCAGTTTCCCGACCAGCAGCAGGAGCAGCAGGCCGATCACGTCGCGTCCGCGGATCGCGTCTTCGAGTTGCGGATAGCCGACGCCGTAGAGCTCCGGCAACGCGAGCAGCAGGAGCCCGAGCAGAAGACCGCCTGCGGCGGGCCGGAGCCACTCGGGGCCGCGCCAGATGCGGTCGGCAACGTCCTCCGAGCCGTAGAGAATGCGAATGAACGCGATCCCGACGACCGCGCAGACGACGCCGAGACCAGCGTACAGCGGGTACTCAAGCGGCGAGTGCAGCTGGAGCGGGGGCAGCGTGAGGAACGGGTGCGAGCCGAACGCGGCCCGGCCGATGATGTCGGCGACGAACGAGGAGAGCACGACGACGCCGAATGCGTCCGCCTCGAAGTCGCGGAGGATCAGCTCGAGTGCGAAGAACACGCCGGCGATCGGGGCGTTGAACGTCGCCGAGATCCCGCCGGCGGCGCCGCAAGCGACCAAAATCCTCAGCCGCGACTCCGGCATTCGCGTCCACTGGCCGAGGGTAGAGCCAAGCGCAGAGCCGATCTGCACGATCGGCCCCTCCCGGCCGACCGAGCCACCCGAGCCGATGCAGACCGCGGACGCGAGCGACTTGACCACGGCGACCTGGGGGCGGATCTTGCCGCCGCGCTCCGACACGGCATACATCACCTCCGGAACGCCATGCCCACGTGCCTCGCGGGCGTAGCGCTGGATCAGCAGCCCGTAGATAAGGCCGCCGACGATCGGCGTTACCACGACGAACCAGAAGCCGATGCCATGGAAATACCCGTAGGGTGCGTGCCCGGCCGTCGAGCTGTAGTCGCGATGGCCGGTGAACAGCAGCGTGAAGCCGAGGATCAAATAACGGAAAACGACCGCCCCGCAGCCCGCGCCCGCACCGATCGCAAGCGCGAGCACGACCAGCCCCCACGGACCCGACTGCAGCCAGCCATGCAGGCTACGGAGTCGTCCTGCGGTCGTCCGGTCGTGTACGGAGCGAGCCGGGTGGTGTCCCGTCAGCACACGCACGTCGAATGGTCGGTCAGCAAACGATGCGGCGAGTGGACGCGCGGCGTTCCAAGAGGCACGCACGCCTATTCATCAGCACCGCAGTGACGACCCGCCCATACTCACTCTAAATATACATCATGACATGATGTAGTGTTTTCTTGGCCCGGCTCGGTACGCGGTCGTGCGGTCCCGGCGCGCGTCGTGCCGACACCGACCGTGATCACTTGCGGTTTCGCGCGAGGTGTCCGGCTGCCGCTGCAGTCGAAGATCCGGCTGTCGGTTCTGCCGCCTAGGCGGGACGCCGCTTCTCTGGATGCTTCGCGCGGGATTGCGCAGGATCGTACGGGAACGATCGAGCTGTTCGACCCGGTCAGGACCGTGGCAGGGCCGACGGCCGTGCAGGCTCACTTGGCGATGAGCGTGAACGGAACCGTGAGGACCCGGCCGTGCATGTGGGTGAGCAGGAACATGCGCCAGGTCCCGGCCTCCGGCACGAGAACGCCGACCCTCAGTGTGCCGGGGGCATTGGAGCTGCCCGTAACTCGCTTCGCGCCTAACGCCGAGAAGCAGTAGATCGCGCCCGGGCTGCAGACGTGGGTGTGGAAGTAGTCGAGCGACCCCGCGTGGAAGAAGATCGCGTGCGCAAGGGCCCCGCGCCATGCAGTGAAGACGGCCTTGTGCCCGCTGGGGTCGAGCACCTTGATTCTGAGGAAGTTCGCGGCGATCGCGCGCAGCTGTGGATGTCCCTGGATCTGGAAGCGGTAGCCGTCGACGACCTGAGTCGGCCGATAGGCGGGAATCGGACGCGGGTGGTAGCTGCCGCCAACGGTCACCCACTTGAACAGCTGGAAGTTGAAGGGCGAGTCAGGGCTCGTCACCTTCGGGTAGACATCGACGACGATCCGATAGCGACCCGGCGCGGGGAAGACGACCGGCTGGCTTATGCGCCCGTCCGGGGCGATGTCCGAGTCGTCGTACTGAACGTGGCTGTCGTCACTGCGCACGATGATCAGGTCGACGCCGGCGTGAGGTTCACAACACTTCTTGAATGCCGTCAGCGGTGCTCCGGAAGGAGTCCGGATCGTGAAGGAGAGCTTGGTGGTTCGACCCGGAGCCACTTGCCCCGATGGCTTGAACCCGACGAGCGCATACGTACGAGCCGGGGCAACCTTCAAGGCGTTGCCCGAGCCCGAAACGGACCCCGACCCGCACCCCGCGAACACAACGCAGAAGAGCGTCGCGAAGGCAGCGAGGACGCCGAACTCCGTCCTCCAACGGTTTACGTGCCGCGCAGCGATTGCGCAAGCGACTCTACATCACGACATGGTCTAACTCGGGCTAGTCAACGGTCGGTCGGCTCTGAGCGACGCGTGAGGCGTTAGAGCGGCGAGGACATGCTGGTCGAGGGCGCCGGACGGTGGCGAAGGCACTCGGGACTCGGTTCCACCTGCAGGCTTTTGGACGTGCGGGGCCGACATTTCTCGGCATTGGGTGTCACGAGCCGTTCAACTACATCAGGACATGATGTTTTTGATACGGTGCGGTTGAGACGACCGTTCCTACCCTAGGGGGAGCAAATGAGGCTCTCGGCACGCATGCATGGACGTCGCGGCGCTCAGGCGAACTCGAAACAGAGCCTGATGTGCCCGCTCTGTGGTCAAAGGGGCGACGCCGCCGAGGGAGACGCAGTCGTCGCCTTCACCCTTCGCGGAGAAGACCGCGGCCACCCGGTGTGGAAGTGCTTTGTCTGCGGTTCAGGCTTCGTCGTCAGGGGCGCGAATACCAAGGCGGTCCCTGCCGACCGGTGGGCGGAGATCGAGGCCCGCTACGACCGAGAACGCCAGCGGGCCGAAGAGGCTCGTCAGTCGATTCGCGGGAAGCCGTACCTGGATCAACGCGCTTAACAAGGGCACGGCGCCCGGCAAAGCGACCGAACCCGCGAGAACCGAAACGCAGCCTCGGTAGCGAGGGACAGACTCTGAACCTGCCTTGTGGCGGATGAGAGGACGTTCGTCCAGCAGACTCTCACGCGCTCAGGTGCTGAGTCATGCGGTCGCGACTAGGACGGCCGCGACTGTCAGGTACCAGGCGATGATGAGGGCACCGGACTTACGCGACAGTCCGACGTTGATGTACACGAGGGCGAGTGCGCCTGCCGTCATCGCGGCATAGCTGGCCGCAAGGAACGTAACGGATGCGGACGGCGAGCCCAAGCCCCAGCACGCACGCCGGGATCAGCAGCCCCGCCAGAACGTTGATCGCGTTGCTGTTGAGTGCTGTGCTGAGGACAACTGCTCCTCTGCCCCGCGCCGCGAAGTACACCGCGGCGACCGCGTTGGGGAGGCTCGTCACCGCGGCGAGGACGAGACCGCCGACCACGATCCCCGGGACTGCGTGGTGCGCGCCGAGCGTCGTCGCGGTGCGCTCCATCGCGACGCTCGCACCGACCACGACGACGATGGCGACCCCCGCCCCTGCGGCGTCCCCCATGCGACCACGCCGTGGATGAATCGCAACCTCCAGCTCCAGTTCCTCCTCGTGAACCGCCGCCGCCAACCAACTGATCCACGCCCTCGGAAGCCGCGCCCGCACGAGCCGCTCACGGCGCACAGCAAGGATCGCAAGATACGGCAGGAACGCGGCCAGCGCGGCGACAAGCCCGACGACGGGCGAAACAACCCCAACGACCACCACCAGGCACACGCCGGAGAGCCAGACTGCGACCGCTCCACTCAACACGACCACGTGCCGATGCAGCGCGATTTGTCCAGCAACGACGGCCGACAGGCCGAGCAGGGCGGCCAGGTTGAACACGTTCGAGCCGATCGCCACCCCGGCACCCACGCTGTGCTGATGCTTGCTCAGCGCTGTCACCGCCGACGTGATCTCCGGCGCGTCGGCCGCCAACGCGGCGACCATTCCCAGAATCGCCTCGGAGAAGCCGAGCCGCGCGCCTATCCGGCTGAGCCGCGAAACCAACAGCCAGCTCGAAGCAAGGCTCGTCGCCGCCGCGACCACAAACAGTCCGGCCAACGAGGGATCAGACACGCAATCGCCCCACAGTCCACCCGCAGCCGTGCTGGCGGCGAGCGCATTGCAGAGCGGTCTCCGAGCTCCCGGTCACCGGCGTCTCCCTTCAGGGGCACGCCGACCAGGCTTCCCGGCACTCCAGGCTCGAAGCCTAGACCCTCTCGGGCACGAACGGGAGCTTGGCCGGTTGATGATCGAATACGCGATATCCAGAGGTCTTCGCGAACATCCAGCGTCGTGATTTGCGGATCCGCGCGGCCTCGCGTACGGCAGAGCACTCGCCTGCCCGGCTTCCTATGGAGACGAGACGCGATCCTTCCGGGGTCGCCCGCCGGATAGAGTTCAGTAGGTTTCTGGATGCGACTCGCCCGGATCGGCCGATCCCGTCGCAATGTGGAACGCGCCGCCGCGCTTGCAGTGAGTCAGAACGAGCCGCCGCTTACGACGGCCGCCGGATCCGGTCCCGAGCTACCAGTCGAGGCCGCGGGCGGACTCAGTTCCGCGGAAGCGTCGCGGCTGCTCGAGCAATACGGGCCGAATGAGATCCCGGAGGTGCCGCGGAGTCTGCTGTTGGAGATCGGTTCGCGGTTCTGGGGCCCGATCCCGTGGATGATCGAGGCGGCACTGTTGCTGACCGCGCTGGTGCATCGATGGACTGACTTCGCGGTCATCGCTGTGCTGCTGCTGATGAACGGAGCGGTCGGCTTCTGGGAGGAGCACCAGGCCGGCAACGCGATCGCCGCCTTGCGGAAGCAGCTCGCCGTCATGGCGCGCGTGCGGCGTGACAGGCACTGGCAGACGCTGGAGGCACGCTTGCTCGTACCCGGCGATCTGGTACACGTCGAACAAGGCCAGGTCGTCCCTGCGGACGGAAGCGTCGTCGACGGAGCATGCGAGGTCGACCAGTCGGCGCTGACGGGCGAGTCGTTGCCGGTCGACAAGAAGCAAGGCGACGAGCTCTACTCCGGCTCCGTGCTTGCGCGTGGTGAGTCGAGCGCACTGGTCACAAAGACCGGACTCGAGACGCTATTCGGGCGCAGCGCGCAGCTGGCGGGAGCGGAGCCGCCGCCGAGCCACTTCCAGCAAGCGGTGCTTCAGATCGGGCGCTACCTGATCGCGCTCGCGCTCGCGCTGGTGGCGGTGATCGTCGCCGTCTCGCTTCTGCGGGGAAACGGCGTCTCGACGACGCTCGAGTTCGCGCTGGTGGTGACGATCGCGTCGGTGCCGGTCGCCTTGCCGGCAGTGTTATCAGTGACGATGGCCGTCGGCGCGCGCACGCTCGCCCAGCGACAGGCGGTCGTCAGTCATCTGCCGGTGGTCGAGGAACTCGCCGGCGTCGACGTCCTCTGCGTCGACAAGACCGGCACGATCACTCAGAACAAACTGACGCTCGCCGAGCCCACGCTGCTCGACCCCGACACAGACGCTCAGGCGCTGAACATCGCGGCGGCCCTCGCCTCCAGCGGTCAGGGCCGCGACCCGATCGACCTTGCCATCATCGCCGCCGTGCCCGAGCAGGATCTCCGCAGCTACGAGACGATCGAGTTCACGCCGTTCGATCCCGAGCGCAAGCGCGCCGAGGCGCGCGTGCAGGGCGACAGCGGGCCCGTCTTCGAGGTTGCCAAAGGAGCCCCGCAGGCGATCGCCGCCCTCGTCGCAAAGGGGGCCGGGGAGGCGATGGAAGCAGTGGTGGCGGAGTTCGCAAAGCGTGGTTTTCGCTCGCTGGCTGTCGCCCGCCGCGACGGTGACGGCAAGGACTGGCGACTGCTCGGTGTGCTGGCGCTGCACGACCCGCCGCGCCCGGACTCCCGCTCGACAATCGTCGAGGCGGGCGCCCTCGGGCTCGTCGTGAAGATGGTCACGGGCGACCGGGTCGAGATCGCCAGCGAGGTCGCGCGCGAAGTCGGGCTCGGCGACCACGTCCTCGAGGCGGGCGCACTCCAAGAGACCGGCCCCGGCCTCGCCGAACGGATCGAGGCGGCGGACGGCTACGCGCAGGTCGTGCCTGAGCAGAAGTACCGGATCGTCGAGGCGCTCCAGCAGGCCGGGCATATCGTCGCAATGACTGGGGACGGCGTCAACGACGCCCCCGCCTTGCGGCGCGCCGATGCCGGGGTTGCCGTCGCCGGCGCAACCGACGCCGCCCGCACCGCCGCCGACATTGTCCTGCTCGCGCCTGGACTAACGGTGATCGTCGAGGCGATCCGCGTGAGTCGCGAGATCTTCCGGCGAATGACCAACTACGCGATCTACCGGATCACCGAGACGATCCGTGTCGTCGTCTTCGTCACTCTCGCGATCCTCGCACTCGGCTTCTTCCCGGTCACCCCCGCGCAGATCGTCCTGCTGGCGCTGCTCAACGACGTTGCCATCCTCTCGATCGCATTCGACCGGGTGCAAGCGTCCGCGCTACCCGAGCGTTGGGACATGCACGAGGTGCTGACGATCGCGACAGTGCTCGGGCTCGTAGGTGTGATCGAGAGCCTCTCGCTGCTGCTAGTCGGCCAGCACGCGTTCGGGCTCGACCACGACACCCTGCGCACGCTCATGTACCTCAAGCTTTCTATCGCCGGCCACCTGACCGTCTTCGTTGCCCGTACCCGCGGCCCGTTCTGGTCGGTCAGACCCGCGACCATCCTTCTCGTCGCGGTCGTCGGCACCCAGATCCTCGCCACCGCGATCGCCGTCGCCGGGGTGCTGATGACCCCGCTGCCGTGGCCGTACGCCCTGCTCGCCTGGGGCTGGGCGCTCGCTTGGTTCCTCGCCCTCGACGCAGCGAAGATCGCCACCTACCGCATCCTCGACCGGCCGCGCGGACAGCTGGCCGCGCCGGCGTAGGCCGCCGCGGCTCGTCACCGCGCTACGCAGGGTGCTTGGCGGCGAGGAGGATTTCAGTGCTGATGGCCAGGGCGGTGACGGTGGCGTGGTGGCGGATCGACCAGCGGGCTGGGTCGAGAAACGGGGCGAGCTGGATCGGGCGGCAGCCGCCGAGGAGGGCGGGGTTTCGTGCCCAGATCGCCCGCCAGGCGTGGGTGAGGAGGCGGGCGGCTCGGGTTGTGCCGGTGGTGAGGCTGGCGAGGCAGAGCAGGCCGTCCGCAGCGAGCAGGCGGTGCGCGTTCGCGAGCACCTGCGCGATGGCGTCGGGGTCGAGGAGGTCGAGGACGTAGGCGGCGAGGAAGCGGTCGAAGCTCGCGTCGGGGAAGGGGAGGGGGATTGTTCCGTCCGCGAGGTGCAGCTCGATCCGGTCGTGGTGAGCGTGGAGGCGGCGGGTTGCGAGCTGGTGCATGTGGGGGCTGATGTCGAGGCCGGTGTAGTGGGCGTCGGTGGGTAGGTGGTGGTCGAGGAGGCGTCGGGCGAGGGCGCCGGTGCCGTGGCCGAGCTCGATGACGGCGTGTGCGTGCTCGAGGTCGGCATGGGCGAGGAGCTCGTCGATCGGTCTGCGTTCGTAGACGGCTTGCAGGTCCTGGAGGCGACCGATGCGGTCGTAGGTTCGTCGAGCCTGCTCGGGTGTGAGGTAGCGGCGCGGTTCCGAAGGCGCCGGCTGTCCTGTTTCGGGCTTGTGCGGGGAGTTCATCGGCGGCGTGAGCGTGTGCTTCGTCTCGGAGCGGGCTCGTCGAGGAGGCGGAGGAGGGCGGTGCCGGCGGCGTGGAGGTCGAGTTGGTCGTCGACGACGGCGTGGAGGAAGAGACCGTCGAGGGCGGCCGTGAGGGCGGCGGCGGTCGCATCCGGATCGGCCGCGCCATCGCGAGTGAGGGCGACGGCGAGTCGGGTGCGGAAGTCACGGAGCATGGCGGCGAGCGCGTCGCGCAGCTTTGGGTCGCGGCCGGCCTGGAGCATGGTTTCGAAGAGCAGCAGGGTGAGCTGGGGCTGGTCGCGGAACGCGGCCTCGAGCTCGAGCAGCTGCTCGATTGCCGTTCCGACGCTCGGGGCCCGGTCGAGCAGGTGGTAGACGGGTTGGAGCGTTTGTGCGCTGGCGGTGAGGGCGGCTTCGCGGACGAGGTCATCTTTGGAGCGCCAGTGGTAGCCGACGATTCCCTGGGTGACGCCGGCGCGGGTGGCGATGTCGCGGGTGCTGAAGCCGGACCAGCCTGCCTCGGCGATGAGCTCCGCAGTCGCCCGAAGGATCTTGGCGCGCGTGACCTGTCCGCGCTCGCGCTTGGTGCCCATAGCGGTAGTTTGTCATATGAACTGGTCGTTTGATAAGTTCGGAGTGCGATGGCAACGGCGGCGATCGAGACCTCCCTGTTGAGCAAGAGCTATGGCGCGACGCACGCCCTGGTCGAGCTCGACCTGCGCGTGGAGCCGGGGCAAGTGTTCGGGTTCCTGGGTCCGAACGGGGCGGGGAAGACGACGACGATCCGGATGCTGCTCGGCTTGCAGCGCGCGACGAGCGGGCGGGCGAGGGTGTTGGGCCTCGACGCGCAAGACGACAGCGTCGAGATCCACCGTCGTGTTGGCTATCTGCCCGGTGAGCTGGCCCTGTATCGGCGGCTGAGCGGCCGCCAGCACATCGACTGGTTCATCCGTGCTCGAGGTGAGCGCGACCTCTCGCTCGCGCACGAGCTCTGCGACCGGTTCGCGGTCGTGCTCGACCGTCCGGCGCGGGAGCTCTCGAAGGGCAACCGGCAGAAGCTGGGGCTGGTACTGGCGTTCATGCACCGGCCGGAGCTCTTGATCCTGGACGAGCCGACCTCCGGGCTTGACCCGTTGATGCAGGACGAGTTCGAGCGGCTCGTCCGCGAGATCGTCGCGGAGGGCAGGACCGTGTTCTTGTCGTCGCACGAGTTGGACGAGGTGCAGCGGCTCGCCGACCGGGTCGCGATCATCAGGTCGGGCCGCGTGGTCGCAAGCGACACCGTCGCGAGCCTGCGGCAGAGCACACCGCTGCGCGTGGAGGCACGCTTCCGCCGCCCGGTCGACCCCGAGCCGTTCGCGCATTTAGAAGGGGTGAGCGTCACGAGCCGCGACGGCGATCGCCTCACCCTGCAGGTCGCGGGACCGCTCGCGCCGGTACTCACAGCGATTGCCGCGCACGACCCGGTCGAGGTGCTCTCCCGGCACGCCGACTTGGACGAGCTCTTCCTCGCGCTCTACCGCGACCCCCCGCCGGAGCCTGACCATGCCGACTGAGATCGCCCGGCTCGACCTCTCGCTGCGCCGGCGCAGCCTGCTCGGCTACTCGCTCGGGATGGCGCTGTACACGCTCGTGGTGGTCGCGCTCTACCCGGCCTTCAAGCACTCGAGCTCCCTCGACAAGCTGATCAAGAACGACGCCACCATCTCGGCGCTCTTCGGGGTCAGCGGCCCGATCTCCACCTCGGGCGGCTGGTTGAACGGCAACCTCTACGCCAACTTCCTGCCGCTGCTCATGCTGCTGCTCACGATCGGCTACGGCGCCGCCTCGCTCGCCGGACAGGACGAGGACGGAACCCTCTGCCTCATCGCCACCCTCCCCACACGCAGAACTATCATCGTCCTGCAGAAGGCCGCCGCCATGACATTCCAAGCTGGCGTGCTCGCCGCCGCGGTCGCCGTGTGCGTGCTCGTCGGACGCTCCTTCGATCTCACACCGACGCTCGGCGACATCGTCTCCATCTCCGCGACCACGCTCTTGCTCGGCCTCGACTTCGGCCTCGTCACGATGGCGATTGGCGCCCGCACCGGCAACCGAGGAGCTGCGCTCGGCACCGGCACCACCCTCGCCGCCGCCTCCTACGTCCTCGGCTCGCTCGCCTCGGTCGTCTCCTGGCTCCACCCCGCCCGCTACGCATCCCTCTTCTACTGGTCGGTCGCGAACAACCAGATCACCCACGGCGCACGACTAACCGACTACGCGGTCCTCACCGGCGTCGCGCTCGCCGCGCTCTACGCAACCACCACGTCCTTCCAACGGCTCGACCTCCACTAACGCGACACAGCGCCCACACCTCGCATGCGCCGGCCGATCTCCGTTAGGGGCCGCCTCGTGCCATGACGCCCTTGTGATCGAGGAGTTGCGTGCGGCGGCGGAGGCGCTGAATCGCGGCGACCCTGGTCCGTTCGCCGCCTTGATCGCGGAGGAATGCGAGTGGCGCGGCGCGCCGCACGGCCATCTGAGGTGGAAAGAGACGCCGTCGTGACACGGCCCCGGCGAGGCCCGTGCGGTCTTGACCTTTCAGATGCGGAAACGCGGTGACCGCCGAGTCGAGGTGCAGCCTAAGTTCACCCGGGTCGGCGATGACGTGATCATCGGTTCGTCACAGTGGCTGGGCGAGGACGGTCGCCCGCCGGCTGCGTCACGCGGCGACGGCGCCAGAGAGCGTCGCCACCAGCACGCGTGAGGCGGGTAGGGCGTGACGACGCTCCCGCATGCCAAAGTGCGGTGGAGGCGCGATCGTCGTCTGATTCCTGTCATAGGTGATTTCGCTGATGCCGGGCGGGCTTGATCTCGCCTATTGTTTTCCATGTGGGCCGTAACGAGCGGCCCTGCGAGGTTTTGTGAGCGGGTGCCACAGCGACCGGCCCCGCGAACGGTCCACCCTCAGCAACTGGGTGGTTCAGCTTCTCGCCGACCCAGCCCTCGGAGCGGCCACGACCAGAGCCAACTCTGAGCGAAGGAGAGGACCATGTCTCGTTCTGTCAAGAAACGCGCGGCACTCGTGGGTGCGATCGTCGGGAGCGGGGCAACACTCGCACTCGTGATCAGCCTCGCGATCGGCGTCGGCCCGGGAGCGGCCGCCGGCGCGGCGGCGCCGAGCAACACCTCGCCGCCCACGATCACGGGCACTCCCCAGGAGGGGCACACGCTCGTCGGCCACCGGGGCACGTGGACCGGCAACCCAACCGACTACAACGACTACTGGGTGCGCTGCGACAACACCGGCGGGAGCTGCGCGAACATCAGCGGCGCCCACGACCGGAACGGCTACCTGCTCAAGAAGGTCGACGTCGGCAACACGATCCGCTTCAAGGTGCAGGCGACCAACGCCGACGGGAGCACCTTCGCCTCGTCGGTGCCGACCGCCGTCATCACAGCTGCGACCGTGGCGCCGCCGCCCGTGACGGACGGCTGCGCCAAGAAGGGCGGATCGATCCCGATCGTCGGCGTCACACCACCGGCACGCCTGCTAATCGATCAGACACAGATCAGCCCGAGCACGATCACCTACGGGACCCGCGCGGTCACCGCACGCTTCCACGTAGCCGCCTGCAGCGGCTCGGTCGATGGGGCGCTCGTCTACGTGACGGCCGTCCCGTATGGCCAGTTCGCGATCCCGAACGAGCAGGCGACCGGCTCCGACGGCTGGGCGACCCTGCAGCTCTCGGCGCTCGCCGGCTACCCGGTAAGCAACAAGCAGCAACTGCTCGTGATGTTCGTCCGCGCCCGCAAGTCCGGCGAGGACCTCCTCGGAGGCATCTCGACCCGCCGGCTCGTCTCGTTCCACGTCACCGCCGGCTGACCTCAATCGGTGGGCACCGGGGTCGCGATCCCCGGTGCCCACCGCACGTTCTCCCGCGGATAACGGGAGACAAGGAGAAACGCGCGAGCGAACTGATCGCGCGCGCGAGCGGGCTGACACCGCAGCGGTACCTGCTCCTGCTCATGATCAAGGGAGCCGCCGACGGAAGCGAACACTCGACGGTCACACAGCTCGCCACACGCCTCCGGCTCGCGCAGACCACCGTCACCGACCTGGTCAGGCGCGCCGAGGGGGCCGCCCTGATCGAGCGAGAGCAGTCGGCGACCGACGCGCGCGTCGCAATTCTCCGCCTCACCGAGAAAGGAGAGCGCCGCCTCGCTCGCTCCCTCCGCGCCCACCGGGCCGAGCGCAACGAGCTGCGAGCAGCCGTCAGGAGACTCACACACTAAGACGTTCTCACAGAATAAGGCGCTGTGAGATCAGGCTGGTGCCGCCAACACCGACGGCGTCCTGCGGGCGGCCCGGTAGGTCGGGGTCAACTCGTCGAACCGGCGGGTGCGTGCCGCAGCCACGTCGTACCGGCCCCGGCCGCTGCCAGCAGCACTGCGCAGACCATGAGCACGCTGCCCGCCCGCACGATCTCGACCGACCCGGCAAGCGATCCGATCGCAAGCACCTCAACGCCGACTACGAAGGCGGCTGCCTCGACCAACCAGACCGTGCGTGGATAGAGCGCATCCTGTTTCGGTCGCGGCCCAGGCGGCCACCAAACCCACACCGACAACGAAAGCAACTTGCCGAGGTGGCCGAGCGTCACACCGGCCGCCCAGCCGAGCAACAGGAAGATCACGTAGGCGACGACCGCACGGTGCGCCGAAACGACACCGACCAACATCAACAGACCGAGCACAGCCGCCTGCACCAGGAACAGCACCCCGGTGAGGAGATGCACGAGCGGTGCCTCGATCGGAATACGCCGTCCGCGCGCGACGCCGACCATCATCCAGATAAACGACGCCAGCGTGACCGCGACCACGGCGCCGCCGGCAAGCGAAACCACGTTCGAGGGGATAGCGATTCCGGTAACGAGGGTCCATGTACCGATCGCGAGTGCAAGTTCGGCGAGCGGCCAGCGCCGAACAGGGGCAGTTGGTGCGACGGCGAGCATTGGTCCGAGCGTCCGCCCGACGGTCAGGATCAGCATTGCCAGCCAGCCAAGTGCCGCGACGTGGAGATGCACAAGCATCCAACGGTCATGTGTGACACCAGCGACCGGCTCGTCGCCGCGCGAAAACACGAGCGCGCCCAGCACCAGCGCAATGACGACGTTCAGACAGGACAGCGTGACACCGGTGCGGCTGGCGACAAGTGTCCGCCCGGGCGGAGCGTTGCGCACAAGGCCGAGCAGCTCGACCAACACGATCCCTAGCCCTGCCGTCAGCAGCGCCGCTCCTGGCCAGAGCAACCAGGGGACGGCCCAGGCGATCCCGGGAGCAACGAGAAACCCGCCCAGAAGGAGCAGGAGAGCGAAACGCAGACTGCGCGGGTGCGCGACGTCGTTGCGGAGCATCACCGGCAGCAGGTGGAAGGCCGCCCCCGTGACCGCAAACGGCAGGAAACCGAGAGCGAGCAGGTGAGCCGCCAGCACGGGGCGTAGCGCCGGTGCATTGCGTGCCGCGAGATCCGGAGCCGCAGCCACCAACACAACAGACGCCGCTGCGAAGCCGAACAGCCCGAAGCCGAAGAACATCGCGAGCAGACCAAGCGCGATCGGGCCGCCTACCGCCCGACCGCCGCCCGTGAGCGGCAGCGCCTTCGTCCCCGGACGGCCGCGCATCGACACCGACGCGAGGCTAGCCGCAGGCCATCCCGCAAGAGCGGCGATGCGGGAGCCGATTGCGCGCCTGCGCGAGCGTGTTCACCCCTGAAGCTGACGTCTACCGGCCGTCTACCAGGAGCAGCGGGACGCCGGCGTACTCAGACGTACTCCGGCGTACACCATGCACCTCGGGGTCGGGAGCAGCCGGACTCCGCGGACTGAGACGTACAGCAGGTTGCTCGCGCGACCGGCTTCCTAAACCGCGTGCGCAAGTTCGATTCTTGCCGGGGGCATGAGCCGCAAGCCCGCTCGGGACCCGGGTTTGCGGGCACCCTTGGCGCCCGGCCGGATTCATTGACCAGTGTCGTGGGGCCGATCTCGCGGAGCGAGAGCGCTGCTCGATCTGGGCGTCTCCACGCGCTTCCAAGGCATCCGCGAGGAGGGGTAGGAATGTGGCATGGACGACCTGACCTCGCTGCGCTGGTTTCGACGTCGTCGCGTCGGCTTCGGGTGGCGGCCGGTCGGCTGGCAGGGCTGGTTGATTACGCTGCTCGCGGTCACGGCTGCGGTCATGGTGGTCGTCGTGTTTCGCGGGCCAGCGGTGCGGATTCCGGTCCTCGTCCTGATCGTCGCTTTCTACGCGGTGGTCGCGCTTCTGACCGGCGGCCGGCGCCCAGATGACGGGCCACCCTCCAGGGATGCCGCGGAGTCACCCGCGGCGCCTCCCGGATCGGCGGGACTGAGCGGCGAGCAGCGCGAGGCTCTGCGAGTCCTGACGGGAAAGGACGGCGGGCAGCGAGGTTCGGAAGGACCGGCGCTGGTGGTCGAGCGCTTGACGAAGCGGTTCGGTGGTCGTCTCGCGGTTGACGACATTTCGTTCTCGGTCGCGGCGGGCGAGGTGTTCGGCTTCCTCGGTCCCAACGGTGCCGGCAAGACAACTACGGTGCGCATGCTCGCGACCGTGGTCTCGCCGACGTCAGGCTCCGCCGTGATCGCGGGCGTGCCGCTCGAACCGGGACGGGGTGTCGAAATTCGTCAACGCATCGCCGTGATGCCGGAGAACCCCGGCCTCTACCTGCGGCTGACGGTGGCCGAGAATCTCGAGTACTTCGCCGGCCTGTACGGTCTGCGCGACGCGCAGCCACGGATCCAGCGCACTCTCGACGCAGTCAACCTCGGAAACCGCGCCGACGATCTCTGCAGCAGCCTCTCGAAGGGCCTGCGCCAGCGGGTCGGGCTGGCCCGCGTGCTCCTCAGCGATCCCGCGATCCTCTTCCTCGACGAGCCCACCTCCGGGCTCGACCCGGTGGCAAGCCGGGAGGTGCACGACCTGATCGACGGGCTGCGCAGCCGCGGCGTCACCGTCTTTCTGACCACCCACCGGCTCGAAGAGGCGGAGCGGCTGTGCGACCGGGTGGCGATCCTCAACACGCGGTTGCGCACGATCGGCCGCCCCGATGAGCTCCGCGACCGCCTCTTCACCAAGACGCTCCTCATCCGCACGGCCGACCCGCTGCCAGACCCGGCGCGGGTCTTTGTCGTCCCGGGGGTCGAGCACTGGCAGCCCGATGGCGATGCGGGCTACCTGCTGACCGTCAGCGACGCGCGCACTGCGGCGCCGCAGGTGACGCGCGCGCTCGTCGCCGCCGGCGCCGATGTCCTTTCGCTCAGCGAGGGTCGGCACTCGCTCGAGGACGTCTACCTCGAACTCATTGACGACGACATCGAGGCGACCACATGAGCCTGCGGCGCGTCCGCGTCGTCGTTCGCAAGGAGGTGCGGGAGTTTCGCCGCAACCGCTTCGTGATCGGAACGATGGCCGTGCTGCCGCTCATCTTCCTGATCACCCCGATGATCACCATCTTCAAAATCCCGGAGTCCGCCTCCGGGCCCCAGGTCAAGGCGGCAGTGGGCGCCATTTCGCTGCTGATGCTGATCATCCCGATCGCCCTCCCGCCCGTGATCGCCGCCTACTCGGTCGTCGGCGAACGCGACCAAGGAACCCTCGAACCAGTCCTGACCGCCCCCGTGCGCGCCTCCGAACTGCTGCTCGGAAAGGCCGTGGCCACCTTCATCCCCTCCGTCGGGCTCGCCTACGCGATCTACCTCGTCGTCCTGCTCACTGTCCGCTTCGGCGCCGCCCACGTCGTTAGCAGCGTCGTCTGGCACCCACCCCAGCTCCTCGCCCAGCTGCTCTTCATACCGCTGCTCGCTCTCTGGTCGATCTGGGTCGGCATCGGCATCTCCACACGATCAAGCGATGTCCGCGTCGCTCAACAACTCGCGACCCTCGCGGGACTTCCCCTGCTCGCCTTCACCGCGCTCGTCTCCTTCCAGATCATCACCCCCTCCGTGCCGCTCGCCGTTGGCTGCGCGCTCGGCCTGCTCGCGATCGACCTGCTCGCCTGGCGGATCGTCTCCCGCCTGTTCGACCCTGAACGTCTGGTCACCGGCCACAGCGCCCCACCCACCGCAGCCGCATGAGCCGAACAATCCGCGGAGCGGGAACACTCCCTTGAGCGAGTGGTCGCGAATACACCCCGAGCGTCTTCTACACGGAGGGAGTGATGCCGCCGTCGATCCGGATCGTGGTCCCGGTGATCGTCCCGGCGCGTGCGCTTGCGAGGAAGGCGACGAGGTCGCCGACTTCTTCCGGTGTCGTGAATCGGCCGATCGGTATCTCGGCGATCGTCTGATCGACGACCGTCTGCGGGTCCGATCCGGTGCGCGCGGCCACGGTCGCAGCGACACCTGTGGGGCCGAGCCACAACGGCGTGCTGACCGGCCCGGGGGCGACACCAACAACGCGCACGCGTTGGCGTGCGAACTCGTGAGAGAGGCCGACGGTGAGGTTGTCCATCGCGGCCTTGCCCGCGCTGTAGGCGTAGATCGAGGTGCTGGGAAGGTGGCCGTTCACGCTTGAGACGTTGACGACCACGCCGCCACCCTCGATGAGGTGTGGCAGCGCGGCACGGGTGGTGCGAATCGCGGTCATCAGGTTCAGCTCGAGCACCTCCGCCCAGTGCGCGTCGGTCTCGTGGACGAAGCCTGTCGAGAGACGTCCGCTGCCGACGTTGTTGACGAGGATGTCCAGTGCTCCCAGCCGCGTGACCGTCTCGTCGACTGCGCGTTCGGGGGCGCCGGACTTCGTCATGTCCAGTTGAAGGTGCGTGAGACCCGCGAGGGCGTGCGGGGCGGAGCGGCTCGTGCCGACTACGCGGGCGCCCTCGGCCAGGAGACACGTCGCGCAAGCGAGCCCAATCCCCTGACTCACACCGGTGACGAGCGCGACCTTGCCTTCCAGACCGAGATCCACGAACCCACCCTAATCCGACTCTGCGGCGCATGAATCGTGCGCGGCGGCGCGGGTCCGTCCCGAGCCCGGTCGCCTGCGCCAGTGTCACCAGGTGCACGACGACACGCCACGGGCCAAGGTACTCCGCCACTGACAACGTCATCTGAGCGAGCGTCTTCTCGCCTGAGCTCGAGAACGCGACCTCCGTGGAGAGCTACGACCTGCACCAACACGTATCGTGATCGCTTCGAAGAGATGGCGAGCATCGCCGACCCTTTCTCATCGCCGCGGCAGGACGCCCATTCGGTGGGCACCTTGCTGTCCGTCAACGTCGGCATGCCCAAGGACGTCCCGTGGCAAGGAAAGACAGTCTTCACGGGCGTCTTCAAGGACCCCGTCACAGGCCCTCGCCGCGTCGGCAGGCTCAACGTCGACGGAGACGGCCAAGGCGATCTGGCTGGCCACGGAGGCGAGCAACGCGCTGTGTTCGTCTACCAGATCGACTCCTACCGCTACTGGGAACGCGAGCTCGGACGAACCGACTTCGTCTACGGACAGTTCGGCGAGAACTTCACGACCGAAGGACTGAGCGACGACGAGGTCTGCATCGGCGCCCGCTATCAGATCGGAACCGCCGTCTTCGAAGTCACGCAACCGCGCGTCACCTGCTACCGCGTCGGGATCCGCATGAACGACCCGCGGATTCCCGCCCTGCTCGTCTCCCACCGTCGCCCCGGCTTCTACTTCCGCGTCCTCGAGGAGGGCGAGGTGCAAGCCGGCGACGAGATCCTCAAGCTCGCCTCCGGTCCGGAACAGATGACGGTTGCGGAGGTCGATGCGCTCCTCTACCTGCCCGGGCACCCGCGCCCGCAACTGCTCCGCGCGCTGCGCATCCCCGCCCTCAGCCCCGGCTGGCAAACGTCGTTCAGCGCGTTGCTCGAAGGAGAACCGGGCGGCGGCAACGCCGGCCTGACCAGCGCCAGCCCGCCGCCCGCCTGGCCGGGCTTCCGCCGTCTGACCGTGACCGGAATCGCGCGCGAGAGCGACTCCGTCATCTCGATCCGTGTCGAGCAGCCTGACGGCGCACCGCTCCCAGCTCCACGCCCTGGCCAGTACCTCACGCTGCGGATCCAGCCCGACAGCGAGAAGGGATCGGTGCTCCGGAACTACTCCCTCTCCGGTCCGCCCGACGCCGGCTACTACCGGATCACGGTCAAGCGCGAGCACGATGGAGCGGCAAGTGGCTTTCTTCACACTCGCCTCGCCGTTGGCGACAGTCTCGAAACCGCAGCGCCTCGCGGTACCTTCGTCCTCGACTCAACCGATGCGCCGGTCCTGCTGATCAGCGCGGGTATCGGAGCCACCCCAGTCCTCGCCATGCTTCACGCGTTGGCGGAAGAACGTTCCGACCGGGAGATCTGGTGGCTCCACGGCGCACGCGCCAGCCGCGACCACTCCTTCGCCGCCGAGGTCCGTGACCTCCTCGCCACGCTCCCGAACGTCCGCACTCACATCTACTACAGCCGTCCTGATGAGAACGATCTCGAAGGACGCGACTTCGACAGCGCGGGCCGTCTCACTGCCTCCCAGCTCGCCCAGCTCGAACCACCCCGCGACGCCGAGGCATACGTGTGCGGGCCGACACCATTCATGGAGGAGATCACCGGCGGCCTGGCCGCGATCGGCCTCAACCCCTCCCACATCCACACCGAGCCATTCGGGCCGGCGCCGGCTCTAACGCCCGGCATCGCCAGAACGCCGGCGCGGACGGCCCACCCGCCCCCAGGACAACCCGGAACGGGCCCGACTATCGAGTTCGCCCGCAGCAACCTCGCCATCCCCTGGAGCAGCGACTACGCGAGCCTGCTCGAACTCGCCGAAGCCTGCGACGTACCCGTCCGCTGGTCCTGCCGCACCGGCGTCTGCCACAGCTGCGAGTCGGCACTTATCGCCGGCGAGGTCGACTACAGTCCCGACCCGGTCGAGCCGCCCGCGGACGGGAGCGCGCTCATCTGCTGCGCACATCCTCGCAACGACGTGGTACTCGATCTCTGAATCGATGACGGCCGATCTGCTGCGATCGCTGCTCTGCGCGGTTGAGCAGTCTCAGGCACCGCAGGGGGTCGCGACCCGGATCGTCGCGATCGACGGGCTCGGTGGAGCAGGCAAGAGCACCCTCGCGGCTTGGCTCGCAGACGAGGTGGATGCGGCCATCATCCACACCGATGACTTCGCGAGCTGGGTCGATCCCATCGACTGGTGGCCGGCCCTGCTGGAGCGAGCACTCGAGCCACTCGCCGCAGGACTGGCCGCTCGATACCAACCGACGACCTGGGCAGGAGAACCGCGATCAGCGGTCGTCATTGAGCCGGGGGGAACGGTGGTGCTTGAGGGAGTGACCTCCTCGCGAAGTGCGTTTAGGCCGTATCTCGCCTACTCGATCTGGGTCGAGACCGATCGAGCCGCACGTCTCCAACGCGGTATCGACCGCGACGGACAAGCCGCACGGGCGCAGTGGGAGCGATGGATGGAAGCCGAGGATCGCTACCTCGAATCCGACCGGCCCGCGGAGCATGCAGACGTCGTCCTACCCGGCGACAGGGATCTCTGGGAGTGAAGCTGTCCGCCCGGGCGAGTCGTTCCGGAATGACGCCATAGGCTTACGCCGTGCCGTTCACGCTCAGCAACATCAAGGAGGATCTGGAGGACATCGGCCCTGGGTTCGACGGCGCGCCGGACCTGGAGTTCCGCGCGGCGACCAAGGCGCTCGAGCTCGCGAAATCCGCCCTGAGCTACCAGCGCGTCCCGCCCGGATATCGGTTTCCGTACGGCCACACGCACATGAAGCAAGAGGAGGTGTACGTGGTCCTGCGCGGGAGCGGGCGGATGAGAGTCGACGACGAGATCGTCGAGCTCAAAGAATGGGACGCGGTACGGGTCCCGCCCGGCACGTGGCGGGGCTACGAGGCCGGGCCAGAGGGCCTCGAGATCCTCGTCATCGGCGCGCCGAACCTCGGCGAGGATCCGACGCGGTCGAGGGAGAGCCGGTTCGAGTCTCGATCTGCCACTATCTCGCATGCCAGCGTCGAACTGGAAGCGTCTTCGGTGTCCAAGCGCGATTCGACGCAGAGCACGTAACGATCGAGGGCGCGTCGCGGCAGTACATGCGCGTCTCAGACGAGGGAGAGAAACGCGCCTTCTTCCACTTCTGTCCGGACTGCGGCGCGACCGTCTTCTACACCACGGAGACCTCGCCTGGAATTGTGGCCGTCCCGGTGGGCGCGTTCGCAGATCCTTCCTTCCCTGTGCCGACGAGGTCGGTCTGGGAAGAGCGGCAACATTCGTGGCTCCGGCTTCCAGATGACATCGAGCACGTGAGCTAACCGGAGAAGAGGGCGAGTTTACGCTCGTCGGGGCCGCGATCACGCCAACAGGCCAGTTAGGCGACCTCGCCGGGCACACGCTGTGCTCGGATAGCCGAGCGGGTGCCTTCGATGTCGAAGCAGGCGTATTGGTTGTCGTGCATCAACCGCCGAGCAAGGTTGATGGCTTCCTGCTCGGTCAGGTCGCCTGCGGCGATCTCGGCTTCGAGTGCGCGCCGTAGACCGCGTCGGGCTTGAATGGAATAGGCGACAGCGGATGTTGGCCAGAAGGTGTCGCCGCCGAATCCGAACAGCTTGTTGCTCGGGACGGCATGCAGGAAGCGCCGCACGAAGTCGGTCGAGCTGTAGGGGTCGATCGACCACGCCCAGCAGAGATCTACCCAGACGTTCGGGTAGTGCTTGGCGATTGATACGAGTTCATCGCTGTACGGATACGCGGTGTGCATCAGCACGAACCGCGCCTCGGGGTAGCGGGCGAGCAACGGGCAGAGATTGCCGGCCCCAACCCAGTTGATCGGCATGTTTCCGGTGCCGGCGTGGTGGCCGGTGTGGAGCTTGAAAGGCAGGTTGTGCTCGATCGCAAGCTCAACCCCACGCGCCCAGCACCAGTCGCCCAGGGCAAGACGGGTCGACTTCTCCACCTCGCCGCCGGCCAGCACGACAGCCAGCGCGCGTGCCGCCTCGTCGTCTGACCGCTCCTCCCAACGCAGGGTGCGCGTGTACGCGTGCTGCGCTTTGATGGCGATCGCGCAGGCCGCGTAGCGCTGGAAGAGCGCGGCCATCGCCTCGCGCAAGTCTTCAAGGGTGGAAACCTCGATGCCGGTCTCCTGCAAGATCTCCTCCGCTTTCAGATCGCCCCTCGCGAAGTTCGCCCAGGCAAGGTCGGAGAGAAAGAAGTCCGGACCGGACTCATCGGGCTTGCACGCCCACTGGAAGTCGTCAATCTGGACGTGATCAAGACCGGCGACCTCGCTCAGCAGCCGGAGCCGTTCTCCCGGCCGTCGCAGCTCCTCCAGCTTCCGTTGCGCAGCCTCGAGGCCCTCCGCTGTGAGCGAGTCGAGGCCGTACACCTCGCTGGCGATCAGCCGAACCGCCTCACCGTAGCCCGTGTGTTGCGTTGCCTTCCACGCTTCACGGATCCCCGCAAAGCGAAACTCGATGTCGCCGGCGGCAGGATCGAAAAGACGCTGAATCGCCTCCTCCGTGGCGCCGGCAACCTCAAGATCACTTGGCACGTAGTTCAGGAATAGATCCTGGAGGATGTCGGGACCGGCGTCGCCCCATCCCGGCTGGCCAGCCTCCCGCATTCCTTCGATCAGCCTCGCGTTGTCGCCCGCCCACTGATCCTCAGGAAGTAGATGCTCGTGCGTGTCTACAAGGGCAAGCGAGCTGACCTCAAGACCAAGATCGGTCTGCGTCTCCACCGACGACTCCCTTCGCTGAGCGTGTCACGGTAGCGACGTGGTCCGTGGAGTCAACCTCGCCTGCGCCTGAGTTCCCGAATGACGGCCGAGCAACGTTTATCGACCGGGACTGCGCTCGGAACCGCGACGATGCGCCTTCAATTGTAGGATCGCCGTCGATGGCGAGGGCCGCTGACGAACTACGGCGTGTCCCGCTATTTGCCGAACTGAGCGGCCGGCAACGGAGGAAGCTCGCAGCGAACTTTCGCGAGCGCACATTCAAGCCGGGAACCGACGTCGTTCGGCAGGGGACGATGAGCGGTATCGGTTTCTTCGTCGTGACGGACGGCGAGGCCGCGGTCAGCATCGGCGGCGTACAGGTCGCGACGCTTTCAACGGGTGACCACTTCGGCGAGCTTGCGCTTATCACCAGGGGGGAACGAACAGCAACGGTGACAGCGCGGACGGAGCTTCACTGCCTCCAGATCGCGTTCCCGGACTTTCGTAAGTTCGCCCACGCGAACCCCGACGTCACCTGGAAGCTGCTGCAACACGTCGTCTCGACGCTACAGCGAGAGCCGACGAGCTAACGCAAGTCCGCGTGACTTGCAGCACGTCAAGCAGGCCCCCGCATCGGGATCGGCTCCTGGGGCAAAGGAGCGTCGCCGCGTGACACACCGGGAGCGTCACTAGACGAAAGGTGGGTGCTGTGTTGAATCGTTGGAGTCGGCTGGCGCCGTTGACCGGCGTTCTCTTTGCGGTGTTGGCCGTGGCTGCGTTTGTGAGCGCGGCGGGCGCGCCGAGTGAGACAGCGAGCGGTGCACGGGTGATCTCGTTCTATGAGGCCCATAGCTCGAGCGCGAAAACATCTGATTACTGTGGATGTTCGCGTTCGCGTTCTTCTTGTTGTTCGCCGGTTCGCTTCGCAGCTTCCTGCGTCGCACAGCCGCTGCGAAAGCGCTTGGCTCGGTCGTGTTGGCTGCGGCTGCAGCGCTGACGGTCGGCGCAACGGTCTATTTCGGCTTTGACTTCGCGCTCGCCTCCGTCCCAAGCCATTTGGAGCCGGCGGCAGCCCAGGCGCTGAACGTCCTGGCCCTGAAGATGTTCCTGCCTGTGTCGGCTGCCGGCTTGGTGTTCGGGGTCGCGAGCGGCTTGGCGATCCTTCGCGGGGCGGAACTGCCGAACTGGCTTGGCTGGGTGGCGATCGCGATCGGCATCGTCACAGCGACCCCGGCCGGCCTTTTGGGCCTAGTCCTGTTGATCTTCTGGACAGCGACGGTGAGCGTGCTGATCTGGAAGCGCAACGCCCCAAATTCGCCAGGGGTTCCCGAACACGAGCCGGGCGGGATAGCGACGGCGGCCGAGTAGAAGCCCATGCCGTCTATCAGACGAATTCGCGCCGATCGACCAACTCGAGCCTGCCGAACTGCAGCCGCAGCACGAATCGGTAGCTGCTACGGATGCCGCCCGACGCGGCGGACGGGAGACTCGTGGCAACCGACCGACAATCAAGACCAACCATCCGTCAGAGACTTGATCAGAGGTCGTTCCGAAAGGGCCCGCTACCTGGGCCCTTTCGGCGTCCACGGCCGGTCAGTTCTCCGAACCGAACCGCCCGTAGTTCTCCACACCGTGCCAGTCGTTTTCTGCGGACGACGGCCCGTTCGCTTTGCCGAAGACTCACTCGATGGACGATCGCGCTTCCTCATCCTCGTTCGCTTACCCGATCGTCTTTCAAGACGGCGATCATGCGCCCGCGACCGGCCGGCTACTGGCTGTCCGCGGCCAGATTCTCCTCACTGGTCACCGACACCGGACGCTGGTCGAGCTCGACTTGTCCGCGGCCGAGCTGACCGAGGTGCGGATCGGCCGCAGCGCCCACGACCGCTTGAACGGCTACCCGACCGTCGTCCTCGAGCGCCGCGACCAAGCCCGAGTCCTGATCGCACCGCTCGGCAGCAATCTGTTGCACGAAGTTGCCGACCTCTTGAGCACGCTCTCCGGCCAACACGTCGAAGCGGAGACCGCGATCGATTTGATCGTGCCGCTCCGGCTCGATGCGCAGCAACGGGTACGCGAACTGATCGCGCAGGGGCCGCCCTTCGATCCTCGAGCTCTCAACCTTCGACGGCACGAGGTCCTCCTCGCCGCCGACCACATCATCTTCGCCTTCGAGGGGCCGCAGATCCGCCAAACGCTGGAGCGAACGCTCAGCCAACCAAGCCTCTGGAGAGCGGGCGTCGCCTGGCGAAAGTGCATCACCGGCCGACCGCGCATCAGCAACCTTGAAGACCGGACGATCGCGAAGCGCGAGCTCATCTACAACTGGCCGCCCGAACGCGGTCGCGACCCGGCCGGGAATATCGGCGCCGTCGCGGAGTCCTTGTCTAGGGACCTCGACGAGAAAGGACGGCGACCATGAGCGAGCTTGCCACGGAGACGACCATCGAGATGATCCACCCCCGCCTCGAGCTGGCTCACCGCGCCAGCGGCGGAATCGAGGTCACGCTTTACTGGAGCGCCCACGACAACAGCACGAGCATCGAGGTCTGGCAACCGGCCTCGGAAGAGACACTGTTCTTCAACGTGGCCGGAGAGCAGGCCCTCGACGCCTTCCACCACCCCTTCGCACATCTGCCAACGGCGCCGACCGAGCTGATTCGGACCCTCCACCCGTGACGGCAGGGCTATCGCGACTCGGACGGCCGGTTCGCCGCAAGCCGTTCTGGCATGCTCGCCCGAACGCACCGGTCGTCAGACCCATCATCGCTCGATGGAGCGCTCGCTCGATCCTTCCCGGCTCGGAGACCACCTCGATCGGCTCTTTCGGGCCGCCTGGGCGCTCTGCGGCTCCCGCGAGGACGCCGAGGACCTCGTCCAGGACACCTACGCGCGCGTGCTCGCGCGCCCGCGCCTGCTCCGCAACGAGGACGACCTCGGTTATCTCCTGCGCGCGTTGCGCAACACCTTCCTGAATCGGAAGCGCAGCGAGAGCCGCCGGCTGCAGCCCGGGCCGCTGCCGGACCAACTCGATCTCGTCGCCGACCCGCAGGCGCGTCGACCGGAGGATGCGCTCGCCGCAGCGGAGCTCTACGCGGCGGTCGCGGCGCTCCCCGACGACTTCCGTGACGTCCTGGTCGCCGTCGACATCGCCGGGCTCTCGTACAAAGAGGCCGCACATTCCCTACGGATTCGCGAGGGCACGGTCATGAGCCGCCTCTACCGCGCCCGGCAGCAGGTCGTCCGCAGGATCGACGACGCCTCAGC
>CAWKNW010000023.1:0-20114 GCA_963851065.1 uncultured Thermoleophilia bacterium
TCGCGTGGCGGGCTGTCCGGCTTGCGGCGAGGAGAATCCCGAGCGCGCGAAGTTCTGCCTCGAGTGCGGCGCTGCGCTCGCGGTCGCTCGAGCGCCGGCTGCGCTCGAGGAGCGCAAGGTCGTCACGGTGCTGTTCTGCGATCTCGTCGGTTTCACCGCTGCGTCCGACGCGGCGGACCCCGAGGATGTCCGCTCGCGCATCCGGCCGTACCACGCTCGGTTGCGGCAGGAGCTCGAGCGCTTCGGCGGTACGGTCGAGAAGTTCATCGGCGACGCGGTGATGGCGGTCTTCGGGGCGCCGGTTGCGCATGAGGACGATGCGGAGCGTGCGGTCCGCGCCGGGCTGCGCGATCTTGGAGGCGATCGAGGAGCTGAACGCGGACGAACCGGCGCTGTCCCTTCAGGTGCGGGTTGGGATCAGCACCGGCGAGGCGGTGGTCGCGCCTCGACGCTCGCCCGGAGGAGGGTGAGGGGATCGTCACAGGCGATGTGGTGAACACGGCGTCGAGGCTTGCAGGGCGCGGCGCCGGTGGGCGGGGTGGCGGTGTCCGAGCAGACGTTCAGGGCGACCGAGCGCGTGTTCGACTGGGAGCGGTTGGAGCCGGTGGAGGTGAAGGGCAAGGCCGAGCATGCTCGAGCTGTGGCGGCCGCTCCGGCCGCGGGCGCGGTTCGGCTCGGAGGTCACGCGCTCGAGCGCGACGCCGCTCGTCGGGAGGGATCTCGAGCGGCTCGCTCCTGATCGGGACGTTCGAGCGGTGCGGCGCAGCAGTCCTCGTGTCAGCTCGTGACGATCGTCGGCGAGCCGGGGGTGGGGAAGAGCCGACTCTGCGCCGAGCTGTTCGCCTACGTCGAGGAGCGGCCGGGCCTCGTGCGCTGGCGGCAGGGTCGGTGCCTGCCCTACGGAGAGGGGATCCTCTTCTGGGCGCTGGGGGAGATCGTGAAGGCCGAGTGCGGCATCCTCGAGTCGGACACGCCCGCGCAGGCTGCGGCGAAGCTCGAGCGAGCGGATCCTGCCGGACGACGCGGACCGGGCCT
The DNA here is from genome assembly GCA_963851065.1 of uncultured Thermoleophilia bacterium. Classification (GTDB taxonomy): domain Bacteria; phylum Actinomycetota; class Thermoleophilia; order Gaiellales; family Gaiellaceae; genus PALSA-600. The sequence continues at coordinate 1,036 of CAWKNW010000023.1, forward strand.
GGCTGCTCGCTCGGCTGGCGCCGCTGGTCGGCGCGCCGGCAGAGCCCGCGCCCCAGGAGGAGTCGTTTGCCGCCTGGCGGCGCTTCTGCGAGGGCCTCGCAGCGGAGCGAACGACGGTGCTGGTGTTCGAGGATCTGCACTGGGCCGACCCCGCGCTGCTCGCCTTCCTCGAGCATCTCGCCGACTGGGCGGAGGGGGTGCCGCTCCTGCTCCTGTGCACGGCGCGGCCGGAGCTGTACGAGCGGCATCCGACGTTCGGCGCCAACGCCCGCAACGCACAGCGGATCAACCTCGCTCCGCTTGAGCGACGCGGAGACGGCGCAGCTCGTCTCGGCGCTGCTCGAGCGGGCGGTGCTGCCCGCTGAGACGCAACAGGCGCTGCTCGAGCGCGCGGGCGGCAATCCGCTGTATGCGGAGGAGTTCGTCCGCCTGCTCACCGACCGCGGCGCCGAAGCACGTCGACGTGCCGGAGTCGGTGCAGGCGCTGATCGCTGCCCGCCTCGACACGCTGCCCGCGGACCGGAAGAGCCTGCTCCAGGACGCCGCCGTGCTCGGCAAGGTGTTCTGGGCAGGTGCGCTCGCGGAGATGGGCGACCGCGACCCCGGCCGAGGTGGAGCAGGCGTTGCATGAGCTGGCGCGGAAGGAGCTCGTCCGACCCGACCGCTCGAGCTCGATGGAGGGCGAGCGCGAGTACGGGTTCTGGCACGTGCTCGTGCGTGACGTCTGCTACGCGCAGATCCCGCGCGCCGCCCGCGCCGCGCGTCACGAGGCTGCCGCTGCGTGGCTCGAGCGGAAGGCAGGCGAGCGCGTCGAAGACCTTGCCGATCTGCTCGCCCACCACTACCAAGCCGCGCTCGAGCTCAGCCGCGCCGCGGGCGCCGGCGACCACGTGGAAGGGCTGCAGGCACAGGCGGTGCGGTACCTCGCACTTGCTGGTGAGCGGGCGCTCTCGCTCGATGTCGACCAGGCCGAACAAGCAGCTCGACAGTCGCGCTCGAGCTTTGCCCCGCGGACGATCCCGAGCGCGGCGTCACTGCTCGAGCGATGGGCGCTCGGCGGTCCAGCAGCAGGGCCGATTGCAGGAGGCACTGCAGGCGCTCGACCAGGCGCTCGTTCTCCATCGCGGGCGAGGCGACACCGTCGCGGAGGGACGCGTGCTGTCCCGCCTCGCACTCGTGCTCCACCGGCTCGGCGACGCACGGAGCGAGGAGGCGATCATCGAGTCGGTCGAACTGCTCGAGCAGCAACCGGCAGGGCCTGAGCTCGTCGACCGCGTACGCCTACTTGGCAGGGCGCCGCGCGCTCACTGGGCGAGCGACCCAGGCGGTCGAGGCCGCTGAGCGGGCGCTCGCGCTCGCTGCGGAGCTCGACTTGCCCGAGCCGGCGTTCGCGCTCATGTGGCGCGGAAGCGCCCGCTGCGACCTCGGTGAGGCGGACGGCGTCGAGAACATGCGCCGTGCGCTCCAACTCTCGCTCTCGTACGGTCAGGGGCGCGAAACCGGGGTCATCCACGGCAACCTCGCCTGGGCCCTTTGGTGCTACGAGGGGCCGCAGTCGGCACTCGACGCCTACGAAGAAGCGAACGCCTTCTGCGAGCGGCGCGGCATGACCGAGCTCGCGCTGCACATGCGTGCCGGAAGCGTGAGCGCCCTGGCCGAGCTCGGACAGACCGAGCGGGCGCTCGCGGAGACGGGATCGGTCGCCGACCGACTGCAAGCGACCGGCGACATCTTCCACTTCTCCGCGCGTGCGTTGCAGCTGCGGCTGCTCGCCGAACGTGGCACTCCCCAGCAGGCGCCGAACACCGACGCGCTCGTCACCGCGGCCCGCAACCTCGACCCATCCGTCGAGACGCTTGTCGCGTTTGCCGCGGCCGCCGAGGCTCCTGCTCGACCAAGGTCGACCGGAGCAGGCGCGGGCGCTGCTGCAGGAGCTCGACCGGCTTGCTACCGCCACCACCCGAGCAAGCCTCATCCCCGACCTGCCGTTCGTGTTGCGCATGGTGCTCGTGCTCGACGACCCGGCGCTTGCCCAGCGGCTCGTCACCGGCATCGACACCGCCGTCGCCGCTCCGCGAGCACGCGCTCGTCTCGGCCCGCGCCTACCTCGCCGAGGCAGCCGGCGACCACAACGCGGCTGCCCACTTCTACCAGCAGGCCGCCGATCGCTGGCAGCAGTTCGGAAACGTTCCCGAGCGCGCCTACGCCCTGCTCGGTCAGGGACGTTGTCTCAGTGCGCTCGGCAAGCCCGATGCGCAAGACCCGCTGCGGCAAGCAAGGGAGCTATTCGCCGCGATCGGCTACCGGCCCGCACTCGCCGAAACCGACGCGCTTCTCGGCGAGAGCGAAGCCGCCGTGTGAGCGAGCGGTGCGTGAGTCAGTGAGTGAGAAAGTGGGGGCGGGAGGATTCGAACCTCCGTAGGCTGAGCCGACGGGTTTACAGCCCGTTCCCTTTGGCCGCTCGGGCACACCCCCGGAGCGGCGCATTGTAGCCTCACGTCGTGCAGCGTTTTGACGTGCTGGTGGTCGGTGCGGGGCCCGCCGGGTCCGCGACGGCGCATCGGCTCGCAACGTCGGGTCTGCGTGTGCTCGTCGCCGACCGCGCACGGTTTCCGCGCGACAAGCCGTGCGGCGGCGGGCTGACGACACGTGCCTTTCTCCGCAGCCCGGTCGATCCGACGGCCGTCGTCGAGGAACGCGTCGACGTCGTCGAGCTCCGGTTCCGCTATCGCGATGCGGTGGTGCGCAGGGCGGGTGCGCCTGTGATCTGGATGACGCAGCGGCGTCGGCTCGACGCATTCCTGCTGGATGCTGCTCGCGCCGCGGGCGCCGAGGTACGCGAAGGCGTGCAGGTCTCGCACGACGGTGGAATCACGGTGGCCGGTGAGCGGGTTGCGGCCGACGTGGTCGTCGCTGCGGACGGGGCGAACGGACAGACTGCGAAGGCGCTGTCGCTCGGCGGTGCGATCGTCCACGGGGTCGCGCTCGAGGGCAACGTGCCCCACAGCGAGTTGCAGGTCGATCGCTACCGGCATCGCGCCGTCATCGAGCTCGCCGACATTCCCGGCGGTTACGGCTGGGTGTTCCCGAAGGGTGACCACGTGAACGTCGGCGTGGGGGCGTGGGCGCAAGAGGGGCCGCGGTTGCGCGAGCATCTCGCGAGCGTCTGCGCGGCCCACGGTCTCGTTCCCGCGCAGCTCGAGAATGTGCGAGGACACCGGCTGCCCCTCCGTCGCCCCGGCACGAGCGTCGCCGGCGAACGCGCCTTGCTCGTCGGTGACGCGGCCGGATTGATCGATCCGGTTTCCGGTGACGGGATGTACGAGTGCTTCGTCTCGGCTGAGCTTGCTGCTGCCGCGATCGGCGATCTGCTTGCCGGTCGTGCCTCGTCGCTCGTGCCGTACGCACGCGCGTTGGATGCCGAGCTCGCGCCGCTGCACCGCGCGTCCTGGAAACTGAAGCGCGCGCTCGATCGGTGGCCGCGTGCGAGCTGGCAGGTCGCGCGCACACGACTCCTGTGGCGGTCGGTCGAACGACTGCTGCTCGGCGAGATCGGCTCACCCGGTGAGCAGCGCGGGCTCGCCCGGCTGCCGCTCCGGCTGCTCGACGGGCTCGGTTCCTAGCGGAACGGCCCGGCGAGCGCGCTGATTCGCGGCGGAGCCGAGAGGAAGCTGACCTTCGACTGGCCGCGGAAGCCGTAGCGGTCACACAGCCAGCGCACGGTCCACGGCTGCGTGCTCGCGGGGACGATGAATGAGACGGTGCGCGTCTGCTCCGGGTCGATCGCATATGACGTGTGCACATTCAGCCCCGTGAAGTGGATCGTGTCCGTCGCCGCGCGGCTGTCCGGGAGCGAGATGCGCAGATTGAGGCGTCTCGCGACCTGTGCAGGCCACACCGTGATCGAGCCCGAGCGCTCGAGCCAGTTGTCACTGCGAAGTCCCACGGCTTCGGCGGCGACCCGCACCCGCTTGCCGGTCGGCGCCCAGAGGTCGAACGGCGCGGCGGATGTTCCGACCGTCGAGCGTACGAGCTGCGCATCGTTGAGCGTCATCCACGTGCCGCTGCGGTCGACGAGCACGGAGCCCTCGACCGGACCATTCCGGGTCACGAGCGTCCCGTCCCGCGTGACGGCCGCGTCCAGGACCTGGCCCGGATCGAAGCGATCCGCGCCGTGCAGGCGGGCAACCTGCGTGATCGACCCGTTCCAGAGAGCCTGTTCGACGCCTGCCCCCGCGTTGTTCCCCGGCAGGCCGAGGAGCGTCACGTGCCCGACCCGGGCGTCGTCGACCCAGCGCATGTCGGCAGGGAGTGTGCTCCGGGCCAGCCTGCTGGTGCTCGCCGTCGATGCGCCCGCCATGAGAGCGACGAGGGCCTGCGCGACCACCATGACGGCCAGCGCGGCCGGCGCGCGCGTCCCCGGTCGCCAGGCGACCCAGGCCGCGACGGCGGCGAGGATCACCGCGGCGAGGGTTGCGAACAGGGCTGCCGACTCGACTCCGAAGGACGTTGTGAGCTTCTCGAATGCCGAGAGCGCGGGGGAGTCGGCGCTCCGTCCGGCGTAGTGCGAGAGCGGAAAGCGGATCGCGAGCAGGCGCGAGTAGAGCGGCCAGCGCGAGTGCCGGCGCCCGGGAGCCATCGCGGCGGGCATAGAGGGCGAAGGCGGGTGTGAGCAACGGGAAGAAGAAGAAGAGATAGCGCTCGCCGAAGTTGCCCGACACAGTCGCTGCCACGAAGACCGCCTGCGCGATCACGCCGACGGCGAACAGCGTCGTGATCGAGGCGAACGCGGACTCGGTCTGCGAGCTCGGCCGCACGAGTCCTCGTGCGAGCCCGACGATCGCGCCGGGGACGAGCACGATGCCCGCGGCGAACGGCACGAGCAGGGCGTGGATCCCGGCCTGGTGCAGGATTGTTTCGACCGACGCGTGGAGGCCGAAGGCGCCGCTGTAGCTGCCGAGGATGTGCGACGGCCCCGCTGCGACGGCGGCGAGACCGAGCAGTCCGAACGCGGATGAGGCGATCCCGAACGTCGCCCACGCGCGCCTCATGCTTCCGCGGGCGACGACGACCGCCGCCACGACGAAGACGGGGACGAGCAGCGCATACTGGACGCGCGCGAAGGTCGCAAGAGCAACGAGGCCGACGACCGCGATCTGGGATCGACGCGATGGCGAGTCGAGTGCGACGATCGCCGCGTAGACGGCGGTCAGCGCCAGCGGGTAGGCGATTGGCTCGGCAGTGATCAGCGAGCCGAACGCGAAATCCGGCGAGACGAGCACGATGATCGCGGCGGCGAGCGAGATGCGGGAGCCGAGATCGAGGCGCCGGCAGATGAGGTAGACGGGGATCGCGCCGAGCGACATCGAGATCGCGTGCTCGGCCTGGGTGAGCCGCAGCGCCAGCTCGGGGTTGCCCGCGAGCCAGAACGGCGCGGCGAGGAGGGGCTCGAGCAACGCCGGGAAGTGAGCGGGGACGCCGCGGATGACCGGCCTTCCCGTCTCGGCGATGCCGTGCGCGAGTGCGGAATAGGTGTACTCGTCGGGCAGGTAGAAGGGCGTCTGGACGGGGAGCGCGGCGAGGACGAAGCGGACGAATGCGCTCAGCGCGACGAGGCCGCCGAGCAGCCAGGTGTCGGAGACGTCGAGTGGGCTCGGGACGATGCGGGAGCGGACGGCGGCGGCTGAATTCATCCCGTTCCACTATCGGCCGACCGTTGCCGTCCCTTGAACGAAGAGCGGCGGCCCGTAGAGGCCGCCGCTCAATAGGACAGGGATGTACGCCGTGCTAGTGGACGAGCTTCAGCATCTTGAACATCGGCATGTACATGCTGATGACGATGAGGCCGACCATCGCTCCGACCCCGATCATCATGATCGGCTCGATGATCGACGTGAGCGCGGCGACGGCCGTGTCCACCTCGTCCTCGTAGAAGTCGGCGATCTTGGAAAGCATCTGGTCGAGCTCGCCGGTCTCTTCGCCGATCTTCACCATCTGGCTGACCATCGGCGGGAAGACGTCGTTCTCGGTCATCGTCTGGGCGATGCGCGCGCCCTCGTTGAGGCGCTGCCGCACATTGACGAGCGCCTCCTCCAGCACTGTGTTGCCTGCCGTCGACCCGGTGATCTCGAGCGCTTTGACGATGTCCACGCCGGCGGACACGAGTGTCGCGAGCGTTCGCGAGAACCGCGCCATCGCGACCTTCAGGACGACGTCGCCGATCTTCATCGGCAGGCGCAGCTTCGTCCGGTCCCAGAGCGCGCGGCCCTGCGGCGTCTTCTTGTACCGCAACAGCCCGAAGATGGCTGCTCCCACGGTCGGGAAGATGATGAACCAGTAGTCGCGCAGTGCGTTCGACGCGTTCACGACGAGCTGGGTGATCGTCGGGAGCTGGCCGTTCAGCTGCTGGAAGATTCCGACGAAGATCGGGACGAGGAACATCAGCATGCCGATCAGCACCAGCGTCGCAAAGGTGAGAACGACGGTCGGGTAGAGCATCGCGCTCTTGACGCGCCGCTTGAGCTTCGTGTCCTTCTCGATCTGAATGGCGATACGGTCGAGCACGATGTCGAGCGTTCCGGACGCCTCGCCGGCCTCGATCATCGCGACGTAGAGCCGGCCGAACACCTTCGGGTGCCGCGACATGGCGCGTGAGAGGACGACGCCGCTCTCCACGTCTTCGCGAATCTCGGCGATCACGACGGTGAGCTTCTTGTCGTCGGTCTGCTCTTCGAGGATGAGTAGCGCCTGGACGATGCTGACGCCGGCCTGGATGAGCGTTGCGAACTGGCGCGAGAAGACCTGCAGCGACTTCGGCTTGATCTTCGCGAAACGCGCGCCGGTGCTCGAGGCGGTCTTCTGCTCATTCAGAGCCTGAGCGAGCAGGCCCTGCTGGCGGAGCTGATCCTTGGCCGAATCTGGATCGGCGGCGTGGAGGACGCCCTTGGAGACGAGGCCCTGGGCGTTGATGGCCGTGTAGGCGAACGCAGTCATTCGTTCCTCACTTCTTCACCGGCCGCCGGTAGGCGGATCCGTAGCCGTGGGCGCGTGCTTGCTGGAGCCCCGAGTTGGCGGCCGCCATCGACGGGTATTTGCTCAGATACACGACCCAGTAGCCGTGCCGGAGCGTCGTGTACTTCGACGAGTAGAGAATCGAGGCACCGACCAGCCCCTGCGCGCGAGCCTTCCTGGCCTCCTGCTGCGCGGCCGCCTTCGTGTCGACCGAGCGGAGGATCACGATGTAGCCGAGCGGAGCTGCCGAATGCTTCGGAGGTGTCGTCGCCTTGTGCGACGTCTTCGCCGGGGTCACCGAAGGCGCCTTGGCGAGCGGGGCCGCGGGACTGGCGTTGACGACTGCGCCGACCTGGACCTTGAACGGGTTCTTGGAGACGAAGTGCGAGGTCCGCACCTTCGGCGCCTTCGCGGGGGTCGGGGCGGGCGTGGGCGTGACGCTCGTTCCGAGCTGAGCCTGGAACGGGTCCTTGGAGGGGAGCTTCGCGATCGCGCTCAGGTCCTTGCGGATGACCGCCTCGGTCGGCGAGCCGGCCGGGACAGCGGTCGACGGCGCCGCAGCCGTGGGTGCGGGGGCCTGCGCCGCCGGGGTGGACGAGCTCGATGCCTTCATGAAGTTCGGAATCTCGAACGCGAGCACAGCGACGAGCACCACACCGCCGACGGCGAGGATCACCTTGTCGCGCTTCGACTTCGCGGCGAGCTTCTTCTCCTCGTTCTGCCGGCGCCGAAGCGTCCCGGTGGCGACTGCCATCAGCCCGTGCTCCCGACGGCGCCGCTCGCGGTCGCCGTCGTCGACGCCGTCGCCGGCGTTGACGCGGCCGGCGCGTAGATCGACGCCGTCAGCGCGATCGTCGCCGAAAGCTGGTTCGTGGTGGTGCCCTGGGCGATGTTGACCGACTGGACGTCGAAGAGACGACCGGTGGCGGCGACACGGCCGCCCTTTCCGACGCGCACCTGCGTACGCAGCTTGTTGAGGAAGTTGCGGACCTGGAAGTAGTTGCCGTTGACGGTCACCGACAGCGGGACCGAAGTCGGGGTCGCCGCCGTGAGGCTCGGCGTCACGGTGTTGACCACGACGTGAGTGCTCTTGCCGAGGCGGTTGAGCTGGTCGAGGATGCCCGCTTCGTCCGCTCCGTCGGGGACCGCCTCGACGGCTGCGGCTGCGGCTGCCTTGTTGGCAGCCGCCGCCTCTTGCGTCGCGGTGACGAGCTGCGTCTGAGCGGCGGCGACGTCATTCTTGAGCTGTGACGCATGCGACTTCTTCGGCGAGACGACGCCGACCCAGGCCGCGGCCGCGACGAGCACGATCAGGAGTGCCACGGTGATCGCCGAGGCGCGGCGAGAGCTCTTGATCCGACTGACGAGGGCGTTCACGATGCCTCCTTCGCGGGGAGCGAGTTGACCGCGCCGACGACGGTGAACTGGAAGACGGAGTTCTTGCCGACGGTGGTCACGTTGCTGTTCTGGAGGCTGACGTCCGACAGCCATGGCAGCAGTGAGAGCCGACGCATCAGACGTGCAACCGACGCCTGTGAGTAGGTGAAGCCGCTGACCGTGAAGCCGGTCGGGGCGGCAGCCGGTGTCGGGGCGGGGGCGGGCGTCGAGGTGCCGGGGGGCGTGGCCGGTGCGGTCGTCGGCGGGGTCTCTTGGACGCTCAGGCTGTTCAGCCAGACGTCCTCGGGAAGCACCCGCGCGAGCTTCGTCATGAACCCGTCCCACGACACCCGGGCGGCATCGGCGGTCGCCACCTGCTCGATCCGTGCGCGCACGCTCTGGTCGGTGGAGTTCACCGGCTGCGAGACCGCCGCGATACGTGCATTCAGCGCGTCGAGCTGGCCCTGGCTGGACTTCGCCGAGCTCGTGGCCGACTGGTACGAGACGCCGAGCAGTGCAGCGACGGCAACGGCCGCGGCCGTTCCGCCGAGAGCGACCGTGTGCTTCGACAGGCTGCTCCCGAAGCTCGCCTGCCGAACCTGCTTGTAGTCGGCGGGGAGGAGGTTGACGGCTTTCATCGCTAGTCCTCGATTCCAAGTCCGATTGCGACTGCGAACGACCCGATCTGCTCGGGCGTCTGCTCCGGGCCGCTGACCCGTGCGAGCGGGTCGGCGACGACCATCTTCACGCCGAGCTCGCGCTCGAGCTCCGCGACGAGCCCGGGGACGCTGGTGGCGCCGCCCGAGACCAGGATCTCGCCGATGTCGAGCGATGCGGGCTGGGACTGGTAGAAGCGCAGTGAGGAGAGCAGCTCGCGCATGAGCGTCTGCAGCTCCGATTTCAGGGCGCGAAGGCCCTCCGCGGCCTGCTCCTGGTCGAGCCCTTCGGGCGGTGGCGGCGTCCGGCTCGAGCGAGAGTGACCGCTTGATCTCTTCGGCCTCCGCGGGAGAGATCTTCAGCGCGCGCGAGATGATGTTGGTCAGGCTCAGTCCGCCCCAGTCGATCACGCGGGCGAACGTGCAGACTCGCCCGTCCGAGACGGCGAGCGTCGTGCGCTCGTGACCGATGCACACCGCGACGATCGCGCTCCTGGCCGCGTCGCTCTCCGGCCTGGGCTCCGTCAGTGCCCGCAGCAGCGCGAATGCTTCGAGATCGACACCGGCAACGCTGAGCCCGGCCGCGTCGGTCGCGGTGAGGTACCTGTCGAGCGACTCGCGGTAGGCGATCGCGACGACGATCGAGCGGTTGAGCGTGCCCTCGTCGTCCCGCTGCTCGGCGACGACGTGGTAGTCGATGACGGCTTCGTCGATCGGGATCGAGAGCAACTCGTTGGCCCGGAAACCGATCGCGTTCGCCAGCTGGCCCTCGTCGTCGACGCCGGCGATCTCGATCAAGCGGACGCCCACGCGCGTGTTCGCCAGCCCGAGGCGGACGTTCTTCTTCGGCAGGTCGTACTTTTCGAAGAAGCTCGCGAGTGCGGCGCCGAGTGCGACCGGGTCGCGCACCTCGCCGCCGGACATGATTCCGGACGGCAGCGGCTCGCGGCGCAGCGTGTGCACCTTCTTGTCGCCGTTGTTGGTGATGTGGGCTGCTGCGATCTGCGACGAGCCGAGCTCGAGGCCGACGTACTCCTTCGGGCCGTGGCTCACCTGCTTCTTCTTCGTCCGCGTGGTCTTCGGCGTCGACGGCTTCGTCGATCCGCCGCCTTTGCGGCCGAAGAGATCCGACAGCTTGATCTCCTGCTTCAGGTCCATTGTCTTAAGCCTCCGCCAGTCTCAGTCCGGGCTCGGGAGCTTGCGTCCCGACCAACGTCACACCGCGTTCGATCAGGCCGACGAGCATCTCCGGTCGGCTGGAGCGGTTCAGGGCTTCCTCCCGTGTGATCACGTGCCGGAGCACGAGGCTCGCGAGCGACTGCTCCATCGTCTGCATGCCGCTGGCCGTGCCGGTTTGCATCCCGGAATAGATCTGCTCGATCTTCCCCTGCCGGATCAGGTTCCTGACGGCGTCGTCCGGGATGAGGATCTCGAGTGCCGCGACGCGGCCGCGGCCGTCGGCGGTCGGCACGAGCGTCTGCGTGACGACGCCCTGCAGCGTCCCGGACAGCTGCACGCGAACCTGGTCCTGCTGCTCGGCCGGGAAGACGTCGATGACGCGGTCGATCGTCTGCGGCGCGCTCTGGGTGTGCAGCGTCGCGAACACGAGGTGGCCCGTCTCGGCGGCGGTCAGCGCGGTGCCGATCGTCTCGAGGTCGCGCATCTCGCCGACCAGAATCACGTCGGGGTCCTGGCGCAGTGCTGCGCGCAGGGCCTCGGCGAACGTCGTGGCGTCACCACCGATCTCCCGCTGGTTGACGACACAGCTGCGGTGCCAGTGCAGGAACTCGATCGGATCCTCGATCGTGAGGATGTGCTCGCTGCGCGTGCGGTTGATCATGTCGAGCATTGCGGCGAGCGTGGTCGACTTTCCCGAACCGGTCGGGCCGGTGACGAGCACGAGGCCGCGCGGCTTCGCAGCGAGGTCTGCGAGCTGCGCAGGGCAGGCCCAGCTCGTCGAGCGACTTGATCTCGCTCGGAATCATGCGGAACGCAGCGCCGATCGCCTGGCGCTGGAAGAAGGCGTTGACGCGGAAGCGCGCGACCCCGGGAAGCGAGTACGCCAGGTCGACGTTGCGCTTCGTCTCCAGCGTCTTCTGCTGGTGCGTCGAAAGGATGCGGTAGACGAGCTCGCGCGTGACGTCGGGCGTCAGCTTCTCGAACTCGTCGAGACGCTCGAGCCGGCCACGAATGCGTACGACGGGCTCCGTGCCGGGCGTCACGTGGAGGTCGGATGCCTCCAGCTCCTGTGCGCGGCGGAGCAGATCGTCGATCGAGTACTCGGTGATGGAGGTCATGTCGCGTCTCCTATCGGCAGGGTCGCGACGCGACTTGAGGGGGTTTCAGGCGTCGGCTGAAAGTGCGCGCCTGACCGTGGCCGCAAGCAGCGGTTCTTCGAGCCGGATCGGGCAGTCCACGGTGTCAGAGTACGGTGTTCGGCACGATCGCCGCGAGCCTCGAGCTCGGCGGCGGCCTGTCGGCGATCGCATCGAGCGAGTCGATGCGTCGGCCCGACCGCCGAGCGCCTGTCGGATGCACAGACGGCGGGCCATTGGCCCGCCGTCTGTATCCGTTCGCGCAGTGTGGTTCGGCCTGACTAGCAGCCGAGCCGGCCGGTTGGACGCCGACCGATCCCGCCCGGGCCTGCGAAGTACCACGTGACGCCGTTCTGGCCGGGGGCCGACAGGCAGTAGCGTCGCCGCCGGGACGTTGCTGACTCGACGACGGCCGGCGAGAGACCGCTGTCGATCGACTTCAGCGCGGCAACGTCCATGCCCGGGTAGGTGCTGTTCGAGGCGTAGTACGACTCGGCCGACGGAACGGCCTCGCGGACGTTCGACTCACCGGCGGTGTCCTGGGCCTGCTTGCGGAAGCCGAGGTAGGACGGGATCGCGATCGCGAGCAGGATGCCGATGATCACGATCACGACCAGGAGTTCGATCAGCGTGAAGCCCTCGCTCGATGCGAGGCGCCGCCGCAAACGATTCATCTGGTTCTCCTTGGAAGACAACATTGGCCTGCTCGATATCGCCGGATTTCGGCTCGAGGCCTACCCCAGAATGGGTGATCTTGTGCGGCAGGCGCGAGTCCATCGGCCGCTCGAGTCACTCATCGCTGGGTGACTCGACTGTGAGTACGGTGCCGTCTTCGAGAAGTGGACGCGTGTCAGACGAGCACGCGGGCGAGCTCTTCGACCGACGTGATGCCCTCGCGCACCTTCGCGAGGCCGTCTTCCCAGAGTGGCCGCATCCCGGCCTCGAACGCTGCGCCTTCGAGCATGTCGCGGCTCGCGCCCGACGCGACGAGCGACTCGAGCTGATCGGTCATGCGTAGCAGCTGAAAGATGCCGACGCGACCTCGGTAGCCGGTGTTCGAGCAGCGCGGGCACCCGGCGGCGCGCCGGAACGACGAGTTCTCCATGTAGTCCTGGAGCTCGTGCTCGGGGACACGCGCCGCGCGGAGATCCGGTTCACCCGGCTGGTACTCCTCACAGCAGCTCGTGCAGAGCTTGCGTGCCAGGCGTTGCGCAAGAACTGCCGAGATCGCCGAGGCCGTGAGGAAGGGCTCGACGCCCATCTCGTTGAGGCGCGTGATCGTGCTCGGGGCGTCGTTGGTGTGCATCGTCGAGAGCACGAAGTGACCCGTGAGCGCAGACTCGATCGAGATCTTCGCCGTCTCGACGTCGCGGATCTCGCCGACCATCACCACGTCCGGGTCGGAGCGCAGGATCGAGCGCAGCGCGGTCGAGAAGGTCAGGCCGGCCCGCTGGTTGATCTGCACCTGCTCGATGCCCGCGAGGCGGTACTCGACCGGATCCTCGACCGTGATCACGTTGATCTCGGGCCTGTTCAGCTCGGCGAGCGCAGCGTACAGGGAGGTCGACTTGCCCGAGCCGGTCGGGCCGGTGACGAAGAGCGCGCCTGTCGGCTTGGAGACGATGTCGTGGAACTCCGCCCGCATCGCCTCGGTCAGACCGAGCTCCTCGAGCGTCGGGGGCGTCCTCGACTTGTCGAGGAGGCGCATGGTCACCGACTCGCCCTCGACCGTCGGCAGCGTCGCGACGCGGACGTCGAGTAGGCGCCCGGCCGCGGCCGCGTCGAGCGAGATGCGCCCGTCCTGCGGCTTCCGGCGTTCGGCGATGTCGAGCTTCGCGAGCACCTTCAGGCGCGTCACCATGCCGGAGAGGAACTTGCGCGGCACGCGCTGGGCGACGCGGAGCACGCCGTCCACGCGGAAGCGCACGATCACCGCGTCCTCCTGCGGCTCGAAGTGCACGTCGCTCGCACCTTCCTCCGCCGCCTGGAAGATGACCGAGTTCACGAGGCGGACCATCGGGCCGTCGGTGATGCCGTCGTCCGCCTCGAGATCGTCCGCCGCTTCGTCGACCGGGACGAGGTCGTCTTCGAGCACGGAGCTGAATGCCTCGTTGGCGCGCGACAGGCGCCGAATCTCGAGCAGGACGTCCTCTTCGGGCGCGATCGCGAACTGCACGGCGTACCGCGTTGCGAGGCGCAGTTCGTCGATCGAGTGGACGTTCTCGGGATCGGTGATCGCAATCGAGAGGACGTCGTCCTCGAAGGCGAACGGGATCGCGCCGACGCGCTCGAGCACCTTGAGCGGAATCTCCTTCGTCGCCTCAGGGTTGATCCCGACGACCGCGAGGTCGACGAGCGGCATCCGGAAGCGCGTGGCGAGCTCGCGCGCGGCGGTGATGTCTGCCGGCGTGGCTGCAGCGCCGCCTCCTCCACCGCCGCTGCCGTTCCCGTGCTCGTCGGGCGCAGGCCCCGATTCGGTGCGTTCGGTGTCGACCGACATCTGTCTACCTATCGGCGCGCGGGCGCCACGCCTTGAAAGAACCCGCTTTCACGGGCCTACCTTCCGAGCGCGAGCCACCAATGCAGGATCGACGGCCCCGCGAACAGGGCGACGACCGCACCGATGGCGAGGAACGGTCCGAAGGGAATGGCCATCTTCCGGGCGGCCCGTCCGTGCCGCGCGAGCAGGACGACCGACGGGACGAGCGCGGAGAGCATCCCGAGCATGAGGCCGACCGGCGTCGCCTTTCCCAGCCCCGCCCCGATCAGGAGTGCGAGCTTGACGTCGCCCATGCCCATCCCTGCCGGGTACGCGAGCGCGGCCAGGAGGAGGAAGCCGGAGGCGGCGACGGCGGCGATCGCCCACTGTGGCGAGGGGTCGACGACCGTCATGCCCGCGAGGACCAACGCGGCCGCGGGGAGGACGATCCGGTTCGGGATCACGCGGCGGAGGATGTCGGTGGCGGAGACCGTGACGAGCGCGGCGCAGAAGAATGCAGCCACGAGGGCGTGCAGTGTCGGGCCGAACTTGAGCAGGGACGCGGCGATCAGCGCCGCGGCGGTCAGCTCGACCGCCGGGTAGATGGCCCCGATCTTCGTCCCGCAGGACCGGCACTTCCCGCGCAGCAATGCGTAGGACAGCAGCGGAATGTTGTCGTACCACGCGAGCGTCGTCCCGCAGGTCCCGCAGGCCGAGCGGGGCTTGACGACCGACCGCCGTTCGGGCACGCGCGCAGCGACGACGTTCAGAAAGCTGCCGACCGCAAGTCCTGGCAGTACGCCGACCGCAGCCAGCATCGGCTCCATCTCAACCGGCCTCGGAGAGCAGACGCAGAGGCGGTGCCTCGTCGTCGTCCGCCTGCGGCTCCTTGCGGTTCGGGCGGGAGGGATCGTCCTGCGGCGGGTTGACGGCACGGGCCGCACGTCGCCTTCTCGGCCTGGGCGAGAGCGATCATGAAGTCGTGCTTGTTCGGCGCGACGCCGGCCGCCGTCTCGCGTTCGACCATGCCGGCGAGCACGAGGTCGATGAGGGCACGCGACAGCGTCTGCATCTCGTAGAAGGAACCTTCGTCGATCGCGGTCGGGATGTCCTCCGACTGCGACTCGCGAATCAGATCCGCGATGCGCTCGTTCGTCACCATCACCTCGACCGCGGCGATGCGGCCGCCGCCCTTGCGCGGCAGCAGGCGCTGCGAGATCACGCCGCGCAGGACGCCGGCGAGGATCGAGCGGATCATCTGCTGCTTTTCCGGCGGGAAGAACTCGACCAGCCGGCTGATCGTCTCGGCTGCGTCGATCGTGTGCATCGTCGAGAGGACAAGGTGACCGGACTCGGCGGCCTGCAGAGCCGTCGTCGCGGTCTCCGCATCGCGCAGCTCGCCGATCAGAATCGTGTCCGGGTCCTGCCGCAGTGCGCGCCTAAGCGCCTCGCTGAACGACCCCGTGTCGATTCCGACCTCGCGTTGATTGACGATGCAGCTCTCGTCCGGGTGAATGACCTCGATCGGGTCCTCGATGGTGACGATGTGCTCCGTGCGCGTCTTGTTGATGTGACGCACCATTGCCGCGAGCGTCGTCGACTTGCCTGCACCGGTCGCGCCCGTGACGAGAACGAGACCGTGATGTACCTCGGCGAGGCGACGGATTCCCGGCGGCATGTGGAGGTCTTCGAAGCTGGGAATGCTGCGCGGAATGAAGCGCAGCGCGATGGAGACCGATCCGCGCTGGCGGAAGGCGTTGACGCGGAAGCGCGTCTCCACATCGGTCTCGTAGGAGGCGTCGAGCTCGCCGGTCTCGCGGAAAGTGGCGAGACGGTGCGGCGCTGCGGAGCCCGCGACCTGGAGAAGCGCTGTCAGGTCGTCGGTCGAAAGTGTCGGCGCACCGGCCATCGGGCCGATCGCTCCGTCGACGCGGAGCATCGGCGGCTGGCCGACCTTGAGGTGGATGTCGCTGGCGCCGGCGTCGACCGCACGTGCCAGCATCTCGTCGAGGTTCATGCCGGTGCTATCGGCTCGCGTCGAGTGGTTCTTTAGCCTCAAGGAGTTCGACCCTGCAGCCGAAACACTCAGTCGTGACTCCCTCCGCCAGAGCGGTCGGCACCGACGATGCCCTCGATCCGGAAGCTCCGGGAGCAGCGGTGGTCGACGCGCTCATGCGCGCGCTCGAGCTTCGCGACTACCGGCGCGGGAAGTTCGGCGAGACCCGCGAACACATGGACCGCGTCACCCTGCTCGCAGTCAAGCTTGCATCCAGGGTCGCGCCGGAGCTGTTGCTCGACCCGCGCTTCGAGCACGGTTGCCGGCTTCACGACATCGGCATGCTCGCTGTCCCCGACGCCGTCCTGCTCAAGCGCACGGCGCTGACGGCGGCCGAGCTGGACGAGATCCGGGAGCATCCTTGGCTCGGCGAGCGCATCGTCGCGACCGTCGCCGGGCTCGACGGGCTTTGCCGCCAGGTGATCGGCTCGCATCACGAGCGCTGGGACGGGAACGGCTATCCGCGGGGGCAGCGGGGCGAGGAGATTCCACTCGCTGCGCGTGTCTTCACGATCGCCGATTCGTTCGATGCGATGACCCACGAACAACCGTGGCGTGCGGCGCTTCCGGTCGAGCTTGCCCTCGAGGAGATGGGTCGCGACGCCGGCTCCCACTGGGATCCGGAGCTGACTCCGGTGTTCGTCGACCTCGCATCGGCCGTAGCACCCGACTAGCCCGTGCGATCCCCGCCGGGGGATAAAGGTCGGCACAGACGCTGCCGATACGGCCCGTGCGGAATGGACGGAGCGAAGTCTCAGCCTGCGGTGGCTCGGCGCCGGTGGACCCACGTCGGTGCGTGCGAACGCGGCCAGACACTGATCGAAGTCATCATCGCGATCGGCATCTTCGCCATCGTCTCTGGCAGCGTGATCACGCTCCTTCTCTCGTCGCTCAACACGACGAACTTCTCCCGTGAGAAGACCCTCGCCCAGCAGGCCGCCACGTCGCAGATCGAGCAGATTCGCAGCACCTCCTACGCGCAGGTCGGCAATCCGAGCGGCAACCCTCCGGGAACGATCCCGCTCACGTCGCAGCTCAAGATCGTCGGCGTCTGGGCGACGATGACGGCGAGGATCACGTACGTCAACGACCCGACGCCGCTCTCGTACCAGTCGTACGCGAACTACAAGCGCGCCACGGTCACGATCACCCGGAACAGCGATGGACGGCAGCTCGCTCAGGAGGTCACGAACATCGCGCCTCCGGTCAAGGCATCGCAGTCGGAGGGGACGATCATCGCGTCGGTCGTGGACATCGGCAACAACACCGTCGTCCCGAATGTCAACACGGGCATCGCGAACGGGCCGAGCGGCTCGGAGTCGGACTCGACCGACAGCTCGGGTTCCGTCACGTTCGCGGGTCTGACCCCGACGACGACCGGCCAGCCCTACTACACGGTCGGCGTCACACCGCCCGCCGGGTACGTCGTGCTGTCGGACACCACCGCGCCGTCCTCGTCGGTCCAGTTCTCGCTCTCGCCGGGCCAGGTCGCGGCATCGACGGTGAAGATCTACCTGCCCGTCACGATCTACGTCCAGCTCTATGACAATGGCGGAACGCCGCTCAGCACCGCCGCGAGCGTCACCGTCGCCTCGACGCGCCAGAGCCAGGCGTTCTCCTACACGCCCTCGATGAACGGCCAGCTCGCGATCACTGCGTTGAACGGCGAGCTGCTCGTGCCGGGGCTCATCTACACGGTAACCGTGTCCGGCCCAGGCTTCACGACCGGCAGTACCTCGACGCAGAACGCAACCGTTCCCGCCAGTGGCTATCCGACGACGCTCACCTCGACGTTCTCGTTCACCGCCAATGCGATCGCTCCGCCGCTGAACACGACGCCGCCGGCCATCACCGGCACCGCACAGGCCGGGCAGACGCTGACCTCGTCGACCGGAACCTGGTCGGGGACGGCGCCGATCACCTACACGTACCAGTGGCAGGACTGCACAGGCTCGAGCTGTTCGAACATCGGCGGCGCCACGAGCTCCAGCTACACCCTTGCCGGGAGCGACGTGGGCAAGACGGTGCAGGTGATCGTGACCGCCACGAACGCCGACGGGAACGCGACCGCCTCCTCCGCGAACACCGCCGTCGTCACGGGCGTTGCACCGTCGAACACCGGCGTCCCGACGATCTCCGGCACGGCGAAGGACGGTCAGACGCTGACCGCCGCCAAAGGCACCTGGGCGGGCACGACGCCGATCACCTACACGTACCAGTGGCAGGACTGCACGGCGAGCTGCGCGAACATCAGCGGCGCGACGAGCTCCACCTACACCCTCACGTCGACCGACGTCGGCGCGAAGATCCAGGTGATCGTCACCGGCACCAACGGCTCCGGCAATGCGAGCGCGACCTCCGCGAAGACGGGAACGGTCGCCGCTGCGGCGCCGACGAACACTGCCATCCCGACGTTCTCCGGCACCCTGACGCACGGGAACACGCTGACCGCGGCGGTCGGCACCTGGTCGGGCACGACGCCGATCGCCTACACCTACCAGTGGCAGCGCTGCACGGGCACGACGAGCGGGACCTGCTCGAACATCAGTAGCGCCACCGGTTCCACCTACCTGCTCACCTCGACCGACACGAACAACCGTATCCGGGTGATCGTGACGGGCACCAACAGTGCCGGCAACTCGAGCGCGAACTCCGCGATCAGCGCCTCGAAGGTGAACTGAGCGATGCTAGCGCTGCGCAGACGGCTCCCCGCCGAGAACGGCTTCACGCTCGTCGAAATGGTCGCCGCCATGGCAGTGCTGTCGATCGCGGTCGTCGCCTTCACGCAGCTCTTCGGCTTCACGATCAAGCGGAGCAGCGCAACCCGGGAACAGGCGACGATCCAGGCCGAGACCCGAGCGGGCCTCGACTCCATCGCGCGCGACCTGCGCGAGGCGCTCTGCAACAACACGACCGCTCCGGTCACGACCGCGACCGCGGCCCAGATCACCTTCTACACGCCCGACGAGCAGACGCCCTACCACCTGCGGCAGGTCTCCTATCGGGTGTCGGGCGGCAGTCTCCAGCGCGAGCTCGTGACGAGCACGAACACGGCCGGGCCGCCCTGGACGATGCCGAGCCTGGCGTCGGCGACGTGGTCGACGCTCTTCACCTCGATTACGAGCGCCAGTCCGTACTTCAAGTATTACGACGCCTCGGGGAACCCGACGTCGACCCTGTCGTCG
>CAWKNW010000024.1:0-100457 GCA_963851065.1 uncultured Thermoleophilia bacterium
AACCAGCGGTCGAAATCGGACAGCTCGGCCGCCGGGAGTCGGTCCCGGTGCCGGATCCAGGCGAAGGTGTGCGCGAACGTCCCGACGCGGACCGCGAGCGAGAACGCATCTGCGAGCCCGCTTCCCCACGGCTCGAGATAGGCGTCGCGCAGACGTTGGTACCACGGGTCGCTCGCAGGAAGCCCGTTCACCTCGTCGAGGAAACCGGAACACAACCACGAGTGAAAAGAACGGGTTTGCGATGGACGAGTCGCCCCAGTCGAGAAAGCGCAGCTGCTCGTCCCGAAGGTAGAGGTTCGCGTGATGAAGATCGTCGTGCTGAATCGTCGCCGGGAGGTCGAACGACGAGAGCTCGGCGCAGAGATCTGCGTAACGCGGGGCGAACCGACGGAGCGTCCCGATCTCTTCGGGGCGAGGGGAAGATCGCGCCGAACGAGGTCCTCGTAGTGCGCCGGCAACGTCTCGACGCGCAGGTCGGGAACACCGCGTGCAAGATGCTCGGCCGCGTGGTCGGCTTCGCCACGTTGCAGCTCGGCATACAGCGGTAGCGCGGCAAGCCACGTCTCCGGCGGGTTCCCGACCAAGCGCAACGGCGTCCCTGCGTCGGCGAAACAGGAGCCAGGCCCGCTCCTCGTCGTGGGCGAGCACCTCGCCGACACGATCGGGCCACCGAGCGAACAGGTCTGCGCTCAGCCGCGGCTCGAATGCCTGAACAGGCGCGCACGCCTTGAACCAGGCAATCCCGGGGTCGACCGGCACCCGAAAGACGGTCGACCACGGTTTCTCATGAACGAGCTCGATCGCGCCCGTGGTCTCGATGTGCTGCTGGATCCACGCCTCGGCGGCCGACCGGTCGATGCGACCACTCTGCACCCGGCTCACCGAAGCGTTAGCGTAGGCAGCCGATGGCCGCGACCAACGCACCCGTGACGCGGCAGCAGCCGTCGTCCTGGCGCCGCTGGGTGCCCTGGGTGCTCGTCGTCCTCGCCGCCGTGATCGGCCTCGTGTCGGCGCTGAACATCTGGGTGAAGCGGCAGGCGCTCGACACGAACAACTTCACGAATGCGAGCGTGCAGATGCTCGAGGATCCGCAGGTCAGGAGCGCGATCTCCATCTATCTCGTCGACCAGCTGTACCAGAACGTCGACGTCGCGGCCGAGCTCGAGCAGCAACTGCCGCCTGCGGTGAAGGGGATCGCCGCTCCGCTCGCCGGTGCGCTGAGGCAGCTGCTCGTCCGTGCTGCGGACGCGCTGCTCCAGCGTCCGCGCGTGCAGGAATTGTGGAAACAGGCAATCAGCCGGGCACATACGTTATTCCTGGCCGTGATCGACGGGAAGAAAGGGATACTCCAGAACACGAACGGGAACGTGGTCCTGAACTTACGACCGATCGTCCAGCAGCTCGAGCAGCAGGGAGGCCTGGTGGGCAAGGTCGCCGCTCAGCTGCCCCCGGATGCCGGGCAGATCACGATCATGAAGGGCAACCAGCTCAAGACCGCCCGCCAGGGGGTCAAGGTGATTCGCTTCCTCAGCTACTTCCTCTTCTTCCTCGTGCTCGCGATCTACGCGCTGGCCGTCTACCTGGCGACCGGTCGGCGGCGGCAGGTGTTGATGGGGGTCGGCGCGAGCGCGTTCGTCGTCGGGCTGATCGTGCTCGTCGTCCGTCGCTTTGCAGGCAACTACCTCGTCGACGCGCTGACGAAGAACTCGGTCGACAAGGGCGCAATCGATGTCGTCTGGGCGGTCGAGACGCAGCTGCTGCGCAACGTCGGGATCAACGTCCTCATCTACGGCACCTTCGTCATGCTCGCCGCCTGGATCGCAGGCCCGTCGCGGCCGGCGCGGTGGGTCAGGCGCGTCTCCGCTCCGACGGCGCGCGACCATCCGTGGGTGATCTACGCGGCGCTTGCGCTCTTGCTCCTGTTGATCCTCATCACCGGACCGACCGATGGTCAGCGGGTGTATCCGCTGCTGGTCGTGTTCGTCTTCGCCTTCATCGGACTCGAGGTGCTTCGGCGGCAGACGCTCCGCGAGTTCCCGGCGAGTGCGTAGCCGCTTGATCTTCTCCTAACTCGCGTTTGGAACCATCCGCCCGAGGGCCTCGGGTTGAAACGCTTCCTTCTTGCTGCAGTGCTGCTGGCGATCGCGTCGTCGACGGGCGTGGTCGGGCGCGCCGGTGCTGACACTTCGCCGGCGATCGAGCAGATGGTCGGGCAGTTGATGCTCGTGCGGATGCAGGGGCAAGTGCCGAGCGCCTCCTTTCTCGCGCGTGTCCGCGACGGGGAGATCGGCGGGGTCGTGCTCTTCAACACCAACTTCGGCACCGCCGGCCCGGCGAGCCTTGTTGCGGCGCTGCAGGCGGCTGCGCAGGCGGGGCAGCAGCCTCCGCTGCTGATCGCGGTCGATCAGGAGGGCGGGATCGTCAAACGGCTGCCCGGAGCGCCGTCGCTGTCGGCCCCGCAGATGCGCTCCGCGGCGACTGCTGCATCGCAGGGGCTCGCGACCGCCCGCAACCTGAGCGCGTTCGGGGTCAACACCGACCTGGCGCCGGTCCTCGACGTCGGCCACGGCGGCTTCATCACGGCACGGAGCTTCGGGTCGACGCCAACCGCCGTCGCGGCACGGGGGCCGGCCTTCGCCGCGGGTCTGGCGCGCGGTCACGTGCTCGCCACCGGCAAGCACTTTCCCGGTCTCGGCTACGCGACGCTCAGCACCGACCAGTCCGTGGCGAAGGTCACGGCGACCGCCCGGCAGTTGAAGGTCGACTGGGCGCCGTTCACCGCCGCGATCCAGGGTGGAATCCCGCTCGTGATGATGTCGACCGCCGTCTATCCGGCGCTCGGCTCGAGCCTGCCTGCGGCGTTGTCGCCGAACATCGTCAACGACCTCCGCCGGCTCGGTTTCACAGGTGCCATCGTCACGGACGCATTGCAGACGCCGGCGGTGAACGGATTCATGCCGACGGCGAGGGCCGCGGTCAAAGCGGTCCAGGCCGGCGACGACCTCGTGCTCGCAGCGGGCTCCTCGGACAGTCTCGCGGACACCGACGGCGCCTCGACGTCCGCGTACGACGCGCTGGTCACCGCTGCCCGGTCGGGTGCGCTGAAGTCGCGGACGCTGAAGGCCGCCTATGCCAGTGTGCTCGCGCTCAAGAAGAGCCTCTCTCCCTAACCTCGGCAAGGGTTGTGGCGGGCGGCTCGAGGACAGAGGGGGACAACCTTCCACGGGCCGCCCGCCCTGCCGGTTCGCGTCGTGTCGGAAGCCGCGCCGGCTCTAACTAAGACGCGAGGACGGAGCAAATGGTTTGGGCATGTGCTTGAATCGGGAATGATCACCCTCGATGCCGGTTGCAGCTGAACATCCGACGGCGCGGCGCGTCAGGCTCGTGCGCCGGGTCGTGAACGAGACGACGTACGACATGGCGCTGAGCCGGGGCGTCGACGCCGATATGCCGCTCGAGTTCATGTGCGAGTGCGGCCGGGTCGAATGCAGCGACCAGATCGTCCTCCTGCTCGCGCAGTTCGACCGGTCCGCGCCGGCAGGGTCGATCGTCGGCCACTCTCGGGTCTAGAGCACCCAGCTACCGCTCGGACGGCGGGATGCCGGCCAGCGGCGCGACGAACTCGTCGATCGCGGCGCGCGTGTACGGCGAGTGGCGGCGCCGGTCGCTCGGCGGGTCGCTGGCGAGCCCTGCGCCGGGTCGCCACGCCCGCGCCGGGCGGATCGGTCGCGCCTCGAAGCCGCCCCCGCAGTTCGGGCACACGCCGTGAAGGACATCCTCGACGCAGGCGGCGCAGAACGTGCACTCGTACGTGCAGATTCGCGCGTCGGCCGCAGCCGGCGGGAGATCCTTGTCGCACAGTTCACAGTTGGGCCGAAGCTCGAGCATTCGTCGGGGGACGTTAGATGAGATGATGGGCCGGGTGACCGCCGAGTCCACGTCGCGTGCGCCGAAAGCGGAAAGGGTCACCCGCCGCCCGCAGTTTCGCGTCGGAGCGGTCGTCGCCGTCGCCCTCCTGGTCGCATTCGGCGTCTGGATCTACGTGCGAGGGAGCGGCAGCTCGTCGCCGAAACCCGCTCCCGTGCGCGCAGGCGCCGTGCCGGTGACGCCGGCCGTCCTGAGCTCGCTCGCGCGGTCGTCTTCGTCGCCGCTCTACTGGGCCGGCCCGCGCTCCGGTTTCACCTACGAGTTGACGAAGACGGCAGACGGACGCGTCTTCATCCGCTACCTGCCGCACGGGGTGCCCGTCGGAGCCGTCGAGCCTTATCTGACCGTCGGCACGTACCCGGTGGCAGATGCCTTCGCCGTCACGAGCACACTCGCGCACGAGAGCGGCGCGATCGGCGTGACGGTCCCCGGCGGTGGCGTCGGGTTCTACGACACGAGCCGCCCGACGAACGTCTACCTCGCCTTCCCGGGCACGAGCTCGCAGATCGAGGTCTACGACCCGGCTGCGGGTGAGGCTCGAAGGCTTGTCGTCTCGGGCGAGATCGCCCGCGTGTCGTCAGCAGGCGGATCGTCGAGCACCGTCGCAACCGCCGCGAGCGTGCAGGAGCTGAGAGCGCTTTCCGTTGCGCGCGACCACCCGATCTACTGGGCCGGTCCTCGTTCGGCTGTCACGTACGAGCTGACCCGCGCTCCGGGCGGTCACGTCTTCGTCCGCTATCTGCCTCCGGGAGCCAAGGTCGGAACCGACCATCCGTACCTGACGATCGGGACCTACCCGATCAACGACGCGTTCGCCCTGACGAAGGCGCTGTCGAACGATGTCGAGCTCGGTCCGCGTCGCCGTCGGGAACGGCGGCGTCGCCTTCTACGCTCGCGCGCGTCCGACGAACGTCTACCTCGCATACCCCGGCAGGAACATTCAGGTCGAGGTGTACGACCCGGCGGCCGGCGCCGCGCGCCGGCTCGTCGCGGCCAATCACATCGTTCCCGTGGGCTGAGTACTCGCGGCCGCGAGCGGTGCGATGACGATCTGGATCGCCTGGCTCGTGTTTCCGCTCGTCCTCGGTGTGCTCTCGCTCGGCTGTGGCCTGCTCGCCGAGCGTGCGGCGGGGGTCGAGATCCCGTCACCGCTGCTCCTGCCGCTCGGTTTCGCGGTCGTCGATCCTGACCGCACAGTTCGCGATCATCGGAGGGCGCACGGCGCCGCTCGCGACTCCGCTCGTCGTTGCGCTCGCGGTCGCCGGGATCGGGCTCTCCCTTCCCTGGCGGCGCCGGATCGGCGGATGGTGGGTCGCGGCGGCGGTCGGCGTCTTCGCCGTCTTCGCCGCGCCGTTCGTCCTCTCGGGGCACGCGACGTTCGGCGGGTACATCAAGCTCGACGACACCGCGACGTATCTCGCGATGCTCGATCGCGCGATGCAGCACGGCTACCAGACGGCCGGGCTCCCGCCGTCGACGTACGAGGCGACGCTGTCGACGAGCCTCGCCTACGGCTACCCGCTCGGCTCGTTGCTTCCGCTCGGCGTGGGCAGGGAGCTCGTCTCGCAGGACGCCGCGTGGCTGTGGCAGCCGTATCTGCGTGCCTGGCGGCGCTGCTGGCCTGCGGCCTCTACCAGATGGCCGTCGGCGTCGTTGCCTCGCCGAGGCTGCGCGCGCTGGTCGCCTTCGGCGGCGGGCAGGCTGCGCTGCTTTACGGCTACGCGCTCTGGGGAGGAGTCAAGGAGCTCGCGACCGCCGTCATCGTCGTGCTCGTCGCCGCGCTCGTGCCGCTCACTCTCCGTGGCGACCGTGAGCTTCGCGGCGTCCTGCCGCTCGCCGTCGGCTTCGCGGCGCTGCTCGCCGTCTTGAGTCTCGGCGGTGCCGCCTGGATCGCGCCCGCGGCCGTGGTCGTGATCGTCCTCCTCTGGCGTTCGCGCGGACCGGCGCGCGCCGGCCGGACTGCGCTCGCGCTCGGTGCGGCGACCGTGATCTTCTCGATCCCGTCGCTCTGGGTCTCCGCTCGCTGGCTGGGGAGGTCCGGGAGCTTCACGAGCGCCGACGAGCTCGGCAACCTGCTTCATCGCCTGAGCTGGCTCCAGGCGTTCGGCATCTGGCCGAGCGGCGACTTCCGCGTCGCGCCGCACAACCTCGACGTCACGCGCGCTCTCGTCGCGCTCGCCGCTGCTGCGGCCGTCTTCGCCTGTGTCGTTGCCGTCCGGCGTCGCGCGGTCGAGCTGCCGACCGCGATCGCAAGCGCCGTGTTCGCCTGCGTGGTCTACCTCGGTCTCGGATCGCCCTGGATCGGCGGGAAGGCACTTGCGTCCGCGTCACCGATCGTGCTCGCGGCCGCGTTCGCCGGTGCAGCGGCCGTCTACGAGCGCGGCCGCCGTGTCGAGGCGATTGCAGGCGGAGTGGTGCTGCTCGGCGCTCTGCTCTGGTCGAACGCCTTGCAGTACCGCGACGTCGATCTCGCCCCGAGCTCGAGGCTGGCAGAGCTCGCGACGATCGGCCACCGCTTCAGCGGCCAGGGCCCGACCTTGCTGACGGAATACGAGCCGTACGGCGCGCGACATTTCCTCCGCGGGATGGACGCCGAGGCGGCGTCCGAGCTGCGGCGACGCCCCATCTATCTGCGCGCGGGCGGAATGCCGGCGACCGGCGTCACGCCGGACCTCGACGAGCTGACGCTCGGATCGGTGCTGCCGTACCGGACGCTCGTCCTGCGACGCTCGGGAACGACGAGCCGCCCTCCGTCCGTGTACGTGCCGGTCTGGACCGGGCGCTTCTACCAGGTGTGGCAGCGTCCGGCGTACTCCGGATCGATCATCGATCACGTCTCGCTCGGGAGTCGTGTGCAGCCGGCCGCCGTCCCGTCGTGCAGCCGGGTGCTGGAAGTCGCGCAGCTTGCGGCCGCACACCACGGCCAGCTGGCGGCGCCGTCGAGCGACCGCCCGCGATCGTGATCGAGCCGAACGGCGCGTCGGACTGCCCTCGTCGTACGGTGCGTACGGTGAGTCGCCCGAGGTTCTCTATCTGACGTCGCCGTACTCGTTCAGGTCGAGCTTCGCCTCGCCGGTCGCGGGGAGCTACGGCGTCTGGGTCGGCGGGTCGTTCAGGTCCACGGTCGGAATCGACGTCGACGGCCGCAGGGTCGGTGGCGCGCGCAACTCGCTCGGCTGGCCGGACACGTTCACGTACCATCGGCTCGGTTCGGCTCGCGCCGGGACGCCACACGCTTCGCTTCCGCTACGCCGGGCCTGGACTGCGGCCGGGAAGCGGCGGCACGCCGCCGTTCGGCGTCGGCCCGATCGTGCTGAGCCCTGCTACGGAGGACAGCGCGATCACCTACGTCAGTCCCGCGGATGCGCGTTCGCTGTGCGGGAAGAGCCTCGACTGGATCGAGGCGCTGCGCGGCTGACGTGCTGCGCGGCTACACGCAGAGCGCGAACGCCTGCACCGACATCGTGTTGACGCCGGTCAGCGCATGTTGTGACGACTGCCGACGGCGGTCCACACCGTCGTCGAGCTCGGGTACGACTGCTGCAGGGCGACTCGGCCGTTCGCCTGCGGTCGTCGTGACCTGACCGCCGCCGCCGACGAGCAGCTTCCCGGCCGTGCACGTCGCGGTCGCGGTGAGCGTCGTGCCTGAACCCGGGCTGTTCCCGGTCGTCTCCTTCGTCCCGGTGACGAGCGTCGGAGTGACGGCCGGTCGGTCCTTGGCACCAGTTGCGCCCTTCGCTCCCGTTGCCCCCTTCGGGCCTTGCGTTCCGGTCGGTCCCTTGCTTCCGGCCGAGCCCGTCGCTCCCTTCGCTCCAGTGACACCCTTGGCGCCCGTCACGCCCTTGGGGCCTTGCGTGCCGGTCGGGCCCTTGGCGCCTGCCGCTCCGGTCGCGCCCTTGGCCCCGGTCGCGCCCTTCGCGCCAGCCGAGCCGGCCGCGCCGGTTGCTCCCTTGGCGCCGGTCGATCCGGTTGCGCCCTTGGCCCCGGTCGCGCCCTTCGCGCCAGCCGAGCCGGCCGCGCCGGTTGCTCCCTTGGCCCCGGTCGATCCGGTTGCGCCCTTCGCACCGGCCGGCCCTTGGGCTCCAGTCGATCCGGTCGAGCCCTTCGGTCCCTGGACTCCCTGTGGCCCCTGGGCGCCGGCCGATCCGGTCGTGCCCTTGGAGCCTGCCGGACCCTGCGCGCCGGTGGTGCCCTTCACACCCTGGATCCCTTGCGGGCCCTGCGTGCCGGTCGGGCCCTTCGCACCGGCGGGTCCCGTGGCGCCGGTCGCGCCCTTGGCTCCGGCCGATCCTTGGGCGCCGGTCGCGCCCTTCGCGCCCTGGATCCCCTGCGGCCCCTGCGCCCCGGTCGCTCCCGTCGAGCCTTTCACGCCCTGGATCCCCTGCGGCCCCTGGATGCCTTGCGGGCCCTGGGCTCCAGTCGCGCCCTTGGCGCCGGCTGGTCCTTGGCGCCGGTCGCGCCCTTGGCTCCGGTCGATCCCCTTGGCACCGGTTCACCCTGCCTCTTTGGGACTCCCGCCGTGCCGGTTGTGCCCTTGGCCCCCGTCGCGCCGTTGGCGCCTGTTGTGCCTTTGGCGCCGGTCGTACCCTTGGCGCCCGTCGTCCCGGTCGGACCTTTGGCACCGGTCGCGCCTTTCGCGCCCGCCGGGCCCTGCGCGCCGGTTGCGCCCTTCGCGCCCGTGGTCCCTTGCGCACCGGTTGCGCCCTTCGGTCCCTGAATCCCCTGCGGGCCTTGCGTCCCGGTCGGGCCTTTCGCGCCGGCCGGCCCTGTGGCGCCGGTTGCGCCCGTCACGCCCTTGGCCCCCTGGATCCCCTGTGCGCCTTGCGCCCCGGTCGCGCCGGTTGCGCGCCCGTTGCGCCCTTGGGGCCCTGGATCCCCTGCGGCCCCTGTGCTCCCGTTGCTCCGGTCGTGCCCTTGGCCCCCTGGATGCCTTGAACACCCTGCGGGCCTTGTGCTCCCTTGCGCCCCGGTTGCGCCCGTTGCTCCGGTCGTGCCCTTGAGGCCCTGAATCCCTTGCGGACCCTGTGCGCCCTGCGGGCCTTGCGCTCCCGTTGCACCGGTCGTGCCCTTGGCCCCCTGGATGCCTTGAACACCCTGCGGCGCCTGTGCTCCCTGCGCGCCGGTTGCGCCTGCAGCGCCCGTCGCGCCCTTCGCGCACCCGGAGCTCCAGCCGGGCCTTGAGCACCGGCCGGTCCCTGGGCGCCCGCAGGCCCGGTCGCTCCCGTCGCACCTTTCGGGCCGGCAGGACCGGTCGCGCCGGTCGGACCGCTACCCGATCCGGCCGGTCCCTGCGGCCCTTGCGGTCCTTGTGCTCCCTGCGCGCCGGTCGAGCCGGTGGGGCCGGCCGGTCCGACGAGGCCGCTCGCTCCCGTCGGGCCGGTTGGGCCCGGTCGACGGCGCGGTGAGCGGAATCTTGTAGATCTGGCCGTTCCCGATCTTGCACCAACCGAGGCGGATGTTCAGATCGCCGCGGTTCTCGTTGGACCCGGTGGTCTGGATGCACACGATCAGGAACGGCGGCGTCGCCGCTTGCTTCCGCGACGAGCCCGCGTCGGCCGATGCAGAGAGCGCGAGACAGAGGGCGATCCCGACCAGCGAGAGCGTCAGCGCACGCATGCCGCGGCCGCCCTTCAACTCGGGCCGCGCCATGCCGCATTCGCATCGCTGCTGTTCGCCAAGACCCTGCTCTGTTGGTTTCGAAGGTGCTGCTTCGCCGCGGGGATACTACGAAAAGGATCGGAAGGTGCGCGTAGAGCTAGGGCGTGCGAACGACGCGTAGCACGCCGAGCGCGAGCGGTGCAATCACCGAAGCCGCGGCGGCGACCCAGGGGCCGCCGAGCAGGAGCCCGGCGGCGCAGGCCGAGATGACGAAGACCGCCCTGATCCTCGAAAGTTCGAGCCGAGTCGCCCTCTTCCTCGCTCGAATTGTCGCAACGTGCGCGATTGCCGGTCGCATGCCCAACGGGCCCGGCGTAGAGTCGCGCCCGCGGTCGAATGAAGGAATGGTGGAGGCAACCCGAGGCTTGGCGTGCGTGGTGGCGCGACCGCGTTTCCTTCGAACAGAAGGCAGCGCTCGGGGTCCTTTGTCTCGGGTTGCTCCTGGTCGCAGGGTGGCTCGGCGCGGACAGCCTTTCGTCGGCGAGCGCGAGCGTCCAGCCTGCGACAGGACCGACGGTCGAGACGGTGGAGCGGGTGGTCACGGTGCGCGAGCGGCGGAAGGCCGCCACGACCCGCGTGCCGGAGGTGAAGCGGGTCGTCGTGACGCGCAAGGAGAGGGTGCCGGGCGTGACTGTCGTCCGAACCGAGACGGCCTACGGCGCGAACACGGTGACCGTGCCGGCGTACGTCACCCACGTCGTCACGGCGCCCGCGCGCACGGTGACGCAGGTGGTGACCATGGTCGCCACGACCGTCGAGTGGCACGTGATCACCGTCGTGGAGAAGTCCCCGCCGGTGACCGTCACGGTCACCGCGAACACTCCTTAACGAATCCCGCCGGTTTCGCCGCGTAACGTGGGACGAGACTGGCCTGTCTACTGGTCGAGGTGCTCCCCTGAACGACGTGCCCGAGACCGCGCGCCCGTACGGGCGCCGGGCGTTCTTGCTCCTGCTGGCCGGAGGCATCTCGTCGCTCGGCTGGGCGGGCTGGGCTGCGCGCCCGATCGCCCCGTTCACCTCCGCGTTCTCGCAGCTGGTCGGGAACCTCTTCCCGATCGGCGGCTGGCGCATCTACACGATCTCCGGCTCGATGCCGATCTTCGACGAGCGCGCCTGGCGTCTCGAGATCGGCGGTCTGGTGCGTCATCCCGTCAGCCTGACCTACGAGGAGCTCCGAGCGCTGCCCCGCGCCGAGCAGGTCTCGACCTTCCACTGCGTGACCGGCTGGACCGTGTCGAACGTCCGGTGGGCAGGCGTGCGCTTCGACGACGTCCTCGCGACGGCGCAGCCGCTGCCGCAGGCCACCGCAATCAAGTTCGTCTCCCTCGAGGTGCCGTACGAGGATTCGTTGACGCTCGAACAGGCGCGTCTCCCCGATGTGATGCTGGCGCTCGATCTCGACGGCGAGCCGCTCTCGCGCCCTCACGGTGCGCCTGCGCGCGTCGTGATCCCCGAGATGTACGGCTACAAGGGCGTCAAGTGGCTCACGCGCATGGAGCTGGTTGCCGAGCAGCCGAACGGCTTCTGGGAGCAGCACGGCTACGACCAGAACGCGTGGG
This sequence comes from uncultured Thermoleophilia bacterium, assembly GCA_963851065.1. Lineage (GTDB taxonomy): Bacteria > Actinomycetota > Thermoleophilia > Gaiellales > Gaiellaceae > PALSA-600. Next base: position 11,145 of record CAWKNW010000024.1, read on the forward strand.
TGGGCCGGTCGAACGGCTATGGCAACTGACACCCAACGCGTGCCTCGCTTCGGGTGGACGCTGCGCGTCGTGCACTGGGTGCACGCGAGCGCGTTCCTGATCCTGCTCGGGTCGGGGCTCTGTCTCTATCTGCCCAGCCTCTCCGAGGCGGTCAATCGGCGGCCACTCTTGAAGGCGATCCACATCTACACCGCGGTTGCGTGGATCCTCGCGCTGGCGCTCGTCGTGCTCTTCGGCAACCGGCGAGAGCTGGTGCGTGCCGCGCGCGAGATCGACCGCTTCGACGCCGACGACCGCGCGTGGCTGCGTGGCCGAAGAGCACCGCAGGGATGGCTGAACGCCGGCCAGAAGCTGAACGCGATCGTCACCGCCGCATTCGCAGTGCTGTTCGCGATCTCCGGCTTCTTCCTCTGGTACGGCGAGCGCGATACACGCTTTCGCCTCGCAAATGCCCTGCTCGTCCACGACTGGTTGATGTACGTCTCGTTCTTTCTGTTCGTCGGGCACCTGTATCTCTCGCTCGTCTACCCGAAGACGCGGCACGCTCTCAGCGGCATGACGCGCGGGTGGGTGGACGAGAAGTGGGCGTTCGAGCACCACCGGAAGTGGGTCGAGCAGATGCAGGAGGCAGACGCCACCAGGCGTTGACGGTTCCGCTCCGCAGAGCCGGAGAGGGGTTGCTACGGTGCTGACAAGACATGAGGTGGTCACTCGTGATCATCCTCGCGTCGGGTCTGTTGCTGGTTGCGGCGCCAGTCGCAAATGCCGAACCGGGGATGTTCGTCGGCGTTTCCGACGACTCGTTCGAGTGGAACGCGGCCTCGATGGCTGCAACGGCGAACGACCTCGGGCTGCGCGCAATTCGCGTCACGCTGAACTGGACGCCCGGTCAGCGGGCGTTGTCGGCCGGCGACCGAGAAGCTCTGGGGCGCGTTGTCGCCGGCGCCGACGGGCTCAGGGTCGTGCTCGCCGCATTCAACCAGGGGTATCCGCCCCTCGACGATGGAAGCCGTGATGCGTACTGCTCGTATGTGGCAGATGCCATCACGCGCTTCCCGGCAATCAACGATGTCGTGATCTGGAACGAACCGAACCTGAGCGGGTTCTGGCGGCCGCAGTTCGGACCGTCGGGGCAGAGCGCACCCGAGCAGTACGAAGTCCTGCTCGCTCGTTGCTACGACGTTCTGCACGCGCTTCGCCCGTCGATCAACGTGATCGCACCGGCGACATCGCTGTGGGGAAACGACAACCCGAACGCGTTTTCGAACATCTCGCACTCACCGACGACCTTCATCGAGGACTTGGGGGCGGCTTACCGAGCCAGCGGCCGCAGCGCGCCGCTGTTCGACACGCTGGGCCACCACCCGTACCCGGCAAGCTCGAGCGAGCGGCCGTGGGTCGTGCATGCGGACCCGACGATCATCTCTCTCGGCGACCTCGGGCGTTTGTTGTCCGTGATGCAGGAAGCGTTCGGGGGGACGGCGCAACCGTTGCCGCAGGGCGGATTGCCGATCTGGTACCTCGAGACGGGGTACCAGACCCTCATCCCTGCGTCGAAGAGCGCGTCGTACTACGGCGTCGAAGATTGGCCCGGCGCTGTTCCGGATCTCGTTTCCCCGGAACCGCCTGCAGTACAGCCGCCGGACTCGAGCCCCGCACCGGACCAGGCGACACAGCTCACCGACGAGCTACGCATGACCTACTGCCAGCCGTACGTCGCCGCCGACTTCAACTTCATGCTGGAAGACCAGTCCGTGCTCGGCGGCTGGCAGTCGGGGCTGCTCTGGGCAGACGGAACCCGCAAGGGCTCCTACGACCCGTTCAAGGCGGTTGTGGCGGAAGTGAATTCCGGCACGGTCAACTGCAGTCTTGTCAGCGGCGCACCGCTCGTCAGCGCACCGCCCGTCGCCACGCCCGCCGGCTCCGTGAAACCGACAATCACGGCGTCCGAGGTACCACCGACGCGTAGCATCACGAAGGTCACGTACATCGGCGCGACGCGGGCGCCCTTCGGGTTCCTGCGGCTTCGTGCCCGTTTGACGAAAGGCGTCGTCGCGAGCAAGACCGTGCTGCGCGGCCGCACCCTCTTCTTCGCGGTCGGGAAGACCACGTATCGCGCCTTGACCAACCGCCTCGGCATCGCCGAGGTTGCGCCGAGCCCTCCGCTCGCTCCGGGGGCTCATCGCATTGCGGTTCGCTATCACGGCGATGCGCACTACCTCGGCTCCGGCCTCCACATCAACACGACGGTCGTCAACTCAGCGGGAAGGGTCGCGTCGAAAGGGCTGATCAGCCTTCCCGACCGGCGTTCACTGCGCATCTCGGTGACTTCCGACGGTGGGCCCGTGAGTGGTGACCTCGTTCTCGGTGGGCCTGGGCTCGAGCGCGCCGTTGCAATCGGTTCACTCGGGTTACGCAGCGACGGCGCGACCGCTTGGCTGCGCGGCAGCGATCCAGGGGGTCATCGCTACCTCGTGCACCTGCAGCGGATCCCCGGAAAGCCGCGTGTCCGCGTCGAGATCGTGGGTGCGGCGAGCATCAGAGCAACGGTGTCGGCGCGGCAGCTCTCGTTCGCCCGGCGATGAGGAACGACGGCATGACTACTCTCGAAGGTCGAATGTCTCCGAGACTGCTCATCAGCGGAGCCGGGACGGTCGTTCTCGCACTCTGGCTCGCCGGCGTCGCGGGCTGGCTCGGCACGGATCCGACCGAGAACTGGACGCTGTTCGGCGGCGGAGTGTTGCTCGTGGTTGCGTCAGGAGCCGTTCTTCCGCGACGCCAGTAGCTCGGCCATGATCTCGAGCGCGATCTCCGCCGGTGTCTCGCCGCCGAGATCCATCCCGACCGGGCCGTGTACCGCATCCGCCACATCGCCGAGCTTCTCCCTGCGCTTCTCCTGCGTCCGGCGCGACCCGAGCGCGCCGACGTAGAACGCTCCGCCCTCGACGCCCCGGCGGAGCGCGGGCAGGTCGAGTCGCTCCTCGTGCACGAGCGAGACGACCGCGGTGTCCTCATCGACCTCGATCGCGTCCGGCCACTCGACGACGATCTCGTCGGCGCTCGGCACGCGGTCGCGGGTGGCGAGCCCGGCGCGCGGATCGACGACGACCGTGTGCCAGCCGAGAGGACGGGCGAGCGCGCACATCGCCTCTGCGATGTCGCCGGCGCCGACGGCGACGAGCCGAGGCGTCGGGGAGACCGACTCGACGAAGACGCTCCGAGATTCTTCTTCGCGCAGGTGCGTGGACGATCGCGTGTCGTCGTGCCAGCGCTCGCCGACGTTCTCTCCGGCGACCACGACGTAGCTGGTCCCGCGCACGATCGGCGGTGCGCCGCTGAACCGCTCCACGAACACGTCGATCTCGCCTCCACACGGCAGTCCGACCGTCCACGCCTGCTCGTCGGCGATCCCGTACGAGACGACGTGCGGCGGCTCGCCCTCGAGAACCGGCTTCGCCCGCTCGGCGACGTCGGCCTCGACGCAGCCGCCCGAGACCGAGCCGAACAGACGGCCCGATGCGGTGATCGCGAGCTTCGACCCGAGGGGCCGCGGGGCGCTGCGGCGCGATCCGATGACGGTCGCCAGGGCGACGTCCTCGCCCTCCGCGCGCCACTGCTCTGCCCGCTCGAGAACCTCGTCCATAGCATCATCGTAGACCGATGGACTCCGTCGACGACCTGCTCCAACGCGTGGACGCCGGCGAGCTCGGCGACCCGCTGCCGGTGCTCGCGTACATGGCGGGGGACCGAGTGGCGCTCGACGACGAAGAGCTGAGCGGGGCGCGACGCCGCGCACTGCTGCTGCTCGCGGCCGGGGGAGACCCTCATCGCGAGCTGGGCATCGACGACCGCGCAGTGAAGGCGCTCGCCGCCGATCTCTACGACGACCAGCGGCTTGCCGAGCTGCAGCGCGGCATCGACGCGCTCGTCGTCCGCGTGCGAGACCTGCCGCGCGCGCGCGAGGGGGCGCTGTTCCTCGCGGCCGACACCGAGCTGGCCTGGCGGATGTTCGCGCTGGCGCTGCTCGCCGAGGAGCTCGGCGGGTGACTCCGGCCGTCCAGGCGGCGAAACGCGCGGGCATCGCCTACCGCCTGCACGAGTACGAGGGAGTCGAGGTGGGCGACGGCGACTACGCGGTCGCGGTCGCGGCTGCGCTCGGCCTGCCGGCCGGTCGCCTGTTCAAGACGCTCATCGTCGACGTGGACGGTTCGCTTCGCGCCTTCGTGCTTCCGGCCGACCGGCAGCTCGACCTCCGGTCAGTCGGGAAGCGGGCAGCTCTCGCGGACAGGGCGGCTGCCGAGCGTGCGACGGGGTACGTGGTCGGCGGCATCAGCCCGCTCGGCCAGCGGCGCCGGCTGGCGACGACGATCGACTCCTCGGCGCTCGCCTGGGAGACGATCCTCGTCAGCGCCGGCCGCCGCGGCCTGCAGCTCGAGCTCGCGCCCGCCGACCTCGTCCGTCTGACCGACGCGACGGTCGCCGAGCTCTGATCACGCGCCCCACCAGAAGCTGGCCGCGATCACGGTGTAGAAGCCGACCAGGATCACGCCCTCCTGCCACGTCGACTCGCCGTCGTTCACCACCAGGGCGCCGAGGATGACGCTGATCAGCAGCACGAAGGCGAGCAGCGGCGGAAAGACGAGTGTCAGGTGCGTCGAGAACGCAAGCGAGATGAAGACGAGGGCCGGCGTGAGCGCGAGCGCGACCTGCAGCGACGAGCTGACGATCACCGAGATCGCGAAGTCGGGCTTGTTGCGAGCTGCGAGCTGCACGCCGACGACGTTCTCGACCGCATTGCCGGCGATCGCGACGATCACGAGCCCGGCGAAGACCTCGCTCATGTGCAGCGTGTGGATCGCCGGGGTCAGCGCGTCCACGAACCAGGACGACGTGAAGGCCGCCCCGACCGCGGCGGCCGTGAGCACGACGGTGGTCGTCGAGACGCTCCAGTGAGGCGGCTCGTGCTCTTCGCCCGCGGCCGGCTTCAGGAAGATCGGCAGGGTGACGATGAAGACGACGAGGAGCACGCCCGCACAGATCAGCGACAGCGTTTGCTCGTGCACGTCCGCCGAGGTGTGCAGCGCGCGCGTCATCGACGGCACCGCCATCGTCGCCGCGGCGAGCAACGCGAGTATCGAAACCGTGCGGGCGCGGTCGGAGCTGAACCTCTGGATCCCGTGGCGGAGCCCGCCGGCGATGAACGCGAGCCCGAGGACGAGCACGCTGTTCGCCAGGATCGAGCCGACGAGCGCAGCCTGCACGACCTCCACGAGTCCCTTGTTCAATGCGAACAGCGAGATGAACAGCTCGGGCAGGTTGCCGAGCGCGGACTGGACCACCCCGGCGCTGCCGGAGCCGAGCCGGGCTCCGAGCTGCTCGGTTCCCTGTCCGACCAGCCGGGCGAGTGCCGCGAGCGCGACCGCGCTCAAGGCGAAGGTCGCCACCTCGCCGGCTCCGCCGTAGTGGCAGATCGCGGCAATTGCCACGAGCACGCCGGTGATCCCGAGCTCGATCGCTTCGCGGCGGGTCATGGGTCGGGGGATAGTAAATAGGCGAAACGGGGTACCGCGAACGAGGGCTTACCCGCCCCACGGGTCCGTCGATACCTCGATCAGGCGTGCGTTCAGTCGTCTTGTCCTTCGCCTTGCTCGTCGCACTCGCGGCTGCGACCGCTGCGCAGGCGTCGCAGCTCATCGACCGGAACGCCCAGGACATCTCGCTTGCGGTCAACGCCAGGGGCGAGGCGCTCGTCACGTACACGGCCGACGGACACGTCAGGCGCGTGCTCGCGTGGGGTGCCGTGAACGCGATCGCTCCGTCTCCGACGCGGCAGCAAGTGGCCTTCCAGGTCGACTACTCGGGCGGCTGGGGGAAGTACCGGCGCAACTACTGGAAGGCCTTCGGCAGCGACTGCGGTGCCTATGACGGACCTCCGCTGGCCTGGAAGGTCGCAGCGTGCAAGGCGCCTGACGGCTCGTACTGGGCGCTGCAGGCCTGGCAGCGCGGACTGCCGAACTACGGCCTCACCCCCACCGGCACCCGGGGCGCGTGGGAGCTGCGGCTCTCGCACTGGACGGGTGCGTTGCCGGTGCTCGACATCGAGACGGACTGGTCCTGGCATCGGTTCGACCATCTCTTCGGCACGCTGATGTACGGCGGCACGGCCGTGTACGGCTTCCGGTCGACGTCGAGCGGCGCTCCGCTCGACACGTTCGGCAGGAACGTCTACGTCGACACCTTCGACTCGCGCTACGGCTCCGGCTGGCACCGCGAGAACAGCTTCCTCACCCACACCGGGACGGGGGCCTTCTGTTACAGCTTCAACCCGCACGGCTCCAGGCCCGCCGGCAGGGGCGTCAAGTACCGGGCCACCGTCGAGGGGCCCGGCGTCACTCCGGATGTGATGTGGGAGGGCTCGTCGCCGGGCTCTTACAACCGGGCCGCAGATGCGCGCGCCAACGCTGCGATCGCCCGGCTCGGCGACCGGCAGTGCAGGCCGAACTAGGAGCTCTAGGTCATATCCCTCTTTCGGGGGTTGTTGCAGGCCGCACATCCCCGATGCTTCGAACGTCTCGACTGGGCGGCGAAGGAGAGCAGGAATGTTTCAGCTGAATCGACGGCTCGTGCTTGTAACGACCCTGGTGCTCGGCGCAGCCGCGATCGGGGCCGGCATCCACTGGTCCATGTCCGTCTTCCTGGGTTAGGCGCCTGGGGCTGACCTGAACTTGCGACCGTGGCCGGATCCCCTCATCCGAGCGTGGACCGGCGCGGCGCCGACGGGTCGAGGGCGAGCAAAGTGGCTCTGCGGCTCTTCGTGTACCTCTCGCTCGTCAGTGCCGGCGCGTTTGCGCTCGTCGCGCTCGGCGGGCTGACGCTCGCGACGGCCGGGCTCCCCGACTCGACGTGGGCCGGCCTCGCGGTGCTGCTCGCCGCCGCGTTGTTCGTCGAGGCGTTCCCCGTTCCGATCAGGGGCGTGCGCGCGGGTGGCATCTCGCTTGCCGCGGTGTTCATCGTCGCCACCGGCTGCCTGTACGGCTGGGCGGCGGCCGCGTTGCTCGGTGCGATCACGCGCGGCGGCATCGAGCTCTGGCAGCGCAGGCCTTGGCTGAAGGTGATGTACAACACCGCGGTCTACGCGATCTCCGGCGCCGGCGCCGGCGTGATCGCGACGCACATCTCGAACACGCATCGCGTCGGCTGGTTCGTCCTCCAGGTGATCGCGGCATCCGCGACCTTCTACGCCCTCAACGTCGTCCTCGTTGCGCTCGCGGTCAGCATCTCGACGGGCGAGGGCCTCGGCAGCGTCGCCGAGCACACGGTGCACGCGACCGTCGTCGGATTCGCGGCGATGACCTCGGCCACGATCATGCTCTGCGTGCTCTGGGAGCGGTCGCCCGTCCTGGCCGCGACCCTCGTCGGGCCGTTCCTCGCGATCTCCCTCTACCAGCGATCGGTGCTGCGTGCGTTCGAGGCGATGGAGCTCGCACTCACCGATCCGCTGAGCGGGCTCGGCAACCACCGTCACTTCCAGCAGGAGCTCGAGCGCCTGCTCGCCGATGCCGACGAGACCGGGAGCCCGCTCACGCTGTGCCTCCTCGATGTCGACGAGTTCAAGTCGATCAACGACCAGCACGGACATCCGCTCGGTGATCGAATCCTCGCGCTCGTCGGCCAGTGCCTGCGCGAGACGGGCTCCGCGTTCCGCCTCGGTGGCGACGAGTTCGCCGTCTTCATGCGCGCGGCGAACGACGCGGAGGCGATCGAAGCAGCGGTGCGCACCGTGGCGCGGATCGGCCGCGTGAAGACGGAGCGTGGGCTCACGATCACGATCTCTGCCGGGCTCGCCACGTACCCGTCCGAAGGGCTCGCGCGCGCAGACCTCGTCCGGGCTGCCGACAGCGCGCTCTACGCGGCGAAGGCCGAAGGCAAGGCGGCGGTTCGCCTGTACCGCCACGGCGTGATCGCCACCCGGCGCGAGGACGACGCCGACCGGCGCGCCCGGCTTCGGGCGGCCGTCTCGCTTGCCGGCGCGATCGATGTGCGCGATGCGTACACCGGCACCCACTCGCACGCGGTGGGCGAGCTCGCCGCGCGGATCGGCGACTGTCTCGGGCTCACCGCCGAGGAGGTCGAGCTGCTTCGCATCGCCGGCCTCCTCCACGACCTCGGGAAGGTCGCGGTCCCCGAGCACATCCTCTCCAAGCCCGGGCCGCTGACCGAGGTGGAGCACGAGGCGATCGCGCTCCACCCGCTCGTCGGGTACCGGATGCTGACGTCACTGCGGATCGAGCCGGTCGCGACCTGGGTGCTCCACCACCACGAGCGGTACGACGGTCACGGGTATCCGGACGGCCTCGCCGGCGAGGAGATCCCGATCGGATCGCGCATCCTGCTCGTCGCCGACGCCTACGAGGCGATGACGACCGACCGCCTCTACCGGACGACGCGATCGACCGACGACGCGCTCACCGAGATCAGGCGGTGCGCCGGGTCTCAGTTCGACCCGCTCGTCGTCGATGCGCTCGCGCTGGTCGTCGGGCCGGGAGCAGAGCTCCCCGACGAGCGGCGCTCCGGAGTCGTGAGTCTTTAGTCTCGTCCGCGTGGACGAGGAGCGCGGCGCAGAACAGCGAGCGTTGTTCCGGCGATGGCCGGCCGGAGTGTCGGTCGTCGTCGCGGAGGTCGACGGGCGCCGCGCAGGGCTGACCGTCTCGTCACTCGTCTCGCTGTCGCTCGAGCCGCGCCTCGTCGGCATCTCGATCGCACTCGAAGCTTCGCTGCACGAGCTGCTGCGCCGCGCCGACGAGTGGGCGGTGTCGATCCTCGCCGGCGACCAGGCGCACCTCGCCCAGCATTTCGCGCGCAGCGTCCCGCCGATCGCGTTGTGGAACGGGATCGAGGTGCGGGAGGACGACGAGCGCCTGCTGGCCGGTGCGGTGGGCTGGATCATCGCGCGCACGGTCGACGTGACCCGCGACGGGTGACCACAGCTTCTTCGTCGGCGAGGTCGTCCGCCTCGAGCACGGACGCGCATCGGATTCGCTCGTGTACGTCCACCGCGGTTACCGCGCGCTGTGATCGACGCCGTCGTATTCGACCTCGACGGCGTGATCGTCGATTCCGAGCAGGTCTGGGACGAAGTCCGCGGCGAGCTCGTGCAGGAGGCCGGGCTCCCGTTTCCGCCCGAGGCGACGCGCGCGATGCTGGGAATGAGCTCGCCCGAGTGGTCGCGCTACCTCGTCGACGTGGTCGGCCTTCCCGGAACCCCCGAGCAGGCCAACGCAGCGGTCGTCGAACGCATGATCGCGCGCTATGCAGAGGGCCCGCCGTTCATCCCCGGTGCGCTCGAGGCGGTGGAGCGCATCGGAGCGCGCTGGCCGCTCGCGATCGCCTCGTCGTCGAACCGCGAGCTGATCGATCTCGTGCTCGAAGCCGCGGCGCTCGGGTCCCTCGTGCGGGTCGCCGTCTCGTCGGAGGAGGTCGGCCGCGGCAAGCCGGCGCCCGACGTGTACCTCGAGGCGATCCGGCGGCTCGGCGTGGAGCCACAGCACGCGGCCGCCGTGGAGGACTCCCACAGCGGCATCCGGTCGGCGAAGGCAGCCGGGCTGCGCGTCGTCGCGATCCCCAACCTGCACTTCCCGCCCGACGCCGAGTCGCTCGCGCTCGCTGACGTCGTGCTCGCCTCGATCGGCGAGCTCACCGTCGAGGTCGTCGCCGGTTAGAGCTCGATCGTGTCGCCGTCGTCCGGGACGACGACGCCCTCGATCGCGCGGTACACGTCGCGTCGCTCGACGCAATGATTGATCGACTCGAGGTGGACGACGACCACCGTCGCTTCGGTTGCCCCGCGCACGGTTTGCACGTCGGCGGCGTCCATCACGATCGGGCCGCCCTCGATGAAACGCGCTCCGCTTCCGTTCACGACGACTGCGCGCGGGCGATGGCGGTCGAGCGCGCCGGCCACCTCGTCGCACCAGATCGTGTCGCCGGCGATGAAGACGCCGTCGACGACGAAGCCGGAGACGGGGCCGAGCATCCGGCCGATCTCTCCGGTTCCGTGGTGACCGGAGGTACGGACGACGTCGAGGTCGAGCCAGCCGTCGGGGTCGGCGGTGACGGAGGTGAAGCCTCGGTCACGCAACTCCTCGAGGGCGGCGGGCTGCGTCAGCATCGGGACGTCGCGCGGCAGGAGGCGCGCGGCCGTCTCGTCGAAGTGATCCTGGTGCAGATGGGTGACGATCACGCCGTCGACGCCGGAGACGATCGCGGCCGCGTCGGTCGGGAGGTCGACGAGCGGGTTGCGCACCTGGTTCGGGGTGTCCTCGATGGGCGGTCGTGTGCCTGCGGCGTCGAGCATCGGGTCGACGAGCACGCGTCGGCCCGACGTCTCGAGCAGGAGCGTCGCGTGACGAACGAGCGTGACCCTCATCCGCGGCCGAGCAGCACGCAGCCGTTGTGCCCGCCGAGGCCCATCGCGTTCGACAGCGCGACGTCGACCTGGATGTGCCGGGCTTCGTTCGGGACGTAGTCGAGATCGCACTCGGGGTCGGGCTCGCGGTAGTTGATCGTCGGCGGCAGCACGCCGTCGTGGAGCGCGAGCGCCGACAGGATCGCCTCGATCGCGCCGGCTGCCCCGAACGTGTGCCCCATCATCGACTTCGTCGACGAGACGGCGAGCCGGTACGCGTGGTCACCGAACACCTGCTTGATTGCGCGCGTCTCGGCGGCGTCGCCCTGCGGCGTGGAGGTTCCGTGCGCGTTGATGTAGCCGACGCGTTCCGGCTCGACGCCGGCACGCTCGAGCGCGGCGATCATCATCGCCGCCACACCCGTCGCCTCAGGCTCCGGTTGCGCCATGTGGTGTGCGTCGTTCGACGCTCCGTAGCCGAGCACCTCGGCGTAGACGCGCGCGCCGCGCTTCCTCGCCGCCTCGAGTGGCTCGAGCAGCACGGCACCGGCGCCCTCGCCCATCACGAAACCGGCGCGCGTCGCATCGAACGGGCGCGACGCGTGCGGCGGATGATCGTCCTCGACGGCTAGGCCGCGCATCGCGGTGAAGCCGGCGAGGATGAGCGGCACCATGCAGGATTCCGTCCCTCCTGCGAGCACGGCGTCGGCCGCGCCGCGACGAATCATCTCCGCGGCCTCGCCGATCGCGTGCGAGCCGGTGGCGCACGCCGACACGACCGCGTAGTTCGGGCCCTTGAGCCCCAGCGAGATCGCGAGCTGGCCCGACACGGAGTCGACGAGCACGTTGGGCAGGAAGTTCGGCGAGACACGGTCCGGGCCGCGCTCGCGCAGCGTGTCCGCCTGCTCGAGGATGCCGGGCACGCCGCCGATCGCCGAGCCGAAGATCACGCCGACCCGCGCCGGGTCGAAGCCGTTCAGGCCGGCGTCCGTGAGCGCCTCGCGGCCGGCGGCGACGCCGAGCAGGACGTTCCGCTCGAGCTTGCGGGCCTCCTTCGCCGAGACGACCTGCGTCGGGTCGAACCCCTTGACCTCGGCCGCGACGCGAACGGGGAGGCCTTCCGTGTCGAACGCCTGGATCCAGTCGATCCCGCTCTCGCCGGCCAGCGCCGCCTTCCACGTGCTGGGCGCATCGAGGCCGAGCGGTGTGACGCAGCCGATTCCCGTTATCGCGACGCGGGTCATCGCCGGAACCCTACGCTTCGCCTCGGTGCCGGCAGCCGCGATCCCGTTCCCGCCGATGGAGGCGCAGCTCGTGCGCGAGCTGCCCACCGGCGACGGGTGGCAGTACGAGCCGAAGTGGGACGGGTTTCGCGGCGTGCTCGAGAACGTCGACGGCGAGCTCAACCTCTGGTCGCGGAACGAGCGGCCGCTGCTGCGCTACTTCCCGGAGCTGCGCCCGCTGGGCGAGCTGCTCGCGCCGCGCTCGGCGCTCGACGGGGAGATCGTGATCGCGCGTGACGGCGCTCTCGACTTCGACGCGATGCAGATGCGGCTGCATCCTGCCGAGTCGCGGATCCGACGGTTGTCCGCGGAGATTCCGGCCGAGTTCGTCGTGTTCGACGTCTTGCTCTGGGACGGGGAGGAGGTGTGGCGGCAGCCGCTCGCGGAGCGGCGGTCGCGCGTCGAGGCGCTCGAGGGATTCCGGCGTTCCCCTGCGACCCGGGACGTCGCCGATGCGCGCGGGTGGCTGGAGCGGTTCGAAGCGCTCGGCCTCGACGGCGTCATCGCGAAGCATCTGGAGGCGCCGTACCTGCCGGGCTCGCGTGACGGGATGGTCAAGGTCAAGGAGCACAAGACGGCGGACTGCGTCGTCGTGGGGCTGCGGTGGAAGGGCGATGCGCGGGAGATCGCGACGCTGCTGCTCGGGCTCTATCGCGAGGACGGTGAGCTCGACTACGTCGGCTCGTGCGCAGTTGCCGCGCGAACGCGGGACGACGTCGCGCGGCGTGTGCTGCCGCTGCTCGTCGACGCGCCCGACCGGCGGTTCTCGGAGCCGAATCGGTGGGGATCGGGCGAGCTCGAGGAGGCGGCGCTGCGGCCGGAGCTCGTGGTCGAGGTGCGGTACGACAAGGTGCAGGGCAACCGCTTCCGCCACGGCTCGAAGCTGATCCGCTGGCGCGAGGACAAGGACCCGCGGGACTGCACGTGGCGCGAGCTGCGACCGGCGCGCGATCCGGACGCGGTGGGCGTCGGGGCCCTGTTCGTCTAGCGGCTGTCCGCGTCGAACAGCTCCTCGACGGTGGTGTCGAGGCGCCTTGCGAGGGCGATCGCGAGGCGGAGCGACGGCGACCAGCGCCCGCGCTCGATTGCGTTGATCGTCTGCCGCGAAACGCCGATCTCGGCGGCGAGCTCGGCCTGCGACAGCAGTGCCATGATTCGGCGCCTCCGAAATGCGGTGCGATGGTTCGGACCTCGCCGCATCGGCATCGGCATCGCGCGACGTTCGCGCATCCCGAACGGCTCGACCACCAGCCGTTCGGACGATCCGGTGCGAGGGGGCAGCCGCTGTCCAGGGTCCTTGACGGTGTCCAGGGTCCTTGACGGCGGCAGCCGCTGTCGTGCGTTCTTTACGGCGGCAGCCACTGTCACGTGTTCGTGTCACCAGGCGGCTCGAGGCCGAGGCGCTCGAACCGCGTGCGCAGGGACGGCGGATTGCGCCACATGCCGCGCATCGGGTCACCCGTCGCCTGGATCCGCGCGGGCATCGTCTCCAGGGTGAACGCCTCGGGCTCGACGCCGCCGACCTCCTCCCAGCGGAGCGGCGCCGAGACGCGTGCATCGGGCGTGGGGCGGACCGAGTACGCCGACGCGATGGTACGGTCGCGCGCGTTCTGTCCGAAGTCGACGAACACGCCCACGCGATCGGCGACGCGCCAGGTCGTGGTCGCGACGCTCTGGTCGCCGATGCGGCGCTCGACCTCCTCGGCGACCGCCTTGGCGAAGCGCCTCACGTCCGGGAAGCGCACGTCGCGCTTGATCGGCGCCAGGATGTGCAGGCCCGTCGAGCCTGACGTCTTGGGATACGAGCGAAGCCCGAGCTCGTCCAGGACCGTGCGCACGACGAGCGCGATCTCGCGGACGAACGGCCACTGGCCGTCGCTCGTCGGGTCGAGGTCGATCAGCACGTAGTCGGGCTGCTCGATCTCGGGCACCCGCGAGTGCCACGTGTGCAGCTCGATGCACCCGAGGTTCGCGACCCACGCGAGCGCGGCGGCGTTGTCGACGATCGCGAAGACCGTCGAGTGCCCGCTCGGGAAGCTGACGTGGACGTCGTCGACGTAGTCCGGATGGTTCGCCGGAACGCGCTTCTGGTGGAAGAAGTCGGCGTCGACGCCGTTCGGAAACCGCTTCATGTGAAACGGGCGACGGCGCAGGTGCGGCAGGACGTGATCCGCGACGCCGAGGTAGTACGTGACGAGATCGAGCTTCGTCAGGCTCCGAGCGGGGAAGAAGATCTTCTCCGGGTTCGAGACGACTACCTCGTGCCGACCTATCCGCATCCAGCGAGTATCTTGAAGGTGTGTTGGAACGTGGCCCGTTGACCGACGCGACGCTCGAGCCGCTCGACGACTACCTCGTCGTCCAACCGCTCGAGGACAGCGAGACGGCGAGCGGTCTCATCGTCCCCGTGAACGAAGCCGCGCAGATCCGGACCGGGATCGTCGCTGCCGTCGGGCCTGACGTCGCTGCGGTCGAGCCCGGCGACAAGGTGCTGTACCCGCGCGACGCCGGCTACGAGGTCCGGCTCACGCGCTCGTCGCACCGCGTCCGCGTGCTCAAGCGCGAGGACGTCATCGCCCGCGTCCACGACTGAGGCGCCGCTCCGCTTCGGTGGACACGTCGGCGGGCTCGAGGCCGGCCCGCGCCCGCCGACGTCAGCGGAGAGGGAGGGATTTGAACCCTCGACGCACCTTTCAGCACGTACGCGATTTCCAATCGCGCTCCTTAGACCGCTCGGACACCTCTCCGAGCGTCGGGCAGCGTACCCGACGCAAGGTCAAGGCTGTTGACGGTCAATCTTCTTGACGATAAGTTCCGGCGATGGGCGCCGAGCCCGAGTGGTACGAAGAGCTCGTCCTGCCGGTGTTGCTCGCCGAGGCGCGCCGCACGTACGGCTCTGCGATCCGCCGTGCGCTCGTTGCCGCCGGCTTCGACGACATGCCGCGTTCGGGCGCACGCGTCGTCGGCGGCATCGCGCGTGACGGTGGCACGCCGCTGAGCGAGGTGGCGGTCGCGCAGGCCGTGTCGAAGCAGGCCGTGAGCCAGCTCGTGGACACGCTCGTCACGCGCGGGTACGTCGTGCGCGTCCCGGACGAGGACGACCGTCGTCGCCTTTCGATCGCACTCACCGATCGTGGGACGGCAGCGGCGGCAGAGATACGCAGCGCCGTCGATGCCGTCGACGCGGCGTTCGAGGGAGCCGTCGGACGCGACGAGGTGGCGCGCGTGCGCGCCGCACTCGGCGTGCTCGTCGCGCTTCGGCACGGATCGGGCGAGGAGTAGGTCGTGAGAGACGCACGAGCCCTCGCACGCGTGGCGATCGCCGGCATCGTCGCCTACGTCCTGATCGACGTCGCCCTCGTGTTCCTGCGCCCGCACTTCAGCGTGCTTCACAACGCGGAGAGCGACTACGGCAGCAAGGGGTCGTATGCGTGGCTGATGGACGTCAACTTCCTGCTTCGCTGTGGTCTGAGCCTGGCTGCGGTGCTCGCGATCTGGCGCTTCCAGCGTGGAGCCGACGCCGTTCGAAGCGGTCTCGCCCTCTTCGCCGGCATCGCCTTCGTCACGCCGTCATCGTCGGCATGAGGACGACGACGCGCGCCCTCGTCGCCTCCGTGTGGATCGCCCGCTCGGCCGGCGGCTAGGCCGTTCTTCGGCGCAGCGTAAGAGCGCCGAGGGCGAGCGCACCGAGCGTGCAGGCGACGACGACGAGCACGTCGAGCGCGAGCCGCGTGCCGAGGGGCTCGATCGACGTCGCGCGCGCCAGCGCGTCGTACGCGTAGGTCAGCGGCAAGAACCACGAGACGGCGTACAGGACGGACGCCATGTCGGCGCGGGCGACGAAGAGGCCGCACAGCAGAAGCTGGGGGAAGATCAGCGCCGGCATGAACTGCACGGCCTGGAACTCGGTCTCCGCGAACGCGCTGACGAACAGACCGAGCGCCATGCCGAGAAGCGCATTGAAGATTGCGAGCACGGCGACGAGCCAGGCGCCGTGCGGCGCATCGAGGCCGAGAAAGACGAACCCGACGACGCACACGACCACTGCCTGCGCCGCCGCGAGCAGACCGAACGCGATTCCGTAGCCCGCGAGCAGGTCGAGCTTCGCGAGGGGCAGCGTCATCAGCCGCTCGAGCGTGCCCGTGGTGCGCTCACGCAGCATCGTGATCGACGTGACGAGAAACATGACGATGAACGGGAACAGCCCGCAGAGCGGCGCGCCGATCGACTGGAAGATCGCCTCACGGCCGTCGAAGACGTAGCGCAGCAGGACGAGCAGGAGCGCCGGCACGGCGAGCAGAAGCGCGATCGTGCGCGGGTCGTGGCGGATCTGCCAGAGGACGCGCTGTGCCGTTGCGAACGTCACGCGAGCGCTCATCGATCCTTCTCCGACGCTTCGATGATCGCGAGGAACGCCTTCGAGAGATCGTCCTGCCCGGTGCGGCGACGCAGCTCATCCGGTGTCGACTGTTCGAGCAGCGTGCCGTCACGCATCAGCAGCAGCTGGTCGCACTCGCCTGCCTCGTCCATCACGTGGCTCGAGACGAGCAGCGTCGCACCGTCGCGTGCGAGCTCGTGGAACATCTGCCACAACTCCGCGCGCAGGACGGGATCGAGCCCGACCGTCGGTTCGTCGAGCACCAGCAGCTCGGGCTCGCCGAGAAGCGCGCTCGCGAGCGACACCCGCGCCCACTGCCCGCCCGAGAGCGTGGAAGTCAGACGCGACGCGAAGCCGGCGAGCCCCACCGAGTCGAGCACCGCGCCCACGCGATCCGGTCCTGCGTCGACGACACGCGCGAAGTAGCGCAGATTCTCGACCACGGTGAGGTCTCCGTAGACGGAAGGCGCCTGCGTGACGTAGCCGATCCGCCGTCGCAGCGGCGCGGACCCGGCCGGCAGGCCGAGCACCTCCACCGTTCCCCCTGCGACGATCTGGACGCCGACGATCGAGCGCATCAACGTGCTCTTGCCGCAGCCGCTCGGGCCGAGCAGCCCGGTCACCGAGCCCTGGGCGACCGACAGCGAGACGCCACGCAGCACCTCCGTGCCGCCGCGAACGACGCGCAGGTCTTCGATCCGGATCGCCACTCTGCGCGCTTCTTACTAGACCGGGTGCAGCTCCGGTGCGAGAGTCGTTCGTCCACGAGGTGCGAGGAGAGGGAAATGCACGCAGTGATCGGAAGGGTCGAGATCAAGCCGGGCCACGAGGAGGAGACGCTCGCAATGATCAAAGAGCGGGGCGTCGCGATGCTGCAGGGCATGCCCGGCTCCGCGGGCGGCTACTGGGCGCGGACGCTCGAGGGCGACACCGTTCAACACTCCTTCTGGCTGTTCGACAGCGAGGAGAACGCCAGAGCGGCGGAGGCGACGTTCAACACGCTGCGCGAGATGCCCGACGCGCCTGCGACGTTCGTCAGCGTCGACGTGTGCGAGGTCGTCGGTGCTACGACGACTGGAGCGGCCGCGTACTGACGTGTCCGGCGTCGTCGACGCTGACCAGCATCAACTCGTTGCCGCGACGGAGCACGGCCGAGTCGGCGCTCTGGCTCTCGAGCGCCCAGCCCTGTGCCGCCCAGGTGCCGACGGCGCCGTCGAGCCGGCGTCGCCGCTCCTCGGCGGGAACCTTCCCGCCGCCTCCGCGCAGCGCCAGCAGCACGATCACCAGGATCAGCGCGGCCGCGAGAATCCCGAGCAGCACCCAGATCCAGTCCGCGGTGCCGCTGCCCGAGCTGGAGGACGACGTCGTCGCGGGCGTCGTCACCGTGATCGAGGGCCGGGTCGTCGTGAGCTCCACGGTCCTGGTCGTGATCACGGTGGTCACCGGGACGGTGACCTCGGTGGTCGTGCTCGCCTCGGTCGAGGTCTCGACCGTCGAGGTCGTCACGGTTGTGGTGTCCGCGGCTCGACCCGTGACGGCGACCACTGCCGCGAGGAGCAGGCCGGCCGCGAAGAGGATCGCGAGCCCCGAGAGCTTGATCGTGCGCGGCACGTCGGGCATTCTCCCCGACCGGCACGCGGGATGTCGCACCAGATGGTCTAGCGGTCGATCATCGCGCCCCAGCGCTCCTCGATCCGGCCCTTCTTCCACACGAGGATCGAGATCGCCCAGGTCAGGACGAACGCGGCCACGATCCCGTAGCCGATGCGGCCGAAGTCGAGGTTCGCGAGCCAGCCCCAGAAGCCGCTGTCGAGCTCGAACCTGGTCGCGAACACCTGCATGAGCTCGATCGTCCCGATCACGAGCGCAACCGCGACCGACAGCGTCGTGACCGTGATGTTGTAGTAGACCTTGCGAATCGGGTTCGAGAACGCCCAGCCGTAGGCCTGGCTCATGAACGCGCCGTCGGCGGTATCCATCAGCGACATGCCGGCCGCGAAGAGGATGGGCAGCGAGAGCACCGCGAGGAACGGCATGTGGTTCGTCGCGACGCCGGCGGTGAGCGCGAGCAGGCCGACCTCGGTCGCCGTATCGAACCCGAGCCCGAAGAGGACGCCGAGCGGATACATCTGCCAGCTCGACCGGATCTTCTGCGAGATCCTCGCGAGGAAGAAGCGGTTCATGAATCCGCGGTCGCGCAGCCGCTGCTCGAGGCGGTCCTTGTCGTACGCGCCGGTGCGCATGTCGCGGAAGATGCGGATCACGTCGAGCAGCACGACGAGATTGAGGGCGCCGATGATCCAGAGGAACGTGCCGGAGACGCCCGCGCCGACATAGCCGCCCCAGTCCTGGAACGACGGGATCCTCGAGTTGACGGTCTTGGCGGCGACCGCGAGCCCGGTCACCAGCGAGAGCACGATCGTCGAATGGCCGAGCGAGAAGAAGAAGCCGACGCCGAGCGAGCGCTTGCCGTCCTGCAGGAACTTGCGAGTCGTGTTGTCGATTGCGGCGATGTGATCGGCGTCGAACGCGTGGCGGAGCCCGAACGTGTACGCGAGTGTCCCGAGGCCGGCGAGAGCCGGGTTGGCGCGCGAGTAGTAGACGAAGAGGCCCCAGCCGACCAGGTGCAGCGCGGCGACGGCGGCACCGAAACCGGACAGGCGCACCCACTCCGAAGGAGTCAAGGTGCTCACCCACGTCGGACGGCGCCGCGAGCTCACGTCCTTCGCTCCATCGCCTCGACGAGAGTTGCACAGCGACTGCAGAGCCCGCCGATCGGAAAGTGTGTGAACGAGGCGTGGAATGTGAGCTCCTCTTCGATCAGGCGCCGCACCTGGTCGAGCCGTTCAGGCTGGATCTCGGTCACGATCCCGCAGCGCTCGCACGCGAGATACTCGCACGGCTCGCCGCGCACGAGCGCGTACCGGCCCGGCGAGTGCCCGAGATGAACGTGACGCACCAGCCCGAGCTCCTCGAGCGTCTCGAGGTTCCGGTAGACGACGGCGAGATCCGACGGCGGGATCCGACCGCCGAGGCCGTGGGCGAGCTCCTCGGCCGTGACCGGGCGGTCGACGGCGAACAGTCCCTCGAGCAACTGCTTCCTTGCCAGTGATACGCGCCTGCCCCCGTCCCTGAGCAGCGAGACCGCGTCCTCGAGCGTCTCGAACGCCGGAGCTCCCCTCACTGCCGACCGTGCCACGCGCGGAGTTCGCCGCGCTCCGACGGACCGGTTCGCCGTTGCTGCAGCTCGCTTGCACTAAAACCCCGCAATTTGCGGCCCAATTCGCTCGAACCGAAGCGAGGGGGACGGCGAATCGCCCGTGACCACTACTGGATCGAGGAGGAGGAGCGATGGAGCCAGTGGATCGGCGGAGATTCCTGAAATCGGCCGGCGTGGCAGCGGGCGCTGCAGCGGTGGTGGGCGCGCCCGGGCTTGCCCGAGCGGCGACGGAGGGAGGCGCGGAGGTCGTCGACGCTCCGGGCGCCCTCGCGAAGCAGCCGGTGGTCGTCTACGTGCGTGATGCCGCGCGCGGCGAGGTCACCGTCATGCACGGCGAGCACGCGACGACGTACCGCGACCGCGGACTCGTGCGGCGGCTGCTGAAGGCGGCACGTGTCACCGAGTCGGACGCAAAAGGCGTGATGTAGATGTCGTCTCATCGCGAAGCACCCGAGATCAGCAAGGACCCGGTCGCCGACAACACCGACACGTACGCGTTCGTCAGCCCGGACAACCCCGGCGCGGTCACGATCATCACCAACTACATCCCGCTCGAGAACCCGGCGGGCGGGCCGAACTTCTTCGAGTTCGGTGACGACGTCCTCTACTCGATCTACATCGACAACGACGGCGACGCGCGTCCCGACATCACCTACCAGTTCAGGTTCTCGAGTCAGCTGCGCAACCCCGATACGTTCCTCTACAACACGGGGCCGATCAACTCGCTCGACGATCCGAACTGGAACAAGCGCCAGTTCTACGACGTGACGAAGGTAGTCGCGTCGACGATCAGGCCGTACCCGACGCTCATCGGCGACAGTCTGGCCTCGCCGCCGTGCAACATCGGCCCGCGGTCGACTCCGAACTACGCAACGCTCGCGCAGGCGGCGGTGCACACATTGCCGACGGGGGAGACGGTGTTCGCGGGCCAGCGGAACGACGGCTTCTTCGTCGACCTCGGTGCGATCTTCGACCTCGGTGATCTTCGCCCGTTCCAGAACCTGCATCTGATTCCCTCGGCGGCGGCTGCAAGCGTCGATCCGCTCGCGACGCTGAACGTGCACACGATCGCGATGCAGATCCCGATCAAGAACCTGACCAAGGACGGGACGGTCCCGACGGACGCGACGAGCTCGAAGTCGGTGCTCGGCATCTGGGGCGCCGCAAGCCGCCAGGCGGTCCAGCTCATCGACGGCTTCGACGACAGGCGGCGGGGGATCGGCCCGTGGGCCCAGGTGTCGCGGCTCGGAAATCCGCTGTTCAACGAGGTGATCGTTCCGCTCGGGAAGAAGGACCAGTGGAACGCGACACCTCCGTCCGCAGACGGTGCGTTTGCGCAGTACGTGAAGCAGCCCGAGCTGGCGCGGCTGCTCCCGGTGCTGTATCCGGGCGTGTTCCCGAACCTCGCCAAGCTGACGGCGGATCGGGCCGACCTCGTGGCGATTCTGCTCACCGGCATCCCGCCGGGAGTCGTTCCGGGATTCCAGAACTTCACCGGCAACACGCCGGCCGACATGCTCAGGCTGAACGTCGCGATTCCGCCGGCGTCGAAGCCGAGCCCGCTCGGGCTGCTCGGCGGCGACGTCGCCGGCTTCCCGAACGGGCGGCGCGTGTTCGACGACGTCGTCACGATCGAGCTCCGTGCGATCGCGGGGGCGACGTACCCGCTCGTGAATCCGTCCTATACCGCGGACGGCGCGGCGTCGGCGGTCGGCGAGCAGCTCACGCCGGCGGCGACCCAGTACGAGTCGACCTTCCCGTACCTCGGCCTGCCGCACGACGGCTTCTCGACACCGAGCTGACCGATGGGCGAGAACCACTCTGCTCGGTCGCACCCGGAGCACGTCGTCCTCGAGATCGGAGGTGAGCTCGGGGCGCTCGTCGTCTACACCGACCCCGAGCTCCACGGCCGGGAGATCGAGATCAGCCGCCGCGGCGAGGACGACCGCCGGAGCCACAAGGACGTGCTCGAGCGGAGCCGCGGCGGAACGCCGGCGTTCGCGGCGGTCTTCGACCGGATCGAGGAGGGCACCTACACGCTCTGGGTCGACGGCACCGCCCGCGCAAGGGACGTCCCGATCGCGGGCGGCTCGGTCACCGAGCTCGACTGGAAGAGCTAGCTAGCGGCGGTCGCCGGCAGAGCGAGCGTTTCGACATCGCGCGCGCCGGAAAAGAGCGTCTATCGGCCGCAGGCGTCAGGGAGGTGATGCCCGAACCGAACGAGTCTCTGGGTCGCCGGGCTGCGTCATTGCCCAGGCTTCTGTTCTCGGACAGACATTCCAGTGACCCTCCTGTTTGAGGGGGAAGGAGCAGGAAATGTCGTTCAAGCACTTGATCGCCGTCGCGCTTCTCGCCGGCGCCGTCACGGTTCTCGTTCCGTCGGCTGTCGGCTCGAGCCCGGCTCGTTCCAGCCGGCCGGTAGCTCTTTCGTGCGACGACAACGGCTCGCTCTGCACCGAGCCGTACGACAACCCGTCGTACTACCCCGGTGAATACATCGGACATGACGAGCCGTCCACGCTCTTCTATTCGAACACCGCCGGGTCGGGGAACAACCAGGTCTACAAGCTCACGATCCCGAACGAGTCAGCCCACTTGCCGACGCAGGACGGCACCGGCGGAACCTGGAACTTCCAGCTGCGTCCGACGTTCTGGTTCGGGATGGCGCTGTGTGACGACCAGTCGGCGCCGAACCCCACCGGCAGCACACTCGCCGGTTCGAACGTGCCCTGCACCGCGGACAGCGACGCGAACATCTTCACCGGCACCACGCCCGGCGGGACCGGCTACATCGGCCAGCATCCCGGCACCGCGTTCATGGAGATGCAGTTCTACCCACCGGGCTGGACCAACGCCGTCACGAACTCCTGCGACGCCACCCGGTGGTGCGCGGCGATGACGATCGACTCGCTCTCGCAGAACCTCAACACCGGCCGGTCGTTGAACGGCTCGTGCGCGAATCGGTTGGTCGGCGGCACCGAGTACGTCAACTTCGCCTACATCACCAAGAACGGGACGCCGCTCGGTCCGCCCGACCCGCTCAATGCGAACGGCGCGACCTTCACCCCAGACCTCACCAAACAGCTGCTGATGAACGCCGGAGATCAGGTGACAGTCGACCTGCATGACACCGCTCACGGATTGCAGATCGTGATCAACGACCTGACGACGGGGCAATCCGGCTCGATGACCGCCAGCGCGACCAACGGATTCGGTGAGATCGGCTTCGCACCGAGCCCGTCGACGGCGTGCACGGTGATCCCGTCCGACTTCCACCCGATGTACTCGACGTCGAGCGAGAACACGCGCGTGGTCTGGGCGGCTCACAGCTACAACGTCGCCTACTCCGACGAGATCGGGCACTGGGAGTACTGCGACACCGTCGACTTCGTCAACTTCCCGTTCCCGTGCACGAGCGGCGGAGCGACGGATCCTTCGGGCCCTGACGCCGACGACGACTTCTGCGCCCCGGCGTCCGCATCGTTCCTGATCCAGGTGAGCGGCTGTACCGACACCGACGGCGACTTCGACGGAGTCAGCTACCAGAAGGTCTGGCCCGGCCTCAGCGGTAACCTCGGGAACGCGACGGTCACCAAGCCGGTCGTCTTCTCGAGCCCGCAATTCAACGGGGGCCAGAACTACGACCGAGTCGCGTTCGAGACCGACCTGCCGCGGATCGAGGATCCCGCGGTCTCGTCGAACAACAACTGCGACCGGTTCGTCACCGGAAACGGCTGCATCAATCCGCCGAACGGTGCGAACTTCTACCCGGGGTTCGTCGCCCGCAAGCAGGACGGCGGCTGCCGCTGGCTCGAGGGCGGACCGAACTTCCCCGGCAATAGCAACAACTTCGGCGGCGAGGTCGCACAGTACGGTGCGCTGCTGAAGCTCGTCTATCCGGGCACGACTGGAGCAAGTAGTCGGTTCAACGACTTCCGGCAGGTCCTCTCCTCGAACCCGTGCCTGCCGTAGCGCCAGGCGCGTAGAGAACAATCGACTCGACAATGTGTGGGGCGCGGCGACGCGCCCCACACGTCTTCTAAGGGACGACGACCGGCAGCACGTTCGACCACTCGGCAAGGCAGTCACCGTTGCCGCGCAAGCGGAGCGGCTGACAACTCGTCAAGCCGGCGTCGTCCGTCGAGATCGCCATCCAGTAGTGGCCCGAGCGCACGCGCCCTTCGGTGACCACGCGCAGCAGGCCCGAAGGGCCGGGCACGGCGGTGATCGACTCGCGGAGAACCACGCCGCCTGATGCGAATCCGCGGACGCCGAACAGGGTCGACGTGCGCGAGACCTCGACGAGGTTCGGCGTCGAGCCGTCGGCGATCCGAGCGACGGCGACGACATGCCGTCGGCTCGACATCGTGCGCAGAAGCTGCGGGGCCGTCGGACTCGTCGCTCGAGCGGCGACGGCCGGCGCCGCCGTGATCACCACGATCGTGAGGAAGGCACTCCACCGTCTCATTCGCGCCTCCGGTGGATTGTTTCCGCAGTTCGAGCCACCCGAAACCTCGCGCCGGCGATCGACTCGAAGGGGATGCGCGGTCGCGCGCCGTGCTTCTTCTCCGTAAGCGTCTTCGGTGGTTTCCCGGATGCACTGCAGAGCCGGTGCTGTGACGCTGATTGCTTCAACCGGAGGAGCTTCTTATGGAGGCGGCACTTCTGCAGCAGGCACCACGCGTCGAACGTGAGACGCCGGTGGAGGCCGCAGGCGGGGCGATTGTCGAGGCGCGGGCGGTGGAGAAGCGCTATGACACGGGGCAGCTCGAGGTGCACGCGTTGCGTGGGGTGAGCTTTTCGGTCGGGCGGGGGGAGATGGTGGCGATCATGGGACCGAGCGGGTCGGGGAAGACGACGCTGCTCAACTGTCTCTCCGGGCTCGACCGGATCGACGATGGCGAGGTGCTGATCGAGGGGGTGGCGCTCGGCTCGATGTCCGACGTCGAGCGCACCGACTATCGCGCGCGCCGGATGGGATTCGTCTTTCAGTTCTACAACCTGATGCCGGTGCTGAGCGCGGTGGAGAACGTCGAGTTGCCGCTTCTGGTGGCGCGTGTGTCGGCGAAGGAGGCTCGTCGCCGGGCGCTCGCTGCGCTCGAGATGGTCGGGCTTGGTGAGCGCGCAGCGCACGTTCCGGACGAGCTCTCGGGCGGGCAGCGCCAGCGCGCGACGATCGCGCGAGCGCTCGTCAACGACCCGGCGATCGTGTGGGCCGACGAGCCGACCGGCGATCTCGACAGCGAGAACGCGCAGGAGATCGTCGGGCTGATGCGCACGTTGAACCGGGAGCGCGGCCTGACCTTCCTGATCGTGACTCATGACATCAGCGTCGGGCGTGCGACCGACCGGATCGTGCGGATGGTGGACGGTCGGATCGTCGACGAGGAACGCTTGGAGGTGAGGGTGTGATGGTCGCGCGTGTGACTCTGGCGGAGATCGATCCTGTGCGGCAGAACCCCAGGCGCGCGATCGAGCGGTTCGAGAGCGAGCTGATTCCCGCGCTGCAGCAGCAGGAGGGCTACGAGGGCTGCTACGTGCTCCTCTCGGAGGAGGGCAAGGTGCTTGTGATCAGCCTCTGGTCGAGTGACGAGGCTGCCCGGGCCACGCGGCTGAGCGGCTTCTATCAGGCGCAGATCGAGAAGATCTCGGAGTTCGTGGTGTTCCGCGCGCCGCCGGGTCGCGAGGCCTACGAGGTGGTCGTCGCGGAGGCGCCAGTCACGGCTGGGTGATGACGTGAGCAAGCTGTTCGGGATCCCGGTCGGCTCGCTCGCAGAGGTGTTGGCGGTGGCGCTGCTGCTGCTGCTCGGGGTCGTGGTGGTGCTGGCGGTCCGCAACCGCGTCTTCTTCCGGCTCGGCGTCCGGAACGCGAGCCGGCGGCGGGGCCGCGCCGCGCTGATCGTCGTCGGGTTGATGCTGGCGACGGTGATCTTCACCGCATCGCTTGCAACGGGCGACACGATGAGCCAGTCGATCCGCTCCTCTGCGATCGCTGCGCTCGGCAGAACCGACGAGGTGATAGGGGCGAAGGGGCTCACGGCCTCACTCGCGGTCGGCACTGCAGGCACGGGCACTCGCTACTTCCCCCGGAGTTACGCCGACCGGATCGCTGCTGCGGGTCGCGCGTCGAGGCTGGTGAGTGCGGTGGCGCCGGTCATCGCCTGGGGCGCGGCGGTCCAGGATCTCTCGAGCGGGCAGTACGAACCGAAGGTGACGCTGTTTGCGGGTGACCCGGCTTCCCTCGTCGCCTTCGGCCCGATGCGCGCAGGAGGGAAGACCGTCTCGCTTGCGCAGCTCGGACCGAACCAGGTCTACCTGAACACGAAGGGCGCGAAGGCGCTCGGCGCGAAGGCCGGAGACAGCGTTCGGGTCCTGACCGGCAATGGAGTCGAGCGCGCGCGTGTGAAGGCGGTCGTGAGCTACGCGGGCGCGGCGACGGCCGACTACGGCGTGCTGATGCCGCTCGACCGGGCGCAGGCGTTGCTGGGTAAGCCGGGATTGATCGACGGCGTGTACGTCGCCAACCGTGGCGGCGTTGCGGCGACCAATCGTGTCGTCAAGGCACTGCAGCCGACCGTCTCGGCGCTCGGGCTCGAGACCGACAAGACCAGGCAGGACGCGCTCAACGCGGCAGACAGCGTCGGCGCGGCGTTCGTCTCCTTCTTCACGACCTTCGGCTCGTTCTCGATCGCGGCCGGGATCTTGCTCATCTTTCTGATCTTCGTGATGCTGGCTGCCGAGCGGCGCAGCGAGCTCGGGGTCGCGCGGGCGGTCGGCACCCGCCGCGGCCACCTCGTGCAGATGTTCGTGTACGAGGGCGCCACGTACGACCTCGTCGCGGCTCTGGTCGGCGCCGCGCTCGGTGTGCTCGTGGCATTCGGGATGGTGTTCGCGCTCGGCGGCGTGTTCGCCTCGACGCCGAACTTCCACCTCGTCTTCGCCGTCAAGCCCGCCAGCCTCGTGGTTGCCTACACCATGGGTGTGCTCCTGACCCTTGCGGTGCTGGCATTCTCGGCCTCGCGGGTGAGCCGCATGAACATCGTCTCGGCGATCCGCGATCTTCCCGACCCCGTCGTTCGCCGCGGCGGCCGGCGCCGCTGGGTTGCAACGGTCGCCCTGATCGCTCTCGGCGCGGTGATGGCGGTGTCGGGCATCAGCTCCAAGAACGGGATCACGCTCGGGCTCGGCGTGTCGCTTTTGGTCTTCGGGCTCGACCGGTTGCTGCGCGCGCTCGGGCTCAACGAACGGGCGGTGCGCACCGGCGCCGGGCTTGCGCTGATGGCGTGGTTCGTGTTTCCGATCAGCGATTGGCTGTTTGGCCGGATGACGGTCAACTTCTCGATCTTCGTGCTCGGCGGGTTGATGATCGTCATCGGCGCGACCTGGACGATCATGTACAACGCCGACGTCCTCCTCGGCGGCGCTCGGCACGACACTGGGGCGCGTCAAGCGCATCGCTCCGGTCGTGCGCATGTCGATCGCCTACCCGCTGCGGAGCCTCTTCCGCACGGGCGTCACGCTTGCGATGTTCATGCTCGTCGTGTTCGTCCTCGTCGTCGGCGCGACCACTACCGGGGCGTTCACCAACGCCTACAACAACATCAGCACGTTCGGCGGCGGCTTCGACGTGCACGCGACCGCCTCCGCAGCAGCGCCGGTGCTCGACATGCAGGCCGCGGTCCGCCGCTCCCCGGTGCTGTCGCCCCTGGTCAGCCTCGTCGCCGCCAAATCGACGCTACCCGTCAAGGCACACCAGCTCGGAACCAGTGCCAAGGCGGAGAACTACCTCGTCGGCGGCCTCGACACGAGCTTCCTCACCCACACGACCTTCGGCTTCGACACCTGGGCGCGTGGCTACAGCTCACCCGCCGCCGTCTGGCACGCGCTCGAGACCCACCCGGGACTGGCCGTCGTCGACCAGTCCGTCGTCCCGCGACGGTCGAACTTCAACTTCGGCGGCGGCATCTCGAACTTCAAGCTCCACGGCTTCTACGTCGAAGACAAGAACTGGACGCCCGTGCGAGTGTCTGTGCTCGACCAGCAGACGGGCAAGCACACGACGCTGACCGTGATCGGCGTCCTCGCAGACAGCGCCCCGGCCGGGATGGCCGGCGTCTGGACCGCGCAGGCCGCCCTCACCCCGATCTTCGGCGACCGCGTACTCCCGACCACCTACCTGTTCAAGCTCAAGCCCGGCGTCGACCCGACGGCCACCGCGAAGAAGCTCCAGACCGCGTTCATGGCCAACGGGCTCCAAGCGGACTCGATGAGGAAGCTGCTCAACGAAGCGATCGCATCGAGCCAGGTGTTCGACCGCCTGCTCGAAGGCTTCCTCGGCCTCGGGCTGATCGTCGGCGTCGCCGCCCTCGGCGTCGTCACCGCCCGCGCCGTGGTCGAGCGCCGCCAGCAGATCGGCGTCCTGCGCGCAATCGGCTACCAACGCCGCATGGTCCAGGCCAGCCTTCTGATCGAGTCCTCCTTCATCGCGCTCACCGCCATCCTCGTCGGCACCGTTCTCGGCCTGATCGTCGCCTACAACGTCATCAACTCCTCAGCCGTGAACGCCGCCAGCTCGGGGACGAACCTGAGCTTCACCGTTCCCTGGCTCACCCTCGGTGTGGTCTTCCTCGCCGTCTACCTCGTCGCGCTCGCGACCACGCTTATCCCCGCTCGCCACGCCGCCCGCGTCTACCCAGCCGAAGCACTCCGCTACCAGTAGCCGACCGCGGGCGCAGGCGATCCGCCGCTTCAGCCCCGCACGCTTCCATGATCCGCCTACGGTCGATGAGGGCCAACGTTTGTCCGCGGTCGTCTCGGGCCGTCGAACTGCGCGCCAGCTCGTCGTCTAACAAGCCGAAACCCCGCATCGGTGCAGGGTTTCGGCTTCGTCAAAGCGGAGGGGGAGGGATTTGAACCCTCGACCGACGGAACCGCCGGTAACGGTTTTCGAGACCGCCGCATTCGACCGCTCTGCCACCCCTCCGCGCGGGCGACAGCGTACCGGGCATCCGCAAAGGTGTTCGTCTACGATTCGCGCGCCCGGAGAAGTGGCCGAGTGGCTGAAGGCGGCGCCCTGCTAAGGCGTTAGGTGGGGAAATCCCTGCCTCGAGGGTTCGAATCCCTCCTTCTCCGCTCCGACCGGAGAATCACCCTTCCGAGTGATGGCCGCCCGGCGTGATCTGTCCCACGATGCGGTCTGCCGGCTCCCCCTGACACTGTCCGGCACCGTACGACCTGCGGCGACCCGCTCAATAGAGCGGGTTCGCTGTTTTCTGGGGGCGTTTTCGCCCGGTCAGTGCGTCGAGGTGTAGACGAACGCCGCGACGTCCTGGATCTGCTTCGCGGTCAGCTGATCCTTGAACGCCGGCATCGGCCCGCCCCCGACCTCCACTTGGTGGACGATCCTGGCCTCGGCCGGTTTGAGCTGGTCGAGGTTCGGCCCGACGGTGCCGGTCGATCCGGCCGCCTTCAGCGTGTGGCAGGCGGTGCAGCCGGCCGTCAGGAACACCTTCTTGCCGGCCACGGGATCGCCCTGAACGGTCGGGCCGGTCGTGGTCGTGGTCGTCGTCGGCGGGGGCGGCGCCGTCGCGGCGCTCGCCTCCGGCTTCTCCTTGCCGAGCGTGAGCACCACCGCGAGCATCCCGATCACGAAGCAGGCGACCACGACGATGTACCAGCCCATGTGACGGCCGGGGAAGTTCGGGTTGCGCTTCGGCAGGACGAACGAGCAGATGAGCGCGAACACGATGAACGCGGCGCCGGCCGCAGCGATGCCGAGCTTCTGGCCGGTCGACAGCCCGGCGATCACGAGGGAGATCGTGAGCAGCACTGCGGCCGGAACCTACCGCAACGGGCGCCGGTCGGCCCACGCTTCGAGCACCCGCTGCTCCTTGTCGCGAGCAAGCCCGGCCGGGCGGGGGTCCGACGGTGCGTCGTCGCCCGTCGCGATCCACTCCAGCGTGGCGGCCACGGTCTCGACGAGCGGACGGATCGAGAGACCTGCCGCGAGCGCCCGCTCGACCGGCGTCAGGAGCATCGACGCGTACGCCGGGTCGTGCAGCCACAGCGGCAGCTCCATCCACTCGCCGACCTCCTGCTCGAGGAGGAACGCCGGATCGACCCAGACGACCTCGGCCTCCGAGCCGGCGGCGACCCGGCAGGTCTCGATCAGCTCGCCCCAGGTGGTCGGCGGTGCGACCGCGTTGAACGTGCCGGCGAGACCGTGCTCGGCGGCGTCGACGATCCACGCTGCGAGGTCGCGCACGTCGATCACCTGCGCCGGAGCAGCCGGCGGGGCGGGCGCGAGCACGGGGCCCGGATCGAGGAAGCGCTTCGGCCAGTACGTGAAGCGCCCGGTGGGATCCCACGGCCCGACGATCAGCCCCGGCCTCGGAATGAACGCCTCGGGAAACCGTGACCGCACCGTCGTCTCGCACAGCGCCTTCAGCGGTCCGTACGCCGGCGAGCGAAACTCCTCCGTCTCTTCCTCGAGCACCGCCGTCGGCGAATCCTCGGCGGCCGGTTCCGCCAGCGACGCGTACACGGAGACGGACGACACGAACGTGTAGTGGCCGACGTCGCCGAGCGCGTCGAGCGTTGCCGACACGACGCGGGGGAGGTAGCCGCTCGTGTCGACGACCGCGTCGAACGAGCGGCCGACGAGCGAGGCGAGGTCGCCGTCGCGGTCACCTCGCAGCTTCTCGACGTCGGGGTAGAGCCCGGGCCGGGTCTGTCCACGGTTGAAGAGCGTGAGTGTGTGCCCCCGGTCGACGGCCGTCTCGACGACGTGCCTGCCCAGGAACTGGGTCCCACCGAGAACGAGGATGTGCATACGCTCAAGCGTATGGTCTGGTTCGTGCGGCATGCGCAGGTTGTGCTCGCTCTCGAGCGGCCGGCGTCCACCTGGAGGCTCTCTCCCGAAGGGCATGCGTCGGCCGAGGAGCTGGCGGCGAGGCTTGCACCGGTGGCTCGGGTGCTGTCGAGCCCGGAGCCGAAGGCGGTTGCCACGGCCGAGCCGATCGCACGGCGGTCGGGAGTCGAGGTCGAGGTCGACGAGCGTCTTCGCGAGGTCGAACGAGCAGCCAACCTCCCCGACGTCGAATCGCATCGCACCGCGGTGCGCGCGTACCTCGGCGGGACTGCGATCGAAGGCTGGGAAGATCGCTCGCGCGCTCGCGCTCGTTTCGCCGCGGCGCTGGAGGGCGTCGACGAGGCGGCGGTGGTCACGCACGCGACCGTGCTCTCGCTCTTCCTCGGCTACGACTTCGGGGCCTGGGCTGAGATCCGTCTGCCGGACGTGATCGAGTGGCACCCCTGATCCGCCCGCTCGAGCCGTCCGACTACCCGCGCGTGATCGCGGTCGTCGACGGGTGGTGGGGAGGTCGGCCGATGGCGGCGATGCTGCCGAAGCTGTTCTTCGTCCACTTCGCCGACACCTCGTTCGCGGCGGAGGAGGACGGAAGGCTGCTCGGGTTTCTCTGTGGATTCCGGTCGCAGACGTTCGCGAACGAGGCGTACGTGCATTTCGTCGGCGTCGATCCGGCGCAGCGTGGGCGCGGCATCGCACGGGCGCTGTACGAGCAGTTCTTCGCGGCGGTCGCACCTCGGACGGTGGTGCGCGCCGTCACTTCGCCGGTGAACGAGGCGTCCGTCGCCTTCCACCGGGCGATCGGGTTCGAGGTCGACCGCATCGATGAGAGCTACGACGGCCACGGCGAGCCGCGCGTGCTGCTCAGCTGGCGCCGTCGGTAGCCGGCCGGCCACCCGTTCGAGGGATTCGAGGCGTTCGACGACCCGCCGACCATCTACCGAAGGTGTCGTCGCCGGTCTACCGTGGTCCCTTCGGCAAGCCGCAAGCCGAGCGGCTGCTCTGGCGTGCCGGTTTCGGGCCGCGCAAGGGTGAGGCCGAGGCGCTCGCGAAGCTCGGGCTGGCCGGGGCGGTCCACCAGCTCACCAACCCGGGAGCAGAGCGGCTCGTGGGGCCGAAGCCGCACGACGACAAGGGACATCCGCTCGCGCCCTACTCGGCCTGGGGCGAGGATCACGTGTGGTGGCTCGACCGCATGGTGCGCACGAGCCGCCCGCTCGTCGAGCGGATGACGCTGATCTGGCACGACTGGTTCGCGACGTCGAACGCCGGCGTCGGCAGCCAGAAGCTGATGCTCCAGCAGAACGACCTGTTCCGCAGGAACGCACTCGGCTCGTTCCACGACCTGTTGCGCGACGTGACCGCGAATCCCGCGATGCTCGAGTGGCTGAACGGGCTGCAGAACGAGAAGGGCTCGCCGAACGAGAACTACGGCCGCGAGATGATGGAGCTGTTCACGCTCGGCGCCGATCGCGGTGCGTACACCGAGCGGGACGTGCGCGAGCAGGCCCGCGCGCTGACGGGATGGGAGAATCGCTGGCGAAGAGGAGCCGGCGCGTACGACTTCCACTTCGACGCGGCGAGGCACGACACCGGCTTCAAGCGCGTCTTCGGCAAGAGCGGGAACTTCGACTGGCGCGATGCCGTCGACCTCTGCGTCTCGCACAAGCTTCATCCGTCGTTCTTCGTTCAGAAGCTGTGGGGCTACTTCGTGCCCACACCGCCCGACCGCGGGACGCAGGCGTCGCTGGAGGCGGTCTACACCAACGGCCACCAGGTCAAGCCGGTGGTCGCGGCGATTCTCAGCCATCCCACGCTCTACCTCGGGCCAAGGCTGATGAAGCCACCGATCGTGCACACGGCCGGGCTCCTTCGGCGGCTCGGCGTGGGGATCACGACCACCGACTGGGCGTGGATCGGCGATCTCTGTGGCCAGCAGCTCTTCTACCCGCCGAACGTCGCCGGCTGGGACGACACGCGCTGGCTCGACACGGCGACGTTCCGTGGCCGCTGGTATGCGGTGCAGCGGATTCTGCGCGACCGAGCGCTCGATCCGCAGAAGGCGAAGGAGCCGAACGACGCCAAGCAGCTCGTCGACCGTGCTTTGAGCTTCTGGAACGACCCGCCACTGTCGGAGGGGACGTACTACGCACTTCACACGTTCGCGAAGCGCGCGCTCGGTGATGCGGGCAACGCGAGCTGGAAGCAGCAGCAGTACCCGGTGCTCGTTCAGAACGCACTGAGGCAGCTGGTGGCCATGTCCCCCGACCTGCAGACGGCATGACGAAGCGCATCGTCTGCGACGAGTGCAGCCGCGCCGACCTGCTCCGTGCGGTCGCCGGACGCGGGTTGCCTGCGATCGAGCCGGGCATGCCGGTCCCGGCCGGCACCGGGCTGACGCGCCGAGGATTCGTCTCCCGTTCGCTCGGGCTGGCCCTGTCGGTGTACGGCGCCGGCAAGCTGTCGATCTTCGACGAGGGGATCGCGAACGCCGCGGCGGCCACGCCGAAGCCGATCCTCGTCACCGTGTTCCTGCAGGGAGGAGCCGACTCGCTCTCGCTGCTCTACCCGCAGGGCGATCCGCTCTATTCGAAATACCGGACCGCGCTCGCCGTCACGGGTGGCACGCCGTTCACCGAGGACCCGAGGCTGATGTGGCATCCGTCGCTCGCGCCGGTCGCCCAGCTGCACGGCGAGGGGAAGGTGTCGGTGCTGCCGGCGGTCGGGTACGACCATCCCGACCAGTCGCACTTCACCTCGCGCCACTACTGGGAGGTGGGCGCGACCGATCCGCGGCTGCTCACCGGCTGGCTCGGGCGGTACCTCGACTCGATCGGCTCGCCGGACAACCCGCTGCAGGGACTGTCGCTCGGCGGGTCGCTGCTGCCGAGCCTCGCGACGTCACGTGTTCCGGTGGCGACGATCGATGCGCCGGGGCAGTACGACTTCTGGACGCCGGGCGTGTGGGGCACCGTGCAGAACCGCATGCTGGACGCGATCGGGCAGCTCGGCGCGATCCGCTCCCACGACGTCCAGTTCGCGACCGCGGCCAACGTGGCGCGGCAGTCGGACCGCCTGCGCCGCCAGCTTCTGCCCTTCGCCGGCCAGAAGCTCACTCCGCCGGTGACGTACCCGACCTCGAACGACTCCTTCCCGACCCAGCTTCAGGGTGTCGCGGCGATGATCGCAGCAGGTCTGCCGTTGCACTGCGTCTCGCTCGAGGCGACCGGTTCCTACGACACGCACGCCGACCAGACGACGGAGCTCGGTCCCGCGCTCACCACCACCGCCGCGTCGCTGTACTCGTTCCAGCGCGACCTCGAAGCACGCGGGATCGCCGACCGGGTGCTGACGCTCGTCTGGAGCGAGTTCGG
Organism: uncultured Thermoleophilia bacterium; assembly: GCA_963851065.1. Taxonomy (GTDB): domain Bacteria; phylum Actinomycetota; class Thermoleophilia; order Gaiellales; family Gaiellaceae; genus PALSA-600. Next base: position 44,672 of record CAWKNW010000024.1, read on the forward strand.
ACGGCGCGCGCAGGAGAACGGGTCGGGCGGGACCGACCACGGTGCCGCCGGCTGCGGGTTCCTGATCGGGACGCATGCGGCGGGTGTGCAGGTCGGCGAGTTCCCCGGCCTGAACACGCTCGACACGGACGGCAACCTCAAGCCCACGTCCGACTTCCGCTCCGTCTACTCGTCGCTGCTCGAGCAGTGGTTGCATACGGACGCGGAACGCGTGATCCCCGACGCGAAGAAGTTTCCGCGGCCGACGCTCGTGAAGTGAAGCTCGCGGTCGCAGCCGCCGCGCTGGCTCCGGCCCTGTTCCTCGCAAGTAACAGTCTGTTACAGGCGGCACCACCGGCGCCGAGCCGCATCCAGGTCGTGGCCCGCGAGTACTCGTTCGTCCTCTCGCGACTGCGGGTCAAGGCAGGGCCGGCGATCGTCGAGCTCGTCAACGACGGACAGGACGCGCACGACCTGCGCCTCCAGCGCCAGGGCTCGCGGCACATCGCCGGCATCGGGGCGGTCGCCTCCGGGAGATACCGCGACCTCTCCCTCAGGCTGGCCCCGGGGCGATACTCGCTCTGGTGCTCGCTCGCGAATCATCGCGCGCTCGGCATGAGCGCGACTCTGGTCGTCACGCCACGCTGATCGTCGACGACGCCGGCGATCCGGCCGGCGTCCCCGTCGCGTACCTGCACGGAGGGGGTGACTCGCGGCTTCTCGCGCCATCCCGACGACGGCATCGCGGTGGAGCTCGGCATTCGCCTGCTTGCCGTCGACCGCTCCGGCGCCCCGGTTCCCGGGCGCACGCTGCTCGGCTTTGCGGCCGAGCTGCTCGCGGCCGCAGACGAGCGCGGCGTCGATCGGTTCGCCGTCGTCGGCTGGTCGGCAGGGGGGCCGCACGCCCTGGTGGCAGCCGCCGTCGCGCCGGAGCGCGTCACGCGGGTCGCGCTCGTCGCATCGATGCCGGTGCCCGACGGCGTCCGTACGCTTCCGAAGCCGGTCCGAACAGCCATGCGGCTCGCGCGCATCTCGCCGCGGCTCGCCGCCGGCGGCCTGGAGCGGTGGGGCAGGTCGCAGACGCCGGCGACCGGTGATCCGGCGACGGACGCTGCGTACGCGCGCGGCCGCGTCGAGTCCTTTCGGAGCGGCGGCGAGTGGCTCGCGCGCGAGCTCGCCTACCTCGGACGGCCGTGGGGGTTCGGGCTGGCCGACGTGCGTGCTCCGGTGTCGCTGTGGTGGGGCAACGGCGACCATGTGACCCCGCCGTCGATCGCTCTCGACTATGCGCGTCGACTTCCGAACACCGAGCTCCGGCTGGTCGACGGCACACACCAGGTGCTGTTCGCGCGCTGGCGGGAAATCCTCGCCGATGCGGCGCGACCGTAGAATCGCCGAGATGAAGACGCCTGCTCCTCTCCTTGCGTTCGTCCTCGCGCTGGCGCTTCTCGCCGCCGGCTGTGGCTCCAAGAAGCAGTCGACCTCGACCACGACGACGACCACGACCGCTCCGAGCAGCTTCAAGGTCGGCCTGTCCACGGACACCGGGGGCCTGAACGACCGGAGCTTCAACCACCTCGCGTACGTCGGTCTGCTGCGTGCGGAGAAGCAGCTCGGCGTGAAGGGCCGCGTCATCCTCGCCAACTCGTCGGCCGACTACATCCCGAATCTGACCGCGCTCGCGCAGCAGGGCTACAACCTCATCATCGGTGTCGGGTTCACCGAGATCCAGGCGATGGCCGCCGTGGCGAAGCAGTTTCCGAAGAGGCACTTCGCGATCGTCGACGTCTCGAACGCCGACGAGGACAATCTGCCGAACGTCGAGGGGCTGCTGTTCAGAGAGCAGGAGGCCGGCTACCTCGCGGGCTACGCGGCCGGCCTCGCGGCCAAGGATCGCGGCGGCAAGGTGGTGTCGACCGTCGGCGGACAGAAGCAGCCTCCGGTCGACCGCTACATCGCGGGCTTCCAGGCCGGTGCGAAGGCGGCCTTCCCGGGTGTGACGGCGCTGAACGGCTACTCGCAGGACTTCTCGAACCCGTCGAAGTGCAAGGAGGTCGCCCTCAACCAGATCGCAGCCGGGTCGGTCGTCGTCTTCCAGGTCGCGGGTGGCTGCGGGCTCGGTGCGCTCGACGCGGCCAAGGAACAGAACGTCTGGGGAATCGGCGTCGACGCCGATCAGGGCTACATCGGGCCGTACGTCCTCACCTCGGCGCTGAAGCGCGTCGACACGGCGGTGTACGACGCGATCCAGACTGCGCAGGCGGGGAAGTTCCAGGGTGGGCGCGATGTCGTGTACGGCATCGACATCAACGGCGTGGGCATCGGCAAGTTCTCGCCCAAGGCACCTGCCGGGATCCCGCCGGCCGTTCGGAAGGTCGAGGCGCAGATGAAGGCGGGCAAGATCACCGACATCCCAACGATCGTCAAGTAGCGTCAGCGCGAGTGCCCAGGCTGACCGAGGACCAACTCGAGCTCTTTCGCGCGAAGAACTTTGCGGTTGTCGCGACGCTGGGCTCCGACGGTTCGCCGCAGACGAGCATCGTCTGGGTCGACGAGGAGGATGGACGCCCGGTGTTCAACACGACGAACAAGCGCGCGAAGGGCCAGAACCTCCGTCGTGACGCACGGGTGAGCGTCCTCGTCTGGGACAAGGACAACCCGTATCGGTACGTCGAGGTCGAAGGAGAGGCCGAGCTCGAGGACGATGTCGGCACGCACCACATGCACCGCATGTCGCGCAAGTACACGGGCAAGGACTGGCACACACCTGTCGACCGGCTGATCGTGCGCGTCACGCCGCGACGGGTCCACGACTACAACGACGACTAGAGGTGAATTCGTGACCAAGGCGTATCCTCAGCCCATGCCCGAGATCGACCACCGCGCAGCCGCGCGCGACCACCTGTGGCTGCATTTCACGCGCATGCAGGGCTACGAGGTGCCGGTGATCGTGCGCGGTGAGGGCTGCTACCTCTACGACGACCGCGGCAAGCGCTATCTCGACGCGCTCGCCGGGTTGTTCGCCGTGAACATCGGCTACTCGTACGGCGACGAGATCGGGCAGGCGGCGCACGAGCAGATGCGCGAGCTTCCGTACTACACGAACTGGTCGTATGCACACCCGCGCTCGATCGAGCTCGCAGCGAAGCTCGCCGAGCTGAGCCCGGAGAGCGTCAACCGGGCGTTCTTCGTCTCGGGCGGCTCGGAGGCAGTCGAGTCGGCGTGGAAGATCGCGCGGCAGTACCACATGGCGCGAGGCGAGCGCCGCTGGAAGGCGGTCGCGCGCCGGACGGCGTATCACGGCACGACGATGGGTGCCCTCTCGATCAACGGTGTCCCGGCGTTGCGCGTGCCGTTCGAGCCGTTGGTGCCGGATGTGCTGCACGTGCGCAACACCAACCGCTACCACCGTCCACCCGACGAGACCGAGGCCGAGTTCACCGCGTTCCTGCTCGACGACCTCGAGAGCGCGATCGAGCAGGCCGGGCCGGAGACCGTCGCGATGGTGATCATGGAGCCGATCCAGAATGCGGGCGGCTCGTTCACGCCGCCTGCCGGATACTTCCAGGGCGTGCGCGAGATCTGCGATCGCTATGGGATCCTGCTCTGCGCCGACGAGGTGATCACTGCTTTCGGCCGCGTCGGCTCGTGGTTCGCGAGCGAGAAGTACGACATCAGGCCGGATCTGATCACCTGCGCGAAGGGGCTGTCGTCGGCGTACGCGCCGATCGGTGCGGTGCTGGCTGGCGAGCGTGTGTTCGAGCCGTTCGCCGAGAAGACGGCGATGCTCTCGCATGGGATCACGTTCGGCGGGCATCCGGTCTCGTGCGCGGTCGCGCTGAAGAACATCGAGATCATGGAGCGCGACGGCATCGTCACCGGCGCGGCCGAGCACGAGGACACGTTCCGCGCGCAGCTCGCGACGCTGCTCGACCTCGACATCGTCGGTGACGTGCGCGGTGCCGGGTACATGTGGGCGCTCGAGCTGGTGAAGGACAAGGAGCAGCGCACGACCCTGGCCGGCGTCGAGTCCGAGTACACGCGTGCGCGGGCCGGCTTCAGCGCGGAGGAGGCCGAGACGCTGCTCCGCGGCTTCCTGTCACCGGAGCTGTTCGAGCGCGGCCTGATCTGTCGCGCCGACGATCGCGGCGATCCGGTCGTGCAGATATCGCCGCCGCTCGTCGCCCGCGAGGAGGAGTTCTCGCAGATCGTCGGCATTCTCGGCGACGTGCTCGCCGACGCCTGGAAGCGCATCGCGTAGGCCGTCCGCCCGGTGCGGGTGACGATCTGCGACGTCGGGCCACGCGACGGTCTCCAGAACGAGCCGGAGGTCCTTGCGCCGGTCGTGCGCGCGGAGCTCGTCTCGCGACTCGTCGCCGCGCAGCTGCCGCGTGTCGAGGCGGCGTCGTTCGTGCGCGGCGATCTCGTTCCGCAGATGAACGGTGCGGAAGAGGTCGTCGCGGCGGTGACGCGGCGGGCCGGAACGGAGCTCTCCGGGCTCGTGCTCAACGAGCGGGGCTACGAGCGGCTCAGCGCGGTCGGGCTCGACCGCGTCAACTGCGGGTTCGCTGCGACGGAGACCTTCAACCGCCGGAACGCGAACGCGTCGCTCGACGAGGCGGTCGCGCGTGTCGCGACGATCGTCGCGAATGCGTCGGTGCCGGTCACCGTCACCGTGTCGTGCGCGTGGGGCTGTCCGTTCGAGGGGGAGGTCGACCCGGCGGTGGTCGCCGCCTTGTGCGAGCGGCTGGCGGGCGCCGATGAGCTCGTCCTCGCCGACACGATCGGCGTGGCGACGCCGCGTCGCGTGCTGCGACTCGTCGAGCGCGTGTCGATTCTCGGCCCGCCCGTCGGCGCCCACCTGCACAACACGCGCAACACCGGATACGCGTGTGCGTGGGCGGCGCTCGAGGCGGGTGCGGCGGTTCTCGACGCCTCCGTCGGCGGTCTCGGCGGCTGCCCGTTCTCGCCGCAGGCGACGGGGAACATCGCGACCGAGGATCTCGTCTGGCAGCTCGAGCGCGACCGGGTCGCGACCGGCGTCGACCTGGACGCGCTGGTCTCCGTGTCGCGTTGGCTGTCGGGCGTCCTCGGCCGCCCGCTCGACGGGCAGGTGCACCGCGCCGCGCGTTGGCCTCCGGCTCGAGGCGCGGGGTCAGACCCGGGTCTGACCCGGGTCTGACCCCGGCACCTGGTTTTGTCGCTTTGAACCCGTAAGGCGGGGTGCGCCGCAATCGCTCGCCGTGCGCGCGATTCGGCCGTTTGCGTGCATGTTTCGCGGCACTCTCGCGACGCTTTCGTGGGCCAGGCCTACATCTGACCACGGTCTACCCTTCCGGGCCGCGTGTTCGACTCGATTCTCAACCTGCTCTGGGACGCGCCGCAGGCGTATCTGATCGTGCTCGCGCTCGCCATCGGTGACGCGGTGCTGCCCGTGCTGCCGAGCGAGACCGCCGTGATCGTCGCCGGCATCCTCTGCACGACGGGCCCGAAGCTCACGCTCGGATGGGTGATCGCGGCCGCCGCGGTCGGCGCGTGGATCGGCGACAACATGTCGTACGTCCTCGGAAGGTACGCCGGTGAGCCGATGCGCCGCCGGTTCTTCGACGGCGACAAGAGCACCCGGACGCTCGCCTGGGCGCGAGGGCAGCTCGACACGCGCGGCGGCGTGATCATCGTCGTCTCCCGCTTCATCCCCGGCGGTCGCACAGCGACGACGTTCACCTGCGGACTGACTCGCTACGAGTGGCGACGGTTCGCGATCTTCTCCGCGATCGCGGCGATCTTCTGGGCGCTCTACGGAAGCCTGCTCGGCTACTTCGGAGGTAAGGCCTTCGAGGATCGTCCGCTGATCGCGGTAACGGTCGCGCTGGGTATCGCGTTCTCCGTCGCCCTCGTCGTCGAGGGGATCCGCAAGCTCAGACAACGAGCTTGACGAGGACGACGACGAGCGCGATCAGCAACACGAGGCCCGCGAGTGCGGCGAACGCGATGCCGAGCCCGCCGAGCGCGAGCTTCGTCGGGATCGCCGGCGGCTGGCCCTGCGCTGCGCCGTCGCTGCCGAACGCATGCTCGAGCTGCCGCTCGACGTAGTTCTGGATGCGCTCCTCGAACCGTGCCGAGAGATCGTCGGTGCGAGCCTTCGGCCGAGCCGTGTTCAGCGGCTTGTACGCCGAGCTGCGACCGTCGACCGACAGCTCGAAGATGTGCTCGTGCTGGATGTCCTTGAGGTTCTGCTCACCGAGGTCGTGCACCGCCACGCCCTCCGGGAGCTGGTTTCCGAGCAGTGCACGCGTCGTCTCGGAGACGAGGATCTGCCCGCCGTGACCGGCGGCCGCGATTCGCGCCGCCCGCACGACGTCGATGCCGAGGTAGCCCTCCTCGCCGACGTGGGGCTCACCGGTGTGCAGGCCCATCCGCACGCGGAGCTCCTTCCCTCCGGGCCACGCGTGCGCTCGCAAGGCGCGCTGCGCGTCGACTGCGGCGGTGGCCGCGTCGCGCGCGCGGGGGAACGAGTAGAAGAACGCATCGCCCTGCGTGTCGATCTCCGTTCCGCCGTGCTCGCCGAACGCGGCCCGGACGATTCGCCGGTGATCTGCGGCGACGGTCGCGTACGCGGCGTCGCCGAGCTCCTGCAAGAGCCGGGTCGAGCCTTCGATGTCGGTGAAGGCAAAGGTGACGGTTCCGGCGGGGAGCTGTGCCACCGCCCTACGCTAGCCACGTGAACCGCCTCGCGCACGAGACCTCGCCGTACCTCCTCCAGCATGCCGCCAACCCGGTGGACTGGTATCCGTGGGGCGCCGAGGCGCTCGAGCGGTCACGCGCCGAGGACCGACCGATCCTGCTCTCCGTCGGCTACGCGGCGTGTCACTGGTGTCACGTGATGGAGCGCGAGTCCTTCGAGGATGCCGCCACGGCCGCGTTGATGAACGAGCACTTCGTGTGCGTGAAGGTCGACCGGGAGGAGCGCCCCGACGTGGACGCCGTCTACATGGACGCCGTCGTGGCGCTCACCGGTGGCGGTGGATGGCCGATGACCGTCTTCCTGACGCCGGACGGGAAGCCGTTCTTCGGCGGTACCTACTATCCGCCCGAGCCGCGGCACGGGCTGCCGGCGTTCCGCCAGGTGCTGCGCGCGATCGCCGAGGCCTGGAACGACCGGCGCGCCGAGGTCGAACACTCGGGCGCCGAGCTCGCGGATCACCTTCGCGCCGGCGCGCACCTGCATTCGTCGCGCGAGCCGCTCACCGAGTCGCTGCTCGGCGACGCGCAGCGCGAGCTCCGGAACGCGTTCGACGCACGTGAGGGCGGGTTCGGTCGCGCACCGAAGTTCCCGCCGGCTCCGGTGCTCGAGTTCCTCCTTCGAAGGGGCGAAGAGGAGATGACGAGGGCCACGCTCGACGGGATGGCGCGCGGCGGGATGTACGACCTCGTGGGCGGCGGCTTCCACCGCTACTCCGTCGACGATCGATGGCTCGTGCCGCACTTCGAGAAGATGCTGTACGACAATGCGCTCCTCGCAGCGGTGTACGTCCACGCCTGGCGTCGCTTCGGCGACGAGCGGTATCGGCGCGTCGCCGAGCAGACGATCGACTACGCGTTGCGTGAGCTGGCGCTCGAGGGTGGAGGCTTCGCGTCGGCGCAGGACGCCGACACGGACGGCACCGAAGGGCTGACGTTCACGTGGGCGCGCGGTGAAGGCGCGCCGGAGGAGCTGCTCGAGCCGTTCGAGCACGGGCGGTTCGTTCTTCGCGGCGAGCTCGACGACGAGACCAGGGCTCGGCTCTTCGAGCTTCGCGAGCTGCGGCCGAAGCCGCTCCGCGACGACAAGGCGATCACGTCGTGGAACGGTTTGATGCTGGCGGCGCTCGCATCCGGGGCTCGGGCGTTCGACCGCGCGGACTGGCTCGCCGTCGCCGAACGTCTCGGCGACTTCCTGCTCGGCCCGCTGTCGACGACCGACGGCCGTCTGTACCGCACGTGGCGCGAAGGCGTCGCAAAGGGAACGGGGTACCTCTCCGACTACGCCGACGTGGCATACGGCCTGCTCGAGCTCCACGTCGCCACGGGCGACCCCGCGTGGCTGCGTCACGCGCATCGTCTCGCGACGACCGCGCTCGACCTGTTCGCAACGCCAGACCGGGACGGCTTCGTCCAGGTGCCCGCCGACGGAGAGCAGTTGATCGCGACGAAGGTCGAGCTCGACGACCATCCGACGCCGAGCGGCAACTCGATGCTGGCGTACGTCCTGCTGCGCCTGGCCCGCATCTGGGGCGACGACGAGCTCGAGCGTCGCGGGGTGGAGGTGCTTCGCCTCGTGCGCGACGCGCTCACTCGCGTGCCGACGGCCTTCGGCTGGGCGCTCGTCGCGCTCGACCAGCACCTGGCGCCGCACCGTGAGGTCGCGATCGCCGGGCCGCCCGGCGCGCCCGTCGCCCGCGCGGCGGTCGAGCGGGCCGCCCCGACGGACGTGATCGCCTTCGGCCCCGCCGACGACGTGCCGCTGCTCGCCGGCCGAGGGCTCGTCGACGGGCAGGCGGCCGTCTACCTGTGCGAGCGGTTCGCCTGCCGGCTGCCCGTGACCGACCCACACGAGCTTGCGTAAGCTCCTGAGCTGATGGCGCTGCTCGAGATCCGCAACGTCACGCGCCGCTTCGGCGGCATCGTCGCGATCGACGACGTCTCACTCGACGTCGATGCGGGCCAGATCGTCGGTCTGATCGGCCCGAACGGTGCCGGCAAGACGACGCTCTTCAACGTGGTGACGCGTTTGTACAAACCGGACGCCGGGGAACTTCGCCTCGACGGCAAGAGCCTGCTCCGGACGCCCGTGCACAAGATCGCGCGCCGGGGGATCGCACGCACGTTCCAGAACGTCGAGTTGTTCCAGACGATGACCGTGCTCGACAACGTCCTCGTCGGTGGGCACACGCGAAGTGCCCCGTTCGGCGGCCGCGCCGCCCGGACGCGTGCCTTCGAGGTGTTGCGCTACGTCGGCCTCGAGCACGTGGCCGAGCGTCCGGTCTCCGGGCTCTCGTTCGGGACGCTCAAGCGCGTCGAGCTTGCACGCGCCCTCGTCGCGAAGCCACGGCTGCTCCTGCTCGACGAGCCCGCCGGCGGGCTCAACCACGAGGAGGTCGGCGAGCTCGGCGTGTTCGTGCGCAAGCTCCGTGATGACTTCGATCTGACCGTGCTGCTCGTCGAGCACCATATGGGGCTCGTGATGAACATCGCCGAGCGCATCCACGTGCTCGACTTCGGACGGAAGATCGCCGAGGGGACACCGCAGGAGGTCCAGCGCGACCCCTCCGTGATCGAGGCGTACCTCGGCACCGACACTTGACGTCGCTCTACTGGGAAGGCTGTTTGAACGTGCGCGACCTCGGCGGCCTGCCGACCGTGAGTGGCGGTACGACGATGTCCGGCTCGGTCATCCGCTCCGACAACGTGGGGGACCTGACCGAGACCGGCTGGCGCACGCTCGCCGAACACGGAGTCGTGCGCATCGTCGACCTGCGCTGGTCGGTCGAGCGTGAAGGCGAGGAGCCGCCTCCGGTCGACGTCGAAGTCGTCCACGTACCGCTCCTCGGTGAGTCGCTCGACGAGGAGTACCTCGCGGAGCTCAACGCCAGCCTCGATGCGTCGAACGACGTCGCGGACCACTACGCGTGGTCGTACGTGGACTTCCTCGAGCGCTTTCGCGACCGGTTCGGGCTCGCGCTCGGCGCCGTCGCCGAAGTCGAGGGGACGGTGGTCGTCCATTGCGCCGGCGGCAAGGACCGTACCGGCCTCGTGTCGGCATTGCTGTTGCGCCTCGCGGACGTCGACCCGGCCGTGATCGCCGCCGACTACGCGCTCTCGGAGGAGAACCTCGCGCCGAACGGGCCGGCCTGGATCGACGGCGTCGACGACGAGCTGGAACGAGAACGGCGGCGAAAGCTGATGCGAACACCGGCCGAGGCGATGGCGCAGACGCTCGACGAGCTCGAACGCCGGTATGGCACGGTCGAGGAGTACCTGCGGAGCACCGGTCTCGGCGACGAGCAGGTCGACCGGCTGCGGGGCCGGCTGGTCGACCGCTCCTGAACGGCTCGCGAGAAGGAGGTCGCGCGCACCGGCCGAAGTCTCGATTCTGGTGCGCCGCTCAGCGACCCTCATCGCGCTCGTCTTCCTGCTTGCGCCCGGGGCGGCTCGGGCTGCCGTCAACCCCCAGATCGCAGGGTTGCAGGTCGCGTTGCGCGCCCACGGTCTCTATCTCGGCCCGATCGACGGCGTCGCCGGCCCCAGGACAGCCGCGGCCGTGCACGCCTTCCAGCGCAAGGTCGGCCTCCCGGTCGGCGTCGCCACCGCCAGGACGCGACTTGCCCTCGGCCCTCTGGGTCGGCCGCTGTTCGGTGCGCGCACGATCAAGGCAGGTGACTTCGGCTGGGACGTCGCCGTCCTCCAGTTCCTGATGACGCGGGACGGGGCCTACGCGGGAGCGCTCGACGGCTACTTCGGGAAGGAGACGGCCGCCGGGTTACGTCGCTACCAGAAGCATCTGAGGCTGACCACGGACGGGGTCGTCGGACCGCACACGCTCGCGGCGATCGTGAACCACGATGGTGTGCCGGTGCGTTCGCACACGACCGTCGCGGCGCAGGTCTACGTCGTCAGGCCCGGCGACAACCTGACGCAGATCGCGACCCGCTTCGGGACGACGGTCGCGGCGCTCGCCGCGCAGAATCATCTCGATCCGGCGCAGCCGATCGTCATCGGCAAGCGCCTCCTGGTTCCCGCACGCCCCGCTGCGCCGTCGCTCGTCGCGCAGCGACAGAACGTCCGGACGGTCCTCGACGAGTGGTCGAACCGGTTCGGCGTCGACCCCCATCTCGTCCGGGCGGTCGCCTGGATGGAGTCGGGCTACCAGACGCGGCTCGTCTCGTCGTCGGGCGCCGTCGGCGTGATGCAGACGCTGCCGTCGACCCGTGACTACGTCGAGACGGTGCTGCTCGGCAAGCGCGTCCCTCACACGGTGGACGGAGACGTCGAGATCGGCGTCGCCTATCTGAAGCACCTGCTCACCGTCTTCGGCGGCGACGAGCGGCTCGCGCTCGCCGGCTGGTACCAGGGCGAGCGCGCCGTCCGTAAGTTCGGTGTGTACAAGGTCACGACGCCGTTCGTCGACGACGTGCTGGCGCTGAGCCAGCGGATGTAGCGGCAGCGTCCGCGGGCCCCGTCTCTAACATGGTCCGGTGGAGCTGCTCGACCGTCCCCTCGACGAGCTCCAGGCAGACGCGCGCACTGTTCGGGAGGGAGCGCGCGGCAGCCTGGTGACGTTCAGCCCGAAGGTCTTCGTCCCGCTGACGAAGCTGTGTCGCGACGTCTGCCACTACTGCACGTTCGCGCACCCGCCGCGGCGAGGTGAGCACGCATTCATGACGATCGACGAGGTGCTGGACGTCGCCCGCGCCGGAGCCGCTGCCGGTTGCCGCGAGGCGCTGTTCACGCTCGGCGACAAGCCGGAGCTTCGGTACCGCGCCGCCCGCGACGAGCTCGCCGCACTCGGCTGCGCGACGACCGTCGAGTACCTCGAGCGCGCAGCGAGAGCGGTGCTCGAGGAGACCGGCCTGCTCCCGCACCTCAACCCCGGCGTGCTCACGGCCTCCGACTATGCGCGGCTTCGACCCGTGTCGGCGTCGATGGGGTTGATGCTCGAGAGCGTCTCCGAGCGTCTCCTCCAGCGCGGCGGGCCGCACCACGGCTCGCCCGACAAGCACCCGGCGGCTCGACTGCACGCGTTGCGCCTCGCCGGCGAGGCTCGCGTTCCGTTCACGACCGGCCTGCTGATCGGGATCGGCGAGACGCGCGTCGAACGCCTCGCCACGATCGAGGCGATCGCGGCGGCGCACGCCGAGCACGGCCACGTGCAAGAGGTGATCGTCCAGAACTTCCGCGCGTGGCCGGGCACGAGGATGGCCGGAGCGCCGGAGCCGGCGCTCGAGGAGCTGCTCTGGACGATCGCCTGCGCACGGTTGCTGCTCCCGGCCGAGGTGTCGGTCCAGGCGCCGCCCAACCTGACCGGAGACTTCGCTGCGCTGCTCGATGCCGGTCTCGACGACTTCGGCGGTGTGTCCCCGGTCACGATCGACCACGTCAACCCGCATGCGCCCTGGCCGGAAGTCGAACTGCTTCGCGCCGCGTGCGCTTCTCGGGCGCTCGAGCTCGCGCCCCGGCTGACCGTCTATCCGCGCTTCGTCGATCCGTCATGGGTCGACCCGGGCGTCCTGCCGCGAGTGCTCCAGCTCGCCGACTCGATGTCGCTCGCGCGAGAGGACGACTGGTCGGCCGGGGCCACGGCGTCGGTGCCGTTCGTCGTGCGGCGTGACGCGCTCCCGCTCGACACTGCGGACGAGCTCGGCGAGGACGAGATCGTCCGCCTGTTCACGGCTCGCGGGGAGGAGCGGCAGCGCGTGCTTGCGCGCGCCGACGCCCTGCGACGGGAAGCGAACGGCGACGTCGTCACGTACGTCGTCACCCGCAACGTGCAGTACACGAACGTCTGCTACTTCCGCTGCGGGTTCTGTGCGTTCTCCAAGGGGAAGCTCGCAGCCAACCTGCGTGGCGAGCCGTACCTCGTGCCGCATTCCGAGATCGTTCGGCGTGCGGTCGAGGCGTGGGACCGTGGAGCAACGGAGATCTGCCTCCAGGGAGGGATCCATCCTTCGTTCGACGGCGACTACTACGCCTCGGTGGTGCGCGCGATCAAGGACGCGGTTCCCGATCTCCACGTCCACGCGTTCAGCGCGCTCGAGGTCTGGCAGGGTGCTGCGACGCTCGGTGTCGAACTGGGGGCGTATCTCGAGCGCCTGCGGGACGAGGGTCTCGCGTCTCTTCCGGGCACGGCCGCCGAGGTGCTCGACGACGACGTGCGCGCGATCATCTGCCCCGACAAGATCTCCACCGCACAGTGGCTCGAGGTGCACGAGGCGGCGCATCGCGCCGGGTTGCGCTCGAACGTGACGATCATGTTCGGGCACGTCGACGGTCCAAGGCACTGGGCGCACCACCTGCTCGCGGTGCGCGAGCTGCAGCGCGAAACCGGCGGCTTCACCGAGTTCGTCCCGCTGCCGTTCGTGCACATGGAGGCGCCGCTCTACCTGCACGGCGGTGCGAGACGCGGGCCGACCTTCGGTGAGCTGCTCGCGATGCACGCCGTGGGACGGATCGCGCTCCATCCCTGGTTCGAGAACGTGCAGGTGTCGTGGGTCAAGGCGGGACCGCGAGGCGTCGTCGAGGCGCTCAACGCCGGGCGTCAACGACCTCGGCGGGACGCTCATGAACGAGTCGATCTCGCGCGCGGCCGGCGCCGGGTGGGGGCAGGAGCTCTCGCCGGAGCAGATGGAGGCGCTGATTCGCAGCGCGGGCCGCGTCCCGCGACAGCGGACGACGCTCTACGACGCGCCCGACTCGAGCCGCGTCCGCGCGTCCTTCGGCGCGCCGCAGCTCGCCGAGCCGCACAACCCGCACGTCAACGAGGCGCGGCTGCCGCGCCCCCGGCGGCTGCATCGGGCACGGGTGGAGGCCCGCTAGCGGGCCTCCACCCGCCGGTCGCCTAGTCGTCGCCCCCGCAGGGCTGCGACACGCCGACCACCGTGCCGGTGCCTGCATGGCCCGGATCCGACGCATAGCCGGCATCGGGCTGCACGATCACCATCCCGGTGAACGTCCCGCTGATCGTCGATCCGGACTTGTTGATCGAGCTCGCGACGAGGGCGAGCACGTCACCGGGCGGTAGCGCGTCCGGGCCGTCGACGCTGTTGCCGGGCCCGGTCGCGAACTGGCAGTTCAGGCCGTCCATCGACAACGCGAGCCCCTTGAACGCCGACGGCGCGTCACCGCCCGAGAGGCTGTTGTCCTTGGCCCACTGGGCTCCCCAGAACGTGACGTGTGAGTTCACCGCGGCGTTGCCGTCACCGATCACGAAGACCTGGACCGGGGTCGAGTCGGCCGAGGCCGACGCCGCGACCAGCATGGCGCCGAGTAGCGTCACCAGGACTGCCGCTCTGCGAAGGTTTCGTCTCCCCACCGACCTAGCTCCTTTCGATTCGGGCCGCAGGGGAATCTCCCGAGCGGTACCCCACTCATCGACCGTGGCCGGCAGATGAGGGAGCCGCCGAACGAGTGATCCGCGCCGGTGCTAGGCCTCGAGCGCGAGCAGGTCGTCGACCGTCTCGCGCCGGCGGATCAGTGTCGCCTCGCCGTCGGCGACGAGCACGGCCGCCGGCCGCGGCACGGCGTTGTAGGTGGAGCTCATCGCGAGCGTGTAGGCGCCGGTGACCGGGATCGCGATCAGATCGCCGCGGCGAGGCTCGGGCAGTTCGACGCGCTCGATCAGCACGTCGCCCGACTCGCAGTGCTTCCCTGCGACCGCAAACGCACCGGCAGGCTCCTCGTCGGCCCGATCCGCGAGCAGCGCGGTGTAGCGGGCGCCGTACATCGCGGGCCGAGGGTTGTCGGACATTCCGCCGTCGACCGCGACGTACCGGGTGGCTGTTCCCGTCTCCTTGACGCCGCCGACCGAATAGAGCGTGACGCCCGCGCGGGAGACGAGCGACCTCCCCGGCTCGAGGATCAGCCGCGCCTCGGGGAGGTCGTGGAGCTGCCAGGCACGCTGCAGCTCACTCCTCAGTCCACCCACGAAGTCCGCGATCGAGACACTCGGCTCCTCGGCCACGTGGCGAACGCCCAGCCCGCCGCCGAGATCGACGAGGTGCGGCGTCCAGTCGAGCTCGGCGCGCGTGCGCGCGGCGAAGGCTGCGACCCAGTCCACGGTCATCAGCGCGGCTCCGAGGTGGAGCAGCTGCGAGCCGACGTGGATGTGAACGCCGGCGCAGCTCTCGAGCATGCGAATCGCCTCGACTGCCTGGTCGGGCACGAGCCCGAACTTCGAGCCGTGGTGCGCCGTCTTCACCGCTTCGTGCGTGTCGGCCTCGATCCCGGGCGTCACGCGCACGAGCGTTCGACGCACTCCCGCCGCGTTGGCCCGCTCGGCCTCTCCGAGCGAGTCGATCACGAGTAGTGCGTCTCCTTCCGCGGCGCGCTCGAGGAGCTCGTCCTCTTTGTTGTTGCCGTGGATCACGAGACGGTCGGCCGGGATTCCGGCACGGCGCGCGAACGCGAGCTCGCCGACCGTCGAGACGTCGGCGCCGAGGCCTTCGTCGCCGAGGAGCCGCAGCAGCGCGACGGACGGGAACGCTTTCGCGCCGTAGACGATCAGCGCGTCGGGCGCGGCCGCGCGGTAGGCGCGGGCCTGCGCACGCAGCGTCGCCTCGTCGTAGACGACGAGCGGCGTCCCGAACCTGTGCGCAAGCTCCCGCGCGGCGACACCGCCGAGGACGAGGTCGGATCCCACGATGGATGCTCCATCGGGCAGGAGCCCGTCGAGGGCAGGTCTCACGGCTGGCTCGCGCACGGCTCCATGGTTACACTGCCGCCAGTGAACCTGCTTACCTGACCCAGGGAGCGAGCGCGGCGTGAGGCCGCGATGCCCTCCCACGGCCTCTCGCGCGAGAGGCTTTTTCATTTCTGGAGCCCGACATGGACCGGTACGACCCACACGCAATCGAGAAGAAGTGGCAGGACGAGTGGGCGCGGGAGCGCGCGTTCTCCGTCGAGAACCCCGAGCCGGGGGTGGAGGACCACCGCCGTCACTTCTACATGCTCGAAATGCTGCCGTACCCGTCGGGCACGCTGCACATGGGGCACGTCCTCAACTACACGCTCGGCGACGTCGTCACGCATTTCCGCCGCCGCAACGGCCACACCGTCCTGCGGCCGATGGGCTTCGACTCGTTCGGATTGCCGGCCGAAAACGCCGCGATCAAGGAAGGCGGCAACCCGCTCGAGATCACCGAGCGCAACATCGCATCGATCGAGAATCAGATGCGGCGGATGGGCTGGGCGATCGACTGGGATCGCGAGGTCTCGGCGCACGAGCCGACCTACTACCGCTGGACGCAGTGGCTGTTCCTGAAGCTGTTCGAGCAAGGTCTCGCCTATCGCAAGGAAGCGCCGGTGAACTGGTGCCCGAACGACCAGACGGTGCTGTCGAACGAGCACGTCGTCGACGGCCGCTGCTGGCGCTGCGGCGCGATCGTCGAGGCGCGGAACATGGAGCAGTGGTTCTTCAAGATCACCGCGTACGCAGACGAGCTGCTCGACGACCTGGAGACGATCGACTGGCCTGCGCGGACGAAGAAGATCCAGCGCGATCACATCGGCCGCTCGGAAGGCGCCGAGCTGCTCTTCCGCGTCGACGAGATCGATCGCGACATTCCCGTGTTCACGACGCGTCCTGACACCGTCTTCGGCGCGACGTTCTTCGTCGTCGCCCCGGAGTCGCCGCTGGTCGACGAGCTGGTCGAAGGGACCGCGCTCGCGGACGAGATTCGTTCCTACGCGCGCGTCGCCGCCGCCCGGCCCACGGAAGAGCGTGCGTCGCGCGAGAAGACAGGCGTGTTCACGGGACGGCATGTGATCAATCCGGCGAACGGCGAACGGATCCCGATCTGGGTCGCCGACTACGTGCTGATGGAGTACGGCACCGGCGCGATCATGGCGGTGCCGGCGCACGACGAGCGCGATCGTGAGTTTGCCGTGGCGTACGACCTGCCGATCGTGCCCGTGATCGACGAGGACGGCTCACTGATCAACTCGGGCCGGTTCGACGAGCTCCCGTGGCGAGAGGCGATCGACGCCATCACCGCGTGGCTGTCCGAGCAGGGCACGGGCAAGCCCGCGATCAACTACCACCTGCGCGACTGGAGCTTCTCGCGGCAACGGTACTGGGGCTGCCCGATCCCGATCGTCTACTGCGACGACGACGGCGCCGTGCCGGTGCCGGAGAGCGAGCTGCCGGTGCTCCTGCCCGAGGTCGAGAACTACCGTCCGAAGGGCGAGCCGCCGCTCGCACAGGCGACCGAGTGGATCAACGTCCCCTGCCCACGCTGCGGCAAGCCCGCGAGGCGGGAGGCCGACACGATGGACACCTTCGTCGACTCCTCGTGGTACTTCGTGCGGTACACCGACCCGCACGACGAGCAGACGGCGTTCGACCGGCGCATCGCCGACTACTGGATGCCGGTCGACCAGTACATCGGCGGCATCGACCACGCGAAGGGGCACCTGCTCTACTCGCGGTTCTTCATGAAGGCGTTGAACGACCTCGGCCTGATCGGTGTTCGCGAGCCGTTCCAGCGGCTGTTCCACCAGGGCTGGGTGTTGCAGGACGGGAAGCGCATGTCGAAGTCCAAGGGTGGTGTGACACCCGACGAGCTGATCGACCGGTTCGGCGCCGACCCGATCCGCATCTACATCCTCTTCCAGGGGCCCGCCGACCAGGACATCGACTGGTCGCCGAACGGGATCGAGGCGACGGTGCGCTTCGTCCGGCGGCTCTGGCGGGTCGTGCACGAGGCGGCGGCTCAGCCTGCGTCGCCCGCCGGCGTGGACACGCCGCTCGCGCGGAAGGCGCACGAGGTGATCGCACGGGTCACCGATGACATCGACCGGCGGTTCGTCTTCAACACACCCATCTCCGCGGTGATGGAGCTGATCAACGAGCTCTCCAAGGCGCCGGACGATCCGGCAGCCCGCTTCGCCGCCGAGACGGCCGTCTCGCTGCTGCAACCGTACGTCCCGCATGTCACCGAGGAGCTCTGGGGCATGCTGGGGCACGCCAGGCTGTGGGAGGAGCCGTGGCCGGTCGCCGACGAGGCCCTGCTTCGTCACGAGACGATCGAGCTCGTGCTGCAGGTGAACGGCAAGGTGCGCGACCGTGTCGAGGTGCCGGTCGGGTTGTCCGACGCGGAGCTGATCGAGCGGGCGAAGGCCTCGCCGAAGGTTCAGGCGCATCTCGACGGCGACGAGGTCCGGGCGATCGTCGTCCCGGACAAGCTGGTCAACCTCGTCGTGTAGCAGCCGCCGGGTCTGTGGACGAGTAGGCACAGACTCGGCACACAGGCGTCACCCACGCGTCACGACTCGCCAGGCACGGTTTCCTCGTGCCCACATTCCAACTGAGTGTCGAACGCCGTCGGATCGCGGCGATCGCTCTCCTCGCGCTCGTCGTCGCCGTCGTCGTCTGGCGACATGCTTCCTCCGGCGCTCCGGCGTCCGGCGCCGCGCTCCAGGTCGCACCCCTCCGGCCGCAGGTGCCGGTTGCGGCCGCCGGAGCCGCCGGGGGATCCGGCCCTCCGATCGTCGTCGACGTCGTCGGCGCCGTCCGGCGGCCGGGCCTCTACCGGTTGCGGCGTGGCGCACGAGTCGCCGACGTCGTGGCCCGCGCGGGCGGGCTCACGCGGCACGCCGAGCGCGCGGCAGTCAATCTGGCCGCGCCGCTCGCCGACGGCGAGCAGGTCGTGGTAGCCGCCCGGGGCGCGCCGGCGTCGCCGGTCGGTGGCGGCGGTCAGGCGGCTGCGGCGGGCCCGACCGCTCCGGTGTCGCTCAGCACCGCGAGCGCGGAGCAGCTCGACACCTTGCCCGGCGTCGGCCCGGTGACGGCGCAGAAGATCGTCGCGTACCGTCAGGAGCACGGGCCGTTCACTGCGGTGGCGCAGCTCGACGCCATCCCCGGGATCGGCCCTGCCCGGCTCGACGAGCTCCGCGGGCTGGTGGTGCCGTGACCCGGCTGCTGCCGGCGCATGTGGTCGCTGCGGCCGCCGTCGGTGGGTTGGTGTTGTCCAACCTGTCGCGTCTGACCGTTGCCCCGTCGAGTGTCGTGGTCACGCTCCTCGCCCTCGTTTCGCTTGCCGTCGTCGCCCCACAGCCGGCCCGGCTCGTTCTCGTCGCCGCGCTGGTCGGTGTCGTCGGGTGGGCGTGGGGGAGCGCGCGTCTGGCCGCCCTGGATCGCAGTCCGCTCCGCGCGCACGCCGGAGAAGCGAACTGGTTCACGGTCACGGTGACCTCGGAGGTGCGCGTCGGGCAGTTCGACGAGCGACTCTTCGCGCGCGCTCGCCGCTTCGGAGACGAGGCGTTGAACGAGCGGGTCGAGCTGGAGCTTCCCCTCGGCCGCGCGCCTCCCCAGGGCGCCCGCATCCGTGCCCTCGCGGTCGTGAAGCTGCCGCGCGCCGCCTCGACCGGCGGAGGCTTCGACGAGCGGCTCTGGTTGCGGCGGCAAGGAGTCCACGTCGTGCTGCATGTCGACGAATGGCGTGTGATCGGCCATCGCGGCGGACTTGGTGGCGTCGCCGATCACCTGCGCGCCTGGCTGCGCAGAGCGTGCGCACCCGGGCTCAGCGGTGAGCGGCGCGCAGTGATCGAGGGAATCGTGCTCGGCGACGACCGGGGGCTGTCGCCCGGGCTCAAGACAGCCTTCAGACGATCCGGCCTCTACCACCTGCTCGCCGTGTCCGGCCAGAACGTCGTTCTGATCGCCGGTGGCGTACTGGCGCTTGTCGTCCTGCTCGGACTGCCGCGCGTCGTGGGGCATCTCGGCGCGCTCGCTGCGATCGGCGCGTACGTGCTCGCGGTCGGTCCGCAGCCGTCGGTCATTCGTGCCGCGGTCGCCGGTGCGGCAGTCTCGATCGCCTGGCTGGCGGGCCGCGACCGTGACGGGTGGCACCTGCTGCTGCTCGCGGCGGTCGTGTTGCTCGCCTGGAGCCCGTATGCGCTCTTCGACCCCGGCTTCCAGCTCTCGTTCGCGGCGGTCGTGGCGATCTTCGTGCTCGCGCCCCGTCTGATCGAGGTGCTCGAGGGGTATCCGCTGCCGACGTCGGTGCGTCTCACTGCAGCGGTCTCGGCGGCCTGCGGGATCGCGACCGCCCCCGTGCTGGCGTTCCGGTTCGGAGCGGTGCCGATCCTGGGCATCGTCGCCAATGCGCTGGTCGAACCGGTCGTGGGCCTGCTCCTCGGTCTCGCACTCGTCGCGGCCGCGATCGACCCGGTCGCGCCCGGCGTCGCCGAGACGCTTGCCTGGCTGGACGGCTGGATCGCTGCCTATGTTGCGGTCTGCGCGAGGTTCATCGCCTCGGCTCCGTTCGCCCAGCTCCGCGGTGGGCCGGCAATCGTCGCCACGGCCGGGACGCTCCTCCTCACGGCCTATGCTTGGCGGCGGTGGCGGAGGAGCTGAAGGCGGCCTACCTGATTGCCGGGAGCGACCGTCCCAAGGTCGATCGAGCCGTCGCGCGCTTGCGCGCCCGCTTCGACGATGACGCGGTCGAGTTGCACGATGCTGCCGAGACTCCGGGCGAAGACGCAGTCGCCGCGTGCAACGCGCTCGCTCTCTTCGGGTCCGGCGACAGGCTCATCGTCGTGTCCTCGGTCGAGGCCTGGAAGGCGGCCGATGCCAAGGCTGTGGCTGCCTACCTCGCGGCGCCGACGCCGAGCACGGTGCTCGCGCTCGTCGGTGGTGAGCTGAAGAAGGACGGGCCCCTCGCCAAGGCGGTCGCGCCGCACGGCGAGGTGCTCGTGTGGGACGTGCCGCAGCGCGGGCTCGAGCGCTGGGTTGCGGAGCAGTTCAAGCTCCGCTCGACACCGGTCGACGGCGATGCGTGCCGGCTTCTCGTCGAGCTCGTCGGGCACGATCTCTACGACCTTGCCGCCGAGGTCGACAAGCTCGCCACGTGGGCCGCCGGCGGCCCCGTCACGACGGCAGAAGTGGAGGCGCTGGTGGCCGAACGCGCAGAATCGCCCGCGTTCGTCCTGACGGACGCGTGGGGAAGCCGTGACGTCGCCGCCGTGCTGCGCGCCTCCGAGCGCATGCTCGAGCGCAGCGGCGATCCGCGCTCACGGACGATCCCGCGCGTCGTCGGAGCGCTCACCAATCACGTCGGGCGCCTCCGTGCCGTCCAGCGGCTCGACGAGGAGGGTGTCGAGGCAAAGGAGGCCGCGTCACGACTCAAGCTCCACCCGTTCTACGTGCGAAAGCTGTACGCGCAGTCCCGGAACTTCAGCGTCGACGAGCTCCGGGGCGCCACGGTGCGGCTCGCCGAGCTCGACCATGCGCTCAAGGGCGGCTCTCGGCTCGCGAACGATCTCGAGCTCGAGCGGGCGCTCGTCGAGATCACGCAGCGCTGAGGCCTGCACGGAGGGTCGTGCGGAGCGGGCGGGTCAGGCCGGGGTGCGGGAACCGGAGGCCAGACGCGCGGCCTGCGACTTCTTGCGTGCGCCGGTGTTCCGATGCAGCGCCCCGCGTGCCACGGCACGGTCGATCAGATGCTCGAGGTTCCTGTGCGCCGATTCGACCAGCGACATGTCGTCCTCTTCCACGGCGGTGGCGAGTCGCTTCGTCAGCGTCTTGATCGTCGAGCGGTAGCGGAGGTTCTCGAGGCGCTCCTCGGTGGCGATCCGCACGCGCTTCTTCTGCTGCTTGATGTTCGGCATCGTCGAAGAAAAGCCCGCTCAGGCGGGCGAGACGATGGTAGCAGAGCGGTCATTCGGCTCGGCACGGCGCCCCCGAACCGGCTGGGGCGCTCCCTATGCTCATGCTCGTGGACGAGGCGCGCCTGGCGTCGGAACGGGAGCAGCGGCTGCATGCGCGCAACGAGCGTCGACGCTCCCGCGGGCTGCCGACCTGGGGGTCGGTCGATCCACTGATGCAGCTGGCCACGCCTCCGGCGGCCGCCGACGAGGCGATCGCGCTGGAGGCGGCCCGGCGGAGGCTCGGGATCTCGACGGTGATCTTCGCCGTGGCGACCGGGGTGTCCAGGGTCGTCGGGCTCGTGCGCGAGATCGTCGCGACGTACTACTTCGGGGCTCGCGGCCCGATCAATGCGTTCACGATCGCGTACCAGCTCCCGAACCTGATCCGCGCGTTCGTCGCGGACGCCGCCCTCTCCTCGGCGTTCGTCCCTGTCTTCAGCGAACTGCTCGAAAAGGGCGAGCGGAAGCGCGCATGGCGTGTCGCATCGTCGCTGATCTGGCTGATCCTGCTCGGCCTCGGCAGCTTCACCGCGCTCCTGATGCTTGCGGCGCCCCTGCTATTGCGGCCGTTCCACGCCTCCGACCCGCAGCTCGCGGTCGGGCTCGCGCGCGTGCTCTTCCCGATCGTCGTGCTGCTCGGGGTCTCCGGGATCATCGTCGGAGTCCTCAACTCGTACGATCAATTCACCGTCCCGGCGCTGACGCCGGTCGTCTGGAACGTCGCGATCATCGTCGGGCTCGTTGTGGGCGTACCGTCGGTGGCGACCGCGGACGCGAAGCTCTACGTCTACGCCGGCTCGATCCTCGTCGCGACGTTCATCCAGGTGCTGATGCCGCTTCCCTGGCTTCGCGGGCTCGACGGCCGCCTGCATGTCCTGATCGACTGGCACGACCCGGCCGTCTGGCGCGTCCTCAAGCTGATGGTGCCGGTCACGCTCGGGCTCGGGCTGATCAACGTCAACGCGCTGATCGACACGTTCTTCGCCTCGAGGTTCATCAACCCCAACCTGGCCCCGGCCGCGATCAACAAGGCATTCCTGCTCTACATGGTCCCGCAGGGAGTGTTCTCGGTCGCGATCGCCACCGTCCTCTTCCCGACGCTCTCGCGTCACGCGGCGCGCGGGGATCTCGTTGCGCACGCGGCGACCGTCTCGCGCGGACTGCGGCAGATCGCGTTCCTGCTCGTGCCGTCGTCGGTCGTCGCCGCCGTCCTCGCGGAACCGATCGTGCGCCTCCTCTACCAGCGCGGCGCGTTCAAGCCGGGCCAGACCACCGTGGTCGCCGGCGCGCTTGCGGCGTTCGCCCTCGGGCTGACGTTCAACGGGGCGATGCTGATGCTCAACCGCGCCTTCTTCAGCCTGCAGGAGAACTGGGTCCCGACGCTCGTCGCGCTGCTGAATCTCGGGGTGAACGCGGCACTCGACGCCGCCTTCTACCACCTCGGCGTGTGGGGGATCCCGCTCTCGACCGCGGTGGTGAACATCGTCGGGACGGTCGCGCTGTTCACGTTGCTGCAGCGCCAGTACGGCGGGCTGCAGCTCCTGGCGACGTTGTCGTCCTTCGTCCGCATGGTGCTCGCCGGGGCCGTGCTGGCCGTCGTCGCGTGGCCGGTGTGGCACGTGCTCGACGCGACGCTCGGCCGCTCGCTGCCGGCCCAGCTCGTCTCGCTCGGTCTCGCCCTCGCCCTCGGCGTGGCTGCCTACGTCGGTTCCTGCGCGCTTCTGCGGGTGCGCGAGATGCAGGCGCTACTCTCAGTGCGGGGCCGCCGACCGTAGCGGCCCGACGCATCATGGACCAGCAACACATCCGCAACTTCTCGATCATCGCGCACATCGACCACGGCAAGTCGACGCTCGCCGACCGGATTCTCCAGCTCACGAACACCGTCTCCGCCCGCGAGATGCGCGACCAGCTGCTCGACTCGATGGAGCTCGAGCGCGAGCGCGGGATCACGATCAAGGCACAGGCGGTTCGCGTCCAGTGGCGCGGATACGAGCTGAACCTGATCGACACTCCCGGTCACGTCGACTTCACGTATGAGGTGTCGCGCAGCCTGCAAGCGTGCGAGGGAGCGTTGCTCGTGGTCGACGCCGCGCAGGGGATCGAGGCTCAGACGCTTGCCAACGCATACCTCGCGATCGAGAACGACCTCGAGATCGTTCCGGTCGTGAACAAGATCGACCTGCCGCAGGCCGATCCTGACCGCGCCGCGGCCGAGATCGCCGACCTGATCGGCGAGGACGCCGAGCGGGTCCTCCGCATCTCGGCGAAGACCGGCGACGGCGTCGCCGCCGTGCTCGACGCGATCATCGAGCGCATCGGCGCTCCCGAAGGGGAGCTCGAGGCTCCGCCGCGGGCGCTGATCTTCGACTCCTCGTACGACCAGTACCGCGGCGTCGTCGCGTTCGTCCGTGTCGTCGACGGTGTGTTCCGCGCGCGCCAGGCACTCCGCGCCATGGCGCTCGGCACGCGCTTCGAGGCCCAGGAGATCGGATTCATGACTCCGGCGATGCGACCCGTGCCGGAGCTTCAGGCCGGTGAGGTCGGCTACGTGATCACCGGGCTCAAGGACGTCTCGGAGCTGCGCGTCGGCGACACGCTGACTGCCGACCGGTCGCCGGCATCGTCGCCCCTGCCGGGCTACAAGGACGTCAAGCCGATGGTGTTCGCCGGGCTGTTTCCGACCGAGTCCGACGACTATCCGGAACTGCGTGATGCGCTCGAGCGGCTGAAGCTGAACGATGCAGCACTGTTCTACGAGCCGGAGACATCGCAGGCGCTCGGGTTCGGATTCCGTTGCGGCTTTCTCGGGCTGCTGCACATGGAGATCGTGCGCGAGCGCCTCGAGCGAGAGTTCGACCTCGACCTGATCGTCACCGCGCCGAACGTCGCATACCGGGTGCGCCTGCTGAACGAGCCCGACTGGCGCGAGGTGCACACCCCGTCCGACCTGCCCGACGGTGCGGAGGAGGTCGAGGAGCCGTTCATCAAGGCGTCGATCATCGTGCCCAAGGAGTACGTCGGCACGATCATGGAGCTGAACAACGACCGGCGCGGACGGTTCGACCACATGGAGTACCTCTCGCCCGAGCGCGTTCACCTGGTCTATGAACTTCCGCTCGGCGAGGTGGTTCTCGACTACTACGACCAGCTGAAGTCGCGCACACGCGGCTACGCGAGCTTCGACTACGACTTCGACGGCTTCCGTCCGGGCTCGTTGGTGCGTGTGGACGTGCTCGTCGGCGGTGAGCCCGTCGACGCCCTGAGCCTGATCGTCCATCGTGAGTTTGCGTACGAACGCGGGAAGGCTCTCGTGGAGAAGCTGCGCGAGGAGATTCCTCGTCAGATGTTCGACGTGCCGATCCAGGCCGCGATCGGTGCGCGGGTGATCGCGCGCGAGACGGTGAAGGCGCGTCGCAAGGACGTGCTTGCGAAGTGCTACGGCGGCGACATCACTCGCAAGCGCAAGCTGCTCGAGAAGCAAAAGGCCGGCAAGAAGCGGATGAAGCAGGTCGGCGCGGTGGAGGTGCCCCAGGAGGCGTTCCTCGCGGTGCTCAACCTGAACGAGGGAGCACGCAGGCAGTGACGTCCACTGCGCTGCGGCCCGGAGTCAGGCACCTCTACGTCCACCTTCCGTTCTGCTCGTCACGCTGCGGCTACTGCGACTTCGTGACCGTCGTCGGGCGCCGGGCCGACCACGCGAGGTACGTGAGGGCGTTGGTGCAGGAGCTCGAGCTCGAGCGCGCGGTTCTCGCGCCGTGCCTCGAGACGGTGTATCTCGGCGGCGGCACCCCGACGTTCACCGAGGAGGGAGCGCTCGAGCAGCTGCTCGTGTCGCTCCCGCAGGCCGAGGAGCTGACCGTCGAGGCAAACCCGGAGACGGTCACCGCGGAGCTCGCCGCGGTGCTCCGTCGCGCGGGCGTCGATCGAGTCTCGCTCGGCGCCCAGAGCTTCGAGCCCCGTCTCCTCGACGTTCTCGGGCGTGTTGCCACTCCTGACGACGTCCGATGCGCCGTCTACGCTCTACGTGATGTCGGTTTTGACAACATCTCGATCGACCTCATCTACGGCATTCCGGGGCAGGAGCCCGCCGATCTGGACGCCGACCTCGCCCGGGCCGTTGAGCTCGAGCCGGAGCACGTTTCCGCCTACGAGCTGGAGGCCAAGCCGGGCACGCGCTTCACCCACGCACACGGAGCTGCGCTCGAGCTGCAGGCCGAGGCCATGGAAACCTATTTCGAGACCGTCGTGGCGACGTTGTCGGGCGCCGGCTATCGCTGGTACGAGACGGCCAACTTCTGCCTCGGACCGGCTCGTGCTGGAGGGCGCGATCTGCGGGCGAAGCACAATCTCGGCTACTGGCTCGGCCACGACTACCTCGGCCTTGGGGTCGGTGCCGTCGGCACAGTCGCCGGCCGCCGTACCCGCAATACGCCGTCTCTGGGGCGCTATTTCGGGGCGCTCGAGAACGGTCAGCGGCCGCCCCGTGAGATCGAGGAGCTGCCACGAGACGTGCAGGCCGCGGAGCGCCTGATGCTCGGGCTCCGGCTCGACGGATCGCTGCCGTTCGACGACATCCGGGCTGCAATCGATCAATCCGAGCTCGAGCGCCTCGAGCGCGCGGGCCTCGTCTCGACCCATGGCGGCGCAATTTCGCTGACTCGGCGCGGCCGGTTTCTCGGCGGAGGCGTCACGGCACGCCTGCTCGCTCCTACCATGAGCACATGAGCGAGCCCCTGTCGGAGCGGCAGCGGGGAATCCTGCGCCGTGTGGTCGAGGAGTACGTCTCGACCGGCCAGCCGGTCGGCTCCCGTTCGCTCGTCGAGCGCTCGGGCCTGGCCGTCTCCGCCTCGACCGTGCGCGGTGAGCTCGCCGATCTCGAGCGGGTCGGCTTGTTGACGCACCCGCATACGTCGGCCGGGCGGGTCCCGACCGAGGCCGGCTACCGCTTGTACGTCGACGGGTTGCTCGAGCGTCAGGAGCCGCGGGCGGGTGAGTTCTCGCTCGATCTTCCGCTCGCACGTGCGGAGGTCGAGGAGGCGCTGCAGGCGACGACCGAGATGCTCGCTCAGGTGACGAGGCTCCTCGCGCTCGTCTCGGCGCCTCCGCTCCAGGCGGCGACGGTCAGGCACGTCGAGGTGTTGATGCTCCAGCCGCGTGTCGTCATGACCGTGGTGATCACGTCACTCGGTGGCGTGACCAAGCTGCGAACCGAGTTCCCCGACGAGGTCGACCCCGGCTTGGCCACGTGGGCGGCCGACTACCTGAACGACCGCCTGACGGGCGTGCGGATCGGGTCGCGCGCCGTTCGGCTCGCGTTCGAGGAGCAAGGGCTCTCGCCGCGTGAGCGGCTGTTCCTCGAATCGATCCGGCCGTCGTTCGACCACGCGGCCGACGAGGGGCGAATGCTCTTCGTCGGCGGTGCCGCAGGGTTGTTGGACGAGATGCGCCAGGACGAGATCGGGGCCTATCGCAGCCTCATGGACGCGCTGGAGAAGCGCGCGGCGCTGCTCGACGTCCTCGCGCAGCGGCTCGATCCGCGGCGCCCGTTCGCACGGGTCGGCGAGGAGCTCGAACAACCTGGGCTGAAGGAGCTTTCGCTCGTCGGTGCGACGTACGGCTTCGCGCACCAGACACTCGGGGCGGTCAGTCTGCTGGGACCGCTGCGGATGGACTACGACAAGGCGCTCCGATCGGTGCGCTCGGCCGCGCGTGATCTCTCGCGCTTCGTCGAGGATGTCTACTCGGACGACTGATGGCGACGACCGACCGCGACTTCTACGAGCTGCTGGGCGTCCCGCGCGACGCCGACGATGCGACGATCAAGAAGGCATTCCGCCGGTTGGCCCGCGAGCTGCATCCCGACGTCTCGGCGGCGCCCGACGCGGAAGCTCGGTTTCGGGAGGCCGCCGAGGCGTACGAGGTGCTGACGAACAGCGAGACCCGTGCGCTCTACGATCGCTACGGCCACGCCGGCCTCCGCTCGGGTGGCTTCACGCCGACCGGCTTCGACGTCGGCGGGCTCGGCGACCTGTTCGCGACGTTCTTCGGCGACGACATGTTCGGCGGCCAGACGCGGCGCTCGAGGCGGGGGGCGGACGTCGGCTCCGAGATCGAGATCTCGCTCGCGGACGCGGCGCGCGGCATCAGTGTCGCCGTCCCGTTCGACGTCACCGTCCCGTGCGCGACGTGCGGGGGCGACGGCGTCGAGCCGGGCACCTCGCCGGTCTCGTGCACGCGCTGCGGGGGCTCCGGAAGGCTCCAGCACGTTTCGCGCAGTGTCCTGGGTGAGTTCGTGCGCACACAGGGCTGTCCGCAGTGCCGAGGGGCCGGCCGGATCGTCGAGCATCCGTGCAGGGCCTGCGCCGGCGCAGGCCGGCTCGCGGAGCCGCGCACGATCGATGTCAAGGTTCCGGCGGGAATCCACGACGGTCAGCGCATCCGTGTCTCGGGCGAAGGTCATGCCGGCGAGTTGGGTGGGCGCGCCGGCGACGTGTACGTTCGGGTGCACGTCCTTACGGATCCGCGCTTCGTGCGCGAAGGCAACGACATCTTCTCCCAGGTCGACCTGACGGTCGTGCAAGCCGCTCTCGGCGCCGAGATCCAGGTCGAGACGCTCGAGGGCAAAGTCGACCTGACGCTGGAGCCCGGCGTCCAGCCGGGCGACGTCCGCGTGCTGCGCGGGCGAGGCATGCCGGTGCTCCAGGGCTTCGGCCGCGGCGACCATCGGGTGCTCGTGAACGTCACGGTGCCGAGGCGTCTGTCCGACGAGCAGCGTCGCTTGCTGGCCGAGTTCGACGCGGCAAGCGACGAGCACACGTACAGGCACGACGAGGGCTTCTTCGAGAAGCTGAAGAGCGCGTTCCGCTGAGCCTCCGCCGCGTCACCGTCGAAATCCGCGACGCGCGCATCGAGGAGGCGCGCGCGACGATGCTCGCACTCTTCCCCGACGGGTTCGAAGAGGTCGAGCACGTGGGCTCGACGGAGCTGGTCGCCTATACCGACGCCGCGGGCGAGGAGCGCGTCTGGCACGTGTTCGGCGCCGCCCAGTCGACCGACGTCGAGGATGGCTGGGAGGACCGCTGGCAGGCGTTCCACCGGCCGGTCGAGGTCGGCCGCCTCTGGGTCGGGCCGCCCTGGGAGCAGCCGCCCGCCGGATCGCTCGCGGTCGTGATCGACCCCGGTCGCGCGTTCGGCACCGGTGCGCACCCGACTACGCAGCTGTGCCTGCAGTTGCTTCAGGACGTCGAGCCAGGGTCGTTGCTCGACGTCGGCTGTGGTTCGGGCGTTCTGTCGATCGGCGCCGCTCGGCTCGGCTTCGATCCGGTCTACGGCGTCGATGTGGAGCCCGCCGCGGTGGACGCGACGCGCGCGAACGCCGATGCGAACAGCGTTCGCATCGACGTGCGGCTCGTCGGCGCAGAGGACGCCTTGCCCTCGGCGTCGATCGCCATCGTCAACATCTCGCTCGCGGGCGTGACCTCGGCAGCCGAACGGGTGGATGCGCGCACGCTGATCGCGTCGGGTTACCTGCTCTCCGACCGCCCGCACCCCGCCGGCTGGCTTCATTCCGATCGCCGCGTCCTCGACGGCTGGGCTGCCGACGTGTTTCACCGCGCCTGAAGCGGCAGTACGATCAACGGAGTGGCGACGTTCCGCGTCGACTTCCTCGGCTGCAAGGTGTCGCACGCCGACGTGCAGGCTGTCCGTGAGGCGCTGCTCGCCGACGGCCATCGCGAGCGAGACGACGTTGGCGCCGACATCGCGGTGATCAGCGGCTGTTGCGTCACGAATGAAGCGCTCGCCAAGAGCCGAAAGGCGGCTGCGCGAGCCGCGCGAACGCACGCTCGCGTCTACCTGACCGGCTGCGCCGCGAACCTTCCGCCTGCTTCGCTCGAGGGTCTCCCGGCCGGCGTCACGGTCGTGGCGAAGCGGAGCGAGGAGACCGCTGCGTTCGTCGCCGGCGACGTCGGCGCCATCGGTTGCGTGCAGGCGGACTCTCGGCTCGACCGCGTTCGAGCCTTCGTGAAGATCCAGGACGGCTGCTCGTTCTCGTGCAACTTCTGCGTGATTCCGCTCGTCCGTGGGTCGTCGCGAAGCCGGAGCGCCCAGGCCGTGCTGCGGGAGATCCGCCGCCGGGTCGATCAGGGACACAGGGAGGTCGTGCTCACCGGCATCAACCTCGGTTGTTTCCGGGATCGCGCGGCGGGCTACGACCTTCCACGGCTCGTCAGGGAGGCGGGCGCGGTCTCCGGGCTCGCCCGCCTGCGGCTGAGCTCGATCGAGATCAACCACGTCGACGAAAGGCTCGTCTCGGCGCTTCGGGACACAGCGACCGTCAGCAGGCACCTCCACGTTCCGCTGCAATCCGGCGACGACGGGGTGCTGCGAGCGATGCAGCGCCGCTACGACGCCACGACGTACCTTCGCCGGCTCGAGCCGCTCGACGACTTCAATCTCACCACCGACGTGATCGTGGGCTTTCCGACCGAGGACGAAGCTGCGTTCGCAAGGACCATCGACGTCATCGAGCGCGCCGGAATCAGCGGCGTCCACGTCTTCCCGTATTCGCCCCGCCCGGGCACGAAGACCGAGCACGACGATCGCGTGCCGCCGCAGGTGAAGCGGGACCGCAGCGCCCGTCTGCGATCGTTGTCGCGCGAGCTTTCGACGCGGCGGTGGCGGCGTAAGGTCGGGGCGACCGACACGGTTCTGGTCGACCGGCCGGGACGCGGATACGGCGACGACTATTCGCCGTGGCTCGTCGACGCGCCGGTCGGCGAGCTCGTGCGCGTCCGTGCGGCCGCGGTGACGGAGGAGGGGATCCTTGCCGCCTGAGGACGACTGCCTGTTCTGCCGCCTCTTCACGGAAGGTGACCACGTGCACACCGGGGACGGCCTGGTCGCGATCGCGGACATCGCGCCGCAGGCACCGGTTCACCTGCTCGTGATCCCCGAGCGGCACGTCGACACGTTCCGCGAAGTCGGGGCGTTCGAGGCAGAGGAATCCGCCCGCATGCTCGCGTTCGTCGCCGAGACAGCCGACCGCGCGGGCTTGACCGACTACCGTGTCGTCGTCAATGTCGGCCCGAGCGCAGGGCAGACCGTCTTTCACCTCCACTGGCACGTGCTGGGAGAGCCCCAATGAGCCTGATCGCGCAGATCGAAGACGACGTGAAGAAGGCGATGCTCGCCCGTGATGTCGAGCGCCGCGACGCGCTGCGGTTGATCCTCTCCAGCCTTCGTTCTGCCGAGAAGGATCTCCAGCGGCCGCTGTCCGAAGGGGAGGAGCTGCAGGTTCTCCAGCGGGAGCGCAAGAAGCGGATCGAGGCTGCCGAGGCGTTCCACGACGCCGGCCGGAGCGAGCAGGCGGCGAAGGAGGAGGCCGAGCTTGCGGTGCTCGAGGAGTTCATGCCGGAGCCGCTGTCGGAGGACGAGCTCGAGCGGATCGTCGACGACGCGATCGCGGAGAACGGAGCCACGTCGCTGCAGGACCTCGGCCGGGTGATGGCGGACGTGATGCCCCAGGTCGCGGGCCGCGCGGACGGCTCGGCAGTCGGTCAGCTCGTTCGCGAGAAGCTCGCCTAGCGGGGCGCTAGCCTGCTCCCTTCGGCGGGCCGCTCGCCACGAAGTCCTGAGGCCTGACGAGGATCGCGGCGAGCACGGCGCCGCACGCGGCCACGATCGCGCCGATGATCAGGATGTGGTTGAGCCCCGAGACGAACGACGCGCGTGCGACGTCGGCGATCCGGGCTCGGTCACCGGCAGGCGCAGCTGCGATCGCATTCGTCGCCTGGCCGCTCGCGAGCTGCGTTGCGAGGTGATGCACGTTCGACAGGCCGGAGAGTCCCGCGACGACACCATCGGTGACGCGGCTCGCGAACAACGCGCCCAGGGCCGCGATTCCCGTTGCGATTCCGAGCTGGCGGAAGGTGTTGTTGATCCCCGAGGCCATCCCGGCACGCTCGACCCTGACGGTCGACACTGCCGTCGACGCGAGCGGTGCGTTCACCATTCCGATGCCGATCCCGCCGATCAGGAAGCCGGGAAGCAGGGTCGTCCAGTCGGAGCTCGTCGTGATGCCGCTCATCAGCCAGAGCGAGAGCGCGACGAGCCCGAGTCCGAAGCCGAGCAGCCACCTGATCGGAACGCGTGTCGAGAGCCGGCCGGCGACCGGCGCTGCGACGAACGAGATCACGCTCAGGGGCAGAAATCGCAGTCCGGTCTGGAGCGGCGTGAGTCCGAGCACGTTCTCCATGTAGAGCGTCAGGTACAGGAACATCGCGAACATCGAGGACGAGATCGCGAATGCCGTCACCTGCGCCCCGTCGAAGGCCGGGCGCCCGAACAACGAGAGGTCGATCATCGTCACCCGGTCGCGCGTCTGTGACGCGATGAACAGCGCGAGCAGCACGAACGCGGTGACGAACAGCCCGATGATCACCCCGCTCGACCAGCCTCGCTTGTTCCCTTCGATCAAGGCGAGGATCAGGCAGAAGAGCCCTCCGATCAACGTCACGAGCCCGATCGGGTCGAGACGGTTGTGCTCCGGGTCGCTCGACTCCCGCAGCTTGGCCAGCGAGAGCAGCACGGCACCGATGCCGATCGGGATATTCACGAGGAAGATCCACCGCCACGACAGCCAGGACGTGAGCATGCCCCCGACCAGCGGGCCGATTGCGACGGCCGCTCCGATCGTCGCGCCCCATAACCCGAAGGCGGTGCCTCGCTCCCGCCCGTGGAACTCCTGGGAGATCAACGCGAGTGCCGTCGCGAACATGATCGCGCCGCCGACGCCCTGGACGCCGCGGGCGACGATCAGGAAGAGCGAGTCGTTCGCAAGCCCGCAGGCGGCCGATGCGACGGTGAACAGCACGATCCCGATCACGAACAGCCGCTTGCGGCCGAACAGGTCGGCGAGAGCACCGGCTGTCAGGACGAACGTCGCGAGCGCGAGAGCGTAGGCATCGACCACCCACTGGAGGTCGGAGAACGACGCGTCGAGCGACCGTTCGATCGCCGGGAGGGCGACGTTCACGATCGTGATGTCCAGGAGGAGCATGAAGGTCGCGGTGCAGACCGCGAGCAACGTCCACCACTTCCGCTCCACCCGGCGGAACATAGACGTCCGCCCCGGGGTCGCGCGGAAGTTCCGGGGCGCGGCCTACACTCAGGTCCGGGATGCAGGACACGTTCGCCGTCTCCAACGCCGTCGCCGCCGAGCTGGCGGGTATGTCCGACGGCGTGCTCGACGCCCTCCGCGAGCGGCTCCATTGCACCATCCGCCTGCGTGGGAACCAGCTCACGCTCGAAGGCGACGAGCAGCAGGTCGCGGAGGCCCGGACCGTGCTCGACGAGCTCGTCGACCTCGTCGAGGGCGGGCACGAGGTCGGCGCCCAGACCGTCGACGCGGTGCTCGGTGCGCTGGACGCCCGGACGGACGTTCGCGAGGTCTTCGACCATGTCGTGTGGCGCCACCGTGGCAAGCGCATCGCTCCGAAGACGGTCATGCAGAAGCGCTACGTCGACGCGATCCGCCGGTCGACGGTCACCTTCGGGATCGGCCCGGCCGGGACGGGCAAGACCTATCTCGCGATGGCGCTCGCGGTCGCGGCGCTCCATGAGCGAGAGGTCGCAAGGATCATCCTCACCCGGCCCGCAGTCGAGGCGGGGGAGCGGCTCGGGTTCCTTCCCGGCGACTTGATGGCGAAGGTCGACCCGTACCTTCGTCCCCTCTTCGACGCGCTCTACGACATGCTCGAGCCCGATCGCGCGAACAACCTGATCGAACGAGGCACGATCGAGGTTGCGCCGCTCGCGTTCATGCGCGGCCGGACGCTGAACGACAGTTTCATCATCCTCGACGAGGCCCAGAACACGTCGCCCGAACAGATGCAGATGTTCCTGACGCGTCTTGGCTTCGGTTCGAGGGTGGTCGTGACCGGTGACGTCACGCAGATCGACCTGCCGCGCGAGCAGCGGTCAGGGCTCGTGCACGTGCAGGACGTGCTGATCGACATCGAGGGCATCGCGTTCATCGGGTTCGGTCACCGCGACGTCGTGCGGCACAAGCTCGTGCAGCGAATCGTCGAGGCGTACAAGGAGCACACGGACGAGCGCCCCCGATGACGGAAGTCGTGATCGAGGTCGAGAACCGAAGCGGTGTCCCGGTCGATGCCCCCGCCGCCAGGAAGCTGGCGCGCGAGGTGCTGACCGCCCAGCAGATCGTCAGCGGTGACCTCGGAATCGCGTTCGTCGCGCCCGACGAGATCCGGAAGCTGAAGCAGGAGCATCTCGGAGTCGACGAGGCGACGGACGTGCTCTCGTTCCCCATCGACGGGACGTCCGCGCTGCCGGGCGAGCTGCCGCGCCAGCTCGGCGACGTCGTGATCTGCCCCCAGGTCGTGGGAGAGGAGTGGCGGAGGCCCCTGGTGCACGGACTACTGCATCTGCTCGGCTACGACCACGGCGCTGCGATGTCGGAGCTCGAGGGCGCGTTCGCGAGGTCACCGTGAGCTCGCGCCGGTCGCCCAGCCTCCTCGACTCGTTCAACTACGCGACCGAGGGGATCATCCACGTGCTCCGCACGCAGCGGAACATGCGCATCCACTTCGGCATCGCGTTCGTCGTGATCGTCCTTGCGCTGATCGTGAACGTGACGAAGCTCGAGCTGATCGCGCTCCTGATCTCCATCACCTTCGTCCTGATCGCGGAGATGATCAACACGGCCATCGAAGGCGCGATCGACATCGCGACGACGTCGTTCGACCCGATGGCGAAGCTGGCAAAGGACATCGCGGCCGGCGCCGTGTTGCTCGCGTCGGTCAACGCCCTCGCGATCGGGTACCTCGTCTTCGCGGGGAAGGTGGCCGATCGCTCGTCGGACCTGCTCGATCGCCTTCGCCAGGCGCCGGCCGAGCTCACCCTCGTCGTGCTCGTCCTGGTCGTGATCTGCGTGATCGCGGTGAAGGCCTATACGGGCCGCGGGACGCCGCTCCGCGGGGGGATCCCGTCAGGGCATGCTGCGGTCGCGTTCGCGTGCTGGATCGCGGCCACCTACGTCGCCGGCGCGTCCCATCGGTTCCTGGTCTCGTCGCTCGCGCTGATCATGGCGGTGCTCGTGGCGCAGACGCGCGTCGAGTCGGGTGTCCACTCGGCGCTGGAGGTCGCCTCGGGCGGCCTGCTCGGGGCGCTGGCCGCACTGATCGTGTTCCAGGTGTTCTCGTGAGCGAACTGGTAGAGAGAGCCGAGGTGATCGCCGCGCAGGCCTACGCGCCGTACTCGCGCTACCACGTCGGTGCGGTCGTGCGCTCCGTCGACGGCCGCGAGTTCGCGGGGGTCAACGTCGAGAACGCCGCGTACCCGCTCGGTGTGTGCGCCGAGAAGTCGGCGATCGTCGCCGCGGCAGTCGCAGGCTGCAAGCCCGGCGACCTGGCCGCGATCG
Organism: uncultured Thermoleophilia bacterium; assembly: GCA_963851065.1. GTDB lineage: Bacteria > Actinomycetota > Thermoleophilia > Gaiellales > Gaiellaceae > PALSA-600. The sequence continues at coordinate 79,497 of CAWKNW010000024.1, forward strand.
GCATCACCGCCTCGCCCTGCGGCGGCTGCCGGCAGTGGCTCTACGAGTGGCGAATCGCCGAGGTCAGCTTCCGGCGCGAGGACGGCTCGATCGCGACCTGGCCGGCGGCGGACCTGCTGCCGGACGCGTGGAGCCTTCCAGAGTGAAGTCGGGCTTTGCCGCCGTCGCCGGCCGGCCGAACGTCGGCAAGTCGACGCTGGTCAACGCGCTCGTGGGGACGAAGGTGGCGATCGTCTCCTCCGTCCCGCACACGACGAGGCACCGCATCCGCGGGGTGTTCACGAACGACGACGCCCAGCTCGTGCTCGTCGACCTGCCCGGCTGGCAGCGCCCGATCGACACCTTGACGGAACGCATGCAGCAACGGGTCGTGCAGACGATGGGCGAGGACGTCGACGTCGTCATGCTCGTGGTGAGCGCACGTGAGCGGATCGGCGCCGGTGACCGGTTCGTCGCGCGGCACGTGTTCGGCCTCGGCGTGCCGGTGATCATCGTCGTCAACAAGGTCGACCGGCTGAAGGCAGGGCACATCGCGTCGCAGATGAAGCAGGCGGCGACGCTCGGCCCGTTCCATGCCCTCCATCCGGTGAGCGCGACGACCGGCGACGGCATCGACGAGCTGCGGGGCGATCTGATCTCGCTGCTCCCGGACGGGCCGCTGCTCTACCCGCCCGAGACCGAAACCGACCTGCCGCTCGAGGCGCGGATCGCCGAGGCGGTGCGCGAGCAAGCACTGCGGCTCACCAAGGAAGAGGTGCCGCACGCGATCACCGCCGAGGTCATTTCGATCGAAGACGGCCACGTGCACGTGCGGCTGTACACGGAAACGGAGAGCCAGAAGCAGATCCTGATCGGCAAGGGTGGGACGATGGTGCGGGAGATCGGTCGCAGCGCTCGCCCCTTCGTCGAGCAGCTGCTCGGCCGGTCGGTGTATCTCGAGCTTCAGGTCAAGTCGGCCCCGAAGTGGCGGCGCAACGAGACGATGCTCGAGCGCCTGGGGCTCTAGGACACTCGTTGGCCGCGCTGCGACATGAAGGGCCCGAGCTCGTCGTCAGGCTGAACGACCTCGAGAAGGCCGGGGCTCTGCAGGGTGACGTACGCGTGCCCTGGTCGACCGTGCGCGACTTCCGCGTGTCCGAGTCTCCGTTTCGCGAGCTACGCGGTGTCCGCGCACCTGGCACCGGAATCCCGGGCGTGATCGCGCTCGGCACGTGGCGGGGTGGAGGACGCAAGGACTTCGCCGCGCTCTACCGCGGCGGGCCCTGCATCGTGGTGACGCTCGAGGGAGCGGAGTGGAGCCGCCTGCTCGTGTCGGACCAGCGGGCCGTCGAGACGGTCGACCAGCTGCGCGGCGATCTCGCCTAGCGGACTGCGGCGATCAGCCTGGCGAGCCGGTCGCGCTCGGCGCCGGGCCAGTACCGCGCGAGAACCCGCTCCGCAGCGGCTTCGGCCGTGGGCACAGACTCCTCCGCGATGCGGCGTCCCGTGTCGGTCAGCACGACGAGAGCCAGCCGCGCGTCGCGCGCATGAGGCTCGCGGCTCACGAGCCCGATCCGCTCGAGCGGTTGCAACTGCCGGGCCACGCCGGACGGCGTCACGCCGAGCCGGTTGGCGAGCTCGACACGCCGGAGCCGGCCGTCGGGCGCGTCGTACAGCTCGAGCAGCAGGGCCAGATCCGTGAGCGCGAGCCCGTGGGCGCCGAGCGCAGCGTCGACGTCGCGAATGACGATCGTGCGCGTGAGCGCGAGGTCGAGAACGGTGGAGAGTGCCGTGTTCGTCGTGTCCATGTCGGCAGCATATCATCGAGCGATCAACGAGTGAGCGTGTAAAGGGTCAGACCCGGGTCAGACCCGGGTCTGACCCCGGAGCTCCTACGCGGCCCTGAGTGTCGCCTGTCCGGGGCGCCAGTTCGCCGGGCAGAGCTCGCCCGTCTGCAGCGCCTGGACGACGCGCAGCGTCTCCGTCGCGCTGCGGCCGACGCTCACGTCGGTGACGGCGGCGTGCCGGATGATCCCTTCCGGGTCGATGACGAACGTCGCACGCAGCGCCGCGCCGTCCTCGAGCAGGACGCCGTAGCGCAGCGCGAGCTCTTGCGACGTGTCGGCGATCACGGGATACGCCACCTCGCCGAGCCACGGGTTCGTCATGAACCACGCGCGATGCACCCACCAGCTGTCCGTGCTTGCGGCGATGAGCTGCACGCCCGCCGCTTCGAACTCGGGCCGCAGCTCCTCTAACGCCGCGAGCTCGGTGGGACACACGAACGTGAAGTCACGTGGGTAGAAGAAGAGGACGAGCCACGACTCGTCGCCGGGCAGGTCGACACGCACCGGCTCGGGCTCGTCCTTCACGTAGGCCTCAGCGGCCCAGACCGGCGCCTTCGCGCCGACATGTGCATACATCTCCGTCCTCCTCGAACGATCTCTCGTCTTCCCGCACCGAATCTAGGCTCGAGGCAGCACGATTTCGTCGGCGGCGAGGACGATTCGGCGTCGTCTGCGAGGACGACATGGGCACGCGTACACTCGCCGTATGGCGCAGGCGCCCGCTCTCCCAGGCGGCTTCGAGCTTCCGCTGAAGCAGCGGCTGCCGCGCATCGGCTCGATCGACCAGGTCGCGGTCGAGGCGCGCGCGGCCGAGCTCGCCAAGCGCAGCATCAAGAAGGACGCGAAGGTGTGGGCGCTCGAGCTTGCGATCCGCTGCTGCGATCTCACCACGCTCGAGGGTCAGGACACCCCTGGAAAGGTCTCGGCGCTGTGCTCGAAGGCCGTGCGTCCCGATCCGAGCGATCCCAACGTCCCCTCCGTCGCGGCCGTCTGCGTCTATCCGAACCTCGTCCCGACGGCCGTCGAACGTCTCCGCGGCACCGGCGTGAAGGTGGCGTCCGTGGCGACCGCGTTTCCGAGCGGCCAGAGCCCGCTCGACGTGAAGGTGCGTGAGACCGAGGAGGTCGTTGCGATGGGCGCCGACGAGGTCGACATGGTGATCGACCGCGGCGCATTCCTCTCGGGCCGCTACGCGCAGGTGTACGACGAGATCGTGCACGTGAAGGAGGCGTGTGGCGACGCACACCTGAAGGTGATCCTCGAGGTCGCCGAGCTCGGCACGTACGACAACGTCCGCCGCGCCTCGCTGCTCGCGATGGCCGCCGGCGCCGACTTCATCAAGACGTCGACCGGCAAGCTCCCGGGGGCTGCGACGCTGCCGGTGCAGCTGGTGATGCTCGAGGCGATCCGCGACGTGTACGCGGAGACCGGCCGCAAGGTCGGGATGAAGCCCGCCGGGGGGATCCGCACATCGAAGAACGCGATCCAGTATCTCGTGCAGGTGCACGAGACGCTCGGGCCGGACTGGCTGACGCCCGACCTGTACCGCCTCGGCGCCTCGAGCCTCGTCAACGACATCCTCATGCAGCTGCGCAAGGAGAAGACCGGCCAATACCAGTCGAAGGACTACTTCACTGTTGACTAGGACCTCAGTTGACTGACGTCGAGAAGCGTCCCGACCGCGCGCCCGTTCCCGCCGACTGGACGTATGCCCCTGCGCCCGAGAGCACGGAGATTCTCTCGCTGCGCGAGCGCTACGGGCTGTTCGTCGGCGGCGAGTGGATCGCGCCTCGCTCGGGCGAGTTCTTCGAGACGATCTCGCCCCGCGACGAATCGCCTCTGGCGCAGGTCGCGCAGGCCGGCGAGGCGGATGTGGTGGCGGCGACGGACGCAGCGAGGGAGGCCTTCGGCGCCTGGTCGGCGCTGCCCGGCTCCGAGCGCGCCAAGTACCTCTTCCGGATCGCACGCATCATCGCCGAGCGGTCGCGCGAGTTCGCGGTGCTCGAATCGCTGAACGGCGGGAAGCCGATCAAGGAGTCGCGCGACGTCGACCTGCCGCTCGCAGCCGCGCACTTCTTCTACTACGCAGGCTGGGCGGACAAGCTCGAGTACGCCTCCCCGAACCGCAGCCCGAAGCCGCTCGGCGTCGCCGGGCAGATCATCCCCTGGAACTTCCCGCTGCTGATGCTGTCGTGGAAGATCGCGCCCGCCCTCGCGGCCGGGAACACCGTCGTGCTCAAGCCGGCGGAGACGACACCGCTCACGGCGCTGCTCTTCTGCGACGTGCTCCGCCAGGCCGAGCTGCCCGCCGGCGTCGTCAACATCGTCACGGGCGACGGCCGGGCCGGCGCCGCGCTGGTCGAGGCCGAGGTCGACAAGATTGCGTTCACGGGTTCGACCGAGGTCGGCAAGGCGATCCAGCGCCGGCTTGCCGGGACGGGCAAGAGGCTCACCCTCGAGCTCGGGGGCAAGGCGGCGAACATCGTCTTCGACGACGCCGCCGTCGACCAGGCGGTCGAGGGAATCGTCAACGGCATCTACTTCAACCAGGGTCACGTCTGTTGCGCGGGATCGCGTCTCTTCGTGCAGGAGTCGATCTACGAGACGGTCGTCGACAAGCTGAAGAGCCGGATGGCGACCCTCCGTGTCGGTGACCCGCTCGACAAGAACACCGATGTCGGCGCGATCAACTCCCGGATGCAGCTCGACAAGATCGAGGAGCTCGTCGCCGCGGGCCGAGCGGAGGGCGCCGAGATCTATCAGCCGCCCTGCCGCCTGCCCGAGAAGGGCTACTGGTTCGCTCCGACGGTGTTCACGAACGTCGCCCAGAGCTACCGCATCGCGCAGGAGGAGATCTTCGGGCCGGTGCTCTCGGTGCTCACGTTCCGAACGCCGGACGAGGCGGTCGAGAAGGCGAACAACACGCCCTACGGGCTCTCCGCGGGCATCTGGACCGAAAAGGGCTCGCGGATCCTCTGGATGGCCGAGCGGCTCCGGGCCGGAGTCGTGTGGGCGAACACGTTCAACCGCTTCGATCCGGCGAGCCCGTTCGGCGGCTACAAGGAGTCGGGTTTCGGCCGCGAAGGCGGTCTGCACGGGCTGGAGCCGTACCTCGCCTTCGACGACTGAGATCAGACAGGCGCGATCCGAGGACGGCGCGGCGCTGATGCGCATCGATCGCGCCACCTGGACGGCTGAGACGAGCCCGTCGCCGCCCCCCGCGGACGGCGCGCCGTTCTTCGGCACGCGCACGTCGCCTGCCGACGTGCTCGTTGCCGAGGTCGACGGTGTCCTCGCCGGATACATCTCGATCCGGCCCGCGACCGAGCTGCAGGCGAGCTCGCACGTCCAGCACGTCAACGGGCTCGCTGTCGATCCCGCGCTGCAGGGCCGCGGCGTGGGGAGGGCACTCGTCGAGGCGGCCGCAGCCGAGGCTGCGAGGCGAGGCGCACGGCGGCTGACGTTGCGCGTGCTCGGTCCGAACGTCGCAGCGCAGCGTCTCTACGCGGCCTGCGGCTTCGTCGTCGAGGGCGTGCTGCGCGGCGAATTCCACCTCGACGGCGAGGACGTCGACGACGTGCTGATGGCACGCGCGCTCTGATAGACCTGAGGGCCGATGGCGCGCCTCCCGGTGAAGAAGACGTACAAGCTGTTCATCGGCGGCGCTTTTCCGCGATCGGAGAGCGGCCGCACGTACGAGGCGCAGGGCCAGAACGTCGCCCGGGCGTCGCGCAAGGATGTTCGCGATGCGGTCTCGGCCGCGCGGGCGGCGCAGGGGAAGTGGGCGGCGGCGACCGCATACAACCGTGGGCAGGTCATCTACCGCGTCGCCGAGATGATGGAAGCCAGAGTCGCCGAGTTCGCCGAGCTCTGCAGCGGCCGTGACGAGGTCGAGCGCTCGATCGACCGTCTCGTCTGGTACGCGGGGTTCGCCGACAAGCTCGCGCAGGTGATCGGCTCGTCGAACCCCGTCGCCGGTCCGTATTTCAACTTCACGATCCCGGAACCGACAGGCGTCGTCGCCGTGATCGCGCCGGACGAGCCGCCGCTGCTCGGGCTCGTCTCCCGTGTCGCGCCGGCGCTGACCGGAGGCAATGCCGTCGTCGCGCTCGCCTCCGAGCCCGAGCCGCTCGCAGCGATCGAGTTGGCCGAGGCGCTCGCGACGAGCGATGTGCCCGGCGGCGTCGTCAACCTGCTCACGGGCTACCGCGCCGAGCTCGCGCCGTGGCTCGCGTCGCACATGGACGTGAACGCGATCGACCTCACGGGCGCCGACGGGTTGCGCGCCGACCTCGAGACCGCCGCAGCGGAGAACGTCAAGCGGGTCGTGATCGGACGGCCGGACGGTCAGTCGCTTGCCGACATCTCCTCGTTCCTCGAGCTGAAGACGGTCTGGCACCCGATCGGCACATGACGGCGTTTGACCACCTCGACGAGATCGCACCGCTGGTGATCTGGCCGGGTGTGGTGGGGCGCTCGGTGGTCAGCGAGCTCACGACCTTCTCGTACCTCGAGCTAGATCCTGACGTCCACGTTCCGGAGCACGAGCACGTCAACGAGCAGGTCGGCATGCTGATCCGCGGCTCGGTGCGATTCAGGATCGGGGAGGAGGAGCGCGATCTCGAGCCCGGGGCGACCTGGTGCATTCGCGCCAACGTCCCGCATCAGGTCTGGGCGGGGCCCGCAGGCGCGGGGATCATCGAGGTGTTCGCGCCGCGCCGGGACGACTGGGGCGACCGCGAGCGCCTCGCACCGGCCCGTCCGCCGCTCTTTCCGTGACGCCGGTCGCCGCCTGCTCTACGCTTCGGTGAAGCAGGTGCCTGCGTCACGACGCCTCAGCCAGTGGATCTCGGAAGGTGACGGGATCGCGATCATCGTCTGCGTCGACGACGCGGACGGCGCGCGCGCGGCCGAGGCGCAGGGCGCGAAGGCGATCGCGATCCGCTCGTTCGTCGACGGAATCCGTGGCGCGACGTCGCTTCCGTTGCTGTGGATCGGCGGCGGCAGGCCTGTGGACGCGGACGCCGTCTGCATTCGCCCCGACGCCGAGCTCGAGCACGGCCATGTCGAGGCGGTCGTCGACGTTCGCGACGAGGAGGAGCTCGAGGCTGCGCTGGAGGAGCTCGACCCCGAGATCTTCCTGCTCTCGGCGATCGGTGCCGATGACGAGGCCGATCCGCTCGATGCGGTGCTCGAGCTCCTGCCGGACGTACCGGCCGGAAAGCTCGCAATCGCGCAGGTCGACGTCTCGACGCGCGAGGAGGTGCTGGCTCTCGAGCGCGCGGGCATCGACGCCGTGCTGGTCACCGGTGGCGAGGTCTCGAGGCTCGTCGGGCACCGCCCGTTAGAAGTCTGAAAACGGTCGTCTGAGCCTCCGCTCGGGCCGTCTACCATGGCCGGGGTGAGAGCCCTCCTCGCCGTGATGGTCGCCGCCTGTGCCTGCGGCCTGGTCGCCGCCGGCTGCTCGTCCGAGGCGAAGAAAGCCGAGGCCGCGCCTGCCGGCCCGGCCAAGCTCGTCTGCTCGAACCGGTCCGCCTGGCAGCGCCTCGCCGACCGGATCAAGGCTCCCGTCTACTGCCCGGGCTGGCTGCCCGATCCGCTGATCGGCGGGATCGGCAACAAATGGAACAACATCAACTCCGTCTCGCCGGACCGCAGCTACCTCGAGAGCTTCGTCTGGCAGGAGACGGGCGGTGGCGCGGCCGGTGGGGAGCTCCACGTGAACCTGCGCGGCTACCCGGGGGTCACGAAGATCCCCACGTGCCGCACCGGCGGCAGCGAGAGCATCAACGTGCCCTGCTTCGCCGATCCGCACGGCACCGTCACGGAGCGCGGGATCACGGCGACCATGTACACCGTCAACCAGGATGCCGACGAGTGGCATCTGCTCCTCCTCTGGCGCCGGTACGGCAACCTCTACACGCTGTCCGAGCACGTCGCGCCGCCGCTGACGTTCAACCACGTGGTCCGCTATCTCCACCAGGAGCTGAAGTCCCTGATCCTGGTGCGCCCGACGGCCCAGACGTAGCGATGAGGTTCACCCGGAAGCAGGTGCTCGCAGGCGCCGCCGCGGGCGCCGTCGGCGCGACCGGAATCTACGAGCTCGTCGACCGGTTGGCGACGAGCTCGCCGAAGCGGCCCACCGTCGTCGTTGCCCTGCCCGAGCAGCATCTGCTCGACGGCGTGCGGATCGTCCAGTCGAACGACATCGAAGTGCTCGTCCCACCGCTCCACCACCGGATCATCACCGCGAGGCTCACGACCGATCGCACCGGGCTGGCCGATGCGCAGAAGGAGCTGACGCACACGCTCGACGGCCTCGACGCCGACTACGTCCCGTCTCCCGCAGGGCTCGGCGTCACCGTCGCCTGGGGGCTTCCGTACTTCCGCCGCCTCGTGCCCGACGCGACCCGCCGCATGCTCCCCTACGACCGCCGCGCGGGCCGGCCCGTGATCTTCGATGCGCACCGCTTCCCGAGCGATCCGCGCGCCACACGGCTCGAGTCGAACGACGTCGCGATCCTCCTTCGCTCGGACACGCACGCCCACATCGACGACGCCGAGAAGCGTTTGCGCGACACGAAGCTCTTCGACATCACGTCGATCCGACGCGGTTTCGCGGGCGGTGGCTTCGACGGCGGACAGTCACTTCCGAAACGGCTCGCCGTCGACGCGGGTGTCCCCGGGTCCGAGCTGATCCCCGACACCTCCGAGCTGTTCCTCGGCTTCACGTCGACGCAGCGCGCCGGGATGGGCCCGGGAAAGATCGCGAACTTCGAGACGCTCGGCTACGTGGACTTCAGGGGCAGCGACTACTTCCGCAGCGGCACGCACATGCACCTGTCCCACATCCAGGAAGACCTCGAGACGTGGTACCTCAACTTCGACTTCGACGAGCGCGTCACGACGGCCTTCCGGCCGAACCTGGAGGTGCCGCAGGACACCCAGACCGTCGCACAAGGGCCGAAGGACGTCTCCGACGTCGCCGACGTGCGGCGCGACTACCGCTCGTCGCGCCGCATCGGCCACAGCGCATCGATCCAGACGACCTCGCGCCTCCAGCACGCCGTGGTCGCTGCCGACGGCACGGTGTATCCGAAAGGGGCGGCCGTTCCGGTTCGCGCCGACTTCAACACGCTCGACAACCCGTTCGCCTGGTCGGTCCGCGCGGACGAGACGAGCGCTGTCCCGGCGGCCGGCGTGCACTTCGTCGTCTTCAACCCGACGGGCGACGACTTCCGCCGGAACCGGCTCGCGATGGACGGCGTGTTGCCCGGCGGCACGATCCCGTTTCCCCCGCGCGATCGCAACCAGGGCTTCAACTCGGTCCTCCAGACGACGCACCGCCAGAACTTCCTGGTGCCGCCCCGGCGGAACCGCAGCTTCCCGCTTGCGGAGGTCTAGAACGACTCAGCCGAAGAACGTGCGGGCGACGTCGTACCACTCGTCGGGCACGGTCTTCAGTTCCGCCGTCGCCTCCGCGAGCGACACCGAGATCACGTCGTCGCCGCGCAGCGCGGCCATCTGACCGAAGGCCCCCTCCGCGACGAGGTCGGACGCCTTCAGCCCGAAGCGCGTCGCGAGGACGCGGTCGCGTGCCGTCGGGCTGCCACCGCGCTGGACGTGGCCGAGCACCGTCACGCGGGTCTCGAAGCCCGTCCGGCTCTCGATCTCCTCGCCCAGCTGCTCGCCGACGCCTCGCTTTGCGAGCAGCTTGTGCCCGAACTGGTCGACCTCGCCCTTGTCCTCGGCGCCCGGAAGCTCGCAGCCCTCGCTGACGACGACGATCGAGAAGTTCTTGCCCCTGGCGTGCCGCCTCCGGATCTCGCCGCACACCTGGTCGAGCTCCACCGGCTTCTCCGGAATGAGGATCACGTCGGCGCCGCCGGCGATGCCGCTCATCACTGCGATCCAGCCGGTGTGGCGTCCCATCACCTCGACCACCATGACGCGGTTGTGGGACTCCGCGGTCGTGTGGAGGCGATCGATCGCCTCCGTGCAGATGTGCACCGCCGTGTCGAAGCCGAACGTGTAATCCGTGCCGGAGAGGTCGTTGTCGATCGTCTTCGGGACGCCGACGACCGGTGCTCCGAAGTCCGCGTATACCCGTGACGCCACCCCCAGCGTGTCCTCGCCCCCGATCGCGACGAGCGCGTCGAGCTCCGCGAACGCGGCCTGGACCCGCTCGATGCCGCCGTCGACCTTGTACGGGTTGGTGCGGGTCGTGCCGACGATCGTGCCGCCGCGCGGCAGGATCCCCGAGATCTCGCCCGGGCCGAGCGGCTGGAACAGCTGGTCGATCATGCCCCGCCAGCCCTCACGCACGCCGACCACCTCGTCGCCGCGCTCCCAGGAGCGCCGTGCGACGGCGCGGATCACCGCGTTCAGGCCGGGGCAGTCGCCGCCGCCGGTGAGGACGCCGATGCGCATGAAGCGACGAGTTTACGTATGCAGCGCGAAGCCGAGCCCGACAGCGAGCTGTGTTCCGTACTCGCCCTTCTCGTCCGCGTACAGGTGGTACGACACGTCGAGGCCGAGGCCGCGCAGTTCGCGCATGAACGCCGTGGTCTGCTGCGGGCGGAACCAGTGGCTGTGCGCCGGGCCGGTGGACAGGAAGAAGCGCACGCCGTCCTGGCGCAGCACGGCCGCGTGCGAGCGGGCGAGGAGCGTCGGATCGTTGGCTGCGAGCACGGTCCGCGGCGCGCCCTTGAACGGGCCGTCGTGCAGCGGGTCGAAGTAGCCGCTCCACGACTCGACCGTCCCGAACAGGCCGGGGTGGCGGAGGGCGATGTTCACGGCGCCGAACCCGCCCGCGGACAGGCCCGCGATCACGCGGTCTCGTGCGTCAGGTCGTGTCGGAAGCTCTGTATCGACCCACGGAACGATCCGGTCGACGAGGTCGGTCTCCCACGGGCCCGCCCATTCGCCGTTGTAGCGGTCGTCCGGGCCCGCGGCGGGAAGGATGCCGACGAACGGCCGCAACGCCCCGGAGGCGATCGCATCGTCGGCGAAGCTCACGAGACCCGTGCCCTCCGGATACTCGCTGGGCGAGCCGGGCATGCCGTGCAAGAGGTAGACAACCGGGTAGCGGCGCGCGGTCGAAAAGCCCGGAGGCAGGTAGACGAGCCCCGGGCGCAGCTCACCGGGAAACACGCCGCTCAGCACCTGTCCCCCATGAGGTCCGGTTTGCACTTGCGAGAAGCCCGGAAGGATCAGAGCGGTGACGATGGCCGCAAGCAGATGCACGTTTCGAGGGTAGCGTTGCTTGCCGTCGTCCTTGCGGGCGCGCTCGCGCTCGCCGCGACGTCCGCACCGTCGCAGACGCAGCTCGACGTCGCCTTCCGTTCAGCGGCGCTGAAGGCGACGATGCATGCACGAGTCGTGCTGCCCGCAGGCTACGCGACGGGGACGCGGCGGTACCCGGTCGTGTACTTCCTGCACGGGCTCCCCGCGACCTCCATCAGCTACTCCGGCTTGCGCTGGGTCGCGAACGCGCTCGCGGCGACCGGGAGGCCCGCGATTCTCGTCGCCCCGCAGGGCGCACGCGACGACGACACCGACCCCGAGTACCTCGACTGGGGTGAAGGCCGGAACTGGGAGACGTACGTCTCGAGCGAGCTCGTGCGGGTCGTCGACTCGCGCTTCCGGACGATCTCCGACCGCCGCGGCCGGGCGATTGTCGGCGTGTCTGCAGGCGGTTACGGCGCTGCGGCGATCGGCTTCAACCACCTCGACAAGTACGCGGCGATCGAGTCGTGGTCCGGCTACTTCGTGCCGACTGATCCGACCGGGCTGGTGAAGCTCGACCGCGGCTCGAAGGAGGCGAACGCGCGGGCAAGCCTCCACACGCTGGTCACGACCTCGGTGCCCGAGATCAAGGAGAGCCATCCCTTCTTCGCGTTCTACGTCGGGAACCACGACGCACGGTTCCTGGCCGAGAACGTCCAGCTCGATCACGAGCTGGACGCGGTGCACGTCGAGCACGTCTTCGAGGTGTACGCGGGAGCCCATACGACTGCACTGTGGGCGCGCCACGCGGTTGGATGGCTGCGGCTCGCCCTGGCGCACCTTGCGCCCGCGACGGCGTAACCGCCGCGTAACACAGCCTCCACGCGGCGCAAATCCGCGCGGCAATACAACGTTGCCGTGGTCGCTCCCAGGCCCCTCCGCGTGCGCGTGGCGTGGCTCCTGCTCCCGCTGCTCGCGGCGTTCCTCTCCGTCGGTGGGATCGCAGTCTTTCGCTACGTCGACAACTTCTGGCTGTACCGCGGTTTCGCGCCGCCACGCGATCCGGCGTGGGTCGCGGCGAGGGGTGCGACGACCCGCTTCTACCTGGCCAGCGCTGCTCTCGGCGGCCGGAGACAGCCCGTCGACGTCTACCTGCCGCCCGGCTACGCGAAGCATCCGCGGCGGCGCTACGGCGTGATGTACCTCCTGCACGGCGTGCCGGGCCGTCCGGCGGCATTCCTCGAGACGGTGCGCCTGGGGGTTGTCGAGGACGAGCTCGTCGCGCTCCACCGCGCACGCCCGCTGATCCTCGTCATGCCGTTCGGCTCGACGGGCTCGTTCACGGACAAGGAGTGGGCGAACGGCGTCGGCAGGAATCAGGGCTGGGCGACGTTCGTCTCGCGCGACCTCGTGCGGGCGATCGACAGGCGCTTCCGCACGGTCGCGTCGCCCCGCTGGCGTGCGCTCGCGGGGCTCTCGGAGGGTGGTTACGGCGCGCTCAACATCGGCATCCACCATCCGCGCGAGTTCGCCGTGCTCGAGAGCTGGTCGGGCTACGCACGCGCCGACGACATCGGGTCGATCTTCGGGCACCGGCGCACGCTGCTGCAAGCGAACAGTCCGCTCGACACACTCTCCGCCTCCGCGCGCGCTCTTCGCCGCGGGCACGTGTTCATCTGGTTCTACAGCGGGAGCGACGACCGGTTCCGGTCGCAGAACGCCGCCTTCGCCTCCGCACTCGCGGCCGACCACATCGCCCATCGCTTCCGTGTGGTGCGCGGCGGCCACAACTGGGCTCTCTGGCGAGGGAACGCATGGCGCGCCTACCTGATCGCGTCTCGCCATCTCGGGGGCGTGAGTGCGTAGAGCCGCGGCGTTCCCGCTCTCGTTCGCCGTCATCCTCGCCGCGACGGGCTGGCTCTACGCGAGCCGCGGGTTGATCGGGCTGCGTCCACTGGTCGGCGAGGCCCTCCCGCTGGACGAGCTGGCGCGTCACTCGTCGGTGCCGCTCTCGACCTTCGTCGTCGTCTGGGGCGTGACGGCGATCTTCCTCGGCGCGATCGCGCGCTGGGCGCGCGTCCCCCGGCTCGTCGCGGCGGGGCTCTTCGCAGTCGGCGTCGGTGCCTGGCAGTACGCGGCGCTGGCGACATCGATCGCCGTCGTGCGCCAGATCCCGTCGCAGGCGGCGCTCGACGCAGCCGCACAGTCGTCGTCTGTCTACGCGGCCGCCGCGATCGCCGCGCTGGGCGGGGCGCTGCTCGCCGGCCCCGAACGCAGGCGTCCGGCCGGCCCGCTGCTGATCGCCGCGCTCGTCGCGTTCGCCGGCGCGCTCGACCTCGTCCACGGGATCCTGCCGGGCGACAACGAAGGGGTCGTGCGGGCGCTGACACCCGACGGCGTCGGGCCGCTCACGCGGGCGACGGCAACCCTCGTCGGGCTCGGACTGATCGTCGCGGCTCGAGGGCTCGCTCGTCGCCGGCGCCGCGCCTGGCGGGTCGCAACCGCGCTCGCTGCGCTCTCGGCGGCGCTGCACGTCCTGCACGGTTTGAACGCAGGGACGCTTGCCTCGACCGTCGTGCTGGTCGCCCTGGTCGCCCGTCGCGAGTCGTTCGACGGCCCCGGTGCACCCGACACGTGGCGCATCGCATTCGGTCGCGCGCTGATCGTCCTCGGAATCATCGCCGGCTTCGGGACGGCCGCCGTCTGGCTGAACCGGATGGTTGCCGACCAGCCGTTCGGCCCGCGGTTTGCGCTGAACGAGATCGCACGGGGAGCGCTCGGGCTCAATCTCGGCGGATCACCGCACTTCGTCGGTGCCTTCGGCGACTGGTTCCCACTCTCGCTCGCGCTGCTCTCGGGCTTCGGCGTGATCTGGGTGACGGCCGCCCTGATCGCGCCGTGGCGGCACCGCGTCCTGCAGGAGGTGCACGAGCGCGAGCTGGTCCGCGAGCTCGTGCGCGCTCACGGGACCGACACGCTGGCTCCGTTCGTCCTCCGGCGCGACAAGTCGTACTTCTTCGGCGAGGATGAGCGCTCGGTCCTCGCGTATCGCGTCGTGCACGGAGTCGCGATCGTCTCCGGTGACCCGATCGGTCCCGAGGTCGACCTGCCGGATCTGGTCGGAGCGTTCGTCGAGCACGCTCGCGGGTGTGGTTGGCGGATCGCCGTCCTCGGGGCTTCGGAGGGAAAGCTCGAGCTGTACCGGCGCCACGGCCTGAACGCCATCTATCACGGCGACGAGGCGATCGTCGACGCGGGGTCGTTCTCGCTCGACGGCCGTCCGATCCGGAAAGTCCGGCAGTCCGTGAGTCGCTTGCAGGCGGCCGGCTATACCGCAGCCGTGCGTCGGCCGAGCGAGCTCGATGCGTCCCTCCGTGCGGAACTCGAGTCGATTGCGCTGCGCTGGCGAGGCGACGAGCCCGAGCGCGGGTTCGCGATGGCGCTCGACGCGCTGTTCTCGCTCGGCGACGACGATGCGGTGTTCGTCGTCGGGCTCGATCCGGGTGGACGGCCCGCAGGGTTCCTGCACTTCGCGATTGCAGGTGCCGGGCGCTCGCTCTCGCTGTCGTCGATGCCGCGTCTCCACGGCGTGCCGAACGGCTTCAACGAGTGGCTGATCTGCGAGAGCATCGCCTGGGCCCGTACGAACGGCTATCGGCGTGTGTCGCTGAACTTCTCGCCGTTTGCGCGGCTCCTCGCGCCGGGAGCCGACCTCACGAGCCTGCAGGAGGTTCAGCGGCGCGCCCTGCTCGCGATGAAGGGCCACTTCCAGTTCGACAACCTCCTGGTCTTCAATCGCAAGTTCTTTCCGCGATGGGAGCGCCGCTTCGTCGTGTACGAGCATCGGCGTGACCTGCCGCGGGTCGGGATCGCCGCTCTGGCGGCCGAGGCGTATCTCCCGTTCGGTGGGAGACGCCGTTGACGTTCGCAGCCGGACTGGGAATCGCCCTCGCATCGACCGTCGCACTCAACTTCGGCTGGGTCGTGCAGCACGGCGCCGTCGCGGCGTTGCCGCCGTTGACGCTGCGCCGCCCGCTCCGCGCGCTTGGAGTGTTGCTCCGTAGCCCGCGCTGGCTCGCCGGCTTCGTCACGGGGCTCCTGGGCTGGGGCCTCTACATCGGTGCGCTGGCGCTCGCTCCCCTCTCGCTCGTGCAGGGCGTCTCGGCGGGCGGCATCGGGCTTCTTGCCCTCGTCGTCCAGCGGCGACGCGGCGTTCGCTTGTCCGCGCGCGAGGGAGCGGCGGTCGCGCTGTCGATCGCGGGGCTCGTGCTGCTGGCCGCGTCGCTTGCAGGCGGGATCGTCACCGGCCACACGACGACCACGGGCGCCGTTCTGCTCTGGCTCGCCGCATCGATCATCGGTGTTGCCATCCTCACCGGCCCGTTCTCGCGGGCATTCGCGGGCGGTGCGGCTCTCGGCCTCGCCGCCGGCACTCTCTACGCAGCCGGCGACGTCGCGACGAAGGCGGCCGTGGGCGGCGAACCTGATCCTGATCGCGGCGGTGCTCGTCTCGCACGGCGCGGCGTTCGCCGCGCTGCAACTCGCGTTCCAGCGCGGCGGGGCGCTCGTCACGGCCGGGCTCAACACGCTCGCGACGAACGCCCTGCCGATCGTCGCCGGGGTCGCGCTCTACCACGAGCGCCTGCCCGGAGGAGCCGCCGGGGCAGCCCGTCTGTTCGCCTTCGTGCTGGTCGTGGCGGGGGCGGGACTGCTCGCGCGCAGCGGCGACGGGCCGGCCCTTTAGACCTCATCCCCGTTTAGGGGCATGGCATTCCGGGGTAATCCGGGGTACGGTATCCCTCGTTCGAGGTACCCCTCGCCCTCGAAAACCCCTCCAAAAGCCGCCCAAACCCCAGTGAAGGCCGTCCTCTCGCCTCGGTATAACACCGCGATGCGTCGCCGGGCGATCGTCGCTGCGGTCCTCTGCGCCGGCTTCGGTCTGGTCGCGCAGGGGGCGGCCGGCCAGCCGCAGTCGCTGCGCTTCGGCGTCGCCGACGATACGGGCAAGTACGCGAGCGACGGGGGAACGGCGTTCTTCGCACAGCTCGCGTCGCTCGGGTTGCGCGACGACCGCATGACGGTCACCTGGGATGCAGCCCACCCGGCATCGATCACGGACCGCGACTTCCTCGACCGATCGATCGTCGCGGCCGCCGCCGCCGGCGTGCAGGTCCGGCTCGCGGTCAGGCCCGCCGCCGCCGGAGCGATCGGGTTGTCGGCGGCGCGCGCAAAGTCGTTCGCGACGTTCGTCTCGTCGCTGGCGAATCGGTACCCACAGGTGCACACCTTCGTCGTCGGGAACGAGCCGAATCAGCCGCGCTTCTGGCAGCCGCAGTACGTCAACGGCAAAGCCGTCGCGGCGATCGGGTACGAACGGATGCTCGCGGACACCTATGACGCGTTGAAGGCAGCCGACCCGAGCGTGACCGTCGTGGGCGGCGTCCTGTCGAGTCGCGGCAACGACGACCCGAGCGCTTCGAGCAACTCGTCCCGTTCGCCGGTGCGCTTCATCGCCGACCTCGGCGCTGCGTACCGCGCGAGCGGGCGCACGAAGCCGCTGATGGACGAGTTCGGCTTCCATGCATATCCGCATTCGAATCGCGATTCGCTCGCGAACGGCTTCGACTGGCCGAACGCGGGTTTCGCCAACCTCGCGCGCGTCAAGCAGGCGCTGTGGGACGCATTCGGCGGGACGGCACAGTCGACGATCGAAAACGGGCTTCGCATCTCGATCGACGAGATCGGCTGGCAGTCCGCTGTGCCGACGTCGTCTCTGTCGGCGTACACGGGGGTCGAGACGGTCCCCGTCACCTCCGACGCCGCGCAGGCCACGGTCTACGGGCAGATCATCGCCCGGGCCGCATGCGATTCGTCGATCTCGTCGGTCCTGTTCGCACCATTCATCGACGAGTCGCAGCTCGGCGGGTTCCAGAGCGGTCTCGAGCGCGCAGACGGCTCGAAGCGCCCGTCCTACGCCATCGTCAAGGCTGCGCTCGCCGCCGGGCCGCATTGCGCCGGCACGCCGGTCGCCTGGAGTCACACCAACACCGTCATCGGTGCCCGGGCGTTGTTCGGCCCGGCAAGCGCGACCCACTGGTGGCGGCAGCGCATCTGGAGCTTCGGCGTTCGCGTCGGCGAGGACGCCACCTATCGAGCCTCGATCGTGCCGGCCGCCGGCCGCGGCGTGCTCTCGGTGCGCCAGGCACTCAAGGTCAAGCCCGTCTTGACCACGCACGGGTACGCCAAGGCGGCGTGGACGCCGCTGGTCCGATTCCCGCTGAAGCGGCTCGCGCCGGGGCGCTACGCGTACATGATCGTCCTGCACGCCGCGATGGCTCCGGTGCGGCAGCGCGTGCTCGTCTCGCGGACTTTCGTCGTCCGCTGACTCGCGTAGATGCTCGGTCAGCCGGAGATGCGGTAGACCGTCCCGGTCGACCAGTCACCGACGAGCAGCGCGCCGTCGGCGGCCGTCGCGACCGGGAGGGGATTGGTCATGCCCGTGAGAAACGGCTGCGCCGTTCCGTGGTAGCCGGTCGCGGTGCGTTCGAGCGCGATGCGCTGCACCTTGCCCGTCTGCCACTCGGCCACCAGCGCTGAACCGTCGAATCTTCCGCCGAGCTCGTCGGTGAGGACGGCGACGCCGCCCGCGGCCGCATGCTTGTCGAGCACGGCGACCGGTGCCGGCACGCCCCGGCACACAGCGCCGCCCTGGCCGTAGCACGCCGGGAAGCCCCAATTCTCCCCGCGGCGGACGAGCGCGAGCCAATCGCCCGGCGTCCTGGCGCCGAGGTCGTCGCGCTGGTTCATCGTTGCGAGCAGGTTGGTCGTCCCCGGGTAGAAGGCGAGCCCGTAAGCGGCCCTGATCCCGCGCGCGAACGTCGCCAGCCCGCTGCCGTCGGACCGGAACGACACGATCGTCGCCGCCCAGTGCGACGGCGGGACGCAGTGGTCGCAGGTCGCCGAGATGCCCATCAGGAGGAGCCCGCCGGGTGCGAGCACGATGTTGTTGTTCTCGCCGCCCGGGACCGGCCCACGAAGCACCGTCCGCCGTTCCCGGAAGTGCGATCCCCGGAGGTCCGAGAAGCGCGTCACCGCACCGAGTGAGCTGACGTACAGGGTCTGCCCGATCCAGACCAGGCCGAGAGGGCCTGTCGGCCCGGCGACGACCTTGACCGGGCGAGCGCCTCGGCGATCGACGAGAAAGACGCCGTCGCCCGCATGCCCGGTTGCGCCCGAGGCTGTCGCCCACAGGCGACCTTGCTCGTCGAACGCGAACGCCGACACGTGCGCGATCCCGCGCGCGTAGACGGTGGCGTGCAGGCCGGACGGCCCGTGCAGCCCGGCGCCGATGGACACGAGGCCGCCGCCCGTGGCCGGCGTCGACTTGCCGCCGCACGCAGTCGCAAGGGCTGCGACGGCCACGACGACGGCGCAGCGAACTCTGCACGAAAACACACGGAACTCACAGGCGCGAGGCGTGAAATGCAATCGACCAGCAACGCTAGACGACAAGGAAAGGAGGCGAACTGATGAGACTCCGCAAGATCGTCGCGAGCCTGCTCGCGACCGGTGCGATTGCCGGTGGCGTGGTCGCGATCGCAAGTGCTGCGACCGGCTCATCGTCGAGCGGCACCTCGTCCTCGAGCACGGCCACGACGACGACGCCCTCGTCGACCACGCAGACTGCCCCGTCGACCACGACACCGTCGACGACACCGAACGGCTCGGGCAGCTCCAACTGTCCGAACATGTGAACGCGCGGCAGGTTGCGGGCCGCCGGCGGCCCGCAACCCGCACTGCCACATGCGAGTGAGGACCGTGGTCCAGGCGCTCGACCTCGAGCGGCGCTCGCGATTGGCGTCTTTGAGCGCTAAGCGGTCTTGAGGACGCGCCGCAACTCTTTCGAGAGCTGCTTCGCTTCGCGTCGCGTCAGTGCCGCGAGGGTGTGCTGGGTCTTGTCGTTGACGATCCGGACGGTGCCGAGATCGTCCCGCGCAACCGCGAACTCGCGCATGGGGAGTGGTCGCCTTGGCCATGACCTGTGTCATCGGCGGCTGCTCGCGCCGACTTTAGTCTCACGCGTCCCATCACCCGATAGGGGCAGGTCAGTCACTCGTTCGCGGGACGTCGTCCGCACGGTTCACTCGTTCTGGCGACGTCGCTCACTCGATCCCGCGATGTCGCCGTGTTGCTCCCGGCCGAAACAGAGGGAGCCATCGTGGCCGGGCGGCCCAGCTTCACGAGGCGCAACCGACCCGATCGACAACCTAGGAGGACGAAGTGAGAACACGGTCGAGAGCGGCCGCGATTGCGGCTGCCTGCCTCACGTTTCCCGCTGCCTTCGTGACAGCATCCGCGCAGACCGCCACCGGTGCCGCCACGACGGGGCCGGCCTTCGGAGTCGCCGAGGATGCGTCGAAGTTCGCCGACGACGGCGGCTCGGCGATCTATTCGAGCCTGAAGGCCGCCGGGATGAGCGAGAACAGATGGACGCTGACGTTCACCGGCGATCCAACGGTCATCGGCGATCAGGCGTTCCTCGATCGCTCGGCACCCGCAGCCGCAGCCGCCGGTGTCGACGTCATCCTCTCGCTCTACCCGGCTCATGCGCAGACGCCAGATCCGACCGTCTTCTGCCAGTGGGTCGGAAACGTTGCAACGCGGTACCCGACGATCACGAAGTTCGTGGTCGGGAACGAAGTCAACGCGACGCGCTTCTGGTCCCCTCAGCACACCGCAACCGATCCGAAAGCAGGCCCCGACTCCTACGAGAAGACGCTCGCCCAGTGCTACGACGTCCTCAAGAAGATCAACCCGAACATCGAGGTGATCGGCATGGGGCTCGCACCACGGTCGGTGAGCTCGAGCTCGACCCGACCGCTCGACTTCATCCGTGCAGCCGGCACCGCATTCAAGGCTTCAGGCCGCAAGACGCCGATCATGGACGCACTCGCCGTCCATCCGTACCCGAACCCGAACGCAAAGCCGCCGCCGGCACCCGACCGCGCCAGTTACGAGGATCCGGGGTTCTACGGGATCCCGCAACTCGACCGGGTGAAGCAGGCCGTCTACGACGCATTCCACGGGACGGCACAGCCGACGACGCTCACGGGCCTCAAGCTCGTCGTCGACGAGGTCGGCTACCAGAGCAACGAGAGCGGGAACCCGCAGTACACGGGCACCGAGTCCTCGGCGACCGTCTCCGAGACGCAGCAGGCCGCGTACTACGCCCGCGTCGTCAAGCTCTACTCGTGCGATCCGTCGATCGCGGATGTCCTCTTCTTCCACCTGATCGACGAGAAGAACCTCAACGTCTCACCGACCTCGGGTGGGTGGCAATCGGGCCTCGAGTACCCCGACGGCTCGCCGAAACCGTCCTTCAACGCCGTGCATCAGGCGATCGGCGGCGGCTGCACCGGCAGGCGGACCAGCTGGTCGCCCGGACACTCGAGCCCCACCGCGCATGCGCCGGTGCACCCGAGCGTCAAGCCCAAGGCAAAGCCCAAGCGCCACAAGCACCACCACGGACGCAAGTAGCCAATGACGGTTGTCGCCCGGCGCCTCCGGGTGCCGGGCGACGACCACCGATGGTTCGGTCTCGAAGCGGGGCTACGGGACGACCCCGGCGCTGAGCCAGCGGGCGTTCTCGGCGATCTGCGCCGCGGGATTCGCGCTCATGTGGCCGGCGACGTCGTCGACCCTGACGATGCAGCCGGGGACGTTCGCGGCCAGCCATGCGCCGTGCGCCGGCGGCACGAGCACGTCGGTCATCCCGTAGCGAACAAGCACGGGCACCGAGATGGCCGCGAGATCGAACCCCCACGGATGCAGCAACTCGAGGTCGTCGTCGACCCAACCGCCGACACCATTCACGGCCTGCTCGAACGCCGACTCGCGCATGATCTGC
>CAWKNW010000025.1:0-179917 GCA_963851065.1 uncultured Thermoleophilia bacterium
CTGCCATCGCCATGGCGATCCAGAGCGGCAGGAAGCGGTCGAGCGTCGAGAGCTTCTTCAGCACCGGTGCCTCGGGTGACGGCTCGAGCGGCGGGGTCGCGGTCGGTCGCCGGGCTGTTTCAGTCGCAGCCATGCGTCTCCACCTCGACCGCTTGGTCGAGCAGGAGGCCGAGGAGTTGGTGCAACTCGGCCAACCGTTCGCGGCTCGCGCAGTAGGACGTCCGCAGGCCCTCGATCTCGCCGACGATCAGGCCCGCGTCCTTGAGCACCTTCAGGTGCTGGGAGACGGTTGCCTGCGCGAGGTCGAGTTCGTCGACGAGTTGGCCGCAGTAGCAGGCGTCGCGGGCGAGAAGCAGCCGCATGATCCGGACGCGTGCCGGGTGCCCCAACGCCTTGCTAAGGACAGCCAGGTTCAACTCGACCACCGTGTTGGGTTCGACCGCAAGCACTACGAGACGCCTGCGCTGTGATGGCGTGCGGCTGCCGCGATCCCGGCGGGGACACCACGGAGTGGCCGCAGGCGCGGGAGATCGTGGTCGCAGCCGTACAGCGTGCCGCCCACCCGGTAGTCGCGCCCCTCGACAAGGTGGTCGAGGCAGAGGCCGACACCGCAGTGATGGCAAACCCCAACAGCGGGAACGGCGTCGTTCGCCTTGGCACACTCGAAGCAGTTCATTTCGCCCCTCCTTTCGGACCGCTTGATCGTTGATCGCCAATCAACGATCACTCGCGCCAAGCAAGGCGGCATCCGCTTTTCGCGGCGGTTCTACTCCGTGGTTTCTACGGCTCCAGTACGCCGCCGCTCCACCGATCATGGAGGCCCCAGTCACATGAGCGCATCCCGCCAACACCAGCAAGGCTCACGACTTCCCGCGCTCGGTCGGCGCGGCGAAGGCTGGGTAGCGGGCCAGATCCTGCTGATCGCCGCGGTCTTCCTCTCGCCCCTCGTCGGTCCCGGCTGGGGCAGCGGGGTCGCCGGCTACGTCGTCGGCGGAACGCTACTGGCGCTCGGTCTCATCCTCCTCGCCTGGGCCGGCATCACACTCGGTGCGTCCTTGACGCCATTCCCGGCGCCGAAGACCGGGCAGGAACTCACCACAACCGGCGCATACACCCTCGTCCGGCATCCGATGTACGGAGGCGGGATCCTGATCGCCCTCGGTTGGTCGATCCTCTTCGCCACCATCATCGGCCTTGGGCTAACAGCCGTGCTCGCGATCTTCCTCGACCTGAAGGCACGCCGCGAGGAGACATGGCTCAGCGAGCAGTTCGACGGCTACGACACGTACTGCAAACAGACGCGACGCAAACTTCTCCCGTTCGTCTACTAACGGTCTAGCTAACGAGCTCGTAGCAGCGATCGGCGCGGAGGCACTCACGCGTCGCCCGGTTTGCGAGTGTGAGCAGGAATGAGCGGACCGGCGCGTCGTCGTAGCGCGCAAGGACCGCGTCGGCGCAGGCGCGGATCTGCTCCGGGGAGCGGGCGGCCTCGAACTCTTCGACCAGAGCGGGAAGGAGCTGCCCGAGTCGTCGGTTGTGGGCGCTGCGGTCGCCGCGGATCGCGTCCAGCCGGTTCTCGATCAAGTCGAGCACACGCTGCTCGAGCTCGTCCCGAATCTCCCGCACCTCCTCGAGCGGGAGGCCCCGCGGGTCAGCGACCACCCAGTCTTCGACGATGCCGGGCACATACGGGCAGCTGCCGCCACAGGCAAGCGTGATCGCCCAGTCCGCGTGCAGCTGCATCTCCAGATCGATCTTCTTCGGCCTCCGGCCCGAGAGATCGATGCCGACCTCGCGCATCACTTCCACGACCTCTGGCCAGACCGCGTCGGCGGGTTCCTGGCCAGCGGACTCCGCGCGAACGTCGTCCGGGGCGTGTCGCTCGAAGAACGCCTGCGCCATCTGTGAGCGACCTGCGTTGTGTGTGCAAACGAAGAGCACGTACTTCATCGGTTTCCCTCCTACGCTGCCTGCCGGTCAAGCTCAGCGATCAGTTCATCGATGCGGCCTTCGATGTCGTCGCGGATCTCGCGAACACGTTCGATCGGTTCGTGCTTCGGGTCGGGGAGCTGCCAGGCGATGTAGCGCTTGCCGGGAATCACCGGGCAGGCGTCGTCGCAGGTCGCGACGATCACATCCGCCCAGTCGATCGCCTCCTCGTCGAGCCGGTGCGGAACATGGTCGGAGGCGTCGATCCCGACCTCCTGGAGCGCCTCGAGCACCTGCGGATGGGCGGCAGCGCCTGGGTTGCTGCCGGCAGAGCGTGCGGCATGGCGGCCGCCCGCCGCACGGCGCAACAGTCGCTCGGCCATCACGCTCCGACCACCGTTTGCGGTGCAGACGAAGAGGACGTTCATGCTGCCTCATCGGTCGCGGGGGCAATCTCGCGACGCCCCTCCGCCGACCGCGCCTGTTCGCCGCGCACGAACTGGTAAGCAAGCCCGCCCAGCGACGCGCCGATCACCGGAGCTGTCAGGTAGAGCCACAGCGCATGCAGGTTCCCGGACACCAGTGCCGGGGCCAGCGAGCGGATCGGGTTCATCGATGCACCCGAGATCGGGCCGCCGAACATTGCATCGAGCCCGATCGTGCCGCCGATCGCGATCGCCGCAGCCTCCCCGACCGCACGCGTGTCGGTCGCGACGGCAAGGATCACGAACATCAAGAAGGCGCTCATCACCAACTCCCAGAGAAACGACTGTCCCTGAGAACCGGACGGGAGCGTCGCGCCGACATCGGCGATGTTCCCGAGTGAGGCACGAAGCAACAACGCAGCCGTCAGTGCGCCAACGAACTGCGCACCCCAATAGGCGAACGCACGCGGCCAGGGGAAGTGCCGCGTCAGAGCGAAGGCGAAGGTCACCGCCGCGTTGAAGTGGGCGCCGCTGATGTGGCCGACGGCGTAGATCCCGAACATGATCACGAGCCCGAAGGTGATCGCGACGCCGACGTGGCCGAGCTGATGCGTCTTCGCGTCGACCATCACGGCGCCGCAGCCGGCAAAGACGAGCGCGAACGTGCCGATCGCCTCAGCAACCAGCGACCGCAGAAACGACTTGCTCACCCCTGCGTGACCGGATCGAGTGCCTGGCTCATCCCACTCCTCGATATCGAAGCTGATCTATCTCCGGCGGAGTGTGACAAGGACATCGATCTCTGTCAATCTGTATCAGTGAAGCCGATCGCAACACTCACCGGTACCTGCGCACCACTCCTTGCCGGACCCCTCGACGCCGAAGAAGCAGCCGGTCTCGCCCAGGCCTTGAAGGTGATCGCCGACCCGGCCCGGCTTCGACTCCTCAGCCTGATCCAGTCCCAACCCACCGGCGAAGCCTGCGTCTGTCACCTGACGGAGCCGCTCGCGCTCACCCAGCCGACCGTCAGTCACCACTTGAAGGTGCTGCTCGAAGCAGGGCTCGTCGAACGCGAACAGCGTGGCAGTTGGGCCTACTTCCGCGTCGTCCCCGATCAGCTTCGGGCGCTGAGCGAACTGCTCGCCTGAGCGAGATCGACGAGGCTCAGCAGCAGCCCACTTTCACCACGGGCTTGATGACTGACAGTCCTTTCGCCCGCGGCGTCTTCGACTTACGCGCTTTGACGATCGCGCCGTGCATGCCGTCTGCGACCTGATGGGTGAACTCGACTGAGACGTCCTCGAAACCGGCCGCTTCGAGACCGCTCACGTACTCGCCTTTCGAAAGCGCACCGGCGATGCAGCCAACGTAGGAGCCGCGCTCGGCCCGATCCTGAGCCGTGAGCTGATCCTCGGCGACGATGTCGCTCACACCGACCCGCCCGCCCGGCTTGAGGACGCGGGCGATCTCGGTCAATACCGCAGCCTTGTCAGTCGAGAGATTGATCACGCAGTTCGAGATGACGACATCGACAGAGTTCGCAGGAAGCGGAATCTCTTCGATGACCCCTTTCAGGAAGTGCACGTTGGTAACGGCTGCGTCGGCGGCGTTGCGCTGCGCGAGCGCGAGCATCTCGTCGGTCATGTCGAGGCCGTACGCGACCCCGGTCGCGCCGACCCGCTTCGCCGACAAGATCACGTCGATCCCTCCGCCGGACCCAAGGTCGAGCACAACCTCACCCTCGTGTAGATCGGCGACGGCGGTCGGGTTGCCACAACCGAGGGACGCGAGTACCGCCGCCTCCGGGAGCTCGCCGCGCTGCTCGGCCTCATAGAACGCCTCCACGAAGCTCGGCCCGTCATCTCCAGCTTCGGCGCAGCACTCACCGCTGCCGCAACCGCAGCCGCCTTCGGTCACCGCGCGGGCGGACTCGGCATAGCGGCGACGTACCTCGTCGCGGAGCGACTCAGCACTAGTGGTCATCAGCAGCACACTCCTTTCAGATCGGCGACGGCCGCGAGCTTCTCAACGGCATCACGCCTCAGTGAGAAATAGGCCCACTTGCCGCGCTGCTCGCGCTCGAGCAGGCCGGCTTCCGTCAGCTTCTTCAGATGATGCGAGACCGTCGGCTGGGCGAGTCCAAGCGCGTCGTTGAAGTCGCAAGCGCAGACGGCGCCTCGCGCGGTCGCAATGAGGTTGACGATCCGCACGCGAGCCGGGTCACCAAGCGCCTTGAACAGCTCCGCGGTCCCGTGCGCCTCGTCTTCGTCCAGCGTCGGCGCCCCGAGCGGCGCGCAGCATGCGACCGGCTCGAGCGTTGTGCTCATACGAACCGGCCGCCGTGAGAACAGTGGCTTCTCGCGCGACCGGGCCAGAATCGCGTCCCGGCGAGACGCCGGGGTTCTGACCGAGCCGCAGCGCTCGCAGAACTCGACCGCCAAATCTCTCGACCTTTCGAACCGCCTCAACATTGGCTTGCCCTCCAGTCGTATCGACATTTCTCAATATATTGAAGTTTGTCGATTTGTCAAGCGAGCCGCCTCGCGCAACACGTTGTCACTGAGAAGACAAAAACCCCCGGTTTGCGGGGGCTTTAGAAGCGGATGATGGGACTCGAACCCACGACCTTCTGCATGGCAAGTGAAGGCGATGTGCGGTGCAGTTCGCTCACGTTCGCCGAACCCGCGGGGTTGAGCCATTTGAGGTGAGGCAGCCGCACCTAGGCGCACCCGAGATCGCGCCAGATGTTGCCATTGTTGCCAGGGACGGAGTGGCCACAGCCGAGGAGCGACGACCTGAGCCGGCACACCTGGGCTTCCCGTTACTCGATCGCGGAAAGCAGCGCCGGAAGGTCGTGCGCGAGCGTCGCCTCGTCGAGCAGAAAAGCCTCGTGGCGTAGTGCGACTTCCGCTTCGACCGGTGGGAGGTCGGCGCTGATCAGAACGAGCGGGAGCAGGAGGTCTCGACAGCGGATGCGGTGAAGCAGATCGAGTCCCGTTGCCGCTCCGATCCGGTCGTTGGTGAGGACGAGGTCGAAGCGGACGGCTTGAACGAGGATCAGCGCCTCGTCCACGCCTCCGGCTTCGTAGACATGCCAGCCGGCATCCTCGAATGTCTCGCGCACGAGCGCGCGTGACGTCGCGTCGCCGCCGATGACGAGGGCCTGTTGGCTGGCTTCAGCCTCCCGTTGTGTTGCCGCCACCGAGCCCACCGAACCCGCCAGCGCCGAAGCCGGAGCTGACACCCTTCGCGGTCGCGGCAACCGAGGAGGCAGCAACGACACCCTTCGTCGTGGAACCGCGCACGATGACGGTGTCACCGGGCATGAGCTTGGCCTTCGAGGAGTTGGCGTTTCGCGTAACCGTCGTCGCGCCTGACAGCTTGACCTTGATGAGCGCGCCGGTCGACGAGGTCAGCCAGAGCGTGTTGCCCCGGAGGAGCGTCACTGTGCCGGCGGTGAACCCCGCACCGGGAGCGCCGGTCGCGCTCCCGGCACCCGAGCCTGGGAACGAGCCGGTACGGTTGCCGGTGGTGGATCGTGCGCCGGGGAAGCCGGCGAAGCTCGGAGTTGCAGCGGACGAGGACGATCGATGGTGTTTCTCGAGCAAGACGCCGCCCCAGAGAGAGACACCGGCGATAAGCAGCACCAGCAGCACCACCGTGGGCACACGGAGGCGGATCGTCCCGGAACGGGCCTGCACCGGCCAAAGGTCATCCTCGGGGACGGCCGGAAGGCGCTGCGTCGGCTGCTGGTCGACGGGCGGATGGGCGTAGTCGGTCATTGTCGTCTCCTCGACTCACTCGTAGCGAAGCGCGTCGATCGGGCGCAGCGAGGCGGCGCGGTTGGCGGGGTAGAGGCCGAAGAAGACGCCGACGGCGATCGCGATCCCGAAGCGAGAGGAGATCGAGTAGCGGCGCGATCACCGGGTGACGCCCTCGATCTTGAAGCGGGTGCCGATCAACCCGACGAGCGACGCCGGCGACCGCGCCGATCAGCGAGAGCAGCACGGCCTCGAGCAGGAACTGGGCGAGGATCGCCGCTCTTCGGCGCGCCGATCGCCTTGCGGATGCCGATCTCGCGGGTGCGCTCGGTGACGGTGACGAGCATGATGTTCATCACGCCGATCCCGCCGACGAGCAGCGAGATCGCCGCGACCGCGCCGAGCAGCATCGTGAACGTGCTCGAGGTCGCTCGCGCGGTCGCGAGCAGCGTGTCCTGGTTGATGACCGAGAACGGCAGGTTGGCGACGGTCGTGTCGTTTCTGCGCCGCGAGGATGTTCTCGACCTCGCGCTGCGCGAGGTTGAGCGTCGATGTCGACTTGGCCTGCACGAGCAGCTGCGAGAACGACTGCGAGTAGCCGGTGAGCTCGTCCTGGACGGCCGTGTAGGGGGCGATCACGACGTTGTCCTGATTCGTGGATGCCGCTCGAGTCCCTTGGCGGCGAGGACGCCGATCGACCTGGAAGCTCGCGGAGCCGAGCTGGATCGTCTGGCCGAGCGGGTTCGTGCCCGCTGGAGAAGAGGTTGCTGACGACGGTCTGGCCGATCAGGACGACCCGGGCGTGGCGGTTGTCACGTCGGCGCGCGTGATCGGAGCGCCCGGCCTGCGACGGTGTAGTCCTCGGCGGTCAGGTACGACGGCGTCGGCCCGATCACGGTCGTCGAGTAGCTCGCGGCGCCGTAGGTGGCGGTCTCGCTCGTCGAGACGACCGGCGAGACGGACGCGACGTCGGGCGCCTGCGTACGTGATCCTCAGATCGCCTGACGTCGCGATCGTGAGCGTCGCGATCTGCGTCTGCGTGCCGGTCGTCGACGGCCCGCCGCCGAAGCGGCCGGGGCTGAGCACGGTGATCGTGTTCGTCCCGAGCGGTTGATCCGGTTCTGCGACGGCCTGCGACGAGCCGGTGCCGACCGCGAGCAGGATGATCACCGCCGCGACGCCGATCAGGACACCCGAGCACCGTCAGCGCCGAGCGGAGCTTGTTCGACGCCGATCCCGCCCGAGCGCGCGATGCGCAGACGTGGTCGCGCCACGCTCATCGGGTCGGCCTGACGTCGATCCTCGACGACCGTCGCCGTCGCGCAGCCGGACGATGCGCTTGGCGCACGCCGCGATGTCGTGCTCGTGGGTGATCAGCGACGACCGTCCGGCCGTCGGCGTTCAGCTGGCTGAACATCGCCATCACCTCCTCCGCCGAGGCCGTGTCGAGGTTGCCCGTCGGCTCGTCGGCGAGCACCAGCGCCGGGTTCGTCACGATCGCCCGGGCGAGCGCGACGCGCTGCTGCTGGCCGCCCGACAGCTCGTTCGGGAAGTGGCTGCTGCGGTCGGCCAGCCCGACCGCGTCGAGCGCCTCGATCGCCCGCTCTCGCCGCTCCCTCGGCTGAACGCCCGCGTAGAGCAGCGGCAGCTCGACGTTCGCGAGCGCCGTCGTGCGCGGGATCAGGTTGAAGGACTGGAAGACGAAGCCGATCTTGCGGCTGCGGACGCGGGACAGGTCGGCCTCGTCGAGCGTCGCGGACGTCGATCCCGTCGAGCCAGAACTGGCCGCGCGTCGGGACGTCGAGGCAGCCGATGATGTTCATCAGCGTCGACTTGCCCGAGCCCGACGCGCCCATGATCGCGACGAAGTCGCCGCGCTCGACCGTGAGCGAGACGCCGCGGAGCGCGTGCACCTCGATCGTCGCCCATCGCGTAGGTCTTGACGATCCCGCGCAGGTCGATGACCGGCTGTCATCGGCGCGTGGACGCGAGTGACCGCCTCCGGAGCGGAGCTCATCGGCCGAGCCCGCCGCCGCCGGGGAATGCCGCCGCCGCCGCCGAAGCCGCCGCCCGCCGAAGCCGGCTGTGCTGGTCGAGCCCGTGGTCGCCGAGACACGTCACGGTCGGCTCGACGACGACCTCGCCTGCCTGAAGCCCGCTGACGATCTCCGTCGTCGAGGCGCCGACGAGCCCGGTCGTCACGGGTCGACCGTCTTCTTGCCGTTCTGCAGCACGGTGACGGTCGAGATCGTCCGGTCGGTCGTGATCGCGGCGCTCGGCAGCACGAGCACGTTCGCTCGCGTCGGCGACTGACGCTGACGTTCGCGGTCATCCCGTCCTTGACGTCGCTGGGCGGGTTGATGAGCGCGATCGTGACGTCGTAGGTGACGACGTTGCTGACGACCGTCGAGGTGGGTCGAGACCGCGACGACCTTGCCCGCGACCTCGGTGTTCGTGAGCGCCGGGAAGGTGACCGTCGCCGGCTGGCCGACCTCTGATCTTCGTCGCGTCGGCCTCGGGGAACCCGCGACGACCTCGAGCTCGTGCAGGTTCTCGATCGTCGACGACACCCGACGCGCTCGAGGACGAGGACGTCGTCGATGCGGAGGAGTTGGAGGCGCCGCCCGAGGCTGTGGACGATCCGTTCCCGCCCGAAGAGGAGGAAGCTGAACTGTTGCTGCTCGACGAGCCGACCGTGTCACCGACGGAACCGTTGACCGCGGTGACCGTGCCCGAGATCGGAGCGCGCAGCCTCGTCGCGGCGAGCGCCTGCACGTCGTTCGAAACCGTAATCGCGTCCTGCGCGACCTGCGCACGATCCTGCGCGACAGTCGACGGATCGACGGCGGAGCTGATATTCGCCTGGGCCGCGGCGACGCTCTGCTCCTGCTGCGCGACCGTCGAACGCTGCGAGCTCAAGGTCTGCTGGGCGGTCGCGAGAGTCTGTTGATAGGCGCTGCACGCGCTCGTGGCGGTGGTCGCAACCTGGGCGGCACCGTATTTCGTGCCGTGCGAGTTCTGCGCGACGAGGCGATAGACGTACGACGTCGCCTCCTGGAGCCCCGAAGCGGTGACGGTCACCGTGACCGCGCTCGTTCCCGCGCCGGCTGACTTCTTCGCGGTGCTGAAGCCGTAGGTCGTCCGCGTGCCGTACTGGAACCAGTACTTCGTGGATGCACCACCAGGAGTGACCGTTCCCGTGAAGGTCAGCGAGCGCGGCGTCGGGGAGCTCGCGGTCCCGGTTGCCGCGGAGGGAGCCGAGCTCGCTTTCGCAGCCGCGGTTGCGCGCGTCGTCTTCGTCGTCGGCTGGGTCGAGCTGGTGGTCGAGCCCTGACTCTGCGTCGCAGATGTCGAGCCCGCGCTCGAACCGCCGCTCGACGACGAAGACGCGGTCGCGAGACACCCGAGCTGCTGCGCCGCCGCCAACTGCTTCTTCGCATCAGCGACCGCGGTCTCGTCGGCAGCGAGCTGGGCGCGCGCGGAGGAGAGCTGCAGATTCGCCGACGCCAACGACGAGTTGTTCTGCGCCCGCTGCGCCGCCGTCCCACCCGCCTCGGCCGAAGCGAGCGCCGACCGGGCCGTGGCGAGCTGCGCGCGCGAAGACGCCAGATTGGCGGCCGCCTGCGTCGCATCGATCGTCGCGAGCACCTCGCCCACCTTCACCTTGTCGCCGACCTGCACCCGAATGGAGGTCAGCGTCCCACTGGTCGTGAAGCTCGCCGAGGCAGATGACGCCGACGAGATGTTCCCGGACGCCGAGACGCTCGACAGGATCG
Organism: uncultured Thermoleophilia bacterium; assembly: GCA_963851065.1. Lineage (GTDB taxonomy): Bacteria > Actinomycetota > Thermoleophilia > Gaiellales > Gaiellaceae > PALSA-600. The sequence continues at coordinate 9,892 of CAWKNW010000025.1, forward strand.
TGCCGCGCGTCACCGTCGCCGTCCGCTGCGCAGCGCCCGCGCTCGAAGTGGGCGTCCCGTAGATCGACGTCGCCGCCAGAACGGCCACGACGACGACGAGAATGCCTAGAACCGAGTAGAAGACTGCAGTCTTGCGGGGAACGGTGCGCAGCTTGCTCAAAGGGAACCTCGCCTCAGTTCGAAGGAGTGGTCGTCGTCGGTGCGCCCGGCGGACCGCCGCGCGCAGGACGCAGTGCGGCGCATGCCTTCATCGCCGCCTGCTGCTTCGCGCTCGCCGTCGACGGACGCTGGCCTGGGGTGAACGTGACGCCGTGGAGCTTCAAGCAGTTGCGATAGGCCGCGAACGCCTGGCTATTGAACCCGCCGGCACCACCACCGCCACCGAAGAAGCCGCCGTTCCGAGTGCCGGCCGGCAGATCGCTCCGGCACGCGCTCTGCGCCTGCTGGAACTTGGCGCGCTGCGAGGCGGACAGCGAGGAGCCCGGGAAACCGCCTCCACCGGACGGGCGGTTCGACCCGCTCGGGGGCCGGCCGGAGAAGCTCGGCAGGCTGACGCCGTGCTGCTTCAGGCAAGCGGTGTACTTGGCGAGCGCGGCGCCTTGAGGCCGGCCACCCGGATCGGTCGACGAGCCCGTGGTCGTCGTCGCCGAGCCGGCCGAGCTCTTGCTCGAGCCGCAGGCAGTCAACGCAACCGCCGCGAGCACGAGCACAGCACCGCACGAAAGGAAACGGAGCATGCGGGAGAAAGTCATGCCCCCACTCAAACCTCCCGCGCTAAACGGTTCCCAAGCAGTCCCTAAGGACTTCCATAGAGACCAACCATCAGACCACGCAGACCGTCAGCCCAGAAAATCGAGCGACTCGCGCCGCTCATCCCTCCTTGGCCCGCTGAGAGTCCGCGACCGGGTACCACCGCGTTACCCCTAGAGGTGCGCAAACCAGGGGGTGCGCCGGGGCGATGCGTACCTTCTCAGCGAAGCTCGCGGTCGCCTTGCGCAAAACCCGGTCACGACGGGGCGCGGGCGTTGCCATTCTGTTGCCACACGCTCAAGTGCGTTGCCTGCCAGGAAAGCGAATCTCCGGCGTTAGCAGGGGCTTTCAGGAGAGCGGATGATGGGACTCGAACCCACGACCTTCTGCATGGCAAGCAGACGCTCTAGCCAACTGAGCTACATCCGCGAAGCGGCGGAAGTATAGCCGCCGCCCATTCGGTGCCTGGCACCTTGGTGCCAGGCACCTGTCCTGCGCGCCTATCCGGCCTCGATCCGCGCCGCTACGGCCGCGGACAGCGCCTGCAGGCCCGACAGCGGGCGCACCATCACGGTGAAGCGCGCCACCAGGCCGTCGGCGTCGTGCTCGAGGATGTCGATCGCCCTGGAGCTCGCGATCGCCGATCGAGCGCCTCGAAGAAGAGGATGGTCGTCTCGCCGTCGCGCCACTCGTTCGTGTAGCGAAAGTTCTCGAACGTCTTGCCCACGACCGCGAGCAGGGCTGGCGACGACGTCGCGACCCTCGTACGGCTTGTAGACGGCCGGGCTGCGAAAGACGACGTCAGGCGCGAGCGTCGCAAACGCTGCCGACTCGTCACCGGTCTCGATCGCCGCGCGAAACGGATGCACTGTCACGCGGCGTCCAGCGCTTCGTTGACGAGCCGGTCGGCGAGCTCGTTGTGCGCGCGGCGCACGTGCGTATACGACACCTCGCCGAGCTCTCGCGCGCGGCCGGCGGCCTCGCTGCTGCAGCTCGCGGAGCGCCGCGTTCTTGACGCGGTACTCGCCGCGCATCTGCTTGACCATCAGCTCGGAGTCGGAGACGACCTCGAGCCCGTCGACCTGCAGCTCGGCCGCCTTCTCGAGCCCTGCGATCAGCCCGCAGTACTCGGCGACGTTGTTGGTGGCGACGCCGATCGTCTCACCGTGCTGCGCGAGCACCGCCCCCGTCTCGTCCTCGAGCACGTAGCCGTAGGCAGCCGGGCCGGGATTTCCGCGCGCGCCGCCGTCGGTGTACAGACGCGCCCTCACGCGACGAGCGCGTAGACGTCGAACGCCGGCTCCTCGTACGGATGCGCCGTACGCAGCGCGGCCACCACCTGCTCGTGCGCCTCGTCCGGATAGACGGTTTCGAGCCGTAGCTCGGGCACGCGCTCCTCCTGCCCCGCCGCCCCGATCGCCGGGCTCGTGGACGCACCGCCGAGAAAGGTGCCGATGCCCTCCGTGTACCAGGAGCAGCGTTCGTAACCGCCGATCCGCCCGGCACCGGCTGCGAACAGCGCGTCGCGCACGGCATCGAGCGCCGACGGCGGGACGAAGACGACGAGCTTCCGCGTCACTTCACTCGACGTTGTCGATCTGGGCGCGCTGCAGCTTGCCGCTGTAGTCGACGTACACCGACTTCCACTCGGTGAAGACGTCGAGCGCGGCCTGACCCGCCTCGCGATGGCCGTTGCCCGTCTGCTTCATCCCGCCGAACGGCAGGTGCACCTCGGCGCCCGTCGTGCCCGCGTTGATGTAGGTGATCCCGGTCTGGAGGTCGCGCATCGCGCGGAACGCCTTGTTCACGTCGCGCGTGAAGATCGACGACGAGAGCCCGTACTCGACGCTGTTCGCGGCGCGCGATCGCCTCCTCGAACGAGTCGACCGGGATCAGCGCAGTCGTCGGCCCGAAGATCTCCTCCTGCGCGATCCGCATCTGCGGATCGACGTCGGCGAACACGGTCGGGCGGTAGTAGAAGCCGTGGCCGTCGACGCGCTCGCCGCCGGTCAGCAGCTTGGCGCCCTCGTCGACACCGATCTCCGTGTACGCGTGGATCTTCTCGACGCGCGGCCTCGTTGATCACCGGGCCGATCTCGCGTGTCGTCCTCCCACGGTGCGCCGATGCGCATCGCCTCCGCGCCTCGCGACGAGCTTCTTCTGCAGCTCGCCGTAGACGCCGCGCTGGACGATCACGCGCGAGGCAGCGGTGCAGCGCTGGCCGGCCGTCCCGAACGCCGACCAGATGATGCCGTCGACCGCGAGATCGACGTCGGCGTCGTCCATGACGATGATCGCGTTCTTGCCGCCGAGCTCGAGGTGCACGTGCTTGAGCTCGGTCGGCCGCCGCCTTCGTGACCGCGACGCCCGTCTCGCGCGAGCCGGTGAAGGTGATCACCGGCACGTCGGGGTGGCGGACGAGCGCGTCGCCCGCCTCCTCGCCGAAGCCGTGCACGATCTGGACGACGCCCTCGGGCAGGCCGGCCTCGTGCAGCAGGTCGACGAAGCGCTGCGCGAGCAGCGGCGTGTCCTCGGCCGGCTTCAGCACGACCGTGTTGCCGCAGACGAGCGCCGGGGTCAGAGCTTCCACGCCGGGATCGCGATCGGGAAGTTCCAGGGCGTGATCGCGCCGACCACGCCGACCGGCATGCGCACGCTCATCATGAACTTGTCGCGGAGCTCCGACGGCGTCGTCTGGCCGAAGAGGCGCCGGCCCTCGCCGCCCATGTAGTAGCTCATGTCGATCGCTTCCTGGACGTCCCCGCCGGCCTCGGCCTTCACCTTCCCCATCTCGCGGGTCATCAGGTCGGAGAGCTCCGGCTTGCGCTGCTCGAGGAGCTGCGCGAAGCGGAAGAGGATGTTGCCGCGCTCGGGCGCGGGAACGAGACGCCAGTCCTCCCACGCGTCGCGCGCGGCGGCGACCGCGCGGTCGACGTCGGCCGCCGTCGAACGCGGGAACGTCGTCGATCACCTCGCCGGTCGAGGGATTGAGCGATTCGAAGGTCGCGGTCGCAGCGGGCACGACCGCGATGCTACCGACGTTTACTCGTCGCCCAGATCGGTGTTCGGGAACGTCCCCGGCATGCGGGCCCGCCGCCGGTCGCGCGTCTCGCGGCGCTCCCTGAACGAGCCGTCCTCCTGGCCCCCACGCCGGTCGGGGCCTTCGCGCCGGTCGAGGATCACCGTCACGTTCGGGTTGTCCTTGTAGTACTCGACCATCTTGTCGAAGAGCTCGGCCTCGAGCTCCTGCGGGACCACGCAGTAGATCACGGGCTCAGTCTAAGGCGGAACGCCGGCGGCGTCTACAGGCGCGCGATGTCGGGGACGATCCGGCCGTCTTCGTCCATGTGCGCGTTCCACTCGGTGAACGGACGCCTCGAGCTCGACGGGTCGTGGCCCGCGCTCCTTCGAGCCGCACCGGGTTGCTCGGAGTCGGGCGTGACGCGGTACTGGTACCAGGAGATGTCCCACGCGACGGTGACGACGACCTCGGCGTTGACGCCCGAGAGGACGACGACCGAGACGTCGGATCGCCGAGCGACTTCGCGATCCCGCCGACCGTGCGGCGGTACTGGGAGGCGTTGAAGAGGTCGGCCGCCTCGACCATCGCAAGCTCGTGCTCCGAGAGACGGCGCAGGATCGGCTCCGACGCGACCGTCTGCTCGCGGCCCGCGCGGCGCGGCTGCCGAGGAGCCCCGCGAGGAAGCTGCCGCGTCGGCGGCGCCGGTCGGCGGAGACCGTCGGAGACGTCGGCGCGCCCTCCCGGATCCAGCCGTACTCGACCGCCGTCTCCTGGCACAGCGGGCAGACGTCGACGTAGTCGTTGCCGCCGTTCGGCGAGAAGCGGACGGCGCGCTCGCCCATCAGCAGCGTGCGCTCGCAGATCGCGCAGGACCGATCGACGGTGACCCGTGTGACACGCGTCATGGCCGTTCGAGAGTAGCGCGGTCGCCGCCCGTCAGGCCGGGACGGCCTCCTTTTCCTTCTTCGCCGCCTCGATCAGCTTCTGCGCGATGTGCGCGGGGACCTCCTCGTAGCGCAGGAACTGCATGTGGTAGTCGCCGCGGCCGCCGGTCATCGAGGTCAGCGCCTGCGAGTACGTGAGCACCTCGGCCATCGGCACCTCGGCCTTGATCGTGGTCAGTGCCGCCCTTCGGCTCCATCCCGTGCAGGCGCCCGCGGCGGGAGTTGAGGTCGCCGTTGATCGCGCCCACCGCCTCGTCGGGCACCGTCACCTCGAGCTCCATGATCGGCTCGAGCAGCGCCGGCTGCGCCTTCTCGTAGGCGGTGCGGAACGCCATCGAGCCGGCGATCTTGAACGCCATCTCCGACGAGTCGACGTGTGGTACGAGCCGTCGACGAGCGTGACGCGCACGCCCTGAACCGGCGCGCCGGCGAGCTCGCCGTGCTGCATCGCCTCCTGGATGCCCTTGTCGACCGCCGGCCGGAAGCCCTGCGGGATCACGCCGCCGACGATCTTGTCGACGAACTCGTAGCCGACGTGGCCGTCGATCGGCTCGATCACGATGTGGCAGTCGCCGAACTGGCCGCGGCCGCCGGTCTGCTTCTTGTAGCGGCCCTGCGCGCGCGGCTCGCCCTTGATCGTCTCGACGTACGGGACGCGCGGCTGGTGCAGCTCCATCTCGACGCCGAACCGGCGCTTCGCGCGCTCGACCGCGACCTCGACGTGCACCTGGCTCATGCCCGAGAGCAGCTCCTCTCCGGTCTGCTGGTCGCGGCGGAGCCGCAGCGTCGGATCCTCCTCGTCCAGGCGCCGGAGCGCCTGCGCGACCTTGTCCTCGTCGCCCTTCGTCTTCGCGGTGACGGCGAAGCTCATCACCGGCTCGGGGAACCCGAGCGCCGGCGGCTCGAGATCGTGCTCGGCGTCGACGAGCACGTCGCCGGTCTGGACGTCCTTCAGCTTCGCAACCGCGCCGATGTCGCCGGCGCCGAACCCGTCGGCCTTCTCGTGCTCCTTCCCCTGCAGCGTCATCAGGCTGCCGAGCCGCTCCTTCGAGTGGTCGCGGTGGTTGACGAGCGTCGTGTCGGCCTTCACCTCGCCGGCGTAGACCCGGAAGACCGAGATGCGGCCGGCGAACGGGTCGGCGACCGTCTTGAAGACGAACGCGGCGGTCGTGCGCGTCGGTCTCGATCGGCGACCCCTTCTTCGCCGGGCTCGGAACGCCCTCGACGAGCAGGTCGAGCAGCGCGTGCGTGCCGAGGTTCTTCGTCGCAACGCCGCAGGCGACCGGATAGATCTCGTCGCGCGTGACGGCGTTCTTCAGCGCCGCCGCGATGTCCTCCGGGCGGAATCTCCTCGCCGCCGAGGTAGCGCTCCATCAGCGCCTCGTCGGTCTCGACGACCGCGTCGAGCAGCTTCGTCGCGGTACTCGGCGACCGTGTCGGCGAGCTCCGCCGGGATCGCGACCGGGTCGCCCTCGCGGGCTCCCGACGGGTCGAGGTAGGCGCAGTTGTGCAGCAGGTCGACGACGCCGCGTCAGCTCGTGCTCCGCGCCGATCGGCAGCTGGATCGCGACGCAGCGGTCGGAGAGCTGCTCCTGCAGCGCGGCCAGCACGCGGAAGAAGTCGGCGCGCTCGCGGTCGAGCATGTTGACGAAGACGACGCGCGAGAGCTCGAGCTCCTCGGCGCGGTTCCAGACGCGCGCGGTGTTGACCTCGACGCCCATCACGCCGGAGACGACGACGAGCGCGCCTTCGACGACGCGCAGGCGACGCGACCGTGTCCGCCTGGAAGCCCGAGTCGCCCGGCGTGTCGATCAGGTTGATCTTGCGGCCCTGCCACTCGAGGTGCGCTGAGCGACGCGGACAGCGACATCTGCCGCCGCTGCTCGTCCTCGTCCCAGTCGGAGACCGTCGTGCCGGCCTCGACCGTGCCGAGCCGGTTCGTCGCCTCGGCCTGGAAGAGCAGCGCCTCCACGAGCGAGGTCTTGCCCGTCCCGCGGTGACCGACGACGGCGACGTTGCGGATCTTCCCGGCTTCGATGGGCATCAAGTCCTCCTGACGGCGTATCGGGTCACCGAAATCCTATGCCGTGCCGGCAGGCGCCGCGACGCGCGCGAGCCGCGGGGCAAGCGCGAGGCCCACCGCTGTCACGGCCGCCGCGCACAAGCCGAGCAGCCACGGGTCGGCCCGATCGGTGCCGACCAGCAACAGGTGAGCCGTGGTGCCCAGCCAGACCACGATCGTCAGCGTATGAACCCGCCGCCAGAGGCGATGCGGAATCTCGGCGCGCAGGGCGTTCGTGATCGCGATCGCGCCGAGCAACTCGGCGGAGACGATGCCGAGCCCGACCCCGAACGGCCGGTACGACGACGTGAACGGAACGAGCTCCTGGCTCAGCGTGAACGGGACGACCTGGTCGAGCAGCAGCGCGCCACCGTGAATCACGATGAAGACGCCGGTCAGCTTGGCGATGAAGCGGTGGACGTCCTCGACGGCGAAGCGCGGCCAGCCGAGGCGCGCGCGGGTCGACATCAGCAGGCCGAGAACGACCGAGGCCGAGAGCAGCAGGTACGCCACGATCCCCGCCGATCGCGCCGCGTACCAGACGACCCCATTCATGCCGCGATGAGCTCTGGTACGAGCTGGCGCCAGTTTTCGTTGACGTGCACCTCGCCGAGCTCGTCGACGAAGCGGCCGGGCAGGCCGCGCCGGTCGAGCCACGACGGCCCGGCAGTCCCGAGCAGCAGAGCAGCCTTGGCAGCGACGTCCGCGGCCAGGCAGCTCCCGGCGGCGACCGTCACGTGCAGCCACGGCACGCTGGCCGGCGCTCCCGTCTCCGGGTCGATCAGGTGATGCTGCTCTTCTCCGCCGCGCCGCCAGCGGCGCTTCGTGACGCTGCTCGTGGCGAGGCCGCCCCCGTGCAAGGTGACGGCGCCGCCGCCGGGCAGCCCGACGACGAGCGGCGCGGAGGTCGCCACATCGCCGCCGGCCGCCACGAAGCCGCCGCCGAGCAGCGCGAGTGCGTCGTCAACGGTCGCTCCCTTGACGACACAGTTGAGGTCGAGCTCGATCGGCACCGCGCGCACGAGCAGGGACCCGCGCAGCGAGAGTGCCTGCAGCGGCGGGACACAGACGGGCTGAACGGACGGCCCGTCGGCGGGGAGCCGGTCGAAGTCGTCGTCGTACCCTGCCGCCACCACGGCCGCTCCGACCGCGGGCGTGACGAGCCCGCTCGTGACCCTGGCCGCGCGGAGCGCGTGTCTCAGCATCTGCGAGAAGTCCTCGCTCACGAGCGATGCCCCGGCAGGCACCCGGTTGAGGCGCGAGAGCTCCGAGTCGGGCCGGAAGCGGCTGAACCGCCCGTCGCGCTCGTCGAACAATGCCCGCACGTCGCCGTCGGGAGCGCCGTCCGGCAACTCGACCGTGCAGCCCATCGAACGGAAACCGGTCACGAACCCGAGCTCTGGATCTGCGGCACCGCCGAGCCCGAGTCGCCGAGTGAGCCGCTGCCGAACGAGAAGGAGTCGTCGGACTGGCTCTCGTCGGCCGTCTGGACCGCGTGGTGCGTGGCCGGATGCGCGTCGCGTGCCGCGGCGCCGAAGACCGCAAAGCCCGCCACCGCGAGGGCGCCGATGACGTACCTGGCGGCGCGAACGCGGCGGCGGGCTTTGGCGATCCGAGAGGAGGGTTCCACGAGACCTAGCCTGACGGCCGATCCTTAGTGCTTCCTGTGAATCCGGTGTGGTAGGGCTAAGTGCGCGCTGTAGCGCCGGCCAGGCGCGCCTTCAGACGCAGGACGGCTTTCGTGTGCAGCTGGGAGACGCGGGACTCGGTCACGCCGAGGACCTCGCCGATCTCGCGGAGCGTCAGCTCCTCGTAGTAGTAGAGCGTCACGACCAGCTTCTCACGCTCCGGCAGGCGCGCAATCGCGTCCGCGAGCGCCTCCCGGAGCTCGGTCTCGTCGAGAGCCTCGGCAGGGCGCGGACCGGACGTGTCCTCGATCGTGTCGAGCAGCGAGACCTGGTCTCCTTCCCCGCTGCCCGACCAGAGCTCGTCGAGCGCGGCGATCGACGAGCGGGAGATGTCGGTGAGCGACTCCTCCAGCTCCTCCGTCGAGATCCCGATCTTCGCGGCGATCTCCTCGTCCGTCGGCGCGCGCCCGAGCCGAGACTCGAGCTCGGCGATCGCGCGCTCGATCTCGCGCGCCCGCGAACGGACGGAGCGAGGCACCCAGTCGAGCGCACGCAGCTCGTCGATGATCGCGCCCTTGATCCGGGCCATCGCATACGTCTCGAACTTGATGTCGCGTTCCGGGTCGTAGCGCTCGATCGCGCTGATGAGCCCGAGCAGCCCGTAGGAGACGAGATCGCTCTCGTCGACGTGCGCGGGCAGCCCCGATCCGAGGCGTCCCGCCACGTACTTCACCAGCGGCGCGTAGGTCAAGATCAGCCGGTCGCGAAGGCCTTGGTCGTGCGTCCGCCTGAACTCGAGCCACAGCGACTGCGTGTCTGCCCCCGTTGCCACCAGGGGGAGAATACGACCTAGGAGCGCGTTCTCCTCAGTGCCTGCCAGGCAAACGTGCCCATCCAGGCGGCCAGTGCGGCCGCAGCGAAGGCGATCACCCAGCGTCCGGCCGTGGCGCTGCCGACGGCGATCCCGGCGAAGGCGACGGTGAGCACCGAGAACAGCACCGCCATTGGCACGGCGCGGATGCTACTCGCGGGTCAGGGCTACACTTGCCGCGCGAACCGAGGGGCGTAGCTCAATTGGTAGAGCACCGGTCTCCAAAACCGGGGGTTGCAGGTTCAAGTCCTGTCGCCCCTGTCGCCTAGCAGAGCCGAAACCCGTCCGTCTGCGGCGGGTTTCGTGCGTGTTCCCCTCCGCGTCTCTAGCTGACGTCGCGGCGTGCGGTCAGGGCGGCGCCGATCAGGGCGAGTCCGGCGGCCCAGGCGATGAGGACGGCGGCGCCGGCCGGCGCCGAGAGCAGATGCTCGGTGGTGAGCCCGCTGAGCGCATTCCCGGCTTCGCCGGGCGTGAGTCGGCCGATGGAGGGGACGAAGGCGAAGAGCAGGTTCTCGACGATGAAGCCCCAGGCGAGCAGTCCGACGATGGTGCCGATCTGGTTGCGGACGATCGCCGCAACTCCGACGCCGATCGCCCCCCAGAGAGCAACGCCCGCAACGGTTCCGAGGAGGATGAGTGTGAGTGCGCCGCCGTGGAGGACAAGTGGGATGCCACGTCCGGCGAGGCATGCGTAGCCGATCGCGAACCCGATCGCCTCGCCGCCGACTCCGAACACGATCCCGGCGAGCAGGCTCGCCGCGAGCTTGGCGCCGACCACGCGTGATCGTCGTGGCGTGAACAGGAACGTCGGCCGGATCGTTCCGAAGCGGTACTCGCCCGTCACGAGCAGGACGCCGGCGAGTGCTGAGAAGATGCCGGCGATACTGCCCACACCGAGCAGGCCGCGCTGGTTCTCGGCGCTGGTGAGATTCGCAGACTCGGTCAATAGACCCGCCAGCAAGCCGAAGAGCAGGACGAGCGCGATCATCCCGAGCACGAGCCCCAGGGTCGTGCGTGTCGAGCGGAGCTTGAGCAGTTCGGCTCTGGTTTGCGCGATCATGGCTGTGGCTCCGAGGTCAGCTCGAGAAAGACCTCTTCGAGGGATGAGCCCTCGGCGACCAGCTCGTGAATCGGGATGCCGGCGGCGAATGCGACATCGCCGACGCGCTCACTCGTCGTCCCGTGAGCGAGTAGCGCATGGTCGTTGCTAATCGTCGTTTCGATCTGCTCGTGGCGGAGCGCCTCGACGAGCCGTGGCAGTTGTGGAGTGCGGATACGCACTGAGCCGCCAACGCGGGTTGTGAGCTGATCGAGCGAAGTCTCGATGACCAGTCGACCTCTATTGATGATCAGAACCTGATCGACGGTCTGGGCAACCTCGGCCAGCACGTGGCTGGAAATCAGCACCGTCCGCCCGTCGGAGGCGAACGCGCGCAGGAAGTCGCGCAACCACCGGACACCCTCCGGATCGAGGCCGTTGGCGGGCTCGTCCAGCACGAGCAACTCCGGCTCGCCAAGCAGCGCCGAGGCGAGCCCGAGCCGCTGCCGCATGCCAAGCGAGTACCCCTTGACACGGCGCTTTGCCGCACCGTCCAGCTCGACCAGCCGCAGCACCTCGTCAACACGAGAGGCGGGAAGGTCGACAGCCTCGCCGAGTGTCCGTAGGTGATCGCGACCTGACCGACCCGGATGGAAATCCGTCGCCTCCAACACCGCACCCACCCGCAGCGCCGGCCGGTCCAACTGCGCGTACGGCTGATCGAAGACCAGGGCTCGCCCGCTCGTCGGTTCGGCCAACCCGAGCAGCATCCGCAGCGTCGTCGTCTTCCCCGCCCCGTTCGGGCCGAGGAAACCCGTGATCGTCCCCGACTCCAGCGCGAACGACAGATCGTCGACCGCCGTGAGCTTGCCGAACCGCTTCGTCAACGAATCACTGAGAACAACCGTGGTCACGCGTTCACACCCATCGCCGGCACCGGCATCCGTCGCTCACAGCGAACGGGAGACGTGTCGACGAGCACGCGGCGTCGGCGCGTCCACTGACCCGCAGTGTGTCGACCGCGTGACGCGGCTAGGCTCCGATCGGCTCCGGCTGCCGGGCGGGCACGTCGACCTGGAGGCCCGGATCGGCGGCACGAACCTCGGTTTGCGGGGCACCGAGCTCGCCGCGGACGATGTTCGCTCCCTGCGCGAGCGCGGCCGCCTTGTACATGGCGATCGGCCGCGGCACGCCCTGCCGGCCGAAGCCGCAGTCGGAGGAGAGCACGAGCTTGTCCGCGTCGATGAAGTCGAGGGCCGTCCGGATGTCCGCCGCGACGTCCTCGGGGGTCTCCACCTGGAGGCGCCGATGGCTGATCATGCCGACCGCGACCTTCTTCGGGAGATTGCCCTTGTACGGCTTGAACGCCGGCAACAGACTGTGTCCGTTCTCCTTCGACTCGATCGTCCAGACATCCCCCTTGAGGCGGTTGAGGTAGATGTCGACCGACGGCTCGTAGGAGATGTTGGGGTCGAAGCAGTGCTGGGCGCCGGGGTTGCCCCAGCACGTGTGGATCCAGAGCTCGACGTCGTCGAGCCCGTCCACGGTGTGGTTGAAGAGCTCGACGAGGAAGTCGAGCACCTCGGACGGGGCGCCGTACGCCGCGGAGCTGTGGATCGCCGGCTCCTCGATCTGGATCACCTTGCACCCGGCGGCCGCCAGCGCGCGCAGCTCTCCGTTGAGAATGGTGGCGATGTCCCACATGAGATCCTGCTTGTCCTGCGCGTACGCATCGGTCTTGACCGTGAGCACCGTTGCGGCGAGGTCTGCCGCGATCGTCCCGAACTTGACCGGCTTCTCGGTGCGCGCCTGGGCGACGCGCCAGATCTTCGCGAACTCGAGCGGGACGCGAGGACCGATCTTGTCGACGACGGCGTGGTACTTCCAGCCGCCGACGATCTCGTTCAGCCAGGATCCGATCGGATACGTCCAGCCGAACGTCGTCTCGGTGTCGTACTCGGAGATCCCGGTGAAGCGCTCGGAGGGGTACGAGAACCACGATCGCCCGGCGAGATCGCTGTCGAGGTGATAGTCGCCGTTGGTCAGGATGTCGAGACCCGCGAACTGCTGGTCGTTCAGGACGCACCCGACTGCGTCGACGAACTGCTCGCGGTAGGCGACGTCTGCCATCCCGGATGAGAAGGGGCGCTCGAACAGATTGCCGGTGAACCACGACGGCCTCGGCCAGGAGCCGGTGACGGTGGTCGGCAGGAGCAGATCTTGCGTTGCGGTCAGCATGAGAACCCGTCCTTTCCCGCAGCGTGTTCGCTGGCACCGGCAAACATACCCGGCCTGGCAGGAACCGAAGCGCTAGTCAGGGTCGGGCTCGTGAACCTCGAGCCAGACGACGTGGCGACCCTGGAAGTGCTTCCGGTTGTCGATGTTGATCCACCGTTCCCGCTGGATCGTCTCCAGGATCGTCTGGACGTCGTGCGGCGGTACGAGCTCGAGCGTCTGGGTCTCGCCGTTCGTGAGGTGCAGCGTCACGCTCGTCATGGCGAGAGCGTTGGCTAGAGGGCGCCGCCGGCCGCCGGTGGCGCCGGCGCGGACGGCTCGTCGGCGGTGACGCTGCCGCGAGCGAGGTACTCCTCCACGAGAAGCATGTTGCCCGTGCCGGCGCGGTCGATCACCGCCAGCAGCGCACTCATGCTCGCGACCTCCTCGCGCTGCTCGTCGAGGAACCAGCCGAGGAAGCGCTCGCCCACCGGGTCGTTGTCCTCGCGCGCGATCTGGACGAGGTGCGCGATCTGCTCCGTCACCGTCTTCTCCTGCGCGAACGCCAGCAGGACCGGCTCGCGGTCGTCGTCGAACGCGACCTTCGGCGCCGACACGGCAGGCGTCACGACGGTCTCACCGGAGTCGAGGAGATACTGCACGATCATCATCGCGTGGTTCCGCTCCTCCACCGCCTGACGGTAGAAGTGCGCCGCCAGCGACGGCAGCGTCTCCGCGTCGTAGTGCACGGCGATCGCCACGTATTGCTGCGACGCGGCGAACTCGTTCGCAACCTGCGCGTTCAGCGTGTCGGCGAAGCGGCTCACGTGCGGTCCTCGGTCATGTAAGGCCGACCATACAAGAGTCGTCTGTCCGAGCGTCGTGTCGGCGACGCAGAGAAGGGGCGGGGCCGCACCCGCTTGCGGCGCCGGGCACGGCCCCTGTGCGCGGCCGGGGGGGAGGGCAGTGGCCGCGCTCAGATCCGTTCGTGACCCGAGGCGGGAAATCCTCCGCAGTTGTAAACAATCAACGTTCGGGAGCGCAGTGCTTGTCGCCGCCGAGAATCTCGTCGAAGGCCGCGGTGGCCACTGAATTCTGCGCTGCGTCGTACGGGCCGAGCTTCTGTCCCACCCACTGGACGATCGGCGTCACTCCCGGGCCCATCACCGACACCCGATAGCTCGTCCCGAGGCCGTTGCCGTTCGGCTTGGCGCTCGGATAGCCGGCCGGCGGCGCCTGCGGCACGAACGTGTAGCAGAACCCGCCGTTGCCGGGATGGGTGGCAATCGCCGTGTCGTGCTTCCACCCCGCCCCATAGTCGGAGTCGTAGGTGTCGATGTAGATGTTGCGGGCGAAGGCGTCCGACACGGTCGCCGACGCCGACCGGGTGCCGTACACGGGCTGACCGTTGTACGTCAGACGCCCGAAGAACCCTTGCTGGCCTCCGCCGTACGTCCAATGCTCGTAGATCTCGAGCACCGGCAGGGCACCGCTCCAGTGCGAGAGGTGGAGCTCCACCGCCTTCTGCGCCGCAGTCCACGGCGCGAACCCGCGCATCGGCAGGTTCCGCTGCCAGCTCTGCAGCGCCCAGAAGCTCCCGTCGGGCGCGTCACAGCCGGCGACGAAGAAGGGCAAGGTTGGTCCCGTGTAGGGCGTGCACACGTTCTTCAGCTTCTTCCAGAAGCTGGAATCGTGATGGCTCTTCCAGCCTCCCGAATAGTCGAACTGGAACGCCACCTGGACGTCGGAGGGGCTCGACGGATGAGCGAGCCCGTTGACCGCGCCCCAGGCCAGCACATGCCGCGTGGCACCGTCCGCGGTCGTGTACGCGACGACCGCCGTGCCGTGCGCATCGACCGCGATCGACGGGTTGACCACGTTGCGGTCGCCGAGCAGCTGGCTCGCGCGCGCGCTGCCGCCGGCCGACGCAATCAGCGCGACGGTGATGAGAATTGCCGCAGACAGTCTCACGTTCGTCGTTCCTCTCCGGTGTTGCCCTCGGAGCAGGAATCGGCGCGAACGACAACTCTGCGAGCCTCATTCGAGTGATTGGAGCGTGATCAGTCGGGCTCGGTGGCGAGCCTCGCGACCGAGAGCACGGCGACGACTGCGATCACGACGTCGTTTCCGAGGCACCACTGGCAGATCGCGCCGATCGGGCCGAGCTGAGCCCACAGGAGGTAGCCGCTGAACGCGGCTCCGCCGAGCGCGAGCACGGCGCCCGCAGCCGCGGCGACCAGGCCGCGCCAAAGCGCCGTCGCGGCGATCGCGCAGTAGGCCACGAGCCCGAGCAGTGCGACCGGGACTCCGCCGATCTTCGCGTAGCTCGACCGCTGCACCTTCTCGCAACCTCCGGTCGTGCAGATCGGCGCGACGTCCGCGTAGTGCACGTACGTCAGGTAGGCAGCGATCGCCGCACCGACGATCGCGAGCCCGAGGATCGCCGCTCGGAGTCGGGTCACTGCAGTGCTGCTTGAAGCTCGGCGGAGAAGACGCCGGGATCCAGGCTCGTCACGTTGAGCTGCTGCGGCATCGCGGGAGGCTGTTCGATCATGAACGTCGGCGTGCCCCGAACCTGGTAGCCCTTGGCCTCGTTGGTCGCCTGTGCGAGTTGTGCGGTGACGGCGTTCGACGACGACGCCGCGAGGATTGCTGCCCCGTCTGCTCCTGCCGACTTGGCGGCGCTCAGGATCACGTCGTCCGTGATCCACCCGCTGTTCTCCTGGCCCTGCATGCCGTACAGAGCCTCCGAGAAGTTCCAGAGCTTGTCCTGCTGTCCGGCCGCGAACACCGCCTGCAGCCCCTTGATCGAGTTCGGCCCGATGATCGGGATGCCGCGGTAGGTGAGCTTCAGCTTCCCCGTTCGGACGAACTGGTCGACGATGGTGGGAAGCGTCTCCAGACTCCACTGCGCGCAATACGGGCACTGCGGATCCTCGAAGACGAGCATCGTCGCCGGCGCGCTCGCCTTCCCCACCGTGTCCCCCTGCTGTGGGATGCCTGCGAAGAGCGCGGTCGAGCCTGTCGACCCTGATCCATCGGTCGAGACGCTCGTGGTCGTCTTCGACGATCCGCCCGACGCGACCAGAATGAGGACGACGGCCACGACTGCGGCGCCGCCGACGGCCGCCGCGATCAGAAGCACCCTGCGCGACTTCATCAACCGCAGGATGCCGCATGCGCGAGACGGGCGAGTCCGTAGTCGGCCGCACCGATTAGGGTGAGCACGATGGCGCTCCTGCAGAGCAGGGTCGAGCGAACGGACGACTTCGCCCGCCGGCTGGCCCGCCTCGAAGCGCTCGTCGCGGAGCTCCGCGAACGGACGGCGTCGGTCGCGGCGGGAGGCGGCGAGCGGGCGCGCGAGCGTCATCGAGCCCGCGGCAAGCTGCTCGCCCGCGACCGGATCGACCTGCTGGTCGACCCGGGGACGGCATTTCTCGAGCTGAATGCGCTTGCTGCGCTGGACGTCTACGACAACCAGGCGCCGAGCGCGGGCATCGTCACCGGCATCGGGGTCGTCGAGGGCCGCGAGTGCGTGATCGTCGCCAACGACGCGACGGTGAAGGGCGGCACGTACTTTCCGCTCACGGTCAAGAAGCATCTGCGCGCGCAGGAGGTCGCGGAGCAGAATCGGCTCCCGTGCCTCTACCTCGTGGATTCGGGCGGGGCGTTCCTGCCGCTCCAGGCCGAGGTCTTCCCCGACCGCGATCACTTCGGACGAATCTTCTTCAATCAGGCACGAATGTCGGCGCAGGGAATCCCGCAGATCGCCGTCGTGATGGGGTCGTGCACCGCCGGGGGTGCATACGTACCGGCGATGAGCGACGAAACGGTGATCGTCGAAGGAACCGGCACGATCTTCATCGGCGGCCCGCCGCTCGTAAAGGCCGCGACCGGCCAGGAGGTCACCGCCGAGGAGCTCGGCGGCGCAGATGTGCACGCACGCCGGTCGGGAGTGGCGGACCACTTCGCGACGAATGACGAGCACGCGCTGGCGATCGCACGCCGCATCGTCGCGAACGCGCACCGTCGAACGCCCGACGCGCCCTGGGCGGTCCTGCCGCCGGAACCACCCGCAGTCGACCCGTCGGATCTCTACGGCATCATCCCCGACGACCATCGGACGCAGCTCGATGCGCGCGAGCTGATCGCGCGCATCGTCGATGGGTCGCGCCTCGACGAGTTCAAGGCGCTGTACGGCGAGACGCTCGTCTGCGGCTGGGCGCGGATCGAGGGCTACCCGGTCGGGATCCTGGCGAACAACGGCGTCCTGTTCGCCGAGAGCGCGCAGAAGGGTGCGCACTTCATCGAGCTCGCATGCGCGCGTCGCGTACCGCTCGTCTTCCTCCAGAACATCACCGGCTTCATGGTCGGCAAGGAGTACGAAGCCGGTGGAATCGCACGCGACGGCGCCAAGCTCGTGATGGCGGTCGCGTGCGCAGAGGTGCCGAAGTTCACCGTCGTCGTCGGTGGCTCGTTCGGTGCCGGCAACTACGGCATGTGCGGTCGCGCCTACTCCCCGCGCCAGCTGTGGATGTGGCCGAATGCACGGATCTCCGTGATGGGCGGCGAACAGGCCGCCACCGTCCTGACGATGGTCGGCGATGCCGACGGCGACGAGATCCGCGCGAAGTACGAGGCCGAGGGCAACCCCTACTACTCGACCGCGCGGTTGTGGGACGACGGGATCATCGATCCGCTCGACACGAGGCGCGTGCTTGCGCTCGGCATCTCCGCGGCGTTGAACGCGCCGATCCCGGAGACGCGCTTCGGCATCTTTCGCATGTAGCCGTTAGGGTCTGGTCGACGTGGGATATTCGATCGTCGATGTTGCGGCGCTCGAGGGCGCAGGACCGGGCGGGGCCGTCCGCTTCGTCCGGCGCGAGCTCGGCTGCGAGGCCTTCGGGATCAACTGGTTCGAGCTGCCGCCCGACACCGAGGGCCGGGAGCACGACGAGGTCGAGTCGGGGCAGGAGGAGGTCAACGTGATCGTTCGCGGCTCCGGGACGTACATCGTCGACGGTGAGCGTGTGCCTGTTCGCCCCGGGGTGTTCCTGCGCTTCGACCCCGAGGTCACGCGGCAGCTCGTGGCGGGGCCCGAGGGCGTGACGATGATCGCGGTCGGCGCCCGCCGCGGCAGCTACGAGGCGCGCGGCCCGTTCTGAGAGGCTCTGAGCGGTCGCATGGTCGTTCGGCTCGTGCTCTGGAACCTCGCCGACTCGCTCACCAACATCGGCGAGCTGCGCCGCTACTTGCGCGACGAGTCGGTCGACCGGTTCGAGCGGGTGCCCGGGTTGCTCTTCAAGGCCTGGGTCTCCGACGAGACGACCGAGCGCTGGGGCGCCGTCTACGTCTGGGAGTCGCTACGAGGCGTCCGAGCAGGAGCTGCCTTCTCGCGCGCGCGAGCTGATCGGCAAGGAGCCGGAGATCATCGAGGTGTTCGACCTCGAGGCGACCGTGTCGAGCGCGTCGGAGCTCGCGCGCCTCGGGCTCGCATTCGACGAGGCTGTATGAGCACGCTACGGGTCGAGCGCGCCGGGCCGGTGCTCCGGGTCGCGATGGCGCGCCCGGAGCGGCGGAACGCGTTCGACGCCGCGTTGATCGCCGAGCTGACGCACGCGTTCGCGGACGTCGGTGACGCACGCGCCGTGCTGCTGAGCGGCGACGGTCCGTCGTTCTCGGCCGGGGCCGACGTCGAGTGGATGCGCTCGTCGGTCGAGCTCTCGTACGACGAGAACGTCGCCGATGCCATGCGCCTGCGCGCGATGCTGGACGCGATCGACCACTGTCCGGCGCCGGTCGTGGCGCGGGTGCAAGGTCACGCGCTCGGCGGCGGGTGCGGGCTCGTCGCCTGCTGCGACATCGCGGTCGCAGAACCGGCTGCGGAGTTCGCGTTCAGCGAGGTGAAGCTCGGGATCGTTCCCGCCGTGATCTCACCCTTCGCGCTGGCGAAGATCGGAACGTCGGCGGCGCGGCGGTGGTTCGTCACCGGCGAGCGGTTCTCGGCAGACGTGGCGCTCCGCATCGGCCTCGTGCACGAGGTCGCCGCCGACGTCGATGCAGCCGTCGACCGCATCGTGGACGAGTTGCTGACGGCCGGCCCGGCAGCCGCACGCGGCGCGAAGGAGCTCGCCCGGACCCCGCTCCCGGCCGACGAGACCGCGCACCGGATCGCCGCACACCGGACGAGCGCCGAGGGGCAGGAAGGCCTCCGCGCCTTTCTCGAGAAGCGCACACCGGGTTGGCCCGGGTAGGCCGTCCCCGTTCCTACAGATGCAAGCCGATCGGCGCCGAGATCGTCGCGACATAGGAGCTGCCGCCGCGAACCGAGACGCGATAGCTACCGGGCCTGAGCGTGCGGTCGAACATGCCGTCGGCGCGCGCAACCGGCCGCCACTCGCTGTGCGTGAGCCGCTCGACCTGCATCGGCAGTCGCGGTGCGACAGAGACGTGCAGGCTGGTGCCGACCGCGCTCAGGGACACGCGCGGCTGGACGCTGAACGGCACTGTGTCCCCCGCGACACCGTTGTACGCGAGGCGCAGCTCGACGGACCGCGTCGCGTGAAGTGAGACGGCGAATCGTCCGTTCGGCGCCGCGTGAACGTGGGCAACCGTCTGCCAGCCGGTGGGTGTCAGCTCTTGCAGGCGAGCCTTGCCGAGTCCCCGGACCCACCCGGTGACGGGCAGGCGCGAGCCGAACTGCGCCGGCTGCGGTGCGGCATCGAGCGTCAGTGCGCTCAGCTCGAAGTCGTTCGAGCCCAGCTTGAACTTCCTGATCGCGATGGCAGCGGGAAACGTGCGCCAGCCGTTCGCGCCGAGCACACGCACAGACTCCGCACGTTCCGACGAATTGAGGACGACGCGCGCATCACGCACCGCAGGCACGCCGAGCACCGACCCCACGTCCGCCGCAGTCAGGACGCGGGTCGGCCATTGATGGTGCGGGGAGATGTAGTCGTACGGATCCGGGACTGAGACCAGGTACGGCTCGGGCGCCATTCCGGGCCACGCATCCTGCACGGCCGACGTTCGGCCGCCGGAGCTCGAGAAGTAGTACGCCGGTGATGATCCTGCCGTCGTAGGTGAGCACCTGACCGGCCGTGGCGCCGATCGCCAGATTCGTCGCCGGCCGCTCGGCGCGAACGCCGCCGTACATCTGGGAGCGCGAATCCGGGTAGAGATCGAAGTCCTGCACCCGGATGCAGCGTCGCCAGGGTGTACGAACGGGCGGCGACGGCCTGCGCCTCGTACGTCGCGACATGCCAACCGGTGGGCGCCTCCCACGGGACGACGCCGCGCAGGTACCGATCGAGCGGCAGCACGTTCACCGCCATCAGCCCGCCGCTTCGGCGCTTGACGACGACGTCTCCACGGTACGGCAGGAGGTTCACCTGCAACGGCTGCGCGCCGGGCTCGAAGCGGAGAGGCTGTTGCAGATGCGGGTGCAGCTGCATGAACCGGCGCCCGACGACCACCGCGCGCGCCGGAAGATGAAGCTTGCGCCCGCGCGTGTCGACCACGAGGAAGGGTGACGTCGAGCCGACGCGGATCGACTTCTGTCCACGGACGAGCAAGACACGCACCGCCCGTGGATGGACGACCGCGAGCTTCGTCTCCGGGTAGTAGTGGGCGAGGATCCGTGGATAGGCGAATCCGTGGCGCGCGTACCCTTCGGCGCCCCACTGGCTGAGCCCCACGCCGTGGCCCCAGCCTCGGCCGTCGAGGAGGAACACGGTGCCCGCGCTCGCGATCGACGGCAGCGCAGCGAGCATCAGGAGCGCTGCGGCACAGACCCTCAGTGCGAACGCGGCAGGGGGGCGACCTGCCGGCAAGTGCATGTACCGATCGTAGACTCGAATGCGTGCGCAGGCTACTCCTCCTTTCGAGTGCAATCGTGTTCTTCGACACGCTGTTCTTCGCGGCGCTCACGCCTCTGCTTCCGCACTACGCGCACACGCTTCACTTCGGGAAGACGGGCGCAGGTGTCCTCGCTGCGGCGTTCCCGGCGGGCGCGCTCGTCGGCGCGCTCCCGAGCGGGATGGTCGCGGCGCGGGTCGGGCCGAAGCCGACGGTGATCGTCGGCCTGACGGTCGTGGCCGCGTGCACGGTGCTCTTCGGTGTCGCGGAGCAAGCGTGGCAACTCGACCTCGCACGCTTCATGCAGGGGCTCGCCAGCGCGTTCTCGTGGACGGGCGCAATGGCGTGGCTCGTCAGCGCCGCCCCTCCTGGCCGGCGCGGCACGCTGATCGGGACGGCTTTCGGAACTGCGGTCGCCGGCGCACTGTTCGGGCCGGTTCTCGGCGGCATCGCATACGTCGCGGGGATCGGATGGACGTTCGGGGTCGTCGGCGTCCTCTCGCTCGGTCTCGTCGCCTGGGCAGCCACAACACCCGGTGAACGGCCGAGCGAGACCCAAGGGCCCGGTGCGCTCGTCGCGGCGATCGCCGACCGTCGAATGCTCGCCGGATGCTGGCTCGTCGTGTTGCCGTCGCTGCTCTTCGGAACGCTGTCGGTGCTTGCTCCGCTGCGCCTGTCTGCGCTCGGGTTCGGCGCCGTTGCGATCGGCGCGACGTTCCTCTGCTCGGCTGCGCTCGAGGCGGTGAACAACGTCCTGCTCGGGCGGATCTCGGATCGAATCGGCCCGCTGCGACCGATCATCGCCGGGCTCGCCGCCTCGGCAATCGTGGCGGCGCTCCTCCCCTGGCCCGACCACCGTCTCGTCCTCGCCGCGCTCGTCGTCCTGGGCGGCCTCGCGTTCGGCACGCTCTTCACGCCGGCGATGACGATGCTGACGAACCGATCGGAGGAGCGCGGTCTCGGCTACGGCTACACCTTCGCGCTGATCAACCTCGCATGGGCGCCGGGACAGACGCTGGGGGCTGCCGGCGGCGGTGCGATCGCACACGCGACGACGGATGCCGTTCCCTACGTGCTGCTGGTCGCGCTCTGCCTCGCCACGCTGTTCGGCCTCCGGCGGTCGATACCGTCACGCGCGTGAAGACCGTCCTCGTGGCCAACCGCGGCGAGATCGCCCTGCGTGTCTTTCGCGCCGCGAAGGCACGCGGGCTCTCGACCGTGGCAGTCGTTGCACCGGACGACCGCGCGTCGCTCCACGCACGCTCGGCCGACCGTGTCGTCGAGATCGCGTCGTACCTCGACGGCGCCGAGCATCTGCGCGCGGCCGTAGAGACGGGTGCCGACGCGGTGCACCCCGGCTACGGGTTCCTTGCCGAGAACGCCGACTTCGCCTGCGGCGGTCGACGCGGCAGGGCTGCGCTGGATCGGCCCACCGGCCGATGCGCTCCGCGCCGGCGGCGACAAGGTCACCGCAAAGCGCATCGCTCACGAAGCCGGCGTGCCGGTCGTTCCCGAGACGGACGTGCCGCCGTTGATCGTCAAGTCGGCCGCAGGCGGCGGCGGCCGCGGCATGCGCATCGTCCGCGACCTCGCGGAGCTCGACGATGTCGATTGCCGCAGCGAAACGAGAGGCGCAGGCGGCGTTCGGCGACGATCGCATCTACCTCGAGCGGTACCTCGAACGTCCCCGTCACATCGAGATCCAGCTGCTCGCCGACGGGCACGGCAACGTCGTCCCCTTCGGAGAGCGCGAGTGCTCGGTGCAACGGCGCCATCAGAAGGTGCTCGAGGAAGCTCCGTCGACCGCCGTCGACGCCACTCTCCGCGCCGAGCTCAGCGACGCGGCCGTCCGCTTCGCACGCGCGATCGGCTACGTCGGCGCCGGAACGGCGGAGTTCGTGCTCGACGGCCGCGACTTCTACTTCCTCGAGCTGAACGGACGCATCCAGGTCGAGCATCCGGTGACGGAGACCGTGACCGGCATCGACCTCGTCGACTGGCAACTCCGCATCGCGGACGGCGAGCGATTGGACGTCCAGCCGGAGCTTCGCGGGCACGCCGTCGAGGTGCGGCTCTACGCCGAGGATCCCCGCACGTTCCTGCCGCAGGCAGGTCCGATCGACAGGCTGACCCTGCCGGCCTCGATTCGGGTCGACGCGGGCGTCGCCGTGGGCGACGTGATCTCGACGAGCTACGACCCGATGATCGCGAAGCTGATCGCAGGCGGCGCGACACGCGAAGAAGCGCTCGACCGACTCGCCGGCGCCCTGGCGGAGGTGGAGGTCGAAGGCATCACGACGAACCTGTCGTTCCTGCGCTGGCTCGTTGCGCACCCGGCGCTCCGGGCCGGCGAAACGACGACGGCGTTCCTGGTCGAATATCCACCGCTTTCGCCGGCGCCCGCGTCGCTGGCGGAGTCGGTATGGCGTCGCTCGTTCCGGCTCAACCTGCCGTCACCGCCGCTTCGACCGCCGCCCGATCTCGAGGCAGCCGCAGCGCGGCACGCGCACGCGCCGGGGGGCACCTCGACCGTGACCGCCCCGATGCCCGGCACGGTCCTTCGTGTCCTCACGACCGAGCGTGCAATCGTGACCGCAGGCGAGCCGCTCGTGATTCTCGAGGCGATGAAGATGGAGACGCCGCTCACCTCGCCGTACGACGCGGTCGTCGAGGCGGTGCACGTGCGTGAAGGCGACCGCGTCGCCGCCGGCACGACGCTCGTCGAGCTGGCGCAGAGCTAGACGGTCAATCATCTAGAACAACTTCTGCAGCTTGAGCGCTGCGCCCATGTCCCCTTTGATCTTGAGCTTCCCGGTCATGTAGGCGGTCGTCGGGTTCTGCTGCCCGGCGACGATGTCGGCGAAGACGTCGCTCGAGGTGGTGATCGTCACGTCGGCGTCTCCGTTGCCCGCGCCCTCGGTGACCGTCAACCCGCCGTCGCGCACGTCGACGAGCCACTGCCCTTCACCCTCGATATCGAAGAAGTACGAGTTGCTGACGCCTGCAAGCTTGTCCGCGTCTGCGCGGCCGGGCAGGTTCTCGAAGAAGTCCTTGGCTGCCATTCCGTTGCTCCTAGCGTCGAAGGGCTTGACGCGTGGAAGCTATCGAATGCGTCTCAGGCGACGCCGCGCTCGGGCAGGTGACGCTCGATCAGGAGGAGCGACAGCTTGCTCTGTGCGGCTGCCAGCCGACGCCGGTTCTCCTCGAGCGCAGCGCCGTCCGCGCCCGCCTCGCGGAGCGCCTGACGGTCGGCGACGATACGGCCGATCTCCTCGCCGAGGCTCTCGACCGTGTCACGGAACGCACCGTCCTCGCGCTGCGAAGGCATCGCGAACACCCGATTCGACACGTGCGACCCGCTTCCTCGCTACTCGGTAGCATCGCGGCGCGATGCGGGTGGAGCTCAGACCGTCCGGCGCCGGCGACCAGGTCGTCCACGTCGAGCGAGATCTCGCCGCCGGTGAGATTCGCCACCGCGAAGCCGGGCTCGCCGCCGGCATCGGCGATTCGCCCGACGGCGAGACGCTCCGGACGGCCGCCGCGGCCGCCGCACGCGCGCTGCGGGCCGAGGGCGGGACGGTCGCGTGGCGGGTCGACGCCACGCTCGCGGTCACACCGGCCGAGCAGGTGCGGGCGTTCGTCGAAGGCACCGCGTTCGGCGCCTACGATCCCGGCCTTCACAAGCGCGGCTACGCCGGTCGGGCCGAGGTGGGGCTCGCCCTCGACGCGCCACCCGAGCTCCACGACCTTGCGATCCGTCAGGCGACGGTGTCGCGCCGGATCGAGGCCGCGCGCAACCTGGTGAACCGCCCTGCCAACGATCTGACTCCGACCGCCCTCGCCGTCCACGCTGCCGACGTTCCGCTCGATCACGTCACCGTCGAGCGACACGGGCGCGACTGGATCGCCGCCCAGGGGATGGGCTCGTTCGCCGCAGTCGCGGCAGGATCCAGCGAAGAGCCGCAACTGATCGTCGTGCGCTACGACCCGCCGGAGGCAGACGCGAACGTCGTCCTCGGGCTGGTGGGCAAGGCCGTCACGTTCGACTCCGGCGGCGTCTCCTTGAAACCGCCGCTTCGCATGCAGGACATGAAGGGCGACATGGCCGGCGGCGCAGCCGTCCTGGAAGGAATCGCAGCAATCGCCGAGCTCGGTCTTCCGCTGCGCGCGATCGCAGTCGTCGCGGCCACCGAGAACATGCAGTCGGGCACGGCGTTCCGGCCCGGCGACGTCCTCCGCGCGGCGAACGGCAAGACGATCGAGGTGATCAACACCGACGCCGAAGGGCGGCTGATCCTCGCCGATGCCTTGCACCACGCGCGTTCGAGCGGTGCAACCCATGTCGTCGACTTCGCAACGCTTACGGGCGCGATGTCCCTGGCACTCGGCGATTTGATCGCGGGGTGGTTCTGCAACGACGAACGGTTCGCGACGCAGATCGAGGCGGCGATGGTCGCGAGCGGCGACCTCGGCTGTCGCTTCCCGCTTCACCGACGCTATCGCCGTTACATCGACTCGACCTTCGCCGACATGAAGAACGCCTCGGAGCTGCGCGAAGGAGCACCGGTGCTGGCGGCGATGTTCCTGCAGGAGTTCGCCGGCGACGGCCCGTGGGCACACGTCGACATGGCAGGGCCCGGCTACCTGCAGCGGAAGCGCCCCGACTACATCCTCGACGAGGGCGGTACGGGATACGGCGTGCGGCTGATCGTCGAGCTCGCGCAAGCACTCGCCTCACCGTGAACTTCGACCTCGAGCCCGAGCACGAGCTGCTCCGCGAGACGGTTCGCGCGGTTCGCGCTCGAGCGGATCGCACCCGTCGCCGAGGAGCTCGACCGTGAGAAGCGTTTCCCGTACGAGATCGTCGGCGAGCTCGCCGGGCTCGGGCTGATGGGCATGACGATCCCCGAGGAGTACGGCGGCGCCGGGACGCGACACGCTGTCGTACGCGATCTGCATCGAGGAGCTGACACGTGTCGATTCGTCCGTTGCGATCACGGTGGCCGCACACCACTCGCTCGGCACGCTCCCGATCTATCTCTTCGGTGACGAGGAGCAGAAGCGGCACTGGCTCCCCGACCTCGCGGCCGGCAGGAAGCTCGCCGCCTTCGGGCTCACAGAGGCAGGCGCGGGGTCGGATGCGGGTGCGACGCGAACGACTGCACGGCTCGAGGACGGCGAATGGGTGATCGACGGCTCGAAGATCTTCATCACGAATGCAGGCACCGACATCACGTCCTGCGTCACGATCACGGCCGTCACCGGCGACGGCGAGATCTCGAATCTGATCGTTCCGAACGGGACGCCCGGCTACTCGATCTCCGCCCCGATGCAGAAGCTCGGCTGGTGCGCCTCCGACACGCGCGAGCTCGGCTTCCAGGCGGTGCGAGTGCCGGCGGAGAACCTGCTCGGCCCCCGTGGGGAGGGCTTCCGGCAGTTCCTCCAGATCCTCGACGGCGGGCGGATCTCCGTGGCCGCGATGGGGGTGGGCCTGGCGCAGGGATGCTTCGACCTCGCGTTTCGGTATGCGCAGGAGCGGGAGCAGTTCGGGAAGCCGATCGGGCAGTTCCAGTCGGTCTCCGAGAAGCTGGTCGACATGGCGACCGAGATCGAAGCGGCGCGCCTGCTCGTCTACAAGGCTGCGTGGGAGAAGGATCAGGGCCGGCCGTTCGCGCGCACGGCGGCGATGGCGAAGCTGTACTCGGGGGAGCTGTCGCACCGCGTTGCCAACTACGCCCTGCAGATCCACGGCGGCTACGGGTTCATGGACGAATACCCGATCTCGCGCCTCTACCGCGATCAGAAGATCCTCGAGATCGGGGAGGGGACGAACGAGGTGCAGCGCATGGTGATCGCGAAGCACCTGGGGCTGTAGCCCGCCTACGAGGCTGTTACGCTCGGGAACCGTGCTCCTCTTCCGGCAATTCGTGGACGAGGATCTGGGCTGCGCCTCGTACCTGATCGGCGACCGGGCTGCGGGAGTGGCGCTGCTCGTCGACCCCTCCCTGCAGATCGAGCAGTACGTGGAGACAGCAGCGACGGAAGGCGTGCGGCTCGAGCGCGTCCTCGAGACGCACACGCACGCCGACCATGTCTCGGGACACGGCCGCCTCGCCCTGGAGCACGGGCTTCCCGTTGCGATCCATCCGCTCGCCGACCCCGAGTACGCGTTCGAGCCACTTGCCGACGGCGAGGAGCTCGCGGTCGGCGATTCGCGGGTCCGCGTGATCCACACGCCCGGCCACCGGCCCGAGCACTGCGCATTCGTGGTCGACGAGCAGATCGCCCTCACCGGCGACTCGCTGTTCGTCGGCGACGCCGCACGTCCCGACCTCGCGGTGGCGGCGCGCGACGGAGCGCGAGACCTCTTCGGCTCGCTCGAGCGCCTCGCCGCGCTCGGCGACGACGTCGAGGTCTACCCGGGGCACGTCGCCGGTTCGCTCTGCGGGGGCAACATGAGCCCCGACCGCTGCTCGACGATCGCGCGAGAGCGCCGGACGAACCCGGCGCTCCGGATCACGGACGTGCAGGAGTTCGTGCTCGAGTCGGCGTCCATCTCGACCCCACGCCCGCCGACGACCGAACGCGTCGTGGCGATCAACCGCGGCCCGTGGCTGGCGCAGCCCGACGCGCCGCTCGAGATCGACGATCCCGCCGAAGCAACCGTGCTCGACGTGCGGCCGTTCCCCCTCTACGCCGCGGGGCACCGCCACGGGTCGATCCACGTCCCGGAGTCCGGAGCGTCGTTCGGAACGCGGGCCGGGTTCGTGCTCTCCGCGGGAGAGCGCGTCGTCCTGCACGCCCGGTCCCGCGCGGAGGCGCTCGCGGCGGCGCACAAGCTGTGGGCCGTCGGGATCCTCGAGCTCGACGGCTATTTGCTCGAGGCTCCGACGCCCGAGACGCTCCCCGTCGTCGACGTGGCCGAGCTCAAGCGGCTGCTCGAGACCGCCGACGTACAGCTCGTCGACGTCCGCGAGTCGTCGGAGCGCGACGACGGTTACATCCCCGGCTCGAGGAACATCCCCTACCGGCTGCTGCGGAAGCTCGGTCCCGGCGCACTCGAGCGGTCGAAGCCGGTGGTCACCGTCTGCGAGTCCGGAGCACGGGCCACGATCGCTGCCTCGCTCCTGCAGCGCGACGGGTTCGACGTGAGCGCGGTCGCCGAAGGCGGCGTCGCGACGTTCCAGGGCGACGTCGTCTCGTTCAGGCGCTGCGGGGGATAGCCCCCGCGCGCAGCTCGGCGACCTCGCCCAGGAAGCGGGTTGCGCCCACCTTGCGGTAGAACGCCTCGGCCTCGTCGAGCCAGGGCCCCGTCTCGAGCTGCGCGCGGCGCAGCCGCGCATAGGCGGCTTCGGTGTGGACGCCGGTCACGTCGAGAATGTCGATCGCATCGCCGAGCCGCCCCTCGAGGATCGCGTCGTTGGCGGCTCGCCAGACGGTCGGCGAGTCCTCGAGCTCGAACCGGCGTCCGAGATCGACCGCGAGCCAGGCGACCTCGGTGGTGCAGTCCGCCGCCAGGCCGATTGCGTCCTCCCCGAGGGTCTCCAACTCGTCGGTGAAGCCTTCGGCGTCGTCCTGCCTGGCGGAGAGAAGGGCGATCCGCGCTGCGTGGACGAATGCCGGCCCCGTGAGGTAGGGATCGGAGACGCCTCGAAGGCGCTCGATCGCCGCTTCGAGGTCGGTCCAGGCCGCCCGCCCGTCGCCCCGGGCGAGCGCGATCCAGGCACGGGCGAGCAGAACCGTATGGTCGAGCGTGTGGGGCTGGCTGGACCGCCGGAAGAACGACTCCGCACGTCGGAGCGCATCGTCCCAGTTGCCCTCCTGGTAGGAGTCCCAGGCCGCCGACGAGTCGAACCAGCGGAGCGTCGACAGCATCCCGTAGCGGCGGAGCACTTCCGACTCGACCTGGTCACGAACCGGCAGCGAGGCCGCCAGGCCCTCGATGCGCCTGATCAGGTAGACCTGGTTGTTGAGCGCCCGGTAGATGGGCACCGGGGCGTTGATCGCGCGCGCACGCTCGAACGCGCGTTGGAGAATCTCGATCGCGCCCTCCGCCCCGATGTTGCCGCGCGCAGTGCCGACCGTCACCAGCGAGTTGACCGCCACCTCCTCCAGCCCGGTCGCTTCGGCGAGGTGGATCGCACGCTCGCCGACCACGATCGACTCCTCGTTGTGGCCGCCGAGCATGAGGTGACGGGCACGCTCGGCCAGCGCGCGGGCGAGGCTCCGATCCGATCCGCTGCGCTCGGCGAACGCAACCGAGCGCTCGCCGTGGCTCGAGGCGGCCTTCCCGTCACCTGCGTACCACGCGACCATCGACAGCGCCGTCTCGGCGTCGGCGGCACCCGCGTAATCGCCGGCGGCCTCGTATGCAACGAGCGCCTCGGCTGCCCATGAACCGGCCTCCGGGTCGAGGGAGGCGGACGCCGTGCCGACGATGGCGCCGAGCAGGTAGCGGCGCTCGGTGTCGTCGGGCTCGAGGGCGAGCGCGCGACGGTAGAGCGCGGTCGCCTCGTGGTAGGCGCCGAGCGAGCGCGCTCGGTCACCGGCCGCGCGCAAGGACCGGCGGGCAGGCCGCTCGAGCGCTGTCGTGTCGGTACCCACTGCGCGGGCGAGCTCCAGCGCCTCGATGTAGTGATGGGCAACGAGGTCGGGGCGCGTTGCCGGGCCGGCAGCGATCCACTCGGCCGCGAGGCGGTGCTTCTCGGCGCGGGCCGCGCGCGGAAGCTGGGCATAGGCAACGTCTCGCACGAGCGCGTGACGAAAGGCGAACTCGGGCTCGCCGGCCATGGCGGACGTCCGCTCGCGCCGGATGAACTCCTTGCGCACCAGCCGCTGGAGCAGGTCGTCGGCGGCTCCGGCGCCGAGCGCCTGGACACCACCCCTCCAGAAGACCTTGCCGAGCACGGACGCGTCCTGCAGCAGCTGCTTCTCGGGCGGGTCGAGCAGATCGAGGCGCGCGGCGATGATCCCCTGCACCGAGTCCGGCAGTTCCGCTCCGACCGCGGTGTTCAGCATCCGTGCGTACTCCTCCGCGTACAACGGGTTGCCGCCCGTCTGCTGGAGCAACCGGGCTCGCAGGTCGGCGTCGAGTGCAGAACGTCCGAGCAGGTCGCCGAGCAGCTCCTCGGTGTCGCCGTCGGAGAGCGGCGACAGGGCGATCGTGTGTGAGTTGAGGCGCCCCCCGCCCCAGGCCGGGCGCCGCTCGAGCAGCTCTGGCCGCGACGTGCAGAGGACGAGCAGCGGGACATCGCTCGTCCAGTCGACGAGATGCTCGACGAAGTCCAGCGTTCCGTCGTCCGCCCAGTGCAGATCCTCGAGCACCAGGATCAGCGGGCGGCGATCTGCGATCGCCTCGATCAGGCGCTGCCAGGCGGCGAACGACTCCTCGCGCCCTCCCGAGCTCCCGGCCTCCAGTCCGACAAGCGGCCGCAGCCGGCCGGCGAGCCACTCCCGGTCGCGGGCATCCTCGAACAGCTCCAGAACCGTCGCGGTCACCTTCGTCTCGATGTCGGCCGGTGTGTCGGACTCGAGCACGCCGACGTGTGCGCGCAGCGCCTCTGCCACGGCGCCGAACGGCCCGCCGCCGTACGCGAGGGCGCGTCCCTGCCGCCACGCGAAGACGTCCTGCTCGGCATCCGTGTGGCGGAAGAGCTCCCAGACGAGCCGGCTCTTCCCCATGCCCGGTGCTCCGATGAGCGTCACGAGCTGGGTCGCGCGCTCGTTTCGTGCGCGCGCGAAGGCGTCTCGGATCAATCGAAGCTCGACGTCGCGCCCGACGAGCCTCGCTCCGCCGTGCTGGCTGACGTCCACGCCGTACCGCGCTCGGGAACCGAGCGCCAGCCACACCGGCACGGGTTCCGCCTTCCCTTTCGCGACGACGGGCGGCGCCTCCTCGTAGGCGATCGTCCGATCGGTCGCGCGGTGCGTCGTCGCGCCGACGAGCACGCCGTTCACGGGTGCCGCGGACTGGATTCTCGACGCCGTGTTGACGACGTCGCCGGCGACGAGGGCCTCGCCCTCCGCCGCTCTGGCGTCGAGCGCGACCAGCGCCTCGCCCGTGTTCACTGCGACGCGGACGTCCAGGCCGTCCTCGACCATGGCGTCGCGCACCGCGAGCGCCGCGCGAACCGCACGCTCGGGATCGTCCTCGTGCGAGGTCGGCGCGCCGAACACTGCCATCACCGCGTCTCCGATGAACTTCTCGACGGTCCCGCCGTGTCGTTCCAGCTCGTCACGGGCGCGCGCGTGGTAGGGAGCGAGCGTCGCGCGGACATCCTCGGGATCGGACGACTCCGACCGACCCGTATGGCCGGCGAGGTCGACGAACACGACGCTCACCACCTTCCGTTCCTCGCGCGCGGGAGCCGGGGCAGCGAGGGCCGAGCCGCAGCCGGAACAGAAGCGCGCGTCGTCGGCGCTCTCCCGTCCGCAGCTCGGACAGACCACCATCATCCGAGGGTAACGCCGTCAGGCCAGCCGGTCGAGCACGTAGCCCCGGCCCTCGAGCGCACTGCAGAGACGGGCGCAGTGCTCCTCGTTGCGCGTGATCACCGTCAGCTCGACGCCTGTCTGCGCAATGTGCACGTCGGTGCCCTCGCGGTGGTGTCCGACCGAGAGCACGTTGCCGCGCTCGGCAGCGACGAGCTGGAGCAGCTCGACGAGCGCACCGGGACGGTCGTCGATCAGCGTCCGGACGATCAGGTAGCGGCCGGCGAGGGCAAGACCGTGCCGCATCACCGAGATCAGGAGGGTCGGATCGATGTTGCCACCCGAGAGCACCGCGCACACGCCACCCTCGCCGCCGGCCTTCCCCGAGAGGAGGGCGGCCACCGTCGCAGCCCCGGCGCCCTCGACGACCAACTTGGCGCGCTCGAGCAGCAACGTGATCGCGTCGGCGATCTCGTCGTCCGAGACGTCGACGCGATCGTCGAGCAGATCGTCGAGCAGGCGCAGCAGGAGCTCGCTCGGGTGCTTGACCGCGATCCCGTCGGCGATCGTCGGACCGTGCCGGCCCACCTGGACGCCCACGATCCGGGCCGCCGGGCGTCTTGCGCGGAGAGCGATGGCGACACCGGACGCGAGCCCGCCGCCGCCGATCGGCACGAGGAACGTGCCGGCATCGGGAAGCTGCTCGGCCAGCTCGAGGCCGAGCGTCCCCTGGCCGGCGATCACCGCGTCGTCCTCGAACGCGTGCACGAACGTCGCGCCCGTCTCGCTCGCGTGCTCGAACGCCTCGGCCATCGCTTCGTCGAAGCCGGCTCCGGCAAGGACGGTCTCGGCGCCGTACGACCTCGTCGCGTCGACTTTCGCCATCGGCGCGTCGAGCGGCATGAACACCGTCGCCTTGACGCCGAGCTCGCGCGCGGCGCGGGCGACAGCCTGCCCGTGGTTCCCCGCGCTGGCAGCGACAACGCCTGCTGCTCGCTCGGCGTCGCCCAGCGTGGCGAGCTTGTTCGACGCTCCGCGAATCTTGAACGAGCCGGTGCGCTGCAGGTTCTCGGCCTTCAGCCACACCTGCCGTCCCGTCCGGGCCGTCAGGGCGTCGGAGCCGTAGACCGGCGTCGCGCGGATGCGGTCGACGATCCGCAAACGCGCCGCCTCGATGTCGGCCGGCGTCACCGTCGTCAATGTCTCGGGGGTCTCAGAAGCTCTCACAGAATGAGATTCGTCGATCCGGGTGCGATCGGCGAGTGCGCTGCAAGGACGCAGGGAGCGTTCATATGCTGGCATATGGACGCGACCGAGGACGCGGCAGCGTGCCGCCGAGCGCGGCCGGGCGACTCAACTGCTCATTGTGTGAGAGCTTCTTAGTCAATCTCGAACACCTGCTCGAGAATCTCACGGACGGCCGTCAGGGGGTCAAGCCGGCGCTCCTGCACCTCGTCGAGCAGACGCCGCAGGGCCGGATCGTCGCGCACCGTCTCCTCGAGGTGCCGGCGCGCCCGGATCGACGCCACCTGAAACACCTCGCGTGCGAGGTTGCGGCGGCGGCGCCGCTCGAGCTCGCCCTCCGACTCGAGCCAGGCACGGTGGTCGCTGATCTTCGCCCACAACGTGTCCACGCCCTCGCCGGTGACTGCCTCGGTCAGCACCACCGGCGGCCGCGGCGCACCCGGCGGCCCGAGGGACAGCACCTGCCGCACCTCGCCCAGCATCGTCTTGGCAAGCGGATGGTTCATCTTGTTGATCGCGATCACGTCCGGGATCTCCATGATCCCGGCTTTCAGCGCCTGGATCGAGTCGCCCGAGCCCGGCATCAACGCGAGGACGACGGTGTCGGCGATCGAGAGCACGCCGACCTCGCTCTGCCCGGCGCCGACGGTCTCGAGGAACACGATGTCCTTGCCGGCGGCGTCGAGGACGAGCAGTGCCTGCAGGGTCGTCTCGGCGAGCCCCCCCAGGTGTCCGCGCGTCCCCATCGAGCGGATGAAGACCTCGGGATCGAGGAAGTGGTCGGCGAGCCGGATGCGATCGCCGAGCAGCGCGCCTTGCGTGAACGGGCTGGACGGGTCGACGGAGATCACGCCGACGCTGTCGCCTGCGTTGCGCACGAGCCGCAACAACGCGGAGACGAGGCTCGACTTGCCCACGCCCGGCGGACCGGTGATCCCGACCGAGTAGGCGTGCCCCGTGGACGGGTAGAGGTCGGCGACGACCCCGTAGGCGAGCGGATCACCGTTCTCGACGAGTGTGATCGCCCGCGCGAGCGCACGGCGATCGCCGGCGCGGACCGCCTCGGCGAGCTCTTCGCGGGTCCAGTCGTGGCGCGCGGTCACGACCGCGCAGTCTCCCCTTGCGGGAGCAGCAGCGCGGCAGCAACGGCAGCGGTGACGAGCGCACCGGCCGCGACCGCGTAGACGACTCTCGCGCCGACGGCGTTCGTCAGCGGGCCGACTGCGACGAAGACGGCGAGCAGCATTCCGTAGTTGATCGCGATGATCGACGTCAGCGCGCGGCCACGCACTCGATCGGGAGCACCGCGCTGGACGAGCGTGATGTTGAGCACGACCGCGACGCCGTTGCCGAGCCCGTAGACGAAGAGCGCGATGGCTCCGACCCAGAGGTTCGGCGCCAGCGCAGCCCCGAGCGTGCCGGCCGCGAACACGAGCAGTGCTCGCGGATAGGCGGATCGCATGCCGACGAGTTGCGCCGCCGACCGCGCCCACAACCCGCCGACGATCAGGCCCACACCGGAGGCGCCGACCATCAGGCCGAAGCCGAAGTTGCCGGTGTCGTACTCGGTGCGCGCGAGGAAGATCTCGGCGACGTTGATGCCGCCGATCCCGATCTGCGCGATCGTCCACGCGATGAGGACCGTCGTCAATTCGCGGGATCTCAGCACGGCGTCGAACCCCTCGCGAACGTCCTTCCAGTGGCCACGGCCGATCGGGCGCTCGCTCTGCAGCAGACGCGCCGGGATTCCCGCCACGAACACAGCCGAGATCCCGAAGGTGACCGCGTTCACCCAGTACGCGAGAGACGTGCCCGACAGCGCGACGATCGCACCGCCGGCCAGCGACCCGACGACAGTCGTCCCCCAGTCGACGAACTGCAGGAGCGCGTTCGCGACCGGGAGATCTTCGTCGCCGACGAGATTCGGGACACCCGCCAGCACGGCCGGGCGGAAGAACGCGTTGCCGATCCCTGCAACAAGCGCGAGCACGACGATCGCCTCCGTGCTGTGGACGAACGGCAGCGCGGCGAACACGGCCAGGCGACCGAGATCCGATCCGATCATCAGGCCCTTGCGCGAGAGGCGATCGACGAGCGGGCCGAGGAGAAGCCCGACCGCGATCGCCGGCCCGATGTTCGCCGCCAGCAGAGCGCCCACCCACCAGCCCGAGTGCGTGCGGTCGTAGACCTCGATCTGCAGCGCGAGCAGCGCCAGCCAGGTTCCGACTCCCGACGTGAGGTTCGCAAAGAACAGCCGCCGGAACTCGACGCCGTGCAGCACCGCGAGGCGGTGATGGCGTGCCGACGCCGCGTGCGCGGCGGAGGTCACGCGGGCGCGAGCACGCGGCCGAGCGCCGTGGCCAGCGCGTCGATCTCGTCCGGAGTGCCGACGGTGATGCGCACCGCAGTCGGCGCACCAAAGCCGGCAAGGGGCCGCACGACAATCCCTTCTCGCAGCAGTCGGTCGTAGAGCTCGGTCGCCTGCCGGCCCGTCTCGACGAAGAAGAAGTTCCCGACGGACGGGACCGGGTCGAGCCCGCGGGCTCGCAGGACAGACTCGAGGTGGACGAGACCCTCCGCGTTCGCAGCGCGCCGGCGCGCGATCTCGTCGATCGCATCGATGCTCTCGAGCGCAGCAGCCTGCGCCGGTGAGACGATGTCGAACGGGCGGCGCACTTTCGCCATGGCGCCGCAGACGTCTGGAGGGGCGACCGCGTAGCCGATCCTGAGGCCCGCTAGCCCGTAGATCTTCGAGAACGTCCGCAGCACGGCCACGCGAGCGCCGCTTTGCAGATATCGCTCGACCGCGTCGGGGTAGTCAGGACGTTCGATGTACTCGAAGTACGCCTGGTCGACGACCGTCAGCACGTGTCCGGGCACACGTGCGAAGTACTCGTCGAGCTCGTCGGTCGTGTTCATGGTGCCCGTGGGGTTGTTCGGATTGCAGATGTAGACGAGCTTCGTCCGCGGTGAAACGGCGTCGAGCAGCCCGGTCAGGTCGTAGCGGTGGTCGCCGAGCGGGACGGTGCGCACCTCGGCTCCCTGCTTCCGGGCGTAGATCACGTAGCTCGGGAACGACGGCCACCCACACACGATCTCGTCCCCCGGGTCGAGAATCGCCTGGCTCAGCAGATCGATGCAGCCGTCGGCGCCGGCGCCGACGCAGATCTCCCGAACGTCGACGCCGTGCCTGTCCGCGAGCGCGTGGTGCAACCGGTGGGACCCGCCGTCGGGGTACCGGTTCAGCTCCCCGGCGGCGCGCGTCATCGCGTCGAGTGCGGCCGGGAACGGGCCGAGCGGGCCCTCGTTGGAGGCAAGCTTGATCACTCGGGCGATCCCGAGCTCTCGCTGGACCTCCTCGACAGGGGTGCCCGGCTGGTACGGGCGCAGCTGGTCGACGGCGCGCCGGAAGAACGAATCGGCGAGGGACCCGGGCTCGCTGGTCATCGGGCGGGACCCTACCCGGTGCGAACGTCGTAGGCTTCGGTCGTGTCCGAGCTCGGGCTCTTCCCGCTTCCGATCGTCCTCGTCCCGACCGAGCGGATCCCGTTGCACATCTTCGAGCCGCGGTATCTCGAGCTGATCGCCGAGTGCGTCGAGACCGACAGCGAGTTCGGGCTGGTGCTCGGGACCGGCGACGGCGCCGTGCACGAGGTCGGAACTCGCGCGGCGGTCGTCGAGGTGCTCGAGGTGCTCGAGGACGGTCGGATGAACATCGTGATCGAGGGCCGAGACCGGTTCCGGCTCGTCGAATTGACCCGCGGCCGCTCGTTCAGGACGGCGGTCGTGGAGCCGGTTTCCGACGATCCCGATCCCGCCGACCCGGCCGCGATCGAGCGCGCGCTCGAGCTCTTCCGTCGGCTGGCGAAGGTCGCCGAGAGCGACGTCGACGTGCCGGCCGCGGACTCGGATCGTTGGACTACGAGCTCGCGGCCCGAGTCGACTTCGGCGTCGACGCGAAGCAGGAGCTGCTCGCGTCGACATCACCGCGGGAGCGAATGGAGCGGCTCGTCGAGCTGCTCGAGCTGTCGATCGAAGCGATCCGTCGCGACCGCCGGCTCCGCGAGCTCGCCAGTCGCAACGGCAAGGTCTCGACCTCCGGCCCTAGACCACGATCCCGCCGCCGCCGCGCCGGGCGTCGCCGGCCGCCGCGAGCGCACCGTCCGGCAACACCTCGACGGCGTTCGTGCCGCCGAAGAAGAGGTTGTGTCGCCGCCAGCGGACGACGTCGTAGCCGATCTGCTCGAGCCGGTCGAGCTCTGCCGGGTCGAACCCG
Organism: uncultured Thermoleophilia bacterium; assembly: GCA_963851065.1. Taxonomy (GTDB): domain Bacteria; phylum Actinomycetota; class Thermoleophilia; order Gaiellales; family Gaiellaceae; genus PALSA-600. The sequence goes on from CAWKNW010000025.1 coordinate 46,231, forward strand.
CCCTCGCAATGGAGGTGGGGCTCGTCGACATGGACGCGCGGGCGGTCGATCGCCTCCGCGACGCCGAACGCGTGGGCGACGACGTTCGACGATCACCTGCATGATCGCCCCGCGAAGCCGAGTCGAGCCGGCGCTCCCGACGACGAGCCGCGGCCCGCGAGCGCCGACCACGATCGTCGGCGCCATCATGCTCGTGAGTCGCCGACCGGCCCGCGCCGGGCCGCCGGCGACGAGGTCGTACTCGCCGAGCATGTTGTTCAGGTGGACGCCGGTGCCCGGGACGATGACGCCCGAGCCCGATCCCGTGGACGCCGAGAGCGACGCGGCGTTGCCGTCGGCGTCGACCACCGAGACGTGCGTCGTGCCCGACACCGGCGCCGGCTCCCGAATGCCCGCGGCCCCCGCACGGATGCGCTCGATCGCGCCGTCGAGGTTGTCCGTCGCGAGCAGCTGTGCTGCCAGGCCGCCCCGCCGGAGGCCCCGCTCGAACCCGTTCGACCGCACCCGCGCCTGCTCGCGCATCACGCCGGCCAGATCGGCGATCGCGGCGGCGCTTCCTGCGGCGGCGTCCGGCAGCCGCTCGAGCAGCGCCAGCCCGTAAGCGATCAGCATGCCTCCGGACGAGGGCGGCGGATTCGAGATCACGTCATGGCCCCGGAATCGCGCACCGACCGGGCGACGCCAGATCACGCGGTAGGCGGCGAGGTCGCCGGTGCCGAGCGTCCCTCCCTCGGCGCCGACCGTGCGCGACGATCTGCCGGGCGAGGTCGCCGCGATACAGGCAGCCCGCGCCTTCCGCGGCAATCTGCTCGCAGCGTCTGCGCCGAGGTCGGGAAGACGGAGGACGTCACCGGGGAGCAGTCGCGAGCCGTCCGGCCTGCTGTACAGCCGCCGTCCCTCGGCGGTGTGGCGCAGGATCAGGTCGAGGATCGCGTGCAGATGGGCCTGGGCGCGATTCAGCTCGACTCCGCCACGCGCCAGCTCGAGCGCAGGCTCGAGCACCGCCCGCCAGGGCAGGCGTCCGTACGCGCCGTGCACGGCCTCGAGCCCGGCGCGCCGCTCCCGGCACCGCGCATGATGCGCCGCCGATCCGAAAGACCTGCGTCGTGTCGCCTCCTCCGCCGAAGCCGATGTCGACGGCCTCCATCTCCGACACGGCGCCGGCCGGCCGGCCGAGACCCGGCTCCGCGACGAAGAAGTCGACCACCCGGGCGGGCCGCCGCCCGGCCGGCCGGACGAGCGCAAATCCGCCCGCCCCGGGGCCGGTCAGCGGGCTCTCGGTGACCCAGGCGGCAAACGCTGCCGCCACGCACGCATCGACCGCGTTGCCCCCCTCGGCGAGCGCCCGCGCGCCCGCCGCAGCGGTCAGCGGATGACCCGCGGCGACCGCCCCGTTCATACCTGGTTCATCTTCCCCGCGATTACGTTGGGACAGCGCCCACCCATCAACGCTGAATCTTCACGCTTTCGCAACGTTCTCGATGCGAGGTCCCGCGTACAACGTGCCGAAACCTCGATTGATGAAGCCGACTCGCCCACAGCTGCTGCTCTGCGCCGGGGCGATCCTCGTGATCGCCCTCGCCGTCACGTTCCCGGGCCCGGCACGCGGGCACGTGTCGGCCGCCGTCGGGACGCTTCGGCACGCCGACGCGCGCTGGCTCGGCCTGGCTGCTGCCTGCTTCGCAGCCGCGTTCGGGTTCACGGTCGGCGCGTGGACGTCGGCGTTCCGGGCCGCCGGTGGTCGGATCTGCCCCCGCCAGGCGGCATCGCGCCTCGGCATCGGCTCACTCGTCAACTGCTTCGCCCCTGCGAGGCTCGGCGATGCGGTCAAGGTGGCGCTCTGCTCACGGGCGATCGACGCGCCCGGCAGGCTCTGGAGAGCGGGCGGTGTCTATGCGGCGATCAGTGCGGCCCGCTGCCTCGCACTGGCGGCACTCGTGGTCGTCGCCGCAGCGACCGGAGCGCTGCCGTGGTGGCCGGTGCTCGTGCTCTGCGGCGCTGTCGGCGCGCTGGCGGCCGCCGGAGCGCTCTCCGGCCGGCTGCACCATCGGCGCATCGCAGAGCTCGTCGAGGGGCTGGCTGCGCTCGAGCGTTCGCCCCGTGCGATCGCCGCGCTGCTCGTCTGGACGTTCGCCATGGCCGGGGCCCGCGTCTGCGGGACGATCGCGGTGGCTGCCGGGCTCGGCCTCTCGCACCCGGTGCTCGCGGCACTCGTGATCCTGCCCGCGCTCGACGTCGCCTCCGCGTTCCCGATCACGCCGGGCGCGATCGGAGTCGGCAGCGGAGCTGTGGCCGTCGTGCTCGCCGGCCGCGGGATCGGCATGCCCGACGCGCTCGGGACGGGGATCGCGATGCAGGCGATCGAGTCACTCGTGTCGATCACGGCCGGCTCGCTGGGCGTCCTCTACCTCGCGCAGTCACGACCCGCCTACCGTCGGTGGACGCTTCGCATCGCCACGGCCGGGACGTCGATCGCCTTCGCCGCGCTGCTCAGCGCGCACGTCTTCGATCTCACGTAGATCGATGAGTCGAGGCCGTCCAGGCGGTCCACGGTTTGACGTCATCCACGAGGAGGTCGGAAGCATGACGGACGAACGCACACCTGGAACGTGGCCGGGAGCGATCGCGGCGATCACGCTCTTCGTCGAGGACCTGGAGGAGGCGAAGCGCTTCTACGGCGTCGCCTTCGGGCTCCCGGTGGTCTACGAGGACGACAACTCGGCCGTGTTCAAGTTCGATGAGACGCTCGTCAACCTCCTGAAGACGAGCGAGGCGCCTTCGCTCGTTGCGCCGGCGAGCGTCGCGTCACCCGACACCGGGGTGCGCTTCCAGTTCACGCTCGGGGTCGACGACGTGGACGCGATGTGCGACGAGTTGAGAGCGCGCGGCGTGGAGTTGCTGAACGGCCCGATGGATCGCCCGTGGGGGATCCGCACCGCCAGCTTCCGCGATCCCGGCGGCCATATCTGGGAGATCGCGACGTAGTCGCCGGCTACCCCTCGCGCAGGAACGACGGCGGCTCGAGGATCTCACCGCTCGCTCCCGACGCTGCGGTCACGAACGTGCCGCGACGCGACGCTCGCGCCCCGCCGAAGCCGGTCGCGACGACCGTGATCCACATCTGCCCGGTCAGCCGGTCGTCGATCGTGGCGCCGAAGATGATGTTCGTGTCGTCGGTCGCGGCCTCCCGGACGGCCTCTGCCGCCTCGTTCACCTCGTAGAGCGTCAGGTCGTCGCCGCCGGCGATCGAGAGCAGGATGCCGCGGGCGCCGGTGATCTCGGTCCTCGATCAGCGGGCTCCGCAGAGCGCGTTCGGCAGCTTCCTTCGCGCGGTCTCTCGCCGGTCGCGTAGCCGATGCCCATCAGCGCCGAGCCGGAGTCCTTCATGACGTGCGCACGTCGGCGAAGTCGAGATTGATCAGGCCCGGGGTTGGTGATCAGGTCGCAGATGCCCTGGACGCCGTGGCGGAGCACGTCGTCGGCGATCCGGAACGCGTCGAGCATCGACGTCGACTTGTCGAGCACCTCGAGCAGGCGGTCGTTCGGGATCACGATCAGCGTGTCGCATGCCTCGCGCAGCGCCTGAACGCCCGTCGTCGGCCTGCTTCCGCCGCCGCGATGCCCTCGAACTTGAACGGCATCGTGACGATGCCGACCGTGAGCGCGCCGAGCTCGCGCGCGATCCGCGCGACGACCGGCGCCGCACCGGAGCCGGTGCCGCCGCCCTCGCCCGCGGTCACGAAGACCATGTCGGAGCCGCGCAGCGCGCGCTTGATCGCGTCGTAGCCGTCCTCGGCCGCACGGCGGCCGATCTCCGGGTCGGCGCCCGAGCCGAGCCCCTCGGTGAGCTCGCTGCCGATGTGGATCTTCGTCGACGCGTCGCTCATCTGGAGCTGCTGGATGTCGGTGTTGACGGCGACGAAGTCGACCTGCGTGATGCCGGCGTCGATCATCCGGTCGACTGCGTTCAGGCCGGCGCCGCCGACGCCGACGACGCGGATCACCGCGAGGTACGAACGCGCTGTCGCGCGCGCGCTCGAGCCGCGCGGGCTGCTCGGGAAGCGGGTCGAGCCAGCGCGGCGGAATCCGCTCGACGGCCGGCTCGGGAGCCTCCTCGGGCAGGGCGGCGCGCGCCGCGACCCGCAGTGGCGCCGGTTCGGGCTCGCTCTCTGCCGGCGCGGGGTCGGTCGGCAGCTGCTGCTGGCCCGGCTGCTCCTCCTTCGCACCGCGCTGCGCGGCCTCGGTCGCCCGGAAGAGCTCGGCGAGCGGGCCCTCACGCATGCTGGCGCGATTTCTGGCCATCCGAGCACCTCCTTTGCGAGGTCACGGTACATGCGCTGCGGCCTCGCCCTTCGGCTCGTAGGCCAGCACGGAGGAGCCCTTGACCGGCGCCTCGGCGAAGCGGATGGTCTTGCGAATCCGCGTCGTCGTAGACGAGGTCGCCGAAGTTCTCGCGCAGGATCTCGTCGGCCTCGCGCGAGTGCGTGAGGCGCCGGTCGTACATGGTCGGGAGGATGCCCGATGATCTCGCACCTCGGGTTCAGGTTCTCGCGCACCATCGCCAGCGTGTTCTCGAGCTGCACGAGCCCGCGCAGCGACAGGTATTCGGTCTGGACGGGCACGATCACGCCGGCTGCGGCGACGAACGCGTTGATCGTCAGCAGGCCGAGCGACGGCGGCGTGTCGATCAGGATGTAGTCGTAGCCGATCCTTGATCGGCGCGAGCGCCTTCTCGAGCGCGCGCTCGCGGCCGATCTGGCTCGACAGCGCCATGTCGGCGCCGGCGAGATCGATCGACGAGACCGCGATGTCCACCTCGCGCGTCTCGATCACCTGCTCGATCGGCAGGCGATGGACGAGCACGTCGAACATCGAGTGCTCGATCGTGTCCGGGTTCAGGCCCTGCGACATCGTCAGGTTGCCCTGCGGGTCGAGATCGACCAGCAGCACCCGGTGACCCTGCTCGGCGAACGCGACGCCGAGGTTGAGCGTCGTCGTCGTCTTTGCGACGCCGCCCTTCTGGTTCGCGAGCGCGATCACCCGTGTGGCGGCGGGGGCGGCCGCGCCTGCAGGGCGGACGTTCGGACGCGGGAGCAGGCGGGCGAGACCCATCTGCTCATCCGTTCGGGCCGCCCAGGGACATTCCTTCCGCCCGCCTCCGAAGTTTCGAGCGCCGCTCCCAGCGCGCGCCGATCACCCTCCTCGCGCGCCCACACCTCGGCCTCGACGGCGAGCTCGCGGAGCTCCGCGAGGAGCTCGGCCGGCGGCGCTTCCGCCTCGTCGAGCCGCTCGAGGCGATCGAGCCGGGCGAGCACACGGGCGGCGGCGTCCACGCTTCGACCGTAGCCGGGAAGCTGTGACGTCTCCGTGCCGCCTCTGCGCCGGATTCACGCGACGCGCAGCGTCGACGCCGGGCGCGGCCGCAGGCCGAGCAGCGTCTCGTCGAGCGCCACCACGAGCTCCTCGCGATTCCCGTGGAGCAGCGTCTCGACGAGCGTCCGGCGAACCGCGTCACGTGCGTCCCGCCGCAGCCGCTCCGCGTGGAGCGACTCGACGAGCTCGCTCCGCTCGCGTGTCTTGTCTGCAAGCAGGACGGCCGCTCGCATCGCCGCCGCCCACGGGCCGCCGTCGCTCGCCGAGCAGGCAGTCGAGGCTCTCGCGGACCTGAGCCGAGCGAAACGGCTCCTCGGCGAAGAGCGAGAGCTCCCAGCGGTCGAGCGCCTCGCCGAGGCGCGCGGTCGGAGTCGGCGAGGGTCAGCCGCTCCCGCAGATCGGCCGCGAGTCGCGCGCGCAGCTGGTCGAGCCGGATCGCCTCACCGCGCGGCTGAGTCGCCGCGATCGGCAGGATCGGCGAGATGCGGAGCGGCCGGAAGTCGAGGCGCTCGAACACGACCGGCCCGGCAGCGATCGCGCCGGCCGTCGCCAGCCGCAGCGCGGTGACGGCGTCGGCGAGCTCGGCGGCGGCGTCGGGCGGCATCGCTCGTCCGCCTCGAGCTCGCGGCCGAGCTCGAGCACGAGCAGGCGGTCGACGTCGCGACCGAACTCGGGTGGCATCAGCCCCTGCGCCTCCGGCCAGAGCTGCGCCAGCTCACCGGCAACCGTCGGGCGGAGCAGGATCCCGCCGCCGAGATCGGCGTCGGACCCCGCCGAGAGGCCGACGACGGGAGCGAGCGCGACGTACGTGCGCGCGGTCCCGAACAGCGAGCAGCTCGAAGTCGCGCATACGCGGCGTCGAAGGCGTCGTCGTTCCAGTCGAAGCCGCCGCAGCGCTCGGCCGTCCAGGTGAGCATCGGCAGCAGGATCGAGCGGAACAGCGCATCGTCCGGCGCCTGCCGAGATTCCGGCGTGCGCGCGCGCGAAGATCGCGGCCGCAGGCTCCCGCTTGAGGTCGTCGATCGCGTTCCGCGCATCCGGGAGCCGGCGAAGCGTCGGCGCCTGCTCCTCGACGAACGCGCGCACGAGCGGCCGGTACTCGTAGAGCGACGGCCCGTTCGGCGTCGCGTGCTCCTCGAAGGCGAACGGGACCTGCGCGCCGCGCTCGGCTGCGAAGGCAGCCAGGCAGAACGCGCGCAGGGATTCGTAGAGGTGCGGAGCTCGCAGCGCCACGCGCGCTTACTACGCGCCGGGCGGCCGCTCTCCTACCCGGTGCCAGGCACCAAGGTGCCTGGCACCGGTCACGACTGGCAGCCGGGGCACCAGTAGGCGATGCCTCGAACCGGAGCACGAGGTTCTTTCCTGCAGCCTCGCCGCCGCGCGATGGACCGCATCGCCCTCGGGCATTTCTAAGGGCGAAGGACGGCGCGGCGTGGGCCGGCGAGGAACCCGGCCTCCACGAGCAGCGGCAGCACATCGCTCTCGGCGACGGGATCCCCGTCGAATCGCTCGACCGCGAGCCGCTTGGCGCCTCCGCCCCGGACGTGGGCGACGAGTGCAGCAAGCGCCGGCCGCAGCCACGCCTCGTCGGGGTCGCGGAGAGGCACGAGCGAGCGGCCGCCGCGCTCGACGTAGAGCAGCGGCTCGCCGGCGGCGAGCACGACGAGCCCGCCCGCAACGCGGGCTGCCCGCGCGCCCGCCCGGCGCGGCCACGGCAGCGCAGCGCCGTACGGCTGGGCCGGGTCGGCCGCCGCGAGCACGATCGCCTCGGCGTCTCCGCGCTCGCGCACCTCACGTAGGCGCTCGACGGCGCCGCCCGAGAGCGAACTGCGCGCCGCCGAGCCCTTCGACGAAGTAGCCGCGACGGCACAGCCCGAGCGTCTCGAGCGCACGAAGCTCTGCGTAGACCGCACCGTAGCCTCCGGGAATCCCCTCGGCCCGCACGCCGTCGCGGGTGACGATGCCCTGCCGCTCGAGCAGCAGCTCGGCGAGCGCGCGCCGGTCGGGAGGAGTGACGAACAGGCGCTCCGTCAACGACCAGCGGCCCTGGGTCGCCGATGTGACCCCGGCGCGGCGGCGGGAGAACCTGCGCGGCCGTCGCTCGACGGTCGGCAGGCCGTTTCGCCTCGCCGCGCGCAACGGAGCCCAGGCGTCGTTCGTCGCCTCTCCCGCCCACACGAGGTCCCACAGCGCGGGCAGCGCCTCCGCGTCGCCGAGGCCGCACTCCGCGATCAGCTCGTCCCAGTGCAGCGCGTGGCGAAGCGCCACACGGAGAGCATCGTGCACGCGGCCCTCCGGTGAGGGCGCTCCGGGGACGCGACCCAGCGCGGCCGCATCTTCGCGGAAGTACAGGGCGACGCGGTCCGGCCCGGCGCCGAGCCAGACCACCTCGCCGCTGGCGCAGAGCGCATCCAGGTGCTCCGGCCGGTAGCCGGGCACCCGGCGCGGCAGGAGCTGCGACTCCCAGAGCGCGACCGGCAGCGGCAGTGCCTGCAACGGCACGAGCGCCTCACGCAGCGTTGCCCGCCGGCCGACGCCGTGCCAGGCGGGCAGGAATCGCGCGAGCGCCTCCTGCTCGACGGGCTCGACCTCCTTCCGCAGCGCCGCGAGCGAGGCACGGCGCAGGCGCCGCAGGACGTCGGGATCGCACCACTCCCGCTCGGTCCCACCCGGACGCAGCTCACCTCGGACGAGCAACTCGCGGCGCTCGAGCTCCTGCAGCTCGGCCGCAAGGTCGCGACCGAAGCGCTCGTTGGCCTGCGCGGTCGTGAACGGGCCGCGGCCCTTCGCAAAGCGGAGCACGAGCTGCCGGAGAGCGTCGGGACCACCTTCGAGGAACACATCCGGCAGACCGGAGGGGGGCATCGCGCCGAGCGCGTCGCGGTAGCGGCCGGCGTCCTCGACGGCGATCAGCCGCTCCTCTCCGGCGATCCGAACGACGACGGCTCGGCGCTCGTCGACGAGCGGTGCGGCGAGCTCGGGATCGTATTCGCCCGGGCGAAGGTCGCCGCGCACGCGAAGCTGGTCGTGCAGCCCGTCCGCCGTCGTCGGTGAGCCCCGGAGCTGCCGCTCGACCTCCTCGACCGCATCGGCGTCGAGCAGGTCGCGGAGCTCTTCCTGGCCGAGCAGTTCGCGCAGCAGGTCGCGGTCGAGGCTGAGCGCCTGCGCGCGCCGCTCCGCGGGCGGCGTGTCGTCCTCGTACATGTAGGTGGCGATGTAGTCGAAGAGCAACGACGCCGAGTACGGTGACGCCGACTGTGTCTCGACCTCGACGAGGTCGATCTCCCGGGTCTGCAGCGCGGCCAGCAATCCGCGCAACGCAGGCAGGTCGAACACGTCCTGCAGGCACTCGCGGAACGTTTCGAGCACGACGGGGAACGAGCCGTACCGGCGCGCGACCTGGAGGAGCGACTGCGCCTTGAGGCGCTGCTGCCACAGCGGCGTCCGCTGACCCGGGCCGGCGGCGCGGGATCAGGAGCGCACGCGCGGCGTTCTCACGGAAGCGCGCGCCGAAGAGGGCCGTGTCACCGAGCTCCGCGACGACGAGGTCCTCGACCTCCCCCGGCTCGACGACGAGCTCGTCGACAGGCGGCGGCGTTTCCGTCTCGGGGAAATGCAGGGCGATGCCGTCGTCCGACCAGATCGACTGCGCCTCCAGACCGTGGGACTCGCGCAACTTCGCAGCGATCGCCATCGCCCACGGTGCGTGCACGCGACCCCCGAACGGCGTCAGGATGCAGACGCGCCAGTCACCGATCTCGTCGCGGAAGCGCTCGATCACGATCGTGCGATCGGACGGGACGGCGCCGGTCGCATCCTGCTGCTCGCGCAGGAACGTCAGCAGGTTCCGCGCGGCGCGCTCGTCGAGGTGGTAGTCGGCGCGGAGACGCTCCGCCGCCGCTCGTTCGGGCAGCGCCGAGAGCTCGCGCGACGCGGCGCCGATCTTCTGGCCGAGCTCGAACGGCCTCCCGACGCCCTCGCCCTTCCAGAACGGCACGGCACCGGGCACGCCCGGCGCGGGCGAGACCAGGACGCGGTCGCGGGTGATCTCCTCGATCCGCCACGTCGACGCGCCGAGCAGGAACGTCTGCCCCGCGCGCGCCTCGTACACCATCTCCTCGTCGAGCTCACCGACGCGCCCGCCGCCGTCCACGAGGAAGACGCCGAACAAACCGCGGTCGGGGATCGTCCCTGCGTTCGTGACGGCCAGACGACGCGCGCCGTCACGCGCCCGGATCGTGCCCCCGGTCCGGTCCCACACGATGCGTGGACGCAGCTCGGCGAACTCGTCCGACGGATAACGGCCGGCGAGCATGTCCAGGACGTTTTCGAGCTGGGGCCGCGAGAGCTCACGGAACGGATACGCCCGCGTGACGAGCGCGTGCAGCTCGTCGACGGCGATCTCGGCATCGACCGCGATCGCGACGATCTGCTGGGCGAGCACGTCGAGCGGATTCGCGGGGATGCGGGTCTCCTCGATCTCGCCCTCGCGCATCGCGCGCGCCACGACCGCGCTCTCGAGCAGATCGGCGCGGAACTTCGGGAAGATGCGCCCCTTCGACACCTGGCCCAGCTCGTGCCCGGCGCGACCGATGCGCTGGAGACCGCGCGCGACGGACTTCGGCGACTCGACCTGGATGACGAGGTCGACCGCTCCCATGTCGATGCCGAGCTCGAGGCTCGAGGTGGCGACCAGACATGGGATGCGCCCGGCCTTGAGATCCTCCTCGACGAGCACCCGCTGCTCGCGCGCGAGCGAGCCGTGATGCGCGCGCGCGAGCTCGCGTTCGGCGAGCTCGTTGAGCCGGAGCGCAAGCCGCTCGGCGAGCCGGCGATTGTTGACGAACACGATCGTCGAGCGGTGCTGCTCGACGAGGCGCAGGATCTCGGGATAGATCGACGGCCAGATCGACTGGACGCCCCGCTCCGTGCCGGCGTCCATCTCCTGTCCGTCCGCCGGCGCGGGGTGCGAGAGCAGGCCGGTCGATCCCAGCTCGCGCAGGTCCTCGACCGGGATCACGACCTCGAGGTCGAGCTCCTTGCGCGTCCCCGCGTCGACGAGCTCGATCGGACGTCCGCCCGACACGAAACGGCCGATCTCCTCGAGCGGCCGCTGCGTCGCCGAGAGGCCGAGCCGCTGCATCGGGGAGTCGAGCAGCGCCTCGAGCCGCTCGACGCTGATCGCAAGATGCGACCCACGCTTCGTGCCTGCGACCGCATGCACCTCGTCGAGGATGAGCGTCTCGACCCCACGCAGGGTCTCGCGTGCCTGCGACGTGAGCATCAGGTACAGCGACTCCGGCGTGGTGATCAGGATGTCGGGCGGCTCGGCGACGAGCTCCCGGCGCTCCTTCGCCGGCGTGTCACCCGTGCGAACGGCCACCCGAACGCGCGAGTCGAGCCCGGCAAGAGGACCGCGGAGGTTGCGTTCGATGTCGTAGTTGAGCGCCTTGAGCGGCGAGACGTACAGCACGCGAAGACCCTGTCCGGGCGTCGGGGCGAGACGGTCGATCGCGTACAGGAAGGCCGTCAGCGTCTTGCCGGACCCGGTCGGCGCCTGGATCAGCACGTGCGAGCCAGACGCGATCGCGGGCCAGCCGAGCTGCTGGGCGGGCGTCGGCGCAGCGAACGTGCGCTCGAACCACGCCCGCGTCACCGGCGAGAAGACGCTCAGCGGATCCACACCGATCCACACTAGTCATTCGCAGGCCTTTCACAGAAAGCGTCGATACCTTCACCTCATGACGCTCGACGAACGCTTCACGCGACGCGGATCGCTGGCCCGGCTCGGCACGCTGCTGGCCGCAGCGGCCGGCGGCGGGATCATGGCGGACCGCGCTGCAGGCGACGGCCCGGCGGCCGTGTCGTCCGGCCTCGTGACGTGCGTGCTCACGCCCGAGCTCACGGAAGGGCCGTACTACATCGCCGGGGAGAAGGTGCGTCGCAACATCACCGACGGACATCCCGGAACACCGCTCGCGCTGCGGCTGACCGTCGTCGACGCTTCGACGTGTGCGCCGATCAGGGGGGCGGCGGTCGACATCTGGCACGCGGATGCCGCCGGCGTCTACTCGGGATTCGGCGCGGGCGCGACGAGCAGGACGTTCATGCGCGGGATCCAGCCCACGAACGCACAGGGCCTCGCGAGCTTCATCACCGTCTATCCCGGCTGGTACACGGGACGCACCGTCCACATCCACGTGAAGGTGCACGCCGGCGGCAGCGTCGTGCACACCGGGCAGCTGTTCTTCTCCGACGCACTGACCGACACCGTGTACAAAGGCCCGCCCTACTCGTCGCGGCCGAACCGGGACACGCGCAACGCGACAGGACTCGATCTTCGTCAACGGCGGCAAGCGTTCCATCCTGGCGCTCAAGCGGAGCGAATCCGGTTGGATCGGGTCGATCACGATGGGCGTCCACCGCAGCTGACCACGTAGGATCGGGGCATGCCGGACGCGCTCTGGTTCACGGACGACGAGCAGGCGTGCAGGCTGCTCGCCGCCGATCCGTTCGCGCTCCTCGTCGGCTTTGCGATCGACCAGCAGGTTCCGGTGCAGAAGGCGTTCGCCGGCCCGTACGTGCTGAAGCAGCGGGCGGGAACCCTCGCACCGAAGAAGCTCGCTGCGCTCGACCTGGCGCCGCTCTTCTCGGAGCGGCCGGCGATCCACCGGTTCCCGAGCGCGATGGCGGAACGGGTGCGCGACCTGGCCGGCGTCGTCAGCGAGGACTACGGCGGCGACGCCGCGCGGATCTGGAACGGCGCGAAGGACGGCGCGGATCTGAAGAAGCGGATCGGCGCTCTTCCCGGCTTCGGCCCGATGAAGATCACTGCCCTCGGCTCCGTGCTCGCCAAGCGGTTCGACGTCGCGGTCGCGCGCGATCTCGTGCCGGGCCACGCGACACTCGGAGACGTGGACTCGCCCGAGGCGCTCGAGCGCTACCAGGCGGCCAAGCGGGCGCACAAGGCCGAGCTTCGGGCGCGTGCCGGGAAGGCCTGAACCGGTGCCAGGCACCTTGGTGCCTGGCACCGACTGCTAGCGGGGAGCGGCGCCGTCGACGGTCCAGTGGCGCGCGACCGAGACGATCCAACCTCCGTCGTCACGCGGCGTCAGCGAGAAGAGGCTGATCGCGCGCCGGCCGAGCTCGTGGTCGCCGTAGAGGATCTCGATGCCGATCCGTCGGTTCTCTTCGATCGCCGCGCGCGCCTCCGCGAACCCAGGATCGGACGGATCGCGGAACGCGCCTTGCCAGAACCCCACCTCGCCCGGCGCGATGTAGAGGTCGCGCGTGAGCCGGCGAAAATCCTCGAGCGGAGCGTGCTTGGACGCACCGGTGAGCTGCTCTGGATGCAGGTACCAGCCGTGTAGCACCGCGATGCCGGTGCCGACGTTACGTAGCGCCGCCGCAAGGTAGATCGCGTCGTCGGTCACCTCGACAACGGCACCACTCCCGGGCACGCGGAACCAGCGGTCGTCGGAGAAGCCGACCTTCTGCGGTGGGTCGTCGGGCCGCGACGGCAACAGCACCGGCCGCAGCCCGGCGAGCAGCGACCGCTCGGCCGCCCGCGCGGCCCGATTCGCCGAGCGCACGGATGCAAACGTCGCGAACGCCAGCACGAGCGTCGCTCCGGCCGTCGCGAGCGCCGAGACGGTGACCCAGTCAGTCGCCAGCATCGGCCCGCAACTGTCGAAGCGCCGGGCCGAGCGACTGGCCACCGTGCAGCACGGGCTCGAAGAGGTCGCCGTTCTGCGCGACGCGGTCGAGCGCGACCTGCATCGTGAAGTCCCGGGGTCGCACGTCCTCCGTCAACTCCTCCCAGCGAAGCGGCGTCGACACCGGCGCGCCTGGCTTCGGCCGAACGGAGTACACCGACGCGATCGTCTTCCCCCAGCCGTTCTGACGGTGGTCGACCAGCACGCCGGACCGCTTCTTCTTCAACCACTCGGTCGTCACCTCGCCCGGGTGAGCGGTCTCGAGCCGCCGCGACAGCAACTCGGCGAACGCGTAGGTGTCCTCGAACGTCGACCGGCGGGTGATCGGTACGAGCACGTGGATGCCGTCGGAGCCGGACGTCTTCACGTACGAGCGCAGCTCGAGGTCGTCGAGCGCAGCATGCACGTAGTGCGCGACCCGGATGCAGAGCGCGAACGCGCCGGGGTCGTCCGGTGGATCGAGGTCGAAGAGCACGAAGTCGGGACGGTCGGGCTTGTCGACGCGCGAGTACCACGCGTTCATGTCGATGCAATGCATCTGCACCATCCACAGCAGCGCGTCGCGCGAGTCGACCAGCGGGAAGTCGACGAGGCGTGACTCGCCCTTGCCGCCCCGTGGCCAGGTGCGAAACTGGCGCGTCGGGATCCAGTCGGGGATGCCCTTCGGCGCCTGCTTCTGGAAGAACGCGTCGCCCGCGATCCCCTCGCGCCAGCGCTTCATCGTGAACGGGCGGTCGCGCAGGTGCGGCACGATCGCATCGGCGACGCGGTCGTAGTACTCGAAGAGGTCGCCCTTCGTGATCCCGTCGTCCGGAAAGAGAACCCGGTCGGCGCTCGAGAGCTTGATCTCGCGACTCATGCGCTCACCAGAAGTCGACGGTCGGAACGCGGGCGTCGTCGTCGAGGCACGACTGCAGGTAGAGCGCGACGCCGACGTCGCCGGTCCAGAGGGTGTAGCGACCGCGCCCCAGAGCAGCACGCTCGCGGTCGACCTGGGCGATCGCGTGCATCGCGAAGCGCCGCGCGCGTTCGCGCCAGAGCTCGTCGCCGGTCAGCGCGAACAGCTTCAAGAACGCGTAGCCGTTGCCGGCGGTGCCGTGGCAGAGCCCAGGCCCTCGCTCGATCGGCCCCGCCTCCCACGTCAGCTCGCCGCCGCCGCGCGCGAGGTCGCGCGGCAGGAGGTCACCCACCGTCGCCACGATCCCCGGAGCGCCGTGGCACCATTGCACGCGCGCCTTCTCGGGGCGGGTCTCCGCCACGGTCGGCGGCCAGTTGACGAGGTTCCCGTCGTGCTGCGCGGTCGCTCCGAGCGCCATGCTCAGACGTCCTGCGAGCACGTCGTCGGCGACGTGCCCGCGCAGCGCGTTCACGCTGCCGACCAGCCCGTGCGCCGGTCCGAGGTACTGAGCGATCTGGCCGTAGAGATCCTGCGTGAACAGGTTCGTCTCCTCGTCCCAGGCCGCCCAGAGCAGCTCGGCGCTCTCGCGCCACAGCTCGTCGAAGCCGCACGCTCGCGCAGCCTCCATCGTCCCCGGCGAGCCCCACATCAGCTCCCAGGTCGGATTCGCGCAGTTCTCGTGGATGCGCGCTGCGAGCCGGCCGTCGTCTGCCGCAGCGGAGCCGACGATCCGCGCGACGAGCAGCAGGCCGCTCTCCCCCATCCACAAGCTGGGCTCGTCGCCGAAGTCGGGCGCGAAGTCGGGGCGCTCGCGATAGTGCTCGATCGCCCGAGCGAGCACGGCGGCGACGTCGAGCGACGAGCCGAGCCGGTGCAGCGCCCAGCACATGCCCGCCGAGCCGAGGTACACCGTCGTCGGGCCCGGCGGGAACGCGGGCCATTCGTCGCGCGGGTGGTCGGGCCAGAAGCGCCCGTCGCACGCGCCTTCGGCTTCGTCGACGATCGCGGCGACCGCGTCGCGAACCTTCCCCTCGTCCCACGCGCCGTCGACGAGTGCTTCATGCTCGGAGGGGCGGTAGAGCTGCAACGCCTCAGCCGATGCCGGCGAGGAGCGAGCCACGGTTCTCCTTGAGCATCTCGCGGGCGATCACGATGCGCTGGATCTGGTTCGTGCCTTCGTAGATCTGGGTGATCTTCGCGTCGCGCATCATCCGCTCGACCGGAAACTCGGAGATGTAGCCGTAACCGCCGAGGATCTGCACGGCATCGGTCGTCACCTCCATCGCGACGTCCGTGCAGTAGAGCTTGGCCATCGCCGAGAGCTTCGTCAGCTCGGCTCCCGTGTCGCCTTCGTCGATCATGCGGCCGACCTTGTACAGCAGGCCGCGCGCCGCCTCGCACCTCGTCTCCATGTCCGCGAGCATGCCCGCGATCAGCTGGTGCTCGGCGATCGGCTTGCCCATCGTTTCGCGCGAACGCGCATAGTCGAGGGCGTAGTCGGTCGCACCCTGCGCGAGCCCGAGCCCCTGCGCGCCGATCCCGGGCCGGGAACGGTCGAGGATCCGCATCGCGACCCGGAAGCCCTCGCCCTCGTTGCCCAGCAGGTTCGCAGCCGGGACACGGCAGCCGTCGAAGAAGAGCTCGCCCGTGGTCGAGCCCTTGATCCCCATCTTGGGCTCGATCCGCCCCACCGCGAGCCCCGGCGTGTCCGCCTCGACGACGAACGCGGAGATCCCCGAGTGGCCCTCCTGCGGGTCGGTCTTCGCAAACACGACGTACAGCGACGCGACCCCGGCGTTCGTGATGAACCGCTTCCCGCCGTCGATCACGTACTCGTCGCCCTCGCGGCGGGCAGTCGTCCGCATCGCGGCACTGTCGGACCCCGACCCGGGCTCCGTCAACGCATACGCGGCCAGCCACTCCCCACTCGCGAGTCGCGGCAGGAACCGCCGCTTCTGCTCGTCGCTGCCGGCGAGCTTGATCCCGAGCGAGCCGAGCTCCTGCACCGCGATGATCAGGCCGCTCGTCGCGCACACCTTCGACAACTCCTCGATCACCACCAGCGTCATCAGCGCGCTCGCACCGATCCCGCCGTGCTCCTCGTCGTACAGCACCCCGAACAGGTCGTTGTCCCGGAACAGCTCGACCACGTCCCACGGAAAAGCCGCGCTCCTGTCGATCTCCGCAGCCCGCGGAGCGATCCGCTCCCGCGCCAGTGCGCGCACGAGCTCGCGGATCTCACGCTGCTCGTCGGTCAGCGGATCGAGCGCACTCAAGGCGCTCTAGTGTAGAGCCGTCTCTGCCGATAAACGGGTCATGGCAGTCCCCGCCCGCATGCTCGTGCTCGGGCTCGCGGCCACGTTGCTCGCGTCGGCCGGCGTGATGCTGCTGCTGGTCGCGGGCCGCTAGATTCATCGAGTGCGTCTCGAGAACGGGCTCGTTCGGACACTCGACCCACAGATCCCCACAGGGCGCGCGCTCTCGATCGCGGGTGACGTCGTGGCAGGCGGCGTCGGCGTGCACGAGACCGCGCTGCCCTCACCGGACGTCGTCGACCTGTGCGGCTACACGGTCGTGCCCGGGCTCACCGACTCGCACGTCCACTTCCCCACGTGGGCGGTGGCACAGACCGAGGTGACGCTGGACGGGTGCAGGTCGCTGGACGACACCCTCGCCCGCCTTCGAGCCTCCCCGCCGCCCGGCCCGGATCGCTGGCTGCGGGGCTTCGGCTGGCGGAGCGGCGACTGGCAGCCCGCGCGCGAGCCGACACGACACGACCTCGACCCGATCACGGGGGACACACCGGCCGCCCTGATCGCCAAGGACTATCACTCGCTCTGGCTCAACTCGGCTGCCCTCGCCCGCGCGAACGGCGACCTCGAGGTACCCGGCGGAGTGGTCGAGCGCGACGAGGCCGGAGAGCCCACCGGCGTGCTGCGCGAAGAAGCGGCCTGGCGCTTCAAGGATCGCTACCTGACGCTCGACGACGACGAGTACGTCGAGGCGATGCGGCTCGGCGTGCGGCTCGCCGCGAGCCGCGGGGTGACCGCCGTCCACGACAAGGATGGATGGCTGGGCGCGCTCGGCCTGTGGCGGCGCCTCGAGGAGTCCGGGGCGCTCACGTTGCGCGTCTGGCAGTCGATCCCCGCCGACCTGGTCGAGCACGCCCGCGAGCTCGGCCTGCGGTCGGGCTTCGGCAGCCCGCTCCTCACGCTCGGCTACCTCAAGGTGTTCATGGACGGGACACTCGGCTCGCACACGGCATGGATGCTCGACGGGAGCGGTGTGCAGATCACGAGCGGCGAGGAGCTCGCCGAGATCGTGCGACGGGGCGCGGCTTGCGGCTTCCCGGTGGCGGTGCACGCGATCGGCGACCGGGCGAACCGCGAGGCGCTCGACGCATTCGAGCAGACGCGTGCCGCGTGGGAGCCGCTCGGCCTGCGCCAGCGCATCGAGCATGCCCAGCTGCTTGCTCCCGAGGATGTCGGCCGGTTCGCGGCGATCGGCGTCGCGGCTTCGGTGCAGTTCTCACACGCACCCTCGGATCGCGACCTCGCGGATCGCAACTGGGCCGGCAAGACGCAGGGCGCGTACGCGTTCCGCTCGATCCTCGACTCGGGCGCGGCGCTCGCGAACGGCTCCGATGCGCCGATCGAGGAGCTGGACCCGCTCGCGGGCATTCGCGCAGGCGTTCGCCGGACGATCGACGACCGCCCGGCCTGGCATCCGGAGCAGGCGGTCACCGTGGACGAAGCGTTCCAAGCGACGTGCGTCGCGCCCGCGTGGCTGTCGCGCGACGAGCGGAGACGCGGACGGCTCGTTCCCGGGATGCTCGCCGATCTGGTGGTCCTCGACCGCGACCCGTGGGAGGATCTCGACGCGCAGGTCGTCGCGACCATGGTCGGCGGCCGCTGGGTGCACAACCCGCCTCCCTGGTAGACGACCGCGAGGTTTTTCCTCCGCCTTACCTGGCGAGAACGGCGGGCTTGCGCAGCGAGACGAACGTTGCAGGCGTCAGCCCGTTTCGACCCCAGCAGGAGGAACCCACGATGAAACACCGCCTGATCTTCTCCCTCGCGCTCGCTGCGCTCTGCGGCGCCGCCGTCGCTGCAACTGCGACGGGCGGGCCGAAGGGGCAGCTCTACCAGTTCAGGGGCGACCTCGTGAACGCGAGCTCGACCAACGTGCAGGTTCAGATCGCCGGCGGAAACCATGCCGCCCTGAAGGCCCTCATCGGACAGTCGCAGGACCAGACGTTCGCGATCGGCTCGTCGACCGAGATCCTGGTCTGGTCGCACGGCACACCGCGCGTCGGCACCGTCGCCGACCTCAAGTCGGGCGACGACGTGCAGGTCAACGTGCGCGCTCCGCACGGCTCGTCGCTGTCGACGATCGAGAGCACGGCGGCCGGCACGGTCGGCGACCACGGCGCCGTCACGAACCCGGCGACGCGGCCGCTGTATCTCTATGTCGGCACGGTGACCGGACCGCAGTCCGGCGGTCACATCGCCCTTCACGTCACGAGCGGGAACTGGCGCGGCCTGCAGTCGATGCTCGGCCAGCCCCTCGACCAGAGCTTCTCCTACGACGACGGCACGATCTTCCTGCTCTGGCAGGGCAAGGTGCCGACCGTGATCGACGCGTCACACCTCCAGGCCGGAGATCGAATCACGATCCGCGTCCGTGCGCCGCGCGCGTCGACCCTGGCCCAGGTCGAGTCGACGCCGGCGAATCACGTCGGCGACCACGAGCCCGGCGATCCGTCGGCGCAGAACTGAGAGTTCGTCTCGAACTCTAACGCCCTCCCCTGAGCGACCACCGCCGCGGCCGTCCACCTGACGGTCGCGGCGGCACGGTCCGGCGCTCCACGATCGCGCGCGGCACGTCGTCCGTGAGCCAGCCGGCGAGCCGTGCATCTCCGATCGCCCGCGCCGCGGCTCCGAGGCCGATCGCCCGGACGGACGGAGCGTGCGCGTCGCTCGCGATCAGGTGCACCAGCCCGGCGTCGAGGAGCCTGCGCACGCATTGCTGCGGCCCGCGCCCGAGACGCCCGTCGACGGAGGCCGCGGTCACCTGGACGAGGGCACCCGCGCCGACCAGTCCGGCGAGCAACTCCGGCCGCTGCTGGACATCCGGGCTCCGCTCCGGATGGGCGAGCACCGGTGTCACGTCGTGGGCGAGCAGCCGTTCGAAGCGCACCGAGATGTCGAGCGGCCAGCCGTGATACGGGGTCTCGACGAGCAGGTAGGCCGGATTGCCTGCGAGCGCGAAACCCAACAGCTCCTCCAGCGGGCGGTCGAGCTCCGACAGATCGAGCTCGCCGCCGGGAACGAGCGTGATCGTGTCGCCGGCCGCCTCGCGAACCGTCGCCAGGACGGACATCATCCGCTCCGGGGTGGTCGGATGGTCGTGCCGCACGTGCGGCGTCGCCGCCAGCACCTCGATCCCGTCGAGGGCCGCCGCACGGCAGATCGCGAGCGCCTCGTCGAGATCCGCGGCCCCGTCGTCGACGCCCGGCAGGACGTGGCTGTGCAGGTCGATCAAAGGGAGGCGAGCGCGAGGAAGAGCTCCCGCGCCGCGGCGATGCCGAGGGGGACGTACTCGACGAGCAGCCGCTCGTTCGGCGAGTGGATCTGCGAGTCGGGAAGTCCGAAGCCGGTGATGACGACCGGGATGCCCTTGTCCACGAGCGCGGGGACGATCGGCAGAGTGCCCCCCGAGCGGACCAGCAAGGGCCGCCGTCCGAGCGCGCGCTCGAAGGCATCGAGGCCGAGCGAGATCGCCTTCGCGTCCGTCGCCACCAGGCCGGGACGGGCCGACGACACCTGCTCGACGGAGACGTCGGCCCCGGCGGGCACCGACGCTCGCAGCAGCCGCTCGACCTCGGTTGCGATCACGTCGACCTGCTGGCCGGGGGCAAGCCGGATCGAGATGTTCGCCGTCGCCTCGACGGGAAGCACCGTCTTCTGCAGGTGCGGCGACCCGCTGACGATCCCGTTCACGTCGAGCGAGGGCTCCGCGAACGTTCGCAGGTAGAAGTCCTCGGCTGCGCGGGCGTCCTTGGGACGCGCACCCGCTTCGGAGAGCTCGTCGGCGCCCGAGGGCAGCTCGCCCCAGCTCCTGAGCTCCGCATCCGTCGGGGCAGCGATCCCCTGCCGGAGCGGCTCCGCGAGCGTGCCGTCGCGCGCGATCAGGCCGTCGAGCGCCTGCACGAGCGCGTGGGCCGCGTTCAGCGCTGCGCCTCCGTAGACGCCGGAGTGCAGATCGGTCTCGCCGGTCCGGACGACGACGTGGAAGTACGCGATCCCGCGGGTCGCGACGTTGAACGCCGGGACGTCGCGCCTGATCATCCCGCTGTCGAAGATCACGGCAGCATCGGCGCCGCGCTCGTCGGCCCGAATGAACTCGACGATCGAATTGCCGCCGCTCTCCTCCTCCCCGTCGCAGCAGAAGCGCACGTTCACCGGCAGCTCCCCCGCCCGCGCCAGCTCGCGCGCCGCAGAGAGCAGCAGATAGAGCTGGCCCTTGTCGTCGACCGCGCCGCGACCGTAGAGATACTCGCCGCGGACCTCCGGCTCGAACGGCGGCGAGTCCCAGAGCTCGAGCGGGTCCGGCGGCTGCACGTCGAAGTGGCCGTAGCAGAGGACGGTCGGCGCGTCGCCTCCGGCCGCTGCCTTCAGCTCGCCGATGACGAGCGGCTGGCCGTGCCAGTCGACGATCTCGCAGGCACCGCCCGCCTCCTGCACGAAGTCGCAGACCCAGCGACCTGCCGTGAGGACATCGCTCGCGTGCAGCGGGTCGGCGCTGATCGAAGGGATGCGGAGGAACTCCGCCAGCTCGTCGAACCACGGCCCGGGCACGCGCGTGACCCTACCGGGCCGTGACACCGCGACGGTGGTTATGCGACTTCGCGGAGCTTCTCGCTGTCGGCGAGCGCGCGAAGCTTCTTCAGGCTCTGGTTCTCGATCTGCCTGATGCGCTCCCGCGTGACGCGGAACGTCCGGCCGACCTCGTCGAGCGTGCACGGCGACTCGCCGTTCAACCCGTAGCGCAGCTCGAGGACGCGCCGCTCGCGCTGCGAGAGTGCGGAGAGGCACTTCTGAAGCGCAGCGATGCGGAACGCCGTATCGGCCGCCTCGTCGGGCAGCGGCGCGCTGTCGTCCTCGATGAAGTGGCCGAACTCCGACTCCTCCTCGTCGCCGACCGGCTTCTCGAGCGACACCGGCACCTGCGAGGTGCGGCGGATCGAGTCGACCTCTTCGACCGTCATGCCGAGCTCGGCAGCGATCTCGGCGTTCGCCGGCTCGCGCCCACGCTCGGCGCGCAGCTTCCGCTCGGTGCGGACGATCTTGTTCAGCTTCTCGACGACGTGGACGGGCATCCTGATCGTTCGCGCCTTGTCGGCGAGCGCGCGGGCGACCGCCTGCCGGATCCACCACGTCGCATAGGTCGAGAACTTGTAGCCCTTGCGCCAGTCGAACTTCTCGGCGGCGCGAACGAGCCCGATCGTGCCCTCCTGGATCAGGTCGAGGAACGGCAGTCCCTGGTTGCGGTAGCGCTTCGCGATCGACACGACCAGCCGCAGGTTCGCCTCGATCATCTCCTGCTTCGCGAGGTGATCGCCGCGCTCGATGCGCTTCGCCAGCTCGACCTCCTGGGCGGCGGTGAGCAGGTCGACGCGGCCGACGTCCTTCAGGAACAGCTGCAAGGAATCGGTCGTGAACTCGAACTCGAGCTCGGGCGGCTCTTCGACCTCTTCCGGGCTGAGCTCGTCCAGAGCCGCGTAGATCTCGACCTCTGCCGGGCCCTCCTCGAGCTGCGGCTCTTCGTCGATCTCCGCCGACTGGCGGACCCTCGTTCCCATCGTGCCCCCTCGCCGGATGCGGAACTCTCGCATTGGCGCCGGACGGACGCCAGGGCCGCCCGGCTCATCTTTGCGTTCGGTCGGTCCTGTCGGTCACAAGACGCTTGACGAACGCATTCGCTTCCCTCCCGAGCTCGGTATGCGGCCCAAGCCGCTCCGCTTTGCGGAACTCGACCACAGCCTGAGCGCCCTGACCCGTCCACGCAAGCAGTAGGCCGAGGTGGTACCTCACCGAGACGCTGTGCGGAAATCGCTTCACGAGCGGTCCGAGACGCGAGAACGACGCCGAGAGGTCGGACTCGTCGAAGCGTCCCACGGCGGCCGCGACCTGCGCCTGGTCGTCGTTCGGACGGAGTCGTGCGGCGCGCGCATACAGTCGCTCGGCCGAGTGCTGGTGGCCGGCCGTCTGCTCGGCTATTCCCTGGCGGAGCAGGGCGTCCACCGGGCCGCTCGGCTGGAAGACGGGGTACCCCTGGGAGAAGTACTGCGGGTGGAGGATCGAGTCGGCGCGGATCTCGTAGAAGGTGTTGCTCCCCGCCGTCTTCGCCGCGGTGAATGCCTGGACGGCTTCTGCGAGGTAGCCCGCGCAGTAGAGCGCGAGCCCGTAGTTGAACTGCACAGCGGGGTCGCCGGGCGCGACGAGCTGCGCCAGCGGCTCCATGGCGATCGCGGTCTTCCCGGCCGACGCGAGTGAGAACGCATGCCGAATCGCACCGACCTGCTTCGAGGCGACGCCGTCGACGAAGAACGGCTGCCGCGGGCTGCAGGAGCGGGCGGTCGGCTGGGCGGGATCCTGTCGCGTCGCCGCGACGACCCCGACGACGACCGCCGCCGTGGCGACCGCGGCGGCTCCGGCAACGACACGCACCCGGGCGGCAGGCGACACGGCGCCCAACGTAGCGGGAATGAACCGCGGTGCCGCTACCGTTTCAACAGACATGACCACGTATCGGGAGCTGTTGCAGCGCACGAAGTCGGAGATCTCGGAGGTCGACGCGCGGGCGGCCGAGGCGCTCGACGGCGCCACCTGGATCGACATCCGCGAGGCCGACGAGTGGCAGGAGGGCCACCTTCCGGGTGCGATCCACGTGCCGCGCGGTTTCCTCGAGTCGCGGATCGAAGGTGTCGTCCCCGACAAGGCCTCACCCATCGTCCTCTACTGCGCCGCGGCGAACCGCTCGGCCTTCGCCGCCAAGACCCTGCAGGAGCTCGGCTACTCGAACGCCCACTCCCTGGCCGGCGGCTTCACGGATTGGAAGCGAAACGGCGGCGAGATCGTGATGCCGCGCACGCTCTCCCCCGAACGTCGGACGCGCTACTCGCGTCACATCCTGATCCCGGAGATCGGAGAGGAAGGCCAGCTGAAGCTGCTCGACAGCCGCGTGCTCCTGATCGGGGCCGGCGGCCTCGGCTCCCCCGCGTCGCTCTACCTCGCGGCGGCCGGAATCGGCCGCATCGGGATCGTCGACGCCGACATCGTCGACGAGACCAACCTGCAGCGGCAGATCGCCCACTCGCTCGAGACACTCGGCACGCCGAAGGTCGACTCCGCGAAGCGCGCGATCGAGGCGCTGAACCCCGACGTCGACGTCGTCACCTACCGGGAGCGGCTCACCTCGGAGAACATCGACCGCATCCTCGGACGACGGCTGGGACCTGATCGTCGACGGCGCCGACAACTTCCCGACCCGGTACCTCGTCAACGACGCGTCCGTGTGGCGCGACATCCCGGTGGTGCACGGCTCGATCTACCGGTTCGAAGGGCAGGTCACCGTCTTCAAGCCACACGACGGCCCGTGCTACCGCTGCCTCTTCCCCGAGCCGCCGCCCGCCGAGCTGGCGCCGTCGTGCGCCGAGGGTGGCGTGCTCGGCGTGCTCCCCGGCATCGTCGGCTCGCTGCAGACGAACGAGGCGATCAAGCTCGCGGCCGGAATCGGCGAGCCACTCGTCGGCCGGCTGCTGCTGTTCGACGCGCTGTCGACCGAGTTCAGCGAGGTGCGCATCGAGCGCAACCCGGACTGCCCGGTCTGCGGCGACCACCCGACGATCACCGAGTACATCGACTACGTCGAGTTCTGCGCGCGATGAGCGACGTAGGCTCAGGTCGCGGAGCGGAGTCGTCGCGCAGCCGGTGCGTCCGTCCGCGCTCGAGCGAGGCCGGCGGTGTCGCGCGAGGTCGAGGCCGACGGCGCGACCGTGCGCGAGCTGATGGAGGACCTCTCACGCCGCCTCCCCGCACTCGGCACCCGCGTCTACAGGACGGCGAGCTGCAGCCGTTCGTCAACGTCTACGTCGACGGCGAGGACGTGCGCACGCGCAACGGCCTCGAGACCCCGGTCGGCAACGGCTCGACGGTCATCCTCCTGCCGGCGATGGCCGGTGGCGCCCTCGCGCCCCTGGCCGGCGGCAGCTCCCGGGCGGCGGAGCCGCCCTCCGCTGCCGCCTGCCGCCCCTGACGGCACGATGCCTTCCGGGGCCGTGTCGATCACACTGTCCCCTCCGGCATCCTGCCGTCAGGTGCGGCCCAGGAACGTGAGGGAACGGTGGTAGCCAGCTTCGTTGCTCGACCTGATCGGCGACACGCCGCTCGTCGAGCTGCGCCACATCGCGCCGGCCGGCCGCACGATCTACGCGAAGCTCGAGGGGCAGAACCCGACCGGCTCGATCAAGGACCGCGTCGCGCTGGCGATGGTCGAAGCTGCGCGGCTCGAGCCCGGTCAGGAGCTGCTCGAGCCGACGAGCGGCAACACGGGCATCTCGCTCGCGCTCGTCGCCAAGCTGAAGGGGTACCGCCTCACGTGCGTGATGCCTGCGAACGCGACACCCGAGCGACGTGCTCTCCTCGAGCTGTACGGCGCGACGATCGTCGAGTCGCCGGGCAACGAGGGCTCGAACGGCGCGGTTCGCCTCGCGCAGGAGATCGCAGAACGCGACCACCGGTACGTCATGCTCTTCCAGTACGCGAACGAAGCGAACCCACGCGCGCATTACGACGGCACGGGCGCCGAGATCGCCCGCGACCTGCCGCGCGTCGACGCGCTCGTCGCAGGTCTCGGCACCGGCGGAACGTTGATGGGAGCGGGCGCCCGGATCCGGGAGGCGTTCCCGGGAGTCCAGGTCGTCGCCGCCGAGCCGTTGCCCGGCGACCCGGTGATGGGGCTGCGCTCGCTCGAGGACGGGTACGTCCCGCCGATCCTCGACGTCTCCCAGCTCGACCGGAAGCTCCTCGTCTCGAACGCGGAGGCGGCGGCGAGCGCGCGTGCGCTGCTCGATCGGGAAGGGCTGTTCACCGGTGTCTCGTCGGGAGCCGTCGTCCACGTCGCGCGCCGCATCGCAGACGAGCTGCCGGAAGGTGCGGTCGTCGTGGCGATCCTGGCGGACGGCGGCTGGAAGTACCTGTCGGCCGAGTTCTGGCACGGCGAGGAGATCGACGAGGCGGTGCTCTGGTGGTAGTCGGAGACGGCGTGCGCGCCGAGCTCCGTGCGCACGCAGCAGAGGAGGCGCCGAACGAGTGCTGCGGGGTGATCGTCTTCTCGGACGGCGTCGCCGACCGGTACGTGCGCGGCCGCAATGCACTCGCGTCGCCCTACCGCTACGAGCTCGAGATCGACCCGGCGGTCTGGTTCCTCGAAGACGACGGCTACGAGCTCGCCGTCTTCCACTCGCATCCGGCGACGAAGCCCGAGCCGTCACGGACCGACCGGGAGCTGTCAGGGCTCTGGGCCGGCCGGCCGTTCCTGATCTATTCGCTGGCCTTCGACGAGCTGCGCGCGTGGCGCATCTCACGGGACCGGGTCGAGGAGATCGACCTGGCCGGCGCCTAGATTTCGCAACGGCGCGCGGATGCCTGCACACGGCGCATGCGGCCGCTCGGCACCAAGGACTGCCTGCACCGGTCACTGCGATGCAGACCTCCGCGACAACGGCAATCCGCACCCGTCGCGATGCGCTCGACGTCCTACGAGGTGACCTTGAACGACCCGTGCATGATCGCCTTGTGCGGGTCGCAGACGTACTTGTAGGTGCCCTCCTTCAACGTCACCGTCCACGTGCTCGAGCCGGTGCCGCTGACCGACGTCTTCTTGTTGACGCCCGGGCCTGTCAGATGGAAGTTGTGGATGTTCGACTTGTCGCTGATCTTGAACACGTAGCTCCCGGCCTTCAGCGACTTCACGGTCTTGCTGCCCTGCTTGAGCGTGATGGTGAAGCCGGGCCCGACCGTACCGGTCAGCGTCGGCGACGTCGCGAACGCCGCAGGTGCAGCGATTGCCGCGCACAACGCGGCGAGCAACACGATCTTCAAAGCATCTCCTCGGTTCGTTTGGCGTTGACCCTGCCGGGGCACAGGGTACGCTCGCCGGCGTGGATCTCGCGTCGGTTGTCCCTCCGGAGTCGATCCTCGAGCCCCAGGGCCGCTTCCTCTCCGACCTGATGGGCCGCGGCGTCGTGGGCCGGGCAGACGCGATCGTGCTTCCGTCGACCGTCGACGAGGTCGCGGCCGTGATGCGCTGGTGCTACGACCACGACGTCCCGCTGACCGCCCGCGGCGGCGGCACCGGGCTCGCCGGGGGCGCGATCCCCGTCGAGGGCGGCGTCGTGATCGCCTTCGAGCGCCTGAACAGGGTGAGGCAGTTCGACCCCCTGCTCTGGCGGATGCACGTCGAGGCCGGCGTGACAACCGGCGACGTGCAGCGGCTCGCTCGTGAGAACGGCCTGCGCTTTCCGCCCGATCCCGGCGCCGCGGAGATCTCGCAGATCGGCGGCAACATCGCGTGCAACGCAGGCGGCCCTCACGCCTTCAAGTACGGCGTCACCGGGCACTGGGTGACGGGGATCGAGGCGGTCGTTCCCCCGGGAGAGGTCGTCACGATCGGCGGCCCGCTCCGGAAGGACGTCGCCGCGTACGACCTGAAGAGCCTGCTCGTCGGATCGGAGGGAACACTTGGGCTCGTCACGGCCGCGTGGCTTCGGCTGGTTCCGGCGCCCGAGGTCGAACTGCCGGTCGTCGGCTTCTACCCCGACGCCGACTCCGGAATCGGCGCGATCGAACGCGTGCTCGCATCCGGCGTCGTGCCGGCAGCGATCGAGTACCTCGACGGCGTGATGCTCCGAATCTCGGGCGACACGTACCCCTTCGGGCTGCCACACGGCGCCGGGTTCATGGTGATCACCGAGGCCGACGGCGCAGCCGCCGAGGCCCGCCGGGTCGCCGGGGAGCTGCGGGAGGCGCTCGCCGAGGACGCGGTCGCCGTGCACACCCCCGAGGCTGCGGAGGAGGTCGCTTCGCTCTGGAGCTGGCGCAGCGGCGTCGCCTTCGCGATCCTGGCCCAGCGCGGCGGAGCGTTCAGCGAGGACATCGCCGTGCCGCTCGACCGTCTCCGCGACGTCGCCCGCGAGACCGAGCGGATCGGCGCTCGACACGATGTGCCTGCGTTCTCGTTCGGGCACGCAGGAGACGGGAACATCCACTCCACGTTCCTGTTCTCCCCCGACGAGCCGGGCGAGCAGGAGCGGGCGGACGCCGCGTGCCACGACCTCTTCGACCTCGCCCACTCGCTCGGAGGCACGGTGTCCGGCGAGCACGGCATCGGCTGGCTCAAGCGGGGCCAGCTCCCGCGGCAGCTCGGCCCGACCGCCTACGGCCTGCACACCCGGCTGAAGCAGGTCTTCGACCCGAAGGGCCTGCTCAACCCCGGCAAGAAGATCTAGGTGGTGCATCCGGTCGAGAGGGCGACCGAGCAGGAGTCGCTCCGCCGCCGGGCGCGCGCGGGACTCGCGTCGTCGGTGGAGCGGGCTCCGGCCCGTGCGCACTTCCGGGCGATGGGGATCGACCCGGCGACCCTCGGCGGCCCGATCGTCGGGATCGCGTCGACCTGGACGCAGACGATGCCGTGCAACCTGAACCAGCGCGACCTCGCAGCATGTGTCGCCGAGGGCGTCGCCGAAGCCGGCGGAGTCGCCCTCGAGTTCAACACGATCGCCGTCTCCGACAACCAGTCCCAGGGAACCCCTGGCATGCGCGCCTCGCTGATCTCGCGCGAGGTGATCGCCGACTCGATCGAGCTGATGACTCACGCGCACGACTTCGATGCTCTCGTCTGCCTCGTCGGGTGCGACAAGACGACGCCGGGTGCGCTGATGGCACTCGGGAGGCTGGACAAGCCGGCTCTCGGGCTCTACGGCGGGCCGATGCGCGCCGGCCGGGTCGCGGACCGGCAGGTCACGATCCAGGACGTGTGGGAGGCGGTCGGCGCCGCGGAGCGTGGGCTGGTCAGCCGGAGCGAGCTCGACGAGCTCGAGCGGCTCGCATGTCCCGGCGCCGGGCGCGTGCGCCGGCAACTTCACCGCCACCACGATGGCCGTCGCCCTCGAGCTGCTCGGCCTCGCGAACATCGGCGACGGGCTGATCCCCGCGGCCGACGTCGAGCGGAAGGCGGACGCCGCGCGACGTGCCGGCGCGCTCGCCGTCCAGCTCGCGCGCGAAGGCACGACGGCACGTCGGTTCCTCGACCGCCGTGCCCTTCTGAACGCGATGGCGGGTGTCACGGCGACGGGCGGATCGACGAACGCCGTCCTGCACCTGCTCGCGATCGCCCGCGAGGCGGACGTCGAGCTCACCCTCGACGACCTCGCGTCGATCGCGAGCAGGACGCCTGTGCTCGCGAGCCTTGTTCCGGCCGGCCGCCACACCGCGGAGGAGCTCGAGCGGGCCGGCGGAACCGCGACGCTGGTTCGCGAGCTGATCTCGGGCGGTCACGTCGACGGCAACGCTCCCACCGTCTCGGCGGCGACGCTCGCCGGCGCGTCGCTGGGCGCTGCCGTACCCGACGGTGAGGTGCTGTTCACGCTCGAGCGGCCCTACAAGGACACGGGCGCCCTGCACGTGCTTCGCGGCAACCTGGCGCCCGAAGGGAGCCTCGTCAAGGTCACCGGCGACCGCCGCTTCCAGCGCGGGCCGGCACGCGTGTTCGACAGCGAAGAGGCCTGTACCGACGCCGTTCGGGCCGGAGAAGTCCAGGCCGGGGACGTGCTCGTCGTCCGCTACGAAGGCCCCGCGGGCGGGCCCGGGATGCGCGAGATGCTGAGCGTGACCGCGTCGGTCGTCGGCGCCGGGCTGGGCGACTCCGTCGCGCTCGTGACGGACGGACGGTTCTCCGGCGCGACCCGCGGGCTGATGGTCGGCCATGTATCGCCGGAGGCGGCACGCGGCGGGCCCCTCGCGATCGTCGCCGACGGCGATCTGATCGCGATCGACGTCGATGAAAACCGGCTCGAGCTCGAGATCCCGAACGACGAGCTCGCCCGGCGCGTCGCGAGGTGGGAACTGCCGCCGCTCCCGTACCAGGGAGGCGTGTTCGCGCGCTACCGGGCCCTCGTCGGCTCGGCGTCGGAGGGCGCGGTGCTCGGGTCCCCCACGGCGACCCCCGTCGCCGGCTGAGCCGGAAGGTGCAGGGGCTCGTCACCCAGCCCGGAGTGCCGCACTCGGCGAGTGTGACCGACGTCCCTGCGGTCACAGCCGGCCCGGACGAAGTGCTGCTGCGGGTGCTCGAGGTCGGCGTGTGCGGAACCGACCGCGAGATCGCGCACGGCCTGTTCGGAGTCGCGCCGCCCGGCGAGCGTTCACTCGTGCTCGGCCACGAGGTGCTCGCGGCCGTCGAGCTGGCGGGGCACGGCTTCACGCGCGGCGACCTCGTCACGGCGACCGTGCGCCGCTCCTGTTCGCACTGCGTGGCCTGCTCCGAGGGAGCGCCGGATTCGTGCCTGACGGGCGACTACAGCGAACGCGGCATCACTCGACTCGACGGGTTCGCGCGCGAGCTCGTGGCCGAGGACCCGGCGGAGCTCGTCCCGGTCCCACGCTCGCTCGGTCGATTGGGCGTGCTCGCAGAGCCGACGTCGATCTGCGCGCGGGCTCTTCGACACGTGCGCGCGATCGGCGATCGCCAGCCCTGGCGGCTGCAGCGCGCGCTCGTCCTCGGCGCCGGGTCCGTCGGCACGCTGTCGACTTTTCTCCTGCGCCTTGCCGGCGTCGACGTCTGGGTCGCGTCCCTCGAGCCTGCACACGATCCGCGGGCAGACCTGATCGCAGCCTGCGGCGCACGCTACGCCTCCATCGGCGACACGAAGCTCGATGCGCTGCGTGCGGAGACGGGCGGCTTCGACCTGGTGATCGAGGCGGCCGGCGACGCGCAGCTCCAGGCCGACAGCCTCGGTCTCCTCCGCCGCAGCGGCATCGTGTGCCTGCTCGGCATCGACGGACGCGACCGGCGGGTGACCCTTGACGGCCGCGTGCTCGCTGTCGACACGATCCTCGAGAACCGCGTCGTCTTCGGCAGCGTCAACGCCCACCGTTCGGACTGGCTCGACGGCGTCGACGCCCTCGACCGTGCTCGCGATCGCTGGCCCGGCGCGCTCGACGCACTGATCGCACGCCGCGTCCCGCTCGACCGCTTCGAGGAAGCGCTCGCCTATCGCGGCGGCAAGGCGACGCTCGTGCTCGACGATCAGCTGCGATAGGTGACGGCCTCGCGCGAGCCGGTCTCGCCGGAGCGCACGATCGCGTCGGCGACCTCGGCCGCGCGGTAGCCGTCCTCGAACGTCGCGCCGTACGGCGCGACGTCGCCACCCGTGGCGATCGCCTCGAGCAGGTGGTGCAGCTCGTGCACGAAGGTGTCGCCCCAGCCGATGATGTGCCCGGGCGGCCACCAGTGCTGCCAGAAGGGGTGATTCGCCTCCGAGACGAGCACCGTCTTGAAGCCGCGCGCGCGATCGCCGTCGGCGCGGAACACCTGCAGCTCGTTGAGGCGCTCCATGTCGAACGCAAGCGACCCCTTCGAGCCGTTGATCTCCCACTGAAAGGCGTTGCGGCGTCCGAGCGCGAGCCGGGTGGACTCGATCGTGCCGACGGAGCCGTTCTCGAACTCCACCGTCGCCTCGAGAGCGTCGTCCACCTTGCGCCCGGGCAGGAATGTCTTCAGGAACCCGCCCACCGACGCGATCTCGCCGTTCAGGAAGCGAGCGAGGTCGATCACGTGCGTACCGAGATCTCCGAGCGCGCCCGAGCCGGCTTCGCCGGGATCGAACCGCCACGTGTCCAGCGTCGCGTCGTCGGCCCAGTCCTGGAGGTAGCGGCCGCGAAAGTGCCTCACCTCACCGAGCTCCCCGGCTTCGATCAGCTCGCGCGCGAGCCGTACCGCCGGGACGAAGCGGTAGTTGAACGCGCAGAGGTGCTTGACGCCGGTCGCCGCCACGCGCTGCCAGATCTCGTAGCTTTCCGCTGCGTCGCGGCCGAGCGGCTTCTCGCACACGACGTGCTTGCCGGCCTCCGCGGCAGTGATCGTCGGCTCGGCGTGGAGCGAGTTCGGGCCGCCGTTGTCGAAGAGGCCGATACGCTCGTCGGCGACGAGGTCGCGCCAGTCGGTGGTCGCGTAGTCGTAGCCGTAACGTCTGGCGGCCTCCCCCACCGCCTGCTCGTCACGGCCCGCGATCCCGACCAGCCTCGGCTCCAGCGGCGGCGGCCACGTGATGTAGGCGATCTTCTTGAACGCGTTCGAGTGGGCCTTGCCCATGAACGCGTAGCCGAGCATGCCAACGCCGATGGGTCTCCGGTCATTGGGCGATAGTAAGCGCGTGGGGCAGCCGGTCACCTGGGGAATCATCTCGACGGCCGACATCAACCGGAAGTTGATCCCGGGTGCACACGCGTCCTCGAAGGTCGACCTGGTCGCCGTGGCGAGCCGCGACGCCGCACGGGCCGACGCGTACGCGCAGGAGTGGGAGATCGAGCGTGCGTACGGCAGCTACGAGTCGCTGCTCGCCGACCCGGAGATCGAGGCCGTGTACATCTCGCTGCCGAACAGCCTGCACTGCGAGTGGTCGATCCGCGCACTCGAGGCCGGCAAGCACGTGCTCTGCGAGAAGCCGCTGTCACGACACGTCGCCGACGTCGAAGCTGCATTCGACGCGGCCGAGCGGACGGGCCGCCTGTTGACCGAGGCGTTCATGTACCGCCACAACCCGCAGACCCGCCGGCTGAAGCAGCTCGTCGACGACGGCGCGATCGGAGAGCTCAGGCTCGTTCGTTCGGCGTTCAGCTACTCGCTCTACGACGAGCACGACATCCGCCTGCAGGCGAACCTCGAGGGCGGCGCGCTGATGGACGTCGGCTGCTACTGCGTCAGCGGCTCACGCCTGTTGGCCGGCGAGCCCGAGTCCGCCTACGCACAGGCCCGGTTCGGCCCGACCGGCACCGATTGGGTCCTCACGGGCAACCTGCGGTTCCCCGGCGACGTGCTGGCGATCTTCGACTGCGGCACGGCGCTCGTCGACCGGGACGAGCTCGAGGCGATCGGGAGCGAGGGCTCGCTCTTCGTCGACGATCCGTGGCATTGCGAGGTGCCCGGGATCGAGCTCAGGCGCAACGGTGAGGTCGAGCGCATCGAGCTCGACCTCCTCGACTCGTACCGTCTCGAGCTCGAGAACCTGAGCGACGCGATCCGTGGCGAGACAGAGCTCCTGCTCGGCCGTGACGACGCGGTCGCCCAGTCGCGTGCGCTCGAGGCGCTGCACGAGTCGGCGACGAGCGGGCAGGTGGTGACGCCGTGAATGCCGACGAGGCCCGCCGTTTCCGCGCCGGCCCGGAGGCGGCGATTGTCTCCGGGTTCTCGACCCGAAGCCGGGCGAGCTAGAAAAGCGTTGATGGAGGCGGTTACCCTGGTGGTCTGATGGGAGCACCGGTGGTACCGGCTCCGGCGGGACCGCCGACGCTGACGATCGGCGGCCACGCCTATCCGGTGCTGTTGCCGAAGGTTCGCGATCCGCGGCTCCATCTCGCAGCGACGATCATCTCGCTTCAGGTGATCGGGCAGGTGGGCTTCCACTTCCGCGTCTCGATCGCCCAGATCCTGATCGCGATCCTCACCTGCGCAGTGCTCGAGGTGGGAATAGCCATGTGGAGGCAACACGTCCTGCTGTGGCCCGCGAGCGCAATGCTGACCGGGAACGGCGTCGCGTTCGTGCTGCGCGTGCCCGGCACCGGGCACGGCGACTGGTGGTCGATGCGCGGCTGGTGGATCTTCGCCGGCACGGCCGCGTTCTCGCTGCTCTCCAAGCACATCATCACGTTCCGGGGCAACCACATCTTCAACCCGTCGAACATCGGCCTCGTCGTCTGCTTCCTGCTGCTCCCGGTCACGAAGGCGGAGCCCCTCGACTTCTGGTGGGGCCCGATGTCCGTCTGGCTCGTGGTCGCACTCGCCGTGATCCTCGCCGGGGGCTTCACGATCCTGTCGCGCCTCTCGCTGCTACGGGTCGCACTTTCCTTCTGGGCGACCTTCGCCGTCGGGATCGCGATCCTCGCCGCGGCCGGCCACCAGATGACCGCCCGCTGGCATCTCGGACCGATCGGCGGCTTCTCGTTCTGGTGGCTCCTGGTCACGTCGCCCGAGATCCTGGTCTTCCTCTTCTTCATGATCACCGACCCGAAGACGGCCCCGCGCGGCCCCCGGACACGGATCGTCTACGCAGTGTCGATCGGCGTCGTCGCGACGCTGCTGATCGCGCCGATGCGCACGGAGTACTGGTCGAAGGTCGCCCTGCTGAGCGCGCTCGTCGTCGTCTGTCTCGGCCAGACCGTGCTCGCCGCGCTACCGCGGCCGCTTCCGCGGCTCTCCCGACGTGCCCTTGTCCTCGCCGGCACAGCCGGGCTCTCGGCCTACGCAGGGGCACTCGTCGTCATCAGCCCGTCGCCCTTCGCGACCGCCGCGCTGCCCGCGACGAGCGCCAACGCCCCACTGCCGCAGATCACGCTCCTGCACTCGACCGGGGTCTCGACGCAGCTCGACCGAGGGACGGCGAACGCGATCGCGCGCGACCTCGTCACCGACCTCGACCTGCGGGCGCGGGCGCTGCAGCAGCGCAGCCTGGCCCTTGCTTCGCAGGCCGCCGAGAGCACGATGCTGGCCAGCCTTCGCCGTCAGGTCTCGGGCGCGGCGACCCAGCCGGTCGAGGTCCCGCTCTACCACGTCGACCGGCTGAGCCTCGAGCTCGAGCCGGGGCAGGACCAGGGGCCTCCGACCGTCGTGGCACGCGCCGCGGGACTGGTCCAGCGGGTCGTCTATCGCGGCCTCCCGGCGATGGCGATGCGCCGAGGCGCGCAAACCGTGTTCTCGGACACCTTCGAGCTCCAGCAGAGCGGCGGTAGGTTCCTGCTCGTGGGCTCGTCCGAGGCGAACGCGCCGGGTGTGACACCGACGACGACGCGCCCAGGCAGCGAGTTGCAGGCGAGCGCCGGCCCCCCTCGCCTGCACGACGTCGCCGCGCAGGTCGGCCTCGACTTCCGCCAGGACTCGTTCCGCTTCGGGATGTCGAACGATTACAGGGCGATGATGGGGGGAGGGGTCTGCTGGCTCGACTACGACAACGACGGCTGGGTCGACCTGTTCGCGGTCAACTCGTACTCGAACGCCGACTCCGACCGCTGGGACGCGCACGGCGGCCTGCCGCGGACAGCGCTGTTCCAGAACGACCACGGCACGTTCTTCAACGTCAGCAGCAAGGCCCGAGCAGACCTCCAGGTGCAGGGCGACGGTTGCGTCGCTGCCGACCTCAACGGTGACGGCTGGCCCGACCTGATCGTCACGACGACGACCGGCA
This sequence comes from uncultured Thermoleophilia bacterium, assembly GCA_963851065.1. Taxonomy (GTDB): domain Bacteria; phylum Actinomycetota; class Thermoleophilia; order Gaiellales; family Gaiellaceae; genus PALSA-600. The sequence goes on from CAWKNW010000025.1 coordinate 80,735, forward strand.
TCGACCTGCTCTGGAACAACGGCAACGGCACGTTCACCGAGGGCGCTCAGGCCGCCGGAATGGACGCCACCGGCTGGTACACGGGCGCGGCGGTCGCGGATGTGAACGGCGACGGCCGCCCAGACGTGTTCATCGCCGGCTACACCGACCCGGACACGCCAGTCCCCGGCTCGATCGCAGGCTTCCCGACGAATCTCGCGGGGGTTCGCGACCTGCTCTACCTGAACGAGGGGAGCGACGCGAACGGCCATGCTCGGTTCCGCGAGGTCGGCGTCCAGGCCGGCCTCGAGTCTGCCGACCCCCGCCACGGGCTCGGCGCCCAGTTTCTGGACTACAACGACGACGGTCGCCCCGACCTCTACGTCGCGAACGACGAGGACCCGAACCAGCTGTACGAGAACGTGCCGTGGCCCGGCGGCGCGAAGGCCGACCCTGCCGGCCTCGGCTTCCGCTTCGAGGAGCGCGGCGCAGCCGAACGAGTTGCCGACCCTTACGCCGGCATGGGCGTCGCGTCCGCCGACGACGGAGCCGGACGCACCAGTCTCTTCGTCACGAACTCCCGGCACGAGCCGTCGGCGGCGTACCGCCAACTCCGGGTCGGCGGCTCGTCGTCCTTCGCCAACGCCAGGACGTCCTTCGACCGGGCACTCGGAAGCGAGCTCGCGGGCTGGGGCGCGTCCTGGGTCGATCTCGCGAACACGGGAACGCCGGATCTCGTCCTCACGGCGGGTGCGATCCCCGTCACCAGTCTGAAGAGCGACGCGGAGCCCGTGCGCGTCCTCACCCGGGCGCCCGACCGCGGACGGTTGGAGCGGTTCGGCAACGCGCACGGGATCCTCGGGGCGAAGGGCCTGCTGCTGAACGGACGCGGGCTCGCCGCGGCCGACGTCGACAACGACGGCCGCATGGAGATCGCGATCAACACGATCGGCGGCAAGCTCGTGCTGCTGCAGCCGACCGGCCGCAGCGGCCACTGGCTCGAGGTCAGGCTGACGAGGTTTTCGCCCGGTGCCGTCGTCACCGTCGTCCTGTCTGACGGGCGGCACGCCGTGCGGACGGTGCAGGCCGGCAGCAGCTACCTGTCCTCCGAGGATCCGCGGGTCCACTTCGGCCTCGGAGCGGCGACCTCGGTCACGTCGTTGACCGTGCGCTACCCGTGGGGTGGCGAGACCCGTCTCCAGGACGTCGCCGCGGACCAGATCGTTCCGATCGACCCACCGACGCCGACGTTCGTCCCGACTCCCGCGGCGGAGACCGACCGGCTCGCCGCCTGCACGCCGGCGAGCCTGCACGCCGCGTCGATCGCGACGGCATGGGACCGGACGGCGGTCGTCGCGCTGCGCGAGGACAACGCCTCGGAGCCGGTGCAGGCGCGCGACCTCTTCGGCTTGTCCGCGGCGATGTGGGATGCCTGGGCGGCCTTCGACCCCAAGGCGCGCGGCTACTTCGTCACCGAGAAGCAGCATGCCTCCGACGCCCAGGCGGCTCGAGAAGCCGCGATCAGCTACGCCGCGTACCGCCTCCTGCTCTGGCGAGCGTCGTTCGACGCGAATCTGAACCGCACGTTCCCACTGCTGACCGGGCGTCTGCGCTCGCTCTGCTACTCGCCCGCCTTCACGAGCACCGCAGGCGATTCACCCGCCGCGCTCGGCAATCGCATCGCAGCCGCCGCGATCGCCGCCGGTCGGAACGACGGCTCGCTCGAGGCGCAGCACTACGTCGACCCGACCTATGCGCCGAAGAACGCTCCTCTCGTCGTGAGCCGGCCCGGCTCGACGGTGCACGACGCGACGTTCTGGCAGCCGCTGGCGCTGGGCGAGATCTCGGAGAGAGGCCTGGCTCCGATTCCCGCGAAGGTTCAGCGCTTCGTCGGCGCGCAGTGGGGGCACGTGCGCGGATTCGGGCTTCCGCGGTCGGCCAAGGGTCTACCGATCGATCCCGGCCCGCCGCCCACCGGCGACTCGTCCAGCGCCGCCTACAAGCAGGCGGCCGTCGACATGATCCGCGCGACCGCGCAGCGGGCTCGGCCGCTCGTCGCCGCGACGTCGCCGGCGGCCTGGAACGCGATTGCGGCCGCGAGCCCCGGAGGCTCGAACACCGCGCGTCGGCTGCAGCGCGACGTGCGGCTCTACTTCACCCTCAACGGCGCGCTGTCGGACGCGGCGATCACGTCTTTCGGGGCGAAGCGCGCCTACCAGTCCGCGCGTCCGATCTCGATGATCCGATTCCTGGCGTTCCAGGGCCAGTCGAGCGATCCGAAGGCGGCGTCCTACAACACGGAGCGGTATCCCGCTCGTGCCGGGCCTGATCGAACTGGTCACGCAGGCGTCGAGCGCACCCGGCCAGCGGCACGCGGCACTGCGGGCCGACATCGGCCAGGTCGCGGTGCTGTCCGGCGGGCACTGGGTGCTCGGCACCGGTTGGACGCCGCCCGCCTCCACGCCCGCGTCGCCGGGCTGGGTGGCCGAGTCGAGCACGTTCGCCGCCGCGGCCGACGAGGTGCTGACGGCGCTCACCGCCCGCTCGCCCGCCCGGCAGGCCGCTCTGGCGGGCCGGTCGAGCATCGAGAACGGGATCGACGTCCCGGCCGACGTCAACGCGGGCCGCGTGCTCGGAAGCAAGGTCGGGAAGCTCGCCCTCCTGCAGGCTCAGCGCTACGCCGAGGGCAAGTAACGACCCCGGGCGCGAGAATGTGGCATCGATCATCTACGGTTTCAGTCGTGAGTGAACCGCTCGACCGGCTGCGTGCGAACGCCGACGGATTACCGCCTGCGCGCGCGGAGCTCGCGGACTATCTGGACAAGGTCCGCGTGCGGGCGTACACGATCACCGACGCGGATGTGGAGGCGCTGAAGGCAGCCGGCTGTTCGGAGGACGAGATCTTCGAACAGACCGTCGGCGTTGCAATCCGCGAAGGGTTTCGCCGGCTCGACGCGGCGGCGCGTGCAATCGGCTGATGCGCCTCGACGTCGTCGACCGTGGTCACGCGCCCGGCGAGGCGGCACTCCTCGACATGATCCGCGAGCGGTCCGGCAACGAGCCACTCGGCGTCGTCAAGACGCTGCTCTACCGGCCGGATCTTTTCGGAACGCCGTTCTCCGAGGAGCTCGACCGGGTGATGCGCGGGCCTTCGGAGTGGAGCGCGGGCGAGCGCGAGCTGTTCGCCGGCTTCACGTCGCTGCTCAACCAGTGTCCCTTCTGAACGGGCTCCCACGGCGCAGTTGCGTCGTACGCCCTCGGTGAGGAAGTCTGGCAGGCGGTGGTCGACGACTGGCGCACGGCGCCGCTCCGGCCCGAGCTCGCTGCGACGCTCGTCTTCCTCGAGAAGCAGACGCTCAGGCCCGATGAGCTCGACCCGTCCGACGCCGACGCCGTTCGCGCCGCCGGCGTCTCCGATCAGGCGCTGCGCGACGCCGCCACCGTGTGCGGCCTGTTCAACATGATCGTGCGGCTCGCCGACTCGTTCGGCTGGGACGTCCCGACCTGGGAGCGGCTGGGGCATCGCGCCCCGGCGATGCTCGAAGGCGGCTACCTGCTGACCGCGATCGGGCAGCGGTAGTCGCGCCTGTCCCAGAGATCAACGACCCGACGCGGCGAGCCGCCGGCGCGAGACCGTGTCCAGGGTCACGGCGCCCAGGAGGATCAGTCCGGTGACGATGTCCTTGGTCGCGTCGCTGTAGCCGACCAGGTCGATCCCGTTCTCGATCGTGGAGATCACGAGGGCGCCGAGTAGGGCGCTTCTCACGTAGCCGCGCCCGCCGAAGAGGCTCGTGCCGCCGATCACCGCGGCGGAGATCGCGTCGAGCAGCACCGTGCCGCTGCCGGCGGTCAGGTCGACCGAGTTCAGGCGGGCCGCGAAGACGATGCCGCCGAGCGCCGCCATGAGGCCCGAGATCATGAACACGATGATGCGAATGCGGGCGACGTTGATCCCGGACCGCCGCGCCGCCTCGGCGTTGCCCCCCACGGCGTAGACATGACGGCCGAAGGCCGTCCGCTGGGCGATGAACGTCCAGAAGATGATCATCACGACGATCAGGACACCTGCGAACGGGACGCCGCGGGAGTGGTTGCAGACAGCGACGACGACGAACGAAACAACCGCCACGGCGACGACGCGAAAGATCGCGGCCACGAGTCCACCGCTCCCGAGGCCCGCACGCCGGCGCCGCATGACCGAACCGATCACGATCACGGCGTAGCTGACCGAGATCACAGCTGCGAGCGCCCAGCCCCAGTTGTTCGGGAGGTAGTAGGAGGCGATGTTGTTCACGAGGTTGTTCTGGATGCCGATCACCCCCTCGGTTCCGAGGGCGCGCAGGATCACGCCCTGCCAGATGAGAAGGCCTGCGAGCGTTACGACGAACGACGGCACCCCGACGCGCGCGACCACCGATCCCTGGAGGAAGCCGATCACCGCGCCGGCGAGCAGGGCGACCACGATCGCGCCGAACCCTCCGATGTTGTGGCCCGACCCCGCTTGCTGGAGCTCGGCCACGACGACGCCGCCGATGCCGCTGACATAGCCGATCGAAAGGTCGATCTCGCCGATCAGTAGGACGAAGACGACGCCGATCGCGATCATCGTCGTGCCGGCCGTCTGGACAACGAGGTTGTCGAAGTTGACCGCGGTGAAGAAGACGCTCGACCTCGACGTGAAGAAGATCGTGATGATGACCAGCGCGAGGATCACCGGCAGCGGGCCGACGTCGCCCGAGCGGAGCGCATCCCATTGCCGGCGCAGGAACGCGCCGAATCCCGCCTGCCCGCCGGCGGGCTCGGTTTGAACGGCTGCGCTCACCCCAGATCCAGATCCGGCTCGGCGATCCCCGCCACCTTCGTCGGAACCCCCGCGGTGATCGCGCCGACGATCTCCTGCTGTGTTGTCGCCGCACGGTCGTAGACACCCACGTTGCGGCCGAGGCGGAGCACGGTGATCCGGTCGGCAACCTCGAACACGTCTTGGAGGTTGTGCGAGATGATCACCACGGCCAGCCCTTGCTCGCCGAGGCGCTTCACGAGATCGAGAACCTGCCGCGTCTGGGCGACGCCGAGCGCTGCGGTGGGCTCGTCGAGGATTACCACGCGCGAGTTCCACATCACCGCCCGTGCCACGGCGACCGATTGGCGCTGTCCGCCCGAGAGCGTCGCGACCGGCTGTCGAATCGAGCCGATGGTGGTGACGGCGAGCGTCTTCAGCGTCTCTTCCGTTCGCCGCTCCATCGGCGGCTCGTTCAGCCTGAAGATGAAGTCGTGCGTCTCGCGCCCCAGAAACATGTTCTGGACCACGTTCAGGTTGTCGCAGAGAGCGAGATCCTGGTACACGACCTCGATCCCGAGCTTCGCCGCGTCCTTCGGCCCGTGGATGGTGACACGTCGGCCGTCGAAGACGATCTCCCCGGAGTCGATCGGATGGATCCCAGCGACAGATTTGATCAACGTCGACTTCCCGGCGCCGTTGTCGCCGACGAGCGCCATCACCTCGCCGGCTCGGACATCGAAGTCGACGTCGCTCAGCGCCTGCACCGATCCGAACGCCTTCGAGATGCCGCGGAGCTCAAGAGTCGGTGCCGTCGTCGCCATGCGCGGGTTCGTACCTTAACCGGAGAGGGCGAGGCGTCCAAACGGACGCCTCGCCACGTGTTCCGGTCGGTCTACCCGCAGTACTGCTTGTACTCGCCGGTGCAGACCTGGCTCGGCTTCAGGAACCCGTCCGTGAAGAGGATCTTGTAGTTCGACTTCGTGATCCACTGGGGCACGAGCAGGACAGACGGAACCCCGCTGACCTTGCCGGTCGTGGTCACCTTCTGCTGCCGCAGCACCTTGATGACGGTGTTGGCTGCAGCGGCAGCCTCCAACTTGATCGACTTGTAGACGGTGCCGCTCTGCCAGCCCGCGAGGATGTACTGGACCCCGGTCGGGGTCGCGTCCTGGCCGGTCAGCGCGATCGGGCTGAAGGTTGGCGTTCTTCAGGTCGGCGATGACTGCGCCGGCGATCCCGTCGTTCGCCGCCAGCACTCCGTCGATCTTGTTGCTGTTGCGGGTGAGGATCTGCTGGAAGATCGTGGAGGCCTTGACCGGGTCCCAGTTGGTCCACTGGTCGCCGGCGTCCGCCTTCACGAGGGCGCCCGCCGTGTACAGCGGGTTGAGGATCGAGTCGTAGCCCTGCTTGAACAGGTGGGCGTTGTTGTCCGTGAGCGCACCGTTGAGCTCGGCGATCACCGGCTTCGTCTTCCCCTTCAGCGCGGCAACCAAGCCCTGTCCCTGCAGCTTGCCGACCCGTACGTTGTCGAACGAAACGTAGTACGACGCCTTGCTGCCGACGACCAGGCGGTCGTAGTCGATGACCTTGGCGCCCTGCTTGACGGCGTCGTTCGTGATCGCGATGCCCGAGGCCGGCGTGAGCTGGTCGAGCAGGATCACCTTCGCACCGGCCGCGAGGCACGCGTCGGCCTGTGACTTCTGCCGCTGCGGATCGCCCTGCGCGTTCAGCACATGTGCCGTGACGTGTCCCTTCAGGAACGCCTGTGACAGCAAGGGGGCGTCGAACAGCGTGTAGCGCGTCGACGACTTCGTGTCCGGCAACAGCGCACACGCCGAGATCGACGTGGTGTGCTGGGTGCGGGCCGCCGCCGCCGCCGCGAGGCCCGCGACGATGAGGATGCCCACACCGAGAAGGGCAATCGCCCTTCTAGAGAACTTGCTCACTATCTCCTCCTTGGATCGAGAGAGAGGGGGGTTCGTGGATAATCACTTGCTAATTGCGCCGAAACCAGCCTAACTGGTCTGCGAGTTCATCGCGCTGGAGTGCCACTTCCCTTGGACGATGGCGCGACGAGTTGGTTTGTCGTCGTCACACCGTGTCGATGACGGCACCGAGCCGGGCAATCGTCGGCGGCATCGATCATCTAGCCGTCTTGACCTGCGGGGCCGGCCTCCGGCTCAGGGCGATGCCACGGCTGGAACGTCACCAGCAGCCGCTCGATTCGCTGGCCCTCCACCGACTCGACGTGGAAGCTGAGCCCGTCATGCACCACCTCGTCGCCGGGAACGGCCGCCCGTCCCAGCCGGCCGAAGACGAAGCCGGCGACCGTGTGGTAGTCCTCTTCCGGCAGCTCGACGTGGAAGCGCTCGTTGAAGTCGTCGATCGTGAACGTCCCGTCGATCCTCACGGTGTCGTCGTCGATGCGCTCGACGGTCTCGTCCGGCAGGTCGAACTCGTCCTCGATCTCGCCGACGATCTCCTCGAGCAGATCCTCGAGCGTGACGATGCCCTCGGTCGATCCGTACTCGTCGATCACGATCGCGAGGTGCTGGTTCGTCCGCCGGAACTCGGTCAGCAGGGCGGCGAGGTCCTTCGTCTCGGGGACCATGTACGCGGGGCGGACGATCTGGGCGAGATCGACCGCCGCGAGCCCCCGGTCGTAGATCGCCTCGACGAGGTCACGGATGTGGAGGACGCCGACGATGTCGTCGAGCGACTCCCGGTAGACCGGGTACCTGGTGTACGGCGAGTCGAGCACCGCCTGCAGTGCCTCCTCCGGCGGCATCGAGACCGCGACCGCCGCGACCTCGGGTCGCGGGACCATCACATCGGCGACCTCCTTGTCGGCGAAGTCGAAGACCTTGTAGAGCATCTCCTGCTCGCCGTGCTCGATCTCGCCCTGCTCGGCCGAGCTCGACAGCAACATGCGCAACTCGGCCTCGGAGTGAGCCTCACCCTCCGCACCGGGCGGCTCGAGCTTCAGGAGGCGAAGGATCATCTCGGTCGAGCGGTCGAGGAGCCAGATCAGTGGGCGGAAGACGACGAAGAACACGCGCACCGGCCCCGACACCCAGAGCGCCGTGCGCTCCGGATGCCCGAGGGCGATCCCTTTGGGTACGAGCTCGCCGATCACGACGTGCAGATACGTCACGATGAGCAGAGCGAGGATGACGGCGAGGAACGACGCCATCACGGTGTCGAACCGGCGGGCGAGCACCTGCTCGCCAAGGGCGCCGATGGCGAGCGAGGAGATGGTCACACCGAGCTGCATGGCGGCGATGAAGCGCGGCGGGTCCGAGGTGATGCCGAGGACCCTGCGGGCGCGCCGGTTTCCCTGATGCTCGAGCTCCATGATGCGCGTGCGCCTCGAGGTCACCAGGCCGTACTCGGCCGCGACGAAGAAACCGTTCACGGCCAGCAGACCGGCCAGCGCCAGCAGCTCGAGCGAGAGAGTCACGTTGTGCGCGTACTGGGCGGCAGATCGTCGTCCACGCGGATCAGTCGCTCGAGTATAGCTGGGGCCACCGGCAACACGAACATATGTTCTATGATCGCCCCATGCGGGTCGCCTACCGCGAGGAGCCCTGCCGGAGCGCCTTGAACCGGGTGCGCGGGATGCCGTTCTCCTGGTCGCTCAACCCCTACATGGGTTGCGCGCATCGCTGCACGTTCTGTTACGTGCGCGCCTTCGAGCGGCGCGCCGACCGGCCCGCCGACGATCGCTACGGGCGCTCGATCCGCGTCAAGGTGAACATCGCCGAGGTGCTGCAGGCCGAGCTCGCACGGCCTTCGTGGGACGCGAGCGACGTCGCGATCGGCGCCGCCACCGACCCGTATCAACCCGCCGAGGGCCGCTATCGCCTGACACGTGCGTGCATCGAGGTGCTCGGCGCGTTCGCCAACCCCTTCTCGATCATCACGCGCGGCCCGCTGATCGTGCGCGACGTCGACGTGCTCGCCGCTGCGGCGCTGCGAGCGTCCGTCTCCGTGACGTTCTCGGTGCCGACGCTCGACGACGACGTCTGGCGCACCACCGAGCCCGGAACCGCACCGCCGGTGCAGCGGCTGCGCGCGCTGTCGGTGCTCGCTGCTGCGGGCATCCGCGCATCGGTCGGGATGGCGCCGATCTTGCCCGGGCTCTCGGATCGGCCGGATCAACTGCGCCGCGTCGTCACGGCCGCGCGCGCCGCTGGCGCATGCGGCATCTGGGCGAACGTGCTCCACCTGAAGCCTGGAACCCGGGAGCACTTCCTCGAGTGCCTCGCCCGCGACTGGCCCGAGCTGCTACCGCGGTACGAGACCCTGTACGAGGGCGGCCGCGCCTACCTGCAGGCGCGAGAGAGCGAGCCCGTACGCGATCAGGTGCGTGCCCTCGCCCGTTCGCACCGGATTCGCGACCGCCGGCCAAAGCCACTCACGCCGCCTGCGCGCAACGAACAGCTTTCGCTGCTTTCCGCATAGGATGGGCGCTCGCATGCCCGACGAGATCACGACACTCATCGTGGACGACCACGAGGTCGTCCGCGAAGGGCTCCGGCTGTCGCTCTCACGGGCACCGCACATCCGCGTGGTCGGTGAGGCTTCCGACGGGGCGAGCGCGGTCGAGCTCGCGGCGCGGCGGAAGCCCGACGTCGTGATCATGGACGTCCGAATGCCCGGCATGGACGGCCTCGAGGCGACGAAGCTGCTCACCGAGAAGGTCCCGGATGCGAAGGTGCTGATCTTCACCGCGTACTCGGAGCGCTCGCTCCTCGGCCGTGGCCTCGAGTCGGGTGCCAAGGGCTACATCCTCAAGGAGGCGCCGCACCAGACGCTCGTGCGCGCGATCGAGAAGATCGCGCAGGGCGAGGGTTACGTCGATCCGGCGTTGATGCCCGCGTTCCTCGCCGGCAAGGACTCGACGGACATGCTCACGACGCGCGAGCGCGAGATCCTGCAGCTGCTGGCAGACGGGCTCTCGAACGCGGACGTCGCCGCACGCCTGTTCATCTCGGCCGAGACCGTGAAGAGCCACGTGCGGCACATCCTCACGAAGCTCGAAGCCGACACGCGCACGCACGCGGTGGCGATCGCGCTGCGCGAAGCGATCATTGACTGAGAAGCTCTCACAAAATGAGCATTGTGTCGCCCGGCCGGACCTCATTCTGTGAGAGCTTCTGAGACCGCCGGCGGCCGCGAGGCGCTCGACCGGCTGATCACGGCCGAGCAGGACGAGCGGCGGCGGATCGCGCTGTTCCTGCACGACGGACCGGTGCAAAACCTCTCGGGAATCGCGTTGATGCTCGACGCGGTGCTCCACTCGATTCAGTCGGGCAACGTCGACGATGCAGCCCGTGTGCTCGAGGGGGCGATGGAGCGCCAGCGTGCGACCATCCGCGAGCTGCGCGACCTGTCGTTCGCACTCGAGCCTGTCGTGCTCCGCGACCAGGGGTTCGGCGCGGCGCTGCAGGCGCTCGCCTCCCAGGTCGGCGAGGCGTACTCGATCCGGATCGACGTCGACGTGGAGCAGGCGGACAGGCTCGGCGAGTCCGCTCAGATCGCCGTGTACACGATCATCCGCGAGCTCCTCGACCAGGCCGCGCGGCGCGGGCCGCCCACGCACATCCGTGTCGCGATGGCCGAGGCACCCGGCGGCGGCGTGACGACGATCGTCTCCGACGATGCGGAGCCCGAACGGCGCCGGCGGTCGTTCGAGGCGATCGAGGAACGCGTGAAGCAGCTGCACGGAATCATCGCCATCGAGGCCTCGGACGCCGGCGGGACGCACGTCGTCGTGACCCTGCCTCCCTACGCGACGCGGCGGTAGCATGGCGCGATGACGTTCGGCGGCACCGACTACCTGCTCTTCGTCTGGTCGCCGGCCGGCTACACGCTTCGCGAAGCGCACGGTGAGCTGCCGCGGGTCGGCCAGGAGCTCGAGGACGACGGGCGGATGATCGTGGTCTCGAAGATCGGCGCGTCGCCGCTGCCCGGCGACCGGCGGCCGTGCGCATTCTCCGTCGGCAAGAGCTAAACGCGGGCGATCGTGATCATCCGTCGACCGGTCGCCGTCAGCGGCTCTCCCCGACCGTCGTAGAAGTCGACAGCAGCGAAACCCGCGTCGAGCAGCCAGTCGCGCAGCTCGACCGCGACGAACATTCGAACGGAGAACGTGAAACGGCGTATCTGCCCGTTCCGGACGAGCATGCGGTCGGTCGTTGCCCGGCCCGTGACCGGGTCGAACGCGGAACGATCCACGGAAAGGTCGCCGTCGCGCTCTACGACGACGGACGGCAGCCACCGCGGGAGGAGCTCCGTCAGGTTGTTGTTCTCGATCAGGAGCGCGCCACCGGGGCGCAGGAGGCGCCGTGCCTCCCGCAGCACGAGCCGATTGTCGTCGTCGTCGAAGTAGCCGAACGAGGTGAACCAGTTGATCACGCAGTCGAAACTCGCGTCCTCGTACGGAGTCGAGCGCATGTCACCCTCGGCGTACGTGACCTCGACCCCGGTCGCAGCAGCGTCGCGTCGCGCATGTTCCAGGAAGAGCGGTGTGGCGTCGAGCCCCGTGACGCGCGCGCCACGCGCGGCGAGCCGATTGGCGATGCGACCGTGGCCGCACGGGAGGTCGAGCACCTCGATCCCGGGTTCGAGCGCAAGCAGACGCCAGATCGTGTCGGCGTCGGCGTCGCTCAGCTCGCCCAGCCACGGCTCGTAGAAGTAGAGGTAGTCCTCGTCGAAGACCTCGCCGATCTCGAACCCCGGCCGCGTCACGAGGCGAGTCTATGAGCCCCTACGCCCTGGCCGCGTCCTCGGCCGCGGCCAGGCCGAGCACGAGCGCCTGTGCCAGGCCGCTCGCGTAACCGCCCGCGGCGATCCCACCGGCGTCTATGCCCGCAGCCCAGAGGTCGTCCACCGGCGTCCCGTCGGCGCCGAGCACACGCGCGCGATCGTCGATCCGGAGCCCGCCGATCGTGTGCGTGATCGCCGCGACGACACGGACGGCGGCGATCGTGCCCGCCGGAGGCGCGAATGGAAGCAGGGCGGGCGGTACCCGAGCTGCAGCCGGCGCCGCGGCGACGATGTCTGCGACGGGGCGGTCGCGCACGGCCTGCTCGAGCCCCCAGTCGTCGACGAGGTAGTACGCGCGTGCCGCCGGCCTCCGCGCTGTCGCCGCGACGACGTTCGTCTCGGACCACGAGACGTCTTCCCGCCGGAAGAACTCCGCGCCGTCCTGGTCGAAAATGCGCGCGAAGCGTGCGTAGAGCTGCGACAAGGACACGAACTCCGGCTCTCCCCACGGAGCGTCGGGCATATTGCGGCCGTAGAACTCGTCGAGCCCTTCGCTCAGCGCGGCGCCCCGTGCGACGCCCGCCTGCAGGCCGTCGCCCTGGGACCACGGGTTCGCGCGCAGCCGCAGCGGCGCAGCGGGGCGGATGTGCGACGACACGAGCTCCGGCGAGCCGCCGAAGCCCCCGGTGCAGAGGATCAGCGGGCCCAAGGCGGGAATCGACCGTTCGCCGAGCCGGACGTCGTCGGCGCGGGCCTCCAGCGACTCGCGCGAGGTCGGCAGGGGCGAATCGCCACCCGGTCGTGAGCGGATTCCCGGTCTCGGTCGAGATCGGCTCCGCGCCCTGCGCGGCGAGCCAGTCGAGGGCCGAATCGAGCCTGCTCCAGATCAGGCGCTGCAGTGCCGGCTCGCCGCCCGGGCACTCGCGGCGGAAGTCGCTCCACTCGCGGTGACGCCAGATCACGCACGAGGAGAGGAGCATCGAGCCGCCGACCCGCGAGCCCTTCTCGTGGACGACGGCGCGCACGCCGAGCTCGCGGAGGCGGGCCGCAACGACGAGCCCGGCCATCCCGCCGCCGGCGATGACCAGGGGGGCCTCTATGTCAGGCTGAATGTCGGCTTGTGCTCGACGTACTCGATGCGCACGCGTTCGGGGCCCACGAGGAAGGCGGCGTAGGTGTTCGCGGCATCGACGACCGACTCGACCTCGATCGCGAGGTCGGCAGCGTCGGCGATCACCTCGTCGGCGGAGTCGACGAGCACAGCGAGATGGTTCAACAGCGGGCGCTCCACCTCGGCCACAGGGCCTTCGTGGAGCTCGACGAACGCGCCGCCCACCTCGACGCGGCCAGGCCCTGCCGGCTCGAAGCCGTAGCGGAGGTACTCCGCGGCGGTCGCCGGCGGCGACGATGACCACAGCGCGACGTGATCGAGGTCGTAGTCGACATCCGTCTCCCCCTCGACGAGGACGATGTTGATCCCGTCGCCGATGTCGAAGACGTCGGGCGTTCCGGCCGGGAGCGCGGCGCGGGCGGCGGCAAGATCTCCGACGCGCAGGCCGACGTGCCGGAGCGGCCCCGGGTCGCGCGGGCCGTCGGCGTCGAAGAGCGTCAGCTTCCCGCGTCGAGCGTCACTGCCGATCAGCGTGAAGGTGCCCTCGGTCGCGATCGCGTGCATGCCCAGGTGTCGCTCGGCGAAGGCTGCAATCCGATGGCGGTCGCTCACCCAGAATGCGACGTGGTCGAGGGTCTTCGCCTGCACTTCCTCGACATTAGCGAACCGGGTCCAGGCTACGGCCGCCGGGTTCCGCACCCGAAGGAGCGGAACCCGGCGGTGGCGTAGGTGCTACCTCGAGCTGCGCCGCGACGACGAACGCGAGCGCGACGCGGGACGACGGGTCGCCGTCTTGCGGGCGGCCGTCTTCTTCCGGGCGACCGTCTTGCGGGCCGCCGTCTTCTTCCGAGCGACCGTCTTGCGGGCCGCCGTCTTCTTCCGAGCGACCGTCTTGCGGGCCGCCGTCTTCTTCCGAGCGACCGTCTTGCGGGCCGCCGTCTTCGCGTCGTTTCCGCGCGGCCGTCTTGCGGGCCGCCGTCTTCTTCCGGGCGACCGTCTTGCGGGCCGCCGTCTGGCCGTTCTTCCGAGCGACCGTCTTGCGGGCCGCCGTCTTCTTCCGGGCGACCGTCTTGCGGGCCGCCGTCTTCTTCCGAGCGACCGTCTTGCGGGCCGCCGTCTTCTTCCGAGCGACCGTCTTGCGGGCCGCCGTCTTCTTCCGAGCGGTCGTCTTGCGGGCCGTTGTCTTGCGGGCAGCCACTTTCCGCGTGCCGGACTTCGCAGCTGCTTTCCGCTTCGGAGCCGCCTTCCGCTTCGGAGCCGCCTTCCGCTTCGGAGCCGCCTTGCGCTTGGCTCCCGACTTGGCCTTCGAGCCGCTACGCGAACTGGAGCGCGTCCCGGATCGCGAAGACGAGCGCGTCGCCGCCGGAACGGCGCGCGCCGGTTCTGCGATCTCCTCGATGGACGTCTCTTCGAGCGCAGAGTCGCTCCACATCGGCTCGGGGGTCGCCACTGCCGTGTCGATCGACTCATCGATCGAGTCGGCGGACGAGTCGTCCGTCGATCCGGTCCCGCTCCAATCCTCTTGGGTCATCTATGACCTCCTGTTCGCATTCCGCGTGCACGATTCCCTACCACGTTGGTTTCTAACGTGCAATGCGGACGACAGACGTCGCTCGCACGTTGCTGGAAAGGAAAACGCGTCGCGTTAGGCGACCTTACACGTGCGCGCTGAGAAGTGGAACCGTGGTCGGCGCGTCGACACCACCGGCGGTCTCCACCGTCACCTTGACGGTCGTACCGCGCCCCACGCGCCGCTCGAGCAGCGTCGGAGCGCCGTCGAACAACCGGTCCGGGTGAACACCCCCATCGATCACCCACGCTTCATACGTCTTGCCGGCCGGCGGCGCGGGGAGATCGACTGCGAGCGCAGCTTTGCCTGACGGTGCAACGACGAGTGAGCCTGCAACACCCTGAACGGGGACGCGTCTCGCATGAGGGTCACCGAGCACACTCACGGCCGCCTGCTCGTGTGACAGCGAATGATGCAACGTCGCCGCCCACACCCCGAGGGCAACAGCGGCTGCGGTCGCCGCAACGGCGACAGCCGCCGCAAGCGAGAGGGCGAACGACGGTCGCCGGGAGGGGATGGTCGTGACGTTGGTCGGCTCAGCGCGGACGCGCTCGAGCACGCGCTCGCGCAGCGCCGCCGGCGGCGAAGGGCCCGCGGCGACGAAGCCGATCCCCGCGGCGGCTTCACGAAGTCCCCGCAAATCGCCCTGACAGCGCTCGCAGCCCGCGAGATGTTCCTCGTACCGCGCGCGCTCCTCGTCGTCGAGGACGTCGAGAGCGTAGAGGGCGGAAAGCTCGTGCGGGTTGTCGGCCATAGATCCTCGAGCCGGATTCGCAGGGCCGGCCTGGTTGGTTCGCTAGTGCTTCCGCAGGGCCGCTTTGCAGCCGACCGAACAGACAACCGTATTTGCGGCCGGGAGCACTAGGCGAGGGGCTCGTTCTGCACGTTGTGCTCGGTCGCGTACTCGTTCGTCAGCCGGTTGACGGCCTCCGCGCCCTCGGGGAAGGCGTAGTTGATCGGGACGAACGCGTTCCACTTCTCGGGAAGCGCATCCTCGGGGAAGATGGCCTCGACCGGACACTCGGGCTCGCAAGCTCCGCAGTCGATGCACTCCTCGGGATCGATGACGAGGATTCGGTCGAACTCGTGGATGCAGTCGACCGGGCAAACGTCGACACACGAGCGATCTTTGATGTCGATGCAGGGCTCCGCGATGATGTACGTCATCGGCGCCTACTCTACCGACGCGAGAAGTCGATCGATCAGCTCGGGGCCCCGTTCGAAGAGCGCGGATTTCGCGATCACCTGGTCGAACCCGGCTGCGTGAGCACGACGCAGACCGGCCGTGTCGGTGTGGTTCGTGAAGCCCAGGATCGGAACGTCCGGGAAGCGATCGACGACGTCGTCGGGGTCGAGTCGAGCGATGTCGGCGATGACGAGATCGGGCGGGTCCACGCCGTCGGCCGTCTCGAAGCGATGCCCGGGAACGAGCGCCTCGAGCTTGCTCCTGATCAACAGATCGACCCCACACAACAGGATCGTCGCCATGCCCGAGGCCGAATCTAGCATCGTCACCCTCGAATACAAGCGTGGACTCGACCTCGCGCGGGCCGGAGCGTTCTTCGAGGCGCACGAGGCATTCGAGCTCGCGTGGCGTGCGTGCGACGCCGAAGAGCGGGACTTCTTCCAAGGGCTCGTGCACGTGGTGGTCTCCGCGTACCAGCGCGGACGCGCGCGACCAGTTGCCGCCGACCGGCAGCGCCAGAAGGCGTTGCGGCGGTTGTCGGCGTTCTCGCCGGAGCATCGCGGACTGGACGTCGCGGCGCTGCTCGCCGCCCTAGACCGTGCCGAGGCCGATCCGCGTGAACAGCTGATCGAGCGCGACACGCAGCCACCAGTCGCGGTCGAAGAAGAGCAGCAGCCCGAGGACGACGAGCGTCGCGCCTGAGGCCATCCGCAGGATGTAGTAGTGGTCACGCGTCCAGCGGAAGACACGCATCGCGTGCGCGAACGCGACACCCGCGGCGACGAACGCGGCGGCAAGTCCGAGCGAGTAGGCAACGAGGAGGACGACGCCACGGTAGATCGTCCCCGACGACGAAGCCAGCACGAGGATCGAGGCGAGCACGGTGCCGATGCACGGTGCGGCGCAGACGGCGAATGCCCCACCGAGCAGCACGAGCGAACCGGAGCTCTGCGCGTGCTGCGCGATCCCGGGCGCAAAAGCCCGCTCCGGCCACGGCAGCACCTGGAGGAAGGCGAGGCCGATGACGATCAGGACGAAGCCGGCGATCTCGAGCTGCGACCGCTTGTCGACCGCGCTGCCGACGGCGGCGGCGCCGGCGCCGAGCACGACGAAGATGAACGTGAAGCCGAAGATGAACGGAATGCTCGAGGTCACGACTCGCCGCGCCACGCTTCGTTCGCCGAGCCTCGTCACGTCGACGGCCGAGAGAGCCGACAGATAGCCCGGGACGAGCGGGAGGACGCAGGGCGTCGCGACCGAGACGAGGCCCGCCAGGAACGCGATAGGGAGCTTCTCAAGCATCGAAGCGCGCAAGCTCCGCGTCGAGCCGCGCCTCGTCCTCCGGAAGGAGGGCCGGAGCCTGCACCGGGCCGCCCGGCTGGCTCGAACGCCCCCGCGACCAGTACCAGGCACCGACCGCCAGCGCGAGCGCGCCGACGGCGATTCCTCCGATCGGCAACACCCACGCGAGCAGGTCGAACCCGTGTGTCGCCGGCGTCGAGAGCACGCCCGGCCCGTAGTTCGCCACCATCTCGTCGAGGATCTGCTTCTCCGTCCACCCCTGGGCGATCCGCCTTCGGATCTCGGCCTTCATCTGCTGGGCGACAGGGGCGTCCGACTCGTCGAGCGTCTCGTGACAGACCGGGCACACGAGCTTGGTCTCGAGATCCGATTCACTCGGCCGCGTCGCGGCGACCGCAGGTGCGGCGAGAGCCAACAGGAGCAGCATGCCGGCGAGCGCCCTCATGAGCGAAGCGCGCGGTGAGCGCCGGCGGTGAGCGCGGCGGTCGAAACCGGCCCGAGCACGTGGTCGACGATACGACCGCGACGATCGACGAAGAACGTCTGCGGCGTGCCCGCTCCGACTCCCCACGGATCGACGGTCGAGCCCGTGGGGTCGAACACCATCGGATACGTCGCGCCGTAGCGGCGCGCGAACGCCCGCGCCGGCCCCTTCGACAACTCGTCCACATCGACGCCGACGACCACGACGCCCCGCTTCGACCAGGTTCCGGCAAAGGAGACGAGACGCGGCATCTCCTCCTTGCACGGGGCGCAGTCCGACGCCCAGAAGTTGACGACCACCGCCTTGCCGTGCAACGACGCGAGCGACAGCTTCCCGCCCCCGGTGAGCTTGGCGAGGTGGAAGTTCGGAGCCTGGACGACCTGATGCCGGGCAACCTGGGGCGCCACCGAGACCGGCTGGTGCGTCAGATGCCACCCGAGAACCCCGGCGAGCGCGGCGACGACGAGAACCGCACCCGCGCGCACCAGGGCACGAGCGCTCACGAGCGGATCGCGTTCCGGATCGCCGCGTTCAGCCGGCTCGCGGGGATCGGCCCGTCCACGTGCGGTGGGATCACCCTGCCGGAACGATCGATGATGAACGTCTCCGGATAGCCGGTGACGCCCCAGCGGTCGCTTTCGTCCCCGCTCACGTCGCGGACGACTCCGTAGTTGACCTTGTAGTGAGCCATGTAGCTCTTCGCCGCCGATGCGAGGTCCTTCGTGTCGACACCGATCACGACCGCCCTGCCGCGCCAGGTGTCCGCAACGTCACGGAGCGTCTTCGCCTCGAGCTTGCACTCGACGCACCAGGAAGCCCAGAAGTTCACGACGACGACCTTGCCGCGATACGACGCGAGATCGAGTGCTGGACCACCACCCAACCGAGGCAGACGGAGCGCGGGAGCTGCGACCGTCTCACCGCGGTCGACCTTGGCGGCGATGCCTTTGTTCTGCTGATGCGCGACGTCCCAGACGAGCAGACCGAGCAATGCGGCCACCGCGACAACGGCGACGGCCCGGACCGGACGCATCAGATGATGTCGACCGTCGTGCCGACGTCGACGTGGTCGAAGAGCCACTCGGCGTCCGGCACTTCCATCCGGATGCAGCCGTGCGACGCGCTGTAGCCGATCGACGCCGGCTCATCGGTGCCGTGGATGCCGACGCCGGGCGCGGACAACCCCATCCACCGGGTGCCGAGCGGATTGGCGGGGCCCGGCGGCACGGGCTTCAACCCCTGCGCCCACGCGTCCTGGGTCGGCGGGTACCACCAGGGGTTCTTCCATTTGACCACGATGTGGAACGTGCCCTTCGGCGTCGGGTAGATCGCCTGGCCGGTCGCAACCCGGAACGATCGCACGTACCGCGCCCCGTCGAAGAGCGTCAGGCGGTTGAGCTCCCGGTTGATCACGATGTCGGGGCCGAGTGATTCGACGGTGACGGCGGGCCGGACGGTGCGCGTGTGCATCCGCACCGGGAGCCGAGAGTTCGACTCGAGCGCAGCGACGATCCGCACGGTCAAGGCATGGACGTCGAGCTTCCGGCCGAGTCGCTCCTTCGTGACTCGCGGGCGACCGCCGTGGAACGTCAGCGTTGCGTCGATCGCCCGACGGGTGAACCGCTGACCGACCCGGCTCACCCAAGCATGCAGTGCTGCTCCGCGTACAGCGACGACGAGCCGCGCATTCGTTCCGGGTGCCGAGATGCGCGCACGCGCGACCGCCGTCGCAGCGTACGCAGACGCGAAGTCGGCGGGCATGAGCTTCAGCGCACTGCGATCGACGACGACTCGCAGAGGCTGTGCGAAGGCCGCCTGCACCGCCGAGACGGCCTCGGCCGGCGCAAGACCTCCCACCTTGACGCCCGCTACTCGAACACCGGTGGGGACGACGGCAGGCACGGCCGACGTCGACGTGGTCGGTGCAGTCGTCGTGGGCGCGGTCGCCGTCGCCGTCGTGGTCGTCGCCGCGCTCGTCGTCGGGGAGGTGCTCGTTCCGCTGGTGGTCGTGACGTCGGCGACGACGACGCCGGCGAACAGACCGGCGGCCACGAAGCCGGCAACGAAGAGTGCAGGGAAAAACAGCCGCTTCACGGGTGACTCAGTGTACCGAGCGCTTCGCGGGCCATCTCGGGATCGTCCGAGACGATTGCGTCGACACCGAGATTCGCGAGCCGGCGCACGCCGTCGGGGTCGTTGACCGTCCAGGCAAGAATCGGCGCTCCCAAGCGGTGCGAAGCCGCAACCGCCGCGCGAGTGCAGAGTGTGTGATGAAGCGAGAGAACGTTCGCCTGCGACCGCCGGATGAGGAGCGGAAGCCGCAGCGGCATCCCTTGACGAAGAGCCGCTGCACCCGCCCTCGACAGCGCTGCCGGCCAGCGGAGACGGGAGACGCCGTAGCGATCGTGCGGGTAGCCGATCGCGCGCGGAAGCGATGGAGCGAGCCGCGCGAGGCGCCGCGTCGTCACGGGATACGCGGTCGAGACGACTGCCCGCTCTTCGCAGCCGTGCCGGCGAACTGCCTGGACGATCGCATCTTCGTACCCGGGGACTTTTGCGTCCACGTGCACGCCGACATCTGCCGCCGCCAGGAACGCGAGAGCCTCGTCCAACGAGAGTTGATCCGAGGGCCGCTCACGTTCCGAGTGTCCCAGGCGAAGGTCCGGGCCCACGTCGAACTCGACCAGATCGGCGCGTGCGGCGACGGCAGCCTCGAGCGACGCGAGCGTGTTCTCCGGCGCCCGCGCTGCGGCACCGCGATGGCCGATGACGAGAGGCGGTCCGCCGGCGCGCCGCAAGATCACGGCCGCCGGATCACCACGATCGCGCAGTCGTCCGCAAGCTCGCCGCCCGAAAAGGCGCGGCAGTCGGCGACGAGGGCATCGGCAAGCTCTTGCGCGCCCAGGTTCGCGGCGGAGCCGAGCGCACTGTCGAGGCGCTCGACCCCGTAGAGCTCCCCGTCGCGTCGCGCCTCGACGAGACCGTCGGTATAGACGACGACCGCTTCGCCCGGTGCGAGCTCGAGCCGTACCTGGTCGTATGCCTGCCCTTCGGCGATGCCGAGCGCGAGGCCGCGACAGCGAAGCTCCTCGACGCTTCCGTCGGCGCGCAGGAGCCTCGGCCGGGGGTGCCCGGCGCTCGCGCAGGCGATCCGGCCCTGCGAATCGGCGGTCAGATACGCCATCGTGATGAATGCGCCCCCGGCGATCTCGGCGACGACCACGTCGTTCGCGTGCGCGAGGAAGTCCGGCGGCTCGGAATGGCGGCGCGCCAACGACCGGAACACGAACTTTCCCATCGCCATGTCGGCGGCTGCATCGATCCCGTGCCCGGTCACGTCGCCGAGCACGACCGCGAGCCGGCCGTCCGGAAGCTCGAGGAAGTCGAACACGTCTCCGCCGACCTCGACCTGCGCTGCCGACTCGTAGCGGTGGCCGACGTCGAGACCGGGCACCGCGGGCGGCTCCTGCGGCAGTAGCGACCGCCGCATCGTCTCGGCAAAGTGCGTCAGCTGCTCGTGCAGCCGCGCGTTCTCGAGCGCCAACGCCGCTTGCTGCGCGAGTGAGCGGGCTGTTGCGAGCGCTTCGGCGCCGATCGGATCGGCAGGGTCGAGCGAGATGACCGTCACCTCGGCCAGCAGCTCACCCTTGGCCGCGATCGGCACGACCGCGGCCGTCGAGCCCTGAGCAAGGAACGGCACGAGCAGGGCGTGCGCCCCGCCGAGCCGGCGCGCAGCGTCGGCGTCGAGCAGCTCCGGCACGGGTTGCCGCCGGGCTCTGAACGCCTGGGGCCGGGAGAGCACGGCCCCGAGCGCCTCCCGCAGCCGCTCGTCGGCGACGTGAACGGCGCGAGGAACGAGAACATCGCCGCGCGCGTCGGGGACGCGGATCACGGCGGCGTCGACGCCGAGCGCATCGACGACGGTCGACGCTATCGCCTCAGCCGTTCGCTCGAGCGAGAGGCTTCGCGTGAACGCGCTCGAGATGTCGTAGAGCGAACCGAGCCGCCGGCCGGCCTCGCGTGCCGACCGAAGGGCGGTCGAGCGCTCCTGTGACAGCTGCTGTGACTGCTCGTGGAGCCTCGCATTCTGCACGGCCACCGCAAGCTGGGCAGCCAGCGCAGCAAGGAGCGAGGCGTCCGTGTCCGCGAGCTCGCCGCCTTTCGGATACGCGACGAGCAGCCCGATCAGGTCGTCGCGAACCTGCAGTGGCACCGCGACGACACCCGGCTCTCCTGTCGCCTGCAGCGCGTCGCGCACGCGCCCGAGGCCCGGCTCGCGACCGTCGAGGGTCACGTGCACCGCACTGCGCGCGCGGAGCGGGCCGAGCATCGACTCGAGCATGGTCGTCGCAACCTCGAGATGCTCGACGGGCAGTGATCGGCCGGCCGCAGCGCGGAGTCGTTCGTCGTCGCGGAGGTACAGACCGAGCCGTTCGAGCGGCAGGAGCTGCGCGAGCCGTTCGACGGCGGTGTCGAGCGTGTGCGCGAGCGAAAGCCGGGAGCTCGCCTCGCCGATGACCCGCAGAAGTGCCCGGGTGCGCGCAAGTTCTCCGCCCTGTTCCTCGAAGCGGTCGCCCTCGCGCAGCGCGTGCGCCGAGCGCGCGGCGAACGACGCCAGCGCCGCGAGCTCCTCGACCGACGGCGCGCTGCCATCGGGAAAGAAGAGCTGCAGCACGCCGGCCGGCGGCTGGCCGAGAGGCAGCGCTGCAACCTGTCGTAGCCCGACCGGGAAGCGTGCGTCGGCCAGCACCGCCGGCGGCGGCCGCTCGCGCAGCGAGACCTCGGCGAGGAACGCGGCGCTTCGGGTCAGTTCCTCCGTCAGCCCGTGCGCCCAGGCGAGCTCTGGAGCGCCGTCCGCATTTCGCCGCCAGAGCGCCCCCGCCCGTGCTCCCGCAGCGTCGACGGCGATTCGAACCGCCTGCCTGGCGGCGCGCTGGACGTCGCCGCCCGCTGCGAGCGCGTCCCCGGCGAGCGCGAGCATGCGATCACCCATCCACGCCGACCGCGCACCGCCGTCGGAGGCGTAGCTCCGCACCGCGAGCGCCAGCTGCGTCGCTGCGAGCCCCGCGAGCAGACGGTCGTCCTCCTCGAACGCCGAGCCGACGCGCACGGCCTCGATCGACCCGACGACGCGATCCCTCACGAGGGCGGCCACCGCCAGCGTCCCGGCGGCACGCGCCCGCGCGGCAGCTCGGCGGGTCGGCTCGGGGATGCGGCCCTGGGCGACGGCGTCTGCCGAGACACGGGTCGCGGCGAGCTCGGCGCCGAGGGCAGACCCGCCCGGCGCCACGGCGCGCGCCTCGAGACGGCCGTCCGCGTCGAGGACGCGGAGGACGACTGCGTCGGCGTCGACCGCCGAGCGGGCGGCGCGTGCGAGTACTTCGAGCGCGGATCGCAGGTCGCCTGCAGCGGCAACGCCTGCGCCGGCCTCCGCCAGCGCCTCGACGGGCCTGCGTCCCCCTTCGACCGCCATCTTCCCGCTGATACTGCCTGGATCGAGCAACCGACTAGACTTCTCGCGTGACCGAGCCTGCGCGCGGACCAGCCCCTCCTCTCCCCGAGGACACGCCTTCGCTCGATCCGCTCGCGATCGAGCGCGCCTACCGGCGCGAGCGGGCGCGGCGACGGGCACGGATCGAGCGTCGGCACGCAGCGCGCCGCTCCGGGCTTCGCTTCTGGTTCACGATCCTCGTCCTGCTGTTCTTCGCGGCTGTGGTCATCCTCGCTGCGTGGCAGCAGGTGCAGAGCCTCTTCGGCGTCTAGAAGCGGTGGAAACTCCCGACTTCTTCGACATCGACGCCCCGGCAGCCGGGTCACCCGGCCCCGACGACCGGCCCGAGCTTGCTCCGAGCGGCCTGTTTGCGCTGGGCGAGCGGGTGACGTGGGTCGCCGGGCTCGTGCTCGCCCTCTCCTCCTTCATGGGGTGGTATGCGGGCTCCGGCGTCGGGATCAAGCTCGCCGTGATCGGCTGGCACACCGGAACCCTCGGCAAGCTCGTCTTCTTCATCGGGGTCGCGGTACTCGCGCTCGTGGCATTCCGCGAGCTCGGCTTCGAGCTGCCCCCGGCGATCCCGGAGAGCCTGCTCGTGCTGGCGCTCGGCATCCTGGCAACGGTCTTCGTCCTGATCCGCGTGATCTCGATCCCCGATGCTGTGCTGCCGGCAGACGGACGCGGGATCGGCATCTGGATCGCCCTCATCGCCGGCCTCGGCGTGATCGCGGGCGGCCTGCTGCGCGCCCTCGAAGAGCTCTGACGAGCTAGAAGGTCTAGGCCGGAAGCAGCTGCCGCGCCCGTTCGACCAGCTGCTGCGGGTCGAAGGGCTTCCCGACGAACGCCCTGGCGCCGCGCTCCCGA
This sequence comes from uncultured Thermoleophilia bacterium, assembly GCA_963851065.1. Taxonomy (GTDB): domain Bacteria; phylum Actinomycetota; class Thermoleophilia; order Gaiellales; family Gaiellaceae; genus PALSA-600. The sequence continues at coordinate 104,276 of CAWKNW010000025.1, forward strand.
ACCACGGTGCTCGAGGCGTCCACCTGGCCGCTGAACATGATCACGGGAACGGCTCCGTAGAGCTCCTGCAGCCGCTGCAAGAGCTGCCATCCGTCCGTCCCCGGCAGCACGACGTCGAGCAGCACGAGACCGGGGGTCCGCTCGGCGGCAGCCTCGAGCGCCTCGTCCGCGCCACCGGCTTCGACCACCTCGTATCCCTCGCGCTCGAGGTTCGCCCGAACGACCGCACGGAGCGCCGCGTTGTCGTCGACGACGAGGACGCACGGGCCGCCTTCGGCCCCGCCCGGTCCAGACCGGTCGACGAACTCTTCGAGATCGCTGCGGAGGAAGCGCCGGTGGCGTCCGGGCGTGTAGAACGCCGGAACACGGCCCTGGTCCGACCACTTGCGAATCGTCGATTGGGCGACGCCCAGGAACTTGGCGGCCTGGCCGAGGGTCAGCCAGTCGGGGTCGCCGCGCTTCGGCTGCGGAGGAGTCACCTCCAAAAAGTAACCAAAGCTGCTCGTATCTAAACACGCGCTGTCTTCGGGTTCTCATGGCGTGGTCACGGTCACCGTGACCGTGGACCGGGCGGCGGGCTCGAGCGGGAGCGGCTGCAGCGTGCGGACGAGCGTCTGCGTCCCGCCGGCCTTCGGGTTGTCGTGCAGGGCCTCACCGACCGCGATTCCGACCGCGAACGCAAGGAGCAGCCCGACCCCGGCGAGCAGCCAGGACGGAACCCGGCGCCGGCGACGATCGCGCGGACGCGGACGTCCGGATGGAGCCGTCACGGACGGTAGTCCGAGGCGCCGCGCGCGTAGTGGTGGAAGGCGGCATCCGCGACCGTGCCGGCCTCGGCGACCGGCTTGCCGTCCGGGTCTGCGTCGTCGAGCAGGTCATGGACCCACGTGTCTGCGCCGTCGTAGGCATCGGCGAGCTCGGCGAGCGTGAACGTCTGGCCGACCCGGCCACGAAGGGCCGCGAGCACGACGTCGATCTCCGCGACGAGCTCCTCGTAGCGACGACGATCCCCCCGCCGCGCCTCCTCGACGCGGCGCCGGCCGTCGTCCCACTGATGCCGGGCAACCTCGAGCTCCACGGTCAGGGAGTACAGCAGGTCGACGGCCAGAGCGATGGGAGCTCGCCGAGGATCCGGTCGCCGAGCTCGTAGCCGGGCCGCGCGAGGGCGAACGCCGCGTGTGCGTGCAGGCACTTGAGGCTCCCACTCCGCGTCGAGCCGCCGATCCCCGCGGCGAGCTCCGGCCGGATTGCCCGCTGCTCCGCGTCCGCGCGGGCAAGGCTCGCGGCCAGCGCCGGGTCGTCACGGACCGCTTGCGTGAACCGCTCGACCCCTCCGGCTGCCTCCAGCCTCGAGACGGCGGCAACCAGGCTTCGGCAGGTCACGTAGAACTGGGTCGGGAACGGAAACCCGGCCTCGTCGAACGCAAACTGCTCCGTGACCGCCGGCCGTCCGAACGGGCAGCGGACAGCCACGCGCTTGAAGGCTCGAGGCTCGCGGCCGAGCTGCTGCGCGACGAGTTCCCGGTCGGTCATGGGCCCGAAGCTAGTGCTTTTTCCGCCAGGCGGCGATGCCCTTGACGATGAACAGTCGCTCGCCCGGCTTCACGAGCCCGAGCCTCCTTGCTTCGCGAACGAACTGGTCGCCGGTGCCGGCCCGGGCGATGCGGCGCTCGAGGCGTGCGCGCTCGGCCTTCAGCGCCCGCACGTCGGCCCGACTGCTCTCGAGCTGGTGCTTCGCGTGCAGATAGGCGTGTGCGGGCTTCCAGTAGAGGAACGCGACCAGGACGAGCCCCCCGATCGCCAGCAGCCGGATCCCGCTGAGACGCAGCATGCGTCCCGTTTCGGCGGCGGATCCTGGATCCCTACGCGCGTCAGGCGACGTCGACTTTGATCACGTTCGTCGAGCCGGGCAGGTTGACGGCCGTCCCCGCGGTGAGGACGACGCGGTCGCCGGCGTCGATCGTGCCCGAAGCCAGGGCGGACTGGATCGAGCGCGCCCACAGATCCTCGACATCGTGAGTCTGCGGCATCAGCACCGGCGTCACGCCCCATTCGAGCGCGAGCTGCTGCACGGACGTCTGATGGTGTGACAGCGCGACGATCGGGCGCCGCGGCCGAAGCCTCGCAACCGCAGACGCGGTCCGGCCCGTGAAGGTCGGGACGAGGATCGCACGGGCGCCGAGCGCCTCGGCGAGGTCGCAGGCGGCATTGGACATCGCGGTGCCGACGGTCGTCTCGTCGCCGGGCTCCGGCATCTGGTGGCGGTAGCCCATCGACGGCTCGACCGCGCGGGCGATACGGTCCATCGTCGCCACCGCCTCGACCGGGTAGTTGCCGGTCGCGGTCTCCGCGGAGAGCATCACGGCCGACGTCCCGTCGAGAACCGCGTTGGCGACGTCGCTCGCCTCGGCGCGCGTCGGCTCCGCATGCTCGATCATCGACTCGAGCATCTGGGTCGCCGTGATCACCGGCTTCCCGGCGTCCAGGCAGCGAAGGATGATCCGCTTCTGCAGCAGCGGCACGGTCGCGGCGCCGATCTCGACCCCGAGATCGCCGCGCGCAACCATCACAGCGTCGGCTTCGTGGAGGACCTCGTCGAGCACCTCGATCGCCTCGGCCTTCTCGATCTTCGCGATCACGTGCGCGGCCGAGCCGTGCTGCCTGATGATCTCGTGCAGGTCGCGAACGTCCGCCGCAGCACGGACGAACGAGAGGGCGACGAAGTCGACGTTGAGCGCGAGGGCGAACTCGAGATCGTCGAGATCCTTCTTGGTCAACGACGGAATCGGGATCGGGACGCCCGGCAGGTTCACGCCTTTGTGGGACTTCACCTCTCCGCCGACGACCACGCGGCAGCGCGCGCGCCCGTCCGCCACCTCCTCGACGCTGAGCCTGACGAGCCCGTCGTCGATGAGCACGTCGTGGCCGGGGCTGAGCACCTCGCCGATCACCGCCGGGGCGACGGGGAGCTCACCGTCGACGGCGCGCTGGTCTCCGACGACCACGACCTCCTCGTCCTTCAGGAGCACACGCGGCGCGGACAGAGCGCCGATTCGCAGCTTCGGTCCCTGCAGGTCGGCGATCACCGCAAGCGGCTTACCCGTCTCCCGCTGCACGTCCCGGACCACGGCTGCGCTCGCCGCGTGGTCCTCGTGCGTCCCGTGGGAGAGGTTGAGCCGCACCGCATCCACACCGGCATCGACGAGCGTCTGAAGCACATCGTGGGTCGAAGACGCGGGCCCGATGGTGGCCACGATCTTCGTCCTCCGGCGCTCAACGGGCATCCGTGTCCAGAGTAGATGAAGCGGTGCGGGCACTCGTTCTCCGGAACGACACCAAGATCGTTCGCGCCGACGATGACGCAGCCGCGTGCCCCGCCTACCCTCCCCGGCATGTTCATCTCCATCGGAAGCGCCGCCCCGAGGCTCGAAGCCGATGCGTTTGCGCGTGGAGAGCAGCGCCGCAGGATCGCGCTCGCCGAGTATCGCGGTGGCTGGACCGTGGTGGCGTTCGGCGTGCGCCGCTTCGACGCACTCGAGCTCGCCGACCTCGAAGAGGCGTTCGCTGCAGACGGTGCCGTCGTGCTCGCGACCACGCCGTACGACTGGCACGAGACCGAAAGCCTCTACCGGAACGAGGCTGTGCGCTATCCGCTGCTGACCGGAGTCGAGGAGACGCGGCGGATCACGATGATCGTCGATCCGGGCGGCGTCGTGCGACACGTCGGCCTGCGCCGGACGGCGCGCGAGACGCTGGCTTCCCTCGAGCGCCTGCTCGGGTCGGCCGGCCTGCGGTCAGCGGCGTAGCGGAAACGCATCCCAGCCGGGATAGCGCGCGTTCGCGCCGAGCTCTTCCTCGATCCTGAGCAGCTGGTTGTACTTCGCGACGCGATCCGACCTCGCCGGTGCGCCGGTCTTGATCTGCCCGGTCCCGAGCGCAACCGCGAGGTCGGCGATCGTGGCGTCTTCGGTCTCGCCGGATCGATGCGACATCACGGCCGTGTAGCCCGCATCGTGCGCGAGTCGGACGGCGTCCATCGTCTCGGTGAGCGTTCCGATCTGGTTCACCTTGACGAGAATCGAGTTCGCGACGCCACGCGCGATCCCCTCGCGGAGCCGGTCGGGATTCGTCACGAAGATGTCGTCGCCGACGAGCTGGACGCGATCGCCCACTTCACTCGTCAGGGTCGCCCACGCGTCCCAGTCGTCCTCGGCACAACCGTCCTCGAGAGAGACGACCGGATAGCGGTCGATGATCTCCGCCCAGAAACGCGCCAGCGTCTCACCGGTCTCGGTTCGCCCTTCGAAGCGGTAGACGCCGTCGTCGAACACCTCGCTCGACGCAGGGTCGAGGGCGATTGCGACGCGCTCTCGGTGGCCCGCGCGCTCCGAAGCCTCGAGGATGACCTCGATCGCAGCTTCGCTCGAATCGAGATCGGGGGCGAACCCGCCCTCGTCGCCGACGGCCGTTGCGAGCCCGCGTTCGCGCAAGAGGCTCTTGAGTGCGTGGTAGACCTCGGCGCCGATGCGGAGCCCCTCGGCGAACGACGATGCGCCGACCGGCACGACCATGAACTCCTGGAGATCGATCGAGTTGTCGGCGTGCACCCCGCCGTTGATCACGTTCATCATCGGCACCGGGAGGGTCGTCGCGGCTTCGCCTCCGAGATACCGCCAGAGCGATTGTCCGGCATCCGCGGCCCCGGCCTTCGCGGCCGCGAGGGAGACGCCCAGAATCGCGTTCGCGCCGAGCCGGCCCTTGTTCGGCGTGCCGTCGAGCTCGATCAACCGACGGTCGAGGGCGCCCTGATCACCCACGTCGGCGCCTCGGACCGCGTCGGCGATCTCCGCGTTGACGTTGGCGACGGCGTCGCCGACGCCCTTGCCGCCCCAGGCCGGCCCGCCGTCGCGAAGCTCGACAGCCTCGTGGGCGCCGGTCGAGGCACCCGAGGGCACCGCGGCGCGACCGCGCGCGCCTGACTCGAGGACGACGTCCACCTCGACGGTCGGGTTTCCACGCGAGTCGAGCACCTGCCGACCCGCGACCGCTGCGATTCTCGTCACGCGCCCGCCTCCTTCATCTTCGCCTTGTCGTAGTAGCCGTCCTGCTCGTCGAGCGGAAGCGCCTTCCAGTCCGAACCGTCGGCCGCCGCGATCCGCTCCGCGAGCTCGACCCGCGCGCGGAAGCGCTTCGCCGCCGCCCGGAGCTCGAGCTCCGGGTCGACGTTGACTCGCCGCGCGACGTTGACGAGCGAGAACAAGACGTCGCCGAGCTCCGCGGCGACCCGCGGCGAGGGCTCACGCTCGGCCGGCGGCTCTTCATCAGGTAGCTCGGCACGCAGTTCGCGTAGTTCGTCGTCCAGGTCGGCCAGCGCACCTGCAAGGTCCGGATACTCGAAGCCGACACTCGTCGCGCGCCGTTGCAGCTTTCTCGCATAGAGCAGCGCGGGAAGGTTCTCAGGGACGTCGTGGAAGATGCCTGCGCGGTCCTCCTGCTCGACCTTCAGCTGCTCCCACCGTGAACGCACCGCACCGGCCGTCTGCACCGCCTCGCCGCCGAAGACGTGCGGGTGGCGCTGGACGAGCTTCGCATGGACCTGACGGATCACCTGCTCCAGGTCGCCGTGGCCGCGCTCCTGCAAGAGAAGGGCGAGGAAGACGCACTGGAAGAGAAGGTCGCCGAGCTCGCCGAGCAGCTTCGCGTCGTCCCCCGCATTCGCGGCGTCGGCGACCTCATACGCCTCCTCGACCGTGTGCGGCACGATCGTGCGCGCAGTCTGCTCGCGGTCCCAGGGACACTCGCGACGCAGACGCTCGGTCAGCTCTTGCAGCTCGTCGAGCGCGCCGGCGAGGGACACGGCGGGAACTTACCGCTAGCCGGTGGTGGTGGCGTTCGTCGTCGTGGCCGTGCAGGGATCCGGGCTCGGCTGGTAGCCGCTCTGGTACTTGATCTTCGACCCGGAGCAGTAGCTCTTCTGCAGCTTCGAGGCGTAATCCTGGACGGCCGCATTCTTCCGCGTCTGCAGGATCGTCTGCCGAATCGTTGCAGCGACCTTCGTCTCGGGCGTGACAGAGCTCGGCTTGATGCCCGAGGTCGGCTCGATCACGAACCAGCCGTACTGCGCGTTGTGGATCGGCGCCTGCACCTTGTTGGTCGGCGCCGAGAAGAGGATCTTGTCGAACTCGGCGACCGTCTGGCCCTTGGTGAAGTTGCCCTTCCCGCAGCTCAACTTCGAGGCCGGGTCGAGGGAGTACTTCTTCGCAAGCACGCACCACGTCTGGCTGGTGCCGTTCTGGAGCTGGTTGTACACCTGCCCCGCGGTCTTCTGTGACTTGACGAGGATGTAGCGCACGTCGCGCGACTCCGCCTTGGAGTACTGCTGCGCGTGCTGCTGGTAGTAGGTGTGGACGTCGGAGTTCGAGACCTTGATGTCGGCCGTTGCCTTGTTCTCGAGTGCGGTCTGGAGCAGCTGCAGCTTGGTTATCTGCCGCACCTGTGCCTCGGTCAACTGCTGCTTCTTCAGCTGGGCCAGGTACTTCTTCTGGCTGCCCCCGAAGTACTGCTGCTTGATCGCCGCGAGCCGGTTCGAGATCTGCTGGTCGGTGATCGTGATCCCGTCCGAGGCTGCGCGCTCCTGCTCCTCGGCCTGCTGGACGAGGAGGTTGACCACCTGGCTCCTGACGGCCTCGTACGCGGTCGTTCCCTGCTTCGGAAACGCCTGGCTGTTCGCCACGAACGCCCGCTTCGCCTGGACCATCAGCGCGGCGAACTGCGCCTGCGTGATGTGCTGGCTGCCGACCACGGCAACGTCGCCGCTCGACAGCGATGCGCTCGACCCGCCACCGCACGCTGCGAGGAGCACTGCACCGACGAGCAGGAACGAGAGACGGAGAATGGTCTTCTGCATAGAAAAGCGCCGCACTAGGCCGCTCGGCGCGCCGCCAGCATAGCATCGACCAAATCGAGCGCCGCCTTGAATTCATGGTGTCTTAATGACACTTCACGCGTTCCTGACGAGTACACCGCAGTGTCGACAAGGCCGCGCAACTCACGCAGTTCCCCGGAGCCGAGAACGACCGGACCGACCGACGCGCGACCGCCGCGGAAGACGAGATAGTCGGCGCCGAGACGGGCGAGCTTCAGCTTCGCCTCCTGGATCGCGAACAGGTTCGAGACAGGGTCGGGCATCGGCCCGTAGCGGTCTTCGGTGCCGACGCGAAGCTCGTGCAACTCGTCCTCGGACTCGGACAGCGCGATCCGCCGGTGCAAGTCGATCTTGAGCGCTTCGGCCGCGATGTAGCCGGCAGGGACGTAGGCGTCCACACGCACGTCGACGCGCACCGGCCGGGCCGCGACGCGGCGTTGGCCGCTCAGCTCGGCGACGGCCTCGTGGAGCATCTCGACGTAGAGCTCGAACCCGAGCGCCGCGACATGGCCGGACTGCTCGGCACCGAGGAGATCGCCGGCTCCGCGGATCTCCAGGTCGCGCATCGCGATTGCAAAGCCGGCGCCGAGCTCGGTGTGGTCTGCAAGCGTCGCCAGGCGCGCCCGCGACTCCGGCGTCAGCTCAGCCTGGTCGGGATAGAAGAGGTACGCGTGCGCGAGCAGATCGCTGCGCCCGACGCGACCTCGGATCTGGTACAGCTGCGCGAGCCCGAGCAGATCGGCTCGCTCGACGACCAGCGTGTTCGCCTGAGGGATGTCGAGGCCGGACTCGATGATCGTCGTCGAGACGAGGACATCGGCGTCGCCACCCAGGAACGTGAGCATCTTGTCCTCGAGCTCACGCTCGCGCATCTGCCCGTGGGCGACGAGGAAGCGGAGGCCCGGACAGAGCTGCCGAAGCTTCTCGGCTGCCTCGTCGATCGTCTCGACGCGGTTGTGCAGGTAGAAGGCTTGCCCCTGCCGTGCCACCTCACGCTCGAGCGCCTGCTTGATCAGCTCGTCGTCGATCTCACCGACGTAGGTGCGAATCGGCCGGCGGCCCTCGGGCGGCGTCTCGATCACCGAGATGTCGCGCAATCCGGACAACGACATGTGGAGCGTGCGCGGAATCGGCGTCGCGGAGAGGGCGAGCACGTCGACTTCGAGACGTAGCGAGCGCAAGAGCTCCTTCTGCGCGACGCCGAAGCGCTGCTCTTCGTCGACGATCACGAGCCCGAGCTCCTTCGGGATCACGTCGCGCGAGAGCACACGATGCGTCCCGATCAGGACCTCGACCTTGCCGTCGGCAAAGTCACGGAGCACCTGCTTCACGTCGGCGGGCTTCCGAAAGCGCGACACCATCTCGACGCGGACGGGGAAGTCGCGGTAGCGCGCCCGGAACGTGTTCCAGTGCTGCTGCGCGAGCACAGTGGTCGGAGCGAGCATCAGCACCTGCTTGCCCGAGACGGCGACTGCGAACGCCGCGCGCAACGCGACCTCGGTCTTTCCGAAGCCCACGTCACCGCAGACGAGACGATCCATCGGACGCGGCGCCTCGAGATCCTCCTTGACGGCTTCGATCGCGGTGCGCTGGTCCTCGGTCTCGCGGTACGGGAACTCGGCCTCGAGCTGCTCCACCCACTCGTGCTCGACGTCGTAGGCCACCCCGGGCTGGGTCTGCCGCTGCGCGTAGAGCTGGAGGAGGTCGCCGGCGAGCTCGCGGAGATGTTCGCGGGCCCGCGACTTCAGGTTGTCCCAGGCCTTCCCTCCGAGCTTCGACAGGGCCGGCGCGCGTGCGTCCGCCCCGATGTAGCGGCTGACCTTCCCGATCTGCTCGTGCGGGACGTAGACGCGATCGTCGCCGCGGAAGGCGAGCAGCAGGTAGTCGCGGGTGACGCCGGCGACCTCCTTCGTCTCGAAGCCGAGCAACTGGGCGACCCCGTGGTCCTCGTGCACGACGTAGTCGCGCGTACGGAGGTCGGAGAAGCTCTGCAGTGCGCGCCCAGGGGCTGTCGCGGCGCGCGACGGCCGCTTTCGGAACACCTGCGTGTCGGGTAGGAGCGCAACGCCGAGATCGCGCCACACGAAGCCGCGGCGCGCAGGGGACACTGCGAACGTCAGGTCGGCCGGGCCGTCACCCGGCTCGAGCATCGTCGCCGACACGCGCCGCAGGAGCTGCTGCTGGCGGAGCGCCTCGCCGCGGTGGGGGAACGTGACGACGACATCGAGCTCCTGGCGAAGCAGGCCGCCGAGCTCGTTCTCGGCCTCGGAGAGGCCGCGCGCAGCAAGCGCCGGCCGCTGCGCATCGAAGCTGAAGCGCTGGCCTTGCGGCAGCGGAGTGAGCTCTGCGGCTCCGCTGACATCGACCGGCGTGAGCCCTTCCTCGGCCCACACGGCCCGTACCTCGTCGAGCTGCCACACGATGTCGGGCGAGGCGCTGAGCGGTGGCACCAGGTCGTCCGGCACCGGAGCGACAGCACCCTCGTCTTCCGGCCCGAGATCCAGCTCGACGCTCTCTCGGCGGCGTTCAGCTGCCGGATAGACGACGGCTTCGTCGACCTGCCGGAGCGCCCGCTGCGTGAACGGCGAGAAGACCCGCACCTGTTCGACCTCGTCGCCGAAGAGCTCGATGCGCAGCGGCTCGCGACCCGTCGTGCCGAACACGTCCACGAGCCCGCCGCGTACGGCGAACTGGCCCCGCTCCTCGACGCGTTCGACGCGTTCGTAGCCCGAAGACGACAGGTGCTCGGCCAGGGCCTCGAGCCCGGGCTCGTCGCCGCGCGCGACGCGAAGCGGCGCCGGCCGAACTGCGCCCGGAGGCAACCCTTCGGCGACGGCGCCCGCCGACGCGCAGACGAGCCCGCCCCGCTCGAGCACCACGAGCGCGCGCGCGCGTTCGCCGACGAGATGTGGAGGCGGCTCGAGGCCGGATCCGAAGTGCACGCCTCGTGAGGGGAAGAGCGCCACGGCCTCCTCGCCGAGGAACCACCCCGCCGCCTCGGCCGCATCGCGCGCGTCGGCGTCCTCGGGCAACAGAGCGACGAGGCCCCGCCCGAGCTCGGCGTGGAGCGCCGCGAGCACGAACGGCAGGATCGACTCCGACACACGGGCGCGCTCCGGGAAGGCCGTCGCGTAGTCCTGGAAACGTCCCTCGGCACGCAGCCGCTCGACGAGCCCGGAGAGCACGGTCGTTGTCGGCAGGACGCTCATCATTGCCCCTAATTGACGCGACGCTGCGCGCCCTCGAGGCCGTCGGCATCCAGCGCCTCGACCGCATCGGCGGCTCGATTCACGATCGCCTCTGCATCGTCGTGCGGCGCGAAGTCGGACAGCACCCAGTCGGCGAGCGGACGGGGGTCGCCCCGCTCGGGCCTCCCCACGCCGACCCGCAGCCGCAGGAAGTCGGGCCCGCCCAGCCCCGCGGCGACCGAGCGCAGGCCGTTGTGACCGGCAAGCCCTCCTCCGCGGCGGAGCTGGAGCCGCCCGATCTCGAGGTCGCTCTCGTCGTGGACGACGAGAACCGCGTCGGGCTCGACCTTGAAGAAGCGCGCTGCGGCCTGCACGGCGCGTCCGGAGTCGTTCATGAACGTCTCCGGCTTCAGCAGCGCCACCTTGTGGCCGTCGATCCGGATCTCCGCCAGGCGGCCGTTGAACTTCGCGCGCCACTGGCCGTCGTGCCGGCGTGCAAGCTCGTCGACGACCAGCCAGCCGACGTTGTGGCGGTTGCGCGCGTACTCGGGACCCGGGTTGCCGAGGCCGGCGACGAGCAGGTCGAGCGAGGTGCCGTGCCGGCGCGGCCAGAGCCGCATCGCGATCAGCCTTCGGTTTCGCCGTCGCCTTCGGCGACGGGCTCTGCTTCGGCGGCAGGCTCTGCTGCACCCGGCTCGGCCTCACCCTCGACGGGCTCCACGACCTCGGGCTCCTCGACGCGCGCGTGCGTGACGCTCGCGAGGACGGTGTCGGGATCGTCGAGCAGCCGGACGCCTTCGGGCACCTGGAGCGCGTCGAGACGGACCGAGTCGCCGATCCCGAGCGTCGAGATGTCGAGGTCGAGGTGCTCCGGAACCTCCATCGGCAACGCCTCGACGTTGACCTCGACCGTCACCTGCGAGAGAACGCCGCCTTCCTTCACGCCGACCGACTCGCCGACGAGCGCCAGAGGCACGGTCGCGCTGATCGGCTGGTCGAGGCGCACTTCCTGCAAGTCGACGTGCGTGATCACGCCGCGAACCAGGTCGCGCTGGAACTCCTTGAGGACCGACGGATGCACCTTGGCAGCGGCGTCGTCCACGACGACATCGAGCACCGCGTTCAGTCCGCCCGCGGTCGTCAGCGCCGCGCGGAGATCGCGCTCGGGGATGCTGATCGCCACCGGCCGCTCCCGCCCGTAGAGGACTCCCGGGATGACGCCCTGCCGGCGCAGGCGGCGCGACTCGGCGGAGCCGAGGACGTCCCGGTGCGAGACCAGCAGCTGATGGCGCTCGGAAGGCACGGCCGAGCAGTGTACCGAGCGAGCAGGCCCCGCCCAACGCTCGAGGAGCCGGTCTTCCGTCAGTCGGAACGGATCGTCACGCGCGACGTCGCGACAGGGAGCGCTCGCCGGCCCAGGGCGACCAGTACAGCAGTGTGAGGATCAGCCCGACGATGCCGATGAACAGCAGCACCAGTCCGAAGGTGTGGACGGCGGCGACCGGGCCGTTCAATACCGCGAAATCGTGAACGGCCGGAAGTCGGGCCCGCGGCCCGAACGGCGTCGTGGGAGCCACCTCGGCCCGCGGCACCGGGCCGAAGGGCAATGCGAGCGCCGTCCGCTGCACGCTCACACCGGGTCTGGACGTGACCAGCGCGAGCCCGACGACGATCGTCGCAACGAACACGGCAATCGCGATTGCCACGGGCACTCGTGACCGGCGTGGCGACGGCGAGGCTCCCTGGCCGGGTGGCGGCGGAACGACGCCTCGCTCGGCTGCCCAGGAGGCGGCGAACGAGCGCGGATCGAACGCTCCGCTGCCGAGCACCTCCTCGGTCGAGGCACCCTCGGCCTCCGCCTCCTCGAGGTCTGCCGCAAGGTCGGCTGCCATTTCGTTGGCGACGGGATCCGGAACGCGAAGCCGCTTCCACTCGCGGCGGCACTCCTCGACGAACTCGCTCACGACGCGACCTCCGCTTCGACGAGACCGAGAACAGCATCGACGGCATCGCGCGCCGCACGCCACTCGGACACACCATCCGCAAGCGCACTCTGCCCCTCCCTGGACGCGCGGTAGTACTTTCGCGGCGGTCCTCCATTGCTCGCACCCCGATACGTCTCCACGAGACCTTCGCGCTCCAGGCGGCCGAGCAGCGGGTAGATCGAGCCCTCGCCGACAATCGAAAGGCCACGGGCCCGGAGCCGCTTCGTCATCTCATAGCCGTAGGCAGGCCCTTCCTGCATCACGGCGAGCAGACACAGATCGAGCACTCCGCGAAGCAACTCGGTGCGGCGCCGCTCGACAGTTGCCATGTGCCGCAAGCTAGCAACCATTGCCTTGCGACGCAAGCCACCGGCAGACCCGCGGAAAAGCGCCGCGAATGTGCGGCAAAGCCACAGCCGGGCGCTCTTCACGGTCAGGTAGAAGAGAAACGAGAGACACCCTTCGAAGCTAGGCGTGCGATGACGATCGCCGGCTCACCGAGAGGCAGTACCAGCCCTTCGCACATCGAGGTCACGCCGGACGACTTCGAGCGCCGGTTGCTGGCGCATGGGCACAGCCCCGACGAGGTTCACCGACTCTGGGCCGAGCTCACCGAGCCGATGACCGAGCCGACGTCCCACGTGCTCGGTCTCGGTGCTGTCATCGCCCTCTACCTCGGGCTTCTCCTCGTCGTGGCGGCTTCGGTGTCGCTGCTCGCGATCTACTGGCACGACCTCGGCGCCGGGGGCATTCTCGCGCTGGGCCTCGCTTTCCTGAGCGGTTCACTGGCGGCGACCGCGATCCTGAGCCGGAGGCACCTTCCGGAAGCCGCCGACGTCCTCGAAGCAGTTGCGGTCGGCTGGGTCGGCCTCGTCACCTACGCGGTCGAGCGGCTCGTCGGCATTTGGCCTCAAGGTGCGAGCAACATCGGACACGTACACGTCGGGATCACGATCATCGCGGTCGCCGGGCTCATCGCCGGCCTCGTGCTCCTCGCAGGCAGGCCTGACCCGCTTCTGCTCGTTCCGCTTGCGCTCGCCGTCGGAGTGCTCGCGGTCGATGCGGCCGAGCTCGTGTTCGGCAACAACCTGAGCCCGCGCCAGGAGGCGGCGTTCGTCGTCCTCGTCGGCCTCGGGTGGATCGCGGGTGGCCTCTGGCTCGACGTCAGCCGCAGACGTACGTACGCCACCTGGGCCCACTGGGTCGGACTCGTGACGGCCGGTGGTGCGGTCGTCGTCCTCGTCCCGAAGACGGTGCCCGGCTTCACCGTGATCGGCGTGCTCGGTGCGATCGCCCTCTTCTTCTCGGCGTTCGTGCGGCACTGGAGCTTCACCATCGTCGGTGCAGTCGGCGTGCTGATGGCCACCGTGTCCGCTCTGGGCATGCTCGGCGGAGTCGCGCCGCTGGTGATCGCCGTCGTCGGGCTCGCGCTGATCTTCGTCGGGCTTCGCTGGTCGAGATGGCGCGAGTCGATTCGCTCGGCGGCACTCGCGCACATGCCTCGAACCGCGCGTTCGTTCGTCACCCGCCTCGCGCCGTAGCGCGGAGAAGTCACCGGGCCCGCGTCACGACGATACGAACCAGGTCGCCTCGGCGTGACCCGGATCAACGACCCGCGGTCCTTCTTCTCCTCACGGGCGGCACCGGTGCCCGCCACGGACGACCTGCGGCCCGACGATCACGCCTCAGGATCCACGACTCCGCGAGCGCCGTCGAACCGACCACATCGCTCGCCAGCAACGCGTGTGCGGAACCCGTCAGCCCGGCGGTCCGTCTGCGCCCGCCGCGAGTCTGTCAGGCCCCTGTTCGGATACGCGCCGCCGTACGCGCGACGGATACGGCTTTCCCACATGCGATTCCGGGGGACGCACCGACGCAGAAGCTGACCTGGGCGGGGGATCCTGCAGGTGTCCTCCATGAGAGGCAGTTGCATGCTGTGCTTCTCGCATGTGAGCACGCGGTTCGGCGTCGTGCAGGCGCTCGCCGACTGCTCGTTCTCCGTCCGCCGTGCGCTGCTGCACGAGCCCGGGTTGGTCGTCCTCGACGAGCCCTTCGCGGGGTTCGACCCGGTCGCTGTACGCACGCTTGCGGTCGCGACATGACCGGACCCGTCATCCGGGGCGTGTCTCTGACGAAGTACTACGGCGACGACCGAGGAGTCGAAGACCTCAACTTCTCGGTCGAGCCAGGGGAGATCTACGGCTTCCTTGGGCCGAACGGCGCCGGCAAGACGACGACGATCCGACTCGTCCTGGATTTGATCCGACCGACACGCGGCGTGGTAGAGGTCTTCGGCGCCACGCCCCGGTCATGCCCCGGGCTACGCCGACGTATCGGCTACCTCCCCGGCGACCTTCGCCTCTACGAGCAGCTCACTGCGCGCGAGCTGCTCGACTACTTCGCGCACCTACGTCGGATCGAGTCGCTGGGCGTTGCGCCCGTGCTCGCCGAGCGGCTCGACCTCGAGCTCGACCGGCCGATCAACTCGCTCTCCAAAGGTAACCGGCAGAAGGTCGGGATCGTCCAGGCCTTCATGCACGATCCCGACTTGCTTGTACTCGACGAGCCGACGTCGGGTCTCGACCCGCTCGTGCAGCAGGTGTTCTACGAGCTCCTCGACGAAGCGCGCGCCGCCGGTCGCACGGTGTTTCTGTCGTCGCACGTCCTGCCGGAAGTCCAGCACGTTGCCGATCGCGTCGCGCTGCTGCGCGATGGGAGTGTCATCCTCACCGGTACCGTCGAGCAGCTCCGCGCGCGGGCATTCACCCGGGTCGAGGTGACGCTCGCCCACGCCGCCGCCCCGGACGCGTTCGTAGGATTGCCGGGCGTCCGCGAGCTCGAGCGACACGGCTCGACGATCCTCTTCGCCCTCCATGGCGAAGCCGACGGGCTCGTCAAGGCGCTCGCCACCCATCACGTCCTCGGGCTCGACAGCCACGAGGCGGATCTCGAGGACGTCTTCCTCTCGCTCTACCGAGAGTCCGCGGATGCTTCTTAACGTCTTCCTGAAGACACTGCGCGACAGCCTTCGAAGCCTCATCTGGTGGAGCCTCGGGCTGATAGGCCTGGTCGCAATGATGACCGCCGTCTACCCGTCGGTGAGTGGCAACGAAAGCATGAAGAGACTCGTGTCGGAGTATCCGGACGCGCTCAAGGCGTTCATCGCCTTTGGCGGCACAGTCGACTACTCATCTGGAGCCGGATACCTCGGCAGCGAACTCTTCTCGTTCATGGTCCCGCTGCTCCTGCTCGTCGCCGCGATCGGTGCAGGTGCACGCGCAATCGCAGGCGAAGAGGAGCGAGGGACACTCGACCTCCTGCTCGCGAACCCGATCTCGCGGCCACGACTCGTGCTCGAGAAGCTCGCCGCGCTCGTCGCGGAGCTCGCGGTGTTCGCAGTCATCCTGTGGGGCGCGCTTGCAGTCGGCGCAAGTGCGGCAAACATGGGCATCGGCCTCAACAAGCTCGCGGCAGCGACGTTCGACGCTGCCCTGCTCGCACTCCTCTTCGGCGTACTCGCCTTGCTGGTGGGCTGCCTCTCGGGGCGGCGCGCTCAGGCCCTTGCCGTACCTGCAGTCGCGGCGGTCGCGGCGTATCTCGTCAATGCCCTCGCGGCGATCGTCAGTTGGCTCGAGCCCGCGCAGAAAGCGTCGCCCTTCTACCACTATGTCGCGGGCGACCCGCTGCGGCACGGGATCGCACCGACTCACTCCGGCCTGCTCCTCCTCGCGGTCGCCGTGCTCGCCGGTCTTGCACCGCTCGCGTTCACACGACGCGACCTGACCTAACCGCGCTGAGCTCGGTCGTACGCCCGCGAGCGCACGACCAGAACCGAACATCTCGCCTGATGCGCGACCCGTTCGGACACACTGCCGAGTGCCTGCACGCCGTGCAGGCCTCGACTGCCAACCACCACGAGATCGGCAGCCTGCGACGCACCGACGAGCGCTGCGACGGGATGCTCGTCGACTGCCTCTACGGACGCAACGCGGAGCTGGACGCGCGCAAGGTCCACGTTCTTACCACGCAGCGCAGTCACGACGCGCAGGGGCCCGTCGAAACGCGCCGCGAGTTGCCGCGCGGCCGCGAATGCAGTGTCCGCGGCCTCCGAACCGTCCATCCCGACGACGATCACGCCGGGAAAGAGTTCTGGATTGCTCGCCGGGCGCGCGACCAGGACAGAGCAAGGTGCTTGATGGAGCACCTCCCCGGCGGCACCTCCAATCATGATCTCGGTCGCGCGGCGATGACCGTGCGATCCGATTGCGATCACCGACCGGCGACACGGTCGAGCTCGCGTAGTAGCGACTCCGTGACCAACCCGTTGACGAACCGCTTGTGCGCGCGATCGCCGAGTATCCGGACCGCCTCGTCGAGCGCCGACTCCGCGTCGCGTTGAAGTTGGTCGGCAATGCGGGGCGCTCCGGCTCCCGCGCGGACCGCTTCGGCGAGATGGACGACAGCAATTGCCTCGATCGGCGTGCCTGGATCTGCGAGCCGGGCGGCCTGGCGGCACGCCTCGAACCCCGGCTCGGTGCCGTCAACCCCGACGACGACACGACGGAAGACGGACTCGCTCGCCGGCCCATCGTCTCCGACATCTTCGGTGCCAGTCATCGTTCGACCTCCCGTCTGCCTTTCGGAGCTCGGAAGCGATCAAGATACGTTTGATCAGGAAACTACCGATGTCTCAGCGGGCGATCCCGCGCGATGCTGTGCGTGGAAGGAAGGCGGGTTCGATCATGGTCAGTCCCGTCCCAGGTCGCACTCTGTCGACAGGACGGACTCCTGCGCAGTGGTGACGTCGACGGTTGCTCCGACTTCTGGTTCTCGCCTGGGCAGGCTGCTCTGGCTGTCGGTGGCAGCCGCGGTCACGACAATTACGTTGAAGGCGCTTGCCTGGCAGGTGACGGGCTCGGTCGGCTTCCTGTCGGATGCACTCGAGTCGGTGGTGAACCTTGTCGCGGCCCTCGTCGCGATGACGATGTTGCACTGGGCGAGCACGCCGCCGGACGAGCAGCACCTGTTCGGCCACGAGAAGGCGGAGTACTTCTCGGCCGGTGTGGAGGGAGGGTTGATCCTCCTCGCCGCCGTCTCGATCGCCTGGACGGCTATCGGGCGGCTGATTCATCCGGTGGCGCTCGAGGAGCTCGGGATCGGCATCGCACTCTCCGCCGCGGCATCGATCGTCAACCTTGGGGTGGGCATCGTCCTGGTCCGGGCCGGCACGCGGTCTCGTTCGATCACGGTGGAAGCTGACGGCCGGCATCTGCTCACCGACGTCTGGACCTCGGCGGGCGTGATCGCCGGCGTTCTCGTCGTCGGCGCCACGGGATGGCTCCGGGTCGATCCCGTGGTCGCCCTGCTGGTCGCCGCGAACATCGTCGTGACCGGCGTATCGCTGCTGCGTCGCGCGGGCGCGGGGCTGATGGATCACGCGCTGTCGTCCGCCGAGCGGGACGCGCTCGAGCGGTTATTGGAGCGCTACCGAGACGACGACGTGTCGTTCCACGCGGTCCGCACTCGGCAGGCCGGGAGACGCTCCTTCGTCTCGCTACACGTGCTCGTACCGGCCGCCTGGACCGTGAGTGAGGCGCACGCGCTCGCCGACCGGCTCGAGCGGGAGATCCAGTCGGCGCTCCCGGGCTCCTCGGTGATCACGCACCTGGAGCCGAGCGGCGAGCGGGTGTCACTCGTGGATGCCGAGCTCGACCAGGCGGAGACATGAAGGTTGTCCCGGACGGCGGTGCCGATGCCAGAGAGAGCTCCGCTGTGCCGGGCTCGCAGGACGCGTGGCGGCGCGAAGCGAGTGCCGTCGCGGCGACACTGGGCACCGACGCGCACCTCGGGCTGAGGGCAGGCGAGGCGGCGTCGCGGCTCGCCCGGTTCGGTCCGAATCGGCTCGAAGCGGCGGAGCGCGTGCCGGAGTGGCGGAAGTTCCTCGACCAGTTCGCCGACCCGCTGATCTACCTGCTCTTGGCGGCAGTCGTGGTCTCGCTGGTGGCATGGGCGTTCGAAGACAGCGAGGCGGCTCCGTACGACGCGATCGTGATCGCGGCGATCGTTGTCGCCAACGCCGTGCTCGGCTACGTGCAGGAAGCGCGCGCCGAGCAGGCCGTCGCGGCGTTGCAGCGGATGGCCGCGGCGACCGCGGGGGTCGTGCGCGACGGACGCATGGAGCGGATTCCGGCCGCGGAGGTGGTGCCGGGCGACATCCTTGCGCTCGCTGAGGGCGACGCCGTCGCCGCCGACGGTCGCCTGGTCGAGGCGGCGTCGCTGACGGTCGCCGAGGCATCGCTGACGGGGGAAAGCGAGGCGGTCGTCAAGGACGTCGGCACCATCGCGGAGCCGGTCGGGCTGGGCGACCGGGTGAACATGGTGTTCAGCGGCACCGCAATCGTGCGCGGCCGCGGCCGGGCCGTCGTGACCGCGACCGGAATGGCGACCGAGATGGGCAACGTCGCGCGGCTGCTCGGCCGCACAGAGGCGCAGGCGACGCCGCTGCAGCGGGAGATCGACCGGATCGGCCGCATGCTCGGGATCGCGGTGATCGCGATCGCGGCCGTCGTCGTCGGCGCGATCTTGCTCAGTGCCGATCTCCGAACGGCGTCGGATCTCGTGTCGGTGCTCCTCATCGGGGTATCGCTGGCGGTGGCCGCGGTGCCGGAAGGGCTGCCGGCCGTGCTGTCCGTGGTCCTCGCTCTCGGCGTGCAGCGGATGGCGCGGCAGCGGGCGATCGTCAAGAAGCTGTCCTCGGTCGAGACGCTCGGGTCGGCGTCGGTGATCTGCTCCGACAAGACAGGAACGCTGACCAAGAACGAGATGACGATCGAGAAGGTCGTCACCGGCACGGGCGAGGTGGACGTCACAGGCAGCGGGTACCGCCCGGACGGCGATCTGCTCGTGGACGGGCGTCCGCTCGACGATCCGGCCCTGCTCGACGAGGTTCGCGCGGTGCTTGAAGCCGGGAGTCTCGCGAACGACGCCGTGCTGCGGGAGATCGACGGCGAGTGGACGATCCAGGGTGATCCCACGGAGGCCGCGTTTCTGGTCGCGGAGGCGAAGGTGGAAGGGCTGACCGAGCGACGCCGCGCGCGGTTCGAGCGGGTCGGCGAGGTTCCGTTCACCTCCGAGCGCAAGCTGATGACCACGATGCACGCCGACCGCGAGCGCGAGTCAGACATCGCCGTCGTCACCAAGGGCGCTCCCGACATGCTGCTTGCCCGTTGCACCGAGGAGCGCCTCGGCGGCCGTGTGCGCCCGCTTTCCGAGGCGCGTCGGAGCGAGATCCTCACGACGATCGACCGGCTCGGCGATCTGGCTCTGCGAACGCTTGCGGTCGCCTACCGGTCGCTGCCGGCGGACGAGCCACTGCCGGAGGACGAATCGGTCGAGCGGGAGCTCGTCTACCTCGGGCTGGTCGGGATAATCGACCCACCGCGGCCCGAGGCCCGTCCGCGCCATCGTCGACGCGCAGTCGCGCCGGCGTTCGCGTGCTGATGATCACGGGCGACCATCCGCACACCGCGGCGCGGATCGCCGCCGACCTCGGCATCGCGTCCGCCGGATCGCGCGTCGTCACCGGCGCGCGAGCTCGAGACGCTCGACGACGCCTCGCGCACGGCAACCGTACGGGAGGTCCGCGTCTACGCCCGCGTCGCACCGGAGCACAAGCTGCAGCATCGTCGAGGCGCTGCACGCGGACGGTCGGATCGTCGCGATGACCGGCGACGGCGTGAACGACGCGCCGGCGCTGAAGGCCGCGGACATCGGGGTCGCGATGGGCATCGGGGGAACGGACGTCGCGAGCGAGGCGGCGGACATGATCCTGGCGGACGACAACTTCGCCACGATCGTCAGCGCGATCCGCGAGGGCCGCGGCGATCTTCGCGAACATCCGCAAGTTCCTGCGCTTCCTGCTCTCGTCGAACATCGGCGAGGTGCTTCACGATGTTCTTCGGCGTCGTGCTCGCCGGCTGGCTTGGGCTCGAGGACACCGGCGAGACGATCGCGGTGCCGCTGCTCGCGACGCAGATCCTCTGGATCAACCTCCTCACCGACGGCGCGCCGGCCCTGGCGCTCGGCCTGGATCCCTCGCCGGACGACGTCATGCGGCGACCGCCGCGCGGCCTCACCGACCGCGTCATCGACGCCGAGATGTGGGTCGGCATCGTCTGGGTGGGAGGCGTGATGGCCGTCGTGACCCTGCTCGCCCTCGACCTCCGACTGCCGGGCGGGTTCGTCGGCGATACAGGCAACGTCGTCGAGGCGAGGACGATGGCCTTCACCACCCTCGTCCTCGCCCAGCTGTTCAACTGCTTCAACGCGCGGTCCGACCGCAGGAGCGCGTTCCACCGGCTATTCACCAACCGATGGCTGTGGGGTGCGATCGCGCTCTCTGCTCTGCTCCAGGTCGCGGTCGTTCAATTCTCGTTTCTCAATGACGCCTTCGGCACCACGCCGCTCGGCCTCGACGAGTGGGCAATCTGCTTGGGCCTCGCGAGCGTGGTGCTATGGGCGGCCGAAGCGAAGAAGTTGGTCGAGCGCCAGGTGCGACGGATCCAGGCCGGCGAAGGGGTGGCATGACGCCGGGCTCGCCGGCCGGCCCTCGACTTCTCGGGTTCGCGCGCAACTACCAGCGGAGCGTTGCGGCCACACCGTCGATGTCCGCAAGCGCAAGGGCTGCCTCGCCGTCGACGACGGTGACACGGGCACCAGAACGGAGCGCACGCAGTGCGGCGCGGTCTGCGAGTAGCGGCTCCGATCGAAGCTCCGAGCCCAGGACGTTCGGCGGCACGACGCCGTCAGGTAGAAGCTCACCTCCGGGCCCGATGGCGCCGAGGAGATCACGGCCGCCGTCGAGCAGGAGATGGTCGACTCGACCCTCGCCGAGAGCAGTGAGAGTGTCAGCGAGGCCAAGCGCCCCCGGCCCACGCGCAAGGGCTGCGTCGCACGCGCGTTCGACAAATCGGAGATCCCGTCGACGGCGAAGGGAAACGAGAACAGGGCCGAGCTCCTTCAGAGCCTGTGCCGGACTGACCGCCTCCACGTCGCGGTCGACAGCCGTCGTCTCGACGCCCTGCCGGAGAAGCTCGTCGGACACGGGATGCGCTCCACGAGGGTCTCCCGCCACCACCGCCAGCTCCCAGCCCCGCCGAGCAGCCAAGCCCGAGACGGCCTTCGCCGCCTTATCGAGCAGACCGCGGTGCCCGGCCTCGACATGCCGCTCGTAACGCTCCCGCTGGGAAACGACCTGCTGTGCTCTCAGCGGATTCGGCGCAGCTGGCCCCTTGCGCTCGGGACCGTCCGCGACGAATGGCTCGACATCGAAGCTCACGAGCGCCTCGACCGCACCGAGACGCGCCTCCAGCGCGCGGACGATATCTCGGCCGACGAGCACGATACCCATCGGAGCGCCCTCGTCCGCCGCAAGGAGCGGCAAGACGCGCGCGACCTCACCCAGAGTCGCTCCGGTCGGGAGGACCGCCTGCACGGCGACACTGTGCACCTCGCCCGAGTCCACTGCCGCGAACAACGCTCTTCCGCGTCCATGCTCGGTCGCATCGACCGCACGAGCTAGATCTGGCGCGAGCACGAGCAGCCGCCGATCAAATGCAACCCAGCGCTCGTGCGGGCCCTCCTCGTGCAACCTCGCACGAAGAGCTTTCAGTTCGCGGTCGAGCGAGATCGCCCACGACCGGCGCGTGGTCGCTTCCGCCCGTGGATCCACCCCAACGTAGACAGACAGCACACCCACGACATCCTCGAGGTGTGCGAGCTCCGCAACGAGAGAATCGAAACCGGTCCCCGTCAACGTCATGCCTCTCCCAGCGGCACGCTCTCACCGTTTTCGTCGGCCGCCGTGAAGCGGCCGTTCCCCGGCGAGGGTGCGGAAGCCTGCAGGCGCGCGATGTAGTCGCGCAGGCGGGCCTCGGCGAGCGCGTGCACGCTGCCTTCGGGGAAGCTCCCGTCCTTGCGCCGCACTCCCGCCGGGCGCCCGGCGAGAAGCTCGAGCCCCTCGTCCACGGTGTGCACGGCCCAGACGTGGAACCGGCCGGCGGCGACGGCGTCGACGACTTCGTCGGAGAGCATGAGATGCTCGACGTTCGCCGCGGGGACGATCACGCCCTGGTCGCCGCTGCAGCCCGGCGGCCCTGCAGACGGCGTAGAAGCCCTCGATCTTGCGCGTGACGCCGCCGACGGCCTGCACGGCGCCATGCTGATCGACCGAGCCGGTGACCGCGACCCCCTGCTGCAGCGGCAGGCCCGAGAGCGCCGAAACGAGCGCGTAGAGCTCGGCCGAGGAAGCCGAGTCGCCCTCGATCTCGTCGTACGCCTGCTCGAAGGCGATGCTCGCCCTGAGGGCGAGCGGCTGCTCCTGCCCATAGGTGCCAGCGAGATACCCCGAGACGATCAGGAAGCCCTTCGAGTGGATCGGTCCCGAGCGCTCGATCTGCCGTTCGACGCTCTCGACGTTGCCCCGTCCGATCGCGACCCGCGCCGTCACGCGGGAGGGCATGCCGAAGGCGTAGTCGCCGAGATCGACGACTGCGATCCCGTTCACCTGCCCGACCCGCTCGCCGGCAGTGTCGATCACGATCGTGCCTCGCTCGATCAGCTCGCCGATCCGCTCCTCGGGCAGGTTCGAGCGACGTTCGTGCTCGGCGACGGCGCGCTCGACGTCCTCCGCCCGGACGAGAGGATGCCCCGCTCGACCGGCCCAGAAGCTCGCCTCCGAGACGACGTCGGAGATGTCGAGCAGGCGCGTGGTGAGCTTGCGCTGGCTTTCCCGCAGCCGCCCGCCTTGCTCGATCAGGCGCGCGACGGCCGTACGGTCGAAGTGGCGGAGACCGGCGGCGTCGACGCAGCGCCGCACGAGGCGGGCGTAGCCGAGCGCGTTCTCGTCGTTCCACTCCATCTCGGGTGCGAAGTCCGCTTTCACCTTGAACAGCTCCCGGAAGTCCTCGTCGAGCTGGTAGAGGAGCCGGTAGACGAGCGGCGGCCCGATCAGCACGACCTTGACCGCGAGCGGGACCGCCTCGGGACGAAGCGTCGAGCTCGGAACTGCGCTGTACTGCTCGCCGAGGTTCTCGATCTGCACCTCCCGGCCGCGGAGCGCGCGCTTGAGCGCGTCCCAGGCGAACGGCTGCCGCAGCAGGTCGAACGCTTCGAGCACGAGGTAACCGCCGTTCGCCCGGTGGAGCGCTCCGGCCTTGATCTCGCGGAAGTCGGTCACCATCGAGCCGAACGCCGCGCGGTACTCGACGCGACCGACAAGGTTGTAATACGTGGGGTTGCGCTCGATCACGACCGGTGCGCCGACGACATCTGCGTTGTCCACCAGGACGTTGACGCGGTAGCGGAAGAACTCGTCGCGCTGCGTCACCGCCAGGAGCATCGGCTGCCCAGTTGAAGCCTCTTCGCGAAAGTCGTCGAGGTGGTGCCCGACGTCGTCCTCGACGTCGCCGAGGTAGGCGAGAACTTCGTCGTGGCCGTCCCATTTCTCGCGCAGCTCGTTGAGGAGCGGCCCGACGGCATAGAGGGCCACTTCGCGCTCGAGCCCGCGCACCTGCTCCGCGGCCTCCTTCTCCAGACGGTGCACCGCGCGCAGGAAGCCGGTGGTGCGTTCCCGGATCTCCTCGCTTGCCGCGGCGATCCGCTCCTGGTCCTTTCCCGGCAGTCGTTCGAAGAGCTCG
Source organism: uncultured Thermoleophilia bacterium (assembly GCA_963851065.1). Classification (GTDB taxonomy): domain Bacteria; phylum Actinomycetota; class Thermoleophilia; order Gaiellales; family Gaiellaceae; genus PALSA-600. The sequence goes on from CAWKNW010000025.1 coordinate 128,070, forward strand.
GGCGTGAGCGGTTGTCCGTCGGCGAGCGGTGTCGTCACGACGCCGACGGGGGTGATCTCGAGTGCAAAGCCACGCTCGCCGGCGAACGCTTTGAGCTCCTCGGCCAGGTGGGCCCGTTGCTGCTCCACGTCTGCAAGGAAGGAGCGTCGTCTCTCGTCGTACTCGTCGCTCTCGAACGCGCGCGGGATCTCCCGACGCGCGGCACGAACGAACTCGGCCATCTCCTGCGCGAACGCGCTTCCGCCACCGGCGGGCAGGCGGATCGCATTCGGCCGGTCGGGCTGGCGGAAGTCGTGCACGTACACCCAGTCCTCGGGCGGCGGGCGCGAGGCGGCGAAGCGCTCGAGCGAGTCCCGCACGATCGTGGCGCGTCCCGAGCCGGGCACCCCGGCGACGAAGAGGTTGTAGCCGGCGGTTTCGACCTCGAGCCCGAACTCGACCGCGTCGATTGCCCGAGGCTGGCCGATCATCTCCGTCAACGGCTCGACGTCTGCCGTCGTGCGGAACGGCAACGAGCCCGGGGCGACGTGCCTGCGAAGCTGCGCGGGCCGGAGCTCGAGCCTCGCTGCGGACGGACGCGACTGCCTCCGCGCCGCTTTTCCCACGGTAGGCGATTGCACACAACGATCATGGTGGCCGGAGACGTCCGGGCCATCAGCGCGCCCGCGGAGAGTCTCTGCGGACAAGCCGCAGCTGCGCCGATCGACACCTGCCGATGCGGAGCGGAGAATCCGCTCGTAGCTAGAAGAGCTGGTTCTCGCCGCCGAAGATCGCACTCACCGAGTCGTCGGCGAAGACGTTCATGATCGTCTCGGCCAGCAGGGGGGCGACGGTGAGCACGGTCAGGTTGTTCGGCTTCGCGATCGGGTCGATCGGCACCGTGTCGGTGACGACGATCCCGGCGATACCGGCGTCGGCGAACCGCTCGAGGGCATTGCCGCAGAACAGGCCGTGCGTTGCGAAGACCCAGATCTCCTCGACCCCGTGCGCTTTGAGCGCGTTGACGTTCGCGAGCAACGTGCCCCCGGTCATGATCACGTCGTCGCCGAGCACGGCCTTCTTGCCGCGGACGCGACCCGTGATCTCCGTCACCTCGGCGACGTCGTGGGCGGGGCGTGTCTTGTGCATCAGCGCGAAGTCTGCGTCGAGCATCTCGGCGAACCGGACGGCCATCTTCGCCCGGCCCGCATCCGGTGAAACCGACACGATGCCGTCCCCGGTGAGGCCGAGATCGCGGAAATGCCGCGCGAAGAGCGGCAGAGCGGTCATGTGATCGACCGGGATCGTGAAGAACCCCTGAATCTGGCCGGCGTGCAGGTCCATCGTGAGGACCCGGTCGGCGCCTGCGAGCTGGAGCATGTCGGCGATCAAGCGCGCGGAGATCGGCTCGCGCGGTTTTGCCTTGCGATCCTGCCGGGCGTACGGGAAGAGCGGGATCACCGCCGTGATGCGCTTCGCGGAGGCGAGCTTCGCGGCCTGGATCATGAACAGCAGCTCCATCACGTTGCGGTCGACCGGCTCCGAGCCCGTCTGCACGAGGAACACGTCCGCTCCGCGAATCGACTCGTCGAAGCGGCAATAGGTCTCGCCGTTCGCGAACGTGCCGAGGTCGATCTCGCCCAGCTCGACGCCGAGCTGCTCGGCGATCCGCTCCGCCAGCACCGAGTGCGAGCGGCCGCTGAACACCATCAGCCGCTTCTGCGGCCCACGTTCGATCCAGTGGCCGGGCGCAGCCTGCGTCACGGGCTCGAGCGCCTCGAACCCGGGCAGGGCGAGCTCACTCGTCGCGCTGCTGGCGTGCTGCATACCCCTCCTTGTTCACCTGCCGCTGCCTCGCGATCGCGAGCGCGCCTGGCGGAACGTCCTCCGTGATCACCGAACCGGCTGCGATCCATGCGCCGTCACCGACCTCCACTGGAGCGATGAAGCCATTGTGGATCGCGGTTCTGACGTTGCTGCCGATCGTCGTGCGCTGCTTCGGCTCGCCGGGGCGGTGGCCGAGGTTCGCGGTGATGGCGCCGGCGCCGATGTTCGAGTCCTCGCCGACGTCCGCGTCGCCGATGTACGACAGATGAGGGACCTTGGTGCGGTCTCCGATCCGCGAATTCTTGATCTCCACGTAGGTGCCTGCCTTCGAAGACTCGCCGAGGCTCGTTCCGGGGCGAAGGTAACAGAAGGGCCCGACGACCGCGCGCTTGCCGATCTCGGCGTCGACGGCGACGGTGTGGGCGTGGATCTCCGCGCCCTCCCCGATGCGGGTCCGGCCGCGCAGGACGGTGAACGGGTTGATCGTCACGTCCTCGGCGATCTCGACGGAGTGATCGATCCAGGTCGCGGAGGGGTCGACGATCGTCACACCCGCCAGCATGTGCCGCTCGTTGATGCGGTCGCGCAGGACGGCGCCGGCGAGCGCGAGCTCGACACGGGTGTTCACGCCCTCGGTCTCGTCCGGAGTCGGGGGCGACGTGAGCCGCGACGCGCTCACCGGCCTCGACGAGCACCGCGATCGCATCGGTGAGATAGAGCTCACCCTGGACGTTCTTCGGCTGGAGCCGCTCGAGCGCCGGCCACAGTGCGTCCGACCGGAACGCGTAGATCGACGAGTTGATCTCGTCGATCTCGAGCTCTTCGGGCGTCGCATCCGTGCCCTCGACGATACGAACGACCGCCCCGCCGGCGTCTCGCACGATGCGGCCGTAGAAGCGCGGATCCGCCGGCTTCGAGGTGAGGATCGTTGCCGCGGCCTGCTCGAAACGGTGCGTGTCGAGCAGTGCGTGGAGCAGCTCGGAGGTGAGCAGCGGCGTGTCGCCGGAGAGCACGAGCACATCCCCCGTGCAGCCGGCGAGCGCTGCCCGCGCCGAGCGTGCGGCGTCACCGGTTCCGAGCGGCTCTGCCTGGACGGCGACGGTGACGGGCGCCTCCTCGAACTGATCGCGGCCCGACGGCGAGGCGACGACGACAACGGGCTCCGCGCCCGTCGCGACCGCGCTGTCGATCACCCAGTCGACGAGCCGCCGCCCGAGGATCGGGTGGAAGTGCTTCGGCACGGACGAGCGCATGCGAGTGCCGAGGCCTCCGGCCATGATCAGGGCTGCGAGCGGCGGATCGGCCATATCGTCGTCGCCTCAGCGAGATGGCTGGGGCGCCAGGATTCGAACCTGGGATCGCGGGACCAAAACCCGCTGCCTTACCGCTTGGCTACGCCCCACTGCGACTCGAGTATAGGGGCGCCTCTACCGGCGATCGGTGAAGAGGAAGAAGAGCGCGACGACGGCGAGGAGCGCCACGACCGCGATCGCGACCGCCTTCACGAGCCCGAGCGCCAGCGGCACGCAGAGCACGATCAGCTGCGACGCAGCGAGGATCCAGCTCACCTCGCGCACCACGTCTGAGCGGCTCGACCGGCCCGCGAACCACCAGAAACCGCCTGCGACCGCCGCGAACAGCACCGCCTCCCACCACCCGAGCACGCCCACGAGGTAGAGGAGCCCTTCGACGGCGGCCAACCCGAGGGTGATCCGGATGCGCCGCAGACGGAGCCAGCGGCCCAGGCGCGTGGAGCCGTGCTCGATCGCGTACGTCATCGTCAGATCACGCTACCAGGCGGGGTTGGCGATCCAGCACGGGCCGATCGGCGCCACCGCAGCGCAAGCTCGCTCGGCCGCCCCGTGATCTTCGAAGAGCGCGTACACCGTCGGCCCTGCGCCGCTCACATCCGCGCGGAACGCTCCCTCGGCTCGCAACGTCTCGGCGTGGACGGAGCTCGCGAGGTCGTTCGGCGGCAGCCCGGCGAGGTCGCGCGCTCCGCGAACGCGGCCCACCGCGTCGCGGAGCGTCGTCGCCCGCTCGGCGAAGCCCTTGCCGCCACCGCGGGCGTCGAACGCCTCGTAGACGGCGCGCGTCGAGGCCTTGCTCGCACCGTGCGGGAGCAGGAGGCAGACCACGAAGTCCTGCGGGATCTCGACGGGCTCGAGCGTGGCTCCGACGCCGCTGCCGAGCTGCGGCCCACTGCGCAGGAAGAACGGAACGTCGGAGCCGAGCGAGGCCGCGAGCTCGTGCAGCCGCTGCTCGTCGAGCGGATCCTCGAGCTGGGCGTTACCGAGCCTCAGCGCGGTCGCGGCATCGGAGCTGCCGCCCCCCAGCCCGCCCGCGACCGGGATCCGTTTGTCGATCACCGCGCGCCAGCCGTGCGGAGCGTCGAGCGAGCCGAGCGCGGCGCCGACGAGCGTGTCCTCGGCGAAGCCCTCGATCGTCGTCTCGTCCGCCGGCTCGACGGAGATCGTGTCAGCCAGGTCGAGCCGCTGGAAGACCGTGAGCAGTTCGTGCATCCCGTCGGCGCGGCGAGCCCCGACGACCAGCGCGAGGTTCAGCTTGGCGTGCGCGGCACCGATCAAGCGAGCGCCTCGGCGAGCGCAACGAACTCGGGCGGTGAGAGCTCCTCGGCACGAACACCCGCGCCACGACCGATCGCCGCGAGCCCGCCGACGGCCTCTTCCCGCGAGCAGAGGCCCGCGAGGGCGACAGCGTTGGCGAGCGTCTTGCGCCGATGCGAGAACGCTCCCTCGACGAGCCGCTTCACGCTCTCGGTCGCAGCAGGGGCGACGCGACGGAAGGCGACCAGCGCCGAGTCGACATTCGGTCGCGGCCGGAATACCTCGCGCGAGACCGGGTGGACACCCGTGCGCTCGGCGGCAAGCTGAACGAGGACCGAGACCGCTCCGTACGCCTTCGTCGACGGTTCGGCGAAGAAACGGTCGGCCACCTCGCGCTGGACCATCACGCACCAAGCATGGAGCTGGTCGAGCGCGAGGCTTTCGACCACGAGTGGCGTGGCGACGTTGTAGGGCAGGTTCGAGACGAGCTTCCCGGGTGACGGCTCGAACGCCGACATGTCGAGCGCAAGCGCATCTCCCCAGTGCACGCGGGTTCGCGGGATGCCTGCGAGCTCGCGTTCGAGCCGACGATCGATCTCGACCGCGTGGACGAAGGAGACACGCTCGGCGAGGAAGCGCGTGAGCACACCCAGCCCCGGACCGACCTCGAGCACGACGTCGGCCGGGTCGAGCGCCGCGAGTCGGGCGATCACGCCGAGGATGTTCGTGTCGGTGAGGAAATGCTGCCCGAGCGCCTTCCGCGGCCGGACGCTCACAACCCGAAGACGGAGTCGGCGTTTGCGTCGATCTGTGCGACCAGTGCCGGAAGCTCGACGCCGCGGGCCTCTGCAAGAGCGGTGTACGTGTGGACGACGAAGGCCGGCTCGTTGCGCCGACCGCGGACGGGCTGAGGCGCGAGATACGGGCTGTCCGTCTCCGCGAGCAGGCGGTCGGCCCGCACCGCCCGTGCGGCCGAGAGGAGGTCGTACGCGTTCTTGTAGGTGACGTTCCCGGCAAACGACACGTACCAGCCGCGGCTCGAAGCCTCGCCGAGCAGCGGAGGAGAAGAGAAGCAGTGCAGGACGACCGCTCCTTGATGCGGCGCGAGCAGCTCGAGCGTGTCGTCGTCGGCGGCGCGCGTGTGGATCACGACCGGCTTGCCGCTTTCGGCCGCAAGCTCGAGCTGCGCCTCGAAGAGCCACCGCTGCGCGCCCCGCGGCGCATAGTCGCGAAAGTGGTCGAGCCCGGTCTCACCGACCGCAACCGCCTTCGGATGCACGAGGAGCGCGCGAAGCTCGTCGACATCGGCCTGCGTCGCCGAACCCGCCTCGTGCGGATGGATGCCGAGCGAGGCGTAGACGCCCTCCTCGGCCTCCGCGAGCGCGAGGGCAGCACGCGCACCGGCAACCGTCGTCGCCACGACGACGATGCGATCGACCCCGGCGGCCCGCGCTCGGGCGAGCACCTCGGCCGCGTCCCCGCCGAGATGCGCGTGGGTGTCGATCACCCGCCGCCGGCGTCGTCGGTCATCCGACGCAACTCCTCCTCGACGACCGACTCGTCGAGCTTCTTGAAGAGCGGCTTCGGTTCGGCGAGCTGCTGGCCCGGCCGGAGCGCGCTCGGTTCCCAGCGGCCCACCCAGCCGCCGTAGTCGCCGGTCAGCACCTCGTGCGTGCGACCGCCCTCCTCGTGCACCTCGCGGAACTCGAGCGGCCCCGCCAGGATGCCCTCGTTGCCCAGGAGCTCGTGCACGACCTGTGACGTGTGCGGCAGGAACGGCGTGAACATGGTCTTCAGGCTGTCGACCACCCGGAGCGCGACGTAGAGCACGGTTCCGGCGCGTTGCCGGTCGGTCTTCACGAGCGCCCACGGCGCCTGTTCCGAGAGGTACTGGTTCACGTGCGACGCCAGCCGCATCGCCTCCGCAAGCCCCGCGCGGAAACGTCCATGCTCGATGTGCTCACCGACCGTGGCGAAGCCGCCGTCCACGACCGCGAGAACCGCCTCGTCGGCCGGCTCGAGCGGGCCCGGCTCGGGAACGGATCCGAAGTTCCGGTAGGCGTTCGTCAGCGTGCGGTTCACCAGGTTGCCCCAGTTGGCGAGGAGCTCGTCGTTGTTGCGCCGCACGAACTCGGCCCACGTGAAGTCGGAGTCCTGCGTCTCGGGGCCTGCCGCGACGAGGTAGTAGCGGAGCGGGTCGGGGTCGTAGCGGTCGAGGAAGTCACCGACGAAGATCGAGTGCTGACGGCTCGTCGAGAACTGCTTCCCCTCCATCGTCAGGAACTCGGACGCGATCACGTTGTCGGGAAGCTCGAGCGGCGCGAGGCCGGCGCCGTACTCGCCGCCCGTGCCGTACCCGAGCAGGATCGCCGGCCAGATCACGGTGTGGAAGACGACGTTGTCCTTCCCCTGGAAGTAGGCGTGCTCGGACTCGTCGTTCTGCCACCAGACCCGCCAGGCATCCGGGTCGCCGCGAAGCGACGCCCACTCGATGCTCGCCGAGAGATAGCCGATCACCGCGTCGAACCAGACATAGATCCGCTTGTTCGGGTCCTCCGCGTACCCGGGGATCGGGATGGGCACACCCCAGTCGAGGTCGCGCGTCATCGGGCGCGGGCGGATGTCGTCGAGGAGGCCGAGCGAGAAGTTCCGCACGTTCGGCCGCCACTCGCCATGACCTTCGATCCAGGTCCGGAGGGTGTCGGCGAACCTCGGGAGATCGAGGAACAGGTGGTTCGTCTCGCGAAACTCCGGAACCGATCCGTCGACCTTCGATCGAGGGTTGATGAGGTCGGTCGGGTCGAGCTGGTTCCCGCAGTTGTCGCACTGGTCACCGCGCGCTTCGGGATAGCCACAGATCGGACACGTCCCCTCGATGTAGCGGTCGGGGAGCGTGTGCCCGGTCGTCGGCGAGAACGACACGAGCATCGACTGCTCGATGATCGCGCCGCGGTCGTAGAGCGTCCGAAACAGGTCCTGCGTGACGCGCTCGTGGTTCAAGGTGGTGGTGCGCGAGAAGAGGTCGTACGAGAGCCCGAGCCTTCTGAAGTCCTCGCGGAACGACGCGTTGTAGTAGTCGGCGACCTCAGCGTAGGACTTCCCCTCGCGATCGGCGGTCACCATCACCGGCGTACCGTGCTCGTCCGTCCCGCTGACCATGAGGACGTCGTTCCCCTTGAGGCGGTGATATCGCGCGAAGGCGTCGGACGGAACGCCGAACCCCGCCACGTGGCCAAGGTGCCGGTGTCCCGCCGCATACGGCCAGGCAGGCGCCACCAAGACCTTCTTCCGCTCGTTCGACATTGGCGGCAATCATACGAACGGGTCTTGTACGGCTCCTGCGGCGCAGACCGAGCAATCCGCCACCGAGGACGGCGAACACAAGCAACACTGCGATGGCGACCGTGCCGGGCAGTCGATGGCCCGGCCGCCGATGACCCGGCGAAACGAGAACCACCGACTCGTGGGCACGACGCAGCCCGCCGGCGGTCGGACGCCTCGGATCGGCGGCGACCGGGACGCGCGCGCCACGCGGAGCCGAGATGTCGGCTGCGCGGGTTGCGCGGGGCGGGCCCAGACTGGTTCTCCGCGTCGTCGCGTGTCGTGCGCGCGTCACCGCCGCAGCGGCCGGATTCCTTGCCCGAGCGGGATGCGCGTGCGACGCACGGGGCAAGGGGATCGTGTCGTGCACGGGTTTCGCCGCCGGCGCCGTGGCCGGCGCAGCGTGGCTCGGCGTCGACTGCAGCGCCGACGCGACGGCCGCGCTGTCGCGGACCGGCGCACGTGCGGGCCGTCGCACTCGAGGTCTCGGCTGCGCCGACTCGACCGTGGCCGGCTGTGGAGACGGCAGCGGCCTCGCAACCGGAGCAGCGGCAGGGACCTCGGACCGGTCCGAGGTCGACACCGAGCCGGTCGAGGCGGCCGGGGCGGCGGCAACAGCGGTCGGGGCTGCTGCGGCCACCGGCGCAGCCGGCGCAGTGGGAGCGTCGCCGGTCGTCGGCGGCGGGGGCGGAGGCGTGGGGACCGGCGACGGCACGGCCTCCGACGGCGGCGCCGTCGCGACACGAGCGGGCAAGAACCCAGCCGGGTCGAGATAGCCCTCCTCGTCGCTCGCGATCCGGATACCCAGGTGGACGTACGGCGTCGCGACCTCGGGGTCGCCGCTGGGGCCGATCGTCCCGACCGCGTCGCCCTCGGCAACCGCTGCGCCCTTCGTGACGAGGATCGACCCGAGATGGGTGAGCGTGACTGCGTACCCGTCCCCGGTGAGGATCGTGACACTCTTGCCGGAGGTGGGGACGGTCCCGGCGAACGAGACCGAACCGCCCTCCGGCGCGACAACTGTCGAGCCCGCGTCTCCGGCGATGTCGATCCCGCGGTGCTGGCCGGCCGCATACGGGTGAGCCGGATCGAAGGAAAACGGCTGGACGACGTCGCCTGCAGCAGGCCAGGCCCAGGCGCCTGCGCCCGGGACGAAGAACAACGCTGCCAGCACGGCCGCCGGAAACACGCGTCGCATCGGCACCTCCCGAAATGCTGTCGTTGTCAGAAGAGAAAACGTCTGACCACGGTAGGTGCGGCGACCTCAGGGCGTCAAGCGAGATTGACGAAGTTGTCACAGAGTTCGCCGGTACAGGTCGTTGCGCGCCGTTCCGGTGAGTCTCGCGACCACGTCGGCAGCGATGCGGCGCGGCGTCCCGGCCGCGACGAGGTCGCTCACCGCGCGCAGCGCCTCTGCAGTGTCGGCGCGGGGGACTGACGGCCCGAGGACGAGCGTGATCTCGCCCTTCGGCGGTTCGGCGAATCGTTCCGCAAGCTCGGCTGCCGTGCCGCGGACCACCTCCTCGAACCGCTTCGTCAGCTCGCGGCAGACCGCGACCGGACGCTCCGCGTCGCGCAGCGCGAGCGAGCGCAGCGTCGCCGGCAATCGGCGAGGCGACTCGAACGCCACGACCGCACCGTCCCAGCCTGCGAGCTCGTCCCACAACGCCCGCCGCTCGCCCTCCTTCCGCGGGAGGAAGCCGACGAACGATGAAGCGCGTGCCGCCGAGGCCACTCGCGACGAGCGCCGTCTCGACCGCCGACGGGCCGGGCAGCACCGTCACGTCGAGCCCGGCCTCGAGCGCCGCGCGAACGAGCCGCGTGCCGGGGTCGGACAGGCCCGGCAATCCCGCGTCCGAGACGAGCGCGATCCGCTCGCCGGCAACGAGCCGGGGCAGCACCTCCGCCACGCGTGCCGCCTCGTTGTGCTCGTGGAACGAGAGCAGACGTCGCACGGATCGCGTGGCGGTCGAGCAGCAGCCGCGGTGTGTCGCGTGTCCTCGGCGAGAACGAGGTCGGCTTCGCGCAGCTCGGCAAGGACGCGCAGCGTGACGTCGTCGAGGTTCCCGATCGGCGTCGCACAGACCGCGAGCGGCACTACAGGCCCCGGCGAGCAGTCAGGCGAGTGCCTCGAAGGCGACGAGCCCGGCGCCGATCAGGCCGGCCGACGCGCCGAGCTGCGCGCATCGATCTCGAGCTCCTGTCCACCGGGAGCGAGCGCCTCCGTGAGCACGGCCAACCGCGCGCTCGGCAAGAGCTGGTCGAACGCGGCGACGCCGAAGCCGCCGCCGATCGCGATCCGCTCCGCGCCGAAGATGTTCACGAGCGACCCGATCGCAACTCCGAGGTGGTGGCCGATCTGGGCGAGCGGCGGGATTGCGGTCGCGAACGAGGTCGTGCGCGGTTGCGCGCGGGCCGATGCACGTTCTGCGCGACGCTTGTCGGCGGCGCGGCCGGAGCAGTACGCCTCGACGTGACCGCGACCCGAGCACGCGCCCTGCGCACGGAGCGCCGTCCTCGACGATCACCATGTGCCCGAGCTCGGTCCACGCGTCGGAAGAGGTTCCCCGTCGCGATCACGCCGCCGCCGACGCCCGGTCCCGAGGGTCAGCATCACGAAGTTCTGCACGCCCTGGCCCGCCCCGTGCGCGAAACTCGGCGTACGCCGCACAGCTGGCGTCGTTCTCGAACCCGACCGGCAGGTCCAGGCGACCCTCCATCTCGTCGCGGAACGAAGTCGACGTCCCGCAGCGGGATGTTGACGGCGCCGAGCGCGATGCCGGTGCGGTGGTCGATCCGCGACGGGATCCCGAACCCGACCGCATCGACGCCCTCGCGCGGGAGCGACGCGAACGACGTCCGCGAGCTGGTCGAGCAGCGCATCCTGCGAATTCGTCACCGTCGGCTCCTCGACCGTCTCGTGCACCCGTCCCGTCCTGTCGATCGACGCCGGCGAGGATCTTCGTCCCGCCGAGGTCGACGCCGATCACGCGATCAGCCTTCATATCCGCTCGGTAACCTAACCCGCCGGATGGCGCCGGACGAGAAGCCGTATCGCGTCTATCGCGGCGGCCGCGTCAAGGGAAAGGTTCCGCGCGCCGTGCTCGGGCGCCGGGCCGCGGCGACGCGCGCGCCGACGGACGTACCGCGGACCGGGTGCAGCGCCGAAGCGGCGGCGGATCGGCGCTGCGGCCGCCTGATCGGGCTGGTCGCGCTCGTGGTCCTCCTGCTCGTCGTCGTCTGGGCGATCGCGGGTTGGTTCGCCGTTCTCGAGCGGCGTCTCGGACGCGAACGAGCGGCTCGACCCGAATGCCAAGGCCGCGCTCTACGCATCAGAGCGGTCTGCTGGTCTCACACTCGACCACCGTCCTGCTGCTCGGAACCGACAACGACGCGATGTGGGCGGTCGTGAGGGCGACCGGCACTCGGACTCGATCATGCTTCTGCGCACCGACCCGTCCCACCATCGCCTCTACTACCTCTCGATCCCGCGCGACCTGGTCAGGTGCCGATCCCGGGCGGGGGCACGCAGAAGATCAACGCGGCGTTCCAGATCGGTGGGCCGGCCCTCGCGATCAGGACGATCCACAACTTCACGAGCCTCGCCGATCAACCACGTCGTGGTCGTCAACTTCGCCGACTTCAAGGATCTGATCAACGCGCTCGGCGGCATCACGTCAACGTTCCGAAGCCGATTCGATCGAACCGCTTCGACTGTCCGTACACGACACAAGCGCGCTGCGACGCGTGGCCGGGGTGGCGTTTCCAGAAGGGCACACAGCACATGAACGGAGAGCGCGCGCTGATCTACTCGCGGATCCGCGAGAACCAGCTCGACCCGTCGGAGACCGACTTCACGCGCGGAGCGCGTCAGCAGGCTGTGCTCAACGCGGTCTCCTCGAAGCTGACCTCCGTCGGCACGCTGTTCGGCCTACCGTTTTCGGGCTGCGTCGCTCGTGAAGCCTCTCACCACCGACCTGACCACGAGCCAGCTGCTCCAGCTCGGCTGGGTGCAGTTCCGGTCGGACGGGTCGAGCTCGGTCCATTGCCGCCTCGGCGGCGACTTCGGCGGCGGCGGCACCGGAGCGCCGAGCGAGGACAACCCGACGACGATCGCGATGTTCCTCGGCAAGTCGGCGCCGCAGCCTCCCACCGGCCCGTTCGAGCCGGGCTGCGTGATCGGTCACACGCTGCAGTAGGCGCTACGCCTCGGCGGCCTTCTTCGTCTCCCCGCCGCCCTTGGTCTCCGACGACCCGGACCCGGACGAGTCCCCCGAGGACGACGAGTCCGAGGACCCGGCCCCCTCCTTCGCTGCGGCCTTCTTCTTGCGCCCGTAGTCGGTGGAGTAGAACCCGCTCCCCTTGTAGTGAACGGCCACCGGGTGAAGGACGCGCTGCAGCGGCCCCTCACCGCAGACCTCGCAGACACCGGGACTGTCCTCCGTCATGCCGTGGATCACCTCGAACAGATGCCCGCTTGGACACTTGTATTCGTACAGCGGCATGGGAGCGGCAAGGCTAGCAGCGGGGTACGCTCGCGCACGTTGGCGCGAGCCCTCGCCGTCCTCGTCCTCGTGGCACTCGTCGTTCCGGCGGCGGCCGTCGCGCACGCGAGGCTGATTCGCACCGTTCCGGCGGACGGGTCGGTCGTCGCACGGGCGCCACTTGCGGTGCTCGTCGAGTTCGACGACACGGTCCGCGTCGGGTCCGGCAATGCCGCCGTCGCAAACGTGTCTCACCGCTCGGTGCTCGCCGCTCCTGCACAGGCCCGCGGACACGTCCTGACGTTGCCGCTCGCACACGCGCTCCCGCGGGGCGCCTACACGGTCCGCTGGAGCATCGTCTCGGAGGACGGTCACCCCGAACAGGGGGTGATCGCGTTCGCCGTGGGCACGGCCGGGACCCGGCCGGAGCCGGTGCTCGGCGCCTCGACGCCGACCGGGCTCGGCAACGTCGTTCTGAGAGCCCTCTACTTCGTCGGTCTGCTGGTCGCCGCCGGTGCGACCGTGTTCGCGCTGCTCGCCCGACGACTGCTGGGTGCACGCCTCCGGCGACCTCTCGCCGGGCTGCTCTTCGTCGCGCTGGTGGCGGCGTTCGTCGGGGCGAGCGGCCTCGAAGCGACGGCGGCGTCCGGGACACGTTTCGCACTCGTCATGAAAGTCGCAACCGTCGTCGCGCTCGCCGGAGCCGCGGCAGCGGCACTCGCACCCGCGGTCCCTGCACTCCTGGCGGCCGCCGGCGCGTGTGCGCTCGCGCTCACTGCGGCGCCGGCACTGGCCGGACACGCCCTGGATCGCGATCAGCCCACGGTCGTCGCCCCACTGTTCGACATCACGCACACCCTGGCCGCTGCCGTGTGGCTGGGTGGGCTCGTCGCCGTGATCTGGGTGCTGCCCCGATCGTCGAAAGACACCTGGGAACGCCGTGCGGTCCTTCGACGGTTCGCATCGGCTGCACTGGTCGCGGTCTGCGTGATCGCGCTCACCGGGGTAGCACGCGCGCTCACCGAGCTCGGCAGCGTCGAGCACCTCTGGTCGACGTCGTACGGGCGGGCGCTGCTCGCCAAGACGGCGCTCTTCCTTCCTCTCCTCGCCGTGGGACGCGCCAACCGCTCGCTCATCGAACGCCGCTCGCCGCTGCTCACACGGTCGGTCGCGACGGAGATCGCGGTGATCTGCGGGATCGTCCTCGTCGTGGCGGTGTTGACGCAGCTGCGCCCGGGCTCGGAGGCGCCGAGCACGCCGGGGTCAACTGCGCCGCTCGGGGTTGTCCCGATCGCGCTGCGGGTCGCCGGCGACCGTCTCGAGGAAGCACGGCGCATCCTCGAACGCCACGAGCCCTGAGGGAACGCCGCGGGGCCGACGCGAGCGCGACGCGACCTGCCGCGCTGTCGCGATCGCTCCGGCCGCGCCGACGACGCCTCCGATCGCGAACGAGCGGAGCCTGCCGCCACGCCCGATGCGTTCCATGCGAGCATCGTACGCGTGCGCATCACAGCACTCGGCGATCTGATCCTGGACGTCGTCGTCTCACTCGAGGCGCCGCTCGTGCCGGGCGACGACCGGCCCGCCACGATCAGGGCGGGCGCCGGTGGCCAGGCTGCGAACGTTGCGGCGTGGGCGCAGGAGCTCGGGGCCGACGCACGCCTCGTCTGCCGCCGCGGCGCCGATGCCGCAGGGGACCTGGTCGCGCGAGAATTGCGGGAGCTCGGCGTGGACGTCGCAGGCCCGGTGGGCGGCCGGAACGGCGTCGTCGTCTCGCTCGCCGTTTCCGGCGACCGCACGATGGCCTCGGACCGCGGCGGCGCAACCTGCTTCGATCCGCAGGAGTTGGACGACGCGTGGTTCGATTGCGACGTGCTGCACATCTCCGGTTACGCGTTGCTCGGCCTCCCGGTCGCCGACGCTGCCGCGCGCGCAGCCGGGATTGCGCGCTCGCGCGGCGCGCTCGTCTCGGTCGACGCGTCGACGTAGACGCTCGCCGACGACGGCTTTCGGAAACGTGTGCGATCGCTCACGCCCGATCTCGTGTTCGCGAACGAACGCGAACATGCCGCGGTCGGGCCGCTCGACGCGCGGCTCGTGCTCAAGCGCGGCGCGGAAGGGATCGTCGTCGACGGGCGCTCGTATCCGGCGCGGCCGACGACCGTGGTGGATGCGACCGGCGCCGGAGACGCTCTCGCCGCCGGATTCCTCGTCGGCGGCCCCGAGCTCGGCCTCGAGGCGGCCGCCCGCTGCTGCGCGAAGCTCGGGGCGATGCCGTGATCGCGATCGCCGCCGAGGTTCTGGAGGCGCGACGCGACGGACGCGGCGTCGTCGCGCTCGAGACGACGCTCGTTGCGCACGGCTTTCCACCGGGCGAGGGCGTCGCCGTCGGGCTCGCCTCGGAGCAGGCCGTCCGTGACGGCGGCGCGGTGCCGGCAACAGTCGGCGTCCTCGACGGCGAGGTTCACGTCGGGCTGACTGCGCTCCAGCTCGAGCGCTTCGACGCCTCCGCGCGCAAGCTCGGACCGCGTGACATCGCCGCCGCAGCGGTGCAGGGCGCGCCCGGCGCGACGACCGCCGGCGGGACGCTTGCCGTGTGCCGCGCCGCCGGGATCCGCTTCATGGCGACGGGCGGGCTCGGCGGTGTCCACCGCGGCTGGCCGACGCCGCCCGACGTCTCCGCCGATCTCCACGCACTCGCGGCGACGCAGGCGCTGGTCGTGTCGTCCGGGGTGAAATCGCTGCTCGACGTCGGCGCGACCGCGGAGCTCCTCGAGACCCTGGGCGTGCCCGTGCTGGGCTGGCGGACCGACGAGCTGCCCCTCTTCTTCGCGGCCGCCGGCGGCCCGCGCGTGTCTGCGCGTGTCGAATCGGCGGCCGAAGCGGCCGCGGTGGCGGCGGCGCACTGGGAGCTCGCGGGGCGGCGGCCTGCTGGTCGGGCGTCCACCCGACGAGAGCCTCGACGACGTCGAGCCCTTGATCGAACAGGCACTCGCACACGCAGACGCGCAGGGGATCCACGGCCAGCAGGTGACGCCGTTCGTGCTCGCGTTCCTGCACGCGGAGAGCGACGGACGAACACTGCGCGCGAACCGCGACCTGATCGTCGGAAACGCGCGGCTCGCCGGTGAGATCGCCGCCGCCGCCGGCTAGCGCTTCAGATCAACCAGCGCCCGTTCTCCTGCACGAGCCTGCCGTCGGCGTACAGGCGTCCGCCGTCGCGCAGGTCCTTGACGAGATCCCAGTGGACCGAGCTCACGTTCGTACCGCCGGTGAACGTGTACGAGTTCCCGACTGCGAGGTGGACCGTGCCGTCGATCTTCTCGTCGAAGGCAACGTTCTTCATGTAGCGCTGGATGCCGGGATTGCAGCCGATGCCGAGCTCGCCGATCCTCCGCGACCCGTCGTCGGTGTCGAGCGTGCGCAGGAGGTGCTCCTCCCCCGTGCGGGCCGACGCGTCGGTGATGCGGCCCCGTTCGAAGACGAGGCGCGCGCCCTCCACCTCGCGACCGAGGTAGACGGCCGGGAACTCGGAGAACTCGATCGTGCCCTCGGCCGAGTCCTCGATCGGCGAGTAGAAGACCTCGCCTCCCGGCATGTTCACGTGCCCGGCGTCGATCTCCCCGTTGCGGCCGGCGAGGGACAGCGTCAGGTCGGTTCCGAGACCGGCGATGCGCACCTCGTCGGCCGCGTCGAAGACGTCGGCGATGCGCCGCATCCGCTCGGCCTCCGCGTCCCAGTCGCGCAGCACCGCTTCGAAGATGAAGTCCTCGTACTGGCCGATCGACATGCCGGCGTCCTGCGCGCCGGCGGGCGTCGGGTACTCGGCGATGACCCATGGCACTTCCATCGCCATCGTCCGCGTGCGCACCGGACGGGTCGACTCCTGGACGGCCGCGTGACGCTCCTCCGAGAGCTCTGCACCCTCGCGAGCGTTCTCGGGCGCCCAGATGACGATCAAGCCGTCGGCCTGCTCCCAGATCATCCGCTGGAGCGGCGACGTCTCGCGCAGGATCTCGAGCGGCGCCTCGCGCGCGAACGGCCCGCCGACGAGCTCGAAGGCGAGCTGGAGCAGCGTATGCGCACCCAGGCGGGCCATCTGCTCGATCACGGCCTCGATCAGCGGGCGGGCAAGCGGCGTCGAGCGCACGACGACCTGTGCGCCGGCCCGCACCGGAACCGATCGCTCGACGAGCAGCCTCGCGTATTCGTCGATCCTGGGGTCTCGCATATGCCGCAGTTCTCAGTGTCCGCGCCGCGACGCCACGCGGCAACGGCCGTTTCGGACAGTTCCCTATTCGAGTGTGTGCAGAAACTCCTCGATCTCGAGCGCGGGCAGCGTCTCGATCCTGGTCGAGCCGCGCGAGCCGAGCGCGACGGAGACCTTCGCGATCGTCGCGATGTCCGGCGCCTCGACGACGTTCACGAAGTCGAACTCGCCGAGCGTCGCCCACTGGTGGAGGACGCGGCAGCCGAGCTCCTCGACGTCGTGGTTCACCTGCCGCAGCCGCTCAGGGTTCGACTTGAGCGTCTGCACGCCCTGCTGCGTCAGCGTCGACAGGAGGATGAAGATCGGCATCGCGTCGTCTCCCTTGCGTTGTGCGACGGGGCTTGGATCGGCGGGACCCTACACGGGCCGCCTGGTCGAGATAGAGCAGCGCGCCGCCCAGGTAGAGCAGCGGGCTGAGGACGAGGTCGGCGAGGGCGAGCGCGATTCGCTGGCTGCTGTCGCCCTGGGTCCGCAGCAGCGTGCTGAGCGTCTGGCCGGCGACGCCGACGACGATGACGAGCGCCGCCAACGAGCCGAGCGCGTGGACGTAGTCGGACATGGCGAGCTCGCGCCCGCGAATCAGAGCGGGCCTGAAGCTCAGCCGCTCGACGAGCGCGGCCGGCACGGCGAGCCCGATGAACGCGAACCACGCGATCCCCGGCAGCAGGTAGAGGGCGCGGAGGGCCGGGAACGGCATGTAGATGAGGAGGGCGACGGCAAAGACGGTCGCGGTCGGCCGTCCACCATGGACGAGCACGCACGCGTACACGAAGGCTCCGGCGATCAACGGTGAGGCCAGCCAGAACGCAAGGGCCTGAACTCGGAGCGGCTGGTGGACGACGAACTGGTCGACGAGTGCCAGCGGGACACCCAGCGGCAAGGCCGGCCAGAACCGGTGCCCGTACAGGCGAATCGTCTCGGCGACCAGCTGGCCGACCGTCCGCTCGTGCGGTGGCAGCGGTGGCGGCAGCTCAGGCATCGAGAGCCTCGAGGAGCACCGGAACCGCGGCCGCAAGCGCGGCGAGGGCGTCGTCGATGCTCCAGCGGGCGCGGTCGGGCTCCGCGACGGCGTTCGAAACGGCCCGGAGCTCGACCGCGGGCACACGGGCGAGCGCAGCGGCGCGTAGGACGCCGAACCCCTCCATCGCCTCGACCTCGTACGACGCACCGCCGCCGACGCGACCGGTGGTCGCGACCGGCACCACGTGCGCTTCGGGCAGCGCCCGCCTGGCCGCGGCGAGGAGGTCGGCATCGGGAGATGCGCGCTCGACGCGCGGCATCGACGACGACGGATCGATGACGTCGCAGTACACCGCCTCCGAGCCGAGAACGAGCGTCGCGGCGGGCAGGCGCTGCGCACCGGCGATGCCCACATGGACGAGCGCCGTCGGCGGCCGGCGCGCCAGCTCGGCGCTCGTCGCGAGCGCCGACTCGACTGGACCGATCCCGCAGACGAGGGTCGGCACGCCGTCCAGATAGTCGAGCTCACGCCGCGTTGCGGCGACGACGAGGATCACGGCCCGACGCCGGATGCAGGCTCACCCACGTCGAGAGTCTACGATCGCACCATGGGGTATCAGTGGATCGACGTCGCAGATCTCGCCTTCGAGGAGCGCCCGCAGAGGGACGGAGAGAGCGCGGCGCGCCGGGCCGGCGACCTGACGAGCGCCGTCGGGCTCGAGCAGTCGCGCGCGCGGCTGTGGCGGTACCCGCCGCACACCACGGGCCGGCGGCACCAGGATCACGCCCAGGAGGAGGTCTTCGTCGTCCTGTCGGGGACGGCGACGATGTTGCTCGGCGATCCGCCGGAGCGCGTCGACCTCGGCCCGGGCGGCGTCGTCGCGGTCGAGCCGATGACGCCGTTGCAGCTGCGGAACGAGTCCGACGAGGAGCTCGTGGCGTTCGTCTACGGCGCGCCGCCGCTGCAGGAGGGCGCCGACTTCCTCGACGAGGTCGAGCTTCCGCCGAAGGCGTGAACCTGGTGCCTGGCACTTTCGTGCCAGGCACCGGGTCAGACCGCGACGGCGGACTCGACCCGCTCGAAGACGAGGTCGCCGTTCTGGGCCTCGACCCGGATCGTGTCCCCGTCGACGAAGTCGCCCTCGAGCAGGCGGAGCGCGAGCGGGTTCTCGAGCAGCCGCTGGATCGCCCGCTTGAGCGGACGGGCGCCGTACGCCGGATCCCAGCCCGCTTCGGCGAGCACCTCCTCGGCCGCATCGGTGAGCTCCAGGCCGAGGCCGCGCTCGGCGAGCCGCTCGCGCAAGCGCTCCAGCTGAAGCTCGACGATCTCGCCGATCTGCTCGCGCGTCAGCGGCCGGAACTCGACGATCTCGTCGATCCGGTTCAGGAACTCGGGGCGGAAGTGGTCGCGCATCGCCTCGCTGCTACGGATGTTCGACGTCATGATCAGCACGGTGTTCCGGAAATCGACCGTTCGTCCCTGGCCGTCGGTCAGGCGGCCGTCGTCGAGCACCTGCAGCAGCACGTCGAACACCTCGGCATGCGCCTTCTCGATCTCGTCGAGCAGGAGGACGCAGTACGGCCGGCGGCGCACCGCCTCCGTGAGCTGGCCGCCCTCGTCGTACCCGACGTAACCGGGCGGCGCGCCGATCAGGCGCGCGACCGTGTGCCGCTCCTGGTACTCGCTCATGTCGAGCCGAACCATCGCCCGCTCGTCGTCGAACATGAACTCGGCGAGCGCGCGCGCGAGCTCGGTCTTCCCGACGCCGGTCGGGCCGAGGAAGACGAACGAGCCGATCGGCCGGTTCGGATCCTGCAGGCCGGTGCGTGCGCGACGCAGCGCGTTCGCGACGGCCGCGACGGCCTCCGCCTGGCCGATCACGCGCTGGTGCAGGCGCTCCTCCATGTGGATCAGCTTCTCCGTCTCGCCCTCGAGCAGCCGGTCGACAGGGATCCCGGTCCAGCGTGCGACGACCGTCGCGATGTCGTCCTCGTCGACCTCCTCCTTCACGAGCAGATCGTCCTGCGGGCGCTCCGCGAGCACCTGCTCGAGCTCGGGGATCTCGCCGTAGCGGATCTCGGCGACGCGCTGGAGGTTCCCGTCGCGCTCGGCGCGCTCGGCCTCCATCCGCAGCTCGTCGATTCGCCGGGTCGCGTCCTTCACGCGCTCGAGAACCGCCTTCTCGCTCGCCCAGCGCGCCGCGAGCGCGTCGCGCTGCTCCTTCGCCTCGGCGAGCGCGCGCTCGAGCGGCTCGCGTGTCGCCGGCGACTCCTTCGCCATCGCCGCGAGCTCGATCTCGAGCTGCATCACCCGCCGGTTCGCCTCGTCGAGCTCGAGCGGGCTCGAGTCGATCTCGATGCGCAACCGCGAGGCCGCCTCGTCGACGAGGTCGATCGCCTTGTCCGGGAGGAAACGGTCGGCGATGTAGCGGTGGCTGAGCACGGCGGCGGCGACGAGCGCCGCGTCGCGGATGCGCACGCCGTGGTGCGCCTCGTAGCGCTCCTTCAGCCCGCGCAGGATCGCGATCGTGTCGGCGACCGACGGCTCACCGACGAACACCGGCGCGAACCGGCGCTCGAGCGCGGCGTCCTTCTCGATGTGCTTGCGGTACTCGTCGAGCGTCGTCGCGCCGATGCAGCGCAGCTCGCCGCGCGCGAGCATCGGCTTGAGCAGGTTCGCAGCGTCGACCGCACCCTCGGCCGCGCCCGCGCCGACGATCGTGTGCAGCTCGTCGATGAAGAGCACGATCCGGCCGTCGCTCGCGCTTGATCTCGGTGAGCACCGCCTTCAGCCGCTCCTCGAACTCGCCGCGGTACTTCGAGCCCGCGAGCAGCGCGCCGATGTCGAGCGCCCAGACGCGCCGGTCCTTCAGCCCTTCCGGCACGTCACCGCGCGACGATCCGCTGCGCGAGCCCTTCGGCGATCGCCGTCTTGCCGACTCCCGGCTCGCCGATCAGCACGGGATTGTTCTTCGTTCGGCGCGAGAGGATCTGGATCACGCGGCGGATCTCCTCGTCGCGGCCGATGACCGGGTCGAGCTTTCCGGCCTCGGCGGCCTCGGTCAGGTCGCGGCCGAACTTCTCGAGCGCCTGGTAGCTCCCCTCCGGGTCCTGCGAGGTGACGCGCTGTCCGCCGCGCACCTGCTTGATCCACGCGAGGATCTCCTCGCGCGGCACGGGCTCGAGCGCGAGGAAGAGATGCTCGGTCGAGACGTAGTCGTCCTCGAGCTGCTTGCGCTCGTCGTCGGCGCGGTCGAGCAGCCGCGAGAACGCCGCCGACGGGCTCGGCTGCTGCGTCCCGCCCTGGACACTCGGCAGGGCGGCGAGCTTCCGCTCCGCCTCGGCGCGCAGGCCGTGCCAGTCGGCGAAGAGCTCCTGGTCGAGGAGCGCGAGCAGCAGGTGGTCGGGGGTGATCTCGGGGTTGCCGCGCCGCCGCGCAAGCTCCTGCGCCGCCGCGACCGCCTCCTGCGCCTTGATCGTCAGCTTGTTGAAGTCCATGTGTTCAGCCCCTCGTCATCGGTGGTTGCGGCGGGCGGTAGAGGACGAGGTCGCGGCGGTAGGACCGGTGCACCTCGTCGAGCGCGCGCGCATCTCCTGCTCCATCCGCTCGAGCCGGCGGCGCATGCGCTCGAGCTCGTCCTCGAGGCGGAGCACGCGCTCGACACCCGCGAGGTTGAGGCCGAGCTCGGTCGTCAGCCGCTGGATCAGCCGCAGCCGCTCGACGTCCGCGTCCGAGTAGAGACGCGTGTTGCCGGCGGTGCGCTTCGGCCGCACGAGGCCCTTCTGCTCGTAGATCCGGAGCGTCTGCGGATGCATGCCGACGAGCTCGGCGGCGACCGAGATCATGTAGCGGGGGCGATCGTCCATCATCCCGCTCCACCGCCGGCTCCGCTCCTGGGCGGCTCCGTCAAGCCTACGCCGCTCATCCTGTGGTCTTCCGGAGCTCTTCGAGGAGCTCGCGCTCCTGCTTCGTTGATCCGCTTCGGGCACCTCGATCGTGCAGCCGGGCGAGCACGTCGCCCTGGCCCGAGCCCTTCAGCCGCGGCGCGCCCCGCCCCTTGATCCGCAGCAGCTTCCCGTCCTCGGAGCCCGACGGCACCTTCAGCGACACGGCGCCCTCGGGCGTCGGGACCTCGACGTTGCCGCCGAGCGCCGCGGTCGGATACGAAACGGGCACCTGCACGATCAGGTCGTCGCCGCGGCGCTCGTAGAGCTTCGACGGCTCGACACGCGTGACGACGTACAGGTCGCCGGCCGGCGCGCCGCCGTAGCCCGCCTCGCCCTTGCCCTTCAGCTTGATCCGCGTCCCGTCCTTGACGCCGGCCGGGATCTTGACCGTGTAGCGCTTCGTCCGCCGCTCGCGGCCCGAGCCCGTGGCACGTCGGGCACGGCGTCTCGACGATCGTGCCCATGCCGCGGCAGCGCGGGCACGGCTGCTGCAAGCGCGAACAGGCCCTGCGAGGTCGCGACGACGCCGCTCCCGTCGCACTGCGGGCACGTCGTCGGCGCGGTTCCCGGCGCGGCGCCCGTCCCGTGGCACGTGTGGCAGGCGAGCTCGAGCTGAACGGGCACGGTCGTCTGCACGCCCTTCAGCGCATCCTCGAACGAGACGCGCACCTCGACCTCGACGTCGTTGCCGCGCTGGCCGCGCTGCGGGGCCGGGCCGGCACCCGCGCCGCGGCCGCGGCCGAACAGCCCGCCGAAGATGTCGCCGAGGTCGAAGTCGCTGAAGTCGAAGGTCGTCCCGCCCGGGCCCGGCCCGCGGCCGTTCGCGCGCCCGACGGTGTCGTACTGCTTGCGCTTCTCCGGATCGGAGAGGACGTCGTAGGCCGCCTGCACCTCCTTGAAGCGCGCCTCGGCCTCGGCGTCGCCCGGGTTCTTGTCCGGGTGGTACTCGCGCACGAGCTTGCGGTACGCCTTCTTCAGCTCGTCGGGGGACGCGTTCTTCGCGACGCCGAGCGACTCGTAGAGCGACTTAGCCACGATCCTCCTGCGGAGGGCCGGCCGAGATCACGACGCGCGCCGGCCGCAGCACGCGGTCGCCGAGCCGGTAGCCCTTCTGCAGCACCTGGATCACGGTGCCCTCCTCCTCGTCGGAGGGCTGCGAGAGCAGCGCCTCCTGCGTATGCGGGTCGAACACGC
This sequence comes from uncultured Thermoleophilia bacterium, assembly GCA_963851065.1. GTDB lineage: Bacteria > Actinomycetota > Thermoleophilia > Gaiellales > Gaiellaceae > PALSA-600. The sequence continues at coordinate 150,620 of CAWKNW010000025.1, forward strand.
CCGTCGGTCGCGACCTCGGCGAGCCCCTCCGGCGCGAGCAGCGTCGGCGAGCGAGCGGTGGACGAGCCGGACGCCGTCCTCGAGCTTCACCTCCTCGTGCTCGGTCGCCGCCTCGAGCGCGCGCTCGAGGTCGTCGAGCACCGGCACGAGCTCCTTCACCAGCCGCTCGTGGGCGCGCGCGGCCAGCTCCTGCTGGTCGCGCGCAACCCGCTTGCGGTAGTTGTCGAACTCGGCCTTCAGCCGCTGGAGCGCGTCGAGGTACTCGTCGCGCTCCCGCGTGGTCGCGGCGAGCGGATCGGGCTCTGGCTCTGGCACGGGCTCACGGTCGGCCTCCTCGACCGGCTCGACCCGCTCCTCGTACGCGTCGCTCGATCCCGCTCCGGCACCGGCCAACCGGCGCCTTCGCTCTCCGGCGGCTCCGTCCAGCCTTCGCCGCTCACGACTCGTCGACCACCTCGTACTCGGCGTCCTCGACGACCTCGTCGTCGGCGTCGCCGGCGTCACCGCCGCCGTTGCCGGCGGGCTGCTGCGACGAGGCCTGCGCGTAGAGCGCCGGATGCGGCCTGCGTCCACGCCTCCTGCAGCGCGTCGGTCTTGGCCTTGATCTCGGCGACGTCGCTCGAGTCGAGCACGCCGCGCAGCTCCATGATCCGCCCCTCGACCGTCGAGGCGTACGAGCGGAGTCGAGCTTGTCGCGCTGCTCCTTGAGCGACTTCTCGGTCTGGTAGGCGAGCGACTCGGCCTGGTTGCGGGCGTCGGCGAGCTCGCGCAGCCGGTGCGCCTCGTCGCCGTGCGCCTCGGCCTCCTTGATCATCCGGTCGACCTCGTCCTGCTTCAAGCCCGAGCCGCCTTCGATGCGGATCTGCTGCTCGTTGCCCGTGCCGAGGTCCTTCGCCGAGACGTTGATGATCCCGTTCGCGTCGATGTCGAACGCGACCTCGATCTGCGGCATGCCGCGCGGCGCCGGCGGGATGCCGACGAGCTGGAACTTGCCGAGCGTCTTGTTGTACGTCGCCATCTCCGACTCGCCCTGCAGGACGTGGACCTCGACCGACGGCTGGTTGTCCTCGGCCGTCGTGAACACCTCCGCCTTGCGGGTCGGGATCGTCGTGTTGCGCTCGATCAGCTTCGTCATCACGCCGCCCTTGGTCTCGATGCCGAGCGAGAGCGGCGTCACGTCGAGCAGCAGCACGTCCTTGACCTCGCCCTTGAGCACGCCGCCCTGGATCGCGGCGCCGACGGCGACGACCTCGTCCGGGTTGACGCCCTTGTGCGGGTCCTTGCCGATCAGCTCCTTGACCTTCGCCTGCACCGCCGGCATGCGGGTCATGCCGCCGACGAGCACGACGTGGTCGATGTCCGAGGCCTCGAGGCCGGCGTCGTCGAGCGCCTGCTTCGTCGGTGCGACGGTGCGCTCGAGCAGGTCGTGCGTGAGCTCCTCGAGCTTCGCGCGCGTCAGCTGCAGGTCGAGGTGCTTCGGGCCCTTCCGGCGTCGCGGTGATGAACGGCAGGTTGATCTGCGTCGTCATCGTCGAGCGACAGCTCGATCTTCGCCTTCTCCGCCGCCTCGTAGAGGCGCTGGAGCGCCATCGGGTCGGCGCCGAGGTCGATGCCCTGGTCGCGCTTGAACTCGGCGACCATCCAGTCGACGATCGCCTTGTCGAAGTTGTCGCCGCCGAGGTGGTTGTCGCCGTTCGTGGACTTCACCTCGAAGACGCCCTCGCCGAGCTCGAGCACCGACACGTCGAACGTGCCGCCGCCGAGGTCGAAGACGAGGATCGTCTGGTCGGCGCCCTCCTTGTCGAGCCCGTAGGCGAGCGCCGCCGCGGTCGGCTCGTTGATGATGCGCAGCGACGTTGAGGCCGGCGATCTTGCCGGCGTCCTTCGTCGCCTCGCGCTGTGCGTTGTTGAAGTAGGCGGGAACGGTGATCGACCGCGTCGGTGACCGACTCGCCGAGGTAGCGCCTCGGCGTCCGCCTTCAGCTTCTGCAGGATCATCGCGCTGATCTCCGGCGGCGCGTACTCCTTGCCGCCCGCCTCGACGCGCACGTCGTCGTTCGGGCCCTTCACGACCTTGTAGGGGACGATCGTCATCTCCTCGTTGACCTCGTCGAACTTCCGGCCCATGAAGCGCTTGATCGAGAAGATCGTGTTCTCGGGGTTCGTGACCTGCTGCCGCCGCGCCGGAGCGCCGACGAGCCGCTGGCCGTCCTTCGCGAAGCCGACGACGGACGGGGTCGTCCGGCCGCCCTCGGCGTTCGGGATCACGGTCGGCTCGCCGCCCTCGAGGGTGGCCATGCACGAGTTGGTCGTGCCGAGGTCGATGCCGATCGTCTTCGCCACGGATACTCTCCTTCTGGATGGTGCTGATAGTCAGAAAATCTAAGCGGCCTTATAGCAGATTTCGTCCACGCCTCGTTCTGCGATCATGACCCGCGTGGAAGGCGAGGCCCAGCGCGAGCTCGAGGCGACGCTCGCCGCCCGCGCAGGAGCTCGGGCCGGGCCACGACGATCAGCTCGTCGCAGGGCTTCGTCGACCGCATCGAGCGGGAGATCGACAAGCCGGATCGACGAGCGGATCGCCGCGCGCGAGCCCCGGAAGCGCGCTCCCTCGCCCCTCAACCCGGGCAACCTCGGCGTCTGCATCCCGATCGTGGTGCTGGCGGGCGTCTTCGGGCACACGGCCGGGGTCGTCGTCGCGCTGATCGCGCTGGCGACCGTCTTCCTGATCGCCGAGCTGCGGCGTTAGTCGGCCGTCAGCGCGCTGCCCCGATCAGGACGCCGCCGGCGACGACGAGGGCGGCGCCGAGCCAGCGAGCCGCCGCCCGATGTCCTCCGTGACCGGCGGATCAGGAGCGCCGAGAAGCGCGACGCCCCAGAGCGACTCCGTCGCGACGAGCGGCGAGACGACCGTCACCCGCCCGCGGAAGTACGCCTCGAACAGGCAGAGGTAGGAGAGGCCGAAGAGGACGCCGGCCGGCGCAAGCCGCGCGAGCTCGCGGCGTGTCGGCGCCCGCCGCGTCCAGAGCGCGGCGACGATCGCGCCTGCGAGCAGCGTCGCGGCCGCCGCCGTCTCCGGGCGTCGCCTGCGCGTGCAGCGCACGGACGAGGTTGTCGCGCGTGGCGAACAGCGACGGCCGCCACCGCGCGCATAGAGCAGCCCGACGGGCGCGAGGTGCTCGGGCCGGTCGCGCTCGGCCGCGAGCAGCACCCCGCCGCCGACGATCGCCAGCGCGCCGATCACGAGCGGCGCGCTCACGGGCTCGCCGAGGAACACGAGGGCGATCGCAACTGCGACGAGCGGCGCCGCGCCGACGGTGACCGACGTCCGCGACGCACCGACCTCGTGGACGGCGAGCGTGAACAGGATCTGCGAAGCGCCGGGGGCGAGCAGCCCCGCCAGGAGGAAGGGCCACACGCCGTGGAAGTCGTGTCGCAACGCCGCCGCGACAGCGGCGACCGCCGAACGCCGAGAGGATCGTGGCGAGTGCGGCGGCGCGCGACTCCGCCGCCGCGGAGGCCGACGCGGATCGCGACCGTCATCGCGCCGAAGAGCGCCGCCGAGGCGAGCGCGAGCAGGACCGCCGTCATGCCGCGTCACGGGGCCGGCGCACGAGACGGGCGAGTGTCGCCGCAGCCGCAGGCTCGGCCACGACGATGCCCGCCATGATCACGACGCACCCGATGCCAGGCGGTGACACCGAGCCGGTCGCCGGCGAGCGTGAATCCGAAGAAGGCGGCCCAGACGGGCTCGAGCGAGAACGCGAGCGCCGTGCGGGTCGCGCTCGTCCGCCGCTGCGCCCACGTCTGAGCGAGGAACGCGAGCGCGCTGGCGAACACCCCGGTGACGAGCAGCGCGCCCCACACCGTCCAGCCGTGCGGGATCCCGACCTGACCGGCGGCCAAAGCCACGAGCGCAAGCCCGCCGAACGCCGCGAGCATCTCGACGAGCGTGAACGCGACCGCGTCGTACACGCGGCGCAAAGCGCTCCATGAGCACGATCTGCAGCGAGTAGACGGCCGCTCCCGCCGAGCACGAGGAGGTCACCGCGAAGCAGAGCCGTCGGTGCACGCCCGCCAGCAGCGCCAGCCCGACCGTCGCGAGCACGACCCCGACCCACGGCAGCGCGGCCGAGCCGGACCCGGAAGAGCGCGAGCGCGAGGAGCGGCGTCAGCACGACGTACATCCCGGTGACGAAGCCCGTCGAGGAGACCGATCGTTCGCTCGAGCCCGCGCCGTCTGCAGGGCGTACCCGGCGCCGAGCAGCGCGCCGGCGACGAGCGCGGCGCCGGCGCCCGACCGGCCGAGCGAGCGCAGACGGCCTGCGCCGGGGACCGCGAGCGTGCAGCCGGCGATCGCGAAGCGCAGCGCGAGGAACGCGAACAGCGGGTAGATCGCCACGGCGTCCTTGACCTGCACGAACGTCACGCCCCAGACGGCGGTGACGGCGACGAGCACGAGGAGCGCGGGCATCGCGGGATTCAACCTGGTTCGCACCGCTACCGTTGCTCCGGATGGCAGACACTCGACACGCTCCGGCCGCCCGCTGCGCGACCTCCGCATCTCGGTCACCGACCGCTGCAACTTCCGGTGCGTCTACTGCATGCCGAAGAGACGTCTTCGGAAGCGACTACGCGTTCCTCGAACGGCGCGAGCTCCTCACGTTCGAGGAGATCACGCGCGTCGCCCGCCGGTTCGTCGAACTGGGCGTCCAGAAGATCCGCATCACGGGTGGGGAGCCGCTCGTGCGTCGCGAGCTCGAGCGTCTCGTCGCGCATGCTCGCGCCGCTCGGGGCCGACCTGACCCTGACGACCAACGGCGTCGCTCCTGCCGCGCGAAGGCGCAGCTCCTCGCCGACGCGGGGCTCGAGCGCATCACCGTCAGCCTCGACTCGCTCGACGACGCAACGTTCCGGGCACTGAACGACGCCGACTTGTCCGTGGATCGCGTGCTCGAGGGCATCGCCGCAGCAGCCGCTGCCGGCCTGCCCGTGAAGGTGAACTGCGTCGTCAAGCGCGGCGCCAACGAAGGCGAGATCGTCCGGCTCGCCCGTCACTTCCGTGGAACCGCCGCACACGCTGCGCTTCATCGAGTACATGGACGTCGGGCACACGAACGGCTGGCGGCTCGACGACGTCGTCCCGGCCGCCGAGATCGTCGCGGCGATCGACGCGGAGCTCCCGCTCGAGCCGGTCGAGCCCGCCTACCGCGGCGAGGTCGCGCAAGCGCTACCGCTACTCGGACGGCGGCGGGCGAGATCGGCGTGATCGCGTCCGTCACCCAGCCGTTCTGCGGCGACTGCACGCGCGCCCGGCTCTCGGCCGAGGGGCGAGCTGTTCACCTGCCTGTTCGCCGTCCGGGGCCACGACCTGCGTGCGCTGATCCGCGGCGGCGCGTCGGACGAGGAGCTCGCGGCCGCGCTCGGAGGCATCTGGCGCGTGCGTGCCGACCGGTATTCGGAGCTGCGCTCGTCGGCCACCAAGTCGCTCGAGAAGGTCGAGATGAGCTACATCGGCGGGTAGACGGTCCAGCCCGCGGACTGTACGCTCCCCGCCGTGCCGCGCTACATGATCGTGCGAACCTTCGACGTGGTCGAGGGAGAGATGCCGGGAGTCGGACGGCGATCACGCGAGCTCGTCGAGAACGAGTTCCCGGAGATCATCTGGGAGCACAGCCACATCGTCGTCGACGAGAGCGGCAAGGTGCGGTCGTTCTGCGTCTACGACGCCCCGGACGTCGACACCGTGCGCGCCCACTCGTCAAGGCTCGGCCAGCACGAGATCGACTCGATCGAAGAGATCGCGGGCGACGTCACGCCTGCGGACTTTCCCCCCGTCTGACGTCCGCCAGGTGGAACGACGCCGCGCTCGCCAGCGCGAGGCGGCGCCGGACGGCGTTGCGCTGTTCCGTGTCCTCTGCAGGAACGAGCTCGAACGCCTCGCGATACAGCTGGGCGGCGTGATCCTTCGCCCAACCGCGCTCGGCGATCTCGGCCGCGCGGATGAGCTGTTCCACGGCGCGCTTGTGGTCGCCCGCCCCCCGCCAGTGACGTGCCATCGCGCCGATAGCCTCGCCCGATCCGCCCGTCGCCTCGCCGAAGAACGCCGCAACCACCGCGTGCCGCCGCGCCCGCTCGGCCCGCGAGAGCAGGTCGTACGCGACGTCGCGGATCAACCCGTGAGTGAAGGCGAACTGCTGTTTCCCTTCGATGATCGACGACGTCTCGCGGCGCACCAGATCGCGGTGTTCGAGGCGGTCGAGCAGCGGCAGGAGGTCGCCGTTGCCGCTGCTCAGCGCGCGCAGGGCCTCGAGCCAGAAGATTCTGCCGACGACCGCCGCGTCGAGGAGAAGCGCACGTTCCTCGCTCGGCAGTGCGTCGAGGCGCGCCGCCACGATCTCGCGGATGTTCGTCGGTAGCGCCCCCGATGCAACCTCTCCGAGGCTCGCGGCCAGCTGTTCGATGAACAACGGGTTGCCCTCGGCGATGGCGAGCACCTCCTCGGCCAGGCGCTCGTCCGCGAGCCGGCGGGCGACGAGCGCGCGCGAATCGTCCTCGGCGAGCGGGCCGAGCGTCAGGGTCGTGTAGCCGGCCAGCCCCGAGCCCCAGCCCACGCGGGTGTCGAGCAACTCCGGACGCGCCAGGGTGACGAACAGGAGCCGGCCGCGCACACGCTGTGCGAGGGCATGGACGAGGTCGAGCATGTTGCCGTTCGCCCAGTGAATGTCCTCGAACACGAAGATCGTCGGCTGCTCGCGGGCGGCCGCCTCGACGAACGCCCGGACCGAGTAGAAGAGCGCGTCGCGGTCGGCCGCTTCGGTTCCCGCGTCGATCCCCACGATCGCGCCGAGATGGCCGGCGACCGCGACGGGATCGCTCTCGGTCCCGGCAAGCAGCGTTGCCGATCGCGCGTGCAGCTTCTCCGCCACGACCGGAGGCGGGTCGCTCTCGAACCCGTCGCCGAGTTGCAGCACTTGACCAGCGAGTGCTCCGTACGTGCTGCTCTCCCGATAGGGGAGCGACCGGCCGGCGACGACGCGCGCACCGGCATCGGCGGCGCCTCGGGTGAATTCGGATGCGAGCGTCGACTTCCCGACGCCCGGAGGCCCGAAGATCGACACGAGGTGCGGCAGGCTGTCCGCCGCGGCACGCTCCCAGAGCGACTCCAGGATCGACAGCTCGCGCCTCCGGCCGACGATCCCCGTGCTCGACAGCGGCCGCAGGCCCGCCTCGGTGGTCGCGCGAACGGCGATCCAGGCGCCGACGGGCTGCTCCTTCCCCTTCGCCACGACCGGCGCGGCCGGCTCGTATTCGATCACGTCCTTCGTCGCACGGTAGGTCGCGTCGCCCACGACGATCCCGTTCAGAGGTGCGGCCGCCTGGAGGCGCGAGGCCGTGTTCACCACGTCGCCTGCGACCATCGACTCGCCGAGCGCGGGCCGTGCTCCGAGCGAGACGATCGCCTCGCCGGTGTTGACGGCAATCCGGATCTGCAGATCGCCGCCCGCGAGCTCACCGGCGCTGTCACGGACGACCAGCGCTGCGCGCACCGCGCGCTCTGCGTCGTCGCCGTGAGCCAGCGGAGCGCCGAAGACACCCATCACGGCATCGCCGATGAACTTCTCGACGACGCCGCCGAACGACTCGATCTCGCGCCGAACGCGCTCGTGGTACGGCGCGAGCACCGCACGGACCTCTTCGGGGTCGAGCTGCTCCGCCCGCGCCGTGAAGCCCACGAGGTCGACGAAGATGACCGAGACGACGCGGCGCTCGTCGCTCGCCGGCACCGCATCTGCGATCGGAGACCCGCACGAGAGGCAGAAGCGCGCGACCGGAGGGTTCTCCTGCCCGCAGGCGGAACAGGCGATGTTCGCGTGTGCTGACGGCTGCAAATTGGCTTCTTCCAGCGGTTTTTGATCCTATCGGCCGCGACGGCCACTCTCGCGATTAGAATTCGACCGTCGTGTCTACGGTGGTTGAAACGGGCCGCCGGTACCTGCCGCGCGGCTGGGCCGATCTTGGTCGTCAATTGGGGATCTGGTTCGGCTTCGCCGTCCTCTACCAGGTGGCGAGAGGAGTGGCCGACCGGAACCCCTCGAAGGCGTTCGCGAACGGCTACCGCGTCCTCGATTTCGAGACCGGAGTCGCCCACCGGTTCTACGAGCTCACGTTTCAGCAGTTCGTCGACCAGCGCCACCTGCTCGAGACCGCCGTGTCGTGGACGTACTGGAACTCGGAGTTCACGGTCGTGGGGTTTGCCGTGCTCTGGGTGTACCTGCGCCGCCATGAGGCGTTCGTCGGCTTCCGCAACTCGATCCTGCTTGCGAACACGATCGGCCTGCTCGGATACGTCCTGATGCCGACGGCGCCGCCGCGGCTGCTCGGCGTCGGCTTCGTGAATCAACACCGGGACGGCCTCGTCCAGCTCGCAGCGAACCCGTACGCCGCGATGCCGAGCCTCCACGCCGGGGATGCGCTGATCGTGGGCGTCGTGCTCTTCAGCGTGTGCCGCTCGTGGTGGGCGAAGGCGATCTGGGCCGCGTGGCCGTTCTGGGTCTGGTTCGTCGTGATGGCGACCGGGAACCACTTCTGGCTCGATTGCGTCGCGGGGATCGTCGTCGCATTGCTGTCGATGACGATCGTCTACAACCGGCGGATCCGCGGCGCGTTTGCCGCTCATCCGGCCTAACCGACCGTCGGGCGACGCGCGACAGGAAACCGGACGGGCCGGTGATACGGTCCCGTCGTTGAGCAGAGCGGCCGCAATCAAAGACGGCTACACGACCGGCGCGCGGACCCTGGCGTCCCGCTCGGTGCTCGGCCTGACCCGCACCAGGCTGACCCCGAACACGCTTACCGCGAGCGGCGTCATCCTCTGCGCAGTCGCGTCCGTCCTGGTCGTCTTCGAGGACCGGAACGAGCTGCTGTTCTACTGGCTCGCCGCGGTCGTGTTCGTCCTCGGCTCGCTCCTCGACATCCTCGACGGTGCGCTCGCTCGCGCCGGCGGCAAGACCACGCCGTTCGGCGCGTTCATCGACTCGACCACCGATCGCGTCAGCGAAGGATTCATGCTCACGGCAATCGCCTACGTGCTCGCGGTGAATCACCATCCGGTGTTCGTCGCGGTCGCGATGGCGGCAATGCTGGGCTCGTTTCTCGTTTCCTACACGCGCGCCAAGGCCGAGACTCTCGGACTGCGCGGCGACGTCGGCATCGGCTCTCGCGCGGAGCGTGTGGTTGTCATCACCGCAGGCCTCGTGCTCGCTCCGTGGGGCATGCTCGGCTGGGCGCTCGTCCTCCTCGCCGCCACGGCCTGGATCACCGTCTCCAGCGCGTCCTGCACGTCCGCAAGCAACTGATGGAGGCACATTCACAGTGAGTGAGACGAACGGCAACGGTCGCCCGCAGGACAAGGTGCGCGTCGCGCTGATCGGCGTCGGCAACTGCGCAAACTCGTTTCTCCAGGGCTTGACGTACTACCGCGACGCGAATCGCGACGAGTTCGTCCCCGGGCTCATGCACGTCGACCTCGGCGGGTACCACATCCGCGACGTCGAAGTCGTCGCCGCGTTCGACGTCGTCAAAGGCAAGGTCGGCGTCGATCTTGCCGACGCGATCTGGGCGCATCCGAACGACACGATCAAGTTCGCGGAGGTCGCACCGACCGGCATCACGGTTTCGCGCGGGATGACGCACGACGGACTGGGCAAGTACCTGTCGCAGATCGTCGAGAAGGCACCCGGCCCGACCGACGACGTCATCGGGATCTTCAAGGAGCGCCAGGTCGACGTCGTCGTCAACTACCTGCCGGTCGGGTCCGAGGACGCGACCAGGTGGTACACCGAGCAGATCCTCAGCGCCGGTTGCGCGATGGTGAACTGCATGCCCGTCTTCATCGCCCGCGAGGACTACTGGGGCGAGCGCTTCCGCAAGGCGGGCCTGCCGATCATCGGCGACGACATCAAGTCGCAGGTCGGGGCGACGATCACCCATCGCGTGCTCACGACGCTGTTCCGCGAGCGCGGCGTTCACCTGGACAAGACGATGCAGCTGAACGTCGGGGGCAACTCCGACTTCCTGAACATGCTCGAGCGGGAACGCCTCGAGTCGAAGAAGATCTCGAAGACGAACGCGGTCACGTCGATGCTCGACTACGACCTCGGCGCGAAGAACGTCCACGTCGGCCCGTCCGACTACGTGCCGTGGCTGACCGACCGCAAGTGGGCGTACATCCGGCTCGAGGGGACGAGCTTCGGCGACGTCCCGCTGAATCTCGAGATGAAGCTCGAGGTGTGGGATTCGCCGAACTCGGCCGGCATCGTGATCGACGCCGTCAGGCTCGCGAAGCTCGCACTGAACAACGGCATCTCGGGCTCGCTGGAAGGCCCGAGCTCCTACCTGATGAAGTCACCGCCGCGCCAGATCCCGGACGACGACGCCATGGAGCTCGTCGAGGAGTTCATCGAGCGCAACCGGCGGGAGATCGCAGCCCCCGCGCCGGCCGAGGTCTAGAACGGTTTCCGCATCGCCCCGGGCTAAGCTCCGGGGCGATGCGCATCTGCCTCGTCACGCCGTTCGCGTGGTCGCAGCCACACGACGTGAACGAGCACGTCGCGGGCGTCGCGGCAGGGCTCCGGGCGCTCGGACACGAGGTGACGGTCGCTCGCGCCTTCGACCCGTGCGGGCGACCTGCTGGCGGGTCGCCGCGCGTTGCTAGCGCGGCGAGCGCGCCGACGTGATCGCGGTGGGGCCGGCGATCCCGGTCTCGACGAGGTCGCAGCTGGGCGTCCCGGTCGGAGTGCAGGCGAACCTGCGCCAGGCGCTCGAGCAGGGCAGCTTCGACGTCGTCCACGGCTTCGATCCCGGGCTTCCCTCCCTCTCGTACCTCGCGCTCCGCGACGCGGACTCGCTCGCGGTCGCGACCTTCACGTCGGCGAACCGGCTCGGCTACCCGCCCGCGCGGTCGCTGCGCGAGAAGCTCCTGGCGCGCCTCGACCGCTGATCGCCCTGTCGCCCGCCGTCCGCGACGCGGCGGAGGAGCGTTTCCCGGGCGACTTCCGGATCCTCTCGCCCGGCGTCGATGCGAGCTTGCACGTCCCGGGCGTGAAGCAGAAGACGATCGTCGTCGAGCTGCGACCGAACGAGCGGGTCGTCGCGCGCGGCGTTCTGCTCTCCCTGCGCGAGCTGCCGGACTGGAACGTCGTCCTGTTGCGAACGCGCCCGCTGATCGGCAGGCCCACCATTCCGCGCGAGCTCGCCGGACGCGTTCAGCTGCGCACGCTGCGCGACGGGACGGCACGCGCGGCGCTGCTTGCCGGAGCGTCGATCTTCGTGCCGGGGATCGACGGGCTGCCACGGGTCACGCCTCGAAGCGGCGGCCGCAGGATGTGCGATCGCACGACCGCACGGAGTCGAGTCGCAGCCGGAGCTCGCGGCGGCAGCCACGGCTCGGCTCGCCGAGAACGATGCGCTGCGCGAGCGGGAAGGCGCGAAGGCCCGGGCCGAGGCCGAGGCAAACGACTTCGCCGTCGTTGCCGCGCAACTCTCCGATCTCTACGGCGGCCTGCCGATGCGCCGACGGCGCCGTCAGCACGCAGACCCGCTCGGCGACCGCCCGCTGATCGTGGCCGACCTGCACATGCACACCTCGTGGTCGCACGACTGCACGATCGATCCGGCCGAGCTCGTCGACTACGCCGAGGCACAAGGGCTGGGCGCGATCGCGGTCACCGACCACAACGTCTTCGGCGGCGCACTGGAGACCGCCGACTACGCGTCGGGTCGAGAGCTGGTCGTCATTCCCGGCGAGGAGGTGAAGACGGACGAACAGGGCGAGGTGATCGGGCTCTTCCTCGAGCGCGAGATCCCACGCAGCCTCAGCTTCGCCGACACGATCGCGGCGATCCGCGAACAGGGCGGGCTCGTCTACGTGCCGCATCCCTTCGACCGGCATGCACGCGATCCCGGACCCGCGCACCCTTCACCGGCACCTCGCGGACATCGACGTGTTCGAGGTCTACAACGCGCGGCTCCTGTTCGAGGCCTACAACGACGAGGCTCTGCGGTTCGCGCGAAAGTACAACCTGACCATGGGGGCAGGCTCGGACGCCCACGTGCTGCAGGGCGTCGGCACTGGAGCGCTCCGGATGCGGGCCTTTCGCGACCCGGAGGAGTTCATCGTCTCGCTGCGGACGCGCCGAGGTCCTGCGGCGGCCCAAGTCGCTGGCGTACCTCCAGTCGCTGAAGTGGGTGGCCCAGGTCAAGGAGAAGGTTCGCTAGAGGAGAAGGACCTCCCTGCCGCCGTGGCCCGCCGTGACGACAGACGAGATCTACCAGCGGTACCTCGACAAGGCGATCACCGAGATCAACCGCCTGCACCACGAGATCGTGGAGGCGGCCGACGGCGGCTTCGCGGCCCAGCCGACCGGCCATCCGCTCGCCGACATCTTCCTGCTCAAGTACGGCGCCCAGACGTCAGGAGCTGCGCGAAGGGCTCGCCTTTCGACGGACGAGCCGGCGACGCGATCATCAAGTCGCTTCGCCGCCTGGGCGTGGACGCATCGGAGGTGTACGGCACGAACTGCGTCAAGTTCGCAGGCTGCGACCTGGGGATCGCTGCGGACTGGCTGAGACGCGAGCTGCGCATCGTCGAACCGAAGCTGGTCGTCGTCATGGGCGACGATGCGCTGGAGTTCGTGAACAGCCTCCGGTTCCCGCTCGCCCGCCCGCTCGACGGCACGCTCGGCGAGCTCCAGCAGTTCACCCCGACGATCGAGGTGCTCGCCGTCCCCGACATCGACTCCTCCCTCGACGAGGCCGACTCGAAGACCGCGTTCTGGAACGCGTTCAAGCCGGTCGGGCCCTGGTGGGCCGCACTTCCGCCCTACTAGCGCTCGCGCTCTTCGCGGCGCTCTTCGCCTACGACAAGCTCTCGTCCCACCTGTGGAGCGCGAGCCTCTGGTGGGACGTGGCGTGGATCGCCTGCGTCCTGATGCCGGCGACGTTCGCGCTCGTTCTGCTGGCGCTGCCGCTGCGGCGGTGGGCCTATCTCCTGCCGGCCGGTCTGGGCTTCGCCGTGCTCGCGGCGGTGTTCACCGCGGCGGACGCTCAGGTGCTCGCGAACTTCTCCAGGCTCGCCGCCGCGACGCTGCTGGGCTGGTGGTTCCTCCGCTACTTCGAGGAGCTCTCCTGGGTCGTGCTCGTCGCCTGCGTGATCCCGTGGGTCGATGCCTACTCGGTGTGGCGAGGGCCGACGAAGCAGATCGTCTCGCACCACGAGCACGTCTTCACGGTGCTCTCGTATGCCTTCCCGGTGCCGGGTGAGCACAGTGCGGCGAACCTCGGCGTCCCGGATCTGCTCTTCTTCGCGCTCTTCCTCGGCGCGGCCGCGCAGTTCGAGCTACGCGTCGTACTGGACCTGGATCGCGCTCGTCGCCGGGCTCGGGGCGACGATCGCGCTGACGGTCTGGTTCGAGCTCTCCGGCCTGCCCGCGCTGCCGGGGATCGCGCTCGGCTTCCTGCTGCCCAACGTCGACCTGCTCTGGCGCCGGCTACGACGGCAACCCGGGCTCGGTGACGGCTCTGACGTAGCGGGCGGCGGAGCGGCGCACGACGTCTGAGCCGTCGGGGACGACGCGTCCCCACCATGCTCCGAAGATCGTGTCGAAGTGGAACGGCGCGAGCGCGGCCGCGATCGCTTCGACCTTCGACGGCGGCAGCGGGATCAGGTTCGGGTACGAGTACATGAAGCTCACGAATCTCCGATCCGGGATGACCTGCACGACATCGCCCGCGAACAGGATCCGGCGGTCGGCCCAGTGCAGGACCTGCGCGCCGGCGAAGTGCCCCCCGCAGCGGATGAGCGTCAACCCGCCGCCGAGCACGTGCGTCTCTCCGACCCACGGTTGCACCGCCGGGTCCGGGCGTGCGACATGAACCGCGTCTGCCTCGTGCAGGAGGATCGGGCAGCCGAACGCGCGCGCCCACTCGATCATCGCGGAGTAGTAGTGAGGGTGGGAGATCGCAATCGCGGCGAGGCCCCCTTCCGCTGCGATTCGCCGGATCAGGTCGTCGTCGAGATACGGCACGCAGTCCCAGAGGACATTGCCGGCTGCGCTCTTGACGAGGAGCGCGCGCTGGCCGATGGCGAACGAGGGCGACATGCCGATCCCGAGCACACCCGCTTCGTCCCGAACGTCGGCCTCGTGGTTCGCGACCACGTCCTGCCACGTCAGCCACGCCTGCCCTTCGTCCGCGGGGACGTACTGCCGCGGGTCCTCGCAGATCGCGCACGCACCGGGCGGCTCGTCAGCCTCCGGGTACTGGGTTCCGCAGGCCTTGCAGACCCAGGTGGTCACGACGTTCGCTCGAGCAGCGCCACGCATTCGACGTGCGGCGTGTGCGGGAACATGTCCACGGGGCGTGCACGAACGAGCTGGTAGCCGAAGTCGTCGGCCAGACGCTTCGCGTCGCCGGCGAGCGTGGTCGGGTTGCACGAGACGTACACGATCCTCGGCGCGCCGATCTCGCCGAGCCGGCGGAGCGCCTTTCCGGCGAGCCCGGCGCGCGGCGGGTCGACGATCACGAGGCTCGGGTCGCCTGCCCGCTGCCGGAGCTCCCGAAGCGCGTCCCCCACGTTGCCGGCGAAGAAGGCGGCGTTGCCGATCGAGTTCAGCTCGGCGTTCTCGATCGCGCACGCGACGGACTCCTCGCTGATCTCGATGCCCCACACCGTCAGCGCGTGTGCGGCCGCCGTGAGCCCGATCGTGCCGATCCCGCAGTACAGGTCGTACACCGTGTCGGTGCCGGAGAGCGCGGCGACGTCGAGCGCGATTCCGTAGAGCCGCTCGGCCATCTCCGTGTTCGTCTGGAGGAAGGCGTTGGGGCGGACCCGGAAACGCAGGCCGCCGATCCGCTCCTCGATCGCGTCCTCACCCCAGAGCAGCTCGGTCGGCAGGTTCGTCACCTCCGCGACGCCCCGGTTGACCGACCAGTGGATCGAGCGGACCTCGGGGATCTCGGTCAGCACCTCGATCAGGCGCTCGCGATCGAAGCGCTCCCCACGGGCGGTGACGAGCTGCACGAGCGCCTGGTTCGTGTTCCGGCCCTCGCGGACGACGAGGTGGCGCAGATATCCCTCCTGGGTGCCCTGGTCGTAGGCCTGGAGCCGCTCCTCGCGTGCCCAGGCCGCCACCCGGTTGCGAATCGCGTTCCCGGCGTCGCTCGTCAGCCAGCAGTGCTCGATCGAGAGCACCTCGTCCCACCGGCCGGCCCGGTGGAGACCGAGCGTGAGCCCGTCCTCGCCGGGCGCGAACGAGTACTCCATCTTGTTCCGGTAGTGGAACTGCGAGGCGGCGGGGACGATCGGCTCGATCGGTGGGTCGGCGAGCCCCGCGAGCCGCTGGAGCGAGTCTGCGACCCATTGCTCCTTCGTCGCGAGCTGCGCGTCGTAGGCGAAGTCCTGGAAGCGGCAACCTCCGCAGGCGGGGTAGTGGCTGCATGGTGCATCGACCCGCTGTGGCCCCGGCGTGATGATCGCGGTCGCGGTCGCCTCGGCGTGGCGACGCTGCACCTTCGTCACCCGGGCGCGCACGGTGTCACCGGGCAGCCCGCGGCGGACGAAGACGACGAAGCCGTCGAGGCGTGCGACGCCGTTGCCGCCGTAGGCGAGCGAGTCGACCGTGAGCTCGAGCTCCTGGTCGCGCTGGACGGGGGCGGCCATCCCCGGAGGCTAGCCGCGCGACCCGGTGCCAGGCACCGCGGTGCCTGGCACCGTCTCTACGCGAGGACGCTCACGTAGACGGAGCGTGTCCGCGGGCCGTCGAGCTCGCAGAAGAAGATTCCCTGCCACGTGCCGAGCGCCAGCCGCCCTGCCCGCAGCGGGATGACCACCTGCGGTCCCATCAGAGCGGCACGGATGTGGGACGGCGCGTTCTCCTCGCCCTCCTCGACGTGCTGCCAGCCCCAGCCGTCCCCGACGATCCGCTCGAGAGCCGCCTCGAAGTCACGCGCGACCGCCGGGTCGGCGTGCTCGTTGATCGTCACGCCGGCGGTCGTGTGCGGCACGTAGACGAGCACCGCCGCCCCACCGGCCCCCTCGACGGCGCCGCGAACCTGATCGGTGATGTCGACGAGCTGGGTCCGACGCTCGGTGGCCACGGTCAGCTCGCGCACGGCCGCTTATCCTACGGCCCGTGCCCGTCGATGGCCCGACCAGCCGTGAGCTCGACGCCCTGCGCGACGACGCCGACCGGTTCGTCGCCGAGCTGAACGAGGAGTTCTACCTCCACTACGCCGGACTGAAGGCAACGCTCGACATCGAGCCGATCTACGAGCGGCACGAGGAGCTCACGCGTCTCGACACCGCGCAGCGTCTCGCCGGGGCACCGACCGAGCTCTGGCGTTTCGCGTGCGAGGGCTTCCTCGGCAACCTGACCCGCGAGCACCAGGCTCGCGCGGCCGCGGTCGAGGCATCCCTCGAGACGACGCTCGACGGCGAGAAGATCCCGTACCGGATGCTCCGCGTGGCGATCGCGAACGAGGCCGACCGCGACCGCCGCCGGCGACTCGAGACGGAGCGCGTGCGTCTGCTGGACGAGCATCTCAACCCCGTGTACCTGGAGGCGCACGCGATCGATCGCGATGCCGTCCTGCAGCTCGGCTCTCCGAACTCCTACGAGCTCTACAAGCGGTTCGGCTTCCGCCTGGACGAGCTGCAGGCCGAGTGTCGCGAGCTCCTCGACGAGACCGAGTCGCTCTGGGAGACGCAGGGTGACCGCTTGTTCCGCGCGCGCCTCGGAGTTGGGCTCACCGAGGCAGGCCCGTGGGACGTCCCTCGACTCTTCCGCGCACCCGAGCTCGACCAGATCTATCCGAACGACGCGATGGTGCCCGCCCTCGAGGCCACGCTCGACGGCCTCGGCGTCGATCTTCGCTCTCAGTCGAACATCCATCTCGACGTGGACGTGCGCCCGAACAAGTCACCGCGGCCGTTCTGTGCGCCGATCGAGGTGCCGGATCGCGTGATGCTGGTGATTCAGCCGATCGGCGGCAAGGACGACTGGGAGGCGCTGTTCCACGAGGCGGGTCACACGGAGCACTTCGCGCACACGGCAGCGAGCGCGACGTTCGAGGCGCGGCGGATGGGCGACATGGCGGTCACCGAGGGCTGGGCGATGCTGTTCGAGCACCTCGTCACCGAGCCGGCTTGGCTGAACCGGCGCCTCGACGTGCCCAAGGTCGCGGAGCTCGCCCACGAGGGGGCGGTGTCGCTCCTCTACTTCGTGCGGCGCTACAGCGCCAAGCTGCTCTACGAGATCGAGTTCTTCCAGGCAAGCGACGTCACGGCGATGCGCGGACGGTACGAGGAGCTGCTCGGCGACGCGCTCAAGCTGCAGATCAACCCGGAGAGCTACCTCGACGACATCGACGGGAGCTTCTACGTCACCGGCTACCTCCGCTCGTGGGCGTTCGAGGCCCAGCTTCGCGACTTCCTTCGCAGCGAATTCGGCACCGACTGGTTCGCACGACGTCAGGCGGGTGATCTCCTGCGCGAGCTCTGGGCGCTCGGTCAGGGCCCGACGGCAGACGCGCTGCTGAAGGACGTCTCGGGAGCCACGCTGGAGCTCGCGTCCGTCGGCGCGCGGGTGCGTGACGGCCTCGCGCAGTAGCCTCTCGGACGACGCGCTCCTGGCGCTCGTCGCGCGAGGCGACGAAGAGGCGCTCGCGGCGCTGTACGACCGCTACTCGGGCGTCGCCTACGCGATCGCGCTGCGTGTCGTTCGCGACTCGGGGCTCGCGCAGGATGCCGTCCAGGACGCCTTCCTCGCAGCGTGGCGAACGGCCGCAGGGTTCGATCCTGCGCGCGGCACCGCGTCGACGTGGCTGCTGACGCTCGTCCACCGCCGCGCCGTCGACATCGTCCGGCGGGAGCAGCGCCGGCGAACCGAGCCGCTCGGAGAGGGTGCCGCCGACGCCGGCGGCGCGGTCGACGAGGACGCCGTGATCCGAGACCGCCGACGGACCGTGCAGGAGGCGCTCGCCCGGCTGCCGCCGGAGCAGCGCCGGGCCCTCGAGCTCGCCTACTACGGCGGATTGACACAATCGGAGCTGGCCGACCGGCTCGGCCTCCCGCTCGGCACGGTCAAGAGCCGCATGTTTGCGGCCCTTGCACGGCTCCGCGACCTGCTCGGAGAACCGCCCTAGAGCTCTCAAAGGTTTGGCCGGAATAGACCTGGGGGACGGCTCGTTGCAGGGTGACATGCGCACGCTGACCGAGATCAAGAGAGAAATCGACAGGCTTTCGGATCGCCGCTCGGACGTGATGCGTCGGCTGTCGGAGGGGTATGACGCCTCCCTGGCTGCGGAGCACAAGGCACTCGAGGAGCAGATCGCCGATCTGTGGGACGAGCAGCGCCAGGCCCGCGCGACGCTTCGCTTCGGCGAGCGGGATCAGATCATCCAACGCGCCCGCCAGGAAGAGCGGCTGTCGCGCGCCGCGTAGCGGCGGCGCACCTCGGGTACCGTCGTACCCGAGGTGCGTATCGCCTGGTGGATCGCGCTGTGTGCGGCGTTCTCGCTCGCCGTCGCGAGTGATGGACGCGCGTCGCCGCCGCGCGTGACGCTGATCGGCGACTCGGTGCCGGAGGTCCTGGCCCAGAACCCGGCTCCCGAGCAGATGCTCGCCCAGGGCTTCGACCTTCAGCTTCAAGCCGAGGCCTGCCGCAAGCTGGTCGACCCCGGCTGCTACTCCTCCGACCCTCCGAGCGCGCTCGACGTCGTCCAGAGGCTCGGGCCCGGTCTCGGCCCGATCGTCGTCGTCGACGTCGGCTACAACGACATCGCTGCGACGTACGCAGCAGGGCTCGACGAGGTGATGAACGCGCTCGTCACGGCGGGCGTGCAGCACGTGATCTGGGTCACGCTCACGGAAACGCAGGAAGCGTGGTCCGAGATCGACCAGGCGATCCGCGCGGCGCCCGCCCGATGGCCGCAGCTGACGGTCGCGGACTGGGCACCGCTCGCCGCAGGCCAGCCGTGGTTCAACGACATCGCCCATCTGAATTACGAGGGGGCGGTCGCTCTCGCGACCTTCCTTCGCCCGTACCTGCTGACCGCGTGCGGCGCGGCGTGCGCACCGCCGCCGCCCACGTTCTGCGGGTTTGCCAGAACGGTGAACGGCTTCGACCCGGTCAGCGCAGTCAAGGGAATCTCGTGCCCCCGCGCACGCGCCGCCGTTCGCGACGTCGAACGTGGCGCGCCGGGCCCGTGGGTGTGCTCTCGCGCCGTTCACGCGACCTTCGAGCTCGACTGCCGCACCTCCGGCGCCGAGGTTCAGGTCCTCGAGCGCTCGCCGGTCCCGGTGATCCGTCACGGTGCCACGGTCACGCTCGCCAACTGGTCGTTCCGGCTGCGCGGGCCGGCCCTCCAGGGGCTCACGGGCCGCGGGCACTGGCTGACCCTCGTCGCGCGGCCGCCGTACTGCGTCCCCGACGCGCCGCGCGACGTTCTCGCCGCGCTGCTGCTCCGGCGGACGACATCGGCCGGCGGCTGTTACGCGCCGCGCTAGGATCCGGCTCACGGGGCGTTAGCTCAGCTGGGAGAGCGTCGGCTTTGCAAGCCGAAGGTCACCGGTTCGATCCCGGTACGCTCCACTCGAGGGACGCCCACAGCCGACGGGCGCGCCCTTCGCGGTCACTCGAGCGATTCAGCGGCCGCCAGCGGACGTCGTAGGACCCAGATCAACGTCGTCGCAATCGTTCCCGGCTCAGCCTCGGTCGAATCGCCCGGCACTGGGTCGCTCAGTTTGGCGGCCACGTCCTCGAGCTTCCCGAGCGCCCGCGGCATCGGCACTTTCCACCCTGATTCGCGAGCGGCGACGACGTGCACGTCAGACGCAACATCGACGAGTTCCCATCCGTCTCGGCCATACGCGTTCAACGCCTCGGTGTACTGCCCGTCCTTGAGGGACACGACTTTGTACTCCCACCGGTCCATGACGAGAGCGTAGAAGACGGACTCCGCGCCAGGCGCGAGAACCCGGGACCGCGGGCGGCCCGAATCCCTCGTTCGGCGACTGGTGCCCGAGGCGATTTGCCCCTATGACGAGTTGGTCGCCGTTCGGCGGCCACTGGGGATAGTGGGAAAGGGGTTCTGGCTGTGGCGAAACATCTTTGCCGCGCGACGCTTGCGTCGGCGCTGCTTCTCTTGGCCGTGGGCGTTGCGGGGTCGTCCGCTTCATCCGGCGGCATGTTCGTGATCGGTGACGGAAACATGGCTGTGGGGTCGCAAGTGACGTTCTGGGGCGCCCAGTGGTGGAAGGACAACACGCTGTCTCAGGGATCCGCCCCTGCGGGCTTCAAGGGCTATGCGGTCAACGTCGACATGACGAACTGCACGTTCACGAGCGTGAAGGGCAACAGCGCTCCGCCGCCCGATGGACCGCTGCCGGCGGTGATGGGCGTGCTCGTCACGAGCTCGGTCACGCAGTCCGGTTCGACCGTCTCCGGGACGGTGCTCGGCGTGGCGGAGGTCGCGTCCGATGACGGCTACGCATCCGACCCCGGGCACGCGGGCACCGGGTCGGTGGTAGTCGGCTTCACACCCTGCAGTACCGGCTCCGCCTCGGATTGACCGTTTTCTAGGCGCGAACAAGCGTGAGCGGAGGCCGGCAACGGCCTTCGCTCCGCGATCAGGAGATCCCTCGCGAGGCGCTCATCGCCGCGCGGGCTCCAGCCGATGGACGGTGGTATGAGCAAGTTTCGCTTGTCGATTCTGGCTGCCGGCGTGCTCGCCGGAATGCTCGCGACCGGTGCTTCGTCGAGTCCGGGGGTCTCCGGGGCGTCGACGGTCAAGCCATTGGTTCTCGATGATTCGTCGCTCAAAGCGTTGACGACGACGGTGGGTGGTGCGACGGTGCTGCCAACGACGCGGACGGTCGCGCACTGGTTCGGTACGTCGCTGAACCCGAACGATGGTGTGGCCTACGGCTACAACATGGTCGGCGCCGATCCGAATCATTGTTCGGGCTCAGCTTGTTCGACGACGATTCAGGCGGACATCACGCCGTTGATCGTGAACATCGACGGTCTGACGTTCGACGGCACGACTGTCGTCGGCGCGACGCTGGCCTCGCCGCAGTTCGCGACCAACGACTACGGCACGACGCCAGCGGCGACGGCGGTGGGCTTGTTCCCGTCGTCACTTGCGTTGGTTCGCGGTGCGGGCGGCACGTTGTCGCAGGGTGACGCCAACCAGCTGATCCAGCTCGAGGACGCGACGATGCGGGCGCAGTTCAACAAGACGGGCGCAGGCAGCAACTACCACGTGATCCTGCATCCGAACGTGCTGCCGGCAGTGACGATCAACGTGCCGCGGAACCAGGGAACGCTGATCGTGAGCGGCCGGGGTGTCGTCGGCGCCGACATCGACATCGGCTGGTGGTCGTCGCAGGTCAAGAACCTCGAGACGAAGGCCGACCCGACGCATCTTCCGATCTACCTGACCAACCAGGTGTTCCTGTACGAGTTCAACGACCCGACCCAGTGCTGCGTCACCGGCTACCACGGCACGAATCCGGTGGGTAACGGCGGCGCGTCGGGGCACTCGAGCGGCAACACACCGGTTCAGACGTTCGCCTGGGCGTCGTACATTCAGCCCGGTTTCTACTCACGGGCCGACGGCGGCGCCGACTGGGCGATCCAGGACATCCATGCGCTGTCTCACGAGATCTCGGAGTGGGCTGACGATCCATTCGTGAACAACCTCGTCCAGCCGTGGCTCACTCCAACGGCGCCACAGTACGGTTGCACTGGTGTCCTCGAGACCGGCGACCCGGTCTTCGGGATCGGCTTCGCGATGGGCACCAACACCTTCTTCCAGCATGCGAACCCCAACGGTTCTGTCAGCTATGACGGGTACTTCCACCCCGAGGACGAGGCGTTCCTGCCCTGGTTCATGCGGACTGCTCCGAACAACGTTTCCGAGCCGACACAGAGTCCCTCGACGAACGTTGGTCGCTACACGCTGATGGGCGACCTGAACCCGTTCTCCGGATTCCGCCAACCGGCTACCGGCTGCTAGCGGGCTCGTGTGAGGTCGAGGAGGGAGGAGACTTTCGCGTCTACTGTGCCGGCGTGGCGACGGCGGAGGCGGCGGCTTCCCAGTAACGGTTGAGGGCCCCCTGCACCTTGACGAACCAGACGATCGCCGGGATCAGCAGGATCCCTCCCGGAAAGAGCCAGAGACCGGTCCAGCCCGTCATCGGCGGATGCTTGCCGTCCTTCGCGTACATCTTCCCGATCTCGGACGGGATCACGAAGGCGCTGACCGGGTTGATGACGATCCAGATCACCAGGCCGATCACCCCGCCGAGCCCCTCTCCCGTCCGCTGCTTCAGCTCCTCCTGCGTCTTGAAGGCCCAGTACCAGCCGTACAGACCGAGCGTGACGATGAAGAGGAGGATTCCGAAGCCGATTCCGCGCGGTCTCCCGAGAGGGCCCATGTTGCCGGTTGTCAGCGCACTCGTCATGTGTTCGATCGCCCCCGACCGTAACGAGCAGCGCGTCGATGCGTCAACCGGGTCCGGCCTCTAGCCGGGAACCGTCAGGGTGCCGTCGGTGGCGAAGCGCGCCGCGGACGCGCCGAAGTCCTCGCGCGAGAGCTGCTGGACGAGCCTCAGGCTCTGTCCGCCCGCGTCGATCACCGGAACACCGGGATCCTCGAGCAAGAGGGAAGTCCAATGCCCGGCAGCGATCGTGCCGTCGCCACGGAGCGTGACCGTGACGATCCCCGACTCGGATAGCGTGCCGCCCATCCCGAACGTGTGCCAGCCGGCGAGGTTGCCAAGCGAATACGCGATCAGCTTGCCGCGGTACCACTGCACGCCGCGGATCACGTGTGGACCGGAGCCGACGACGAGATCGGCGCCCGCGTTGATCACCGCGTGCGCGAACGCACGGCTGTTCCCGCGGTTCTCGCCCAGGAAGAACTCGGTTCCGCGCGGGACGTGGTCGGCGGTCGCGCCTTCGGCCCCGGCGTGGATCGCCACCACGACCACGTCGGCCTCGGCAGCCGCGCGCTTCACCAGCTTCAATGCGGCCGGGATGTCGTCGAGCCGCGCGGCCCACTTGTACGGCGCAAACCCGAGGAAGGCGACCCGTATGCCGTGGATGCGCAGCACCTCGATCTCCCCGGGCTTCCCGTCCCACGCGACATGCGCGGCGCGCAGCGCCGCGAGAGTCGACGCTTGCCCCGCGGCGCCGTAGTCGTCCGCGTGGTTGTTGGCGAGGTTGACGATGCGGATGCCCGACGCGGGCAGGGTGCGGGCATAGGTCGGCGGCGCGCCGAACGCGAAGCAGTTCCCCGGAGACGCGC
This sequence comes from uncultured Thermoleophilia bacterium, assembly GCA_963851065.1. Lineage (GTDB taxonomy): Bacteria > Actinomycetota > Thermoleophilia > Gaiellales > Gaiellaceae > PALSA-600. The sequence goes on from CAWKNW010000025.1 coordinate 173,993, forward strand.
CTGCACACTTCGCAGAGGGCCCGTTGGACAACGCTTCTTCGAGGTTCACCCAGCCGACGTCGGCAGCCCGGAGGACCGGCGCGACGTTGGCGAGCATCAGCCGTCCCCGCTCCGGAGGCAGTCCGTAGCTGGAGCCGAGGACGGTGTCCCCGGCCCAGGCGATCGTGACCGTCCCACCCGGGACGGCGCGTTTCCGCGGAGCGGCGTGCGCGACGGGCCGGACGACCGCGGCCAAGGGACCGTCGCCGCGCGCCGCGAGAGCGTGACTCAGCCCGAGCGCCGCCGCTGCGGCTGCAACGACCACGCACGCGAGCGCAACGAAGCGCCGCCGCCGGATTGCGCGGCGACGCGCAGCTCTACGGCGGGCGTTGCCCGGCGGGGCCGGCGTTCGATCATCGAGGCGCGCAGTCAGCCCCGAGACTGATAGCAGGTCGGGTCAGTGACGTGAGACGGAGATCGAGCGGCTCGCCCCGCCCAGATATCCGGCCCCCGCCTGGTTGACGCTGAACGCAACACGCAGCACTGACCGTCCGTGCGGCAGAACGGCGGTGAACTCTGCGCGCGAGCGAGCGCCGAGACGGACGCGCTTGATCGTCGACCACGTGCCGGCGGCCGTGCGCCGCTGCAACTGGACGATGCGGTACGGGAACCCGCGGCCCGCGCCTACGTGGACGTTGAAGTGGAGCCCGGTGCGACTGAAGGCGACCGCCGGATGCACACCCACCCCGATCGCGGCGCTCGTGACGCCTTGCCAGAGCGCCCGATAGGCAGTCGCGATCGTCGGCTTCGCGAGATAGGCCCACGAGCCGTCCGCGGCGGTGAGGACGACGGCGACCGACTGGAACGAGGTGGTTCCGTAGCGCTGCGCGAAGACCGTTACCGGCTGGCCCGCAACCCGCGTCGGGATGGTCCCGCGCAGCAGGACCGCGCGGCCGAACACGACCTCGCGCGACGCAGGCGCCAGCGTCACGCCTTGCGTCTGGAACGTTGCATCGCTGCCGGTCGTGGTTCCCGCGTCACTCTTCGCGACGAGCCGGTAGTGGTACGTGGCCCCGCTCACGAGACCCTTGAGCGCGGCGGAGACATTCTTCGCGCCCGAGCCGGAGCCGGCGCTCTGCGAGGACGTCTTCGATCCGTACGCCGTCGAGGTGCCGTACTCGAACCACCAGGTCGTCGAACGGCTCTTCGGGTCGACGGCGCCGGTGAGCGTGGCGGTCGTGATGCTCACGTTCTGCGCCGACCCGGTCTGCACGCCGGGCGGGACCGACGTCGAGAAGGTCCGGTCGACTCCCGCGGTGGCGCCGGCGCTGTTCGACGCGACGATCCGGTAGTGGTAGACGGTCGCGACCTTCAGCTTCGTGAGCGAGGCCGACTCGTTCTGGGCCGTTCCACCTGAGCCGGCACTCTTCGTCGCCGTCCGCGTGCCGTAGCTCGTCGAGGTGCCGTATTCGAAGTACCAGCTCGTCGAGAGGCCGTTCGGCGTCACCGTGCCGTTGAGCTTGGCCGTCGTCGGCGCGATCGACGACGCGACGCCTGTCGAGACGGAGGGCGCGCCGCTCGTGGTGAAAGTCGCGTCGGCGCCGTTGGTCGTTCCGCCATCCGAGGTCGCGACGAGCCTGAAGTGGTACGTGTGGCCGGCCTGCAGGCCCGTGACCGATGCCGAGACGGGGGCGGCGTTCGTCCCTGAGGCGCTCTTGCTCGACGTCTTCGATCCGTAGCTCGTCGACGTGCCGTACTCGAAGTACCAGGTGGTCGCGCGGCCGTTGGCGTCGACCGACCCGTTCAGCGTGGCGGAGGTCGCGGCCAGGGCCGATGCCGTGCCGGTGACGACGCCCGGCGGGGACAGCGTGGTGAAGGTTCCCTCGAGCCCCTTGGCCGTGCCGTCGCTGTTCGTCGCCTCGACGAGGTATGTGTAGGTCGTTCCGGGCGTGAGGCCGGTGAGCTTCGCCGAGACGGCCACGTCTGCGGTGCCGGAGCCGGCGCTCGAGCTCGACGTCTTGGTCAGCTTCGTCGGATCGGAGCCGTATTCGAAGAACGCGGACGTCGCCTTGCCACCGGGGTTGACCGTTCCGTTGACGAGCGCGCTCGTCGGCCCGATCTGCTGCGCGGCGCCGGTGATCGCGGTCGGGGTGGCGTTCTCCGCCGCGCCGGCCGGAAGCACGGTCGCCAGGGCGACCAGGGCAGCGAGAGCTGCCAGGTGCACGGTCCTCCGGGTCATGCGCCCCATCCCACGAAACCATCTCGCACGCGCATGGGGCTTTTTGCGACGGCTGTGTAAAGCGCGGGTAAATCGGGCCGAGAGCATCGGCCTCTGTGGCCGTGTCTCGGTGCCAGGCGAGGTGACGAAAGTGAGCCTCGGCCGGACAAGGATGGCGGCGAACGACCGCAGCACGCCGATTTCGCGCCCAGGGCGCGATCCCGTACGGTGCCAGGCGAGCGTGTCAAATGACGCGCAGAGCTTCCACAGGGCGACGAAGGGAGTCGAGATGCTTGGTGTGATCGTGACGTTCCAGTACGACGAGGGCTCCTTCGACCGCACGCGGATCGAGGGCGTCGCCGAGAAAGCCCACTCGTCGTTCCGCGACCTGCCCGGCCTGCGACTCAAGGCCTTCACCGTCGACGAGGAGAACCGGCGGGCGGTGAACGTCTACCTCTGGGAGTCGGCCGACGCGGCCACCTCGTTCTTCGGCGACGACCTCAGGAAGCTGGTCACGGGGCTCTACGGCGTGGCGCCGCGCATCGACTTCGTCGACGTCGCCGTCCTGGTCGACAACGCGGAAACGCCGATCGCGCAGTAGCCGACGCGTCATCCCCCGGGTCGACCTCGAATCATCCGCGCGGCCGATGTCCGCGTCCGGTAGGCGCCGTAGCCTCCGTGTCATGAAACGGCGAGTCCTCTTCATGCTCCTGGTCACCGGCCTGATCGTCCTGGCGCTCGCCGGTTGGACACTCAAGGGCACGCGCTGGCTCACAACCGGCGGTCGCTCGGCGGCGCTGCCGCAGCCCGCTTAACCTGGTTAACGATCCGGCTGGTAGCTTGCCCAGGTGAACGGGCGCCCTCTCTCCGTCGACCCGCCGGACCTCGGCACGATCGCCACCGCCAAGCGGATGGCCCGCCTCTGGCGCGAGCAGGGCCGGCTCGTCGTGGTCGGGCTCGTCTGCGCGTTCGTCTACACCGGGCTCTCGCTGGCGATCCCGATCGTCGTCCGGCACGCGATCGACAACTCGATCGCCCCGACGAGCGGCCACCACGACCCGCTCTGGCCGTACCTCGTCGCGATCATCGGCCTCGCGGTCATCCGCTTCTTCATCAACTTTACGCGCCGTTATGCGACCTCGCGCCAGGGCATCCGCGTCGAATGGCGGATGCGCGAGCTCCTCTACCAGGCGTACCTCCGCTATCCGCGCGCGTTCTACGACCGACACGCGACCGGTCAGGTCGTCTCGCGGGCAACCAACGACCTCTACCCGATCCGCTACTTCATCGGCTGGGGGATGACCCAGGGGATCCAGTCGGTGATGATGATCGTCGGGATCGCGGCCGTCCTCTTCTTCGTGAACGCGAAACTCGCCGCAATCGCGCTCGTCGCGATGCCGCTCGTCGGTGCACTCGCATTCATGTTCGCGCGGCGGGTGATGCCGATCTCGCGCCAGGTCCAGCAGCTGAAGGCCGACGTCACCGAGGCCGCCGACGAGGCGGTGGTCGGCATCGAGATGGTGCAGGCGTTCGGCCGCGAGGACGACGTCCAGGCCCGGTTCACGACCAAGGCGGAGGCGGTGCGCAACGGCGTCCTCCGCCAGGCGCGCGTCGAAGCAGCGTTCCTGCCGGGCCTGCTCTTCCTGCCGACGATCTCGATCGCCGCCGTCGTCCTCTTCGGTGGTCGCGACGTGATCGGCGGAACGCTGACCTACGGCGAGTTCTTCCTCTTCTACCAACTGCTCCTGCAGATGGTCTGGCCGCTCGAGGCACTCGGCTGGATCCTCTCGCTCGCGCAGCGCGCGACCGCCTCCGCCTCCCGCAGCTTCGCCTGGTTGCAAGGCATCGAGACCATCCCCGAGCCCGACCGGCCGCGGTCGCTCCCGTCGGGCGGTCTCGGGGTGACCTTCGAGGCCGTTCGCTTCTCCTACGGCACGGGCGCCGAGGTGCTGTCGGGCGTCGACCTGGCGCTCGAGCCCGGCGAGGTCGTCGCGATCTGCGGCCCGACGGGCACGGGAAAGTCGTCGCTGCTGAACCTCGTGCCCCGTTTCTACGACCCGACGGCCGGCCGGGTGCTGCTCGGCGGCGTCGACCTGCGCGACCTCAGGCTGGCAGAGCTTCGTTCGGCCGTCGCAGTCGTGACGCAGCGTCCGATCCTGTTCTCGATCCCGCTCCGCGACAACCTGACCGCGGCACGACCCGATGCACCGTGGGACGAGGTGGTCGCGGCGTGCGAGGCCGCCGGGGTGGCCCACTTCGCCGCCGAACTGCCAGACGGCTACGACACGCTGATCGGTGAGCGCGGCGTCAATCTCTCCGGCGGCCAGCGGCAGCGTGTGGCGTTGGCGCGGGCGTTGATCGCGGACGTGCGCGCGGTCGTTCTCGACGACCCGATGTCCGCCGTCGACACGCACACCGAGCGACACCTGATCACGAATCTCCGGCCCGCGCTCGCCGGCCGCACCGTGCTCCTGGCGACGCAGCGTCTCAGCACCGTTCTGATCGCGGATCGGGCCGTCGTCATCGATGACGGCGTGATCGTCGAACAGGGAAAGCCGCTCGACATGCTCGAGGCCGGCGGCCCGTTCACCAGCCTCTTCGGCGAGGAGGTGCTCGCAGCGTGAGGACATCTCGCAAGCGTCGCGTCGGACTGTCGCGGCTTGCGCGTTACCTGCGCGCCCACCGGTTGCGCGTCGCTCTGCTGGCGCTCGTCGGTGTCGGCAGCGCTGCGCTGCCGGTCGCGGCACTGTTCGTCGTCCAGGACGCCATCAACCAGGGGATGCTCGAGCACGACAGCAGCCGCCTCACCCGCGACGTCGTGCTCTACCTCTGCATCAACGCCGCCGCATGGATCTCTCGACGACGCTGGTACGCGGCCTCGCCCGCGTCGGCCAGGACGTCGTGCTCGGTCTCCGGCGCGACCTGTTCGAGCACCTGACGGCGCTTTCGCTGCGCTACTTCAGCGGACAGAAGGCCGGCTGGATCATCGCCCGACTGACGTCGGACGTCGACGCGCTGTCGGACGTTCTCTCCCAGGGCCTGACGACGCTCGTCGTCAACACGCTCACGCTGATCGCCGCGACCATCGGGCTGTTCGTCCTCGACTGGCGCCTCGGGCTGGTCGCGCTCGTGATCCTCCCACCCGCGCTCGTCCTCACGCGCTGGTTCCAGGTGAATCGCACGCGGCGTTCCTGCGCGTCCGGGAGACGATCGCCGCGATGACGGCGCAGATCGCCGAGTCGGTCTCGGGGATGGCGGTGATCCAGGCGTTCAACCGCGAGCAAGCATTCCTCGCCGAGTTCGACAAGTCGAACGCGGCGAACCGTGGCACGAACACCCACGCGCAATACCTGAACTCGCTCTTCTTCCCCGGGATCGAACTGCTCGGCGCGGTCGCGATGGCGTCGATCCTGTGGGTCGGCGGCCGGATGATCGCCGACAACGACCTGCTGATCGGCACGCTCGTCTCGGCGGTCTTCCTACTCAACCTGATCTTCCAGCCGCTGCAGGAGCTGTCGGGCCTCTACGGACAGGTGCAGTCGGCCGGCGCTGCGATGGAGAAGATCTCGTCGGTGCTCGACGCGCGAGCCGGGAGCATCCGCGATGCGCCGAATGCCGCGCAGCTTCCGATCGAGGGCGACCTGCGGATCGATCACGTCACGTTCGCCTACGGGGAGCCGAGCCGTACGTCCACGCGATCGACATCCACGTCCCTGCCGGCGGCTGCC
>CAWKNW010000026.1:0-60829 GCA_963851065.1 uncultured Thermoleophilia bacterium
AACCCGTAAAGGGCCTCAAGAGAGGCGGTCGGCGCGCCGATGTAGCGGGTGATGATCCGGCAAGCTGCGGCGGCCGGGACGCCCTTGACACGGGCGGTGGAATCGAACGGTGCCGGCCGCCCCGAGGCGCTCGTCGAGTCGTACCGCCGGCTGGCAGAGGTGTTCCACGAGGTGCTCTCCGAGCAGGCGCTCGACGCCCTGCTCGAACGCATCGCGGCGACGCTCGGCGATCTGATGCCGTACGAGGCGCTCCACATCTACGAGGCAGACGAGCCTCGGCGCCGGCTGGTGCCGATCCTGGCGCGGTCGGCCGAATACGAAGAGGAGATCATGCGCGATCGCCCGGCGTACGGAGTCGGGCTCACCGGGTGGGCGGCCGAGCATCGGACGCCGGTCTGGACGAACCAGGCGCATCTCGATCCGCGCACGCATGTCATTCCCGGCACTCCCAACGATCCCGAGGCGATCATCGTCGTGCCGCTGGTCGCGCGGGGGATGCTCAAGGGCGCTCTCAACATCTACCGGATCGGTGAGGATGCGGCCTTCGTCGAGCACGAATTCGAGCTCGCCAAGTGGTTCGGCGACGCCGCTGCGCTTGCCCTCGACAATGCCCAGACGAGGGCGCGGCTGGAACATCTCGCGCAGACGGACTCGCTCACCGGTCTCTACAACCACCGGTACTTCCACGAGCGCCTTCGTGCCGAGCTGACGCGTGCCTCGCGCACGCACGAATCCGTCGCCGTCCTGATGTTCGATCTCGACGACTTCAAGCGCGTGAACGACGTCTACGGGCACGGTGCAGGCGACCAGCTCCTGACACGGGTGGGGAATATCGCGCGCAACACCGTTCGCGGATCGGATGTCGTCTGCCGGATCGGCGGAGAGGAGTTCGGGGTGATCATGCCGTCGTGCGATGCGCGCGCCGCGCTCGCGCTCGCCGGCAGGCTCGCCGACAACTTCGCCGCGGAGAACTTCGAGCCGACAGGCGCGATGACCGTGTCGATCGGAATCGCGCTCGGTCCCCAGCACGCGATGAACCCGCGCGAGCTCGCCGCATGTGCCGAGGCGGGAATGATGACCGCGAAGACGCGCGGCAAGAACCAGTTCGTCCTTTACGACGAGGATGCGGCGACCGAGCGTCCGGCGTCGGAGTCGATGTCGACGCGCGATCTGCGCTCGATCGCTCACCTGAAGATGCTGCAGTCGCTGGCCGGGAAGCTGAACCGCCTGAACGACGTGCAACGGATCGGGGGGACGATCGCCGAGGAGCTCCGTCTGCTGATCGACTACCACAACTGTCGTGTCGTGCTGCGGGAAGGCGACGACCTTCGTCCGATCGCGTTCGTCGGCGAGACGGCCGGAACGACGACCGAGGCATACACGGTGAAGGTCGGCGAAGGCGTCACCGGCACCGCGGTCGAGCGCGGTGAGTCGCTGCTCGTTCCGAATGCGCTCGAGTGTGCGTTCGCAAAGCGGATCTCGGGCACCGAAGACATCGAGGAGTCGCTCGCGGTCGTGCCGCTTCGCTACGGCGGGCGGGTCACGGGCGCCATCGTGATCTCGAAGCTCGGCACGAACCAGTTCGACGAGGACGACGTGCGGCTGCTCGAAGTCCTTGCGGGCCAGGCTTCCGTCGCACTCGAGAACGCGCTGCTCTACGAACGGCAGCGGCATGAGGCGCAAAACGCAAAGGCCCTGCTTGCCTTCGTCGACGCCGTTTCGCGTGCGCAGTCGTTCGACGACATCTGCACGCTGACGGTTGCGACCGCAGCGTCGCTCTTCGAGACCGAGCGCGTGTCGCTGTGGCTCGACGACACCTGCACGGCGAGCTTCGGCGAGCCCGTCGCAGAAGGCGTCGAGGCGCTGCTCGTCGAGGGCGACGGCGTTCTCGGACGGCTGGTCCTCGAGCTCGAGGCGGACGGCGAAGAACAGCAGCGTTTGCTGGCGAGCTTCACCTCGCAGGCCTCGGTCGCCCTGCAGAAGGCGCGGCTGTACTGGAAGCAGCGCGAGGCGGCGGAGATCGCCAACACGTTGCTGGAGGCGAGCAGAGAGCTGGCCACTGCCGAATCCGCGGACGAAACACTCGCGCGGTGCGTCGATGTCACTCGGCGTGCGCTCGGAACGACCCGTGCCGCGCTCTGGGTCCAGGAGGACCGTGCGTCCAGTGACCTCACATCGGTCGCCGCCTTCGGCGTCGACCGTTCGACGGCGAAGTTCCCCGCTGCGCTTGCACAGAAGTGGCTTGCAGGGACCGAGCCGTTCGTGCTCGAGCGCGAGATGGTGGTCGAGGTGACCGGCGTGGATCTGGAGCGGGCCGATCGCTTCGTTGTCGCGCCGCTCCACCTCGATGCCGGCAGGGTCGGCGCCCTGACCGCAATGGTGGGGGATCGACGTGTGGGTGACCGCGAGATTCGCCTGTTTGCCGGGCTCGCCCATCAGGCGAAACTCGCGATCGAGAGCGCAGAGCACTACGCCGAGCTCGAGCGGACCTTCGTGTCGACCATCGCCGCGCTTGCGAATGCACTCGAGGCGAATGACGAGTACAGCTCTTCACATGCGCGGTGGATCACCGACATGGCGTTGCTGGTCGGTCGTGCGCTCGAGCTCGACGGGGACGCCCTGAAGCGACTCGAGCTCGGAGCGCTCTTCCACGACATCGGGAAGATCGGCGTGCCGTCCGAGATCCTGCAGAAGGCAGGCCCGCTCACCGACGAAGAGTTCGAGATCGTGAAATCGCACCCGGAGCTGGGAGAGAAGATCCTCGCGCCGATCGATCGTCTCGCCGACGTGCGCCCGATCGTCCGGGCGTGTCATGAGCGCTGGGACGGGCTCGGCTACCCGGACGGACGGAAGGGCGCCGACATTCCTCTCGAAGCGCGCATCGTGCTCGTCTGCGACGCTTTTCACGCGATGGTCACCGACCGTCCGTATCGATCCCGCCTGCCGGGGGAAGAGGCCGTGCAGCGACTCAGCGAGGCGTCGGGCTCCCAGTTCGACCCGGTCGTCGTCGACGCGTTCCTCCGCCTCTACGCCGCCGGCAACGTCCTACCGTTCTAGGATTTCGGCGTCCTGCGAATAGGCGGGGTCGTCCGTCGCGAGGGCGTCGTTCGCCCACTCGCGGCGCTTCCAGGCGGGCACCGGAGTCCTGCACTCCGACTTGGGAACGAAACGCGAGTGCTCGACGAGCTGGTAGCGGTGGATATAGCGCGGGCAGTTCGGGAACACCTCGGTCGCGCGGACGCGCCAGAGGAACTGCGCCTCGGGCCACTCTGCGAGGAGCGGGTGTTCGGGAAGGTGCTCCGCGATGCCGTTCAGGCGCATGCGCTTCCGCTCCTCGAAGTCGATGAAGAGCAGGCCCACGTGCGGGTTGACGAGCGCGTTGCCTGCGCTCAAGAACATCCCGTTCCCGTCGTAGTTGGGGAAGGCGATCGTGTGCTCGTCGAGAACGCGGACGAAGCCCGGGTCGCCGCCCTTGTACGAGCATTGCGGCCTCCCACCCGTGTCGGCCGTCGCGAGGAACAACATGTCGCAGCGCTCGATGAATGCTCGGTCGTCGTCGTCGATCACGTCGCTCACGAGGCGCTCGTCGATGCGGTCGGCCAGCCGACGCGTGTCGAACCGATCCTGGTACCGGCGGCTGCCCTCGTGGTAGTTGCCGTCCATCTCACTCATCATGGCGCAGAGCGATCCTCGAGGCGACTGATCGTGCAGACCTCGCCGAAGCCGACGTGCAGGAGAATCGGATACGAGGTCGTCGGCTGCGCCTGCGTGACGAGTGCGGGGGTGCCGCGCGCAACCGCGTAGTCCCAGCGGGCGCGGACGAGAGCCCGATACACACCGCGGCCGCGCGCCCAGCGCGCCGTCGAGCCCCCGATCAGGAAGACGCCGCGAGGAGACGGAATCGCGCCGGCCGAGCCGGCGACCTTTCCCTCGAGCGTCGCCATGAACCAGACCGGGATGCCGATGCGCTGTGACTCCTCGAAGTACTCGGCGAAGTGCTCGCGCTCGGCCTCTCGACGCTCCGGAGGAACGTCGAAGACGTCGAAACGAAGCTCGGCGGTCGCCACGAAGTCGTCGAACGACTCGACCGTGCGTGCCTCGACGTCCGTGCGGAAGCCCGCAGGCTCCGTTGCCACGGCGAGCGCGTGGACGAGCGGGACTCGGTCCTCGGGCTCAAGGACGCCGAGCTCCTTCAGTTGCCCGACGATTCCTGCGGGCCGAGCCGAGGGGCCGATCCACCAGGAAGGCCGCTTCGCCACGTCGGCGATCTCGCGAACATCCGCGAGCAGCTGCTCGACCTCTCCGTCCTCGACGTTCGGCGCGCAGACGGAGACGAACGTCGGCCCCTCGACCACGCAGATGCGTCCGTCGTCGTAACGGCTGATCAACCCGTCGTCGGCGACGTCGACGAACCGATCGGGGCTCTCTGCGAACTCCCTCAGCTCGGCCGACAGCGACACGGGCGACTCGCGCTCGTCAGGTGACGAACTCGTCGGCGACCGAGAGGGCGTCGTCGAGCGCGTCGAGGCCCTCGGCGAGCTCGTCGCGCGTGATCGTGAGCGGAGGGCAGCACATGACGACATTCCAGTGGGTCATCAGGTAGAGCCCTCGGTCGAGCGCGCGCTTCGAAACCGCGCCGATCGGCTTTGCGTCGGCGCCGGCAGCGTTGAACGGCACGAGTGGCTCGCGCGTCGTGCGGTCCTTCACGAGCTCGAGGCCGAAGAAGCACCCGAGGCCGCGCACCTCGCCGATCGACGGGTGTTTGTCGGCCAGTCGTGCAAGCTCGGTCCGGAAGACTTCGCCCGTCGCAGCCGACTGCTCGACGATGCCCTCGTCCTGGAACGCCTCGATCGACGCGACGGCCGAGGCGCATGCGAGCGGATGGCCGCTGTACGTGAGCCCACCTGAGAACAGCTTGTCGCGAACCCAGTCGGCGATCGGTTCGCGCACGATCATCGCGCCGAGCGGGACGTATCCGGAGTTGATCCCCTTGGCGACGGTCATGATGTCGGGGACGACGTCCCAGTTGTCGACGGCGAACCACTTGCCGGTGCGACCAAAGCCTGCCATCACCTCGTCGCAGATCAGCAAGATCCCGTGGCGGGTGCACGTCTCGCGAATCGACTGCAGGTAGCCGTCGGGCGGAACGATCACGCCGTTCGTGCCCGTGACCGTCTCGAGGACCACCGCGGCGACCGTGTGCGCGCCCTCGTACTGAAGGATCTCCTCGAGATGCGGGCCTCCGCTGCAGACGGGGCATGGATCCGGGTGACCCGCCGGGCAGCGGTACGTGTAGGGGTCGAACATGCGCACGACGCCGGGCAAGCCCGGTTCCGCCGGCCAGCGACGCGGGTCGCCCGTGAGCGTGATCGAACCCGCGGTCGCGCCGTGATAGCTCCGATAGCGCGCGATGACCTTGTGACGGCCCGTGTACCAGCGCGCGAGCTTGATCGCGTTCTCGTTCGCCTCGGCGCCGCCGTTCGTGAAGAAGCTCATCGAGAGGTCGCCGGGCGTAACGTCGGCGAGCAGACGCCCGAGCTTCGAGCGGCTCTCGGTCGCCATCGGCGGCCCGATCGTCGCGAGCTTCTCCGCCTGGTCCTTGATCGCCTGCACGACCCTCGGGTGCGAGTGACCGATCGAGACGTTCACGAGCTGCGACGCGAAATCGAGGTAACGGTTGCCCTCGTAGTCCCAGAAGTAGCGCCCTTCTGCGCGCTCGACGGGGATCGGATTGATCTGATCCTGGACGCTCCACGAGTAGAGGACGAACTGCTTCGCGTCCTCGACGATCTGACGTCCCAATTCGCTGCCCGTCTGGGTGGTCGCCATGAACCCTGATCCTACTGCGCGCGATACGCTCTCCGGACTACTCGAGGAGGACGAGATGACCGAGACGATCGACGCTCCAGCTGCCGTCAAACCGATCAACCACTGGATCTCCGGTGCCGCCAGCCCGGGGGCATCCGGTAGGAGCGGCCCCGTCTTCAACCCTGCCACGGGCCGGCAGTCGGGCGTTGTCGACTTCGCGAGCGTCGAGGAGGTCGACCAGGCTGTTCAGGCTGCGAGGCGCGCCTTTCCCGCCTGGCGCGCCCTCTCACTGGCGCGCCGCGCCGAGCTGTTCTTTGCGATCCGCGAGTTGGTGCACGAACGCCGTGAGGAGATCGCGAAGTTCCTCACCGCGGAGCACGGCAAAGTGCTCTCGGACGCGATGGGCGAAGTGACTCGCGGGCTCGAGGTGATCGAGTTCTGCTGCGGCCTTCCGCACCTCCTCAAGGGCGGCATGACCGAACAGGCGTCCACCGGTGTCGACGTCTACTCGATCAGGCAGCCGCTCGGTGTTGTCGCGGGGATCACGCCGTTCAACTTTCCCGCCATGGTCCCGATGTGGATGTGGGCGCCCGCCCTCGCGTGCGGCAACACGTTCGTGCTCAAGCCTTCGGAGAAGGATCCGTCTGCGTCGATCTACACGGCCGCCCTGCTGAAGGAGGCCGGTGTCCCCGACGGTGTGTTCAACGTCGTGCACGGGGACAAGGTTGCGGTCGACGCACTGCTCGAGCACCCCGGCGTGGCCGCGATCTCCTTCGTCGGCTCGACGCCGATCGCGAGGTACGTCTACGAGACGGCGACACGCAGCGGAAAGCGGTGCCAGGCGCTCGGCGGCGCGAAGAACCACATGATCGTGCTGCCCGACGCCGACATCGACATGGCGGCGGATGCGGCGGTGTCGGCGGGCTACGGGTCGGCCGGAGAGCGCTGCATGGCCGTCTCGATGATCGTCGCGGTCGGCGGTGTCGCCGATCCGCTCGTGGAGGCGATCAAGAAGCGGATTCCCGCTGTGAAGGTCGGCGACGGTATGGATTCGTCGAGCGAGATGGGCCCCCTGATCACGCGCGAGCACCGCGACAAGGTCGCCTCCTACATCGACGGCGGCGGGGGCAAGGTCGTCGTGGACGGGCGCGACGGCTGCCCCGACGAGGGCTTCTTCCTCGGCGCCACGTTGCTCGACGACCTGAAGCCCGGAATGAGGGCCTACGACGACGAGATCTTCGGGCCGGTCCTCGGCATCACGCGTGTCGACACCTACGACGAGGCGATCGAGCTCGTCAACGAGAATCCATACGGCAACGGCACGGCGATCTTCACGCGCGACGGCGGCGTCGCTCGCCAGTTCCAGGTCGACGTGCAGGCCGGCATGGTGGGCGTGAACGTCCCGATCCCGGTTCCCGTCGCCTACTACAGCTTCGGCGGCTGGAAGGCCTCGCTGTTCGGCGACAGGCACATCTACGGGCCAGAGGGCATCGACTTCTACACCCGCACCAAGGTCGTGACCGAGCGCTGGCCGGACCCGGCGACGTCGAAGGTCGACCTCGGCTTCCCACAGACTCGCTGACCGGTGAGGGTGCTCGTCGTCGGTGCGGGTGGCGTCGGCGCCGCCGCCGCGGCCGTCGCGGCACGCCGTGGGTTCTTCGAGCGGTTCGTGCTCGCAGACATCGACCTCGCACGCGCCGAACGTGCGGCAGCGCCGCTCGGCGCTCGCGGCGGATCGGCGCAGCTCGACGCGTCCGACGCGGCGGCGATTGCGGAGCTCGCGCGAAGCGAACGCGTGGACGCAGTTCTCAACGCGTGCGACCCGCGCTTCAACCCACCGATCTTCGAGGCGGCGTTCGACGCCGGCTGCACCTATCTCGACATGGCGGCGACGCTCTCCCGTCCCCATCCCGAGCGCCCGTACTCCGAGGTCGGCGTGATGCTCGCGGACGAGCAGTTCGCGGTCGCGCACCGTTGGGAGGACGCCGGTCTCCTGGCGGTGGTCGGGATCGGCGTCGAACCCGGGCTGTCCGACGTCTTCGCGCGCTATGCGGCCGACGAGCTCTTCTCGGAGATCGACGAGGTCGGCATCCGTGACGGCGCGGATCTCGTGGTCGCCGGCTACGACTTCGCGCCGTCGTTCTCGATCTGGACGACGATCGAGGAGTGCCTCAACCCGCCGTTGATCTGGGAGCGTGGTCGTGGCTGGTTCACGACCCCGCCGTTCTCGGAGCCGGAGGTGTTCGAGTTTCCGGAGGGCATCGGGCCGGTCGAGTGCGTGAACGTCGAGCACGAGGAGGTCGTGCTCGTGCCGCGCTGGGTCGAGTGCCGGCGTGTCACCTTCAAGTACGGCCTGGGTGAGGAGTTCATCGCCGTGCTCAAGACGTTGCACAAGCTCGGTCTCGACTCCACCGAGCCCGTCACGGTGCGCGGGGCCCAGGTCGCACCGCGTGACGTCGTCGCCGCGACGCTGCCCGATCCCGCCACGCTCGGCGACCGGATGTCGGGCAGGACGTGTGCCGGGACCTACGTCACGGGAATCGGGAAAGACGGCTCGGCGCGGGCGACCTACCTGTACCACGTCGTCGACAACGAGCAGGCGATGCGCGACTACGGCCATCAGGCGGTCGTCCTGCAGACGGCGATCAACCCGATCGTCGCGCTCGAGCTGCTCGAGTCCGGTGCCTGGCACGGGACCGGTGTGCTCGGGCCCGAGGCGTTCCCCGCTGCCGCCTTTCTGGAGCTGCTCGCCGACTACGGCTCGCCGCACGGGATCGAGGATCGTCAGGCGTAGCGGCCGCGGCGCGCCGAACCGGCGCGCCGCGGCTATGTGACGGCTACGGCAGCGAGCCGTTGCTCGGGCAGGGGTTGTTCGAGAGATCGTTGTGGTAGTTCAGGACGTAGGTCCCGGCCGGGAAGCCCGGCAGGGATGCCGCGTACTGTGGGAAGAGCGAGCCGTACTCGCTCGTCGAGGAGCCGCCGAAGGCGTTCGTCGTGCCCGGCATGAACCGGCCGCCCTCGCGCCACGCGCATGTTCCACCGCTGCCGGTGGTCGAGTAGAGCGGATAGAAGAGCGCGCCCTTGGGCGGGTTGGTGCAGTGCGCGCCGGTCACGATGTCACAGCCCTGCACGAACTCGATCGCCGGCAGATCGGTCTCGAAGGCCGCCTGCTGGTAGTTGTGCCCGTTCGTCAGCGGGCTCGTGACCACGAACGACTGCGGGTGGAAGAACGCGTCGACGAGCGGGTTCAAGAACGTCCCCGGCCAGTTGAAGCCGTAGGACGAACCGTCGAAGTCGATGTCCGAGTCCAGGCAAGCGTTGACCTTGATCAGCAGTCGAGTCGCTTCCGTTGAAGCAGTAGTCGTCGTCGCTGTCCCCGAAGCTGTCCGTCCGCTGGTGGCAGATGCCGTCGGAGTCGACCTTGCCGCCGCAGTACTCGAAGTGGCCGATCTCGTCCGAGAACGCGACGTTGTACGTGTGTGCCGCCCAGGGGACCATCGTGTCCTTCGTCGAGGTCGCGTACATCGCGTGGTAGGCGTAGGGCTCTTCGCTGCACGTCGCAGCGCTCGGCTCTGAAGAGCGGATGCGCGAACCCGTTCGCGATGCTGGCGGTCATCGACCCGGTCTGGCCGGTCGTGTCGTCGTGGACGGTCGTCACGAGGCCGGCCAGCGAGTCGTGGATCGACACGGTGACCTTGTCGCCCGGGTTCATGTAGAGGACGTTCGGCCCCGGCTGGCCCGAGCCGACGAACTGGAAGTTCAACGGATCGGGCGGGCCCTGCGGGACGCCGTTGAGCGTCAGGTAGGCGAAGTTGACGTACTCCTCGCCCGCCCGCTCGAGGCAGTCGCCGTTGTTGTTCTGCGTCTGGTCGTCGGAGAGGCCGTCGATCGTCAGCGCCGAGCACCACTGCCGGGCGGCGCAGCTGAAGCCTGTGAACTGCTGGACGTATCCCGGGGGATAGAACTGCAGCTCCATGAACGCCGTGCCGGCGTGGTTGCCGACGTAGTCCGGTTTCGTCGGATCGGTGCCGACCTTGATGTTGCTGTCGGAGTCGGGCGTGCAGTTCGTGTTCTGATTCGGGTAGCTCTGCGTGTCGCACATCGCCATCCCGAACCAGAAGGCCGGATGCAGCTGGAAGTTCCAGGTTCCCCCCAGGCCGTTCTGCAGCGGAGTCAGAGGCGCCTCTTTGGGGATCTGCATATGCCAGACGTTCGAATTCCCGGAGCCGTCCTGGTTCGAGTAGAAGAGCAGCGAGGGCTCGTCGTGGCCGACGTAGTCGCCCTCGTAGCTCTTGCGACTATGAGTGTCGAGGCAACTTCCTGGGTGTGCCTCGCAGAGCGGCTCACCGGAGCCCGCGGCCTTCGAGGTTTGACCGCCGAAGGCTGCGAAGACCACAAGGGCCCCCACAAGCACCAGCGCGATGCGGATCGATCGCATGCTCCCCCTCCATTTCGTGAGACTGAGCGCCCCGACGTTTGCCGCCTCGCGCGGGGCGCACGGATGTAGAAGGTGCGAACCTACGCCTCCTGCAGCGCCTCGTCCAGCGGAGTAGGGTCGGGCTGCCGCGGCGGAGCGCGGCACGAGCGAGAGGAGTGCGGCATGGACGCGAACAAGAAGGCCTCGACCAGGATCATCGAGGAGATCTTCGGAGGCGGGAACTACGACCTCGCCGACGCGTTGGTGGGGTCGGATGCGGTCGGCCACGATCCGGCTTTGCCCGAGCCCGTCAAAGGGCCGGAAGGTCTCAAGGAGGCGGCGCGTGGCTATCGCGCTGCGTTCCCCGACCTGAAGCTCACCGTCGACATCGCGATCGCCGAAGGCGATTTCGTCACGGTTCGCTGGACCGCGCGCGGCACCCACAAGGGCGATCTGTTCGGAATCGCGCCGACGGGAAAGCAGGCGACGGTGACGGGTATCACGATCGACCGCCATGCAGGCGGCAAGATCGCCGAGTCCTGGACGAACTGGGACACGCTCGGCCTGCTGCAGCAGCTCGGCGCCGTGCCGAGCGCCATGCAGGCTGTCTAGCGCACACACTGGCGCGGGGCCCGGCGGCGGGCCCCGCGCGATCTTCACCTTCGCGAGGAATCTGCCGATGAATTGCGTATCGGAGAGCGTCGAACGCGCTCAGAACAGTGATGTCACTCGCGTTTCCAACACCCGACCACATGCCCTGCCCGTCCTGCGGTGCCTCGGTAGCGGTAGCCGACGACTTCGGCGCACACGTGTGCGACGACGAGCGTCGACTGGACTTCCGTCTCACCGAGCTTCGTGCGGAGATCGACCGTTTCCCGGACGATCTCGCCTCCTGGATGAGCACGTCGCACGGCCGCTTTGCGCAGTGGCTCGCCGAGCGCGAGCGCTAGCGCATCCCGAGGCGCATCCCGAGAAGACGCGGCAGAGCGGCAACGGCGCGCGCCACGCGCGGGGCGCGGTCACCGGTCTCGTCCGCCTCCTCGCACGCCAGGATCGCGCGCCTGATCATCGCGCCTCCGAGGTAGCGGATCGGCTCCGGAGGGACGCCGCTTCCGCGACCGCGTACGAGCGGGAGTGTGCTCCACTCGTCGTCACGGCCGGTGGCGAGCGAGGCGAGCACCTGGCCCGCGAGATACGACGGGCCGACCCCGTTCCCCGAGAACCCGGCGGCGAAGTGGACGGTGCCTCCGGACGCGGTGCCGACGAACGGGATGTGGTCGGCGGAGACGTCGATCGGGCCGCCCCACGACCGCTCGACGCGCGCGGCCGCCAGGCCGGGCAGCAGCCTGCGCAACCCGAGCTCAGCCCGGGCAGCGGTCGGTGCGTCGTGCGTGAAGCGGCGGTCGATCCGGTTCCCGAATCCGATCGGTCCGGAGCCGGAGCCCATCAGCACGCGACCGTCGTTCGTCGTGCGGAAGTAGTGCAGGAACATTCGCCCGTCGACGATTGCCTCACCGCCGGTCCAGCCGATCTCGGCGAGTAGCTCCGGGACCGGCTCGGTGAGCACGACGTAGCTTCCGAAGACCGTGAGCCGTCCGCGGACGGGGCGCCAGTCGGTCATCGCGGCATTGGTGGCGAGGACGATCTGATCCGCTCGGACACGTCCCCGTGGCGTCCCCAGGCGACCCGGCCCGGTCGAGCGTGCCGGCGTTCCTTCGTACAGGCGGATCCCGCGCTCGATCGCGGTCCGTCGCAGGCTGCGCACGAGCCGGGCGGGGTGCACCGTGCCGGTGTCCGGGAAGAGCACGCCGCGGCGAAAGCGCGGGGACCGGCAACGCTCGGCGACCTCCTCGCGCGACAGCCCGACTGCCTGCTCGGGATGCCCGGCCGCGGCTGCCGCCGCGACGGCACGGTCGATCACGCGTTCCTGGAGGGCGGTCGTCGCCACCATCAGCATCCCCGACTCGCGCAGCCAGACGTCGCCGGCGAGCGCACGCACCGCCGGCCGGATCGCTTCGCCCGCCCGTGCGAGACGGACGGCGCGCTCCAGGCCGAAGAGGTCGACGAGCTCCGCGAAGGCGGGCCAGTAGCCCTCGATGAATCCGCCGTTGCGCCCGCTCGGCCCGGCGCCGCAGAACTCGGCCTCGAGCACTGCGACGTCGGCCGCAGGCTCGCGTTCGAGCACTGCGAGCGCAGTCCAGAGGCCGGTATAGCCTCCTCCGACGATCGCGACGTCGACGTCGACGTCGCCGGTGAGCGGCTCGGCGTCGGAACGACCGCCTTCCGTCGCAAATGCGTCCTCGAGCCACCAAGGCGGCGCCTCGCCGGGCGCCACAGTCGGTTCCACGCTTCTTACGCCGCGGTCTGCGCGAGCCGTGCGGGCTTCAACTCGTCGCCGAACCTCGCGCGCTTCACGAACTGGCCGATCCCGGGCTTCGCGACGAGCGTGTCGCCGTCGACCAGGATGTTGCCGCGGAGCAGGACGACGTCTGGCGACCCTTGTACCTCGGTGCCCTCGTACAGGTTGTAGTCGACCTTCGAGTGGTGTGTCTTCGCCGAGATCGTGACGGTCTTCTCAGGGTCGAACACGACGACGTCTGCGTCCGAGCCGACGGCGAGCGTTCCCTTGCGTGGGTAGAGCCCGAAGAGCTTCGCGGGATTCGTGGCCAGCAGCTCGACCATCCGGTTCAGCGAGATGCGCCTCTTGCGTACGCCGAAGTGGTGGATCATCTGCAGCCGGTTCTCGATTCCCGGGCCGCCGTTCGGGATCTTCGAGAAGTCATCCTTGCCGAGCGTCTTCTGCCCGTTCCAGTTGAACGCGCAGTGGTCGGTCGAGATCGCCGAGAGCACGTCGGTGCGGACGGCGTTCCAGAGGACGTCCTGGTTCGCCTTGTCGCGCGGCGGCGGTGTGTAGACGTACTTCGC
Organism: uncultured Thermoleophilia bacterium; assembly: GCA_963851065.1. Classification (GTDB taxonomy): domain Bacteria; phylum Actinomycetota; class Thermoleophilia; order Gaiellales; family Gaiellaceae; genus PALSA-600. The sequence continues at coordinate 13,151 of CAWKNW010000026.1, forward strand.
TCCCTCGAAGTTCGGGCGCTCGAGGTCGGTGTAATCGACGAAGAAGTACTGCGTGCACGTCTCGCCGTGGACGTCCCAACCCTTCTCGCGCGCGAGGGCGATCGGCTCGACGGATTCACGGCAGGAAACGTGGACGACATAGAGCGGGGCCCCGGCGACGCGGGCGAGCTGGATCGCGCGGTTCGTCGCCTCACCCTCGGTCTCCGGCGGCCGGGTGAGAGCATGCCAGTGCGGCTCGGTGTGCCCTTCGGCAAGAGCGCGCTTGACCAGCACATCGATCGCGTCACCGTTCTCCGCATGCACCATCACGAGCGCTCCGGTTTCGGATGCAACCTCCATGGTCTTGAAGAGCGTCTCGTCGTCGACCATCAGCGCGCCCTTGTACGCCATGAAGAGCTTGTACGAGGTGATGCCTTGATCCGGCAGCGATGCGAGCTCCTCGAGCGATCCGCCTTCACGCAGATCGGTGACGGCGATGTGGTACCCCATGTCGATCACCTGCTTGCCGTTCGCCTTCGATTTCCAGTCGGCGAGGGCGTCCGAGAAACTCGATCCGTGCGGCTGGATGCAGAAGTCGACGTGGCACGTCGTGCCGCCGAACGCGGCCGACGTCTGCCCCGACTCGACGTCGTCGATCGTCACCGTCCCCCCGAATGGCATGTCGAGATGCGTGTGCGGGTCGATGCACCCGGGCAGGACGTACTTGCCGGTGGCGTCGATCACCGTGTCGGCCGGGGTGTCGAGCGACTCACCGATCAGGGAGATCCGCTCGCCGTCGATGAAGACGTCGGCGACGTAGTCGTCCGCCGCCGTGATGACGCGGCCGTTCTTGATCAGCACTGACATAGCGGATCTCCCTTCTCGGTTCTCGTTCCTACTTCCCGCCCGGTGTGACGGTGACGGTCTGCGGCTTCCAGCTCTTGCCGTTGACGTCGACGCCCGCCGACTTCAGTTGGGCGAGCGCCAGCTTGGCGTATGTGTAGTTCGTGGCACCCGACGGCGTTTTCTTGATCACGCCGTACGTCTTCGCGATCCTCGCCGTCTGGACGACCGTCGAGGCCGGCACCAGCCCGATGCCGTTCGTGTTCGGCCAGATCAGCTTGTTGATCTCGTTCAGCTGCCAGGTCTGATGACCGTGGCCGAGCAGCGACCCGTTCTTGAGAACGATGTTCACGCAGGCCGCCTGATTGTCACGGCAGTAGATCCAGCCCTGGTCCGACGCCTTGAGGAACGCCGTTGCCGTCTTCTGGTTTGCGGGGTTCTTGAGCCAGCTTCCGCGAACGAACACGTTGTCCTCGAGCATGGCGGTCCCGACCTGCGGGCTGGCCATCTTGAAGACGTTCAGGTCGGACAGCTGGTAGAGCTTGCCTGTGGCCGGGTCCTTCGTCTCCAGCACCTGAGCGAGCTCGTTGTAGGTCATCGCGGCTGCCGCGTCGACCTGGTGGTTGAGGAACAGGCTCATGTCGAACGGCTGGTTGACGATCGTCACGTCGCTCGACTTGGCCGGGTCGATGCCGTTCTTCGTCAGCGCCGCGAACAGCTCGGGCTGGTTGCCGCAGCACCAGACGCCGACCTTCTTCCCCCGCATCTTCGCGATCGAGTCGATTCCGCTCGACTTCCAGGTGAGCTCGGTCATTCCCGAGCGCTCGAACATCTGCGCGATCGAGACGAGCCCACTGCCCTTCTCGCGTGTCGCGAAGAGGTTCGGCAGCCAGTCGAGGCCGAAGTCGGCCTGCTTGCCGACCACGACCGTCTCCGGAGTGATGCTCGGACCGCCGATCTTGATCTTCACGTCGAGGCCGGCGTTCTTGTAGTAGCCCTGGGCGAGGGCCGCGTAGTAGCCGGCGAACTGCGCCTGCGTCACCCACTTGAGCTGGAGGGTGACCTTGGTCAGCTTCTGCTGTTTCGGCGCGGCGCTTGCGGTGGCGCCCCAGATCGCGAGCCCGGTACATGCCAGGGCGAGAACGCCCAACACGAGGTGCTTACGGTTCATCGGTTCTCCTTTTCGGGTGCCTGCGACCCGTCCGGCCGCCTCGCGGCATTCTCACGCTTTTCATCACTCGGTGTACACCGAACGCGCCGACGGATGCCAGCTCGTCGTTGCATGCTCGACCGCTGCGACCAGGGCGTACAGCCCGATCCCGAATGCGCTGGCGAGCAGAATGCCGGCCCATGCCCGCGAGAAGTCGAACAGCTGCGAGTCGTTCAGGATGCTCACGCCGAGGGCGTTGGTCGGGCCGCCGAAGTACTCGCCGACGATCGCGCCGATCATCGAGAGCACCGCCGCGATCTTCAGGCCGGTGAACATGTACGGCAGGGAGTTCGGGATCCGCACCCGGCGGAACGTCGCGATCTCACCGCCCGCGTAGGAGCGCATGAGCTCGATAGACGACGGTGACACCGAGATCAGGCCGCGCAGCGTGTTGATCATCGTCGGGAAGAAGCAGAGGACGGCGGCGATGACCATCTTCGAGATCGGATTGAGCAGCCCGAACCAGTTGTTCGTGATCGGCGCGAAGGCGATGATCGGAATCGCGTTGGCCGCGATCGCGAACGGCATCAGCGCGGCGCCGATTGTCCGGAACCGCGCCAGAAGGAGCGCGACCAGGATGCCGAGGCTGCCGCCGATCGCGAAGCCTCCCACCGCCTCCTTCAGCGTGTAGAAGCCTGCGTGCCAGAGCGCACCCTTGTCGTCCCAGAACGACTGCGCGATGTCGCTCGGCTTGGGCAAGAGGAACGTCTGCACGTGGAGGACGGTGGTCAGTCCCTGCCAGAGCCCGATCCCGATCGCGAACACGGCCAGCGCGGGCAGCCACTCACGGAGCCGCCTGGTCAAGACCGCCCCTCGGCCGTCGGCCCTGCCGGCGGCAGGTCGAATGCGTGGCCGGCGGCGAGCGTCTCGCGGACTTCGGTGATGAGCTCGAAGAAGCGGGAATCCTCACGTGTCTCGGCCGTCCGTGGCTGCTTCAGGTCGACCTCGATCACGCCCGCAATCCGGCCGGGCCGGGCCGACATCACGACGACGCGGGTCGACAGGAACACCGCCTCGGGAATCGAGTGCGTGACGAAGACGACCGTGCTTCCGGCCTTCTCCCAGATTCGGAGGAGCTCCATGTTCAGGCGCTCGCGCGTCATCTCGTCGAGCGCGCCGAACGGCTCATCCATCAGGAGCAACGCCGGATCGAACGACAGCGCTCTCGCGATCGAGACGCGCTGCTGCATCCCACCGGACAGCTGCCACGGCCGGCTCGACTCGAAGCCCGTCAGCTCGACGAGCTCGAGCATCTCCTCGACGCGGGCTCGCCGTCGTGCGCGGTCCCAGCCGAGCATCTCCAGCGGGAGAGAGACGTTGCGGGCGACCGTTCGCCAGTCGTACAGGACCGCGTCCTGGAAGACGATGCCGTAGTCGTGGTCGAGCCGGGCCTGGTGCGCGCTCTTCCCGTTCACGATCACCGATCCGGTCGTGGGCTGGATCAGGTCACCGACGATCCGCAGCAACGTCGACTTGCCGCATCCGGACGGGCCGATCAGCGAGATGAACTCTCCTGCGCGGATGCCGAGCGCGATGTCCTGGAGCGCGGTGACGCCGGTCCGGAACGACTTCGACACCCCCTCGATCTCGACGACGCTCCTGTCGGGCGAGTCGGTCACGCGAAATGCTCCGGCGCCCTGCGCAACACGAGCCGCTCCGTGCCCGCGACCGCGAGGTAGAAGATGATCCCGAGCGCCGCGCAGACGACGTTGGTCGCCCACAAGAAGGTCGGCTCGAGCGAGTAGTACTGGTTGAAGTTCACGATCGCGCCGCCGAGACCGCTCTGAATCGAGGCGGGCGTCTCGCCGATGATCGCGCCGATCACGCTCGCGGTCGCCGAGATCTTGAGCGCCGTGAAGATGTACGGCACCGACGAGGGAACGCGCAGCTGCCAGAGCACCCTCCATCGTGTCGCCGCGTACGAGTGCATCAGCTCGACCGCACGCGGATCGACGGAGTGGAGGCCACGGAGGGTGTTGATCGCGACCGGGAAGAAGGTGAGATACGCAGCCAGGATTGCGACCGCCTTCCAGCCGGCGACTCCCTTCGAGCCGAGACCGACGACGACCATCGGCGCGATCGCGAGGATCGGCACCGTCTGGGAGGCGACGATGTACGGGACGATGCCGCGCTCGAGGACGCGCGACTGTGAGAGGAGAACTGCAAGCAGGAACCCGACCGCGCCGCCGAGCAGAAAGCCGGCGAGAGCCTCCTTGCCGGTGAACCAGGTGGCATCGAGCAGAGAGCGGATGAGCGGCGGTCCGCCGGTCGTCGTGGGCTGCCAGAACGCCGCGACCACGTCATGGAGGTGCGGCATCGTCGTGTCGTTCACGGTGAACGGCCAGGTCCAGCCTGCCGTCTCCCAGAGCCACTTGTAGCCCTCCCAGAGGCCCCACAGCGAGGCGAGCACGATCACGACGGTGGTCGTGCGGCGCATGAACGACATGGCGCGGTCGTCGAGCGTTGCGGTCCCGGCGGTCACGGCTGAGTGCTTACCACACCGGTAGAGCAACTGTATTCTCGCCGCGTGCCGCTCGACCCGTCACGGACCGTCGGGGAACTGGAGGAGCTCCGTGCGCTGACCGCAGACGACGACGGCGCCCAGCGCGTCGCGTGGACGCCGACGTGGGAGACCGCGCGCACCTGGCTTCGCGACAAGGTGCGGCCGACTGGTGCGGTCGAGACGATCGACGCGGCCGGGAACCAGTGGTTCACGCTGCGCGGGCGCTCGGAGCGCGCGTTGCTGATCGGTGGGCACATGGACTCGGTGCCGAACGGCGGGTGGCTCGACGGGAGCCTGAACGTCGTTGCCGGCGTCGAGGTCCTGCGCCGGATCGCCGAAGAGGGCACGCCGCCGTTGACGGTGAGGCTCGTCAGCTGGGCCGACGAGGAGGGTGCACGCTTCGGTCGTTCACTGTTCGGCTCGTCTGCGGCAGCCGGCTCGATGCGTGACCAGGACGAGCTGCGAAAGCTCTCCGATCGTGACGGCATCGCACTGCCCGACGCGCTGCGCGAGCACGACGTCGACCTCGACCGCGCGGTCGATGCACATGCGGAGCTTGCAAACGCGGCCGCCTACCTCGAGCTGCACATCGAGCAAGGCCCGGTGCTCGAGGCGCTCGGCCTTCCGCTCGGCGTCGTCCTCGGCACGTACGGCGTCGAGCGCTCTCGCTTCACGTGGCGCGGGCAGGCCGCGCACGCCGGCTCGACGCCGATGGATGCGCGCCGCGATGCTCTCGCGGGCGCGGCGAAGCTCGCTCTTGCGATTCGCGACATCGCGCGCGAGGTGGGCGATGGCGCCGTGTGCACCTCGGGTGGCGTCGTCTGCCGGCCGGGCATCGTCACGTCGGTGGTGGAGACGGCCGAGCAGCTGCTCGACCAGCGTCATCTCGATGCGGCGAAGCTCGCGCGACTCCTGTCACTCGCACGCGAGGCTGCGGATCGGTTCGCGGTCGAGGAGAACGTGTCGGTCGAGTGGGAGCGGATCTGGAGCATCGAGCCGATCCTCTTCGACCAGGAGCTGATCGGCTTGGCGGACGAGGCGATCCGCGAGGTCGCGGGTGAGTCGCACAGGCTCCCGTCGGGGCCGTTGCACGACGCGGCCGAGGTGTCGCGGGCGGGTGTCCCGACGGTGATGCTGTTCGTGCAGAGCCTCCGCGGCCTCTCGCACACGAAGCTCGAAGACACGAAGCGCGAGCATCTCGAGCTCGCGGTGCGGGCGCTCGACCGGCTCGCGACCAAGACGCTCGCCGCGAAGTCCTAGCGAGCGGCTGCGGCCATCGCCGGGGTCCGGGCACCGCCGGGGTCCACCGCTGGGGTCAGACCCGGGTCTGACCCCGGGGTGGCGCGTATGGTCAAGGCGCACGGGACGAGGGCAGGTCGCGACGAGCAGGCAAGACGCTCGCGGTGAGGCCACGTCCCGTTGGCCATCGAGTACCGGTGCCCGGGGCACCGCCGGGGTCAGACCCGGGTCAGACCCGGGTCTGACCCCGGCCGAGTGTGGACCCCGGGCCGAGTGTGGCCTTCCGGACGACGGGGTTCCCCAAAACGCCGATGCCTTCCACCTCGACCTCGACGACGTCGCCGTCGGCGAGCGACACCTTGGGGTCGCGCGCCCAGCCGACACCCGGAGGCGTCCCCGTCAGGATCAGGTCGCCGGGCTCGAGCGTGAAGACAGCCGAGACGTAGCTGAGGAGGAACGGCACCGCGAAGATCAGATCGTCCGTCGACCCGTCCTGCAGCACCTCGCCGTTCAGACGCTGCACGACGCGCAGCCCCGAGCCGTCACCAAGCTCCAAGACCGGGACGAGCCGGTCGCCGAGCGGGCAGAACGTGTCGAAGCCCTTCGCCCGCGCCTCTCTCTTGCCGGGACCGATCAGGGTGTTGTCGAACTTCCCGAACAGAAGCGGCTCGGCCGGCGGATCGTCACCGAGCTCCGCTGCGTGCTCCGCATAGTTCCGCCCGACGCAGATGATCTTCACGCGGCGAATCCTGACGCAGTAGGCTCAAGAGCGCGCGAGCTATCGACACCAGGAGGTCACGGAATGGCTCTGAGCTTCGGCGTCACCGTCCTGCCCGACCCGCCGTACGCGCGCTGGCTCGAGCTGATCCAGCTCGCCGAGCGACACGGCTTCGAGTACGCGTGGACGTATGACTCGCATGTGCTGTGGCAGGAGTCGATCCCGCTTTTCGGCTATGCGGCGCATCAGACGTCGAAGATCAAGCTCGGGCACTTCGTCACGAACCCCGGCACGCGCGAGCCGACTGTGCTCGCGAGCGCGTACGCAACGCTCCACGACCTGACAGACGGACGCATGGTGATGGGGATCGGTCGCGGCGACTCGGCGCGCCGATACATCGGGCAGCAGCCCGTCAAGGTCGCCGAGTTCGAGCGTGCATGCGCCATGATCCGCGACTTCATGAACGGCCGTGAGGTCACGTGGAACGAGAAAGAGCTGCAGCTCAAGTGGGTGCGGCCCGAGCTTCCGCAGATTCCGATGTGGGTCGCAGGCTACGGACCGAAGGCGCTGGCGGTCGCGGGTCGCGTCGCGGACGGCGTGATCATCCAGCTCGCCGACCCGGAGATCATCCAGTGGATCATGTCGACCGCCCGTCGCGCGGCGGAGGAAGCCGGACGCGATCCGTCGGAGCTCAAGTGCATCGTCGGCGCCCCGAGTCACGTGACCGACGATCTCGCTGACGCACGCGAGCAGGTTCGCTGGTTCCCGGCGATGGTCTCCAACCACGTCAAGGATCTGATCGAGCGCTACGGATCGGACGGGAGCAAGGTGCCGAAAGCGCTGACCGATTACGTCCTCGCGCGAGAGTTCTACGACTACAACGAGCACTCGCGCGTCGGCGCGAAGCACGGCGAGTTCGTGACGGACGAGATCTGCGACCGCTTCTGCGTGATCGGGAACGTCGAGCAGTGTGTCGTGAAGCTGCGGGAGCTCGAGGCGGTCGGTGTCGACCAGTTCAACATCTATCTGATGACGCACGGCCAGGAAGAGACGCTTCAGGCGTACGGTGATGAAATCATCCCCCAGATCGACGCCGCTGTAACCCCAAGCAGCTAGTCTCGCGAGCGAAATGAGCGCCAACGGAGCGGTCGTCCAAGCCACGGACCTAACGCGCCGCTACGGTGAGGGCGAAGCGGCCGTCGACGCGTTGCAGGGTGTCTCGCTCGCCGTCCAGCCGGGCGAGCTGGTGGCCGTGATGGGACCGTCGGGCTCCGGCAAATCGACGCTGATGCACCTGCTCGCGGCGCTCGACAAGCCGACCGGCGGGTCCGTCTCGATCGCGGGCCAGGACGTGGGTTCGCTGAACGACGGCGAGGTGACATTGCTCCGGCGAAACCACATCGGTTTCGTCTTCCAGTTCTTCAACCTCCTGCCGATGCTCGACGCGGAGGAGAACATCAAGCTGCCGCTGTCGATCGCCGGTGAGAAGCCCGACCCCGAGTTCTTCGAAGGCCTGCTGAAGCGCGTCGGTTTGGACGATCGTCGCTCGCATCGGCCGTCGGAGCTCTCCGGCGGCCAGCAGCAGCGCGTCGCGATCGCCCGCGCGCTCGTCACCAAGCCGACCGTCCTCTTCGCCGACGAGCCGACGGGCAACCTCGACTCGCACACCGGGCACGAGATCCTGGAGCTGTTGCGATCGTCGGCGAAGGAGCTCGACCAGACGATGGTGATGGTGACGCACGACGCGCACGCCGCCGAGATCGCCGACCGCGTGCTCTTCCTCGCCGACGGGCTGATCGTCGAGGAGCTGCCGCGCAGCGACGCGAACGAGATCCTCGCGGCGATGGCCCGCGCGAGCTCGTGACCCGCGTCGCGCTGGCCGGCCTGTTCGGGCGCAAGCTTCGCACGGCCCTCACCGCGATCGCGATCGTCCTCGGCGTCGCGATGGTGAGCGGCACGTTCGTCCTCACCGACTCGATCAACCAGGCGTTCAACACGATCTTCACCGACGTCCGGAAGGGATCTGACATCGTGATCACGGGCAAAGCTGCGACGAGCACGAACAACGGCTCGACAGCGCCCACGGTGCCCGCGTCGCTCCTGACCCAGGTGCGCGGCCTTTCCGACGTCGAGCTCGCTGAGGGCGGCGTCAACGGCGAAGCGCATCTGATCGGCGCGGACGGCAAGGCGATCGTGTTCGGCGGTGCACCGAACCTCGGCTTCTCGATCGCCCACGGGGCGTCGCGGTTCAACCCGCTCACGCTCGTCGACGGAACGTGGCCGCGCAGCGACCAGGTCGTGATCGACCGTTCAACTGCGGACAAGAAGCACTTCAAGGTCGGTGATGTGATCGGTGTCCAGGCAGAGGGCCCCGTCGTCAAGCTGCGCATCTCGGGCCTCGTCACGTTCGGCACCGTCGCCACGATCGGCGGCGCGACACTGGCGGGCTTTGACGTGCCGACCGCGCAGAAGCTGTTCGACAAGTCGGATCAGTACGACGAGATCGCGATTGCGACCAAGCCCGGTGTCTCGTCGAAGGACGCGCTGGCCCAGGTGCGGGCGGTCCTGCCCCCGGACGCCCAGGCGCTCACGGGGCAGGAACAGGCGGACAAGGACGCCAAGGACACGAACTCGTTCATCTCGTTCCTGCGCTCGTTCCTGCTGGCCTTCGGTGGCGTCGCCCTGTTCGTCGGCAGCTTCGTGATCGCGAACTCGCTCTCGATCACGATTGCGCAGCGGACACGCGAGCTGGCGACGCTCCGCACGCTGGGCGCGAGCAGACGGCAGGTTCTGCGCTCGATCCTCATCGAATCACTGATCGTCGGCACGATCGCCTCGATCGTCGGGCTGTTCCTGGGGCTACTGCTGGCGAAGGGTCTGTTCAAGCTCTTCGACGCGGTCGGCTTCACCCTGCCCAACTCCGGGCTCGTGTTCGCGACCAGGACGGTGATCGTCGCCCTCCTCGTCGGCATCCTCGTCACCGTCATCGCAAGCCTGCGCCCCGCCTTCCGAGCGACGCGCGTCGAGCCGATCGCGGCCGTCCGGGAAGGAGCGACGCTGCCGGAAAGCCGTTTCGCCCGGTTCCGCACGCTGGGGTCGCTGATCCTGACCGCGCTGGGCTTCGCCGCGCTGATCTACGGCCTGTTCGGCAAGGGCCTCGGAACGGCGGGGGTGCTGATCTGGATGGGCGTCGGCGCGCTGATGATCTTCATCGGGATCTCGATGCTGTCGATGCGTGTCGTCGGGGTCGCCGCATCGACGCTCGGGCCGCCGATTCGCTGGCTTCTCACCGGGGTGTGGATCCTGTTTCTCATTACACCGCTCGGCTGGCTCTACCTCGGTTACTTCCGTCTGAGGTATCACACTTGGCCGACGTTCATCGATCGCTCGTCCGCGTCGGCGCTCGCTCGCGACAACGCGCGTCGAAACCCGCAGCGGACCGCGTCGACGGCCGCGGCGCTGATGATCGGCCTCGCCCTCGTGACCTTCGTCGCCGTTCTCGCGTCGGGCATCACATCCTCTTTCCGCGACGCCGTGAACAAGATCTGGCACAACGCCGACTACGCGGTCACCGCACAGAACAACTTCGACCCGATTCCGATCGCGGCTGCGAACGCCGCGAGTCACGTTCCGGGGGTGGAGGCGGTCGGCAACGTGCGCACTGGCGATGCGAAGGCGTTCGGTCATAGCTTCTTCGCCACTGCGGTGAACCCCGCTGGCGCGACGATGTTCAAGCTGGACTGGAAGGTCGGATCGAATGCCGCGCTGGCGACGCTCGGCGACGACGGCGCGTTCACCGACACCGGTTACGCGAAGAAGCACCACCTCGTCGCCGGGTCACCCGTGCCGATGATCTTCTCGAACGGCACGACGAAGACGTTCCATATCCGCGGCATCTTCAAGCCGCCGCCCGGCGGGTCGCCGTTCGGCAGCGTGACCATCTCGCAGGCGACCTGGGACAAGTTCAACGAGAACCCGCTGAACCTCTACTCGTTCATACGCATGAGCGGCGGCCAGACCGACACGAACAACGCGAAGCTCGAGGCGGCGCTGAAGCCGTACCCGAACGCGAAGGTGCAGACGCGGCAGCAGTTCATCGACAACCAGATCAGCGGCCTGAGCTCCGTGCTCAACATCCTGTACGTGCTCCTCGCGCTGTCCGTCATCGTGAGCCTGTTCGGCATCGTCAACACGCTGGTGCTGACCGTCTTCGAGCGCACCCGTGAGATCGGGATGCTGCGCGCGATCGGCATGACGCGCGTGCAGGTGCGCAAGATGATCCGGCACGAGAGCGTCATCACCGCTCTGATGGGCGGAACGATCGGGATCGTGCTCGGGATCGTCCTGGGCGGGCTGCTCGTCTACCGCGTCGACTTCATCCAGTTCTCGTTGCCGATCGTGTCCCTGATCGTGTTCGCGATCGCTGCGATCGTCGTCGGCGTCATCGCTGCGATCTTCCCCGCCCGGCGCGCCGCCCGCCTCAACGTCCTCCAGGCGCTGCAATATGAGTGAGCTTGCTGCCTCGCTTCGCGCGTACATCGCCGCCGACGAGCGGGAAGAGGCGGACCGTTGCGCGATGCTGCGGCTCGCCGAGGAGCTCGAGCAGCCGTTCTCCCGCCGTCAGGCTCGCGCGCATTTCACCGCGTCGGCGTTCGTCATCGACGAGACCGGCGGCCGCGCCTGCCTCGTCGAGCATGCGACGCTCGGACGGCTGTTGCAGCCGGGTGGTCATGTCGAATCGATCGACAGCTGCCTCGAGGACGCGGCGTTGCGCGAGGCGGTCGAGGAGACCGGGCTCGAGCTCGAGCTCCATCCGCACGCCCCTCGCCCGTTCGACCTCGACATCCACGCGATTCCCGCGACCGCCGACGAGGCCGCCCACTTCCATCTCGACGTCCGTTACCTCGTGATCGGCCGCGGCGAGCCTGCCGCCGGGGCCGCGTGGTATCCGGTCGAGCAGGCCGACGACGGCTCCGTCGCGCGACTCGCCGTCAAGGCGGCCGCCTACCACATCTAGAAGCCGGGCCTAGTTGGGTCGAGCACGAGCGGGCTGGTCGGCAGGCCTGCGACCGGCGTCGCGGCGTTGAACCCGGCGGGCGCGACGTCGTTCGGCGCGTCGGGATGGAAGAGCGATGCGAGCAGCTGGATCTGTTCTCGCCCGTGCCCGAGCTCGAATTGACCACCGCCGTAAAGTGCGATGCCGGCGCGCTCGCAGCCGTCGTAGAAGTCGAAGAGCCGTTTCACCGATCCGAACCGTGACGGTTTGCAGTTCAGACAGCGAGGCGGGAACGGGAGCGCCTCGACGTCACTCCACTCGTGGATGGCGGCATCCCAGGTGATGCGGTCACGGTCGTCTGTGAGCACCGCCGTCGTCGCGGGCGTGAGCGCCGGGTCCTCGAGCCAGACGCCCGGAAACGCGGTGGCGATCCGCTGGTACAGCCGCGGCTCCGGCGGCGATCCGAACTCGGCGCGGTAGACGCCTTTGAAATCCAGCGTCTGGACTCTCCCGGTCCCGGCCACCCGCGACACCACGTCGTCCGTCCAGTCCTTGTCCGGGTCCAGCTTGAACTGGAGCTCCGGATAGAGCTCGAGCCACGGCTCGACGTTCGTCACCCGGGTCGAGACGACGAACCGCAGCGGGCGCTGCTGCCGGCCGAGCGCCTCCGCGAGGGACAACCCCGCCTGCCTGAGTGCGAGATCGAGCGCCGCCGACTCGAGCGCCCAGCGCCGGTACTCCGTCTGGCCCGACTGCAGCAGCGAGTACGAGTCGAGCGTGTGCTCGCCGACCAGCGGGAGCTCGGCGCGCCGCTCCTGGAACCGCTGCTGGGCGGCCGGATCGTAGTCGACCTCCTCGCCGCGCCCCTCGTGGCCGCCGCCGCGGAGCACGACCTCCGTGCGCCGGAGCGTGAACCCGCGGGCGACCTCGCGTTCGAGCGGCTCCAGGTCGTAGCTCTCGACGACCAGCGGAAGACCGCGAACCTGTTCGTACAGGGTCACGACCGCCGCCGCTCGAGGTGGCTGCGGAGGGCGCCGAGGCGCTCGTCCCATTCGTGCCCGACGAGGGTCAGCCGGTAGCGCGTCTCTCGTCCCTGCCGCTCGGAGGAGACGAGGCCGGCGCCGGCGAGGGTGGCGAGGTGCTTGGCGACCGCTTGCCGTGTGATCGGCAGTTCGCCGGTCAGCTCGGTTGCGGTGGCGGTCCCGCGCGCGGCGAGGTAGTCCATGACGTGCCGGCGGCTCGGATCGGCGAGCGCGCTGAACACCTGACCGAGCGGATCAGGCGCCGACATACGCGAACGCCGAGGCCTGCAGGTCGAGCGCCGTCGACCACGTGGGCGCGGTCTCGACCACGGTCAGTCGCGTCCCGTCGGCATCGTCCGCCAGGGTGAACTCGACCTCCCCCTCGTCCTCCCAGGCGAAGGCGAGCCGCTCCTCCGGTGCCACCGTGATGACCGTGGCGTGCCGTTCCTCGCCGTTCGACCAGCGGAAGCTCGCTGCGCCGCCGGGCCTGAGATCGACCTCGACCTCGTTCGCGAACCAGTCTTCGAGCCGCTCGGGCTCCGTCAGCGCCTCCCACAGCTCCTCGCGCGACACGGGGAACACGATCTCGCGGCGAACCATCTGCAACCTCCAAGTTGCGTTAAAGTGGCAACGTTGCGGTTGCACATTAACAGGAGGTGGAAGCAGTGAACGTCGGCTCGGTGATCCCGATGGTGGTCGACCAGACTGGCAGCTTCGAGCGCTCGTCGGACATCTACTCGCGACTCCTTCGCGAGCGCATCGTGTTCCTCGGCAGAGAGGTGGACGACCAGCTCGCGAACCTCGTCGCCGCGCAGCTGCTCTTCCTCGACGCGGACGACCCGGGCAAGGACATCCACCTGTACGTGAACTCGCCCGGCGGCTCGGCCTACGCGGGGATGGCGATCTACGACGCGATGCAGTACGTCCGCTCGGACGTCTCGACCGTGTGCCTCGGCATGGGGATGAGCGCCGCGGCGATGATCCTCTGCGGCGGCGCCGCCGGCAAGCGGTTCGCGCTCCCGAACTCGAAGATCATGATCCACCAGGGCTCGGCGGGCTTCCGGGGCACGCCCGCAGACATCCAGATCGCGGCGCGCGAGGTGCTGTCGATGACCCGGCGGATGGCCGAGTTGATCGCCCTCCATTCGGGCCGGGACGTCGATCAGGTGCTCGTCGACATCGACCGGGACCGCTTCATGACCCCGGAGGAGGCCGTCTCGTACGGGCTGGTCGACGAAATCATCGCCGGACGTGCTACTGAACAGGCGTAACGGAGCGGGTTCGGGGGTAGGTAAAGACCCTCTCCGTGCCGAATGAGGGCGGGCACCGTACGACCTTCGACCCAGAACAGACCCAGAAAGGGGAACGGATTTGCAGTCCCGGACGCTTCTCGCGGCTACCGCGGTCGCGGCGGCGGCGACCTCCCTCGTTGCGGGAAGCGGCGGCGCATCGACCGGCCCGGCGCAGGTTCGGATCACCGACCTCCAGGTCAGTCGGCACATGATCAGGCCCGCCACCGGTGGAATCACCGGCACTGTCGAAGTGGTGCGCCAGCGTCTCTACAAGCCTGGCGTGACGAGCAGGCCGATCGGCCGCTCCGATATCGTCTGCACGTACCTCGACAATCGTGAGCGGTCGTGCAACGGCACCTACTTCCTTCCGAAGGGATCGCTCGTCGTGGCAGGTGCGCTCGAGACTCGGCTCCTGTACGAGATCGCGATCGTCGGCGGCACCGGCCTCTTCGACAATGCACGCGGCACCTTGACGGTGACCTCGACGCACCTGAGCCCTCGCCGGGAGGTTCTGCTATTCCGATTGACGGGATGAACGGAACCAGCCCGGACGGACGGCCGCGGGCACTGATCGTCGAGGACGAGGACACGCTCCGTGAGTTGATCGTCGTCACGCTCGGCGAGGCTTTTGCGTGTATCGAGGCGACGGACGGCGACACCGCCCTCGAGATCCTGCGCGAGTCGGCACCCGACCTGATGCTGCTCGACGTCGCAATGCCCGGACGGAGCGGCATCGACGTGCTGCGCGAGATGCGCGCCGACCCGGTGCTGCAGAAGGTTCCCGTCTGCGTCGTGTCGGCATGGCAGTCGCCCGGAGACGTGGCGAAGGCGCTCGAGGCCGGTGCCGACCGCTTTCTCGCCAAGCCGTTCCGCGTGGACGAGCTTGCATCGATTGCGCGGTCTCTGGTGGAGAGGCGGCGGTGAATCGACTGTCGCTGGTCGGGCGCGTCGCCCTGCTGGCCTCGGTCGTCGCGGTGGTCGTCGGCGTCATCGTCGCGTCTGCCCTCGTCGCGATCCTCTCGCTCCGCCACGCCGAGCAGCGAGAGGCTCAAGCGAAAGACGTGACGGTGGCGACGCTGCGCGTCCAGGAGCTTGCCGTCGAGATCGAGTCGTCCTTGCGCGGCTACGTCCTGTCCGAGAACCCGCGTCTGAACCCTACGTTCCTCACGCAGATGCGCTCACAGCGCAGTCAGCTGCCGGGCGCGTTGACGCAGCTCGAGAAGCTCGTCGCCGACGATCCGGTTCAGCTGGGGCGAGCTCACGGTGCGGCCGAACAGTTGCGCGGCTACCTGCAGGACTACGTCGACAACGTGATCAATATCGCCAAGATCTCGCCGGCCGATGCGCGCGGGTCTGCCTCGGGCGACGAGGACAGACTGCGCACCCAGCAGATCCACCAGACGCTCAGCCTCATCGTCGGGACGGAGAACACGCGCTCCCAGCACCGCGCGGTCCACACCCGTGCGGTCGCGCGGACGGCCGTCATCATCGGCATCGTCGGCCTCGCCGGCTCCGCCGTGCTCGTGCTCCTGTTCGGGGCGTGGGTTGCCAGCGGGGTCGCCCAGCCCTTGCGCCGGACGGCCGAGGCTGCCACCGATGTCGCGCGCGGCGACCTGTCGGTGCGCCTCGACGAGGGGGGCGCGGGCGAGGTCGGGGCCCTGGTCAGCGCGTTCAACTCGATGGCCAGGTCGCTCGAAGTCAGCCGTCGTGAGCTGCTGCTCCAGAACGAGCGCCTGCGCGAGAGCGAGCAGCACAAGCGCGATCTGATCAGCATGGTCTCGCACGAGCTTCGGACGCCGCTGTCCGCGGTGCTCGGATTCACCTCGCTTCTCCTGGAACGCGAGTTTCCGCCCGAGGAACAGCAGCGCTACCTCGAGATCGTCGACACCCAGGCTCGCCGGCTGGCCGCGCTCGCAGGCGACTTTCTCGACGTCCAGCTGCTCGAAGGAGGCGGGTTCGAGCTCGATCTCGCCCCCTTCGACCTGGTCGAGCTGGCGCGCGAGCAGACTCGCCTCTTCTTCTCGCACTCCGAATCGCACGGGCTGCTCCTCGACGTGCCCGACGAGCCGCTGATCGTGAACGGCGACCGCGACCGGCTCGCGCAGGTGGTCGGCAACCTCCTCTCGAACGCGATCAAGTACTCGCCCGAGGGAGGCGAGGTGCGGGTGTTCGTGGGCGAGCGCGCCGGTCGGGCGGTCTTCTCGGTCACCGACTCGGGGCTCGGCATTCCGACGGAGGACCGCGAGCGGGTGTTCGACAAGTTCTTCCGCGGTGCTGCCAAGACCACGACCGTCGGCGGAACCGGGCTCGGGCTGGCCGTTGCGCGCGAGATCGTCACGACTCACGGTGGAACGATCGACGTCGAGTCGACCCTGGGCGCAGGATCGACGTTCACGTTCGAGCTGCCCCTCAGCCTGACGCCCGTCGTCAGCGCTTGAAGGCGGCGCGCGCGAAGAAGAGCAGGTTCGCCGGCCGTTCACCGAGCCGGCGCATCAGGTACGGGTACCAGTCCGGTCCGAACGGTGTCGCGACGAGCACCTTGTAGCCGCGACGGACGAGGTCGAGCTGTAGTTGCGACCGGACGCCGTAGAGCAACTGGAACTCGAACCGATCGCGCGCGATCTCGTTCTCGGTCGTGAACTGGATGGCGCGCTCGATCAGCCGCTCGTCGTGGGTCGCGATCGCGGTATGGCCGGCCTCCGTGAGCATGCGCTCCATCAGTCGAACGAACGCGTTGTCGACCTCGGCCCTGCGCGCGTAGGCGACGTCGTGCGGTTCCAGGTAGGCGCCCTTGACGAGCCGGAGGTTGGGCTGGAGGGGAAGGAGCGTTGCGAGGTCGTCGGGGGTGCGGAAGAGGCAGGACTGAAGGACGGTTCCCACTCGGTCGAGGCCGTCCTCGCGCAAGCGCCGATAGATCCGGAGCGTCGCATCGACATAACTCGACTCCTCCATGTCGATCCTGATGAAGCCGTCGCGCTCCGCTGCGCGCTCGACGAGCGCGCGAACGTTCCGCATGGCGAGCTCCTCGTCGACCTCGAGGCCCAGGTGCGTCAGCTTGAGCGCGACGTTGGCGCGAAGCTGCTCGTCCGCGATCCGGTCGATGATCTCGCGGTAGGCGCGGACGACAGCCTCCGTCTCGCCGGGATCGAGCACACCCTCGCCGAGAAGCGTCGTGTTCGCATAGAGACCCTGCTCGTTGAGACGGCGGAGGACGTCGACGCACTCATCGAGAGTCTCGCCGGCGACGAACCGAGAAGCACCGAACCGCATCCCGTGGCTGCGGACGACACGGCGGATCGAAGAGCTGTCGGCAGCGACGAGGATGCCCTTGCGCAGCGCTGCGTCGAGCGCGCCTGTCAGCTGTGTGCGAGGAGCCATTCGTGAACGTCGGGTATGCGCCGTTCCATCAACGTGAGATGCCCGTCCGCGTCGTCGATCCACGCTTCGGCCCCGGGAGACGGCGCCACGCCCGCCAGGCTCGCCGCAGCGGTCAGCCGGTCGCCGCAGAGCGCCGCGCAGGCGAGCGCGTGTGGTCCGCCGCCCGAGATGCCCCACGTCGCGAACCGCTCCAGGCCGAGAGCGTCGGCGATGTCCTCGACGTCGGCGGCTGCCGTCGCGACGTTGCGGCCCTGGTGACGGGTCGAGCCGCCGTATCCGGCGCGGTCGAAGCCGATCAGTCTGATGCCGTTTGCGGCAGCGTGGTCGACCCACCGCTCGTACAGCAGCCCCGACGACGGCGAGCCGTGGTGGACGATGACGGGCAGTCCGTTCGGATCGCCACGCTCGTGCAAGGCGAGATCGCGGCCGTCTCCCGCCGAAACGATCCGAGGCGTCACACCGCGAGCTTACGCCGCGGCGGGCCGGCGACGCTGAGACGTGTCGTCGAGGTCGGGGGACCGCCAGCCGGCGTCGACCGGGTTGAGGTTCGTCCCGGGCGGGACGATCTCGTCGATCGCATCGAGCACGTCCGTGCCGAGGACGACCTCGGTCGCTCCGAGCTGGCTCTCGAGCTGCTCCATCGTGCGCGGTCCGATGATCGGTGCGGTGACGGTCGGATGGCGCAGGACGAATGCGAGTGCGAGGTGGACGAGCGACAGGCCGGCGTCTTCGGCGAGCTTCGTCAGTCGCTCCGTCGCGTCGAGCTTCGCCTGGTTCCCGGGGAGCGACAAGTCGTAACGCGCAGGGATCCTCGACGCGCGGTGGCTGGTCGACTGCATCCCGCGGCGGTAGGCACCGCCCAGCCAGCCGCCGGCGAGCGGGCTCCACGGGATCACCGCCAGCCCGTACCGGGCGCAGACCGGAAGCACCTCCGCCTCGATACCGCGCACGAGGATCGAGTAGGGCGGCTGTTCGCTGACGAAGCGACCGACGCCGCGGCGCTCGGACGCCCATTGCGCCTCGACGATCTCGGACGGCGGATAGGTCGACGAGCCGAAGTAACGGATCTTTCCCGCGCGTTGCAGGTCGGTGAGGGCTCCCAGCGTCTCGTCGTGATCGGTCCAGGGATCCCACCGGTGGATCTGGTAGAGGTCGATCCAGTCGGTCTGCAGCCTGCGCAGGCTGTTCTCGACCTCTTCGACGATCCAGCGCCGCGAGTTGCCACTCCGATTCGGGTCGCGGTCGTCCATCGTGCCGTGCACCTTCGTTGCGACCACGATCGAGTCGCGCCGGCCCTGCAGTGCTCTGCCGAGGATCTCCTCGGACTCGCCTCGCGCGTAGACGTCGGCGGTGTCGACGAAGTTGATCCCGGCGTCGAGCGCGCGGTGGATGATCC
Organism: uncultured Thermoleophilia bacterium; assembly: GCA_963851065.1. Lineage (GTDB taxonomy): Bacteria > Actinomycetota > Thermoleophilia > Gaiellales > Gaiellaceae > PALSA-600. Next base: position 31,727 of record CAWKNW010000026.1, read on the forward strand.
TGATCGACTCGTCGTGGTCGGTGTTTCCCCACGCGCCGAACATCATCGTCCCGAGACAGAGCGGGGTGACCTGTACCCCGGTGCGGCCGAGCGGGCGAAGCTCCATGAAGGGACGTTAACAACCGACGGTATTCTCACCGGATGGCCAGTCGAGTGATCGCCGACGAGGGTGAGCTGCGAGAGGTCATCGGCTCGCCGACGAAGCTCGTCGCCGGGAAGGTCGCCGATCGGCTCAACGACCTCACGCGGCAGTTCGTCGAGCGGTCTCCGTTCGTCTGTGTTGCGACGGCGCGTCCGGACGGCGGCCTCGACGTCTCTCCGCGCGGCGACCCGGCGGGATTCGTGCGCATCCTCGACGAGCGGACGCTCCTGCTTCCCGACCGACCTGGAAACAGGATCGCCGACACGCTGACCAACCTGCTCGAGGATTCGCGCATTGCGCTGCTGTTCCTGATCCCCGGTGTCGGCGACTCGTTCCGCGTGAACGGCCGTGCGGTGGTCGTCGACGACCCCGACCTGCTCGCGGACAGCGCGGTCGACGGAAAGCCGCCGCTGCTCGGGATCCAGATCGCGATCGAGGAGGCGTACACCCAGTGCTCGAAGGCTCTGATCCGGTCGGATCTGTGGAATCCCGAGCGCCACATCGATCGCAGCGAACTGCCGTCGAGCGGTGAGATCCTGCGCGCGACGAGTGATCCGACGCTCGACCCGGAGGAGTACGACACCGAGCGGGCCGCCCGGTACGCACGCGGGGAAGGCCTCTACTAGAGGACTCGAGGTAGGTGCCTGGCACCGAGGTGCCAGGCACCAGGACGCGGCGCGTTACGGCATGTCCCGAGCTAACGGAAGAGCAAGCTTGATTATGAGCGATCGTCAGCGTCCCGGCCCTGCGAGCGACGACGCTCCTTCTTGCGGTCGCGCATCGCGCTCTCGGCGGCGGTGAAGAGCGCGCCGGCGGGCGTCGGCGTCGACCCCTTCGTCGACCCGTTCGCAAGTGCGGCTCCGACGGAGACGCCGAGATAGGAGCTCGCCAGCTCCGGCGGGACGTCGGCCCGGTCGAGCGCGGCCTCGAGCACGCCGCAGCGGCTGTCGAGCGAGACCTGGTCGCGCTCGTCGAGCAGGCAGACGAACTCGTCGCCTCCGCGGCCGTGCAGACGACCAACGATCTCGCCCGGGTGCAGCAGCTGTTCGATCGACTTTGCGACTGCACGAATCAACTCATTCCCGGCTTCGTAGCCGAGCCTGTCGTTCACGGCCTTGAGGCCGTCGAAGTCGATGCAGGCGAGCGCGAAGGGCTCTCCGCTCCCGAGTCGTTTCTCGAGGGCGTCGAGAAGCAGCGTCCGCCCGGGCATGCCCGTGACCTCGTCTCGCTCCGCCCGCTCGCGGAGCGTCATTTGATGCAATGCGAGGGCGGCGAACTTGCCGAATCGCTCGGCATCCGCAGCCTCCCAGCTCTCGAACGAGCCCGCACCGATCCGGTGCAGGCAGAGAACCCCCAGCAGTTCGTCGCGCCGTTTCAACCCGACGCAAACCGCGCCCGAGCGTTCGCTCTCGAGCTGGTCACAGCGTTGAACGATGCCGGGAAGGAGCGGAGCCTCGGCACTGTTGACCATCTGGTCTCCGCCCTCGGCGATCAGCCCGACGAGCGCCCGTTCGACCCAGATCGCGGTGGCGCTCGGCCGAGCGCCGGAATACCGGTCGTAACGCGGCACGCCGTTCGCGTCGACCGTCCAGAGAGTGGCCGTAGCGGCTCCGGCGAGAGCGAGCGCCCGCTCGCAGATCATCGTCACGAGCGCATCACGGTCGAGCTCCGGGCCTCGGTCGATGAGCTCGTAGGCGTGCGCGACCAGCGCGCCAGTCCGCGAGCGGTGGTAGAGCTCTCCTTCGTCGACCTCTGCCGCAGAAGTCCGCACAGTGAGATTTCTCCCTTCGCTCGGATGATCCGCCCTGGCGCGGTGCTTGACGTCACCCTTCCGAGTGACGTGCGAGAACGAAGAGAATGCACTGTGGAGTCTTCGCTCGCGGCGACTCGATACGACCTGCGTCCGCCGCGTGCCGCTGCCGGCGTTCGAGCTTGGCTGAGCGGCGGAGCCCGAGAAGGCTCCGCCGCTCGGACGGTCGCTAGCCGCAGCCGGTCGACGTGCCGCAGTCGCGGCAGGTGTAGCAGGTGCCTGCACGCACCATGCGGCCGCCGCAGCGGTTGCACTCGATGGCGTCCTCGAACGAGTTGAAGAGGGCGGTCTGGCCGGCAGCCGGCGTGTCGGCTGTGTCTGCGACGCCCCCGTTCGCGTAGCGGGCCGCCATGTTCGCCCGCACCTCGGGCGAGAGGATCCCCGCCTCCTCCTGCTGGTCGACGTCGAGGAACTTCTTGCCGAACCAGCGGAAGATGTAGTCGACGATCGACTTCGCGTTGCGGATGTCCGCGTCGTTCGTCGGGCCCGACGGCTCGAAGCGGAGGTGCGAGAGCTTCGAGACGTAGACCTCGGGCGGGACCCCGTACTGCAGCCCCATCGACACGGCGATCATCAGCGAGTTCATGAGGCCGGCCATGGTGGTGCCGTCCTTGGCGATGTCGACGAAGATGTCGCCGGGCGTCCCGTCGTCGAACACACCCACGTGGATGTATCCCTCGTGCTCGCCGACCCGGAACTTGCGGCCGATCTCCGTGCGGTCCTCGGGTAGCCGGCGGCGCTTCGGCGCCGAGACGAGCCCGGGCGGAGACAGGATCTGCTGCGCGCCGCTCTCGGTCTTTCCGGAAAGCGGCTGTGCGACCTTGCAGTTGTCGCGGTAGATCGCGACCGCCTTGATGCCGAGCCTCCACGATTCGACGTAGAGCTGCGCGATGTCGTCGATCGTCGCCGACTCGGGCAGGTTCACGGTCTTCGAGATCGCGCCGGAGATGAACGGCTGAACCGCGCCCATCATCTTGACGTGCCCGCGGTAATGGATCGCCCGGTCACCCACCGCGCAGTCGAAGACCGGATAGTGCTCGCTCTTCACGTACGGCGCCCCGACGACGGTGTTGCGCTCGTCGACGAACGCGACGATTTCGTCGACCTCGCTCGGCGCGTAGCCGAGCTTGTCGAGACCGGCCGAGACCGTCTTGTTGACGATCGTGATCTCGCCGCCGCCGACGAGCTTCTTCGACTTGACGAGCGAGAAGTCGGGCTCGACTCCGGTCGTATCGCAATCCATCATGAAGCTGATCGTCCCCGTCGGTGCGAGCACGGTCGCCTGCGCGTTCCGGTAGCCGTGGATCTCGCCCAGGTCGAGTGCCTCGTCCCAGGCCTTCCGTGCGGCGCTGAGCAGGTCCGACGGCACCGTCTCCGAGGCGCCGATGTTGCCGACCGCCGCGCGGTGCTTCGCGATCACGCCGATCATTGCGCCCGCGTTCGGCCGGTACCCCGCGAACGGTCCCATCCGTGCGGCGATCTCCGCGGACTTGCGATACGCACGGCCTGTCATCAGTGCGGTGATCGCCGCCGCATAGGCGCGTCCTTCGTCGGAGTCATACGGAAGGCCACGAGCCATCAGCAGCGCGCCGAGGTTCGCGTAGCCGAGCCCGAGCTGCCGGTAGGCCTTTGCGTTCCGCTCGATCTGCGTCGTCGGGTAGGACGAGTTGCCGACGAGGATCTCCTGCGCGAGGAACATGACGTCGACCGCACGCTCGAACGCCTCGACATCGAGCTCGCCGTCGTCGCGGCGGAACTTCATCAGGTTGAGCGACGCGAGGTTGCATGCGGAGTCGTCGATCGACATGTATTCGGAGCAAGGATTCGATGCGTTGATGCGGCCCGTGTTCGGCAGCGTGTGCCAGGAGTTGATCGTCGTGTCGTACTGCACGCCCGGGTCGGCGCAGCGCCATGCTGCCTCGGAGATGTCGTGCAGCAGCTTCCGGGCCTTCAGCGTCTCGACGACCGATCCGTCGGTGCGCGCAGTGAGGTTCCAGTCGGCGTCGCCCTCGACGGCCTCCATGAATGCATCGGACACGCGCACCGAGTTGTTCGCGTTCTGGTACTGGATCGATGCCCAGTCGGGGCTGTCGAGCGACATGTCATAGCCGGCGGCCTCGAGAACGCGCGCCTTCTCTTCCTCGTGGGCCTTGCACCAGATGAACTCGACCACGTCGGGGTGATCGACGTCGAGGACGACCATTTTCGCGGCGCGCCGCGTCTTGCCGCCCGATTTGATCGTCCCCGCCGATGCGTCCGCGCCGCGCATGAACGACACTGGCCCGGAGGCGTAGCCGCCCTTCGACAGCTGTTCCCTGGACGAGCGGAGCTTCGACAGGTTGACGCCGGAGCCCGAGCCGCCGCGGAAGATGACTCCCTCGCGCCTGATCCAGTCGAGGATCGAGTTCATCGAGTCCTCGATCGAGAGGATGAAGCACGCCGAGCACTGCGGCTTCTCCTCGAAGCCGACGTTGAACCACACCGGCGAGTTGAACGCTGCGAGCTGGTTGACGAGGATCGCCTTCAGCTCGTCCTCGAACGTCTGCGCCTCGTCCTCGGTCGCGAAGTACCCGCCGTCGCGTCCCCACGCGCCGACCGTGCCGACGATGCGGCCGATCATCTGCTTCACCGAACGCTCGCGCTCGGGGCTCGCCATACGTCCGCGGAAATACTTCTGCGCGACGATGTTCGTGGCGGTCTGCGACCAGAACTTCGGGAACTCGACGTTCTTCTGTTCGAACGCCGGCCCGTTCTTGCCGGGGATGAACGCGTCGCGGATCTCCCATTCGATCTCGTCGAACGGATCGCGGCCCGCGATCGTGAAATGGCGGCGGACGGCCAGATTGGCGTCCTCGTCGGCGACGCTGTTGGTCAGCGCGTCGGGGTCGATCTCAACCGTGCTTGCCTGCTCTAGAGACGCCATCTGCGGTTCCTTTCCGACCTTGAATTCTAGGTGCCGAAGCCGTCCTCACCGCGGGCGGCGAGGCGGTCGAGGGGCGGGCTTGCGAACCTTAGGGAAGGGACCTGTCGGACTCGCGAGCCCTGCGTCAGCGTCCCGGGCGGCGGCCCTGGGTGCGCTTGACGACCAGCCCGACGGCGCCCGCCGCGACGAGCAGGAGCGCCAGGCCGCCGAGCACGAGCAGCGGCACGGGCACGGACGACGGGCTCGACGAGTTCAGCTGCTGTGCGACGCCGGGGAGCCCGGGCGGAGGCTTGCGGCCGGGCGAGCTCGTACCGCCTCCGGCGTCGGTGCCGCCGGGCGCGGTGCTCCCGCCCGTCGTCGTGGTCGTCGACTGCTGCTCGTTCGTCGTGGTCGGCTCGGCCGTCGTCTGCGCAGGCACCAGCGCGTTCGGGCCCGCGGGCTTCTTGCTCTTGCGCAGCTGCGCCCTCGCGCTCTGCAGCGCTCGCAGAATGTCGTCGCGCGCGCTCGAGTAGACCGAGATGTCCTCCGGCAGGTGCTTCAGTGTCTGCCGGTAGCAGCTGACCGGATAGACGTTGTCGATTCTGCCGTCGTACCAGTCGTTGAGCAGCTTCTTCCAGCAAGGAGTTGCCCCCGCGGCCGTGCCGGCCTGCGCCGCGAGAAAGACGGTTGCGAGGACTGTGGCGGCGGCGAGCGCCTTGAGGATGGAAGTCACTGGCGGGTCGGGGCCGGGCTTGAAGCGGCGAGCCTATGCTGGCGCTGTAAGGCTTTCGTAAGCGGAACGGGCTGATGGTAGCTTCGCACAAGATGCGGGCGATCAGGGATCTGCCCCTCGCCGCATCGCTTGGCCTGACCGGAGCGGCGCTCTTCTTCGGAGGAGGTTCGCTCGACGGCTCGCTGCCCTGGCTCGGAGGCGGCGCCCTCCTTGCCGTGCTTGCGTCACTGCTTCTGGTCGGCGTGCCCGCCGGCCTCGCGACGCTGGTCCCGCTGGGAGCCCTGACCGCGTGGCTCGCGGTCTCGGCCGCCTGGTCGACGCTGCCCGACCGCTCCTGGGTGTACGCGAACCGAGCGTTCGTCTACACGCTCTTCGCCCTGCTCGGTCTCTGGCTCGCGCCGCGGACCCGGGCGCTCGCACTCGGCCTCGCCGCGCTGCTCGGCCTGGTCGCGGTCTGGGCCCTCGCCGGCAAGGTCTTGCCGCCGCTCTACGACTATGGACCGCCGGGCCTCGCACGACTCCGAGCACCGGTCGGGCTCTGGAACCAGCTCGCGCTGCTCGGAGCGTTCGCGCTTCCGCTCGCCCTCTGGCGTCGCCGCGTCGAAGGCACGCTGCTCGCCTACGTCTGGCTCGTTGCGATTGCGCTGACCGGCTCGCGCGGCGGCGCCGCCGTCGCGGCGATCGTCGTGCTGATGTGGTTCGTCTTCGGTGAGGAGCGGATCGCCGCAGCGGCAGCGCTCGTCGCCGCGGCCGTGCCCGCAGTCGTGGTCGCCGGCATCGCGTTCACGCTGCCGGGGGTCACGAGTGACGGCCAGAGCCTGCACGTGCGCTGGCACGACGGACTCGTCTTCGGGGCGCTGCTGGTCGCCGGGGGTGTCGCTGCGGCGTTGCTTGCGCGCATCGCGCCGCCACGCGACACTCGCGCGCTTCGTCGCGCCGCAGTCGCGCTCGGCGCACTCGCCGTCGCCGCCCTGCTGGTCGTCGGGGTGCTGAAGGCCGGCTCGGCGTGGCGGTCGTTCACGAGCTCGGCCCAGGTGACGAACACGAGCGGCCGTTTCACGTCGGCGGCATCCAACTACCGCTGGGTGTGGTGGAGGCAGGCCTGGCGCGGCTTCGAGCACCACGCGCTCGCCGGAACCGGCGCGGGCTCTTTCCACCTCACGAACCTGCACTACCGGACGAGCTACCTCGACGAGACGATCGAGCCGCACGACCTCCCGCTCCAGATGTTGTCCGAGACGGGTCTCGTCGGGTTTGCGCTCTTCGCGGCCGCTGCGCTGACGTTGCTCGTGCGCGGCCACGGGCGGAAAGGGCCGGAGCTCGCGCTGGCGCTGATCCTTCCCGCCTACCTCCTCCACGCGCTCGTCGACGTCGACTGGGATTTCGCCGCCGTGTCGGTACCGGCGTTCCTGGCCGCGGGGGCGATCGCCGGCCGCGCGGTGCCGGCGCGCCGCGTGTCCGGCTTCGCGGTGCTCGCCGCCGCCGGTGCAGCCCTGCTCGCCTTCGGCGCGTTGCTCCTACCCTGGCTCGGCTCGCGGTGGGCGACCGACGCGCTCGGGGCCCCGCCGGCGCGCGCGATCACGCTCGCGAAGCGTGCGCACGGAGTCGATCCGTTCCTCGTCGAGCCGTACTGGGCCCAGGCCTTCGCCGCCGACGCGCGCAACCAGGCCCAGCGCGCGTTCGCCTTCTACATGGCCGCGACTCGGCGGCAACCTGCCAATCCGGAGACCTGGCTGCTCGCGGGCCGCTACGCGCTCGAGCAGGGCTGCGCGCAGACCGCCTACCCGCTGCTCGAGCGCTTCACGGAGCTCGTCAACCAGCGCGCGCGACCCGACGAGGGCGGGAACGACTACCGTCGCGCGCTGGCGCTCGTCAATTCGGGCAAGCCGCGCTGTTAGGGGTCTAGCGGGCCCCGAGGATGACGACCAGCTGGCCGCCGTGCAGCGCGGCCGGGCCCATCCCGTCGAGCGGCCCGACCACCTTGACGTGCAGGTCGCGCGCGAGGCGGGCGCCCTCGGACGCGTATCCGCGCTTGTACATCACGACGCTGGTTGCATAGTTCTGTCGCTTTGCGTTCGACGTGCTGCGAATGTGGTAGCCGAGCGAGCCGAGCGTCGAGGCGGTGTTCCCGGCGGCACCCGAGCGGCCGTTGCCGTTCAGCACGACGACGCCGAGCTGCGAGCGCGAATGCTTGGGGAGCGTGAGCACGAACGTGTGACGGCGAACGATCGTCTTCGTCTTCGCGTTTGCCGGCGCCAGCGCGGCTGCCTCGGCATGGTGTCGGACGGTGCGCGCGATCGGCTTGGCGAGCAGAGCGAAGGCGATCACGACCAGGATGATCAGCTCAACGGCCGCGACGAGGCTCGCAACGAATGTCGCGGTGCGCCAGGGGCGGATGAGAGCGTCGGGTGAGAGCGGCGCGTCCAGGGCGCCTGATTCGGCGCGGCTACGGCGCTTCCTGCCGCATCCAGGCCCAGGTGAGCCCCAGCCCTTCGTCCAGCGAGACGCGTGGACGCCAGCCGAGCTCGCGCGCCGCGAGTGACGAATCGAGGACCGAGCGGTGGACGTCGCCGAGTCGTGCCTCCGCGTGCCCGGGCGCGTCTGCGACGCCGGCCACCTTTGCGCAGGCCGTGTGCAGGTCGGCGACGGACGTCTCGTCGCCGGTTCCGATGTTGTACGGCCCGCCCTTCCGACCCACGGCGGCGATGAGCGCGTCGACGACGTCGCGTACGTAGACGAAGTCGCGCACCTGGGTCCCGTCGCCGAAGATGACGGTCGGCTCGCCGGCCGCCATCCGCTCGAGGAAGATCGAGACGACGCCGCCCTCGAGCCCGGAGTCCTGCCGCGGGCCGAAGACGTTCGCGAACCTCAGCGACACGTGCGATGCGCCGTGGATACGATTCCACCCGGCGAGGTACTCCTCGCCGCACTTCTTCGCGATCCCGTAGGGAGAGAGTGGGAGGAACGGGAAATCCTCGGCGACCGGGCCTGGGCACTCGCCGTAGCCTGCTCCCCCCGACGACGCGAACACCACCTGCGCGCCGGTGCGCTCGGCTGCTGCGAGGATATTCACCGTCCCGACGACGTTCACGGCCGCGTCGTAGTTCGGGCGCCGCATCGACGTCTGGACGTCGGCCTGGGCTGCGAGGTGGAAGATCACCTCGGCGTCGACGGAGAGCGGCTCGGTGATGTCGTGCTCGAGCAGCTCGGCCTGTGCATTCACGTACGCACGTTTTCCGCTCGTGAAGTCGTCGACGACGGTGACCGTGTCACCGCGGGCCACCAGGGCGTCGACGAGGTTCGACCCGATGAAGCCTGCCCCTCCCGTGACGACCGCGCGCATCGGCCGCATAGATTAGGCGGCGCGGATGTTCGTCACCTTCGAAGGGATCGACTGGTCGGGTAAGAGCACCCAGGCGAGGCTGCTCGCGGCTTGGCTCGAGGAGCAGGGGCGCACCGTCCTGAAGACACGTGAGCCGGGTGGCACGCCTGTCGCCGAGGCCGTTCGGGAGCTCGTGCTCCACCGCGACGAGATGTCGCCCTGGGCCGAGGCGGCACTCTATGCCGCAGCGCGCGCCGAGAATGTCGAAGCCGTCATCCGGCCGGCGCTCGGGCGCGGCGAGGACGTCGTCTGCGATCGGTATCTCGACTCGTCGGTCGCCTACCAGGGGGCCGGCCGCGGGCTCGGCGAGGAGCGCGTGCGGGATCTGAGCCTGCTCGTCACCGGCGGGTTGCTCCCGGACAAGACCGTTCTCGTCGCGCTCGATCCGGATCGGGCGCGCAGGCGGGCCGGGAAGCATCACGACCGGATCGAGCGTGCGGGCGACGACTTCATGCGCGTCGTCGACGGCGCATACCGTGCGCTGGCGGCCGCCGAGCCGGGCAGAATCGTCGTCGTCGACGGCGACCGGCCGCCGGCCGAGATCGCGGAGGAGGTCCGTGAGCACGTTCGTTCGCTTCTCTGAGCATGCCGATGCCTCCAGGCTGCTCGACGCGGCGCTCCGCGAAGGGCCCGTCCACGGGTACCTCTTTCACGGCCCGCCGGGTGTCGGGAAGCGCGAGGTCGCGCGCGCGTTCGCACGCTCGCTCCTCGGCACCGAGCGCGAGTTCCACCCGGACATGTACGAGCTCGACGCGCTCGGGGAGATGATCCGGATCGACGCGATCCGCGAGCTGCGGCGTGACCTGCACATGCGGCCGTTCGAAGCCGATCGCCGTGTCTACCTCATCCACCGCGCGCACCTGATGAACGAGGATGCCGCCGACGCGCTCCTCAAGGATCTCGAAGAGCCTCCTTCCTACGCGGTGCTCGTCCTGATCGCCGACGATCTCGGGTCGATCCCGGAGACGATCCGTTCCCGTTGCCAGCTCGTTCCGTTCAGGCGCCTGTCGGAGCGCACGCTCCGCGAGCTCGTCGAGGCGCGGGCGCCGCAGCTCTCGGAGGACGAACGGGCGGCGATCGCGCGCACGGCGGGCGGCCGCATGGACCGAGCCGACCGGCTGCTCGACGCCGCCTCGCGGGAGCGTCGCGAGTCGCTGATCGACCAGGCGCGGCGTGTCTATCGTGACCCCGGCTTCGAGCCCGGCGACGCGGCGGCAGCGCTGATCGTCAACGCGCAGGCGCGGGCAGACGAGGCCCGCGCGGTCGAGGAGGCGCGAATCGCGGAGCTCGAGCTGTCGACGCGAGAGGCTGAGCAGCGGGTGAAGCGCGCGGCGCGCGGTGCCGAGCGCGAGGAGCTGCTCGCGCAGCTCGAGGAGCTGGCCGCCTGGTACCGCGACCTCGTCGCGGTCGCGGTCGGCGCCGAGGCGGCGGCGATCCACCTCGACAAGTTGGCGGAGCTGCGCGACGACGCAACGCGCGAGCGGCTTCTGGGAGCCGAGCGGGCCGCCGAGGAGGTGCGCGAGACGTGGCGGCAGCTCGAGGAGTTTCAGCTGCAGCCGCAGCTCGCGCTCGAGAGCCTCTTCGTGCGCGTAGCGCGCGAGCTCGCGGCCTAGAAAACCCATCGGCCGCGGCTACACTGAGCGCGCCTCGCCGACGTAGCTCAGCTGGTAGAGCACTTCACTCGTAATGAAGGGGTCCGCGGTTCGAATCCGCGCGTCGGCTTAGGATTCATGCGGGTTTGCGCGACTCGCTGACGCTCGCAGGCCCGACCGTGGTGCAATCGCGGTGCAAACGGTGGGCGCTCGGAGAGAGTCCTCTGACACAACTGAGCCGAGCGAGGCTATGCAGCCTCTTCGCCGTCGTCGGCCCACAGTGGCTGAGTGCGCAGCCGGGCTGTCTTCAGCGTGTACTTATTTCGAACCCGACTCCACGACAGCTCTCGGGAGACGGGTTGTTTCCCGACTGAAATCAGGCCATGTGCTTTGAGCTCTGCGACGCCGCGCGTCCAGGTGTCCTCAGAAAGCCCGTAGCGGCTGCGCGCGCGGTCGGGAGTGATCCAGGTCGCGCCCTCGGTGGGTCTGTACAGATCGAGCATGACCAGCAGCATGGCCAGTCCCGGAGTTGACAGAGCGAGCGCCCAGCCGTTCGTCCAGAAGGTTGCCGGGAGCCCGACGCTCCAGTCCTTCTCTCTGATCTTGTTTGTCTTGGGATCCTTCGATGCACGCGTCGGCGTGACGTAGCGCTCCCCCGAGCCGTCCTCGCGAAGAAGGACGATTGTCGGCGGTTCACCGGGAGTGCGCGTCACGGCAATCAGGCCTGAGCGTTCGAGCCAGTCAATCGCCGATCGAATGCGGCGCTGGCCCGCACCAGTCGGATCATCAAGGTCAAGAAGTTCCGCCCAACCACGCGCTGGAATCCTGATCTGGTGGCGATCATCGCCTCCACCCGCGATCCAAAGGAGAGCGAGCATCAACTGGAGACGGACTCCGGCTGCTCGTCCTCCCTTGACGATGCGACTGAGACTGGTTGGGGCTCCGCCTCGGTCAGCATTGATGAACCCGCGGCGCACCTGCGTCTCGCGATCGTGCGTACGTCGAGCTCCCGCGGACAGGCGGTCGAACGCCCGATCTGAAGGACGTCTCGGTCGAATTCGCGTACCAACCTGGCGGGGTGGGCTGCTCTCGTACTTGATGTCACTCATGCACTCTCTCGTGTAGTCACACCTTTGTCCTCCCATACTTCCGGCTGAGATGGCAAAGCTGCGGCCGCTCTTGGCGCTACTGTACACCATGTGGGTTCGTACAGGTGGTGCTGCTTAAAAGGTATCTCATATACCGCCGAGTTGGTAGGTGCTCGACCTTCTCGTTTGGCCTCAAACCCGCATGGTTGTCGGTAAGTTGGAGCGTGTGAGCACCGGCAGGGAGGATACCAATGCCTAGGGTTGAAAGGCGTCGCCCCCGAGGACGTGGCGACGCCGCCGCAGAAAGTCCGCGGGATGAAGGCGCGACAGAGCCCGAGGGCGGAGTCCTCCCGCCCTCCGTCGCGTCAGACACTAGCCCCGCCCCGGCGCAATCGTGTTCAGATAGCGGTGATCGCCAGATAGGCGTGATCGGCCTTAGTTCCGAAGTTCAGGAATGGCCAACAGGCCCTGTCGGGGTCGGAAACCCTGATCTGAGCTTCGGCACGTGTCCGTAGGATCGGGGCGGCGTGGTCTTCTTCCTCATGCACGTGCTCGTACGGCGACTGGTCCGCCTCGTCGCGGGTGGCTCGGCGGCTGCCTCACTCGAGGTCGAGAACGCGGTGCTTCGGCACCAGCTCGGTGTGCTTCGGCGGACGGTGAAACAGCCGGAGTTGCGCCGGCGTGATCGGGTCGTCCTCGCCGCGGCCAGTGGCCTGCTGCCGCGAGAGCGATGGTCGGTGTTCGTCGTGTCGCCGCAGACGCTTCTGCGTTGGCAGCGCGAGTTGGTGCGTCGGAAGTGGACGTTTCGGCGTCGACCGACGGGCCAGCCGCCGCTCGACTCGGAGCTTCGGGAGCTGGTGTTGCGGTTGGCGCGGGAGAATCCGCGCTGGGGCTGCGTGCGGATCCAGGGCGAGCTGCGCAAGCTCGGGATCCGGGTCGGTGCGACCACGATCAGGACGCTCCTCCGACGGCATGAGCTTGGCCCTGCACCGCGGCGAGGTGGCCCCTCGTGGAGCGAGTTTCTCCGCGCGCAGGCGCAGGGGATCGTGGCCTGCGACTTCTTTACCGTGGAGACGATCTGGCTGCGAACGTTGTATGTGCTGTTCTGGATCGAGCATGGCTCGCGGCGCGTCCATCTCGCAGGGGTGACCGCGAACCCGGACTGCGGCTGGGTGGCCCAGCAGGCACGGAACCTGGCGATCGACGAGCGGCTCGGGAACGCGCGCTTCCTGATCCATGATCGGGACGCGAAGTTCTGCGGACCGTTCGACGGGTCATCCGTTCCGAGGGCGTCCGGGTGATCGAGACGCCGGTTCGGGCGCCACGGGCGAACGCGGTCGCGGAACGCTGGGTGCGCACCGTCCGCAGCGAGTGCCTCGACCACCTGCTGATCGTTGGTCGCCGCCACCTCGAACAGGTCCTCGCCACCTATCTGGCGCACTACAACGGTGAGAGACCGCACCGGTCGCTCGAGCTTGCAGCGCCGAGCGGGACACCAGTCGAGGCGCGCGGCTCGCCGGTCGAGGTCAGCCGGCGCGACGTGCTCGGCGGGTTGATCCACGAGTACGCTGCCGCGGCGTGAGCGGCAAGGCCGGCAGCGCCGTCGTCTTCCTCGTCGCGCGGAATCCGCAGGAAGACAGCCGGCTGCCGTACCTTGTCCGGCTGCCACTCGACGAAGGCGTGGTGTTGAAGGCGCGGGCGCCGTGGCCTGCGACCGCGCGCGTCTACTGCCACCGCTTCGAAGAGCAGTGGCCAGAAGACGCGAGATCGTCGATGAGGCGATCGTGCTTCTCTGCCGCCGTCGTGGGCCGGCGGTCGATCTCGTCCTCGACCGTCCCCGGCAGGCGCGCTCCCAGTTCGTCTTCACCCAGGTCAGGGGCCGTGAGGCGATCTTCTGGCAGACACAGAAGACCGCCCGGGCCGCCAACCCGGGCGGGCGCATCCCGCGCCGACGGATCCTCGCCGAGCCGGTCACGATCACCGTCGATACCCGCGAGCGCTACCCCTACCGCTTCACGCATCAGGGGGCCGCGACCGTGCGCGCGACCGTCGCCGCCGGCGACTACGCCATCCACGACCCCGACGGGCGGCTGCTCGCGGCCGTCGAGCGGAAGAGCCTCGACAACCTCGCCTCAACGCTCTCCGACGGCAGCCTCGCCTTCCAACTGCAACGGCTCGCCGAACTCCCGCTCGCCGCCATCGTCGTCGAACCCGCTACAGCGCACTCTTCAAGCTCGAGCACGTCAACGGCGACTGGCTCGCCGACCAACTCGCACGCCTCCAAGTCCGCAACCCCGGCATCCCAATCGTCTTCGCCGACACACGCCGCCACGCCGAAGACTGGACCCACCGCTTCCTCACCACCGCCCTCACCGACCAGCCGACCCCACGTGACGCAGGGGCAGACGCCAACTCAGGATTTCCGATCCCTACAGCGGGTGCACGGAAGACAGCGGCGCTGCGTCGCCGACGGCTCGTCAGGGGTGCGTGGCCGTGCTGGCGCGGTCGAGTTCGAGCTGGCGCAGCTCGATCCGGCGGATCTTGCCCGTCAGCGTCTTCGGCAAGTCGGCCGACGAACTCGATCCGCCGCGGATAGGCGTACGCCGAGAGCCGCTCGCGCACGAAGCGCTTGATCTCGTCGGCGAGCTCGTCGGAAGCCTCGTAGCCGTCAGCGAGGACGATGAACGCCTTGACGACGTTGCCGCGCAGCTCGTCGGGTGAGGCGACGGCCGCCGCCTCGCGCACCGCGGGATGCTCGAGACAGGCCGACTCGACCTCGAACGGGCCGATCCGGTAGCCGGCCGCGATGATCACGTCGTCGGCGCGCCCTCGTACCAGATGTAGCCGTCCTCGTCCTGCGACGGCGGCGTCCTTGGTGTGGAACCACTCGCCGCCGAAGGTCTCCGCGCTCGCCTCCTCGTTGCGCCAGTAGCCGAGCGGATAGTGCGGGTTCGAGCGCGCGCGCAGGCAGATCTCGCCGCGCTCGCCCGCTGCCACCGGCTGCTCGTCCTCGTCCAGGAGCTGCACGTCCCAGCCCGGCATCGGCTTGCCCATCGAGCCCTCGCGCACCTCCATGGAACGGGTAGTTCGCGACACAGCGGATACGACTCGGTGAGGCCGTAGTAGTCGAGCACCGTCACGCCGTACTGGTCGCGGAACCAGCGGATCGCCTCGGGGTTCAGCGGCTCGCCCGCCGAGCAGACGCCGCCGGAACTGCTGCGGATAGCGTGTGCCGGCGTCCTCGATCGCCATCATCGAGCGCATCGCCGTCGGCGTCGTGAACACGTTCGTCACCCGGTGCCGGCTGAGGAAGTCGAGCTGCTTGTGCGGGTCGAAGCCGCCCTCGCGCCGGTAGACGCACTGCAGCGCGCCCAGCCGCCACGGGCCGAGCAGCGGCGCGATCCCGGCGGCCCACGCCCACTCGCCCATCCCGTGGAAGCGCTCGCCGTCCTGCACCTCGTGGCAGTAGACGAACTCCTCGTGGCCGAGGATGTAGCGGTGCGCGTGGACGATCCCCTTCGCAAGCCCGGTCGTGCCGGACGTGTAGTAGAGCTGCGCCGGATCGTCGGCCGCGGTGTCGATGCGACACGAAGTCGGTCGACGCCGCCGCCAGGCTGTCCGCCTCGAGCACGAGCGTCGTCGGGCGACCACGGCCGGTCGAAGCGCGGAGCGTTGCCGGCGTCGGTGACGAGCAGCTTCGCGCCGCGAGTCGGCGAGCCGATGCTGGATCCCCTCGTCGCCGTAGAGCACCGACATCGAGAGCAGGATCGCGCCGAGCTTCCAGACGCCGAAGAAGACCGCCGCGGTCTCCGGCGTCGGCGGCAGGACGACCGCGACCCGGTCGCCCCGCTCCACTCCGCGCGCGGCGAGCATGTGCGCCGCCTGGTTGGCGAGATCCTGCAGCTCGCCCCAGGTGAGTTCGCGGACGACGCCGTCGAAGCTCTCCCAGACCATCGCCGGCTTGTCGCGCGGGTGCTTGTCGCAGACGTCCGCGGCGATGTTGTACCGCTCGGGCACCTCCCAGCGATGAGACGCACAGAGCTCCTCATAGCTCATCGAGCCCATCGCTAACCATCCAGCCTAAAGGCTCGCTCGCTCCCGGCCCAGGCCGCCGACAGTGTCGGAAGGCTATCGGCTGGCCTTGTACAGGTCTGTGCTGTGCAGAGATCGCAGCGTCAGGCCCTGCCCCTGGATAGATGGCTCCGACCATTGAGCCCGCTGGGGCAGTACTTGCGCGCGACCTCAAAGGCGATTTTTCTGGCGGGGCGCTGAGTGGGGAAGTAGACGCGAGCGTCCGTGTCGTTCCTAGCGCCTCGCGATGACATCGGCGATCGCTTCGAGGCTTGTGAGGTCGTGACCGGTCGCGAAGACGTCGACGTACGGCAGCGCCGCGGCCATGCCCTCGCGAGAGGCTCGTACTCGGGGCTGGCCTTCAGCGGGTTGAGCCACACGACCCGATGTGCAAGCCGCTGGAGCCGGCGCATCTGCTCCGGAACGAGCGCCGGGTCGCCGACCTCGAGCCCGTCCGAGCACACGACCACAACCGCGCCCCGGGCGAGCCCGGCGTGACCGAAGCTCTCCAAGAAGGTTTGCAGCGACGCGCCGATGCGCGTGCCGCCGTCCCAGTCGGCGACGGTCGAGGCCGCCCGGCTGAGCGCCTCGTCCGGACGCCGGGTGTCGAGAGCGGACGTGAGCCGCGTCAGGCGCGTCCCGAATGCGAAGACCTCGAACCTGCGATCTGCGCGGAGCGCGGCACGCGGGCGGCGGCGTGACAAACTGGCGCGGGCCAGTGCCTCATAGCGGCAGCCCGCGCAACTGTTCGGCTGCAAGCTCCCGCAGCCGCGCCGCGTACCCCCGCAGGTAGCGCTCGTTCCTGGAGGTGCCGGTGCCGGTGGACATTGTGAACGTCTTCCGTACACCGGATGCGCTGCCGGCGATCGCTCGGGACGCTGTCGCGATCCAGGCGGGCGCGCTCTGGTGCCAGTTCGGCATGATCAACGAGGAGGGAGCGCGGATCGCCGAGGACGGCGGGGTCACGGTCGTGATGGACCGCTGCCTCAAGGTCGAGCACGCGCGCTACGTGGGCAGGATGCATTGGCTCGGCTTCAACACGGGGCGGATCACCTCTGTCCGTGGCAGCCTTCAGTAGCGCTCTGGGCGCCCACTTCCTGACGCCGCCGAAGCAGCACGAGACCGAGATGCGCTGTCAGGCTGTTTCGGTGATGCCCCCGGCAAGAATCGAACTTGCGCACGCGGTTTAGGAAGCCGGTCGCATCAGTGCTCTGCGGTACGTCTCAGTCCGAGGAGTCCGGCTGGTCCGGGTTCCGACGTGCATGTTGTACGCCTGCGTGCGTCTGAGTACTGCTGCGTCCGGCTGGTCCCGGTAGACGGCTGGTAGACGGACAGGGCGCACTGTGGGTCGAGACGCCAGGCGATCCTGCGCGAATTTGGATCACGGATCGCGGCGATCCGTGCAGCTCTTCGGCCTGAAGGGCGCCAATATTGGTGTCGGCTCCCGTTCGCGCGAGGGCTGGGAGGATCGAGGACATGGCCCTCTCCTTTCTCTACCTCGCGTTCCGGGCTCTGCTTGGTGCGCTTGTCCGTAGCCGCCGTGGCCTGCAAGTAAAGGACATCGAGCTGCTCGTGCTGCGCCACGAGCTCGAGCTTCTCCGCCGGCAGGTCGCGCAGCCGAAGCTCAGGTCTGCAGATCGTGCCCTGCTCGCAGCCGCTGCGTGTCACCTGCCGCGCCCTGCGCGCAGCGGGCGCCTGGTTACTCCGCGGACGCTGCTGCGTTGGCATCGAGCGCTCGTGCGGCGGAAGTGGCGGCAGCCTTCGGGACGGCGCGGGCGGCCGGAGTTCCCGGACGCTCCCTACCGCCAGCTGATGCCGCAGCACAACGAGCTCCAGCTCCTTGAACTCGGTCGAGCGAGGACGAAGCAGGACGAGCTGGAGCACGCAGCGGAACGCCAGATACCAAAACGACAAGAACAAGAACAGCTCCTCGGAATCAGCGGGACGGGCGCGCGACTGTACGGCCAGCACGCGCGGCCGAGACGCCGAACCGAAATAACGCACCCCTCACGCGAACATGCGCTCGAATGCTTGCGAAGATGCGCTGCGTTGCCTGTAGTTCGGCATGGCGATGATCAGCCTACGCCTGGAGATGCGGACGGTCTATCTAACGCGTCAGGGGAGACTTCGTGGGCTCAACCTGTTCGTCCTAGCTGCTCCTCGATCCATGCATCCGCATCGGCTTCTTCGACGCCGCGCACTACGTGGATCTCTTGCGAGAGCAGCCGCCGTGCTCGCTTATAGAGGTCGTTCTCGCCAGGCGAGAGCTGCGGCTTGCTCGGTCTGGCGGCCAAAGCCCGGAGGCGCTGGGCGCCGTCGCGGACCACTTCGGCGAGTTCCACCGGATCACCACCCTTCAGTTTCGCGCGCGCGTCCTTCCTGCGCTTCAGCCAGACATCGCTGCTCAACGTCCCCGGCTCGCGCAGCGTTCGTTGCACCCGGCTCAGGTCCTCCTCATCGACCGGCGGCCGCAGCTCCCGAATCGCGTGCTCGAGCAGCAGGGTCACGGTAAGGCCATCCGCAAGCGCAAGCACGACGATCTCCTGATCAACACCAACGATCACTCGCCTCTCCCGGACCACGATACGACCCACCCCGTACGCCGCGTACACGACCACGTCACCAACGATCAACTCCACTCGGCCAAGGTACGCCATGCAGCCCAACCGTGAGGCACGCAAATCCGGCCCTGATTCTGTCCAGGCCCTCGCCGTCGGCCGCAATTGAAACGTCTTGAAGCGCGAGCATCTCGCTCTGCCCCGCGCTCGCGATAGTTCGCATCAAACGGGGGAACAATGATGACATTTGTGAGACAACTGAGACACCTAACGCGTGCGCGATAGAGACGGGAGCAGCGGTTCCTGACCGCGTTCGCCAAAGACCGGCGTCGTCAGCGACGCGGCCCGGATTGCAGGCGAAGGCCGGGGAACCCTTCAATCCCAGCGCGCCCGCGAGAAAAAGACTCTCTAAAGTGGGATCACGCGAATGAGGCGGGCGCCGAAGTGCTCGAGCGCCAAGCGGTCAGGCGCGCAAGCTCTCGCTCGAAGTTCACGAAGTTCCCATGCTGGGCCGTCAACTGCAGCAGGCGTTGACGCGTTGACGGCGATAGACGCATGTCGGCAGTCCTTCGTGTGTATGAGATAGAGGCGAGGAGCCTCGGCGATCGCGCCCCGTCCGCCTTTCAGCACAGGGCCGCTTCCGGCTGACCGCCGACATCGGCCACGATCACCGCGCCCATCCTCGCGCAAGGTGACCGCGGCGGCCGCGACCCTCGAGAGCCGCGGCTACATCATCACGACTAGAGCCTGTGTTGGCGAGCCCGATCGAGCGGAGGCGAAGCTGGAGTTGGCGTCGCACCTCGGCCCAGAGCGTCGCTGGTTCCGCTCCGTAGGCCTCGACGAAGTCGTCAGCCAGGTCGGGGGAGGTGTTCACGAGCAGATTCTCCCCGAGCGCGTGGAAGCCGTCGACAAGCTCTGCGATCAGCGCGCGCACCGACTGGCCGTCGCGGTCAAGGCGCCGGCGGACGTAGGAGACGCCGATGCCGATGTGGCGCACTTCGTCGCGCACCGCGAGCCGCTGCGCCTCCTGCAACCCAGGGAAGGAACCGACCCGACCGAACTGCGTCGCAACGAAGGTTTGATTGGCGCGTCCGATCGAGCCTTCCGCGAGCAGGTGATAGGCGACCACGGCTCTGAGGAACGCGTCTTCGTCGCGGCTCTGCTCGAGCGCGCGCACCACACCGTCGAGCGCCTCGTAGAGTGAGGCTGCGACAGGATCGATCTGCGCATCGGCGAGCGCCTTGACGGCTTCGATTCCGCCCTCGATGCTGAAGACCTCCGAGTAGACGCGCACCACCGACTCGATATGCCGGTGTTCGTCCGCGACCTGGGTCGCCAGGAGAAGCTGAACGTCGTAGTCAGGAGCGGCAAGCAGGAACGGCGCGAGCAGACCAGCGACGTTGAACTCGGCGTGAAAGCGATGCGCGAACACCCAAACAAGCCCCGCGCGCGTCTTCTCGTCGAGCGCCGCGAAGCTTTTCGCGTCGACTGACAAGTCGATCTCAAACGGCGACCATTGATGCCGCTCCCAATGCTCGTACAGTGCCCTGAAGGGCCGTGGATCTGCCACGAACCCCTGGATCTCCGCTGCCTCTTGGTCGACCCGCACGCAACCGTAAGCTAATCGACGCGTCAGGGCGGGGAAGAAAAGACCCGGACTCCTCGTCGAACCGGCTCTTGGCACCCTTCATGAAAGCAAGTGGCATGAACGAGGCGACCGGGGTGCTATGAAGGTGTCGACCCCGGCGGCAAGGAGCGTGCATGAGCCCGCAGATTCCGATGGTGGTCGAGCAGACCGCGTTCGGCGAGCGTGCGTTCGACATCTACTCACGTCTCCTCAACGATCGGATCATCTTCCTCGGCAGCCCCGTCGATGACGAGATCGCGAACCTGACAATCGCCGAGCTGTTGCATCTCGAGTCCGAGGACCCCGACAAGGACATCGCCCTCTACATCAACTGCCCCGGCGGTTCCGTCTACGACGCCCTGGCCATTTACGACGCGATGCAGTTCGTCAAGCCCGCGATCGCGACGATCTCCGTCGGGATCGCGATGTCGGTGGGAGCGCTGCTCCTTGCCGGCGGCGCGCAGGGGAAACGGATGGCGCTCCCGAACGCCAAGATCCTCATCCACCAGCTCTGGGGCGGCTTCGAGGGCGAGGCGAGCGACATCGAGATTCAGGCGCGGGAGACGATCGCGCTCAAGCGGCGGATGGAGGAGCTGATCGCTCAGCACAGCGGGCAGCCGCTCGAGAAGGTCTCCAAGGACATGGACCGCGACTACTTCATGAGCGCAGAGGAAGCCGTGGAGTACGGGATCATCGACAGGGTGCTCACGCACCGCACCGTCAGAAGTCGCTAGCCAGAGTAGGTTGACTCGGCCGCGATCGTTGGCTGTAGCGGCGGCGCTGGTACCAGTCAGCTGCGCCTCCTGGGCGCGGCGATGTCTCAGCCGCGATCCGGCTCGAGCACCACGACGGGAATCCGTCGCGCGGTCATCCCCTGGTAACGGTCGTAGCCCGGATACCCGTCGACCATCGCGCGCCAGAGCCGCTCGCGCTCCTCGCCCTCGGCTTCACGAGCCCTAACCTCCACGCGGTCACGGCCGATCTCGACCATCGCCGACTGGTCCGCGCGCAGGTTGAGGCACCAGTCGGGGTGGCGAGGCGCGCCTCCCATCGACGGGACCACCGCATACGATCCGTCGGCGGGCGTATAGAGCAGCGGGACGGTACGCGTCCTGCCGCTCTTGCGCCCGGTCGTCGTCAGCAGCAGGACGTTCAACTGTCCGATCCGGCCGGCGATCTTGCCGCCGCTGGCGCGGTAGAGGCCGCGGTGGACATGGGCGATAACCCTGAACCCAAGCTTCCTCACGGGATCGGAAGCCTACGGTCGAGGACGCCCGATCGCGCGCGTTCGCTGCCGACTTTCCAGCGCGCCCAAGTACTGCCCCGACGGGGGCCCCAGCCGCCTTTCAGCTCAGGCTCGCTGCGCGGGGGACGCCCGACCGGGCCGCGATGCCCGCGCCTCGATGCGCCCGCGCCGAAGCCATTGAAACAGCTCAACCATGCGGCTTCCGCGGCGGGCACCAGTCCACACTCGTTTGGGCACCAACATGCCCCGCTGGGTTGCCTAGGCCAGTTGGTCGATTCGATGGCTTACGATTCGGCGGCGTGATGAACGTGGTTGTCTCGAATGTCAAAGGCGGTGTCGGCAAGACGACCACCTCGTTGTACTTGTCGGCGGTCGCCGTCGCGCGGGGGTACGACCCGGTATTGCTGATCGACGCTGACCGGCAGGCGTCTTCGGCCGAGTGGTATGACGAGCGTCCCGTCGAGGGCGTGTCGATCGTCGAAGCACCGTCGGAGCGGACGCTGAAGCGTGCGATGAGCAACCATCAGGGCGTCGCAATCGTCGACACACCGCCGGGAGACGAACGCCTCTTACAATCCGCCACCGGCTCCGCGGATGCTGTCGTGATCCCGACCCGCGCCGGCGGAGTCGAGTTGTCACCCGTGCTCTTGACGCTCGACCTGATCCCGGCTCGGACGCGCCGCGGTGTTGTCATCTGCGCCGCTCGTCTGGGCACGAACGATCTCGACGACACAATCGCGTGGTGGAAGTCCCAGAAGGTCTCGATCTGGGGCGTGATCCCAGAACGCGTCGGCATCGCAGCCGGACCCGAAGCGCGTCTCTACCGAGAGGGCCTCAACGAATACGACGCGGTACTCCAACGTGCCCTAAACAGCAGACGCTGAGACTTCGCCCCCCATCGAGAGACGAGGGCGCGATGATCGCGCCCCCTTGCGAGCCACCGCTGCCCAACGTGGCGCGTCGGATAATGCCCGCGTGTTCGTAGATGCCCTGCTCGCCTCACTAGGCCCGCAAGGCAAGGACTTCGAGCGGTGAAGGGCGCCAATATTGGTGTCGGCTCCCGTTCGCGCGAGGGCTGGGAGGATCGAGGACATGGCCCTCTCCTTTCTCTACCTCGCGTTCCGGGCTCTGCTTGGTGCGCTTGTCCGTAGCCGCCGCGGCCTGCAAGTAAAGGACATCGAGCTGCTCGTGCTGCGCCACGAGCTCGAGGTTCTCCGCCGGCAGGTCGCGCGGCCGAAGCTCAGGTCTGCAGATCGTGCCCTGCTCGCAGCCGCTGCGTGTCACCTGCCGCGCCCTTCGCGCAGCGGGCGCCTGGTTACTCCGCGGACGCTGCTGCGTTGGCATCGAGCGCTCGTGCGGCGGAAGTGGCGGCAGCCTTCGGGACGGCGCGGGCGGCCGGAGTTGCCGGCGGAGATTCGGGAGTTGGTGCTACGGCTGGCGCGCGAGAATCCGCGCTGGGGCCACCGGCGGATCTGCGGCGAGCTCGGCAAGCTCGGCTTCAGGGTATCGCCGACAAGCATCCGCCGTCTTCTTGCTCGAGCGCGGCTCGATCCGGCGCCGCGGCGCGCGGGGCCGAGCTGGCGCGAGTTCCTGCACGCGCAGGCGGCGAGCATCGTCGCCTGCGATTTCTTCACCGTCGAGACGCGTGTTCCTGCGCCGCTACTACGTGCTGTTCTTCATCGCCCACGGCAGCCGGCGCGTCTGGCTTGCCGGCTGCACGAGGAACCCGAACGGCGCGTGGGTCACCCAGCAGGCGCGCAACCTCGGTCTCGACTTCTCCGAGCAGGCGTCCGCTTCCTGATCCGCGACCGCGACAGCAAGTACAGCGGCCCCTTCGACGAAGTCTTCCGCAGCGAAGGCATCCGGATCGTGAAGACTCCTGTCCGTGCGCCGCAGGCGAACGCGATCGCGGAGCGCTTCGTCCGAACCGTCCGTTCCGAGTGCCTCGACTGGCTGCTGATCCTCAACCGCCGCCAACTCGAACGCGTGCTCCGCATCTACGTCGACCATTACAACCGCGAAAGGCCGCATCATGCCCTGGAACTCCGCCCGACCGACCCCAACGAACCACAAGACGGATCACATGCGGGCAAAATCCACCGCCGCGACCGCCTCGGCGGCCTCATCCACGAGTACCACCGAGCCGCCGCCTGAGACACGACACGAATAATGGCGCCCTTCACGCGAGTGCTTCTTGGGCTGTGCGTCTCGGCTTCCCAAATGCCCAATCAATCCCTTCTTCGCACAGACCGCCTACTTCGTCCCGACCGCTGGCGGCTGGCGTTACTGGTTCCGGAGTCCCTGAACCGGAAGAGTCGTGCCTGGCCTGCGCCAGTGTTGCGTTATGACGCCTGAGCACGACTCCGGTTTCGGGGTGTTGCTGCGCGGGTTCAGCAGCAGGTCCAGCTGCCGGTGATGCGCGTCGCGTCGCGGAGGAGGGCGAATGTTCTGTCGCGCATCGATTGTCCGATCATGACGGTCCCCGCGGTGACGTTCTCGGGTCTCGCCTGGGCAGCGTCCGCTCCCTCAATCTGTTCTGACGGTCTCGTCGCGCGCGCAAGCGCTGATCGTTCATCCGCGCGTTTAGCCGGTCGCCTCGCATCGGCCGCCTGCGGCAGGAAGGCCTGATTGCTCACACGGCGGTAGGGTCGTGCCCGTGCGGGCGGCTGCGACAACGAGACGTATTGCCTCGGTCACGACCTGAGGCTGATCATGGATGATCGCATGGCCGCTGTTGAGTGCGGTCGCGAGGATCCGGTTGGTGGAACGGTTGACGAGGCTGCGACCGTCGGTTTGGAAGCCGAACTCGGCCAGTAGCACGGCGGTTGGCCGGTCTCCGAAGGTGGCCGAAGCGAGATCGAACGTCCCGGGTTCGGGGGCGCCGAAACTGCATATCTGGTCGCAGGTGTCCGCGTCGACGAAGACGAGCCCGGCAGTGTCGGTTGGGAAGTTCGACGCGTACGCGGTAATGATCAGGCCCCCGTACGAGGGGCCGACGAGGATGTAAGGCCCGGGGACGTTGGCGCCGGCGAGCAGCGCATGCAACTCTCGAGCGTATTGCGTGCCGGTGGGTGCGATGGCGGCGGGACGCGCCTCGCTCGCGCCAAGCCCGGCGCGGTCATACGCGCAGACGCGGGTATCGGCGGCGATCGTCTGACGAATGCCGGTCGCCCCCTCCAACGGAGCGGTGGCCGCTGCGCCTCCTTGCCCGGCCTCGAAGATTACGGTCGGGCTGCCGGTGCCGATGCACTCGATGTAGAGGCGGTATCCGCCGACGTCGACCCGCTGCCCAGGCAGCGGCGCGGGAGGAGGCGGTGCAGGCGGCTGCGGCGCAGGCGCGGCCTTCATGCGAGCGAGCCGACCCGTATGGCAGTGGAACTTGTAGCGGTGGTACTGCTTGTCGAGGTTCCGCTTACAAGTCTGTCCGGCCTTCAGGCAGCGGTGCTTGCCGGCTATCACGGCTGAGACAGATCCTGGGGCGCATTGGGTTGAACCTCCGTGTAGGCGCAGCCTCGAGGCTTCGCTCTCGCCCGCACCCGCGACGACGGCTCCAAGCACCAAGGCGGACGACCCAGATACGAGCCAACGGAGGCCTGAACCCCTCACAACGTCGAGGAAACCTGCTCGAAGAGACCGCGGAGAGTCATTTCCCGCCGGGCATCGTCCCACACACGTTGTCCCGACTGCAACGTGCGCGACATCGACACGTTCTACCCCGAGCAGTGGCTCCTGCCAGCGCAGCACGAAAGGTGTCGACCAAGTCCTCGCCTGGGCGAGCGTCCTCTCACTTGAATGAGTCGGGTGACGGGACGGACTGCTCGACCACAATGCGGTGCTTGATCGGTTTCGAGCCAGTCGTGCTCACCGTCGTCGTCGAGGCTCCGAACTCGGCTCGACTTGCCAATTCACTTGCCAAGACGAGCGTCAGGCTCCAAAGCGAAGCTCGTTGAAATAGAAGAACCGCCTGTTTGCAGGCGGTTCAGAGACGGGAGCGACGGGACTCGAACCCGCGACCTCCGGCGTGACAGGCCGGCGCCGGCCCTCGTCCGGCCTGCGAGCGACTGCCGCCGGCGCTGGAGAAGGGGTTTCAGCGTCGCTTCACGGTGGCAGGGGCCGCGTCGGATCAGGAGCGCCTGGGGTCGGCCCCCTTTTGGGCTCCGACGCGAGCGGGAGCCGAAACGCCCGCCTTGGCCTTCTTAGCACCATTTTAGGCGAGCGAAATACTGTTGTTAACGGTTGGTTGATTTCTTCGGCCAACCGGCGTCGGACTCGCAGCACACTCGAACGAGGAGGCAGGGATGGTGGACAGCGACTCGGCCGACGTTCTCCCTTGGCCGGCTGAGCGCGAGGTTGCGGCTTGTCTGCCGATCGAGGTTGCGGCGGACCGGGCCGAGGCGGTACTCGCTTCGGTGCCGTTCTGGTTCCATACGTTTGCTCTCAACCAAGAGCTTGGCCTGTACACGCCGGGGGAGGCCCGAGACCACGGCTACAGGCTCGCTTCGATCCCCGATTCCTTCCAGGGCCTGAGCGTGCTCGATGTTGGGGCATTCGACGGCTTCTACAGCTTCCTCGCCGAGGCGCGCGGTGCGACACGAGTCCTCGCGGTCGATAACGAGCAGTACGTTCATTGGGTGCGAGACCGCTGGGCGATCGAACTCGAAGGCGGAGAGGGCTTCGCTGCGATCCACGGTCTGCTGAACTCCAAGGTCGAGTATCGACGCACAGACGCCTTCGCGCTCGGAGATATCGACGAACGATTCGACTTCATCTTCTGCTTCGGCATCCTCCACCGAGTCGAGAATCCATTCGAGCTACTGCACATCCTCGCAAGCCGGCTTACCGAGGGCGGCCGCATCCTGATCGAGACCTACGGCGTGCTCGCCGACGACGCAGACGACGGCACTCTCCGCGCACCTGCCCCAGGCACGGTCTACCCCAACGACAACTTCGTTTACTGGCAGTTCTCGAGCAGCGCTGTCACCAACCTCGCCGCCTTCGCCAGCTCAACTTTCGAGCAACACGCCACACCGCTCATCGACGGGCATCCCCGCATCATCGGCGTCATCAGCGCTACCTGAGTCGAAGCGTGTGGGGTAAGTAAACTCGGTTCACGCGGCGGCGCGGTACTCGTGGATGAGCCCGCCGAGTCGGTCTCGGCGCTCGACGAGGGCTGCGGGCGGGTGCGGGATCTGCGGCTGCCTGGCCGGCGGATCGGGAGGCTTGAGATCGAGTGAGCGGTGCGGCCTGTGGCTGTTGTAGGGAGATGAAACTGCGCGGGTGGAGTGTCTGCGTTGTCCGGTTGGTGCCGTAGCGTCGGCGCGTTCCGGGTGCCAGGGGCTTCAGGGAGACGCAGGTTGGGCAGGCCGTCGAGTGACACTATGGGCTGCGAGCCCGCTGTTTGTAGATGGCCGCCCCTGCGACTGTCCGGGTGTGCTGCGCGCACGGATCCGTAGTTGTCGTGTCGCCCGCCTCGTCTCCGTCGGTAGCGAGCGAGAGTGGAGGTGGTGTTCGATGCGGTTGATCGGGTTGGACGTGCATCGTGACTTCTGCGAGGTCGCGATCGCGGAGGGAGGCGAGGTGCGGCTGGCGGGACGGGTGCAGACCGAGCCGGCGGCGCTTGAGCTGTTCGCGCAGAGCCTCGGCAGTGACGATGAGGTCGCGCTGGAGGCGACCGGCAACGCGCTTCAGATCGCGCGGATCCTCGAGCCGCATGTCGGCCGGGTGGTGCTGGCGAATCCGAAGGCGGTCAAGGGGATCACGCGGGCGGGCGCGAAGACCGACAAGATCGACGCGCGCACGCTGGCGAAGCTGCTCGCCGGCGGCTTCCTGCCGGCGGTGTGGCTGCCGGATGAGCAGACGCGGATCCTGCGCCGGCGGATCTCGGCCAGGGCGCAGCTGGTGCGGCAGCGCACGCGGGCGAAGAACCAGGTGCACGCGACGCTGGTCCGCAACCTGAAGGGCAAGCCGCCGGTCAGCGATCTCTTCGGCGTCCGCGGACGCCGCTGGCTCGCCGCGCAGGAGCTGCCCACCGACGAGCAGGAGACGGTCGCGGCCTGCCTGCGCCAGATCACCTTCCTCGACGGCGAGATCGGACTGATCGAGCGAGCGCTGGCCGAGCAGGTGCTCGCCTCGGCCGAGCTGCGGCGGCTGCTCACCCTGCCCGGCGTCAACTTCGTCACCGCCGCCGCGCTGCTCGCCGCGGTCGGCGACATCCGCCGCTTCCCGAGTGGCCGGCAGCTGGTCAGCTACCTCGGCCTCGACCCGCGCGTCAGCCAGTCCGGCGCCGAGCCGGCCCGGCACGGACGGATCAGCAAGCAGGGCCCCGGCGAGACACGGCACGTGCTCGTCGAAGCAGCCTGGCACGCCGCGCGCACCGTCGGACCACTGCGCGCCTTCCACCAACGAGTCGCCGCCCGCCGCGGCCGCAACATCGCCACCGTCGCGGTCGCCCGCAAGCTCGCCGTGATCGCCTGGCACATGCTCAGCCGCGGCGAGGACTACGCCTTCGCCCGCCCCTCGCTCACCCGCGAGAAGATCCGCAAGCTCGAGCTCGCAACCGGTGCCGAACGTCAAAAGGGCAGGCGGATCGGCGTCTGGGCCACGAAGGAGCAGCACCGGCTCGACAAGGAGCTCGCCGCTCAAGCCGAGCTCGCCTACCGCCGGCTCGTCCAGGACTGGCAGCCAGCGATCAGCAAGGGCACGGGTGCCGCACCGGGGCGCGCATCTCGTCGGCCGTCAAGCGGCCAAGCAGCGCGGCAGGAGCCAGCCCCACCCCCTGCGCTTTAGCTCGCGGTCACCCGCGCCCACCCGCACTCTCGCAAAGGAGCCGCCACCCGTCCAGCAACTTGACTTCCATCCGTAGTGGTCGGCGAAGACGCGGAGGACGCGCTCGAGGTGGCGTCGGTTCAGGATCAGGAGCCAGTCGAGGCACTCTGAGCGGACGGTTCGGACGGACCGCTCGGCGGTCGCGTTCGCTTTCGGCGCTCGCACGGGCGTCTTGATGATGGTGATGGCTTCGCTGGCGAAGATGGCGTCGAAGTCGTGGGTGAACTTGCGGTCGCGGTCGCGGATCAGGAAGCGAGCCGATGATCGTCGAGATCGTCTCGGCGGGCTCCTCCACGAATACAGCCTCGCGGCGTGAGAATCGAATTTGTGCACACCACACGCTGCTCAGCTATTGGGAGAACAGAACCTGTTGGGAATCTATTGAAATCCCTGCAAATAGAATGTTCTGAGCGATTAGTTCAGTTGGCAGAGCACCAGCTCGTGATCCATCCTGCGGGTCGATCTGGATGACACACGGATGACACACCGGCCTGTCGGAAGTGGCAAATTCTGCCCATTCGTGACGGGCCAAATCTATTTTCTTAAGCCAAATTCGGGTTGGTAAGTGCAAGCCAAATTTCACTCGTAATGAAGGGGTCCGCGGTTCGAATCCGCGCGTCGGCTTCCTCTTCCAGAGCCGTTTCGGACGCCTCGGCAGTTGATACCAATCCGAGTTCGACGTACATCTGGCGTACACCAAGCGCCTCGCGTGCCCGTTCGATCGCTAGCCCGGCCGGCTCGCGCGACAGCGCATCGGCTTCGGCGAATACGTGCGTGTACGTACTCGAAGCGACCGCGACACGAGTTACCAGTTCGTGCGCAACCTCTACGAGCGACCGACCTTCGTGCGCGAGTAGCGAAGCGAACGAATGACGTAGGTCGTACGGCCGCCCGATCGCCACACCCGCTTCCTGCAGCCGGCCGAAAGATCCGGTCACGCCAGTTGTCCCAGTCGTACGCGCCCCAGAGCCCTCCCCGTGCGGACTAGAAGACGAGATCACCTGCGCCCCGAGCGACCACCGCCGATCGCCACACGGCAAGGTCGAGCCGAAGCGGCGGAAGAAGTCCGACTGTCCGAAGCCGCTCGTTCTTCGTCAATCCGATCAGCGAGTGCGTGGGCGCACTCG
>CAWKNW010000027.1:0-26456 GCA_963851065.1 uncultured Thermoleophilia bacterium
TCCTTGTACGGATCGTGGACGTCACGGCCGGCCATCGCGACGCCGAGCGGGCGGAGCGTGTGCTTCACGCGGATCGAGCCGCCGTGCGCGGCGAGCACGTCCGGCAGGCGCTTGTAGACCTCCGGCGCCTCGTCCGCACCGCCGCCGACCAGCACGATGCCCTGCTCGCGAGGCCGTGCCTGCACGGCCGGCCAGTCGACGACGCCGGGCTTGACCTGCTCCTCGACCCAGACCTTGCGCAGCGTCGAGTCCGTGCTCCGGACAGCGTGCCGGGCTCGGCCGCGAAGATATGGCACAGTCGCGGTTGGTGCAGGCCCAGCGCTTGCGCCGCCGGACCCGGCCTGCGGCCTGCGTGCGGCTCATCACGCGACCGGCACCGTGGACCGTCGAGTAGAGCGACTGTTCGGTCTCGCTCCGGCACTCGACGCCCTCGAGGATGACCGACTCGTCGCCCATCGAGCCGCCGACGAACCCCTCCTGCCCCGGCCGCGCCGGCGTGCAGCCCTTCCGGACCACCCAGTAGGTCGCGGCCGAAGTGCTCCTCCCGCCACGCGAAGTTGTGGTGGTTGTGCACCTCGTGCGTCGCAGTCGGCGCCGAGGATCTCGAGCACCTTCGACACGACGACGTCCCGGCCCGGCGTAGGCGTAGTCGCCGGCGAGCTCCATTGCCGCGATGTAGGCGTCGCCGAGCTCGGAGCCCACCTCGAGGAGGACCGGCGGTGAGTCCATCTCGCCCTCGATCGCGTGCTCGCCGAAGCGCTAGCCCTGCGCGAGCGCCAGGAAGCCGGACGCCGTCTTGTGGCCGAAGCCGCGCGAGCCGAAGTGGACTCCGACCCAGACGCGGCCCTGCTCGTCCTCCATCAGGTTGACGTAGTGGTTGCCCGATCCGACCGTGCCGAGCTGGGACTCCGCGAGCTGGACGAGCTTGCGCTGTGGCGCGAAGTCCGCGTTGCGGATCTTGTCGAGCACCGGATGGTCGACACGCTCCTGGCGCCGGGACGCCCATGCCGAACGAGATCCGTCGCGTGATCTCGTGCATCAACTGCTCGACGCCGCCGAGCGCGTCGAGATCGCGCCGCGTCAGCTCGGTCCGCGCAGCCTTGTTGCCGCAACCGATGTCGTAGCCGACGCCCGACGGCGAGACGTAGCCCTCGTAGGCGATGCCGCCGCCGATCGGCTGGCGAGTACCCGGGTGATGGTCGGCGCAGAGCACACCGAACTCGGCGTCGCCCGCTTCCATGCACCGCTTCAGCTGGTCGAGGCTTCGCTCGTCCACGGTGCCGAACGTCTTGATCGTGCTCATCGCGATCCTCCTTCCATCATGTCGCGTGGAGAGCCCCCGAGAGGAGTCGAACCTCTGCGCCCGGGTTCGAAGCCCGGAGCTCTTCCGCTGAGCTACGGAGGCATGTCGAGGTGCGGACGGAGGGGGTCGAACCCTCATGACCTCGCGGTCGCCGGCTTCTGAGGCCGGTGCGTCTGCCGGTTCCGCCACATCCGCGTCGGGTGGGACACGAGCGGCGAGCCGCAGGCTCGTCGTGCAGAGCGTGCGGCTCGCCGCGTCGTTCATGCGGCCGGCCGCGGACGCGACCGCTCGCGCCGTGCAGCCTCCAGGCGCGCCTGCCGGCGAGCCTCGAGCTGAACGACCTTCGCGGGACGCGGCAGCGGCGCGGGCTGTGCAGGAGCAACCTGCACGAGACGGAGATGCATCTCCCGCTCCTCTCTGTCGTAGGGCGCTCGCGGCGCCCTCCGGTCAGAGAGCGCCGCGGGCGAAGTCGGAGATGAGCTGCGGCGTCGCGGTGTCGAAGCCGACGACGTCGAGCATCCCCGGATCGGCCGGATCGGCGATCGAGAAGCCGTTCGAGACCATGCCGACCACGACCAGCCGTGCATCGATGCCCGACGCGCGGCGGTAGTCGCGGAGCGCCTGTGCCGGGTGAACGGCACCGGCCCAGGTCTCCGAGTCGGTGTAGATCACGAACGTGTCGATCTCCCGCTTTCGCGCCTGCGCGTAGAGCATCGGCAGGGCGCAGTCGGTGCCGCCGAACGGCAGGTCCGACACCGTCTTCACGGCGTCGTCGAGCCGCTGCCGCGGCGAGATCGCCAGCGGCGTGAGGCCATCCGCGCGCCCAACCCGGCCGGCGTGTGCCCGACTTCCAGCCGCCGCGGGCGGCGTGGAAGCCGACGTACCTCGTACCGCGTCCTCGGTCGACGCCGTCACGAGTGCGAGCGCGGCCGAAGCGTCACGCGGCGTCAGGCCCGGGACGCCCGCCACCTGGCCGGCGCCCATCGAGCCCGAGACGTCGAGTGCCAGCAGGAGCCGCTTGCCGGTCGGCTCGACGTTCTCGAACGCCGCATAGAACGCAGCGTCCAGCGCGTCGACGATCTGCGCGCACCGGCGTCCAGCTCTGCCGGCCGCGAACGCCGTGACCAGCCGCGTACGTTCGCAGTGCGACCAGCAGTGCGACCGGGTGGACGCGAGCCTTGCGGATGCGCTCCCGGTCGCCGAGCTGTGCCAGCACCGTCGCCGTACCGTCCGAGCCCGGCGCGAGCACGCCGATGCGGGTCATCGTCGCGAGGTTGCGGACGAGCGCCGTCATCGGCATGTCCTCGAGCAGTGCCTGCCACACCTCCGGCGAGGCGAGGTGCTCGGCTCGGCAGAGCCTCGCGCGGCAGGCCGTAGTCGCGGACGAGCTCCGCCACGCGGGCCGGCGTCTCCGCCGACTGGGCGAGCGCGAAGCCCTCGACGATCCGCGGCAGGCCGTCCGTCGAGCCGCCCCGGACGATCCACTCGAACAGGCGGCGGTGCTCGTCGCCCAGCTCGAGCGTCGGGTTGCCGGCGCTCACGCGACCGGCCGGGTGAGCGAGACGCAGCACGTCGCGGTGGGTCATGCCGTCTCGCTGCCGGTACTTGACCGCCTGGTAGGCGAGCGCCTCCGGCGAGCGATCGGCGTACCAGCGGCCGACCGCGCGCCGCAGCGAGCGGCCCCAGCCGCGGAAGCCCTCGACGAAGGTCACGAACTGGAACAGGTGCGTCGATGTGCGGCTCACCCGCGGCAGCGCCTCGAGCGCCGCGCGCCGCGTCGCCTCGTCGCCGAGACCTGCAGCGATCGCGAGCGCGAAGATCGCCGGATCGTTCTTCGGTGCCCGGCCCGCCTCGCTGACCTCGACGATCTCGGCAACGGCGCGGAGGCCGTCGGCTCGCGGACGAGCGCTCGACCGCCTTCGCGTTCTCGCGTGTCAGCTTCCACTCACCGGCGTAGTAGCTGCCGCCCTCCGAGCCGAGGATCAGGAAGCGGCGCAGCCGCGCCCAGCTCGTCGACCGCCCACGCGAAACCACCGGCGCTGTTCGCCACCTGGCTCGAGCCGGGGATCGGCGCCGACTGCGGCGCACGCTGCTTGCTCAGGCGCTTCAGATAGGACATCGGACACCTCCTTTCGAGAGTCAGAGTTGGGGTTGTGATCGAAGGACCACGGTCGTGGTTGTCGAGACGGACGTTTGTCTGAGCTACACCCACCGCCGAAGCGGCGGGGGCAGGAATCGAACCTGCGCCTCCCGGCTCGTCGCCGGGCGCTCTGCCGGATAACCATCTCGTTCCGGCCCGTGGCGAACTACGACACGCGACGCTCGAGTGCCGATGCTGCTCGCGGTGCGCGTACAGCTCCGCCTCCGCATCGAGGGCGGCGCGGAACCGCTGCAGGCTCCGAGCAGCGTGTCGATCTTGTGCAGCGAGTTCGCCCGCGCCTCGGCCGAGGTCAGCTCGAACCAGAGCGAGATCTCGTGCGTGCAGTCCGCGATCCGCAGACGGATCCGCGGCTCGGCGGACGGCGCCGCCACTTGCGGTACGTCGTGTCCTCGACGAACACCCGCACGTATGCACCGCCGTGGAAGCCCGGCAGGTTGAGCCGGACCTCTCGTCGACGCCGACGCCCTGCACCCGAGGGTTCCGCGTCGCGTACGAGGTCAGGTACGACATCGTCACCCTCCTTTCGTGTCGAGCGTGCTGATCTGCTGCGGTCGTGGTGTGACGGCCGAACTGCTCTTCCAGCTGAGCTACCGGAGCACGGATGCTCCGGGCAGGACTCGAACCTGCGACCTGTCGATTAGGAGTCGATAACGGCGACGTCGCCGGCCCGCAGCAGGGCATGTGAGGCCGTGGACGACCTCGATCGAGCAGGCTCGCCAGGATTCGCACCCGGACCGGCGAGGTTGGAGCTCGCCATGCTCCTGTTACACCACGAGCCTCCAGAAGCGGACGACCCGAATCGAACGGGCCTCTCCGGGGTGGCGCCCCGGCGCTCTTCCTGCTGAGCTACATCCGCAGACCAAGCACGCCCGGCTGGAGTCGAACCAGCGGCCTCTGCCTTCGCAGAGCAGCGCTCTTCCACTGAGCTACGAGCGTTCGAAAGAGCCTCCGGCAGGAGTTGAACCCGCACCTCGGCCGTACAAAGGGCGCGTGCTTGCCGTTGACACCACGGAGGCATGAAGTGGAGACGGTGGGACTCGAACCCACATCGACCTCGTTGCAAGCGAGGCGCTCGTCCGGATTGAGCTACGTCCCCGTGCGATGCGGACGGGTGGAGTCGAACCACCACAGCCCGAAGGCGTCGGCGTTACAGGCCGCGGAGCTCACCGGGTGCTCAGCGTCCGCAGGGAGAAGGGGCGGCCGGCCGGATTCGAACCGGCACCGACGAGGATCACGGCCTCGGGTGCTGCCGTTACACCACGGCCACCATGACGGGGACGGCCGGACTCGAACCGGCGGCCGATCGCCTGACAAGCGAGCGCTCTCCCTCTGAGCTACGCCCCCGAACGATCGCGCGGGTGGGATTCGAACCCACGGTCTCGAGCTCATGAGGCTCGCGAGGACAGCCGCTCCTCTACCGCGCAAGGTGCAAGGTCTGGCCGGCAGGAGTCGAACCTGCGGTCTCCGGCGCCCGAAGCCGGCGGGGTGGCCACGCTCCCCCACGACCAGATGAGAAGAGAAGAAGAACCCCCGGCGGGACTCGAACCCGCAGCCTCCGGGTTGAGAGCCCGGCGTCATCTCCCGTTCGACCACGGGGGCGTGCTGAGGCTCCGGCGGCAGGCTTCGAACCTGCGTCTCGCGAGTAACAGTCGCGCGTCTTGCCGACTCGACCACACCGGAACGACACCAAAGCGGAGGCAGCAGGATTCGAACCTACGGGCGGTGACCCGCCTACGCGCTAGCAACGCGCTGCCTTCGGCCTCTCGGCCATGCCTCCAGACGGAAGGGGAGGGAGTCGAACCCCCAAGGCCGAAGGCCCACCCGTTTTCGAGACGGGGTACCGCACCCGTGGCAGCCCTTCCCAAACGAGTGGCCTCGGCAGGGCTCGAACCTGCACCACACCGATTAAGAGTCGGCGGCTCTCCCGATTGAGCTACGAAGCCAAAGGCGTGACCGGCAGGGATCGAACCTGCGGCGCCTCGCGTTTCAGGCGAGCGCTCTACCGCTGAGCTACGGCCACGAAGATAGGCGGAGCTGGAGTCGAACCAGCGATCCCCTGCGTATCAGACAGGTGCTCTCCCGCTGAGCCATCCGCCTGCAGAGATGTACGAGTAGGCAGAGCTGGAGTCGAACCAGCAACCTCCTGTTTGTAAGACAGGCGCTCTCCCAGTTGAGCTATCCGCCCGCGACGAGCTCCGGGACAAGGGGTCGAACCTCGATCTCCACGTTCAGAGCGTGGTGTCCTGCCGGTTAGACGATCCCGGATCGGCCTCCGCCCTCCATCCACCTCCGGCCACGGCTGGGTGTCGATGCAGCGGCGGCAAAGGACCTGCCGTCACGTCCGTTTCGAGCTCTGTCACGTTGCCACTCGGCAAACGATGTTGTCTATGCCACTCGCCCACCCTTCGACCCTGGATCGTCGGAACCGCGTTTGCGCAACTGCGATTCCGCCGTCCGACCGTGGAGGGGTTCTGGAGCCCGGCGCTCTCGTCCTTCCGGAAAACTGCAAGCTAAAGCAAAGGCTTTTTCAGCTCTCAGTTTTCCGTGCGGAAACACGGAGGGACCTTTCTCTCTCGGGCGGGGCCTCATTCTCGGTTTGTGCTTCTCAAGCTGGGCATCTTCCTCTTCGTTCGATGGCGGTTTGTGTCCTGAAACGACGAAGGCGACCCCGTGGGTCGCCCTCGCTCGAGCTGCTATGCGCCTTTTTCTTAGCGCACGCACCTCGCTACGAGGGCCTCGACGTGATCCGGCCGGCTGCCGTTGGTCGCGAGCAGATGCCCGCACGACAACCAGGCGGCCTGGGTCGTTTCGGCGAACGGTCCTGCGGAGATGGTCTTGGACATGTATGTCAACATCTGTATCGCAGCGCAGGATAGACGAAGCCACGGACATACGCAAGGGTCCAGCAAAGAAAAGATTGTGTGAGTTTGGTACTCGGCCGAATTATCCACGCGAAAGTCCCGAGAAAGGATCCCTCCATGAAGATCACTCCGATTACGCCGAACCTCACGCAGCTCACGCGGCTGCACTTCGTCAACGCCTTCCTCGTCCGCGAAGACGACGGCTTCACCCTCGTCGACACGACCATGAGCGGGGCGGCCGACTCCTTGCTCGCCGCCGCACAGGACGCGGGCGGAACGATTCGCCGCGTCGCGCTCACGCACGGCCACGGTGACCACGTCGGTTCACTCGACGCGCTGAAGGAGAAGCTCGGCAGCTCGGTCGAGGTGCTGATGCCCGAGCTCGACGCACGCATCCACGCCGGTGAGAAGGTCGTCGAAGGCAAGCTCCCCGGAAGCTGGCCGAAGGTCCGCACGAAGCCGGACGTCCTGCTCTCGGCCGGCGATCGCATCGGCAGCCTCGAAGTCGTCGCGAGCCCAGGCCACAGCCCCGGTCATGTCGCCTACCTCGACACCCGCGATCGAACGCTGCTTGCAGGCGACGTCTACACCACGTACGGGAGCGCGGCCGTCACGAACCACTTCTACCTGCGCTTCCCGTTCGCTGCGATGGCGACCTGGGACAAGGCGAAGGACCTCGAATCCGCCCGCACTCTCCGCGCGCTCGATCCGGCGATCCTCGCCGTCGGCCACGGGCCCGCCGTGCAGCAGCCCGGCCCGGCGATGGACAGGGCGATCGCCCGCGCTCAGTAGGAAACCCCTTCGCGGCTTGGACCAGGGATCGGCCTAGGGATTCGACCGAGGTGAGCGAGCGGGCCCGGCCGTAGCGTCGGCTACGTCACCGACTCACGAAAAAGGAGATCAGACATGTCCGCCGAGTACACGCTCGAACTGCCGCTGCGACCCCGGGAGAGGAGCAATCCTCTCGCCTCGACCGCTGACGCGATTCGCCGGCACCCGCTGTTGGCGTTCTTCGCCTTTGCTTATGCGTTGTCGTGGTGGCCGTCCGTCCTCTACCTGCTCACAGGCTGGGGGTCGCCCATCCTCGGCTGCGGGCCGTTTCTCGCAGCGATCGTCGTGCTCTCGCTCACGAGCGGCAAGCCCGGCCTCAAGCAGCTCTTCCACTCGATGCTGAAGTGGCGGGTCGCCCCGCGCTGGTGGGCGGTGGCGATTCTCCTCCCCATCGCCGTGACCCTGGCTGCCGCGGGGATGAACATCGCGCTGGGCGCGCAGATCCCCAGCGGTGCCGACCTCGGCCGTTGGACGTCCGTCCTGCCGACGGCGCTCGTGATCTTGCTGATCCCCCTCTTCGGAGGAGCCTGGGAGGAGCCGGGCTGGCGCGGATACGCCCTCCCTCGTCTCCTTGCTCGACGCTCTGCGCTGGAGGCGAGTCTCGTCCTCGGAGCGCTCTGGGCTCTGTGGCACGTGCCCCTCTTCCTCACGGGCAAGCAGCACTGGTCGGATCTGCTGCTCGTCGTCACCGTCTGTGTCGTCCTGACCTGGCTCTTCCAGAGCGTGCTCGGGAGCGTGCTCGTGACGATGGTCTTCCACGCGATCAACAACGCCTTCTCGGGCGGGTACGTCTCTCAGATGTTCACCGGCAAGGACTCGGTCCGACAGAGCTGGATGCTCGTGATCGCCTGGGCGATCACTGCCGTCCTCGTCGTCTGCTTCGGGCGCACGTACAGACGGCCACGGTGATCGCCAGATGGAAGCAGCGGTCGCAACAATGGGAAAACCCTGCCATTGGCAGGGTTTTCCTTTAGCAGGCCTGTAAGCCGGATTCTACGGCCGAGTACTCGTCCGTTTGCCAGTCTTGGCTCAACCATGCGGGTGATGCTCGGCCGCCGATTCCGCGGAACGCCGCCGAATGCTGTAGTCGTGATGCACCGGTGATGCACGGCTTGTGTTGCCGTTGTCAGCAACGTCAACGTGGCACTCAACGTGCTTCTTACAGTGCCCGTTCGGCCGGATGCTGCGCCGCGGACGTGAACGCCGTTCGGCGCCTGCAGTCGCCGTCTCACGGCTTGGGGGATCCTGTTGCGCAGGGATCGGGGTTTCGCCGCCGTTCACGGCGTGCGTGCGGCCGCGAGCATTGCGCGCACGTAGTGGGCGACCTCGACTGCGTTGGGCTTGTTGTTCTGCCGCACACCGAGTAGAAGGGCGGCTCCGGCCGCGGCCGAGCGCGGCAACCGATAGGCGAACGCGCCGATCACGAGCGCCGGCAGCGCGACGACGAGCAGGAGCCGCCATCCCGTCCCGAGCAGCGTGACGGCGAGCAACAGCGACGCAAGTGGAACAAGGAGCGGCTGTAGGGCAGCGGCGCGGGTCCAGCTGCCGCGGCTGCGTGTCGTTGCGGAGGGGAGCGTCGTCATACCGGTCACTCGCCCACGGTCGAACGCGGGGCACGGTCGGTGTGGTCCTCGTGCAGCTGCGCGTAGGCATAGGGGTGGTGGAACGCGTCCAATGCCAGGTGACCGGCGATCGAGAGCGAAAAGCCGCTGTCGTCGAGTTGGTCGATGACTTCGACGGAGACTTCGTCGGAACGGGAATCCCAGAGCAGCGTGACCTCGAGGCCGTTCTGGTTGCGGGATGCGAGCTCCTTGACGGCTGCCTGCGACATGGGAGTTCCTTTCTACTGGGCTGAGACTGTAGGTCCGGGTTGTTCAGTTGCTCGGGTCCCGACCGCGTCGATTCGCGGCCGGGACCCGAGCAGTGCCTACGCGGATACGGGAACCGACGTTGCCTCCGGGGCCGTCGAGGGCTCTTCGGGCTCGAGGTGCGGGAGCCACTGGAGCCAGCGCGGGGAGGTACCAGTTCCGCTCGCCGAGCAGCTTCATCGTCGCCGGCAGGAGCACGCCGCGGACGAGCGTGGCGTCGATCAGGATCGCCGCTGCGAGCCCGACGCCGAACTGCTTGAAGATCAGCATCGAGAGGGTCGCGAAGATCGAGAAGACGGCGACCATGACGATCGCCGCGCTCGTGACCACGCCGGCGGTGGATTTGATCCCGTGCGGCGATCGCGTCGTCCATGCTCGCGCCGCGGTCGAACGTCTCCCGGATGCGGCTGATGATGAAGACGTGGTAGTCCATCGAGAGCCCGAACAGGATCACGAACAGGAGCAGCGGCGTCACGGGGTCGATCCCGGCGGTGGAGCTGAAGCCGAGCAGGCCCTTGCCGATGCCGTGCTGGAAGACGAGCACGAGCACGCCGTAGGCGGCGGCGACCGAGAGCAGGTTCAGCACGATCGCCTTGACCGCGACGACGATCGAGCGGAACGCGACCAGCATCAGCGCGAACGCGAGCAGGAGCACGAAGGCGAACACGAGCGGCAGCTTCGACTTCAGCTGGTCCTTCTGGTCTTTCCATTCGGCGGTGAGCCCGGTGACGCCCGCCTGGACGTTCGGGAGCGCGCCGACGGTCTTGGGGACGAACGTCCTCGCGCAGGGCCGCCAGACTGGCGTTCGACCGGGCGTCGGTTCCCTTGCCGAGGATCGGGACGGTGATGTTCGCGATCGTGTGGTTGCTGTTCGTGTCGACCGTGATCGGCCCGCGTGCGCGGCCGGTGGCGAGTGCCGCCAGCTTGAGCCGGTCGATCGCCTGGCGGACTGCCGGCGCGTTGACGTCCGGGGCCTTGACGACGACGTAGGCCGGCAGCGCCGTGCCCGGGAACGCCTGCTGCATGCGGTTGTAGGTCTTCACCACGTCGAGCGACTTGGGGAAGGTGTCCGGACCGGGTGTCGCCATCCGCAGCTGGAGTGCCGGGGCGGCGAGCGCCAGCAGCAGTCCGCCGGCGATCACCGCGGAGAGCAGCGGCCGGCGCAGGACGCGGTCGACGATCGCGCCCCAGATGCGGCCTTCGCCGTTGTCGCGGCGCAGGCGGCCGACGAGCGGAACGTGCAGCCGGTCGACGCGGTCGCCGAGCTTCGAGAGCAGCGCGGGCAGAACGGTCAGCGAGCCGACCATCGCGAACGCGACGACGATCATCGTCGCGTACCCGAAGGAGGCGAAGGTGGCGTCGCCGGTCAGGAACAAGCCGGCCATCGCCACCATCACGGTCAGGCCGGAGATGAGCACCGAACGGCCCGAGGTCGCAGCGGCGGCTTCGAGCGCGGCGCGCTCGCTCCGCCCGGCGGCCCGTTCCTCTCGTTCGCGCCGGAGGTAGAACATCGAGTAGTCGACACCGACCGCGAGCCCGACCAGCAGCACGACGGCGAACGCTTCGGGTGCCAGCGGGAGCAGGTGGCTCGGTAGCGCGGCCAGCCCGAAGGTCGCGAACACCGCGGTGAGCGCGAGCAGCAGCGGGATGCCCGCGGCCACGAGCGCGCCGAAGGCGACGACGAGGATGATCAGCGTGAGCGGGATCGAGAAGCACGCCCGCGCTCTTGCAGGTCGTGCGCGAAGGCGGTGTCGACCGCTTTGGCCGCGCTCGCACCGCCGAACTCGCCGACGAAGAAGCCCGGATGGGCACGTTGGGCGTCGGCGACGCTCTTGAGGATCGGGCCGAGCTTGTCCATCGCCTTGGTGCTGTCGCCGCGGATATCGAACTCGACGAGCGCGGCCTGTCTGCCCTTCGCAATCTGGCCTGCATTGCCCGGATCGAGCGGCGAGCGAACGTTCTGCACGGCGGGCACCGTCGCGAGGCGGGCGACGACGTCCTTCACGGCGGCGTCGAAGGCCGGCGTGCCTGCTCGAGTGGAGCGGCTCTGGATCAGCACGCTCTCACTCGCGGGCAGCTTGAACCCGGCATCGAGGATCCTGTCCATGCGGCCCGACTCGCCGGGGCCCGCCTTGGTCGGGTCGGCCTGCTTCGTGCCGACCTGGCCGCCGAGGGCGAATGCGAGCGAGCACGAGCGCGAGCCAGCCGAAGGTGGCGGTCTTCCAGTGAGCGGCGCTCCAGCGGCCGACGCGGGCCGCGACGTTAGGGCGGCGCTCCGTTGGGCGGGACTGCTTCGCGCCTGACATTGGTTTGTCGTGCACCAAGACGGTCTTCATGGCGGCTCCTTTGCCGAGGGATCTCTACGTCCCGTCAACTTCCTCGAGGCGCGGGGCTGCGGCTATGGACCGAGCAGGTTTCCGACGGTGTCTCCAGCCGGTGTCTTCAGGTGCGTCTGGCCACACCCTTTTTCGCGAATCGCCATCAACGGGAGTAGGGTTGATGGGGTCTGTGCTCGCCGCTGAGCCTGCGTCAGCGACGGCGAGCAGGAGGTCGTCGGTGGGCAGCAAGCGTCGAACTTCAGCTGGGTCACGTCGCAAGGGCGTACCCGAGCGGTGAGTACGGCGTTCACTCGGCGGAAGCTCTTACTCGCCGGTCTCTGGCTGACCGCGGCGGCCGCCGAGTGGGCTGCTCTGCGACCTGTGATCTTTCAGGAGCACGTGAGGCCGGAGGTCGTTCTCTATCACGTCGTCGGCGGCTCGTTCGCAGCGTGCGGGTTGCTCGCGTGGCATCGCCGGCCAGAGAGCCGTGCAGGCCCGCTGATGGTCGTCACGGGACTGTTGTTCTTCGTGCACGGAACGCTCGGCCGGCTCCATTCGTCGTTTGCCGAGACGATCGGTATCGCGGTCTCGAACTACTGGATCATCACCTTCGCCGCCCTCCTCGTCTGGTTCCCCGGAGGTCGGCGCCGGTGGGCCGCGAGCGAGAGATTGGTGATCGGCGCGTTCGTCGTCGCCGAGGTCGTGCTCGTGCTCGTGTGGATGCTGTTCGCCGAGGTTCCCCGCAACCTCGCGGTTGTCTGGCCGAACCCGCAGATCGCGAGCGGGCTCGACAGAGCGGCGAGTTCGCTTGGGTTCGCCGCCTCGGTCTTCCTGGCGATCCTCC
Organism: uncultured Thermoleophilia bacterium; assembly: GCA_963851065.1. Taxonomy (GTDB): domain Bacteria; phylum Actinomycetota; class Thermoleophilia; order Gaiellales; family Gaiellaceae; genus PALSA-600. The sequence continues at coordinate 12,187 of CAWKNW010000027.1, forward strand.
TGGTTGCCCGGTGGCTGAAGGCGACGCGCCCTGTCCGTCGTGCCAGCGCTCCGGCCGCGGCCGGAGCGCTGACGCTTCTTTTCCTGGGTGGGCTGATCCTGCAGGGGGTGTTCACGGCAGAGCAGTCGCCGTATCTCGTCTGGCCGACTCTCGTAGGTCTCGTGCTGGTGCCGGTGGTGTTTCTCACAGGTGTCTGGCGCGCGTGGGTTGCGCGCGCCGCGGTCGGAGACCTACTGGTCGATCTGGGCTCGATGAGCGGCCGGCCCCTGCAGGCTGCCCTCGCGAAAGCGCTCGGCGATCCGACCTTGACCCTCGCCTACTGGCTGCCGCAGTTCGGCTCGTACGCGGACAGCGACGGTCGCCGGCTCGAGCTTCCCTCCGACGATGGCAACAGGCTCTTGGCCGTGGTGGAGCAGGACGGTGAGCGTGTTGCGGCGATCGTCTACGACGCGTCGCTGGCAGAAGAGCGCAAGCTGCTCGACGCGGTCGTCGCCGCTGCCGGGATCGCGCTCAAGAACGAACGGTTGGCGGCTGAATTGCGTGCGCGGGTGGGTGAGTTGAGCGCTTCGCGGGCGCGGATCGTCGGCGCCGGCGATGAGGAACGCCGCAGGCTGGAGCGAAACCTGCACGACGGGGCGCAACAGCGGCTCGTCGCGCTCGGCATGCAGCTTCGCCTGCTCGGCCCACGAATCCGGAGCGATCCGGAGGCAGCGGAGGCGCTTGTCGCGACGGCGGCCGCCGAGCTGGCCACATCGGTCGACGAGCTGCGCGAGCTCGCGCACGGCATCCACCCCGCTGTGCTCGACCACGGGCTCACCGTCGCGCTCGAGTCACTCGCCGCGCGCTCGACCGTCGCGACCGCTGTGTCGGTCGATCTGCTCGAGCGACTCCCCGAGGTCGTCGAGGTCGCTGCCTATTTCGTCGCCTCGGAAGCGCTCGCGAATGTTGCGAAGCACGCCCAGGCCTCGGCGGTGCAGATCACGGTCTCGCGCGGCACCAAGGGGGCGCTGGTGGAGGTAGCCGATGACGGCGTCGGTGGAGCCGACGACGCCGGCGGATCGGGGCTGCGCGGTCTCGCCGACCGCGTAGAAGCGCTGGGCGGTCAGCTTCGCATAAGCAGCCCGCTCGGGACGGGAACGACGATCTCGGCGGTGATCCCATGCGGGTCGTGATCGCCGATGACAGCCTGTTGATCCGCGACGGGCTCGCGTCCTTGCTCCGCGACGCCGGTGTCGACGTGGTCGCTCAGACCGCCAGTGCCGACGACCTGCTGCTCAAGATCGCGAGCTACCGACCTGATGTGGCGATCATCGATGTCCGGATGCCGCCAACGCACACCGACGAGGGCCTGCGTGCCGCCGAGGAGATCCGACGACGGTACCCGGACGTCGGAATCCTGATCCTTTCGCAGCACGTCGAGGTCGGGATCGCGACACGCCTCCTCTCCGAGTCCGCCGCCGGGATCGGCTACCTGCTGAAAGACCGCGTCACCAATCTCGAGGACTTCACGGCAGCACTGCGCCGGGTCGCTGAAGGCGGCTCCGCGCTCGACCCGCAGGTCGTCTCGCAATTGCTCACAAAAGGGCGCAGCGCGGATGACCCGCTCAACCTGCTCACACCCCGCGAGCGGGAAGTGATCGAACTGGTCGCCGAGGGACGCTCGAACAAGGGGATCGGCGAACGACTCGTGATCACCGAACGCGCAGTGCAAAAGCACGTGACCTCGATCTTCATGAAGCTCGGCCTGCAACAGAGCGACGACGACCACCGGCGCATCCTCGCCGTCCTCGCCTACATGGCGCCCATCAAGAACTGAACCGCGACCAGGGTGCGCCTAGACGCACCATCGAGACGCGGGCAAGCGCCACCGCCGGACGCCAGCTGGACCTATAGCCGCCGCGAAGCCGTCGCCGGAAGCTCCATCGAGGACGAAGAGTCCCTCGACAAGGAGCCGACATGAAAACCGTCTTGTTGCACGACCAGCCGCTCTCCGACAACGGCAACCACAGGACCGGCGCCAAACGCTTCGGTCGCGGCCGGATCGCCGGCCTCATCCTGATCGCCCTCCTCACGCTCGGGCTCGGCTACCTCCACTTCGCCGGCGGCTCCAAGCCGGTCTCCGTGCCGTCCGGCGCGCACGCGGGTCAGCTGACCCTGAAGCACTGCACCTACGGGAACGAGCCGGCCGACTGCGGCACGCTCGTCGTCCCCGAGAACCGGCACGACCCGCACTCGCGCCTGATCGCACTGCCGATCACGCGCATCCGCGCGCACACCTCCCACCCCGGCGTCCCGATCTTCCGGCTCCAGGGTGGCCCCGGCCTGTCGAACATGGACTTCCCCGCTGCCAAGCGGTTCACCGCCCACCACGACTTCGTGCTCGTCGGCTACCGCGGCGTCGACGGTTCCTCACGCCTCGACTGCCCCGAGGTAATCGCGTCGATAGAGCATTCGCGCGACCTGCTCAGCAGGGCGTCACTCGCATCCAACGCCTCCGCCTACCGTGCCTGCGCCAAGCGGCTCCAGGACAAAGGCGTCGACCTCGCCGGGTACTCGCTGCCCGAGCGCGTCGACGACCTCGAACTCGCACGCCACCGGCTCGGCTACGGACCAATCGACCTCATCAGCGAGAGCGCCGGCACGCGCACGGCGATGATCTACGCCTGGCGCTACCCGCAGAGCATCCACCGCTCGGTGATGGTCGCCGCCAACCCGCCCGGCAACTTCCTCTGGAACGCGAAGACGACCGACGAGCAGATCCATCGCTACGCCGCCGTCTGCGCTCGGACCGAGGACTGCCGCAGCCGGACGCCCGACCTCGCCGCATCGATCCACTCCGCCTACGCGAAGATCCCCGGCCGCTTCTTGTTCCTGCCGATCAAGAAGGGCAACGTCCGCATCTCCGGCTTCTTCGGCCTGTTCAACGCGACCGCCGCCGGCGGCGGCCCGATCGCGGCTCCGAACACGATCGACACGCTCGTCTCGATCGACAAGGGCGACGGGGCCGCGGGTGCGTGGCTGCTCTCGCTCTTCGCTGGAGTGGCGCTCCCGCACGGGCAGGTCTGGGGCGACGTCGCCTCCGTCGCCCGCATCGACGCCGCCGACGGCAGACGGCTCTTCGCGAGCGGCGCCGACCAGAGCTCGGTCCTCGGCAACCCCGGCACCGAGTTCCTCTGGTCCGGCGGCCGCCTGCTCAACGCCTGGCCCGCCAACCCGGACGAGAAGGAATACAACAGCGTCCGCAACTCGAACGTCCCGACGCTGCTGATCAACGGCCAGCTCGACTTCGCCGCGCCGCCCGAGAACGCGACTCGCCAGCTCCTGCCTCACCTCCCGAACGGGCACCAGGTCGTCCTACCGAAGCTCGGCCACGCCGACGACTTCTGGGCCTACGAGCCCGACGCGTCGACACGGCTGATCGACAGCTACCTCGACAACGGCCGCGTCGACACCTCCCGCTACACGACCAACCAGCTCGACTTCACCCCCACACCGACCCAGTCGAGGATCGCCGAGATCGTCGTCAGCGTCTTCCTCGGCTTCGCCGCCCTCGTCGTCCTCTCCGCCCTCTGGTTCGCCCGGCGGCTCTACCGCGGTGCGACGTTCGGGCGGAAGACGAGCGTTGCGGTGCGGTCGCTGCTCCCGCTGCTGCTCGGCTTCGGCGGCTGGTGCCTCGGCGTTCTGATCGCCCTGGTCGCGCTTCCCACCGTTCCGATCACGGACCCAACGTTGGCGGTCGTCTCGATCGCCCCGCCGGTCGCGCTCGTCGTCTACACCGGCTGGTTCCGGTCGACGGCGCCCCGCGGGCTCGCAGCGGTGGTCACCATCGTCTGCGCCGGGGTCGGCGCCTGGCTCGGCTACCACGTACCGCACGCGCCCGGCTTCGGAGCGCTGACGGCGATCATCGGCGCGACCCTCGCCGCCAACCTCGGCCTGATCGCGCTCGACATCGCCGCGCCCGTAACGGCCGAGGCCGCAATGCCCGGCTCGGCACGGGCCGAGGCAGTCCCCCGCCCCGCCTGACCGTCCTAAACAACCGCCGAGGAAAGGCCCGCGGAAGCGGGCCTTTCCTCTACGCACAAAGGATGGAGCACTTATGGAGGAGAGCGGACGCAACCGGTGACGATCCACGGCAAATCTGCGAACTGAGAAAATGGCTCAAACAAGCCGAATCCATTGCCCTCGATTGGCGATAGTTGCGAGAACAACGAAATGGTAGGAGGAGGTCGACCTAGGGACCACCGACCACGCCGCACGCCAAACCCACAGGAGTTCATCGTCGCGATCAGCGAGACCCACGCGATCCCTAGTAAGCAAACGCCTTTCTGAGCTTCCCACCACCGACGCGCACGCCTCCGCAGTCTTGGCTCAACCATGCGGTTCAGGCCAACGAAGCTGTCCGTCTTCGAGACTCAATCCGAGGCCCGTTCGTGCATCGCGTGATGCACCGGTGATGCAGCCTTCTTACAGTGGAATAGAAAAGCCCTGCAAATGCAGGGCTTTTCCTTAGCAGGCCTGTAAGCCGGATTCTGTCGAGGGTGACCATCCCTCTTGGCAGCTACCCGGGCCCTGGGCGGGCAGCCTCGTGACGGGCCCTGTTCGCCTTGCACCGGACGGGGTTTGGCGAGCCGCCGCGTCGCCGCGACGCTGGTGGGCTCTTACCCCACCGTTTCACCCTTACCCCCGGCGTCTCCGGAGAGATCTGTCGCCGGAGGCGGTCTCCTCTCTGTTCCACTTTCCGTCGGCTTTCGCCGCCTGGCCTTGCGCCAGCGTCCTGCCCTGCGGTGTCCGGACTTTCCTCGACGCTCCCCGCCGAAGCGGGGCGCCGCGGTCACCCGGCCTGCACGACCAAGTCTAGCTCGGGCGCGAACGCTTCCTCGTCGCCGGCCTGGCTTCCGCACTCGGGGCAGAACACGACGCCCGCACGTGCGTGCATGACGAACTCGCCACACGTCAGGCACTCGAGCGACGCACCTCGAAGCAGGGCGACGAGCTCCTGGTCGAGCGTGCGCGCGAAGGACGTGACGTCGTCGGCCAAGAACCTAGAGCTCCCGGAAGACTCCGACGACGCGGCCGAGGATCTGGACGTGCTCGGCGTAGATCGGCTCCATCGAGGCGTTCTCGGGCTGCAGGCGGATCTGCCGGCCCTCGCGGTAGAACGTCTTCACCGTCGCCTCGTCCGCGCTCTCGTCGTCGCCGGCGAGCGCAACGACGATCTCGCCGTTTCTCGCGTCCTGCGCCCGCTGCACGATCACGAGGTCGCCGTCGAGGATGCCCGCGTCGAGCATCGACTCGCCCTTGACGCGCAAGAGGAAGTCGCCCTTCGTCGAGGCCGGCATCGGGACGTATTCCTCGATCGTCTGCTCGGCAAGCAACGGGCCTCCGGCTGCGATCTCGCCGACCAGCGGCAGGCGCGCGACGTCGCGGTCGCCGTCGGCGGGCGGCGACTCGGGCTCACGCCGGTCGCGTCCGATCAGCTCGAGAGCGCGCGGCTTCGTCGGGTCGCGGCGCAGCAGTCCGGCACGTTCCAGGTTCGCGAGATGCGCATGCACCGTCGAGGGAGAGGCAAGCCCGACCTGCTCGCCGATCTCGCGCACGGTCGGCGGGTAGCCGTGCCGGTCGACGTACTCGACGAGGAAGTTCCAGATCTCCTGTTGACGGGCCGTGAGCACGGTGTCTCGCCTCCGGGGTCGCTTACCGAACGTGTGTTCGACAGCAAGCGTAGAGACTCCTGCGGACGTCGTCAATCTTCTGTAAGGAAACGTCAGACCGGGAGTACGCTCGCGGCGTGATCAGACTGGCCGGGCTCCTCCTCGTGGTCGCTGCGCTGATCGCGCCCACGGGCGCCGCCGCGAAGACCAGGCTCCCCGGCTTCCATTCCCCTTCGGGGAACATCAAGTGCTTCTACGTGCCCGGCCCGACGAGCGTGCTTCGCTGCCAGATCCGCCGGGCGAGCTACGCGAAGCGGCTGACGGCCTACTGCGGGTCGCCGCCGATCGGTGTCGACTGGGCCGGGTTCGAGCTGACGCCGACCCGCAAGGGCGCAGTCACCTGTTCCGGGGGCGTCCTCTACTCCCCGGAACGGCAGGTGCCGGTGTTCGTGAACCAGCCGTACGGCACCACGTGGCGACACGGTGCCTTCCGTTGCGATTCGCGTCGCACCGGGGTCACGTGCCGGAATCGCACGGGCCACGGCCTGTTCATCTCCCGCGCGTCCTGGCGGGCCTGGTAGCAGAGGAAAGCCGCCCGCAGGCGGACGGCTTCGATGCGCTGGAGAGGACTTGAACCTCCACGGCCTATGCGGCCACTAGGCCCTCAACCTAGCGCGTCTACCAATTCCGCCACCAGCGCCTGAAGGCGGCCGTAGTGTAGCCGCGCTGCTCCACGCGCTCAGGCGACTACGAGATGGGCACCAGCTCGCGCTCGAGCGTGGCGCGCTCCGGCTCGAGCCACACCGGCAGCGACAGCGCCCGGCCGATCGACTCGGGCGGCTCGTCGACGAGGAAACCGGGGCCGTCCGTCGCGACCTCGACGAGGATGCCGTCCGGCATCCGGAAGTAGACGGACTGGAAGTACTTCCGGTCCTGGACCGGCGTCGGTCGCAAGCCGAGCTCGTCGAGACGCACGTGCCACGAACGCTCGGCCTCATCGTCGACTGCGCGCCACGCGATGTGGTGCGTCGTTCCCGGCCCGATGAGCGCGGCCTCCTCGACGGGCTCGGCGAAGTGAAGCGGCGCGTCCTCGTCGAACAGGCCTACGTAGAGATCGGGGTTGCCGATCACGACGACGTCGCGCAACCGTGGGGCAACTCCGGGGTAGAGGCGCAGCCGCAGTCCGTCAGGATCCTCGAGCTCGAGCTCCTCGTCGACGACCGGCGACTCGAGGCCGACCGACTCGACGGTTCCTCGGCCGAGTCGTCCGGGCTCGGCGCGCGGCCACTCGAAGAAGGTCAGCAACGATCCGGGCGTACCGAGCCGGTCGCCGAAGTAGAGGTGATAGCTGTGTGGGTCGTCGAAGTTGACCGTCTTCTTGACGAGCGTGAAGCCGAGACGATCGCGATAGAAGTCGAGGCTCTGCTGCGCGTCGGAGCAGACACACGTGACGTGGTGCAGACCCCGCAACTGCATCGACGATCAGTGTACGACGACGCTACGCGAGCAGGCGAAAGAGGATGATCGTGTTCGTGAAGAACAACACGGCGATCACGACCGTCAGCCGCGTGAGGTTCCGCTCGACGATGTGCGTCCCGCCCTGCGACACCGGCGTGAAGCCCATCCCGCCCATGCCTGCATCCCGCCCCGAGTGCATCAGGATGAGCGCGACGAGCGCTGCCGACAGGAGGACGTGGATGACGGAGAAGAACGCGAGCATCGCTCGGGGAACTGTAGCGCCGGAGTAGCGTTGTCGCGATGGACGAGGCAGAAGCGAGACGGAAGATCCACGACCTGCTCCTGACCGGTGACAACCGGCTCAAGCAAGGCGTTTCGGTCGAGAAGATCCGGCAGAGCTACGAACAGGCTCTGGCCCTCGCGACCGAGCACGGCCTCGAGGAGGGAGTTCGCCCGCTGGTGGAGATCAGGCTGGCCGACCTCGAACGGCTCGCTCGAGAATCTCCTCCATCCGACGAGCCTGGAGCTTGACGTCGTGCCCGGCGGCCGCTTCCCGCGCCGCCTCGTTCGGCCGCGGCAGGGAGGCTGCGGTCTCGAGCGCGCGCGCCAGGGCGGGTACGTCGAGCGGGTCGACGAGCACGCCCGACTCGGCGGTGACGAACTCGGGCGGCCCTCCGAATCGCGTCGCGACGACCGAGCGCCTGCACGCCATCGCCTCGAGCAGCGCCTGGCCGAACGGCTCGAGCAGAGCAGGGCCGCAGACGACGTCGGCCGCAGCCAACCAGCCGGGCACCGAGTCGTGCGTCACGCGCCCGACGACCCTGGTCCCGGGACGACCCTCGAGCGACGACCGCAGCGGCCCGTCGCCCACGAAGGTGAGTGACCCGCCGTCGAGGCGGGCAAACGCCTCAGCGAGCCTGACGACGTTCTTCCGGCCCGTCAGGGAGCCGACGTGGACAAAGGCCGGTGACTCGAGCTCGGCAGCGCTGGGAGCAGCGTCGAAGCGCTCGAGATCGACTCCCGAGTCGACGACCTCTGTCTTGCCGCGCGCGTCCGGCAGCCGTTCGCAGAGCTCGCGCTCGAGGTAACGGGACACGCACACGACGGCAGCGGCGCGACGTACGACTCGTCGCGTCAGCGCAGCGATGCCCGGTATGGCACCGATGTTACGAACGTCGCGACCGTGAGCGGTCACGACCAGCGGCGCACCGAGCTCGGACGCGAACAGCCCGGACGGAACGAGAAAGTGCGCCCAGACGACATCGGGAGCCGGGTGCGCTGCGCGCCGGACGTTCCGGCGCAACTCGAGAAACCGCAGCTTGCCGCCGGCACGATGGTCGAGCACTGCAAGGTCGACGTCGTGCCCGCGTGCGCGCAACGCGTCCACACCCTGCGCGACGAATGTCCCGAGATCGGGATCTTCGGGCCCCGGGTACATCTGCGACACGAGGAGAACGCGCATCGGCAGGCCGGCGCCTCAGCGCAGGACGCGCTCGCGGTCGTACTCGCCCCATTCGTCGCGCAGCACACCGCAGATCTCGCCGACGGTGCAGCGAGCCCGGAGCGCGTCGCGCATCGGTACGAGCAGGTTGGCGTCGCCCCGGGCGGTCTCGCGCACCACCTCGAGCGCTGCCTCGGCGGCAGCGGATTCGCGCTCGGCGCGAACGCGCGCGGTCCGCTCGACCTGCCGCTGTTCGGCCGCCGGGTCGAGCCGGTGCAGCTCGATCTGCTCCTCGGCATCGCCGGCGAACACATTGACGCCGACGATCGGACGCTCGCCCGACTCGACCTGCTGCTGCCACCGGAATGCCGCCCCCTCGATCTCGGCCTGCACGAGCCCCTGCTCGATCGCGGCGACCGCCCCGCCGATCTCGTCGATCCGCTGGATCACCTCCCACGCCCGCGCCTCGAGCTCGTCGGTGAGCGCCTCGACGTAGTAGGAGCCGCCGAGCGGGTCCACGGTCGCGGTGGTCCCGGCTTCCGCTTGCAGGATCTGCTGCGTGCGCAGCGCGATCGTGGCGGCGTGCTCGGTCGGCAGCGCCAGCGCCTCGTCGAACGAGTTCGTGTGCAGCGACTGCGCGCCGCCGCAGATCGCCGACAGCGCCTGCACCGCGACACGGACGATGTTGTTCTCCGGCTGCTGCGCGGTGAGCGTCGACCCGCCGGTCTGCGCATGGAAGCGCAGCGCAAGCGCCCTCGGGTTCGTCGCTCCGAAGCGCTCCCGCATGATCCGGGCCCACAGCCGTCGCGCGGCGCGGAACTTCGCCACTTCCTGGAAGAAGTCGTTGTGCGCGTTGAAGAAGAAGGACAACCGCTCGCCGAAGGCGTCGGGCGAGAGACCGGCCGCGACCGCGGCGTCGCAGTACGCGATGCCGTTGGCGAGCGTGAACGCGAGCTCCTGCACCGCGGTCGAACCGGCTTCGCGGATGTGGTAGCCGGAGATCGAGATCGTGTTCCACGACGGGATCCGCTCGGCGCAGTACCGCGAACAGATCGGTGGTGAACCGCATGGACGGGCGCGGCGGGAAGATGTAGTTGCCGCGCGCGATGTACTCCTTGAGGATGTCGTTCTGCACCGTGCCGCGCAGCGCCGCGCCCCCGACGCCGCGTTGCTCCGCGACGAGCTCGTAGAGGAGCAGGAGCAACGAGGCCGGCGCGTTGATCGTCATCGACGTCGAGACCTCGTCGAGCGGAATCCCGTCGAGCAGGATCTCCATGTCGGCGAGCGAGTCGATCGCAACTCCGGTGCGCCCGACCTCGCCCAGCGCGCGCGGGTCGTCCGAGTCGTAGCCGAGCTGCGTCGGCAGGTCGAACGCGACCGAGAGCCCCGTCTGCCCGCCCGCGAGCAGGTACCGGTAGCGCTCGTTCGACTCCTCGGCCGAGGCGAAGCCGGCGTACTGCCGGATCGTCCACGGGCGGCCGCGGTACATGTCCCGATACGGACCGCGGGTGAACGGGAACTCGCCGGGCGCCTCGAGCGGCGTCGGAGCATCGTCGGCCGTGTAGACCGGCTTCACCTCGATGCCGGACTCGGTCTCGCGGCGGTCGGTCGCGGCCATCCGGTCACCTAGGCTACTGCCCGTGAAGGTCAAGGTCCGGCTCTTCGCAGGTCTGCGTGAGCGCGCCGGCTGGTCGGAACGCGAGATCGACGCGGCGACCGTCGCCGACGTGTGGCCGACGCTCGATCTCGGCAACGAGCCGGAGGGCCTTCTCTACGCCGTGAACAAGCAGTACGCGAAGCGCGACCGGATGCTCGTCGACGGCGACGAGGTCGCGCTGATCCCACCGGTGTCGGGCGGCGCGTTCCTGCTCTCCGACGAGCCGCTGTCGATCGAGCGCGTCGTCGACGAGGTGCGCGACGAGGAGGCCGGCGCGATCGCGACGTTCAGCGGCACGACCCGCATCAGCTCGCGCGGGCGGCGGGTCACCCGGCTCGAGTACGAGGCATACGAAGGAATGGCGGAGAACGTCATGCGGGGGATCGCCGAGGACCTCCGCACGCGCTACAACGTGTCCAACGTGGCGATCCACCACCGCATCGGGACGGTCGGCATCGGCGAGACGTCGGTCGTGATCGCCGTGTCGGCGCCTCACCGCGCCGACGCGCTCGCCGCCTGTGGCGACGCGATCGACGCCCTGAAGGAACGCGTGCCGTTGTGGAAGAAAGAGGTCTACGAGGGCGGCGAGGAATGGATCGGACAAGGGTCATGAGCGGTCATGAGCTCCTGATGGTTTCGCGACTACGAACCGATCCAGCCACGCGGCACCGACTGGCGTGGGCTCGGACGACGGATCTTCGGCCCGCTGCTGGCCGCGATCGTCGCGCTCGCGAAGTTCTCGTTCGTCTTCCTGAAGTTCGCGAGCATCTTCATCGCCGTCGGCGGCTACGCGCTGATCTGGGGCTGGACGTTCGGAGCCGGATTCGTCTTCCTGATCCTCATGCACGAGCTCGGCCATTTCGTCGAGGCGAAACGAGAAGGCCTGAACCCGAAGCTGCCCGTGTTCATCCCGTTCCTCGGCGCATACGTCAAGTACACGCGCGGGCATCCGTGGCAGACCGCGCGCATCGCGATCGCCGGGCCGATCATCGGGGGCGTGGCAAGCCTGGCGTTCCTGCTCGTCGGGATCGCGCAGGGCTCCGACCTGCTCAAGGCGCTCGCGTACTTCGGCTTCTTCCTCAACCTGATCAACCTGGCGCCGGTCGGCATCCTCGACGGCGGCGCTGTCTGGCGCTCGGCGAAGCTCCTCCGCGTCGGCGGCGGCCGCAACAAGGCGACGTTCATCTACGTGCTCTACGGAGCGACCGCGCTCGCACTCGTGATCGGCATGGTCGTCTCGCACGTCCCGCAGCACCGCCTTGTAGATGGACGACCGTCAGATCCTCGACCGCCCCGACGAGGCGGAGATCGATGCCTCGGTCGAGAAGATCGCGGCCGAGTTCAAAGCCGGCTTCGAGCAGGTCGCGCGCATCGACCGCCCGGCCGTGGCGCTCTTCGGCTCGGCACGGGCGGCGGCGGGCAGCGGCCCGTACGAAGCGGCGCGCGCCGTCGGACGGCTGTTCGCCGAGGCCGGGTGGGCGGTGATCACCGGCGGCGGCCCGGGCGTGATGGAGGGCGGCAATCGCGGCGCCAGGGAGGGCGGCGGCCTCTCGGTCGGCTTCAACATCAAGCTCCCCCAAGAGCAGGGCGGCAACCCCTACTGCGACATCATGCACACGTTCGACCACTTCTATGCGCGCAAGGTCTGCTTCGTCCGCCCATCAGAGGGTTTCGTGATCTTCCCGGGCGGCTTCGGCACGCTCGACGAGCTCTTCGAGTCGTTGACGCTGATCCAGACCCGGACGATCCTGTACTTCCCGGTCGTCCTGTTCGACTCCGACTACTGGGGCGAGATGGTCCAATGGATCCGCGGTGAGCTGCTCGCCGACGGGATGATCTCCGCGCCGGACATCGAGCTGCTGCATCTGACCGACGACCCGGAGGCCGCCGTGCGCCACGTGCTCGAGTGCCACGAGCTCAGGCGCGCGGCCTACATCGAGGACGGGATCACGAAGTAGGGCCCAGGCGGGGTGCGCCCCGGCCCGTAGACCGCCGTCGGGCTGTCCGGGATGTAGTGCGACTTGAAGACGTCGTGTCGCAGGAGCTTGCCGCCGCGCGCATACACCTCCCGCGTCACGGTGACGTCGAACCCGAGCTCGCCGGTGCCCGGCACCACCTTGACGGAGCCCCGCGGCGCGCTCGGATCGACGGCGTAGGAGAGCGTCGGCTGGGTCCAGTTGATCTGCGGGCCGGTGTGCGAGACGACCCGGCGACCGGACGGCGTGCCGTAGAACGTAAACGTCAGCGTCTCGTCGGTGTACGACGCCTTGATCAGCAGACCGTGCTTCAGGTCGTTTCGAAACACGAGATCCGGCCCGCCCCAGGACACCGTCGCGTCTCGGCCAAGCGGGTAGTGGGAGAGATAGAGGTTGTGGTTCGTGCGCGCGAGAATCGGCAGGCCGAGCTCGAAGGCGTCGTTGAACAGCGTCGTGGCGGTCTGGCAGACGCCGCCGCCGATCGACGGAAGCACGAGCGAGCCGATGATCTCCTGCCCCTCGAGAAAACCGCGCGCCGCCGTTCGAGGGCCGACCACCTTGTTGTACGAGAACGTCTCCCCCGGCCGGATCACGGTCCCGTCGATCAGATCTGCCATCAAGTGGACGTTGTGGATCCGGTTCGAGGACGAGACGCCCATCTGCGTCGTGAACGACGCAAGCCTGGTCGTGATCCCGAGCGACCGTGCGCGCCGGGTCGTCAGATCGGGGGCTCGGGCACCCAGCTCGACCCGGGCGACGTGGTCTGCGTGCGCCGCGGACGTGACGGCGACCGCGACCCGCGTGGGATCGACGTCGCGTCCGGGTCGCGACGGGACGACGCGCACGGCGTCCCCGGCGACGGCGAACTGCGCGTTGCGCGCATGCACGAACCAGCGGCCGAGCCGCGGCCGTACGGCGCGAGCGAGCGCGTCGCCGTCGAAGCGGACGACGAACCGGTGGTCGCGGGGAACGACACGCAGCGAGCGGGCGAGCTGCAACGTCGGCAACGCTCCGAGCCGCGCGCCGTGATAGTCGACGACGATCGGATGCGCGAGCAGCGTCCTGGCAGTCGACGCGGCGCTGCGCGCAGCCGGATCGCGGCGGACGGGATTCACGATCGCAAACGGCGCCTCGAAGGAGGTCGCTCCGGCAGCGAGCCTGCGCAGCCGCACCCCGGTCGAGCTCGAGCCCGGCCGTTGCAGGTGTCATCACGACCGTCGTTCTGTGAATCGTGACCTTCGCCGGCACCGGTTCGCGGCCTGCGCGCGCGATCTCGTCGAGCACGTTTCCGGCGCCGCCCGTGCTCGCGAGCACCGGCGCAACGTCCACACGGCGTGGGAGCGCAAGACCGACGACCGAGCCCGCGTCGAGTGCGCGCGCCGCTGTCTTTCGCGCGTCGAGCGAGACAAGCCAGCTGCGCGGAACGTGGTACGCGCGGCCGGCGGCGCGGATCGTGACCTGTGTCGCGGCCCAGCCGCGAACGACGTCTTCGATCTGGGCCCGGTCCCGTCCACCCACGTCGACGCCGAGCACGTGCACGCCGGGCGCCGCCTCGCCCCGATATTCGAACGCCCGCACGGCGAACACGCCGCACGCGACGACCAGCGCCACCACGAGCGCACCGACCCAGACGACCCATCTCACCCCCGACAGTGAAGCAAGGAGAGCGGCCGAGTCGTCTACCCTCACTACCAGATGGAGCTGCGAGACCTGCCGTCGGTCGACGAGCTGACGCGAGGGGTCGACGACCCGCTCGCCGTCGAGGCCGCGCGCGCCGTCCTCGCACGGGCACGGGACGAGATCCGGGCCGGCCGCCAGCCCGGCGACCTTCCGGCGCGCCTGCGGGACGAACTGGCAGACGCGCGCCGACCGTCGCTCCGGAGGGTGCTCAATGCGACCGGGGTGCTCGTGCACACGAACCTGGGTCGCGCTCCACTTCCCGGATCAGGCGCTCGAGCGCGTGTCGGTCGCCGGCCGCGGGTACTCCAACCTCGAGCTCGACCTGGCGACCGGAGCGCGCGGCTCGCGCCAGGATCACGTCGCAGCGCTCCTGCAGCGCCTGACCGGAGCCGAAGCAGCGCTCGTCG
>CAWKNW010000028.1:0-27898 GCA_963851065.1 uncultured Thermoleophilia bacterium
CTACGCACAAAGGATGGAGCACTTATGGAGGAGAGCGGACGCAACCGGTGACGATCCACGGCAAATCTGCGAACTGAGAAAATGGCTCAAACAAGCCGAATCCATTGCCCTCGATTGGCGATAGTTGCGAGAACAACGAAATGGTAGGAGGAGGTCGACCTAGGGACCACCGACCACGCCGCACGCCAAACCCACAGGAGTTCATCGTCGCGATCAGCGAGACCCACGCGATCCCTAGTAAGCAAACGCCTTTCTGAGCTTCCCACCACCGACGCGCACGCCTCCGCAGTCTTGGCTCAACCATGCGGCTCAGGCCGACGAAGCTGTCCGTCTTCCGGGACTTCGATCCGAGGCCCGTTCGCGGATCGCGTGATGCACCGGTGATGCAGCCGTCTTACGAGCGGAATAGAAAAGCCCCATTTCCAGGGCTTTTTCCTAAGCAGGCCTATAAGCCGGATTCTGTCCAGGGTGACCATCCCTCTTGGCAGCTACCCGGGCCCTGGGCGGGCAGCCTCGTAACGGGCCCTGTTCGCCTTGCACCGGACGGGGTTTGGCAGCCGCCGCGTCGCCGCGACGCTGGTGGGCTCTTACCCCACCGTTTCACCCTTACCCCGGCGTCTCCGGAGAGACCCGCGCCGGAGGCGGTCTCCTTTCTGTTCCACTTTCCGTCGGCTTTCGCCGCCTGGCCTTGCGCCAGCGTCCTGCCCTGCGGTGTCCGGACTTCCCTCGACGCCCCCGCCGAAGTGAGGCGCCGCGGTCACCCGGCCTGCATGACCAAGTGTAGCTCGGGTGCGACGCGTCCTCGTCGCCCGCCGGGCCTCCGTGCTCCCGGCAGAACACGACACCCGCACGTGCGCGCATGACAACTCGCCACACGTCAAGGCACTCGAGCGACGCACCTCGAAGCAGGGCGACGAGCTCCTGGTCGAGCGTGCGCGCAAGGACGTGACGTCGTCGGCCAAGAACCTACAGCTCCCAAAGACTCCGACGACGCGGCCGAGGATCTGGACGTGCTCGGCGTAGATCGGCTCCATCGAGGCGTTCTCGGGCTGCAGGCGGATCTGCCGGCCCTCGCGGTAGAACGTCTTCACCGTCGCCTCGTCCGCGCTCTCGTCGTCGCCGGCGAGCGCAACGACGATCTCGCCGTTCTCGCGTCCTGCGCCCGCTGCACGATCACGAGGTCGCCGTCGAGGATGCCCGCGTCGAGCATCGACTCGCCCTTGACGCGCAAGAAGGAAGACGCCCTTCGTCGAGGCCGGCATCGGGACGTATTCCTCGATCGTCTGCTCGGCAAGCAACGGGCCTCCGGCTGCGATCTCGCCGACCAGCGGCAGGCGCGCGACGTCGCGGTCGCCGTCGGCCGCCGGCGACTCGGGCGCACGCCGTTCGCGTCCGATCAGCTCGAGAGCGCGCGGCTTCGTCGGGTCGCGGCGCAGCAGTCCGGCACGTTCCAGGTTCGCGAGATGCGCGTGCACCGTCGAGGGCGAGGCAAGCCCGACCTGCTCGCCGATCTCGCGCACGGTCGGCGGGTAGCCGTGCCGGTCGACGTACTCGACGAGGAAGTTCCAGATCTCCTGTTGACGGGCCGTGAGCACGGTGT
Organism: uncultured Thermoleophilia bacterium; assembly: GCA_963851065.1. Taxonomy (GTDB): domain Bacteria; phylum Actinomycetota; class Thermoleophilia; order Gaiellales; family Gaiellaceae; genus PALSA-600. The sequence goes on from CAWKNW010000028.1 coordinate 1,601, forward strand.
CTCGCCTCCGGGGTCGCTTATCGAACGTGTGTTCGACAGCAAGCGTAGAGATTCCTGCGGACGTCGTCAATCTTCTGTAAGGAAACGTCAGACCGGGAGTACGCTCGCGGCGTGATCAGACTGGCCGGGCTCCTCCTCGTCGTCGCCGCACTGATCGCGCCCACGGGCGCCGCCGCGAAGACCAGGCTCCCCGGCTTCCATTCCCCTTCGGGGAACATCAAGTGCTTCTACGTGCCCGGCCCGACGAGCGTGCTTCGCTGCCAGATCCGCCGGGCGAGCTACGCAAAGCGGCTGACGGCCTACTGCGGGTCGCCGCCGATCGGTGTCGACTGGGCCGGGTTCGAGCTGACGCCGACCCGCAAGGGCGCAGTCACCTGTTCCGGGGGCGTCCTCTACTCACCGGAACGGCAGGTGCCGGTGTTCGTGAACCAGCCGTACGGCACCACGTGGCGACACGGTGCCTTCACGTGCGCCTCCGCGCGCACCGGCGTCACGTGCCGGAATCGCACGGGCCACGGCCTGTTCATCTCCCGCGCGTCCTGGCGGGCCTGGTAGCGAGGAAAGCCGCCCGCAGGCGGACGGCTTCGATGCGCTGGAGAGGACTTGAACCTCCACGGCCTATGCGGCCACTAGGCCCTCAACCTAGCGCGTCTACCAATTCCGCCACCAGCGCCTGAAGGCGGCCGTAGTGTAGCCGCGCTGCTCCACGCGCTCAGGCGGCTACGAGATGGGCACCAGCTCGCGCTCGAGCGTGGCGCGCTCCGGCTCGAGCCACACCGGCAGCGACAGCGCCCGGCCGATCGACTCGGGCGGCTCGTCGACGAGGAAACCGGGGCCGTCCGTCGCGACCTCGACGAGGATGCCGTCCGGCATCCGGAAGTAGACGGACTGGAAGTACTTCCGGTCCTGGACCGGCGTCGGTCGCAAGCCGAGCTCGTCGAGACGCACGTGCCACGAACGCTCGGCCTCATCGTCGACTGCGCGCCACGCGATGTGGTGCGTCGTTCCCGGCCCGATGAGCGCGGCCTCCTCGACGGGCTCGGCGAAGTGAAGCGGCGCGTCCTCGTCGAACAGGCCCACGTAGAGATCGGGGTTGCCGATCACGACGACGTCGCGCAACCGTGGGGCAACTCCGGGGTAGAGGCGCAGCCGCAGTCCGTCAGGATCCTCGAGCTCGAGCTCCTCGTCGACGACCGGCGACTCGAGGCCGACCGACTCAACGGTTCCTCGACCGAGTCGTCCGGGCTCGGCGCGCGGCCACTCGAAGAAGGTCAGCAACGATCCGGGCGTACCGAGCCGGTCGCCGAAGTAGAGGTGATAGCTGTGTGGGTCGTCGAAGTTGACCGTCTTCTTGACGAGCGTGAAGCCGAGACGATCGCGATAGAAGTCGAGGCTCTGCTGCGCGTCGGAGCAGACACACGTGACGTGGTGCAGACCCCGCAACTGCATCGACGATCAGTGTACGACGACGCTACGCGAGCAGGCGAAAGAGGATGATCGTGTTCGTGAAGAACAACACGGCGATCACGACCGTCAGCCGCGTGAGGTTCCGCTCGACGATGTGCGTCCCGCCCTGCGACACCGGCGTGAAGCCCATCCCGCCCATGCCTGCATCCCGCCCCGAATGCATCAGGATGAGCGACGACGAGCGCTGCCGACAGGAGGACGTGGATGACGGAGAAGAACGCGAGCATCGCTCGGGGAACTGTAGCGCCGGAGTAGCGTTGTCGCGATGGACGAGGCAGAAGCGAGACGGAAGATCCACGACCTGCTCCTGACGGGTGACAACCGGCTCAAACAAGGCGTTTCGGTCGAGAAGATCCGGCAGAGCTACGAACAGGCTCTTGCCCTCGCGACCGAGCACGGCCTCGAGGAGGGAGTACGCCCGCTGGTGGAGATCAGGCTGGCCGACCTCGAACGGCTCGCTCGAGAATCTCCTCCATCCGACGAGCCTGGAGCTTGACGTCGTGCCCGGCGGCCGCTTCCCGCGCCGCCTCGTTCGGCCGCGGCAGGGAGGCTGCGGTCTCGAGCGCGCGCGCCAGGGCGGGTACGTCGAGCGGGTCGACGAGCACGCCCGACTCGGCGGTGACGAACTCGGGCGGCCCTCCGAATCGCGTCGCGACGACCGAGCGCCTGCACGCCATCGCCTCGAGCAGCGCCTGGCCGAACGGCTCGAGCAGAGCAGGGCCGCAGACGACGTCTGCCGCAGCCAACCAGCCGGGCACCGAGTCGTGCGTCACGCGCCCGACGACCCTGGTCCCGGGACGACCCTCGAGCGACGACCGCAGCGGCCCGTCGCCCACGAAGGTGAGTGACCCGCCGTCGAGGAGGGAAAACGCCTCAGCGAGCCTGACGACGTTCTTCCGGCCCGTCAGGGAGCCGACGTGGACAAAGGCCGGTGACTCGAGCTCGGCAGCGCTGGGAGCAGCGTCGAAGCGCTCGAGATCGACTCCCGAGTCGACGACCTCTGTCTTGCCGCGCGCGTCCGGCAGCCGTTCGCAGAGCTCGCGCTCGAGGTAACGGGACACGCACACGACGGCAGCGGCACGACGTACGACTCGTCGCGTCAGCGCAGCGATGCCCGGTATCGCACCGATGTTGCGAACGTCGCGACCGTGAGCGGTCACGACCAGCGGCGCACCGAGCTCGGACGCGAACAGCCCAGACGGAACGAGAAAGTGCGCCCAGACGACATCGGGAGCCGGCTGCGCTGCGCGCCGGACGTTCCGGCGCAACTCGAGAAACCGAAGCTTGCCGCCGGCACGATGGTCGAGCACTGCAAGGTCGACGTCGTGCCCGCGTGCGCGCAACGCGTCCACACCCTGCGCGACGAAGGTCCCGAGATCGGGATCTTCGGGCCCCGGGTACATCTGCGACACGAGGAGAACGCGCATCGGCAGGCCGGCGCCTCAGCGCAGGACGCGCTCGCGGTCGTACTCGCCCCATTCGTCGCGCAGCACACCGCAGATCTCGCCGACGGTGCAGCGAGCCCGGAGCGCATCGCGCATCGGTACGAGCAGGTTGGCGTCGCCCCGGGCGGTCTCGCGCACCACCTCGAGCGCTGCCTCGGCGGCAGCGGATTCGCGCTCGGCGCGAACGCGCGCGGTCCGCTCGACCTGCCGCTGTTCGGCCGCCGGGTCGAGCCGGTGCAGCTCGATCTGCTCCTCGGCATCGCCGCCGAACACATTGACGCCGACGATCGGACGCTCGCCCGACTCGACCTGCTGCTGCCACCGGAAGGCCGCCCACTCGATCTCGGCCTGCACGAGCCCCTGCTCGATCGCGGCGACCGCCCCGCCGATCTCGTCGATCCGCTGGATCACCTCCCACGCCCGCGCCTCGAGCTCGTCGGTGAGCGCCTCGACGTAGTAGGAGCCGCCGAGCGGGTCCACGGTCGCGGTGGTCCCGGCTTCCGCTTGCAGGATCTGCTGCGTGCGCAGCGCGATCGTGGCGGCGTGCTCGGTCGGCAGCGCCAGCGCCTCGTCGAACGAGTTCGTGTGCAGCGACTGCGCGCCGCCGCAGATCGCCGACAGCGCCTGCACCGCGACACGGACGATGTTGTTCTCCGGCTGCTGTGCCGTGAGCGTCGACCCGCCGGTCTGCGCATGGAAGCGCAGCGCAAGCGCCCTCGGGTTGGTCGCTCCGAAGCGCTCCCGCATGATCCGGGCCCACAGCCGTCGCGCGGCGCGGAACTTCGCCACTTCCTGGAAGAAGTCGTTGTGCGCGTTGAAGAAGAAGGACAACCGCTCGCCGAAGGCGTCGGGCGAGAGACCGGCCGCGACCGCGGCGTCGCAGTACGCGATGCCGTTGGCGAGCGTGAACGCGAGCTCCTGCACCGCGGTCGAACCGGCTTCGCGGATGTGGTAGCCGGAGATCGAGATCGTGTTCCACGACGGGATCCGCTCGGCGCAGTACGCGAACAGATCGGTCGTGAGCCGCATCGACGGGCGCGGCGGGAAGATGTAGTTGCCGCGCGCGATGTACTCCTTGAGGATGTCGTTCTGCACCGTGCCGCGGAGCGCCGCGCCCCCGACGCCGCGTTGCTCCGCGACGAGCTCGTAGAGGAGCAGGAGCAACGAGGCCGGCGCGTTGATCGTCATCGACGTCGAGACCTCGTCGAGCGGAATCCCGTCGAGCAGGATCTCCATGTCGGCGAGCGAGTCGATCGCGACTCCGGTGCGCCCGACCTCGCCCAGCGCGCGCGGGTCGTCCGAGTCGTAGCCGAGCTGCGTCGGCAGGTCGAACGCGACCGAGAGCCCCGTCTGCCCGCCCGCGAGCAGGTACCTGTAGCGCTCGTTCGACTCCTCGGCCGAGGCGAAGCCGGCGTACTGACGGATCGTCCACGGGCGGCCGCGGTACATGTCCCGATACGGACCGCGGGTGAACGGGAACTCGCCGGGCGCCTCGAGCGGCGTCGGAGCATCGTCGGCCGTGTAGACCGGCTTCACCTCGATGCCGGACTCGGTCTCGCGGCGGTCGGTCGCGGCCATCCGGTCACCTAGGCTACTGCCCGTGAAGGTCAAGGTCCGCCTCTTCGCTGGTCTGCGTGAGCGCGCCGGCTGGTCGGAACGCGAGATCGACGCGACGACCGTCGCCGACGTATGGCCCACACTCGATCTCGGCAGCGAGCCGGAGGGCCTTCTCTACGCCGTGAACAAGGAGTACGCGAAGCGCGACCGGATGCTCGTGGACGGCGACGAGGTCGCGCTGATCCCACCGGTGTCGGGCGGCGCGTTCCTCCTCTCCGACGAGCCGCTGTCGATCGAGCGCGTCGTCGACGAGGTGCGCGACGACGAGGCCGGCGCGATCGCGACGTTCAGCGGCACGACCCGCCTCAGCTCCCGCGGGCGGCGGGTGACCCGGCTCGAGTACGAGGCATATGAAGGAATGGCCGAGAACGTCATGCGGGGGATCGCCGAGGACCTCCGCACGCGCTACAACGTGTCCAACGTGGCGATCCACCACCGCATCGGGACGGTCGGCATCGGCGAGACGTCGGTCGTGATCGCCGTGTCCGCGCCTCACCGCGCCGACGCGCTCGCCGCCTGTGGCGATGCGATCGACGCCCTGAAGGAACGCGTGCCGTTGTGGAAGAAAGAGGTCTACGAGGGCGGCGAGGAATGGATCGGACGAGGGTCATGAGCCGTAGGCTCGACGGAGGCTCACAAGAGCGGAGGCACCGGCTTCGCCGGTGCCGGGAGCGGGCATGAGCTCTGATGGATTCCGCGACTACGAACCGATTCAGCCGCGCGGCACGGACTGGCGTGGGCTCGGACGACGGATCTTCGGCCCGCTGCTGGCCGCGATCGTCGCGCTCGCGAAGTTCTCGTTCGTCTTCCTGAAGTTCGCGAGCATCTTCATCGCCGTCGGCGGCTACGCGCTGATCTGGGGCTGGACGTTCGGAGCCGGATTCGTCTTCCTGATCCTCATGCACGAGCTCGGCCATTTCGTCGAGGCGAAACGAGAAGGCCTGAACCCGAAGCTGCCCGTGTTCATCCCGTTCCTCGGCGCCTACGTCAAGTACACACGCGGGCATCCGTGGCAGACCGCGCGCATCGCGATCGCCGGGCCGATCATCGGAGGCGTGGCGAGCCTCGCGTTCCTGCTCGTCGGAATCGCCCAGGGCTCTGACCTGCTCAAGGCGCTCGCGTACTTCGGCTTCTTCCTCAACCTGATCAACCTCGCCCCGATCGGGATCCTCGACGGCGGCGCTGTCTGGCGCTCGGCGAAGCTCCTCCGCGTCGGCGGCGGCCGCAACAAGGCGACGTTCATCTACGTGCTCTACGGAGCGACCGCGCTCGCACTCGTGATCGGCATGGTCGTCTCGCACGTGCCGCAGCACCGCCTTGTAGATGGACGACCGTCAGATCCTCGACCGCCCCGACGAGGCGGCGATCGGTGCCTCGGTCGAGAAGATCGCGGCCGAGTTCAAAGCCGGCTTCGAGCAGGTCGCGCGCATCGACCGCCCGGCCGTGGCGCTCTTCGGCTCGGCACGGGCGGCGGAGGGCAGCGGCCCGTACGAAGCGGCGCGCGACGTCGGACGGCTGTTCGCCGAGGCCGGGTGGGCGGTGATCACCGGCGGCGGCCCGGGCGTGATGGAGGGCGGCAATCGCGGCGCCAGGGAGGGTGGCGGCCTCTCGGTCGGCTTCAACATCAAGCTGCCGCACGAGCAGAGCGGAAACCCCTACTGCGACATCGTGCACACGTTCGACCACTTCTATGCGCGCAAGGTCTGCTTCGTCCGCCCATCGGAGGGCTTCGTCATCTTCCCGGGCGGCTTCGGCACGCTCGACGAGCTCTACGAGTCGTTGACGCTGATCCAGACCCGCACGATCCTCTACTTCCCGGTCGTCCTGTTCGACTCCGACTACTGGGGCGAGATGGTCAGCTGGATCCGCGGCGAGCTGCTCGCCGACGGGATGATCGCGGCGCCGGACATCGAGCTGCTGCATCTGACCGACGACCCGGAGGCCGCGGTCCGCCACGTGCTCGAGTCCCACGAGCGCAGGCGCGCGGCCTACACGGAGGACGGGATCACGAAGTAGGGCCCGGGCGGGGTCCGGCCCGGCCCGTAGACCGCGGTCGGGCTGTCCGGGATGTAGTGCGACTTGAAGACGTCGTGGCGCAGGAGCTTGCCGCCGCGCGCGTACACGTCCCGCGTCACGGTGACGTCGAACCCGAGCTCTCCGGTGCCAGGCACCACCTTGACGGATCCCCGCGGGGCGCTCGGATCGACGGCGTAGGCGAGCTTCGGCTGCGTCCAGTTCATCTGTGGGCCGGTGTGCGAGACGACCCGGCGACCGGACGGCGTGCCGTAGAACGTGAACGTCAGCGTCTGGTCGGTGTACGACGCCTTGATCAGCAAACCGTGCTTCAGGTCGTTTCGAAACACGAGATCCGGCCCGCCCCAGGACACCGTGGCGTCTCGGCCGAGCGGGTAGTGCGAGAGATAGAGGTTGTGGTTCGTGCGCGCGAGAATCGGCAGGCCGAGCTCGAAGGCGTCGTTGAACAGCGTCGTGGCGGTCTGGCAGACACCGCCGCCGATCGACGGAAGCACGAGCGAGCCGATGATCTCCTGTCCCTCGAGGAACCCGCGCGCCGCGGTCCGCGGGCCGACCACCTTGTTGTACGAGAACGTCTCCCCCGGCCGGATCACCGTCCCGTCGATCAGATCTGCCATCAGGTGGACGTTGTGGATCCGGTTCGAGGACGAGACGCCCATCTCCGTCGTGAACGACGCGAGCTTGGTCGTGATCCCGAGCGAGCGTGCGCGCCGAGTCGTGAGATCGGGTGCTCGAGCACCCAGCTCGACCCGGGCGACGTGGTCTCCGTGCGCCGCGGTCGTGACGGCGACCGCGACCTGCGTCGGATCGACGTCGCGTCCGGGTCGCGAGGGGACGACGCGGACCGTGCTTCCGGCGACGGCGAACTGCGCATTCCGCGCATGCACGAACCAGCGGCCGAGCCGCGGCCTGACCGCGCGCGCGAGCGCGTCGCCGTCGAAGCGGACGACGAACCGGTGGTTGCGAGGGACGACGCGCAGCGAGCGGGCGAGCTGCAGGGCCGTCAACGCTCCGAGCCGCGCTCCGTGATAGTCGACGACGATCGGATGCGCGAGCAGCGTCGTCGCGGTCGAAGCGGCGCTGCGCGCAGCCGGATCGCGGCGGACCGGATGCACGACCGCGAACGGCGCGTCGAATGTGGTCGCACCGGCGGTGAGCCTGCGCAGCAACGCACCCCGGTCGAGCTCGAGCCCGGCCGTCGCCGGCGTCATCTCGACGGTCGTTCCGCGAACCGTGACCGTCGCCGAAACGGCCTGGCGGCCCGCGCGCGCGATCTCGTCCAGCACGTTCCCGGCGCCGCCCGCGCTCGCGAGCACCGGCGCAACGTCCACACGGCGTGGGAGCGCAAGACCGACGACCGAGCCCGCGTCGAGTGCGCGCGCCGCTGTCTTTCGCGCGTCGAGCGAGACAAGCCAGCTGCGCGGAACGTGGTATGCGCGGCCGGCGGCGCGGATCGTGACCTGTGTCGCGCCCCAGCCGCGAACGACGTCTTCGATCTGGGCCCGGTCCCGTCCACCCACGTCGACGCCGAGCACGTGCACGCCGGGCGCCGCCTCGCCGCGATATTCGAACGCCCGCACGGCGAACACGCCGCACGCGACGACCAGCGCCACCACGAGCGCACCGACCCAGACGACCCATCTCACCCCCGACAGTGAAGCAAGGAGAGCGGCCGAGTCGTCTACCCTCACTACCAGATGGAGCTGCGAGACCTGCCGTCGGTCGACGAGCTGACGCGAGGGGTCGACGACCCGCTCGCCGTCGAGGCCGCGCGCGCCGTCCTCGCACGGGCACGGGACGAGATCCGGGCCGGCCGCGAGCCCGGCGACCTTCCGGCGCGCCTGCGGGACGAACTGGCAGACGCGCGCCGACCGTCGCTCCGGAGGGTGCTCAATGCGACCGGGGTGCTCGTGCACACGAACCTGGGTCGCGCTCCACTCCCGGATCAGGCGCTCGAGCGCGTGTCGGTCGCCGGCCGCGGGTACTCCAACCTCGAGCTCGACCTGGCGACCGGAGCGCGCGGCTCGCGCCAGGATCACGTCGCAGCACTCCTGCAGCGCCTGACCGGAGCCGAAGCAGCGCTCGTCGTCAACAACAACGCAGCGGCGCTCCTGCTCGCCGTTGCCGCGCTCGCCGAGGGTCGAGAGGTGCTCGCGTCGCGCGGCGAGCTGATCGAGATCGGCGACGGCTTCCGCATCCCGGAGGTGCTCGAGCGCTCGGGTGCCCGTCTCGTCGAAGTTGGGACGACCAACCGCACACGCGCCGCCGACTACGAGCGCGCGCTGCGCGCCGAGACCGCACTCCTGCTGCGCGTGCACCAGTCGAACTTCCGGCTCGTCGGGTTCACCGAGCGCCCGACGCTGCGCGAGCTCTCCGACCTAGCGCACACGCACGGGCTGCCGCTGCTCGACGACCTCGGCTCCGGTGCGCTGGTCGATCTCGGCGACGAGCCGACAGCCCGCGCCGCGCTCGAACAGGGAGCGGATCTCGTCTGCTTCAGCGGCGACAAGCTGCTCGGCGGCCCACAGGCGGGCATCGTGCTCGGTCGCGCCGAGCTCGTCGAGCGGCTGCGCCGCCACCCGCTGCATCGCGCCCTGCGCATCGACAAGCTCAGCCTCGCCGCCCTCACGGGCACGCTGCTGCTCTATCTCGAGCCCGGTCGCGCCCTGCGCGAGGTGCCGGTGCTGCGCATGTTGCACGAGGACCCGGCGTCGGTCCGCGCACGCGCGGAACGGCTCGCGACCGCCCTCGGTGGCGAGGTGGAGGAGACGGTCGCCCGCGTCGGCGGCGGCGCGCTGCCGCTCGCCGAGCTTCCGTCGTTCGCGTGCGCGCTCGAGGAGTCGCTCGCCGGGCCGCTCCGGCTCGGGGAACCTCCGGTCGTGGGAATCGTTCGTGACGGACGGCTGTTGCTCGACTGCCGCACGCTCGGGGACGACGACCTCGACGGGGTGATCGCCGCGGTGCGCGCAAGCCGCGCGTGAGCTCGAAGTCGCCCGAGGCCGCGATCTGGGATGCCCTCCGCGGCGCCATCGTGACGCGAGCCGTGGCGGTCGTCGCCGACCTGCGCATCGCCGAGGCCCTCGGTGACTCGGAGCGGCACGTCGACGAGCTCGCGCGCGAGGCGGGCGCCGACGCCGACACGCTCTACCGCCTGCTCCGGGCGCTGGCGAGCGACGGCATCTTCACCGAGCGCGAGCCGCGGGTCTTCGCCAACACACCGTCTTCGGACGTGCTCCGCGGCGACGGCTGGCGCGACTTCGCTCATCTCTTCGGCGGCGTCTGGCAGGGGACGATCGCGGCGCTCGACGCGTCCGGGCGATCGACGTTCGAGGATCTCCACGGCACCGGGTTCTGGTCGTGGCTCGCCGCGCATCCCGAGGAACGCGCGGCCTTCGACCGGGCGATGGAGCAAGGGTGGGAGGCGAGGCTCGAGCGGCTCGACTCGGTTGGCTGGAGCGGCGACGAGACGATCGTCGACGTCGGCGGCGGCAACGGCTCGCTGCTCCTCGCGCTGCTCGACCGGCATCCAGGGCTGCGTGGAGTCGTCTTCGACCTCCCCGAGACCGTTCGAGACGAATCGGCGTTCGGCGAGCGTTGCCGCTTCGAGCCCGGCGACTTCTTCGAGCGCGTCCCCGCCGGCGACGCATACGTCCTGTCGACGATCCTCCACGACTGGGACGACGACTCCGCGCGACGGATCCTGCGCACGATCCACGCCGCAGCGACGCCCGGAACGCGCCTCGTCCTGCTCGAGGGAACGGTCGAGCCCGGCAACGCGCCCGACGGCTCGAAGTGGCTCGACCTGCTGATGCTCGCGCTGTTCACCGGCCGCGAGCGCGACGAGGCCCAGTGGCGGTCGCTGCTGGACGAGGGCGGGTTCGACGTCGATCGGCTCGGGGGCGGCGTGATCGAGGCGAGATGCCGCTGACGGTCGGAACCGCCGGCCACATCGACCACGGCAAGACCTGGCTCGTCCGCGCACTCACGGGGAAGGACACCGACCGCCTGCCCGAGGAGCAGGCACGCGGGATCTCGATCGACCTGGGCTACGCGCCACTCGAGTTGCCGGACGGCCGGCGGCTGTCGCTGGTCGACGTGCCGGGCCACGAACGCTTCGTGCGCGCGATGGTCGCCGGGGCGTCGGGCATCGACCTCTTCCTGCTCGTGATCGACGCACGCGAGGGCGCACGGCCGCAGACGCACGAGCACCTGGCGGTGCTGCGCCTCCTGGGCGTCGAACGTGGCGTCGTCGCGATCACGAAGATCGATGCGGTCGACGCCGAGAGCGTCGAGCTCGCGATCCTCGAGGCACGCGAGCTCGTCCCGGGCGCCGAGGTCGTGCCGGTGTCGGCGAAGACGGGCGAGGGCCTCGACGACCTGCGGTCGGCCCTCGCACGCGTGCCCGTCGACGAGCGCGACGCCTCGTCGTCGACGCGGCTCTGGATCGACCGTGCGTTCTCGCTCGCGGGCGCAGGCACGATCGCGACCGGGACGCTCTGGTCGGGGACGATCGCCCCCGGCGACCTGCTGCGCGTGGAACCGCGGGGGCGCATCGCGCGGGTTCGAACGGTGCACGTGCACGACGCGCAGGTCGACCAGGCAGCAGCCGGACAGCGGGTCGCGGTGAATCTGCCGTCGCTGCAACGCGGCGAGCTCGCGCGCGGCGACGCACTCGTCGCACCGAACGCGTTTCCCGTCTCGTACCGGCTCGACGTGCGACTCGAAGAGCTCGAGCGCGTGCCGGCGGCAGTCACCGTGCACCTCGGCACGAAGGCCACACCGGCCCGGGTGGCACGCTCCGGGGACTACGCGCAACTGCGCCTGTCCGAGCCCGTCGCCGCCGCGCGCGGCGACCGCGTGATCCTGCGGACGGACACGACGGTCGCCGGCGGCGTCGTCCTCGATCCGGCACCTCCGCGGCGCCTCGAACGAGACCGCCTCGAGACCCTCGAGCGCGGCGATCCGAGGGAGATCGTGCGCTTGCTCGTCCACGAGCCGGTGACCGGCCCCGAGCTGCAGGCACGCGGGCTGCTGACACCTCACGAGCTCGCGCAGGGGCTCGCAGTCGTTCAATCGGCCGGCGACTACTACTTCTCGCCGAAGTGGCTCGACGGCCTGCGGGAGGGCGTCCGAGCCCGGCTTGCCGAGCGTGCGACGACGAACCCGCTCGATCCCGGCATCCCCCTCGCGGAGCTGCTGCCCGCCGAGCCGTGGGCGCCCCAGATCCTGAACCTGCTCGAGATCGAACGGCGCGGCGCGAAAGCGTTCCTGCCGGGCGCCGCAGCCACACTCGGCGCGCGGGCCACCGCTGCCGCGGAGCTCGAAGCGATGCTCGCCGAGGACGAGGTCGTCCGGATCGACGACCGCGAGCTCGCCTCCTTCCTCGAGCAGGAGGGCCGTCTCCGCCGGGTCGGTGACGGGCTTGCCGTTTCGTCGGCGCTCTACGACCGCGGTCGTGAGCTCCTTGTCGAGCTCGATCAGATCACCCTGCCCGGCTTTCGGGATGCGCTCGGCGTCGGCCGGCGAACGGCGCAACTCCTGCTCGAGCGGTACGACGCGGACGGCCTGACGCGGCGCCGCGGGGATGTGCGCGTCCTCCGGCGCGCGAGAAATCAGTGATACTTCAGGCATGGGACTCAAGAGCTTCTTCAGCAAGTGGTCGAAGGAGAGCGACCAGGAGGCAGTCGAGAAGGCCGAGGAGGAGTCGCGCATGACCCCGTACGAGCGCGACCTCGACCAGACCGAGGGCTTCGGCGGGCGCGAGACCGACTCGTACATCTCGAACTCGTGGGCCGGCTCGGAGGCACTTCGCTCCACCGACGAGTTCGACCACGACCGCATCTGACCATCCCGGCCAGCGAATTCCAGGGACGCCGCGAGCGCCTGCTGCGGCACGCGGCGGACGAGGGCCTTTCGGGCGTCGTGCTCTTCCGACGGCATCGAGATCCTCACCGACTACCCGCGCGACATCGAGAGCCTCACACTGCCGGTCGCCTGAGCCCCGAGGCTAGATTGCGCGGTTCGGAGCGGCATGGGGCCGGTGCCCCAGCCGGTCTTCAAAACCGGTGAGGCGGCGTAACCCGTCGCTGGGAGGGTTCGACTCCCTCGTCGCTCCGTTCCTACAAATCGCTGCGCAGCGGCCCTTGACCGGCTTACTCTCACGTCCTAGCCAGATCGCCAACTCTTCATATGGATCAACGTCGCGTTTCGTCGCTGCACGGCGCAAGACGAACACATCTTCCTGGCAGAGCATCAACATGACGCGTTTCGTGTTTGGCCGCACAACACGCGGAAACTGTGGTTCTTCGCAAACGGCGAGACGGTCGTGACACTCGCCCGCGACTTCCGCTTCGGAACCTATTCCACGTTCTGGGCAGACGAAGACATCTTCTGCATCTTCGGACAAGAACTCATCAACGCGTTCCTGGCTGATCCGCCGCGCCTCCTCGACCAACCTGTCCGGCGCCGGATCTAACTCGACCAACGCCGGGTCGGACCGGAGTCCCGGCGGCGTTTGAGGAAGTCGAGACCGGAGTCCCGGAGTCGCCTTCGTCATCTGTGGGGGTACCCTCGTGGGTTCGAGCCCGAAAGGTCTGGGTCGCGCAGTCTGCGATCGAACGACTCGGCTTGGCGACCAATGGGTTCCGCTCCGGAGCTATCGCCGAGGATCCTGGTCGCTCAGGAAGGTGTCGATCAGGTCGAGGTACTCGGGCACGGGCAGTAGGAAGCTGTCGTGGCCCCATGGGCTCGCCACCTCCTGGTGTACGACGTCGCAGCCGGCCTGCCGGAGCATCGCGGCCGTCGTCTGGGAGTGCGTGGTCGGGAAGCGCCAGTCGGTGTCGAAGCTGGCGAGGAGGAAGCGGGTCGGGTTGCCACGCAGCGCGGTGATGGCGTCCTCCTCGTCTGCGAATGGGTCGAAGTAGTCCATCACGCGCGAGAGGTAGAGGTAGCTGTTGGCGTCGAACCGGTCGATGAACTTGGCGCCCTGGTGGTCGAGGTAGCTCTCGACTTCGAAGTCGGGGTCGAAGGTCGGCCCGTCCCCGTTCTGGCGGCTGCGCCCGAACTTTAGGGCGAGCGCTTCCTCCGAGACGTAGGTGATGTGCGCCATCATCCGGGCGACCGCGAGCCCGACCTCGGGCGTCTGGCCGGTGTCGTAGTAGTCGCCGCCGGCGAAGTGTTCGTCTCGCATGATCGCTGCGCGCGCGACGGACGAGAAGGCGATGTTCTGGGCGGAGAGGCGGGTCGAGAGGCAGACGAGCACCGCGTGCTCGAGTTCTCCCGGGTGGTCGATCGCCCATTGGAGCACCTGCATCCCCCCGAGCGAGCCTCCGATCGCGCCGTAGGGCCGCTCGACGCCGAGGTGGGTGAGCAGCCGGCGCTGGACGGTCACCAGGTCGCGGACGGTGAACTGTGGGAAGCGGAGGCCGTAGGGGCGCCCGGTAGCGGGATCGGTTGAGGAGGGGCCTGTGGTTCCGTTGCAGCCGCCGAGCAGGTTCGAGCTGACGACGAAGTAGCGGTCGGTGTCGACGGGCTTGCCCGGCCCGATCATGGTGTCCCACCAGCCCGGCTGGTCGGGATCGCCGTGGTGGCCGGCCGCGTGCGCGTCGCCGGTGAGCGCGTGGCAGACGACGATCGCGTTCGAGCGCTCGTCGTTCAGCTCGCCGTAGGTCTCGTAGGCGACCTCGACCGGGGCGAGCGCGGCGCCCGTTTCGAGTACGAGCGGGTCGTCCTCTCCCCAGAGGACGACCCGCTGTGTCTCCACCGCTCCGACGCTCGAGCCGCGGGCCTCACGGAACCCGAGGGTGGAGTGCGTCACGGCCTGCTACACCGCCACCGGCACCGCGGCCGCGATCGCCTGGGCGAGGTCGGCCAGGATGTCGTCGATGTTCTCGATCCCGACCGAGAGCCGCACCGTGTCCTGGGTGACACCCGACGCGGCGAGCTCCTCGTCGTTCAGCTGCGAGTGCGTGGTCGAGGCGTTGTGGATCGCGAGGCTCTTCGCATCACCGATATTGGCGAGATGGCTGAAGAGCTGCAGGCTTTCGATGAAACGGCGGCCGGCCTCGAGCCCGCCCTCGATCCCGAAGGTGACGAGGCCGCCGTAGCCGCCGCTCAGGATCCTGTCCGCCACCTCCTTGTACGGGCTCGAGTCGAGCCCGGGGTAGTTGACCCACGTGACGCCGTCGTGCTCCTCGAGGTACTCGGCGACCCCGAGCGCGTTCTGCGAGTGCCGCTCCATCCGCAGCGGCAGCGTCTCCAGGCCCTGGAGGAAGAGGAAGCCGTTGAACGGCGACAGTGCCGCCCCGGTGTTCCGCAGCAGGACGGTGCGCACCCGGCCGATGTAGGCCGCCGGGCCGAGCACGTCGGCCCACACCACCCCGTGGTAGGAGGGGTCGGGCTTGGTCAGGCCGGGGAAGCGCTCGGCGTTCGCGGTCCAATCGAAGCGGCCCGAGTCGACGACGAGGCCGCCGATCGAGGTTCCGTGGCCGCCGATGTACTTCGTCGCCGAATGGACGGCGACGTCGGCGCCGTGGTCGAACGCGCGGGTCAGGATCGGCGTCGGAACCGTGTTGTCGACGATCAGCGGCAGCCCCTGCGCATGCGCCGCGTCGGCCCACGCGCGGAGGTCGACCACGTTCAGCTTAGGGTTGCCGATCGTCTCGGCGAACACGAGCCGGGTCTTGTCATCGACCAGCTCGGCGAGCTTCTCCGGCTCGTCCGGGTCGACCCACCGGACCTCGATCCCGTACTGGGGCAGCGTGTGGGCGAACAGGTTGTACGTGCCGCCGTAGAGGGTCGAGATCGAGACGATGTTGTCGCCTGCGCGCGTCACGTTGAGCACCGAGTAGGCCACCGCGGCCTGTCCCGAGGCGGTCGCCACCGCGGCGATCCCGCCCTCCAGCAATGCGACGCGCTCCTCGAGTACGGCGTTGGTCGGGTTCATGATCCGCGAGTAAATGTTGCCCGGCACCTGCAGCGCGAACAGGTCGGCCGCATGTTGGGTGTCGTCGAACACGTACGAGGTCGTCTGGTAGATCGGGACGGCCCTCGAACTGGTCGTTGGATCCGGCACCTGCCCTCCATGGAGGGCGATCGTCTCCGGGTGCAGCTCAATCACGTTGGTTCTCCTCTCTCGCCGATGCGGCGAGTTGTTGGTCCTGGCACGAACACGCTCTCTCCAACCGCTCAATACGCCGCCCCCGCCGGCTCGTCGTCGGCATCCTCGTTCTCGGGCGGCTCGAGCCAGGCGGCGATCTCCGGCTCGGCCAGCAGTACGTCTCTCAGCAGCGGCTCCATTCCGGTTTTCCCCGTTCCGTCACGGCTCTCCCTCCACCTCGTGGATCGACCATGCTGGGCTACTGCTTCGATCGCTGGCCCAGGCGGTGGTGTCAGCAGCCGAGAGTCCGGCAGTGGTTTTCTAGGCCCGGGCGGTCCCGGGTCTAGCAGCCTTCGGCGAGTTGAGGGCAGGGGTCGGGCTGCAGCGCGTGGCGCACCCGCGCCGTAAGAGTTGCGAAGCGGGAGGGCCGCTCGGCACGCCGCGCGGCCCGCGCCTCCTGGATCTGCCGCTGCCGCTGCCGCTCGCGCTCCAGTTCGCGCCAGCTCTCCTCCAGGAGGGCCGGGGCCGGGTAGACGGGGAGATAATCCATGCGCAGTCCCTCTCAGTAGTCCATCGGGTGTTCTCTAACGGGTGTCCTCTCACCTATGAGGGTACGGCGGCGCAGTGCGCGGGTCATCGGTAGCGGGGACGATCAGGCGTCCTCCGCGCTGGCGAACGCCCGTCATCCCTCCGGACTAGCAGTCGATCGCTCTGGCGTCCTTTCGTGAACACTCATATGGAGTGCGGCCTGTCAAGCGCGCAGGGGTTAGTCGCCCCGGGGTTTGCGGGGTTCGGGTTCGGCGGGGGGAGCGCACCGGCTGTCGTCGACGTCTGTGTCGCGACTCATATGCGCGGGTTGGTGCCGCATGACCGGGTATGCGAGATGAGGAGCGGTGCCGTTTCTCTGGCGTCGAGCGTGGCCGTTGGGGCTGCTCACAGCGTTCTCTCGGGTCGCTCCTCGCGTCGTTGCGCCGGTGCGCTCTCCTCGCCGAGCCGTTGAGGGTGGCGGCTACTCCATCGTCGCGAGCGCCCAGAGGTGTCCGGCGAGTTCGCGGGCGACGGCGACCACGACGATCGTGCGGGGTTTGCCGCGGGCCTCGAGCGCGTGCCAGCGTCCGTGAAGCCGGCGGGCGCTGCGGTCGGCTTGGGCTCGACGGCGAGGGATTTGCCCGTGCGTCTGCGTTCGAGCGTGACGCTCATCCGTGACGGGCGGCGGTGGTGCCAGGCGGCCTCGATCAGGAGCCGGCGTGCGTGCGAGTTGCCGGTCTTGGTGATCGCGCCTTGGCGGCGCCGCTCCCCGCTTGAGTTCTCACTTGGCGTGAGGCCGAGGAACGGCGCCGAGCGACTCGGGCCGGAACCGGTTCCAGTCGCCGAGCTCGACGGTCAACGCGAACGCGGTGAGCGTGGAGACGCCGCGGAGACAGACGAGCCGCTCGACGACATCAACGTACGGCGGCTTGGCGGCGAGCTCGGCGATCGCCTTGTCGAGCGCGTCCCTCCTGGTCTTCGCGTCGAGCATCCGGCCGTAGCACTCGTCGAACACGATCGCGAGCGGCCCACTCTGGAAGCGCTGCCGGCGAAGCCAGGCGTCGTGGGCCCGCGTCCACGCGGTCGCGTCGTACACGAGCCCGTGGCGGAGCAGCAGCTTCGAGAGCCGGTGACGGGCCCGCATCAGATCGCCACGAGCGTCCTCGCGCGCGCGGACCAGATCACGCGCGGCCTCCTCCTCCGGCGCCGGGCACCCGGATCGGGGTGATCTCGCCGAGCCGAAGCAGCCTCGCCAGCCGCTCGGCGTCGCGCCGGTCGGTCTTGACCCGGTCGGCCGCCGGCCGGATCCGCGACGGCGCCGCAACAACGCAGCTGATCCCCGCCTCGGCACACGCACGCGCAAGCCGGTACCCGGTCGGCCCCGCCTCGTACACGACCCGCACCGGCGCCGGCAACGTCTTCAACCACGCGACCGTCCCCTCAGCACCCGGCGGCACCCGCAGCGACCGCACCTCACCGCTCCCCTCATCGATCACGCCCGCGACCACCGACCGAGCGTGCACATCAAGTCCGACCCAGCTACCTTCGCTCATAACCGGCGCCTCCCGTAATAGCGGCTCTACCGCCGGGCCACTCCCGACGGCAACCCGCGCCAACTTACGAGCGAGGCGCCGGGCACTCCATACGGTTTCGCCCACGCGATGCTCCTCTTGCCCTGTGCGCGCGACAGTCGGCAGCGGTCCGCTCAAAGCGGTCAACCGGCGCGACGTGTTGCCCAGGAGCAGGGTCGAACTCGCGCCGTTCCGTACCAGGACCGCCGGCACTGGCGCAATGCTCGGAGCGGCGACACGCACGAAGCCCGCGAGCTGAGAGCTCGGCTGGCCAGCGTTCAGGTCAACCGTGCTACGGACGTGTCCCTCTTGCCCGCACGAACAGGCACGCGGACGACATTGGCGTGAACGCAGTGTCTCGTCGTCGGTGCGTTGCTTTTTCCGCGGAGAACGGAAGGAACGATGTTCAGACGTGTCTGCGACGCAACGCGTATCTTCGTCAACATGGTTCGGTGGGCGCCTGTGATTGCTCTTGCCATGCTCACGGCAGGGCTGGCTGTGGGAGTGACGAGTGCTCGATCCGCCACGCGTGTAACGGCGGACCAACCGGACGAGCAGGTTGGCCCACAGATTCACCTTGTGTATGCGATTCCCGTCGGGGGAATCGACAACGAGCTCGACGTCAATGGCACGCTCGATCGCTGGACGAAGATGTTCAACGACTGGCTTGCGGGTCAGACGGGCGGCGTGAGCTTGCGGATCGATACGTCGAACGGGTCGGCGGACGTGACCTTCATCCAGCTGCGGGAGTCGGACGCACAGATCGAGGCGATGGGGATGGCCGGCACCGTCTTGATCGAGAACGAGATCTGAGCCGACGGCCTCAACGACCCAACGAAGAAGTACCAGATCGTTTACGAAGGCTCGGACAACTTCGGTTTCTGTGGAAACGCGATCGGATCCGATTCTGTTGTCTTCCTCGAGAGCTGCAACGTCTCCGACTGGCTGAGCATGCTGATCGGCCACGAAATCTTCCACCTACTCGGTGCGGTGAACACATGCGCCCCGCATTACGGCATCTACGGAGAGACGGCCGACAACGCGAACGACTTGATGGCCTTCGATGTCCCGTTCCAGGGATCGGCGTTGCTCGATCCCGGCCACGATGACTACTGGGGACCGCCCGGCGATAACAACCTGCCGACCAGCTGTCCACCAGGCGCGAATGTCGCGAACAGCGACTATCTCACCTCGCACCCGTTCTTCACGGTTCGGGTGCGATCAGGTGAGGGCGGAGCGGTGACACTTACGCCAACCAGCTCTTCCGCCGGACTTTGTACGCCGAGCGAGCCGTGCTCGACGTTCTTCGTCTATGGCACCTCTGTCACTCTCTCAGCCCTCCCCGAGCCCGGTTATCACCTGGTGCGATGGGACGGCGCCAACTGTCCTACACAAGGTGACTGCACTTTGGTTGTCGGCGCGGATACTGACGTCTCCGCAGTCTTCGCGGTTGATCCCTATCTACTGATCAGGATCAAGGGCGCCGGCCGAGTGCGCGTCCCGGGCCTCCAGCAGATCTGCACAAAGAGCAGCTGCAGATACCAAATGCCCTACAACACTCCAAGCCAGTTGATCGCCGTGCCCAAGACGGGAACTCACTTCACTGGCTGGACCGGTTCCTGCACCACAAAGCGCAGCAGGTGCCGCGTCAATCTCACCGCGGACTCAATGCTGACGGCGACGTTCGCTTCGAATCGTCGAGCGAAGCACGGCTGATTTCGCAACGAGCCCTCCGTAAGGGGATCTCCAACGACCCGCCGTCGATTGGCGCTAGCAGGTCAAGGAGCGCAGGCCTACGATCACGGCCGCGTGATGCCAAGCGCCGCTTGCGCCTCGACGTGCTCGCCCCGCGCGCTAGGGTCGTCGCGGGAAGACGGTGACACGAAGCTATCTGTGTCTACGCGCGAAAGCGGGAAGACGGCAGGATCTTCTCGATGCTCTCGGGCGGTTGGAGATTCTCACGGCGATCAGGGATCAACCCGGGTTTCTCGGCGCCGAGTTGCAGGTGCCGTTCGACGACGAGGACGGCGAGGCGTGTGGGAGGGCTCTGAGAGTCCAGCTCGGGGCCGCGAACCGGCCGTCGCCTACCGCCTATCGAGCGGGAGCGCCCGCTCGTCGACCCGATCATGGACTGCTCCTGCGCGGTCATCTATGAAGCGAGAGACGACGAAGATCAATCGCGTGAAGACTTCCGGTTATTTCCTCCTTGCGTTCGCCGCCAGCCCTCTTTGCGGGCTGGCGGCTGTCGTGTGTTTCACCGATGCCGCAGCCGACCTCGTCGGCAACGACCTCGTCGTGTGGGATCTCCTAGTCCTTCTCGGCGTCCCGATTGCGCTGGTCGTCCTCGCCGGCAATCGCGCCGGAATGACAAGCCAACAGATCGTGGCCGCCTCGGTCGGTGCCGCCGGCCTGACAGTCGCCCTGGCATTCGCACTCTTGCTCGTCGCCCTTTCACACGCGAACTTCGTCACCCCGACGCTGTGAGGTAGCGAGCACTTGGGTCTCTTCACTCACCTGATGATGCTGGTTGCCTCCTACCACGACCGCGTATTAGGTTCTCTGCTCGATTCGTAGGAAGAGGAGCGGTCGATGGGCGGGCGCAGTCACAGAGCCGGGCTAGTGTGGCAGTTGGGACTCGTATTCGTCCTCGCCGCGTCGGTGACCGCCGGTGCCGCGTCCGCGAGCACCAAGGCGAAGACCTTTGGCGCGGTCTCTCGTCGGATGCTGGGAACGGCACGTCCCTGCCCCGGGTAGTGCCCGCAGTTCCGACTGGGGACTACACGATGGCGATGAGTTCGAGCGGTCTTCTGATCGTCTACCTGGAGGGAAACCCTCGCTGCAACGGTCGCACCGACTTCTCGGCGAACGTCTGTAACGCCGGTAACAAGCTCGCGATTGGCTCGTTGTGACGGTGAGTGCGGGGGGCGGGGTGTCTACAGCTGGAAGCTGTCCGGAAAGAAACTCACGCTCCGGGTCGTCGGCGACAAGTGCCGCGTGCGGCTGAGCTTCTTCGCAGCCGTCTGGACGAAGGTTCCATCCGGCTATAACGACGCACCGGGCGAGTCGCCAGCGCCGTTTAGTGACCGATACGAGTCGATCATTCGCTGAGCTCGATCAGCGAAGCGGGCCGGGCGAGGTGGCGGATCGAGGGGGCGGAGACGACACAAACCACCTCCGCGAAGGGGCCTTCGCGTCCGGCCAACCTGAGAGGCCCTCGGAGTCGCCGGCTCGAATCCGTAGTAGCTACGGGTTCGTGCCTGGCGGGCCGGGCGTCGGCGGGTGACATCAGCTGCTGGAAGGCGTAGGCTCGCCGCGAGCCTTGCACCGAAGCCAACGCCAGGTTGACGTGCAGGAAGAAGGCGATACCCCAGGCTGGCGGCCCTCTCTCCTTGGCCGCAAGGCGCTGCGGGCCGCCAGCCGTCTTCTCAGCGGATCTTCAGACCGTGAAGGTAGACCGGTCCGCTGATAGACGCGTCGTCGGTTATCGTCGAAGTGCCGTCCGGCCCCACGGGAGGAGGACGACAGTGTCATTCCGATTCAGGATGTACCTCGCAGACGGCGAGGATCTCGACGACTACACGAGCTCGGAGCCGAACTGGTCACCCGGCGACGTCGTCTACGCGGGAGGACGGCCCGCCTACCGGATCACCGCCGTGATCCCGGTCGAGCGGCCTCGACAACGATGTCTACGCGGGGATCTGGGAAGTCGAGGAAATCGCCTAGATCGGCCGTCTCCCCCGTGCAAGTATTCGGCAAGAGGCAACCGCGAGGGAGCGAGCGATGGAGAAGACTGCGGTGCGCGCCGTAGTGATCGATCCCGATCCAAGTTGGCAGCAGGCCGTCACAGCCGCGCTGACTGGCGCCAACATCTCAGTCGTCGCGAGCTCGAGCGACCCCAGCCAGTCGGCCGAGCTCGCTGACGCGCACGCCGCCGACCTGCTGCTCGTCGGTCTCGAGGACGAAGTCGACAACCATGCGCTCTACCGCCTCGGGCGCCGCGTCCATCAGCGCCGCCCGGAGATCCTGATGATCGTTGTTGTCGACAGTGATGACCGTTTGACGGTCGACGCGGCGCTCGCGGGCGGAGCGTACTGGGCGGTCGATCGCCGTCTCGGCGCCGCCGAGCTCGTTCGCGCCGTCACCGCGGCCTACCGCGCTCAGCTCGAGGAGACCGGCCCGGCGGATGCGTCAACCGGCGTCCGCAAACGGCTGACGCGCCGCGAGTTGGAGGTGCTCCGGCTCGTCGCCGAGGGCCGTCCCAACCGGGAGGTGGCGAAGATCCTCTGGGTGACCGACCAGACGATCAAGTTCCGACTCGCGGACACCTACAGGAAGCTCGGCGTGCGCAACCGGATCGAAGCGAGTCGCTGGGCGAGCGCCCGCGGGCTCGTCTCACCTGGCCGTCCGCCCGGCCCTGACGACGATCCAGAAGACGAGCCCGGGTCAGGCGTTCGCGAGCCCCGCCGGCCGATCAAGCCTTCGCAGAGCGGCAACATCGCTCTCGACCCCACGGAAGACGTGGATCTCTTAGAGAAGGCTGATCGGCCTCGGGACGCTCCAAGTCAGGCGGCGTGAAAGCTCAGCAGTAAGCGGGCGGGTGGCGAGGCCACCCGCCCGCGTGCTTAGACGCCTGTCGTTGGTCCGTACGACGCTCCGCTCGAACTCGAACCCGCGTTCGGGCAGTGGTGCGTACCTGGTTGGATTGGCGTGGTGCTTGGAGTCGTCGTCGTACTCGGCGTCGTCGTGCTTGGCGACGTCGTCGTACCCCCACTCGCAGCCCACGTCGCCCCGGCACCGATCCCTGCGGCGACCGCGAGGACGGCAACGACGTAGCGCACTCGAAACATTCACACCTCCTGTCTGAAGTCGCTCCAGCGAAACACACAAACTTCAGAAGACGCTGAGGAAGTTCTGTGGGCGCGGAGCACCCCGATCGGCGGTCACCGGCAAGCGCTGGACGACTCCCACGGGTCGCCGAGCACTTGAGAGGCAATGCGACGATCGGTACGGGGCGGCGATCCGAATGCCAGCTTCGTCACTGTGCCCGGCCCGTTCAACCTACGCGGCGGGCGCGCCCTCGACCAGTCGCTTCTTCGGCCATGGCTCCAAGGGTCGAGAGGTTGAGCTGTAGGGTCGCGGCACCCCACGCTGCTGCGATCAGCACCTCGCCCGGCTGCGCCGCCTGCTGCAGGCGGGCGGCCACGTTCAACGCGTCCCCGGTCGCGAGCCGTTCCACCGTCCCCGCAACCACCTCGCCCGTGCTCACTCCGATTCGCCCCTCGACCCCCAAACCGCCGAACGCCTCCCGCATCTCCACCGCCGCCCGACAGGCCCGTAACGCATCGTCCTCATGCACGACCGGAACTCCGAACACCGCCATCACCGCGTCGCCGATGAACTTCTCCACCGAGCCGCCGTGACGCTCGACAACCCCACTCATCCGCTCGAAATACCGCGCCAGCAGTGCCCGTAGCGCCTCCGGATCCATCGACTCCGCGAGCGTCGTCGAACCGACCACATCGCAGAACAGCACCGACACAACCTTGCGCCGCTCACGCGACTCACCCCCGACCGCAGCACCGCATGCCTCGCAGAACCTTGCGGCGTCGCTGCTCTCATGACCGCAGCCCGCACAGACCAGCACGGCAGCAGACTAGATCGCGTCCGCACGCTCAACCACTGCGGCTTTCTCCGCGTACAGATCAGTGGGGAACCCGATTCAGCGACGACATCACCGGGAGAGACTGATTTCGTCCTCGAGTGCGCGCGTTTGATGGGCGCGTCGGCGGAGCGGAGGGATCGTGGCAGTCGGACCGGCACCATCCAGGCGAGAACATCCGTCAGATCCGTACCGGGCATTGCTGCTCATAGTCGTCCTGTTCGCGGCTGCAACCACCGCGGTGGTATTGCTGGCCCACTTCGACGTCTTCAGCGGGTCCGCCACCTCGAGCCCTGCTCAGGGCTCGGGAGTCGCAGCGACCGAGCGGCGTCAGCTGGCGCCGTTTCGTAGTGTCGAGCTAGCGGGCAGCAACAACGTCACGATCCGGGTCGGCGGCAGGCAGTCAGTGCTCGTCCACGCCGACCGCAACCTGCTCCAGCGTGTCACCACCGTGGTTCACGCGGGCAGCTTGGTGATCGGAAACACGCCGGGCAGCTTCTCGACCAGGAGCCCGATGAGCGTCGAGATCAGGATGCCGTCGCTCTCCGCAGTGACCCTCACCGGCAGCGGCAACGTGGTCGCGACCGGAATCAAGACTCGGAGCCTCACGATGTCGCTGCCGGGCAGCGGCGTGCTCCATGCCACCGGGAGCGCGACGCAACTCACGGTCACGCTCGGCGGCTCGGGCGATGCACAGCTCGGACACCTCAGCGCCAGCTTCGTGCACGCGCTCCTGCGCGGTTCAGGACGCATCGTGGTCAACGCGACCCACAGCCTGCACGCCTCCGTCCCGGGAGACGGCGTGATCATGTACTACGGCCACCCGACACTCCTGACGAGAAACGTCACCGGCAACGGGGCGATCGTCGCCGCCTCCGGGTAGCTTGTTCGCCGATGCTCCTTCCGGATAGTGCGCGCGAGTTGATCGAGTCCGGCGCGCTGGCGCACCTCGTCACGGTTGGTCGCGACGGCTCGCCACAGGTGACCTGCGTCTGGGTCGGCGTCGAGGGCGACCAGCTGGTTTCGGGCCACCTGTCCGAGCAGCAGAAGCTGCGCAACGTCCGTCGCGATCCGCGCGTGGTGCTCTCGTTCGAGGGCACGAAGATCCGCCCGCCCGGCCTCAAGGAATATCTCGTCGTCCATG
Organism: uncultured Thermoleophilia bacterium; assembly: GCA_963851065.1. Lineage (GTDB taxonomy): Bacteria > Actinomycetota > Thermoleophilia > Gaiellales > Gaiellaceae > PALSA-600. Next base: position 26,163 of record CAWKNW010000028.1, read on the forward strand.
GGAGGGCCGAGCTCGAGGAGGGTGGCGCACCCGAGTTGCTCCAGCGGCTGGCACACGTGTATCTCGGCCCCGAGGTGAGATTCCCGCCGATGGACGATCCACCGCCAGGTCACACGATGCGGATCACCGTCGAGCGCATCGGTGGCGTCGGGCCCTGGTTGCCCTAGCTTGACCTTCCCCGGGCGGCGTTACTCCAGCGGGCCTGGCTCCGGAACGAGCGGCTGACTGGGCGGCGACCCTTCGTCAGGCGGCGGGTAGGGCTCCGGGACCAGAGGCGGCGTCGGCGGCGTCCCCTCGTCGGGAGGCGGCGCGGGCTCGGGCAGCGGATCGGGCACCTCGAAAGCGCTCATTCGTCGACCCTATCGCGTCGGAGCCGTGTCCGGATCTTCTCGGGTCAGCCGCCCTCGGCGTCAGGATGAGCGCATCTTCTTCCGCCTGAACAGCTGGGAGCTCGCGCTGATCATCCTCGGGGTGATCGGTGCGGTGACCGTCGCAGGTCACTTCATCGGCATGTACCTGCGCGAGCGTTCAGGAACGCTGCGCGAGCCGTTCGGCGTCCTGCAGGGCGCGCTGCTCGGCGTCGTGGGCCTGATCCTGGCCTTCGGGCTCACGCTCGCCGTCGGACGGTACGAGGATCGTCGCGCCGCCACCGTCGCCGAGGCGAATGCGATCGGGACGACGTATCTCCGCGCGCAGCTCATCGCGGAGCCGGCGCGAACCCGGTCGCTCGACCTGCTCCGTCGCTACACCGACCTTGCGCTCGCGGTCTCGAAAGAGGTCCCGAACAGCACCGCCATGAGACGGACGGTGGCCGCCGAGGGGATCCTGCAACGGCAACTGTGGCGATTCGCCGGACAGGCGCTCGCCGTCCAGCCGGTCGCGAGCGGGACGCGCCTCTACGTCGACAGCCTCAACACGACCATCGACCAGCAGTCGGTGCGGCTCTCCGCTCTGAACAACCGGGTACCCGGCGCCGTGCTCGGGCTCGAGATGATCGGCGCCGCGATCGCGCTCGGTCTGCTCGCCGCGCACATCTCGATCCTCGGCCGGGGGCTCGTCCCGATGCTCGGAGCCGCGGGGCTCGTCACCCTGTTGCTGCTCATCACGTTCGACCTCGACCGGCCGGCGCGCGGCCTGATCAAGGTGCCGTCGACACCGCTTCAGGCACTGCGCGCGTCGATGTCGTTGCCTCCCGCCGCCGGCCCGTAGCCGCTAAGACGCCGCAAAGAGGCCGCAAAGACTCGCCTCCTAACGTCCTCCTCGACGACACCACTCGCACAGGAGGAAACGGCATGAAGTTCAAGTTGCTCGGGTTGGCACTGGTCGCAACGCTCGTCACGGCTGCACCGTCGCTCGGAGGCGGCGCACCGGTCACGGCCAAGGTTCTCGGCGTGGGGACGATGCAGGCGACCACCATTCACGCGAAGGCGGGGGCGATGGTCCTCGACTCGATCACGATCGCACCCGGCGGAAGCTTCGGCTGGCACACCCATGGGTCGGCGGTCGCGGTCGTCGTGAAGAGCGGGACGCTGACCGTCTTCGATCCGTCGGTCGGTCACTGCGCTCCGTTCAAGGTTTCGAAGGGCATGGCCTTCGTCGAGCCCGCCGACCACGTTCACCTCGCGCGCAACGACACGAAGACGCCGGTCACCGTGTATGCGATGTACCTCGGCCTGCCGAAGTCGGCAGGCGCGAACGTCCCGGCCACCGAGCCGGGCGGCTGCAACGCCTGACGA
>CAWKNW010000029.1:0-30311 GCA_963851065.1 uncultured Thermoleophilia bacterium
GCCCACTCGAGGGACGCCCACAGCCGACGGACGCGCCCTTCGCGGTCACTCGAGCGATTCAGCGGCCGCCAGCGGACGTCGTAGGACCCAGATCAACGTCGTCGCAATCGTTCCCGGCTCAGCCTCGGTCGAATCGCCCGGCACTGGGTCGCTCAGTTTGGCGGCCACGTCCTCGAGCTTCCCGAGCGCCCGCGGCATCGGCACTTTCCACCCTGATTCGCGAGCGGCGACGACGTGCACGTCTGACGCAACATCGACGAGTTCCCATCCGTCTCGGCCATACGCGTTCAACGCCTCGGTGTACTGCCCGTCCTTGAGGGACACGACTTTGTACTCCCACCGGTCCATGACGAGAGCGTAGAAGACGGACTCCGCGCCAGGCGCGAGAACCCGGGACCGCGGGCGGCCCGAATCCCTCGTTCGGCGACTGGTGCCCGAGGCGATTTGCCCCTATGACGAGTTGGTCGCCGTTCGGCGGCCACTGGGGATAGTGGGAAAGGGGTTCTGGCTGTGGCGAAACATCTTTGCCGCGCGACGCTTGCGTCGGCGCTGCTTCTCTTGGCCGTGGGCGTTGCGGGGTCGTCCGCTTCATCCGGCGGCATGTTCGTGATCGGTGACGGAAACATGGCTGTGGGGTCGCAAGTGACGTTCTGGGGCGCCCAGTGGTGGAAGGACAACACGCTGTCTCAGGGATCCGCCCCTGCGGGCTTCAAGGGCTATGCGGTCAACGTCGACATGACGAACTGCACGTTCACGAGCGTGAAGGGCAACAGCGCTCCGCCGCCCGATGGACCGCTGCCGGCGGTGATGGGCGTGCTCGTCACGAGCTCGGTCACGCAGTCCGGTTCGACCGTCTCCGGGACGGTGCTCGGCGTGGCGGAGGTCGCGTCCGATGACGGCTACGCATCCGACCCCGGGCACGCGGGCACCGGGTCGGTGGTAGTCGGCTTCACACCCTGCAGTACCGGCTCCGCCTCGGATTGACCGTTTTCTAGGCGCGAACAAGCGTGAGCGGAGGCTGGCAACGGCCTTCGCTCCGCGATCAGGAGATCCCTCGCGAGGCGCTCATCGCCGCGCGGGCTCCAGCCGATGGACGGTGGTATGAGCAAGTTTCGCTTGTCGATTCTGGCTGCCGGCGTGCTCGCCGGAATGCTCGCGACCGGTGCTTCGTCGAGTCCGGGGGTCTCCGGGGCGTCGACGGTCAAGCCATTGGTTCTCGATGATTCGTCGCTCAAAGCGTTGACGACGACGGTGGGTGGTGCGACGGTGCTGCCAACGACGCGGACGGTCGCGCACTGGTTCGGTACGTCGCTGAACCCGAACGATGGTGTGGCCTACGGCTACAACATGGTCGGCGCCGATCCGAATCATTGTTCGGGCTCAGCTTGTTCGACGACGATTCAGGCGGACATCACGCCGTTGATCGTGAACATCGACGGTCTGACGTTCGACGGCACGACTGTCGTCGGCGCGACGCTGGCCTCGCCGCAGTTCGCGACCAACGACTACGGCACGACGCCAGCGGCGACGGCGGTGGGCTTGTTCCCGTCGTCACTTGCGTTGGTTCGCGGTGCGGGCGGCACGTTGTCGCAGGGTGACGCCAACCAGTTGATCCAGCTCGAGGACGCGACGATGCGGGCGCAGTTCAACAAGACGGGCGCAGGCAGCAACTACCACGTGATCCTGCATCCGAACGTGCTGCCGGCAGTGACGATCAACGTGCCGCGGAACCAGGGAACGCTGATCGTGAGCGGCCGGGGTGTCGTCGGCGCCGACATCGACATCGGCTGGTGGTCGTCGCAGGTCAAGAACCTCGAGACGAAGGCCGACCCGACGCATCTTCCGATCTACCTGACCAACCAGGTGTTCCTGTACGAGTTCAACGACCCGACCCAGTGCTGCGTCACCGGCTACCACGGCACGAATCCGGTGGGTAACGGCGGCGCGTCGGGGCACTCGAGCGGCAACACACCGGTTCAGACGTTCGCCTGGGCGTCGTACATTCAGCCCGGTTTCTACTCACGGGCCGACGGCGGCGCCGACTGGGCGATCCAGGACATCCATGCGCTGTCTCACGAGATCTCGGAGTGGGCTGACGATCCATTCGTGAACAACCTCGTCCAGCCGTGGCTCACTCCAACGGCGCCACAGTACGGTTGCACTGGTGTCCTCGAGACCGGCGACCCGGTCTTCGGGATCGGCTTCGCGATGGGCACGAACACCTTCTTCCAGAATGCGAACCCCAACGGTTCTGTCAGCTATGACGGGTACTTCCACCCCGAGGACGAGGCGTTCCTGCCCTGGTTCATGCGGACTGCTCCGAACAACGTTTCCGAGCCGACACAGAGTCCCTCGACGAACGTGGGTCGCTACACGCTGATGGGCGACCTGAACCCGTTCTCCGGATTCCGCCAACCGGCGACCGGCTGCTAGCGGGCTCGTGTGAGGTCGAGGAGGAGGAGACTTTCGCGTCTACTGTCCGGCGCGGCGACGGCGGAGGCGGCGGCTTCCCAGTAACGGTTGAGGGCCCCCTGCACCTTGACGAACCAGACGATCGCCGGGATCAGCAGGTCCCTCCCGGAAAGAGCCAGAGACCGGTCCAGCCCGTCATCGGCGGATGCTTGCCGTCCTTCGCGTACATCTTCCCGATCTCGGACGGGATCACGAAGGCGCTGACCGGGTTGATGACGATCCAGATCACCAGGCCGATCACCCCGCCGAGCCCCTCTCCGGTCCGCTGCTTCAGCTCCTCCTGCGTCTTGAAGGCCCAGTACCAGCCGTACAGACCGAGCGTGACGATGAAGAGGAGGATTCCGAAGCCGATTCCGCGCGGTCTCCCGAGAGGGCCCATGTTGCCGGTTGTCAGCGCACTCGTCATGTGTTCGATCGCCGCCGACCGTAACGAGCAGCGCGTCGATGCGTCAACCGGGTCCGGCCTCTAGCCGGGAACCGTCAGGGCGCCGTCGGTGGCGAAGCGCGCCGCGGACGCGCCGAAGTCCTCGCGCGAGAGCTGCTGGACGAGCCTCAGGCTCTGTCCGCCCGCGTCGATCACCGGAACACCGGGATCCTCGAGCAAGAGGGAGGTCCAATGCCCGGCAGCGATCGTGCCGTCGCCACGGAGCGTGACCGTGACGATCCCCGACTCGGATAGCGTGCCGCCCATCCCGAACGTGTGCCAGCCGGCGAGGTTGCCAAGCGAATACGCGATCAGCTTGCCGCGGTACCACTGCACGCCGCGGATCACGTGTGGACCGGAGCCGACGACGAGATCGGCGCCCGCGTTGATCACCGCGTGCGCGAACGCACGGCTGTTCCCGCGGTTCTCGCCCAGGAAGAACTCGGTTCCGCGCGGGACGTGGTCGGCGGTCGCGCCTTCGGCCCCGGCGTGGATCGCCACCACGACCACGTCGGCCTCGGCAGCCGCGCGCTTCACCAGCTTCAATGCGGCCGGGATGTCGTCGAGCCGCGCGGCCCACTTGTACGGCGCAAACCCGAGGAAGGCGACCCGTATGCCGTGGATGCGCAGCACCTCGATCTCCCCGGGCTTCCCGTCCCACGCGACATGCGCGGCGCGCAGCGCCGCGAGAGTCGACGCTTGCCCCGCGGCGCCGTAGTCGTCCGCGTGGTTGTTGGCGAGGTTGACGATGCGGATGCCCGACGCGGGCAGGGTGCGGGCATAGGTCGGCGGCGCGCCGAACGCGAAGCAGTTCCCCGGAGACGCGCCTGCACACTTCGCAGAGGGCCCGTTGGACAACGCTTCTTCGAGGTTACCCAGCCGACGTCGGCAGCCCGGAGGACCGGCGCGACGTTGGCGAGCATCAGCCGTCCCCGCTCCGGAGGCAGTCCGTAGCTGGAGCCGAGGACGGTGTCCCCGGCCCAGGCGATCGTGACCGTCCCACCCGGGACGGCGCGTTTCCGCGGAGTGGCGTGCGCGACGGGCCGGACGACCGCGGCCAAGGGACCGTCGCCGCGCGCCGCGAGAGCGTGACTCAGCCCGAGCGCCGCCGCTGCGGCTGCAACGACCACGCACGCGAGCGCGACGAAGCGCCGCCGCCGGATTGCGCGGCGACGCGCAGCTCTACGGCGGGCGTTGCCCGGCGGGGCCGGCGTTCGATCATCGAGGCGCGCAGTCAGCCCCGAGACTGATAGCAGGTCGGGTCAGTGACGTGAGACGGAGATCGAGCGGCTCGCCCCGCCCAGATATCCGGCCCCCGCCTGGTTGACGCTGAACGCAACACGCAGCACTGACCGTCCGTGCGGCAGAACGGCGGTGAACTCTGCGCGCGAGCGAGCGCCGAGACGGACGCGCTTGATCGTCGACCACGTGCCGGCGGCCGTGCGCCGCTGCAACTGGACGATGCGGTACGGGAACCCGCGGCCCGCGCCTACGTGGACGTTGAAGTGGAGCCCGGTGCGACTGAAGGCGACCGCCGGATGCACACCCACCCCGATCGCGGCGCTCGTGACGCCTTGCCAGAGCGCCCGATAGGCAGTCGCGATCGTCGGCTTCGCGAGATAGGCCCACGAGCCGTCCGCGGCGGTGAGGACGACGGCGACCGACTGGAACGAGGTGGTTCCGTAGCGCTGCGCGAAGACCGTCACCGGCTGGCCCGCAACCCGCGTCGGGATGGTCCCGCGCAGCAGGACCGCGCGGCCGAACACGACCTCGCGCGACGCAGGTGCCAGCGTCACGCCTTGCGTCTGGAACGTTGCATCGCTGCCGGTCGTGGTTCCCGCGTCACTCTTCGCGACGAGCCGGTAGTGGTACGTGGCCCCGCTCACGAGACCCTTGAGCGCGGCGGAGACATTCTTCGCGCCCGAGCCGGAGCCGGCGCTCTGCGAGGACGTCTTGGATCCGTACGCCGTCGAGGTGCCGTACTCGAACCACCAGGTCGTCGAACGGCTCTTCGGGTCGACGGCGCCGGTGAGCGTGGCGGTCGTGATGCTCACGTTCTGCGCCGACCCGGTCTGCACGCCGGGCGGGACCGACGTCGAGAAGGTCCGGTCGACTCCCGCGGTGGCGCCGGCGCTGTTCGACGCGACGATCCGGTAGTGGTAGACGGTCGCGACCTTCAGCTTCGTGAGCGAGGCCGACTCGTTCTGGGCCGTTCCACCTGAGCCGGCACTCTTCGTCGCCGTCCGCGTGCCGTAGCTCGTCGAGGTGCCGTATTCGAAGTACCAGCTCGTCGAGAGGCCGTTCGGCGTCACCGTGCCGTTGAGCTTGGCCGTCGTCGGCGCGATCGACGACGCGACGCCTGTCGAGACGGAGGGTGCGCCGCTCGTGGTGAAAGTCGCGTCGGCGCCGTTGGTCGTTCCGCCATCCGAGGTCGCGACGAGCCTGAAGTGGTACGTGTGGCCGGCCTGCAGGCCCGTGACCGATGCCGAGACGGGGGCGGCGTTCGTCCCTGAGGCGCTCTTGCTCGACGTCTTCGATCCGTAGCTCGTCGACGTGCCGTACTCGAAGTACCAGGTGGTCGCGCGGCCGTTGGCGTCGACCGACCCGTTCAGCGTGGCGGAGGTCGCGGCCAGGGCCGATGCCGTGCCGGTGACGACGCCCGGCGGGGACAGCGTGGTGAAGGTTCCCTCGAGCCCCTTGGCCGTGCCGTCGCTGTTCGTCGCCTCGACGAGGTATGTGTAGGTCGTTCCGGGCGTGAGGCCGGTGAGCTTCGCCGAGACGGCCACGTCTGCGGTGCCGGAGCCGGCGCTCGAGCTCGACGTCTTGGTCAGCTTCGTCGGATCGGAGCCGTATTCGAAGAACGCGGACGTCGCCTTGCCACCGGGGTTGACCGTTCCGTTGACGAGCGCGCTCGTCGGCCCGATCTGCTGCGCGGCGCCGGTGATCGCGGTCGGGGTGGCGTTCTCCGCCGCGCCGGCCGGAAGCACGGTCGCCAGGGCGACCAGGGCAGCGAGAGCTGCCAGGTGCACGGTCCTCCGGGTCATGCGCCCCATCCCACGAAACCATCTCGCACGCGCATGGGGCTTTTTGCGACGGCTGTGTAAAGCGCGGGTAAATCGGGCCGAGAGCATCGGCCTCTGTGGCCGTGTCTCGGTGCCAGGCGAGGTGACGAAAGTGAGCCTCGGCCGGACAAGGATGGCGGCGAACGACCGCAGCACGCCGATTTCGCGCCCAGGGCGCGATCCCGTACGGTGCCAGGCGAGCGTGTCAAATGACGCGCAGAGCTTCCACAGGGCGACGAAGGGAGTCGAGATGCTTGGTGTGATCGTGACGTTCCAGTACGACGAGGGCTCCTTCGACCGCACGCGGATCGAGGGCGTCGCCGAGAAAGCCCACTCGTCGTTCCGCGACCTGCCCGGCCTGCGACTCAAGGCCTTCACCGTCGACGAGGAGAACCGGCGGGCGGTGAACGTCTACCTCTGGGAGTCGGCCGACGCGGCCACCTCGTTCTTCGGCGACGACCTCAGGAAGCTGGTCACGGGGCTCTACGGCGTGGCGCCGCGCATCGACTTCGTCGACGTCGCCGTCCTGGTCGACAACGCGGAAACGCCGATCGCGCAGTAGCCGACGCGTCATCCCCCGGGTCGACCTCGAATCATCCGCGCGGCCGATGTCCGCGTCCGGTAGGCGCCGTAGCCTCCGTGTCATGAAACGGCGAGTCCTCTTCATGCTCCTGGTCACCGGCCTGATCGTCCTGGCGCTCGCCGGTTGGACACTCAAGGGCACGCGCTGGCTCACAACCGGCGGTCGCTCGGCGGCGCTGCCGCAGCCCGCTTAACCTGGTTAACGATCCGGCTGGTAGCTTGCCCAGGTGAACGGGCGCTCTCTCTCCGTCGACCCTCCGGACCTCGGCACGATCGCCACCGCCAAGCGGATGGCCCGGCTCTGGCGCGAGCAGGGCCGGCTCGTCGTCGTCGGGCTCGTCTGCGCGTTCGTCTACACCGGGCTCTCGCTCGCGATCCCGATCGTCATCCGGCACGCGATCGACAACTCGATCGCCCCGACGAACGGCCACCACGACCCGCTCTGGCCGTACCTCGTCGCGATCATCGTGCCTCGCGGTCATCCGCTTCGTTCATCAACTTCACGCGCCGCTACGCGACCGCGCGCACGGGCATCCGCGTCGAATGCGCGGATGCGCGAGCTCCTCTACCAGGCGTACCTCCGCTATCCGCGCGCGTTCTACGACCGACACGCGACCGGCCAGGTCGTCTCGCGCGCGACCAACGACCTCTACCCGATCCGCTACTTCATCGGCTGGGGGATGACCCAGGGGATCCAGTCGCTGATGATGATCGTCGGGATCGCGGTCGTCCTCTTCTTCGTGAACGCGAAGCTCGCCGCAATCGCGCTCGTCGCGATGCCGCTCGTCGGTGCACTCGCATTCATGTTCGCGCGGAAGGTGATGCCGATCTCGCGCCAGGTCCAGCAGCTGAAGGCCGACGTCACCGAGGCCGCCGACGAGGCGGTGGTCGGCATCGAGATGGTGCAGGCGTTCGGCCGCGAGGACGACGTCCAGGCGCGGTTCGCGACGAAGGCGGAGCGCGGTGCGCGACGGCGTCCTCCGCCAGGCGCGCGTCGAAGCAGCGTTCCTGCCGGGCCTGCTCTTCCTGCCGACGATCTCGATCGCCGCCGTCGTCCTCTTCGGCGGTCGCGACGTGATCGGCGGAACGCTGACCTACGGCGAGTTCTTCCTCTTCTACCAACTGCTCCTGCAGATGGTCTGGCCGCTCGAGGCACTCGGCTGGATCCTCTCGCTCGCGCAGCGCGCGACCGCCTCCGCCTCGCGCAGCTTCGCCTGGCTGCAAGGCATCGAGACGATCCCGGAGCCCGACCGGCCGACGGTCGCTGCCCGTCGGGCGAGTCTCGGGGTGACCTTCGAGGCCGTTCGCTTCTCCTACGGCACGGGCGCCGAGGTGCTGTCGGGCGTCGACCTGGCGCTCGAGCCCGGCGAGGTCGATCGCGATCTGCGGCCCGACGGGCACGGGAAAGTCGTCGCTGCTGAACCTCGTGCCCCGCTTCTACGACCCGACGGCCGGCCGGGTGCTGCTCGGCGGCGTCGACCTGCGCGACCTCAGGCTCGGCAGAGCTGCGTTCGCGCCGTCGCAGATCGTGACGCAGCGTCCGATCCTGTTCTCGATCCCGCTGCGCGACAACCTGACCGCGGCACGACCCGATGCACCGTGGGACGAGGTGGTCGCGGCGTGCGAGGCCGCCGGGGTGGCCCACTTCGCCGCCGAACTGCCAGACGGCTACGACACGCTGATCGGCGAGCGCGGCGTCAATCTCTCCGGCGGCCAGCGGCAGCGTGTCGCGCTCGCGCGGGCGCTCGATCGCGGACGTGCGCGCGGTCGTTCTCGACGACCCGATGTCGGCCGTCGACACGCAGACCGAGCGACACCTGTCACGAATCTCCGGCCCGCGCTCGCCGGCCGCACCGTGCTGATCGCGACGCAGCGTCTCTCGACCGTTCGAGGTCGCGGATCGGGCCGTCGTGCTCGACGACGGCGTGATCGTCGAAGAGGGAAAGCCGCTCGACCTGCTCGAGGCCGGCGGCCCGTTCACCGCCTCTTCGGCGAGGAGGTGCTCGCAGCGTGAGGACATCTCGCAAGCGTCGCGTCGGACTGTCGCGGCTTGCGCGTTACCTGCGCGCCCACCGGTTGCGCGTCGCTCTGCTGGCGCTCGTCGGTGTCGGCAGCGCTGCGCTGCCGGTCGCGGCACTGTTCGTCGTCCAGGACGCCATCAACAAGGGGATGCTCGAGCACGACAGCAGCCGCCTCACCCGCGACGTCGTGCTCTACCTCTGCATCAACGCCGCCGCATGGATCCTCTCGACGACGCTGGTACGCGGCCTCGCCCGCGTCGGCCAGGACGTCGTGCTCGGTCTCCGGCGCGACCTGTTCGACCACCTGACGGCGCTTTCGCTGCGCTACTTCAGCGGACAGAAGGCCGGCTGGATCATCGCCCGACTCACCTCGGACGTCGACGCGCTGTCGGACGTTCTCTCCCAGGGCCTGACGACGCTCGTCGTCAACACGCTCACGCTGATCGCCGCGATCATCGGGCTGTTCGTCCTCGACTGGCGCCTCGGGCTGGTCGCGCTCGTGATCCTCCCGCCCGCGCTCGTCCTCACGCGCTGGTTCCAGGTGAAGTCGCACGCGGCGTTCCTGCGCGTCCGCGAGACGATCGCCGCGATGACGGCGCAGATCGCCGAGTCGGTCTCGGGGATGGCGGTGATCCAGGCGTTCAACCGCGAGCAAGCATTCCTCGCCGAGTTCGACAAGTCGAACGACGGCGAACCGTGCGCACGAACACCCACGCGCAGTGCCTGAACTCGCTCTTCTTCCCCGGGATCGAGTTGCTCGGCGCGGTCGCGATGGCGTCGATCCTGTGGGTCGGCGGCCGGATGATCGCCGACAACGACCTGCTGATCGGCACGCTCGTCTCGGCGGTCTTCCTGCTCAACCTGATCTTCCAGCCGCTGCAGGAGCTGTCGGATCTCTACGGACAGGTGCAGTCGGCCGGCGCTGCGATGGAGAAGATCATCGTCGGTGCTCGACACCGAGCCGGACATCCGCGATGCGCCGAATGCCGCGCGGCTTCCGATCGAGGGCGACCTGCGGATCGATCACGTCACGTTCGCCTACGGAGCCGAGCCGGTGCTGCACGCGATCGACATCCACGTCCCTGCCGGCGGCTGCCTCGCGCTCGTCGGCGAGTCGGGCGGCGGCAAGTCGACCACGGCGAAGCTCGTCGGGCGCTTCTACGACCCGGACGACGGCGCGATCCGGGTCGACGGCCACGACCTCCGCGAGCTCGAGCTCCGTTCGTACCGGCGGCAGCTCGGCGTCGTGCTCCAGGATCCGTTCCTCTTCGCCGGGACGATCGCCGACAACATCCGCTTCGCGCAGCCCGGAGGCGACCGACGCGAGGTCGAGGACGTCGCGCGCGCAGTCGGTATCGACCGGATCGCGCGCCGCTTCGACGAAGGGCTCCTGCACGCGGTGCGCGAGGGCGGTTCCGGGCTGTCAGCCGGCGAGCGCCAGCTGATCTCGATCGCCCGCGCGCTGCTCGCCGATCCGCGCATCCTGATCTTCGACGAGGCGACGTCGAACATCGACCGGCCGACGGAGATCCTGATCGAGCGTGCGCTCGACCGTCTCCTTCGCGGCCGCACGTCGATCATCATCGCGCACCGCCTGGCAACCGTCCGCCGCGCGGACGAGATCCTGGTCGTCGAGCACGGCCGCATCACCCAGAGCGGGCGCTTCGACGAGCTCCTCGCCTCCGACGGCCCGTTTCGCCGGCTCGCCCGCGACCTCGAGGGAGCGCCGGTCGACTACCCGCAGTCCGAAGCCGACTCGGCGAGCGGCAGCCGCGCGAGCAGCTGGGCGAGGGTCTCGAGCTCCGAGCCCGAGTAGCGCCGGGTGAACAACTCGTCGACGCCGCGGTAGGTGCGTGACCGCGGCGGCGCGCAGCTTCGCTCGACCGGCGTCGGTCAGCTTGGCGTAGGAGACGCGCGCGTCGGATTGGCAGGTCGCCTTCTCGACGAAACCGGCGCGCTCGAGCCCTTCGAGCAGCCGCGTGATCCCCGACGCGGTGAGCAGCACGCTCTGCGGCGAGGTCGACCCGTCTCATCATGAAGCCGTCGGCGTGTGAGAGATGCAGCAGCACCTCGTAGTCGTGGAGCGTCAGCCCGTGCTCACGCTGGAGCTGGGCCGACATCTCCCGCGTGATCGCTGCGTGCGCGCGCAGGAACGTGACCCAGCCGGTGAGATCGGCCTTGCGTGCCTCGGTCGTCGCCATAGTTGCGCCCTCAAGTGTAGCGCCCGACGCGGGCGGCGGACCACTCCCGATCGGCGATCACAGCCGCCCGAACGTCGAGACCTGCTCGAGCCGGCGCCTCCGGCGCATCACCTCCCCGCCGTCCGAGTCGTTGCCGACGGCCGTGTTCCCCTCGACGGTGTCCAGGCGGTCACCCCCGCGGGACGCGATCACGATCCCGACGTGATCGGGCAGGCCGCCGTCCCAGTCGAACACGACCAGGTCGCCGGGGGCAGGCGGCACGCCTTCGGCGAGGCTCCTGCCGGTCCCGCGCAGCCACGCCTCGAGCGTCGGCACGTAGGCGACCCCGCGCGGCGACACGCCCGCGCCGTGCCACCCGCGGCACAGCGTCACTCCGGCACCGACCGAGAAGCAGTACGAGACGAAGATCGCGCACCACGGAACTCCGTCGACGCCGTACCAGCGTCCGAACATGGTTCGGTTCGAGCCCGGCGGGCTCTCCCGGACCCCGACATGACGGAGCGCCTCGGCCAGTGCCCTGCGCCCGGGCCTCACTGCCGCAGCAACGTCGGTCGCGCTCACGGCGCCCTCCCTCGTCGCTAACGGGGTGAGCTTACAACGCGCCGCTGAACGTGTCGCAGCCGCTCGGCTCGCCGCGCTGGTAGCCGCGCAGGAACCACTTCTGCCGCTCGGCGGACGACCCGTGCGTCCACGTCTCCGGGTTCACCTGGCCCTGCGTCTCCGCCTGGATCCGGTCGTCGCCGACCGCGGAGGCGGCATCGAGCCCCTCCTCGATGTCCTGCTGCGTCAGGTCGACGATGTAGCCGGTCGCCACGGCGTGCCGCGCCCAGACTCCTGCGTAGCAGTCGGCCTGGAGCTCCGTGCGCACCGAGCGGCTCTCCGGCCCTTGCGAACTGCCGGGCTCGAGGGCACCGAGCAGGTCCTGGACGTGGTGGCCGTACTCGTGTGCGATCACGTACGCCTCGGCGAACGGGCCGCCGCGCGCACCGAACCGGCTCTTGAGCTCCTCGTAGAAGCCGAGGTCGATGTACACCTTCTTGTCGACCGGACAGTAGAAGGGGCCGACGTCCGTGGTCGCGGTCCCGCAGCCGGTGCCGGTCGCCCCGCTGAAGAACACGGTGTCGGCGAGCTGGTAGCGCTTGCCGTGCGCGCGGAACCAGCCCTCCCAGTACGACTGGACGGAGTTGATGTCGGCGACGACCCGGCAGTCCTGGCGCGTGTTGGCGTCGGCACCGCTCCTGCAGTCGGTGCCGAGCACGCTCGAGGCCGACTGGCCCGGCGACGAGACGGTGATGCCTTCGAGGCCGCCGAAGGCGTTGCCGCCTCCGCCCAGCAGGACGATCGCCAGATAGACGACGAGGCCGACCACCCCGAGCCCTCCGCCGCCCAGGGCGATCGGCGAGCCGAAGCTCCCACCGCCGGAGCCGCGCCGATCCTCGACCTGCGACGGGTCGAGCACCTGCCCCGGCCGGAAGCGCATGCCGCCCACGATAGACGTCGCCGCGCCCGGGGTCTTGTGACCACTCTTACTTATTTGACGAATGAGTTCTTCTTATGTATTTGTTCACTATGCCTATGACCAAACACCGGAAGACGATCGTCCTCGCCGCGGCCGCGACGGCCGCACTCGTGCTCGCAGCCGGCGCCGCCGCGCGCACCACCGGCACCAGCTTGGCGCTGGTCGGCTACTCGACGCCGAAAGCCGTGATGGGAAAGATCATCCAGGCGTGGCAGCAGACTCCGGCCGGAAACGGCGTCTCGTTCACGCAGAGCTACGGCGCCTCGACCGACCAGGCGCGCGCGGTCGCGCAGGGCCTGAAGGCCGACATCGTCTTCCTCTCGACGGGCGACGATGTCAACCTGCTGGTCGATGCCGGGCTCGTCAACCAGAACTGGGACGAGCAGGCGTATCACGGAATCGCCGCCGACACGGTCGTCGTCTTCGCGGTTCGGCCCGGGAACCCGAAGCACATCAAGTCGTGGCAGGACCTGATCAAGCCCGGCGTGCAGGTGGTGACGCCGAATCCGTTCAGCTCCGGCTCTGCGAAGTGGAACATCCTCGCCGCCTACGGTGCCGAGCGCCGGCTCGGGAAGACGGACAAGCAGGCGACCGCGTACGTGCAGCAACTGTTCCAGCACGTCGTCTCGCAGGACTCGTCCGGTCGCAACGCCACCAACACCTTCCTCTCCGGCAAGGGTGACGTGCTGATCACCTACGAGAGCGAGGCGCTGAACTCGCGCCTGAACGGACAGGACATCCAGTACGTCATCCCCCGTCAGACGATGCTGATCGAGCTCCCGATCGCGGTGCTGAAGTCGAGCTCGAACATCGACAAGGCGAATCAGTTCATCCAGTACGTGAAGAGCGATCCGGCGCAGGAGTCTGCTCGCCCAGTACGGCTTCCGTCCGGTCGACCCGAAGATCGCGAAGAAGTACGCCGACAAGTACCCGTCGCGCCCGGGGGTGTTCAGGGTCGACGACAAGTACATCGGGGGTTGGCGCAACGCCGACAAGATCTGGTTCCAGCCGAACACCGGCCGGATGGTCAAGATCGAGCAGGCGGTCGGAGGGCCAAGCGCTGGGTAGCACCGCTCATGCCGAACCGCTGACACGTCGGTCGGAGGGAATCCAACCGAGCGAGAGGGCCGTGAAGGCCCTCTCGCTCGGTTTCACGACCGCCTACCTGTCCGTGATCGTCGTGCTCCCGATCGCCGCACTCGTGTGGGCTTCGCGCGCAGACGGGCTGTCGTCGTTCTGGACCGTCGTCTCGGCGCCCGAGGCGGTGGCCGCGCTGAAGCTCAGCCTCGGCGCGGCGCTGGTCGTTTCGGTGACCAACGCCGTCCTGGGCACGATCACCGCCTGGGTGCTCGTGCGCGACGAGTTCCGGGGCAAGCAGTTCGTCAATGCATTGATCGACCTGCCGTTCGCCCTGCCGACGATCGTTGCCGGGCTGACGCTCCTCGCCCTCTACGGCCCGTCGTCGCCGGTCGGGATCAACATCGCCTACACGCGCACGGCGATCCTCGCCGCGCTGCTCTTCGTGACGCTGCCGTTCGTCGTTCGAACGGTGCAGCCGGTGCTGCTCGAGCTCGAGCCGGAGTCCGAAGAAGCCGCTCGATCACTCGGCGCCGGCGAGCTACGCGTGTTCCGCAGCATCGTCCTGCCGAACATCCTGCCGGGGATCCTGTCCGGCGTCGCACTCGCCTTCGCGCGCGCCGTCGGCGAGATCGGCGCTCTCATCCTCATCAGCGGCAACCTCCCGTTCAAGACCGAGGTCGCGTCGGTCTTCGTCTTCACCCACATCGAGAGCGGCGACCAGGCCGGCGCGTCCGCCGTCGCCGTCGTGATGCTGGTGATCTCGTTCGCAGTGCTGCTGGCGATCGGCGGCGTCCGCTTCCTCGCCACGAGGCACGAACGTGCGTAGATATGCGCTGCGCTTCACCGCCCTCGGCTATCTGCTGATCGTGCTGATCGCTCCGCTGTCGATGGTGTTCTGGCGTGCGTTCGACAAGGGCGCCGGGCACCTCTGGGACTCGCTGATCGACCCGAACACGGTGCACGCCTTCAAGATCACGCTGATCATCGCGGCGATCGCGGTACCGATGAACACGATCTTCGGCGTCGTCTGCGCACTCGCGGTCGTCCGGCAGCGCTTCCCCGGGGCCGGCATCGTCAATGCGATCGTCGACCTGCCGCTCGCCATCTCCCCCGTCGTGGTCGGGCTCTCGTTGTTCCTTCTGTTCGGGCGCACGGGCTGGTTCGGCCCGTGGTTCCAGCGTCATGGAATCCAGATGCTGTTCGCGCTGCCGTCGATGGTGATCGCGACGATCTTCGTCTCCCTCCCGTTCGTCGCGCGGGAGGTGGTTCCGACGCTCCGCGAGATCGGCTACGAGCAGGAGCAGGCCGCGCACACGCTGGGCGCCGGGCCATGGGCGACGTTCTGGCGCATCACGCTGCCGTCGATCCGCTGGGCGGTCATCTACGGCGTCGTGCTCACGACTGCCCGTTGCCTGGGCGAGTACGGAGCGGTCGCCGTCGTCTCCGGCCACATCGAGGGTCAGACGGAGACCGCGACTCTGCGCGTCCAGGATGCCTACGAGAACTTCGACCTCCCGGGCGCATACGGCATCTCGCTCGTGCTCGCGGTGCTGTCGGTGGCCGTGCTCGTCACGATGACGATGCTCAGGCCGAGGACGGCAGAGTGAGCATCTCCGTTCGCAACGTGTCGAAGCGCTTCGGCGACTTCCAGGCGTTGGACGACGTCTCGGTCGAGGTCGGAAGCGGATCGCTCACGGCGCTGCTCGGCCCTTCGGGCTCCGGCAAGTCGACGCTGCTGCGGATCGTGGCCGGGCTCGAGCAGCCCGACGCCGGCGAGATCCTTCTTGCGGGCGAGGAAGCGACGACCGTGACGCCGCAGAGGCGAGGCGTCGGATTCGTCTTTCAGCACTACGCAGCGTTCAAGCACATGACGGTGCGCAACAACATCGCGTTCGGCCTGAAGGTCCGCAAGCGCCCGAGCAGCGAGGTGCGCGCACGGGTCGACGAGCTGTTGGCGCTCGTACAGCTCGAGGGGTTCGGCGACCGCTATCCGGCGCAACTCTCGGGCGGGCAGCGCCAGCGGATGGCACTTGCGCGCGCACTCGCACCCGAGCCGAAGGTGCTGCTCCTCGACGAGCCCTTCGGCGCACTCGACGCGCGCGTCCGTGCCGAGCTTCGGCAATGGCTGCTCCGGCTCCACGCCGAGACGCATACGACGACCGTGTTCGTCACGCACGACCAGGAAGAGGCGATGGAGGTGGCCGACAACGTCGTCGTGATGAATCGCGGACGCGTCGA
Source organism: uncultured Thermoleophilia bacterium (assembly GCA_963851065.1). GTDB lineage: Bacteria > Actinomycetota > Thermoleophilia > Gaiellales > Gaiellaceae > PALSA-600. The sequence goes on from CAWKNW010000029.1 coordinate 15,600, forward strand.
GCAGGCTGCTCCGCCGACGGAGCTGTACGACGCACCGGCGAACGAGTTCGTGATGTCGTTCGTCGGCCAGGCGAACCGCATCGGAAAGGCGTGGGTTCGTCCGCACGACCTGAGGGTCGCGCTGGATGCGGACGCCGACACCCGCGAGGCGATGGTCGAGCGGGTGGTGAATCTCGGGTTCGAGGTGCGCGCCGAGCTCGTCGCCGACGACGGGAAGCGAATCAGCGCGCAGCTCACGCGGGACGAGGCGGAGCAGCTCGAGCTCCTCCCGGGGCAGATCGTCTTCGTCCACCCCACCCGCGAGACTGTTTTCGATTAGTGCGGTGCCCAGGCGTCGGGATCGGCGCTGAGCGCCGCGACCGACGGCGGCAGCTCACCACGGGCGAGATCGGCGACCGTCACGTGCTCGAGCACCGCACGCAGGCTCGCGCGCACCGCCACCCAGACCTCCTGGAGGCGCTTTGCGCTGCCCTCGTACGTGACGAGCTCAGACCGGACGCCGCGCACGTTCGCGAGCGGCCCGTCCACAGCGCGAATCACGTCGGCGAGCGTGATCTCCTCCGCCGGCCGTGCGAGCCAGTAACCGCCCTCCGCACCGCGCTTGCTGGCGACGAGACCCGCGTTTCTCAGGTCGACGAGGATGTTCTCGAGGAAGTTCGGCGGGATCTCCTGGGCCCGGGCGAGCCGGTCGCCCTTCACCGGCCCCGCACCGGCCGCCGCCAGCTCGACGGTCGCGCGGATCGCGTAGTCGGCTTTCGCGGAGACCCTCATGCCGGCCGGTCGAACTCGTCGAGCAGGATCCGGATCTCGCACACCTCGCGGAAGCCGAGCCGGGCGAGGATCGGCCGCGACATCGGGCTCGCCTGCGTCACGAGCGCCGGCGTGCCGCGCCGGACCGCCTCGTCCCAGCGCGCCGCGACGAGCGCGCGGTAGGCACCGCGGCCGCGCGCCTCCGGGAGGGTCGCGCCGCCGAAGAGGGTCGCACCGTGCGCCGAGAACGATGCCGTCCCGCGGGCGACCGGCTCGCCGTCGACGAACGCGAGGTAGACGACGTTGTCGTCGTCCTCTTCGGTCTCCCGCTGCGCCGCGACGGGCTCGGGCATCCCGAACGCGACCGCGGCGATCCGCGCAGCCGCGAGTCGATCCTCGGGCGTGATGGCGCGGCGCACCTCGACGTCGGGCGGCACGCCTCCCGGCGCCTCCGTGAGCACCATCCCGATCGCGAGCGGGGTCGCATCGTCGACAAGACCCCGTGCGAGCAGCTGGTCGACCAGGTCGTGAGGCGTCGCATGGGTTCCGACCTCCCACGTGCACGCGGTGCGTCCCTTCGACCGCAGCCGGGCGTGGATCTCCGAGCGGACCTCGTCGACGTCGTCCTCGCCGAGCCGAAAGCGCTGCGCGACGTTCCAGCCGGGCTCGTCGCCGCGACCCATCCAGAGCACGTACCGACCCGCCTCGTCGCGCTCGTCCGACGGTCCGAGCGGCGTGTAGGTGTTGGCATTCTCGGCCAGCTCGAGCAGCGGCATCACGCGGGCAATCTAACGGCGGCCGACTCCTTCGACGGATAGAGCTTCGAGTGCCAGGCACGGCGATAGATCGACCTCAGGTGCTCGACGCGCTTGATGTAGGCACGGGTTTCCGGGAACTGGATCCCCTCCCCACGCGCACGCCAGCGGTCGACGTTCCCTTGCCCGGCGTTGTACGCGGCGAGCACGAGCGTCTCGCTCCCGTACTTCTTGAACAGGTTGTCGAGGTACCACGCGCCGTAGCGGATGTTGATCTCCGGGTCGAAGAGATCCTGCGTGCTGAACGCGGTCCCGCCCGTGCGGATCGCGATTCCGCGCGCGGTCGCCGGTGTCAGCTGCATGAGACCGATGGCCCCGGACGACGACACCACGCTCGCCCGGAACTTCGACTCCTGGTAGATCACGGCTGCGACGAGGGCCGGATCGAGGCCGTGCTCGGCCGCATGAGCCCGGACGTACTCCGAGTACCGGAGCGGGTACCGAATGCGCTCGTACCAGGACGGGGTCGTCCGGTCGACGTACACGACGAAGCCGGCGACGACTGCGAGAAGGACCGCTAGCGCAAGGACGACGTTCCGTCTCACCCCGGCTGCAGCTCACGCATGACGGCCTCGACGAACGCATCGAGCTCGTCCAACGTGCCCGTGTTCGAGAACGCGAAATCGGCTCGCGACACCTTCTCCCTCTCCGGCAGGAACCTGCCGTCGCGCTCGTCGACGACAACCTCCGAACGGGCCCGTCGCAGCTTGGTCGGCGCGGTGATGACGACGACCTTGTCGAAGCGCGTCTCACCGCCGACCTCGTAGAGCAGTGGAACCTCGGTCACGCACACGCCGGGAGGGTTGGGAAGCCGGGCGAGATCATCGCGCCACTTCAGGTACTCGGCGGCGACGAGCGGATGAAGAAGCTGCTCGAGAAAGGCGAGCGCATCCCGGTCGTTGAACACGGTCGTCGCCAGCGCAGTGCGGTCGATCTCTCCGTCCGGGCCGACCACGCCGTTGCCGACCCGCTCGACGATCTTGTCCTTGACGTCGGGGTGCCGGAGCAGATGGTGGACGATCTCGTCGCTCGAGACCGTTGCTGCTCCGTGGCGCGCGAACGCCTTCAGGGCCTCGCTCTTCCCGCTCCCGATGCCGCCGGTGATCGCGACGGCGACCGGGCGGGTCACTCCTCGACGACGGCCTCGGCCTCGGGGACGACCTCGACCTCGGCCTCGGCCTCGACCTCGGCCTCCGGCTCGGTCTCGCCGGCTTCGTCGACGACGTCCTCCTCCGCCTCGGCCGCTGCGTCGTCGACGTCGGCGGCGGGAGCATCGGCGAAGACATCCTCCGAGAGGTCGAGGCTCGGCCGTGCGTGCACGGACTCGGAGCCGTCGGCACGCGGCTGGACCGGATCCGTATCCTCGACCCGCTTGAGCGAGAGCGAAAGCCGCCGGCGGTCTCCGTCGACCTCGATGATCTTCACGTTCACCGGCTGACCTTGCGAGACCACCTCGCGCGGGTTCTCGACATGATGCTGCGCGAGCTCCGAGATGTGCACGAGCCCTTCGACGCCCGGCAGGATCTCGACGAACGCACCGAACGTGACCACCTTGGTGACGCGCCCCTCGACGACGTCACCCTCGTTGTAGCTCGAGAGCACCTGCTGCCAGGGGTCGCTCTGGGTCTGCTTGAGGCCGAGCGAGATGCGCTGGCGGTCACGGTCGATGTCGAGCACCTTGACCTGCACGTCCTGGCCGATCTCGAGCACCTCCGACGGATGATTGACGTGCGACCACGAGAGCTCGGAGATGTGGATCAACCCGTCCATCCCGTCGAGGTCGACGAAGGCGCCGAAGTCCACGATGTTGGAGATCTGCCCCTCCACCACGTCGCCCGGCTGCAGCTTGTCGAGGATCTGCTGCCGCTGCTCCTTGCGCTCCTCCTCGAGCACGGCGCGGCGCGAGAGCACGACGTTGTTGCGCGAGCGGTTGAGCTCGATCACCTTCGCGCGCAGCTCCTGGCCCAGGAACTCGTCGAGATCCTGAACGCGGCGGATGTCGACGAGCGACGCGGGCAGGAATCCGCGCACGCCGAGGTCGAGGATCAGGCCGCCCTTGACGACCTCGATCACACGCCCGTTCACCGGGTCTCCGGACTCCGCGGCGCCCTCGATGTTCTTCCACGCGAGCTCGAAGCGCGCACGCTTCTTGGACAGGATCAGCCGGCCCTCGGCGTCCTCCTTCGTGAGCACGAGCGCGTCGATCTCGTCGCCGAGGGTGACCTCGTCCGACGGGTTGATCGAGCGGCGGATCGAGAGCTCGGACACCGGGATGACGCCCTCCGACTTGTAGCCGATGTCGACCAGGACCTCGTCCTTGTCGACACGGACGACGGTGCCGTGCACGACCTGTCCCTCGTTGATCTCGGGGAAGGTCGACTCGTAGTCGGGAATCAGCTCGCCGTCGGGCCCTTCGACCCAGACGCCCGGCTCCTGCTGCATGAGATCGTGGCTAGCCAAAGCGGCCGCGAAGTATAGCCAGGTCTCCGTGGAGGGAAACCTGCGGTTTCCCTCCACGAGCCTCCCTTCCCTTTGTGTTTGACTCTGCGACGCGCATTGCGCCTCTCGCCCGGCCAAGCCGGGCTTCGGCGGCAACTGATCGCGACGGTGCAGACGTAACGAACGTACGGCGGTTGCGACGGCTCCTCCAGTGGCCGCCGGAGCCCGGCTCCGCCGGGCGGGAGGCGCGGCACGATCCCGCGATCGCACGGCCCGAAGGAAGGGAGGCCCACGGAGGGAAACCTCGGTTTCCCTCCGTGTTACTTCGCCTCGGCCCAGTTGTCGCCGACGCCGACGTCGACCGCGAGCGAGGGGTCGAGGTCGTAGGCGCCCACCATCTCGGCCCGAACGAGCTCGCGGACTTTCGACAGCTCCGTCTCGGGCACCTCGAGCAGGAGCTCGTCGTGGACCTGGAGCACGAGGCGCGCCCCTCTCCCCTCGTCCGTCAGCCGCCTGGCGATGCGGATCATCGCCACCTTGATGATGTCGGCGTTCGAGCCCTGCATCACGAAGTTGACCGCGACGCGCTCGCCGAAGCCCCGCGTCTGCCGGTTCGACGCCCGCAGCTCGGGCACCGGCCGCCGCCGACCGAGCAACGACGTCACATATCCGTCGCGTGACGCCTGCTCGATCGTTCGCGCGATGAAGTCCTGCACGTGCGGGAAGCGCGCCAGGTAGGCGTCGATGTAGCGCTGTGCCTCGTCGCGCGGGATCTCGAGGTTCTCGGACAGCCCGAAGGCGGAGATGCCGTAGACGATCCCGAAGTTGATCATCTTGGCGATCGACCGCTGCGCGGGTGTCAGCGCAGCTGGATCGACGCCGAGCACCTCCGACGCGGTGGCCGTGTGGATGTCCTCGCCGCGGTCGAAGGCCGCGCGAAGCTTCGGCTCGCCCGAGACGTGCGCCAGGATGCGGAGCTCGATCTGCGAGTAGTCCGCGGAGAGCAGCCGGTGGCCTTCCTCCGCGATGAAGGCGGAGCGAATCTCGCGTCCGAGCTCCGTCCGCACCGGGATCGACTGGAGGTTCGGGTCGGACGTCGAGAGCCGGCCGGTCGCCGCAACCGTCTGGTTGAAGTGCGTGTGCAGACGCGCGTCTCGCTCGGAGATCAGGGACGGGAGCGGCCGCAGATAGGTGTTCAGGAGCTTCGTCAGCTCCCGCCACTCCTCGACCACGGGCACGAGCGGGTGGTCGTCGCGGATCGACCGCAGCACCTTGGCATCGGTCGAGTAGCCGGTCTTCCCTTTGCGCCCGGCGGTCAGCTCGAGCTTCTCGAACAGGATTCGGCCGAGCTGCTGCGGCGAGCCGATCACGAACTCCTCACCGGCCAGCTCGTACGCGCTCGCCTCGAGCTCGTCCACTCGTTCGGCCAGCCGCGCCGTGATCTCGCCCATGCGGTAGGTGTCGATCTTCACGCCGGTCGCCTCCATGTGCGCCAGCACGGCGGACAGCGGCAGCTCGATCTCGCGGTAGAGGTCGGTGAGCCCGCGCTCGTCGAGCCGCTCGAGCAACGGCTCTCGGAGCCGGCGCGGCGTCTCGGCGGCGCGGACGAGCGCGGCGGTCTCGTCCTCGGTCTCGGGCGTCGGGCTGAGCTCGACGCCGTACTCGGCGGCCAGGTCGGCCAGCTCGTACGAAGCCCTGCCCGGGTCGATCAGGTAGGCGGCGAGAAGCGTGTCGTCGCGCGCCGAGACGCCGTTCGCCTTCGCATCGTGGACGACCAGCTCCGCGTCGTGCAGATCACCGGCGGGGCGTGGGCCGACCACGACCTCGCCGCCCGCCGCGACTGCCGCGCGGTCGCCTTCGGCCGCATAGCCGACGACGCCGCGGAAGTCGAGCTCGCCTTCGCGCCACGGCACCAGGATGCCGGTCACCTCGAGCGGCGCCGACGGCACGGCCGCGTCGAGCTCGTCGACGCGGTTCAGGAGGGCGCGGAACTCGAAGCGGCGAAAGATCTCCTTGAGCTGGGAACGGTCCGGCGGCGAGAGCACGAGCTCGGCCGGGTCGCAGTCGATGTCGAGATCGCGGCGCATCGTCGCGAGCTCTTTCGAGACTCGCGCCTGGTCGGCGTGCTCGAGAACGTTCTTTCGGCGTGCCGGTGACAGCTCGTCGGCATGCTCGATCACGCCGTCGACCGACCCGTACTGGGCGATGAGCTGACCGGCGGTCTTGTCGCCGATCCCCGGAACTCCCGGAATGTTGTCGCTCGTGTCGCCCTTCAGCCCGATGAAGTCCGGCACCTGCTCGGGAGTCACGCCGTAGCGTGCCTCGACGCGCTCGGGCGTGTAGACGTTGACGTCCGCGACGCCACGCGGCGTCATCATCAGGCAGACGTTGGCGCTGCACAACTGAAACGCGTCGCGATCCGTCGACACGACGCACGTCTTGATCGCCTCTGCGTCCGCGCGCGTGGCGATCGTCGCGATCACGTCGTCGGCCTCCCAACCCTCGAACTCGAGGTTGCGGTAGCCGAACGCATCGACGATCGGGCGAAAGTGAGGGAACTGCTCGCGCAGCAGATCCGGCATCGGCCGCCGGCCCTCCTTGTAGACCACGTCGGCGGCCTCGGCGACGGCGGCGCGGTGCACGGGCCGCGAGTCCCACGCGACGGCGACGCCCTTCGGACGGTAGTCCGCGAGCAGCTTGAAGAGCATGTTGGTGAAGCCGAGGAGTGCATTCGTCGGCTGTCCGTCGGTCGTCTGGAGCTCCTCGGGAAGCGCGAAGAAGGCGCGGTAGGCAAGGTTGTTGCCGTCGACGAGGAACAGGTCGCTCCCGCGAGCAGGCGCGTCGTCGAGCTCGAGCTCGGCTCCGGTCAGCGTCTTCGGCACTAGATGGTCAACGCTATCGTCCGACGCCGGTGGCGAAGCTCGAGATCCACCCATTTTCGGACGAGTTCCGCGGCGAGGCGGCCGCCCTCCTCGGTGCCAGGCACCACCGGCAGCGGAGCGTCGAGCCGCTGCTGCCGGAGCTCGACGACCCTCTGCGGCACATGCCGATGGGGCGCGGCGCGGTGGCGACGCGCGACGGAGAGGTGGTCGCCTATGTCGTCGCGGAGGTCGATGACGAGCGCGCCGTGGTCGGCCTCGCCGGATGCGCCGCCTCCGACCCCGAGGCCGTGCGCGACGCCTACGCGCACGCGGCGCGCGAATGGCCGTCGCGACACGTCGTGTATGTGCCGGCGACGGACTCTGCCCTGATCGAGCCGTGGTTTCAGCTGGCGTTCGGCTGCCAGTTCAAGACCGCCGTCCGCGAAACCGCCGTCGAGCCACCGGTCGAGTTCGGCGGGACGATCCGCTCCTCGACGCCGGACGACCTCGCTGCCGTTGCCGGCCTGGAGCAGATGCTCTGGCAGCTGCAGGCCGAGTCGCCGAGCTTCTCGGGCGTCGACGTCGGCGGCGAGGACTTCGAAGCCGCGTGGGCCGGCCACTGGCGCGAGGACGGCTACCCGCTCCACGCCGTCGCCGAGCTCGACGGGCGCATCGTCGGCCATCTCGTTCTCTACGAACGGCCGCGCGGAGACCTGCGGATTGCGGAGCGGAACGTCGACCTCTCGCTCGCCGGAACGCTTCCCGACGTGCGCGGACGAGGCGTCGGGCTGGCGCTCACCGCGTACGCGTTGACGTTCGCGCACGAACAGGGATTTCGTTCGATGACCACCGACTGGCGCTCGGTGAACCTCCTCTCGTCTCGCTTCTGGCCGCGACGCGGTTTCAGGCCGACGTTCCTACGGCTCTACCGCAGCGTCCCTTGACGCGCGTCCCGCTGCTTGCGGACTCGCGGCTCGTCGTCGCGGATGCCGGTCCGAACGACGTCGTCCTGCGCGCACCGAGGCCGCCGGGGTCCCTGCGTGACGTTCCGGCCGCCGCGCGCGAGGCGCTCGCCTTCCCACTCGCCGGCCCCCCTCTGGCGGAGCTCGTCCGACCCGGAGGATCGGCGACGATCGTGATCGAGCAGCCGGTCCTGCCGATTCCCGGCGCGCCGACAGATCCGCGCCATGTCGCGATCGCGGCCGTCGCCGACGAGCTCGTTCGCCTCGGGGTCGAGCAGGTGACGATCCTCGTCGCCGGCGCCCTGTTGCGACGGACGACGCCACGCGAGATCGCCTCGCTCGTGACCCCCGCGTTCCGGCGCCGCTTTCGTGGTCGTGTGGTCGTCCACGACGTCGAGGGTGACGACCTCGTCTCGCTCGGGGAGCTCGGCGACGTTCCTCTTCGCGTGAACCCCGCCCTGGTCGAGACCGATCTCGTCGTCACGGTGACCGCGGCAGAGACGGTGCTCCACGGCGGTCCCGCGGCACTGGTCGCGGCGTCGGGACGCGAGTCTCTGATCGCAGCGGAGGCACGCTCGCTGCTCGAGCCGAGCACGGCCGCAGGCTGGCACATCGCGCGCGAGCTCGAGCGGCGAATCGCCGCTCGTGTCGGAGTCTTCGGCGTGTCGCTGGTGCTCGACACGCCGCAGTTGGCGGGACCGCTGGCCGGGTACCCGTTCGACCAGGAGGCCATCGATCGGCTGCTCGGCTCGCGGGTGCGGCGCGTCCTGCAGCGTGCCCCCCGCGGCCTCAGGCAAGCCGGCATCGAGCGCATTCCGCGTGCGATCACTGCCGCGGCCGTGTTCGGCGGCCCGCCGTCGGTCGCCCACGCCGAGGCGCTGCTCCGTGGGACGCTGTTCAAGGGTGTCGAGCTGCGCGAGCCGGTCGACGCCGTCGTGATCGGTGTCCCGCCGACGACGCCGTTCCTGCCGCGCGAGCGTCCGAACCCGGTGAGTGCCGCGTACCTGGGGCTGGGGCTTGCGCTCCGGCTCTGGCGCGACGCACCTCCCGTGGCGGCGGGCGGCACCGCGATCCTCGCGCACCCGTTCCACCGCCGATTCCCGCGCCCGACCCAGACGCCGTACCGCGCCCTCTTCTTCGAACCGCGGCCGGCGGGCGACGCAACCGCCCTCGCCGAGGCCGAGCGCGCGGCGAGTGCCGACGAGCTTGCGCTCGAGAGCTATCGCGCCGGTCGCGCCTCCCATCCGCTGCAACCGTTTGCCGAGTGGCGTGCGTGCGCGACGACGGCCGAACGGCTCGGCGCCGTCCTGATCGCCGGGTGCCGCGACGCGCAGGCGGCCAGGCAGCTCGGCTTCGTCGGGGTGCAGGGCCTCGGCACGGCGGTCGAGATGGCGAAAGGGCGCGGCGCGCAACGCATCGCGTACCTGCTGACGCCGCCGTACTTCCCGATCGTGGTGGGGTGAGTCAGTCCTCGCCGAGGTAGGTCTTGCGGACCTGCTCGTTCGTCTTCAACGCTGCGGCCCGGTCGGCCAGCGCGATCCGGCCCGTTTCGAGCACGTAGCCGCGATGGGCAGCGTCGAGCGCCATCAACGCGTTCTGCTCGACGAGCAGGATCGAGGTGCCCTGCTCGTTGATCGTCTTGATGATCTCGAAGATGCGCTCGACGAAGATCGGGGCGAGCCCGAGGGACGGCTCGTCGAGCAGGAGGAGCTTCGGACGGGCCATCAGGGCGCGCCCGATCGCGCACATCTGCTGCTCTCCGCCGGACATCGTCCCCGCCCGCTGGGTGCGCCGCTCGCGCAGGCGCGGGAACAGCTCGAAGACGCGGTCCATGTCCTCGCGGATCCCTGCGCGGTCCGACCGCTGGAACGCACCCATCTCGAGGTTCTCGGTCACGCTCATTCTCGGGAAGAGCCGCCGCCCCTCCGGCGACTGCGCGATGCCCCGCTTCACGATCTCGTGCGCGGGGACCGTCGTGATGTCGCGGCCCTCGAACCGGATAACGCCCTGCCGTGGGCGGTTCAGCCCGTTGATCGACCGAAGCGTCGTCGACTTCCCGGCCCCATTCGATCCCAGCAGCGTCACGATCTCGCCCTCGCGGACCTCGATCGAGATTCCCTTGAGCGCGTGAATCGACCCGTAGTAGGTATGGACGTCGGTCAGCTCGAGGATCGGCGCGCCGTTCGTGCTCGTCACGACAGGCCCCGTTTCCTCATGTCCTCGACCGCGGCCTTGCCGAGATACGCCTCGATCACCCGCTCGTCCTGCTGCACCTCGCGCGGGCTGCCCTCGGCGATCTTCTCGCCGTAGTCGAGCACCGACACCCGGTCGGACACGCCCATCACGACCCGCATGTCGTGCTCGATCATCAGCACGGTCAGCTTCTCCTCGTCACGGAGCCGGCTGACGAACGCAGTGAACTCCGCCGACTCCTGCGGGTTCATCCCGGCGGTGGGCTCGTCGAGCAGCAGCAGCTGCGGATCGGTTGCGAGCGCCCGCGCCACCTCGAGCCGACGCTGGTCGCCGTACGGAAGGTTGCGTGCCACCTCCTCGGCCTTGCGGCCGAGGCCGGTGAACACCAGCAACTCGCGCGCCCGATCACGCGCAGCCTTCTCTTCGCGCCGGACGGACGGCGTCCGCAGGACCGAGTTGAACATGTTCGCCTTCATCCGCGCGTGACGGCCGACCATCACGTTCTCGAGCGCCGTCATGTTCTGGAAGAGCCGGATGTTCTGGAACGTCCGGCCCATGCCGCGCTCGGTGATCGCGTGCGGCGGCTTCCCGGTCACGTTCTCGCCGAGGAACGTGATCGTGCCGGAAGTCGGCTTGTACACCCCGGTGAGCATGTTGAAGAACGTCGTCTTGCCGGCACCGTTCGGACCGATGAGCGAGATGACCTTCCCGCGCGGCACGGTGAAGTTGACATCGTTCACGGCGACCAGCCCGCCGAACTCCTTCCGCACGTCCACCGCTTCGAGGACGTCGCCGTCTTGCGCCGGCGCGGACGCGCTCACAACTCAGCTCCCTGTGGGTCGTAATGGGCCTCGTCGTGCATCACGTCGTACAGCGGCTGGTCGTGGACTCCCTCGTGGAACTCGGCCGCGCGGCGGCGCGAGGGGATCAGCCCTTCCGGCCTGAACAGCATCACGACGATGAGGATCACGCCGTAGATCCCCGAGGCGTACAGCGGCACGTCGATGTTCGGGTGCCAGCCGCCGACGTGGATGTTCGAGTTGATCCACGCCCCGGTGTTCGCGAGACCCTCCTGGTTGAGGTACGCAAGGAACGCGGCGCCGACGATCACCCCCCACACGTTGCCCATCCCGCCGAGGATGACCATGCAGAGGATGAACACGGAGATGTTGAAGAAGAAGTCCCCCGGGAAGGTCGCGCTCTTGTACGACGCGTAGTACGCGCCGGCGATCCCGCCGAAGAACGCGCCGCTGGCATACGCCCAGGTCTTCGTGCGCATCAGCGGGATGCCCATCGCCGCTGCGGCAGTCTCGTCCTCGCGGATCGCGATCCAGGCGCGGCCAAGACGCGAGTACTGGAGCCGCAGCGAGCAGAAGATCGTGAACAGCAGCAGTCCGACGGCCGTCCAGAAGAAGACGTCGGTCGACTGGATCTGATGACCGAGGACCTTCGCGTTGCAGCACTGCAGGTAGTTGGCCGGCAGGAAGCCGCCGGTCGCCGCCGAGATTCGATGCCCGAAGCCGAGCGAGTCGAGCGGCGTGATCCCGTTCGGACCGTTCGTCACGTTGAACCCGAAGAGACTGTCGCCGTTGCGCGCGATCTGCGGCAGGATCTCGCCGAACCCGAGCGTGACGATCGCCAGGTAGTCGCCGCGCAGCCGCAGCGTCGGCAGCCCGATCGCGATCCCGGAGAGCGCAGCGATGATGCCCGCGAGCGGCAGCAGCAGCCAGATGGTGACGTGGATGCCGGGTAGGTGCGGATCGATGCCGACAGCCCCGAAGTGCCAGGTCGTGTGCGGGAACTGCAGCGACGCGAACCACGCGGCGGTGTACGCGCCCATCGCGTAGAAGGCCACGTAACCGAGGTCGAGCAGGCCGGCGTACCCGACCACGATGTTCAGGCCGACCGCCATCATGATGAACACCAGCATGTAGACGCCGGTCGCGACGTCCGGCCACACGCCGAACACCGGCATGGTGAACATCTTCCCTGCGTAGAAGGGGTAGAAGACCGTCAGAAGAAGCGCGACACCCGCAAACGTGTAGTCGCGGTGCTTCGGCGGCACCCAGGTCAGGGCGAAGGCGATCGCCAGAAGGACGGCCAGCGACCGGGGCCCTGCGATCAGGAAGACGATCACCAGAGCCGCCTGCGCTCCCAGCCGGTACGGCAACGGCGGAAGACGGCGGATCCAGTAGAGCGCGCCGATCGTGAGCGTCCCGTACGCGAGCGCGTTGTCGACGAAGTAGAGCGCGATCGAGAGTGCGATGATCCCGGCGATCGAGATGGCGGCGCGCTGCCGCATCGGCAATGCCCTCCAGCGGGCGCGAAGCCGGTTGCGAAACCCGATCTCCTCGCCGGACGGGACCGCGCCTGCGGAGGCGGTGTCGGGAACCCCCGTCATCCGCCCTCGGGTGTCTGCTCGCCGAGCAGCCCTTCCGGTCGGAAGACGAGGATCAGGATCAGGATCGAGAAGACGATCGACTCCGTCCAGTCGGAGCCCGGAGCGTGCCAGTTGAGCCCCTCGTTGAACGCCTGGATCAAGCCGATCAAGATCGCGCCGAGGACGGCGCCGGGCAGGTTGCCGATCCCGCCGAGGACAGCAGCGGTGAACGCGATCAACCCGAGCTGGAATCCCTGGTCGAAGCGAACGGTCGTGACGTAGAACGCGTACAGGACACCCGCAGCGCCCGCGAGAGCGCCCGCGATCACGAACGTGAACGAGATCGTCCGGTTGACGTCGATCCCCATCATCGCGCTGGCGTCCATGTCCTGCGCCGTCGCCCGCATCGCCTTCCCCTGTCGCGTGCGCTGCACGAGCCAGAGCAGACAGAGCAGGACCGGAACCGTGAACAGGATGACGATCATCTTGTCCCACGAGTACGAGACGCCGCCGATCGAGAACACGTTCGAGGTCGGAAGCACGCTCGGCGCGGTCACGTAGTTCGGCCCTTTCCAGGCCAGCCCGACGTCCTCGATGATGAAGCTCGCGCCGATCGCGGTGATGAGCGGCGCCAGTCTCGGCGCGCCCCGCAGCGGACGATAGGCGACGCGTTCGATCGCTGCGTTGATGAGGCCGCACGTGAGCATCACGAGGATCAGCGTCGCGATGATGATCGGGGCGATCACCCATCCCTGCCCCGCCTGCAAGCCGAAGAGCGACGTCGAGTACGTGATCGCGAACATGCCGCCGAGCATGAACACGTCGCCGTTCGCGAAGTTGATCAGCTCGAGGATCCCGTAGACGAGTGTGTAACCGAGCGCGACGAGCGCGTAGACGCAACCCGTCGTCAGCCCGATCAGGAGGATCTGGAAGAAGTCACTCGGCGTCTTGACGAGGTTGACGCCGAGCCAGAAGAGGAGCAGCCCGACGAAGACGAGCCCGATCGTCGAGATGACCCCGGGCCGTGGAATCCGTCGTGCGAGTGTCGGGGCGGAGGCGTCGGCGGCCACAGTCGGGCGACTTTAACCCCCTCGGGCAGAAATGTCCCGTCGCTGGTCGCACCCCGCCGCAAGACACGCGCAACACCTCCCCGGCCGGTCAAGCCGGCCTCGGGCAGGAGCCGATCGCGGTCCTAACACGGCTACGATCGAAGGCAAGGCCGAAGTGGCGGAATTGGCAGACGCGCCGGACTCAAAATCCGGTTCCCTCCGGGGAGTGTGGGTTCGATTCCCACCTTCGGCACTTGATCGTTGAGCCGTTTCGCTGCCAGCATGCCGCACCCCGAGGCGCGTCGGACAGCCGCCGTCTAGCGGGGCTTGCCGAAGAGCAGGTCGAGTTCCGCGCCTTTCCCCAGCCAGGAGGCGCCGAACGCCCACGCTGAGACGCATTCGCCGATCAGCAAGGCCCGTGACGGCCATCCCACCGACAGCATGGTCACGATCCACAGGAGCGCGAGACCCATGACGCCGGTGCAGGTCCAGTGGAACCAGCGCCAGAACGCCGGTGAACGCTTCCCCGGCCGCCGAGGCCGCTTGCCTTCCCGAACGCCGAAGAAGAAGGTGATCACGGCGAGGGAGACGAGAAACGCGCCGGACGCGGTGAAGTGGACCCACTTGGTCGTCGATTCGCCGAGCAGCTTCTGGAGCGGTGTGAGCGGAACGTGTGCGTACGGCGGTTCCCCGGTCGGGAAGAGCGGGATGACGATCGCGCACGCCCCCGCGATCAAGCTCAGCGTGTTGTCGAGGTTGCGCTCGGCGACCTTGTAGGTGATCAGAAAGATCCCGATCGCGCCGAGGATGCCGACGAACTCGTCCCGCATCCCAGAGTAGTAGTAGACGCTGAGGGAACCGCGCGGGAACGGGTTGCCGTGGAAAGCGGCCTTGTCGATGAACACGAGCACGAGCGGAAGCGCGATCCCGAGCACCCCGATGCCGACGCGCATCAAGAGGTACGAGCGCACGTAGAGGGTCGCGTCCCTCTCGGTGTCCGGGTCGGGCCGCGGTTCGACCTCGCGGACCGGCGTCAGCAAGCCGGTCATCGGTGGTCTCGGTTGACGGACGGAGACGCCGGGCGACCCGCGGTCGCCAGGCTCATTGTCGTTCCGAGACCGTTGACGATGACCACCCCGCCGCTCACGACCCGTCTCTGTGTCGATTCTTACAGAGCAGATGGGCGTCGTACACACCGTGTCGTGACCGTCGGAAAGCACGAGCTCGTCAAGAGTCCAGGAACTCAGGCGACAAGGACACTCG
>CAWKNW010000030.1:0-13129 GCA_963851065.1 uncultured Thermoleophilia bacterium
GAGCGGTGCACGGGTGATCTCGTTCTATGAGGCCCATAGCTCGAGCGCGAAAACATCTGATTACTGTGGATGTTCGCGTTCGCGTTCTTCTTGTTGTTCGCCGGTTCGCTTCGCAGCTTCCTGCGTCGCACAGCCGCTGCGAAAGCGCTTGGCTCGGTCGTGTTGGCTGCGGCTGCAGCGCTGACGGTCGGCGCAACGGTCTATTTCGGCTTTGACTTCGCGCTCGCCTCCGTCCCAAGCCATTTGGAGCCGGCGGCAGCCCAGGCGCTGAACGTCCTGGCCCTGAAGATGTTCCTGCCTGTGTCGGCTGCCGGCTTGGTGTTCGGGGTCGCGAGCGGCTTGGCGATCCTTCGCGGGGCGGAACTGCCGAACTGGCTTGGCTGGGTGGCGATCGCGATCGGCATCGTCACAGCGACCCCGGCCGGCCTTTTGGGCCTAGTCCTGTTGATCTTCTGGACAGCGACGGTGAGCGTGCTGATCTGGAAGCGCAACGCCCCAAATTCGCCAGGGGTTCCCGAACACGAGCCGGGCGGGATAGCGACGGCGGCCGAGTAGAAGCCCATGCCGTCTATCAGACGAATTCGCGCCGATCGACCAACTCGAGCCTGCCGAACTGCAGCCGCAGCACGAATCGGTAGCTGCTACGGATGCCGCCCGACGCGGCGGACGGGAGACTCGTGGCAACCGACCGACAATCAAGACCAACCATCCGTCAGAGACTTGATCAGAGGTCGTTCCGAAAGGGCCCGCTACCTGGGCCCTTTCGGCGTCCACGGCCGGTCAGTTCTCCGAACCGAACCGCCCGTAGTTCTCCACACCGTGCCAGTCGTTTTCTGCGGACGACGGCCCGTTCGCTTTGCCGAAGACTCACTCGATGGACGATCGCGCTTCCTCATCCTCGTTCGCTTACCCGATCGTCTTTCAAGACGGCGATCATGCGCCCGCGACCGGCCGGCTACTGGCTGTCCGCGGCCAGATTCTCCTCACTGGTCACCGACACCGGACGCTGGTCGAGCTCGACTTGTCCGCGGCCGAGCTGACCGAGGTGCGGATCGGCCGCAGCGCCCACGACCGCTTGAACGGCTACCCGACCGTCGTCCTCGAGCGCCGCGACCAAGCCCGAGTCCTGATCGCACCGCTCGGCAGCAATCTGTTGCACGAAGTTGCCGACCTCTTGAGCACGCTCTCCGCCCAACACGTCGAAGCGGAGACCGCGATCGATTTGATCGTGCCGCTCCGGCTCGATGCGCAGCAACGGGTACGCGAACTGATCGCGCAGGGGCCGCCCTTCGATCCTCGAGCTCTCAACCTTCGACGGCACGAGGTCCTCCTCGCCGCCGACCACATCATCTTCGCCTTCGAGGGGCCGCAGATCCGCCAAACGCTGGAGCGAACGCTCAGCCAACCAAGCCTCTGGAGAGCGGGCGTCGCCTGGCGAAAGTGCATCACCGGCCGACCGCGCATCAGCAACCTTGAAGACCGGACGATCGCGAAGCGCGAGCTCATCTACAACTGGCCGCCCGAACGCGGTCGCGACCCGGCCGGGAATATCGGCGCCGCCGCGGAGTCCTTGTCTAGGGACCTCGACGAGAAAGGACGGCGACCATGAGCGAGCTTGCCACGGAGACGACCATCGAGATGATCCACCCCCGCCTCGAGCTGGCTCACCGCGCCAGCGGCGGAATCGAGGTCACGCTTTACTGGAGCGCCCACGACAACAGCACGAGCATCGAGGTCTGGCAACCGGCCTCGGAAGAGACACTGTTCTTCAACGTGGCCGGAGAGCAGGCCCTCGACGCCTTCCACCACCCCTTCGCACATCTGCCAACGGCGCCGACCGAGCTGATTCGGGCCCTCCACCCGTGACGGCAGCGCTATCGCGACTCGGACGGCCGGTTCGCCGCAAGCCGTTCTGGCATGCTCGCCCGAACGCACCGGTCGTCAGACCCATCATCGCTCGATGGAGCGCTCGCTCGATCCTTCCCGGCTCGGAGACCACCTCGATCGGCTCTTTCGGGCCGCCTGGGCGCTCTGCGGCTCCCGCGAGGACGCCGAGGACCTCGTCCAGGACACCTACGCGCGCGTGCTCGCGCGCCCGCGCCTGCTCCGCAACGAGGACGACCTCGGTTATCTCCTGCGCGCGTTGCGCAACACCTTCCTGAATCGGAAGCGCAGCGAGAGCCGCCGGCTGCAGCCCGGGCCGCTGCCGGACCAACTCGATCTCGTCGCCGACCCGCAGGCGCGTCGACCGGAGGATGCGCTCGCCGCAGCGGAGCTCTACGCGGCGGTCGCGGCGCTCCCCGACGACTTCCGTGACGTCCTGGTCGCCGTCGACATCGCCGGGCTCTCGTACAAAGAGGCCGCACATTCCCTACGGATTCGCGAGGGCACGGTCATGAGCCGCCTCTACCGCGCCCGGCAGCAGGTCGTCCGCAGGATCGACGACGCCTCAGCCTGAGCGGCCGGCGTCGACGATCCCGACGAGCACCTTCTGGCCCGATGAGGCCTGATTGCCGTCCGCCCGTTCGCGCGTGATCGACAGCGTCGGAAAGTCCTTCGGGGACACACCGGCCCAGAGCGTGACGTTCCGCCCCTCGTTGAAGGTCCCGATCGGAACGAGCACACCGGCTCGATTGCGGAGCCACCCCTCGTAGAACCGTCCACCGTCGAGCCGAGGAAGCCCGGTCGCGTCGAGCGTGATTCGCCAGCCTGACGATGTCTTCATGAGCGTCGCCTCGCCGCTCGCGCCCGGATCCAGCGCGGTCGGTCCGAGAGCAGCCTTGAGCCGCTCACCGGACGTCCCCGTGCCGACCACGACGAATGCGATCGCCGCCGCCGTCGCCGCGGCCGCGGCGGCGCCGATGACGACGAAGCGGCGAGCCGGTCGAGCGTGACGCGGGCGCCGTTGCTCCTCGATCCGCGCCCGTAGGGCCGCAGGCGCGACGACCTCTTCGGCGGCGCTCCGCGCGAACGCGACCGCGCGCTGTTGCTCCGCGAGACGGTCGGCGAGCTCCGTCGATCCGGCCACCTCTGCCTCGACCGGCGCGCGGCGATGAGGCGCCAGCGATCCATCCGCGAGCGCCGCCAACTCGGCGATCTCCCGACCGCCGTCCTTCTCTTCTCGACGGCGTCTCATCGACACGGCGAGCCGAAGCGTAACTCGGGACGGGCGCGGGCCGTGCGACGCCGCGCGAGGACCAAGGGACAAGACCTCCACGCCTTCAAGGACACCCCTTCGACCAAGGCTATTCCCGTTCATCCGCGGAACGCGCTCGCCGCCGCCGGAATAGGCGCGGGATGGTCGGTGTCTTCAGCGCACGAGAGGTCAACTCACTCGGAAAGGAACAGAGATGAACGTCCTGATCGTCGCGCTCGACGCGGTTGTCCCCCCGGAGGTATCGGAGGCCGAAGTCCTCGTCGTCGCGCCTGCACTGAATTCCAAGCTGCGCCACTGGCTGTCGGACGAAGATGACGCCCGGCGCAGAGCGGCAACGCTCGCTGAAGCTCTGGTCCAACTGCTGAAGCGGGGCGGAGTGCACGCCGAGGGCCGTGCCGGCGACGCCGATCCACTGTTGGCGATCGCGGACGCACTGCCCACGTTTCCCGCCGACGAGATCGTGATCGCGGGCCGCCCGACGCGTTCCAACGGGCTCGATCGGCTCGTATCACGCACTCGCGACCGCTTCGCTCTTCCAACTCGCGCCGCCGATTCGCTTCCGCGCGCGGCGTAGGCGCCGGCCACGGAATAGACCCCGGCGCGCCGGTGTCTATAGCCGGCGAACGATCCACAAACCCGAAAGGATGGCAATGAGAAATCACAAGCGGCTCGTATCGCCCCGTGCGGTCTGGCCAATGCGTCTCGCGGCCTCGGCGATCGCCGCCACCGCAATCACCGGAGCGGCCGGCGCCGTGGCGGCGCAAGGGCACGCCTCGCCGCACCGCCACACATACAACGGCATGCACAAGGTCGACGACCCGAGGTCCGCGCAAGCGAGCCTCAAGCACGGTCTGTTGTCGGTCGAAGGCACGAGGGCGAACGACAAGATCGCGCTTCGCCTGAAGGCCGGTGACCCGAACAGGCTCCAGGTCGATTTCGGCGACGACGGCTCCGCTGACTTCGAGTTCGCGCGTGCAGACGTCGCGGCGATCGCAGTCGAGGCCGGTCTCGGGGACGACCTCGTTCGCATCGACGAGAGCAACGGGGTGTTCACGGACAAGATCCCGGCAACCCTCGATGGCGGCCCGGGAGACGACAATCTGGCCGGAGGCTCCGGAGCAGAGACGCTCGTCGGGGGCAGTGGTGACGACCGGATCGACGGCAACAAGGGCAACGACCGGGCGGTCATGGGCGCCGGCGACGACACCTTCGTCTGGGATCCCGGCGACGGCAGCGACACCGTCGAAGGGCAGGACGGCAACGACACGATGCTCTTCAACGGAGCAGCCGCCGCCGAGCACGTCGACCTGTCGGCCAACGGCAACCGGCTCCGCTTCTTCCGCGACGCCGGCAACATCACCATGGACACCGCAGGCGTCGAACAGGTCGACTTCAACGCCCTCGGCGGCGCAGACGTCGTCACCGTCCACGACCTGACCGGCACCGACGTCAAACACGTCAACGTCGACGAAAGCAACCCGGCCGGCAGCGGCACCGGCGACGGCCAGCCCGACCAGGTGATCGTCGAAGGCACAGCCGGCAACGACCAGATCACAGCCGTCGGCCGCAACGGCGCAGCGCGCGTGAGCGGGCTGGCCGCGACGGTGACGATCACGGGTGCCGAGGCCGCGAGCGACACGCTCACGATCGACGCACTCGACGGCAACGACCGCGTCAACGCGTCCGGCCTTGCTGCGAGTGCCGGCAAGCTGACGATCGACGGCGGGAACGGCAACGACGTGCTGTTCGGGGGCGCCGGCGATGACGTGCTCGCCGGCTCCGCGGGCAACGATCTCCTCGTTGGCGGCCCCGGGCAGGACAGCCTCGACGGCGGGACGGGCAGGAACATCCTCGTCCAGTAACCGTCGCCAAAGCTCCAGCGCAACCTGGGATCAGGCGGGCGGCCGCAAGGCCGCCCGCCGCTCGCACGTTGAGGGGCCGGACAGTCGTGTAGCGTCGATCCACCAGGTCAGAGAGGTGCTGCGTGGTCGATGAAAACGTTCCGGTCCTGATCGTCGGTGGCAGCCTCGTCGGCCTCTCGACGGCGGTGTTCCTCGGGCATCACGGCGTCCCGTCGCTGGTGCTCGAACGTCACCGCGGCACGGCGATCCATCCGCGGGCGGCGCTCGTGAGCCAGCGCACGATCGAGACCTACCGTGCAGTTGGCCTTCAGGCAGAGGTCGAGGAGGCCGCCGCCAAGGAGTTCGTCCAGAACGGCGCGATCATGTCGGCGGAGAGCCTCGCCGGGAAAGAACTGGACTGGTACTTCCGCTTCATCAACGAAGGAGTCGAGGCGCTCAGCCCGTCGCCGCGGCTCTTCGTCACGCAGATCGGCCTCGAGCCTGTTCTCCTCCGGGCCGCGCAGCGTCTCGGAGCGCGTGTCGAATATGCGTCGGAGGCGGTGACGGTGGAGCAGGACGGGGACGGCGTGACCGCGACCGTGCGGGCGCGCGACGGAGGCGCTGACCGCACTGTGCGCGCCCGCTATCTCGTCGCTGCGGACGGCGCTCACAGCCCGATCAGAGAACAGCTCGGGATCCGCAAGCTCGGTCACGGGAGTTTCTCGGACAGCATCACGATCTACTTCAGGGCCGACGTGCGCAAGCTGATGGGTGAGCGGAACCTGAGCGTGATCTACGTCTTCGGCCCGCGACTCCAGGGATTCTTCCGCTTCTCGATCGATCTCCAGGCGGGTTTTCTGGTCGTCAACTCGACGGTCGACGACGCCGGGGCTCGATCGGTTCGAATCGGCGAAGACATGACGACTTCGACGTGCATCCGCTATGTGCGTGAGGCTCTCGGTGATCCCGACATCACAGTCGAGATCGAGAACGTGCAGCGCTGGTCGGCTTCTGCCGAATACGCCGAGCAACTCCGCGTCGGTCGTGTGCTGCTCGCCGGTGATGCGGTGCACGTGATGCCTCCGACCGGAGGCTTCGGCGGCAACACCGGCGTCCAGGACGGCTACGACCTTGCCTGGAAGCTCGCCTACGTGCTCGACGGTCGCGCGGGCGACGAGCTGCTGCAGACGTACGACGACGAGCGGCAACCAGTGGCCGCGTTCACGACGGAACAGGCGTATACGCGCTACGTGCTGCGTCTCGACCCGGCTCTCGGGAAGGAGAACCTGGTGCCGATCGTCGAGGAGGCGACCGTCGAGCTCGGATACCGCTACCGGTCGGAAGCCATTTCGAGCGCAGTCGAGGACGACGGCGCAATGTGGGAAGACCCGCGTGAACCGACCGGCCGGCCCGGCTTTCGTGCGCCACATCTTCCGATCAGGCTGGACGGCCGCGAATGCTCGACGCTGGATCTGTTCGGTCGCGAGTTCGTCGCGCTCGCAGGTCGCGACGGACACAGCTGGCGTCTCGCCGGCGAGGCGGCCGGCTCAGCACTCGGCGTCCAGGTCTTGACGCACGTCGTCGACGACGTCATCGACCCGAGCGGGAAATTCGGCACGCTGTATGGAACCGGGAGCGACGGAGCCGCACTCGTCAGGCCCGACGGATTCGTCGCCTGGAGGGCCGCCGGGAGCCAACCGGATCCCGTCCGCGCGCTCACCGACGCCGTCGCCGTCGCCCTCCGTAGACACGGCTAGGCCCGCCTCCGAGAGGAGACGGGCCTAGCGAGCGGTGGATGATGCGGGAGCTAGACAGCCGCGACCGGAATGGCCGTGGGCGCGGGAGCCTGCAGCGTCTCGCCGTGCTCCAGCTGCGGCAGCCAGTTCAGCCAGCGCGGCAGGTACCAGTTGCGGTCGCCGAGCAGCTTCATCGTCGCCGGCAGGAGCACCGCGCGGATGAGCGTCGCGTCGATGAGGATGGCGGCTGCGAGGCCGACGCCCATCTCCTTGAAGTCGATGATCGGCATCGTCGCGAAGACCGCGAAGGTGACGACCATGACGACCGCGGCGCTGGTGACGACACCGGCCGTCTGCTTGATCCCGTGTGCGACGGCCTGCTCGTTCGAGAGCCCGCGGCCGTAGGCCTCGCGCACCCGGCTGAGGATGAACACGTGGTAGTCCATCGAGAGCCCGAACAGGATGACGAACAGGAACATGGGCAGCCAGGGCGTGATGCCGCCGTTCGAGTGGAAGTTGAAGACGCTCTCGCCCCAGCCCCACTGGAACAGCATCACGAGGATGCCGTACGCAGCTGCGACCGAGAGCAGGTTCAGGATGACCGCCTTCGTGGCCACGACGATCGAGCGGAACGCCGCGGTCAGGATCAGGAAGGCGAAGATCAGGACGAAGCCGAACACGAGCGGCGCCGTCCTCTTCATGCTTGCGCTCCAGTCCTGCTGCGCCGCCGTCGATCCGGTGACGGCGTAGTCGACGCCGTCGACCCGGCCGAGTGTGGCCGGCAGCAGGTCGTGCCGGAGGGTCTTCAACGCCCCGGTCGAGGCGCTGTCGGCGCCGTTGCCGTCGAGCGGGATGTCGACCGTGGCGACAGTGTGGGCGGCGTTCGAGTCGACCGTGATCGGAGCGCTCATCTGTCCGCTCGCGAGAGCGCGCCGCTTGAGCTCGGCGATCGCTGCCCGGACGGGCGGTGCGGTGACGTCGGCGGCCTTGATCGCGACCCGGGCCGGGTCGTTGCTGCTGCCGAACGCCTTCTCGAGGTGCTGGATCGGAGCGACCTCGGGAATGTTGACCTGCGACGGGGTCGTGGTCGCCGTGTTGAGCATGAATGCCGGGGCGGCGAGCGCGACAAGGATCGCACCGGCGGTGACCGCCGAGACGACCGGGCGGCGCAGGACGCGGTCGAGGATCGCACCCCAGACGCGGCTCTCGCCACTCTTGCTGCGGAGCCGGTGCACGAAGGGGATGCGGCCCTTCTCGACCCTGTCGCCCAGCTTCGAGAGCAACGCGGGCAGGACGGTCAGGGAGCCGATCATCGCGACGGCGACGACCATCATCGTGCCGACGGAGAAGGACATGAACGTCTTGTCCTGGGAGAGGAACATGCCGGCCATCGCGATCATCACGGTGATGCCCGAGATGAGCACTGCCCGGCCCGACGTCGCGGCGGCAGCTTCGAGTGCGGCACCCTCGCTGCGACCGGCGGCCCGCTCCTCGCGCTCACGCCGGAGGTAGAACAGCGAGTAGTCGATCCCGACCGCGAGGCCGATGAGCAGGATCACTTCCGAGATCTGCTGATCCACCGGGATCAGCTGGCTGGGGAGCGACACGAGCCCCGTGGTCGCAATGACGGCCGTCAGTGCGAGCAGCAGCGGTGCGATCGCCGCGACCGCGGAGCCGAAGACGAGCAGGAGGATGATCAGCGCCGCCGGCAGCGCAAGCAGGCCTACCTGGGCGAGCATGCTGTTGAACTTGGCGTCGAGCTTCTTCTCGGTGCTGACGCTCCCGAGCTCCTCGATCGTGAAACCGGGATGCCGGGCCTGCGCCTTCGCGACGGCCGCCTCGATGGTCGTGATGTACGTGGCCGCGTGCAGGTAGTCGCCCTTCGGGCTGAACGTGACCATGACGGCGTGGCCGTTGTCGGAGATCTGGTCGCGGTGGCTCGAGACGAGCGGCGACCTGAGCTTCGTCACGCTCGGGAACCGAGCGAGCGTCGTCGTCACGTCGTGGATCGCCGCCCGGAAGGCGGGATTCGCCGGCGTCGACGTCTTGGACTGGATCAGGACGATCTCGCCCTGCTCGTCCTGCTTCGCCTTGAAGCCCGCGGAGATGATCTTGTCCGCCTTGCGGGCTTCGCCGACGTTGGTGTCGTTCGTCTTCAGGTACTGCGTACCGACGAATTTTCCGACCGCCACCGAAGCGATGACAAACACGAGCCAGCCGGCGATCGCGGTCTTCCAATGATTCGCACTCCAGCGGCCGATGCGTGCCGCTGTGTGGTTCGAACGCTTGAGAGGTGACACTGGAATCTCCTTTGTCTGTGGTTCTTGCTTGTGGAGCCAGGCTCGCACCGGCCGCCTTCAAGCGGAATGCGGCCACCATGCGTCTGCCGGTGCGGCTAGCCGCACCGTCGCCGACGGCCTTCGAGCGGGCGCTGATGGAGCGGAGAGGGGAGCGCTAGCCGCGCAGAAACGCCAGGACTGCCAGGACGCGGCGGTGGTCGTCGGAAGCCGGCGGAAGCCGCAGCTTGTTGAAGATGCTCGTCACGTGCTTCTCGACCGCGCGCTCGGTGACGACCAGGCGCTGCGCAATGCCCTGGTTCGAGCGGCCCTCCGCCATCAGTCCGAGCACCTCTCGCTCGCGCGGCGTCAGCTCGTCGAGCGGATCCTGGCGCCGGCGCCTCCCCACGAGCTGCGTCACGAGCGCCGGATCCAGCGCTGAGCCGCCCTCGGCCACGCGGCGCACCGCGGCGACGAACTCGTCGACGTCCGCCACGCGGTCCTTCAGCAAGTAGCCGACACCCTCGGCGCTCTCGGCCAGCAACTCCATCGCGTACGAGGGCTCGACGTACTGCGAGAGCACGAGCACGCCTACATCCGGATGGTCGGCGCGGATCTCCTGGGCCGCCCGCAGACCTTCGTCCGTCTGCGTCGGCGGCATCCGGATGTCCGTGATCACGATGTCGGGCGCGTAGCTGCGCACTTTCAGCAGAAGGTCGTCGGCCGTCGCTGTCTGCCCGACGACCTCGAAGCCTGCATCCGTGAGAAGACGCGCAATTCCCTCGCGCAGCAGCACGGAGTCCTCGGCGAGCACGACCCGGAGCCGCGCGCCGGCCCCGGCTAACACGGGATCTCGGCGCGGACGCGCGTGCCGCGCCCCACAGGGCTCTCGACGTCGAGGTGGCCGTTCAGCGCCTCCACCCGGTCGACGAGCCCACGCAACCCCGTGCCCTGCGCCGGGTCGGCGCCGCCGCGGCCGTCGTCGGCGACCTCCACGACGGCGCGCCCGTTGAACCGCGCAACGGAGACGCGGACACTCGTGGCATCGGCGTACTTGGCGACGTTCGTCAGTGCCTCGGCGACGACGTAGAACGCCGCCGCTTCGACGGGAGCCGGGAGGCGCTCGCCGGGCACGTGATCGAGCTCGACCGGGAGCGGCGCTCGATCGGCGAGCGACTCGAGTGCCGGGCCAAGCCCTCGGTCGGTCAGCACGGCAGGGTGGATTCCGCGCGCCAGCTCGCGGAGCTCCTCGAGGGCCTGCGCGAGCTCGGCGCCGGCCGCAGTGAGCAGCTCGCCCGCAGCGGCCGGGTCGCTCTGCAGCCTCGCCTGGGCGAGCCGAAGCGACAGCGAGAGCGAGACGAGCCGTTGCTGCGCGCCGTCGTGCAGGTTGCGCTCGAGCCGCCGCCGCTCCGCGTCGCCCGCCTCGACGATGCGCGCGCGCGACCGGCGCAGCTCGTTCTCGTACGCAACGCGCTCGGTGACGTCGACGCCGGTGACGAGATGGAACGGGCGGCCCGGTTCGATCTCCGGGACCGGCGTACACGTCCAGGCGACCAGCCGCCGCTCGCCGCCGCGGGCGAGCCAGCGCGTCTCCGTCGAGACGGCTTTGCCCGTCTCCGTCACCGCCCGGATGACCCGCTCCGCCTCGGCGGCGTCCTCCGGCGCGGAGATGAGCTCCCAGAAGACCCGATTCGCGGCGTCGCCGCCCAACAGGCCGGTCAGCTCCCGGAGCGTGTGGTTGAGCGGATCGAGGCTCATGACGCCGTCGTGCCCGACGATGGCGAGCAGGCTGGGTGTCGCATCGCCCATCGCACTGAGGAAATCCCGCTGGGTCTTCAGCGCCAGCTCAGCCCGTTTTCGGTCGCTGACGTCGCGAACGACCACGTAGTAGTCGGCCTCGCCGCTCGAGACGACCCGTGCTTCGAGGTGCAGCAGCTCGCCGCCCTCCTCCAGCTCGTACTCCAGCTCCTGCACCTCGCGGGTCTCGAAGGCCCGCTCCGCCGCCGTGACGAATCTCTGCTCGAGCGCGGGAGGCAGGCCGAGCTCGTACACGGTCGAGCCGATCAGTCGCTCCCGCTCCGCCGGCGTGACCCGGCTCGGATCGGCCCAGCGAATGTCGACGAAGCGATGATCCTCCCGCGCGACCCTGAAGATGTTGTCCGGGATCCCCTCGAGCAATGCTCGGCTGCGTTCCTCGCTCGCCCGCAGCGCGTCTTCCTGGTGGACGCGCACGGTGAGATCCAGACCCGTGACCAGGTAGCGCTGCTGGTTGCTCTCGTCGGTGACCGGCGCAATCGACCATCCGGTGACGAGCTCACCGGCGGCGCCGACCATGCGAGCCTCGATCGACGGCAGACCGGTCTGGCTCCGCGAGGAGAGGAACCACCGGCGCACGCCGTCCGCCTCCGCGGGGAGCGCGAAGAGCTCCCACCAGAAGCGGCCGCGGGCGGCCGCGTCGTCGACGATTCCGGTGGCGGCGAGAAGGGTGTCGTTGAAGCGGACGATCCGTCCTTCCTCGTCGGCGACGACGAAGTAGCTCGGCGCCGCGTTGACGACGTCACGGACGAAGTCGCGCTCGCGCTGAAGCTCGTCGAGACGCGCGAGCAACTCGGCCTGGAGGCGATCGCGCTCGATCGCCAGGCGCGCGGCGGCGACGAACGACTCGATGAGCTCCGGCTCTTCGAGCAGGGTCGGGTCGTGCACGAGCGCGCCGACCGGGCGGTCGCCGTAGTCGATCGGCGTCACGGCCCGGGCCGGATCGTCGTGCGGCAGGTCGTACGGTTGGCCGTCGACGTCGACGTAGCCACCGCGCTCGGCGAGCCAGAACACCAGCTCGAGCGTCGGATCGCGGAGCCTGCGCCGCAGGCTCTCCTGCGCCTCCGCCCGCGAGGCGTCGCCCGACGTCTCGACGAGCAGCTTCCCGACGTCGGCCCGGGCCAGCCGCGTGCGCATGAGCCCGGACAGGAAGAGGAACGGCACCGTGAGGAACCCGAGCGCCGCCAGGCCGCTCGCCACGTCGGACGCCAGCCTCGAGACCTGATCGAGCGCGAGCGAGATCCCGAAGAACGCAAGGCTGACGCCGCCTGCGAGCAGCACCGGGCCGAGCAGCCGCCGGGCGACCGCGGTCGAGCCGCGCCAGCGTAGGTACAGCGCGACCGCCACCGAGATCAGGTAGGCGGCAGCGAGCACCTGGACGAGCGTCAGGATCGCAATCGCCGCTGTGTGGTTGTCGCTGACGAGCAGCCGGTTCGCGGGGCAGTCGCTGCACCGGGCCGGATCCGGTTCGAAGAGCGAAGTGGCGACGTTCGCGAGGCCGGCGAGCGCGTAGCCGCCGGCGACGACAGCCCGCTGCCAGGGTGCTCCGAGCCGCCCGCTCGGATAGGCGAGCAACGCGTGCACGAAGACGGCGGCCCAGAGGGCGCCGAGGGAGAACCCGACGGTCCAGACGTAGCCGTTGTTGGCGAAGGACAGGCCGTTGAAGAACCAGGCGAACCCGACGCCGATGAGGAGGAGCCCCGTCCGGTTCTCCGGCCTCCGCGTGCGGGCGACGAGCCCCGCGAGGATGAACGCGTACCCGACGAGCAGCGCCAGCACCAGGTTCGGGCTGGACGTGTTGCTGTGGTCGGTCGTGAGCGCGAGCGCGAGCGCCCCGGCGCCGACGGCCAGGCCCACTGGCACGACGATGACCCAGAGCCTGGCCGCGCTCCTCATCGGAGCAGTGCTGCGATCGCCTCCGCCGCATAGATCTCGGCCTTGGGGACGAAGCCGCGCGCGCCGCACTCGTCGACGAGCGCGCCGAAGTCGCGTGCGTCGCGGCTGGACGTGAGCACGATGTCCGGGCTGCTGCCGTTTGACGTCAGCGCGGCGGCGACGGCGAAGCCGCTGGTGTCCGGCAGCTGGACGTCGAGGAGGACGATGTCGGGCCGAAGCGCACGAGCCTGCGCGACCGCACCGGCACCGTCCTCGGCCTCACCGACGACGGTGAAGCCCTCGCTCTCGAGGATCGCGCGCGCCATGCCGCATAAGTCTTACGCCGTCGATGATGAGGACGGTCTTGCTCATGGGCGCATCGTCGCAGAGACGGGCGGCGACGACGGTACGGGTAGCCACACTCTTGGA